>CAWJFP010000001.1:0-38781 GCA_963842155.1 uncultured Pseudomonadota bacterium
AACCGCGAGTAGAGTTCGCGCAGTCGGCGGGGTCTGCGAACTCCGACGCCATCGGCCGATGAACATCATCTCCTTCCAATCGGCGGTCGTGCAGGGCCATGTCGGCAACAGCGCCGCCGTCTTTCCGCTGCAGCGTCTGGGCCACGAGGCCTGGCCGATCGACACGGTTACTCTCGCGCACCATCCGGGCCATGGTCCGGCGCCCGGCCGGGTAGCGACGCCCGCCGAGCTCACGGCCTTGCTCGACGGGCTCGCGGCGCGCAACGCCTTTGCCCGATGCGACGCGCTTCTGAGCGGCTATCTCGGGGATGCGGGCCTGGGTGCGGTGTTGCTCGATGCCGTCGCGCGCCTGCGCGCGGCGAACGGCCGCGCCCTCTATTGCTGCTGTCCGGTGATGGGCGATACAAGCAAGGGCTTCTATGTGCGGCCGGGCATCGCCGAATTCTTCCGCGACGAGGCGCTGCCGCGCGCCGACATCCTCATTCTCAATCCTTTCGAGCTCGCCTTCCTCGCGGACCGGGCGGCCGAGAGCGCCGGAGAGGCGCGCGCCGCCGCGCGAGTACTGATCGCGCGCGGCCCGCGCCGCGTGATCGCGACTGGGATACGCCACGAAGCGTGGATCGGCGCGCTTCTCGCGGAAGCAGACGGTCCGGCCTGGCTCGCCGAGGCCCCTTTCGTCACGGCGCCCGCGAGCGGCGCCGGCGACGCCTTCGCGGCACTCTTCCTCGGCCATCTGCTGCGCGGCGCAAACGCGCGCCTAGCGCTCGAGACGGCGGTCACGGCCATGCATGCGATCATGGCGGCGACCCTCGCATCGGGCGCCGACGAGCTCGCGCTTATCGCCGCGCAGGAGGCACTCGCGCCGCCCAGCAAACAACTGTTCAAAGCCCGCGAGATGGGCTAAACGGGACCGCAGTGACGTGGAAGCGCTCTACGTCGCGCGGGGGGTAGCGTCGGCGGAGCGAAGCGTCCTGGGCGAGCCCATCATCTTCTTGCTGTTCCTCAAGGGCGTCGCCGTCGGGCTCGCCATCGGCGCGCCGTTCGGGCCCGTCGGCGTCCTCGCCATCCAGCGCTCGCTGACCAAGGGGATGTTCTACGGCCTCGCCTCGGGCATGGGGGCGGCCTTGGCCGACGCCATTTTCGGCGCCATCGCCGCCTTCGGCATCGGCTTCGCCGCCGATTTCCTCAAGCGCGAGGAGTTCTGGTTCCAGCTCGGCGGCGCGGTGGTGCTCCTCGTCTTCGGCGCGCATCTCCTGCTGACCAAATGGCGGCCGCCCAATGCCAAGATCGGAGGCGAACGACCTGCTGCATGATTGGGCGAGCACTTTCGTGCTCACCATCAGCAATCCGATCACCATCTTCTCCTTCACCGCCGTCTTCGTCGCCGCCGGCATCAATGTCGGCACCGAGACGCTCGGCGGGGGTGCTGCCGTGGTGGCGGGGGTTTTTCTGGGCTCGACCTTCTGGTGGATCGCCCTTTCGGTCTCGATCGGGTTGTTCCACGGCCAGCTGCCCAAGGGCTATCTCAAATGGATCCGCAACGGCTCGGGCGTGATCATGCTCGCCTTCGGCGCCGGCGTGCTGGGGCATTTGTGGATATAGGCCAGGTATCAGGGGACAGGGATCAGGTATCAAGAGAAGCAACCTCTGATCCCTGATACCTGATCCCTGGCTACGCCGCCTTCCGCATATAGGAGCGCACCAGCTCCTCGGCGATCTGCACGGCGTTGAGTGCCGCGCCTTTGCGCAGATTGTCGGCGACGATCCAGAGGGCGAGCCCGTTCTTCACCGTGCGGTCCTCGCGGATGCGGCTGACATAGACAGGGTCCTCGCCCGCGCATTCGGCCGGCGTGACATAGCCCTCGTCGAGACGGTAGTCGACGACCGCCAGGCCCGGCGCCGCCTTCAAGGCGGCGCGCGCCTCCTCGACCGTGATGGGCTTCTCGAATTCGAGATTGACCGCCTCGGCATGGCCAATGAAAACGGGCACGCGCACGCAGGTGGCCGCCACCGCGATGTCCGGATCGAGGATCTTCCTGGTCTCGGCCGCCATCTTCCATTCCTCCCTGGTCGAGCCGTCGTCCATGAAGCGGTCGATATGGGGAATGACGTTGAAGGCGATGCGCTTGGTGAATTTCCTGGGCTGCGGCGCATCGCCCACGAAGATGCCGCGCGTCTGCTCGAAGAGCTCGTCCATCGCCTCCTTGCCGGCGCCCGAGACCGACTGGTAGGTCGCCACCACCACGCGCTTGACGCGCGCGAGGTCGTGCAGCGGCTTCAAGGCCACCACCAACTGCATGGTGGAGCAGTTCGGGTTGGCGATGATGTTGCGCTTGCTGTAGCCCTTGATCGCATGCGCATTGACCTCGGGCACCACCAGCGGCACGTCGGGGTCCATGCGGAAATGCGAGGTGTTGTCGATGACGACCGCGCCCGCCTTGGCGGCGCGCGGCGTATGGACGGCCGAGACCGCGGCACCCGGCGAGGACAGCACGATGTCGATGCCCTTGAAGTCGAAATTGGCGAGGTCGCGCACCTTCAAGAGCTTGTCCTCGCCGAAGGAGACCTCCTTGCCGGCCGAGCGCTCGGAGGCGAGCGCCACCACCTCGTCGGCGGGAAAGCCGCGCTCGACCAGGATGTTCAGCATCTCGCGCCCGACATTGCCGGTGGCGCCGACCACCGCTATCCTGTAGCCCATGACAAAAGCTTTCGAGGTTGCATCCGATTGAGAAGGGCCTGAATTACGCCGAAGCGCCGCGCATTTCAAGCCCGGCGCGCATATTCCGGGGCGATGCCATGTCGAACATGCCGACGAGCTATGCCGAATTCTGGCCCTATTATCTGGGCGAGCATCGCCTGGCCCGCACCCGCGCCTGGCATTTCGCCGGCACCGGGCTCGCCATCCTCCTGCTCGTGGCGGCGCTGGCGACGGGCAACTGGTGGCTCCTTTTGGTTAGCCTCGTCGCGGGCTACGGCCCGGCCTGGATCGGGCATTTCTTCATCGAGCATAACAGGCCGGCGACCTTCCAATATCCGCTCTGGTCGCTGGTGAGCGATTTCCGCATGTTCGGGCTCTTCCTCGCCGGTCGCTTGGGCGCCGAGCTCGAGCGCTATCAGGTGAAGTAGCGCCCGGACGGCAGGTAGCGGATTCTTCAGGCGGCGACCAAGTCGTGGATGGCCGGCACGGGGGCCGGCCATGACGGTTAGCGGCTGATTTGACGTCCGAGATCGCTTCTCAGTCCCCGTCACGTCAGAGAATCATATAGATCGATCCAATCAAGATTCTCGGCACGGATCGGCCTAACTTTCCATGCGCGCGGCCAACGCTTGATGGACTTCTCGCGTTGGGGATGACGCTCCGCATAGACGAGCCGCTTTAGGCCATAGCGTTTCGTGAAGCCGTCGGCGATGCCTTCGCGGTGCTCCCAAACCCGGCGGAAGATATCGTTGGTCACCCCGACATAGAGCGTGCCATTCGCCCTGTTTGTCATGATGTAAACCCAGCCGCCGCGCATGCTACCGAATTTCGCAGTCGCGGGCTGATCGAACAAGCCATCAATCGTCATGCCCGGCCTTGTGCCGGGCATCCACGTCTTTATTTGATTGCTTGCCCCGCCTTACGCCGCCTGCTTGTCGAGCTCGCGGATGATGGAATCGCCCATCACCGAGGTCGAGACGCGGCCCTTGCCCGGCTGCATGATGTCCGACGTGCGCAGGCCGCCGGCGAGCACGTTCTTGACCGCGCTCTCGATGAGGCTCGCATCCTCCTCCATGCCGAAGGAGAGGCGGAGCAGCATGGCGAAGCTCAGCAAGGCGGCGATCGGGTTGGCGACGTCCTTGCCGGCGATGTCGGGCGCCGAGCCGTGCACCGGCTCGTAGAGCCCGCGCTTCGCCTCTCCCTTGGCGCCCGCGCCGAGCGAGGCCGAGGGCAGCATGCCGAGCGAGCCGGTGAGCATCGCGGCCTCGTCCGAGAGGATGTCGCCGAACATGTTGGTCGTCACGATGACGTCGAACTGCCTCGGATTGCGCAGCAGCTGCATGGCGGCATTGTCGACATACATGTGGCTGAGCTCGACATCCTTGTATTTGCCGCCGAGCGCCGTCACCTCCTCGCGCCAGAGCATGCTCGATTCCAACACGTTGGCCTTGTCGACCGAGCAGAGGCGGCGCTTCCTCTTGCGCGCGAGCTCGAAGGCGAGCTGCGCCACGCGGCGGATTTCGTTTGTGCTGTAGACCTCGGTATTGAAGCCGCGGCGGCCTTCCTTCCCGAGGCTCTCGATGCCGCGCGGCTCGCCGAAATAGATGCCGCCCGTAAGCTCGCGCACGATCAGGAGATCGAGCCCCGCGATCGCCTCGGGCTTGAGCGTCGAGGCATCGACGAGCGAATTGAACACCAGCGCGGGCCGCAGATTGGCGAAGAGCTCCATCTCCTTGCGCAGGCGCAGGAGCCCGCGCTCGGGCTTGAGGGCGAAGTCGAGGCGATCCCATTGCGGGCCGCCCACGGCACCCAGCAGCACCGCGTCGGCGGCGAGCGCCTTCGCGAGCGTCGCGTCGGAGAGCGGCGTGCCCTCGGCCTCGTAAGCGGCACCCCCCACCAGCCCCTCGCGAACGTCGAAGCGGACGGCGCGGCGGCGGTCGAACCATTCGATGACGCGGCGGACCTGACGCATCACCTCGGGGCCGATCCCGTCCCCGGGCAATATGAGCAAGGATCTATTGGCGGGCATAAGGGTTTCCTTCCCGATCTCTGTCGGTTGAAATGGTGGAACGGCTGTTCGACGGCGTGAACAGTGCGGAGCTTGTCGGGGAAATTCCTAGCAGGTTTGCCTGGGCGAATCATCCCCGCCCGCGCCGACCGCCGGGGTCAGCGCCAAAGCCAGGGCTGGCCCGCGCGCTGCCTCGCCTCGTAATCGCGGATGAAGGGACTCTTCTGCAGGGTGAGCCCGATCTCGTCCAGCCCCTCGACGAGGCAGGTCTTGAAGAAGGGATCGATTTCGAAGCCGATCGCGCGGCCGTCGGGTCGAAGGATCTTCTGGTTCGGCAGATCGATCGTGAACTCGGCGCCGTCGGCCGCGGCGAGCAGGCTCTCGACCTCTTCCGCCGACAGCTTGATCGGCAGCATGCCGTTGAGGAAGCAGTTGTTGTAGAAGATGTCGGCGAAGGAGGGCGCGATGATGCAGCGTATGCCGAAATCCTCGAGCGCCCAGGGGGCGTGCTCGCGGCTCGAGCCGCAGCCGAAATTGTCGCGCGCGATGAGGATCGCGGCAGCGCGGTAGGGCGGCTTGTTGAGCACGAAGTCCGGCTTCTCGCTGCCGTCGTCATGGTAGCGGTGCTCGAAGAAGAGCGCCTTGCCGAGCCCGCTGCGATGGATCGTCTTGAGGAACTGCTTCGGGATGATCATGTCGGTGTCGACATTGGTCAGCGGCAGCGGCGCCGCGACGCCCTTGAGGGTGGTGAACTTCTCCATCGTCGCCCCGCTCAGACCAGCTGCCGCACGTCGGTCAGGTGGCCCTCCACCGCCGCCGCGGCCGCCATCGCCGGGCTCACCAGATGGGTGCGCCCGCCGCGGCCCTGGCGGCCCTCGAAATTGCGGTTGGAGGTCGAGGCGCAGCGCTCGCCCGGCTCGAGCCGGTCGGCGTTCATGGCGAGGCACATCGAGCAGCCAGGCTCGCGCCATTCGCAGCCCGCGGCGAGGAAGATGCGGTCGAGACCCTCGGCCTCGGCCTGCTCCTTGACGAGCCCCGAGCCCGGCACGATCAGCGCGCGCACGCCTTCCGCCACGTGGCGCCCGCGAAAGACCTCGGCGGCGGCGCGCAGATCCTCGATCCGCCCGTTGGTGCAGGAGCCGACGAAGACCGTGTCGATGGCGATCTCGGAGAGGGGCGTGCCGGGCACGAGCCCCATATAGTCGAGCGCGCGCGTCCAGGCGGTGCGCGTGTTCTCGTCGGGCGCAGCCGCGGGATCGGGCACGCGCCCGGTGATGGGTACGACATGCTGCGGGCTCGTGCCCCAAGTGACCTGCGGCACGATCTCGTTGGCGTCGAGCACGACCTCGCGCTCGTAACGCGCACCCTCGTCCGAGGGCAGGCTGCGCCAGAAGGCGACCGCCTGCTCCCACTGGCCGGCCTTGGGCGCCATGGGCTTGCCCATGAGGTAGGCGAAGGTGGTCTCGTCGGGCGCGATGAGGCCGGCCCGCGCGCCGGCCTCGATGGTCATGTTGCAGACCGTCATGCGCCCCTCCATCGAGAGGGCGCGGATCACCGGCCCGGCATATTCGACGACATGGCCCGTGCCGCCGGCGGTGCCGATCTTGCCGATGATGGCGAGCACGATGTCCTTGGCCGTGCAGCCGGGCGGCAGTGCGCCCGAAACCGTGACGCGCATGTTCTTGGCCGGCTTCAGCACGAGCGTCTGCGTCGCCAGCACATGCTCGACCTGCGAGGTGCCGATGCCGAAGGCCAGCGCGCCGAAGGCGCCATGGGTCGAGGTATGGCTGTCGCCGCAGACGATGGTCATGCCCGGCTGCGTCATGCCCTGCTCGGGACCGATGATATGGACGATGCCCTGGCGGACATCGTTGATGTCGAAGAGCGGTACGCCGAACTCCTTGCAGTTGGCGCGGAGCGTGTCGATCTGGATGCGCGATTCGTCGTCCTTGATGCCGCCCTTGCGGTCCTCGGTCGGCACGTTGTGGTCGGCGACCGCGAGCGTGGCCTCGGGCCGGCGCAGCTTGCGCCCCGCCAGGCGCAGTCCCTCGAAGGCTTGCGGGCTCGTCACCTCATGCACGAGATGGCGATCGATATAGAGGATGCAGGTGCCGTCCGGCTGGCGCTCGACGAGATGGCTCTCCCAGATCTTGTCGAAGAGCGTCCTTGGCTTCGTCATCGTTCGTCCTCGGCTTCCCGCCCGGCACTTCTCGGCGGAGCTCCGCTCATGAGGCCGCCTTCGCGGCCGCCTTCTTCGCCTTGCGCTCGGCCTTGGTCGCGGGCTTGGCCTCGCCCTCGGCCGGCTCGGCGGGCGCGCTCGCGGCGAGATCGGCCTCGAGCTCGCTCACATCGAGCTCGGCGGCGCTCGCCACCTCGCGCGGTCCCGCGCCGCTCGTCTTCTCGGCGATGCGCGCGGCCTTGCCGGTGCGGCCGCGGAGATAATAGAGCTTGGCCCGGCGCACGCGGCCCCGGCGCACCACCTCGATATGATCGACGAGCGGGCTATAGAGCGGAAAGACGCGCTCCACGCCTTCGCCGTAGCTGATCTTGCGCACCGTGAAGGCGGAATTGACGCCGGAATTCTTGCGCGCGATGCAGACGCCCTCGAAGACCTGGATGCGCTCGCGCGTGCCCTCGATCACCTTGACATGGACGCGCAGCGTGTCGCCCGGCGCGAAGTTCGGGACGGGCCCTTTGGCGGTTAGCTTCGCGATCTGCTCGCTCTCGATTTGCTCGATGATGTTCATGGCCTGTCACCCTCTGTTTCCTTGCGGTGGCCGGCATAGCGGGCCCAAAGATCCGGCCGGCGCTCCCGCGTCATGCGTTCGGCCTGGGCGAGCCGCCAGGCCTTGATACGCTCGTGATGGCCGCTCAGCAGCACCTCGGGGACCTCGCGCCCCCGCCAGCTTTGCGGCCTGGTGAATTGCGGATATTCGAGCAAGCCCCGCTCGAAGCTTTCCTCCTCGAGGGAGCGCACGCTCCCCAGCACGCCCGGGACGAGGCGGACGCAGGCGTCGATCACGCAGACCGCCGCCGGCTCGCCGCCCGAGAGGATGAAGTCGCCCAGGCTGAGCTCCTCGATGCACCGCGCCTCGATCACCCGCTCGTCGATGCCCTCGAAGCGGCCGCAGATGAGGGTGACGCCCGGGCCGGCGGCCAGCGCGCGCACGCGCGCCTGATCCAGGAGCCGGCCGCGCGGCGAGAGGCAGACCAGGGGCGAGGCGCCCTCGGCCGCCGCGTCGAGAGCCGCGTCCAGCACGTCGGGCCGCATCACCATGCCCGCCCCGCCGCCGAAAGGCGCGTCGTCGACCGTGCGGTGCTTGTCGCGCGCGAAGCCGCGTATGTCCACCGTCTCGAGCTGCCAGAGGCCGGCGGCGAGAGCCCGTCCGGCGAGCGAATGGCCGAGCAGGCCCGGAAACATTTCCGGGAAGATGGTGAGGACGCGCGCGGTCCAGGGAGGCGTGGCGGCGACGCTCATCGCAGCTCCTCCTCGGCGAGCTTCTCCCCTGTCTGGTCCTCGGCGTCGACTTCGCCCGGCGGCTCGACGACGGCGCGGCCGCCCGCGACGTCCACGCGCGGAAAGACCGCTCGCGTGAAGGGCAGCATGATCCTTTCGCCGTCGGGACGTTCGATCTCGACGAGATCTCCCGCGCCGAAATCATGCAGCGCGCAGATCTTGCCGAAGGCCGCGCCGTTCTCGCTCGCAACGGCGAGACCGATGAGGTCGCTCTGGTAGTACTCGTCTTCGGCCGGCTCGGGCAAGGCGGCGCGCTCGACATAGAGGCGCGTGCCGGCGAGGGCCTGGGCTGTGTCGCGATCGGCGATGTCGGCGGCGCGCATGATGAGCTGGCCGCGCGCGACGCGCAGCAACGCGAGCGCGAAGCGGCGCTTGCCCGTCTCGTCCGAGAGCGCCCCGTAGCGGGTCATGTCGCGCGGCTCGCGGGTGTAGCTCTGCACCCTGAGCTCGCCGCGCACGCCATGGGCGCCTGCGATCATGCCGAGACAGACCTTGTCGCGCTTGCCGGCCACCTTTCGCCCTCCTTAGGCCTCGGCCGCGGCTTTCGCCGGCTCGGCCGCCGCCGCCGGCGGCGCCTCGGCGCCCACCGCCGCCTGGGCCGCCTTGAGACGCGCCTGCGTCTTGGCCCGGGGTTGGTTCTTCTTGGTCTGCGTCGGCACGGTCGGCACGGGCCCGAGGCCGGCGCCGCCGAGGAAGCGCGCCACGCGGTCGGTCGGCAAGGCGCCCACGCCGAGCCAATGCTTGGCGCGCTCCGCGTCGATCACGAGGCGCTCCGGATGATCCTTGGCGACCATCGGGTTGTAGCTGCCGATGCGCTCGATGAAGCGGCCGTCGCGGGGCGCGCGCTCGTCGGCGATCACGATGCGGTAGAACGGGCGCTTCTTGGCGCCCGCGCGGGCCAGTCTGATCTTCAGAGCCATGGGACTCCTTTCATTGACATCGACGAGGTCAAAACGACTTTCGGTTCGCCATCATTCCGGAAGACGAATGCCGGCTCATCCTTGTGCGGCCTTTCGACAACGCGCTCAGCCTCATCCCCGGAAGCCTCCCGGCGGCGGGCCGCCGACGCCGGGGAAGCCGGCGCGCATCAGGCCCTTCTGGCCGAGCTTGGTCACCTGCTTCATCATCCGGCTCATCTCCATGAACTGCTTCAGCACCTTGTTCACGTCCTGCACGCTGGTGCCCGAGCCCGTGGCGATGCGGCGCTTGCGCGAGGCATGGATCAGATTGGGGTTGCGCCGCTCGGAGCGCGTCATCGAGCCGATGATGGCCTCCTGGCGCTTCAGCAGGCGGTCGTCGAGCTTCTGCTCGGCCAGCGCCTTCTTCGCCTTGGCGACGCCCGGCAGCAGCGCCAGCATTCCCTCCATGCCGCCCATCTTGCGCAGCTGGGCAAGCTGGCGCGCCATGTCCTCGAGATCGAAGCGCCCCTTCTCGATCTTGCGCGCGAGCGCCTCCGCCTCCTCGCGCTCGATCGTCTCGGCCGCCTTCTCGACCAGCGACACCACGTCGCCCATGCCGAGGATGCGGCCCGCGATGCGCGCGGGATGGAAGGGCTCGAGCGCGTCGAGCTTCTCGCCGACGCCGATGAGCTTGATGGGGCAGCCGGTGACATGCCGCATGCTGAGCGCGGCGCCGCCGCGCGCATCGCCGTCGACGCGGGTGAGGATGATGCCGCTCAGGGCAAGCCGCTTATGGAACTCCTCGGCGACATGGACCGCGTCCTGGCCGGTCATGGCGTCGGCCACGAGAAGCGTCTCGGCCGGCTGTGTCGCCTGCTTCACCGCGGCGACCTCCGCCATCAGCGCCTCGTCGATATGGATCCGGCCGGCGGTGTCGAGCAGCACCACGTCATAGCCCTCGAGCCGGCCGCGCTGCATGGCGCGGCGCGCGATCGCCAACGGGGGCTCGCTCGGCACGATATCGAGGCTGTCCACTCCCGCCTGGAGGCCGAGCGTCGCGAGCTGCTCGCGCGCGGCCGGGCGCCGCACGTCGAGGGACGCCATCAGCACCTTGCGGCGCTCGCGCTCCTTGAGCCGCAAGGCCAGCTTGGCGGTGGTGGTGGTCTTGCCCGAGCCCTGCAGCCCGACCATGAGGATGGCGGCCGGAGGGGTCGCCTTGAGCGCGATGCCGACCTCCTCGGCGCCGAGCATCTCGACGAGCCGGTCATGGAGGAGCTTGACCACCATCTGGCCGGGGGTGACGCTTTTCAGCACCGCCTGGCCGACGGCGCCCTCCCTGACCGAAGCGACCAGCTCCTTGACGACGGGGAGCGCCACGTCGGCCTCGAGCAGCGCCACGCGCAGCTCGCGCAAGGCGGTATCGACGTCCGCCTCGCTCAGCGCGCCGCGCCGGCGCAGCTGGTCGAAGATATCGCCGAGCTTCGTTGACAGGCTTTCGAACATCGTCACCAACCCAAGCCGGGCGCCAAAGCCGAACGCGCCAGTGCGCGACACTCGCGAACTGACGTACCCCCTCGGGAGCGCTGAACAGGCCACCTCGGAAAGCGGCAATCTAGTGGCCGGCCCGGAAGCCGTCAAGCCGGGGCTGGAGCGATATCCGCTCGCGCGGATTTGCTCTAGTGTCCCGAATTTGAAGTTCGCAGTATCGCCGATTCGCGGTGCCATGCCAGACTCTTGCGAGGAATGGCAGGGGGGCTGCGATGGCGAGGGGACGATTGGCGGCGTTGGTGCTAAGCGAGACGGAGCGCTCGGAGCTCTCGTCGCTTGCGGCTCGACGGAATACGGCGCAGGCGTTGGCCCTGCGGGCGCGGATTGTGCTGTGCTGTGCCGAGGGCAAGCAGAACAAGGGGGTCGCGAGCCGTCTCGGCGTGGATCAGGGGACGGTTGGCAAGTGGCGCCGGCGATTTGTCGAGCAACGCCTGGACGGGTTGCGGGACGAGCCGCGATCCGGCGCACCACGCACGGTCGATGACGCTCGCATCGAGGCGGTTATCGTGCAGACGCTGGAGAGCCTGCCGCCCGCCGCAACGCATTGGAGCTCGCGCGGCATGGCAAAGGCCAGCGGCCTGTCGGTCTCCACGGTGCAGCGGATCTGGCGTGCGTTCGGCCTTCAGCCGCATCGGATGGAGACATTCAAGCTCTCCACCGATCCCGACTTCGTCGCCAAGGTGCGTGACGTGGTGGGCCTCTACGTCGCGCCGCCGCAGCATGCCGTGGTTCTGTGCGTGGACGAGAAGTCGCAAATTCAGGCTCTCGACCGCAGCCAACCGATGCTGCCGATGCGTCCTGGCCAGGCGGCACGGCGCAGCCATGACTATGTTCGTCACGGCACTACGTCACTCTTCGCGGCCCTCGACATCGCCACCGGTCGGGTGATCGGCAAGTGCTATCCGCGCCATCGTGCCGCCGAGTTCCGGCGCTTCCTCGACGAGATCGAGGCCAACGTGCCGCGCAATCTCGATGTCCATCTCGTCATGGACAATTACGCGACGCACAAGACAGCGCTGATCCGCAGATGGTTGGCGCGTCGCCCGCGCTGGCACGTGCACCACACGCCGACCAGTTCCTCTTGGCTCAATCAGGTCGAGCGGTTCTTCGGCATGCTGACCGAAAAGCAGATCCGGCGCGGTATCCACCGCAGCGTCGCCGCCCTCCATGCCGCAATCGCCGACTTCATCGCTCAGCACAACGCCGATCATCGGCCCTTTCGTTGGACCAAATCAGCCGATGACATCCTCGCCTCGATCGAACGCTTCTGCGTCCACAATGCGGCCGTCAAAGCCCAACCGATCTTGTGAACTTCTGGTTCAGGACACTAGCGGGAGCGTCGCTCTGCGATCAAATCGCGGCTGCGCCGCGGCCGGTCACTTGGGCGTCGTCTTGTAGAGCCCCCGCAAGCTCTCCTCGCCCCAGCCGATCTCGCCGATCTTCCAAGCGCCCTTGAGCTTCACGAGCTGCAGCGTGACCGTCACCGGCTTGTCGAAATTTTTGAAGCTCACCACCCCGGTCGCCTTGTCGTCGCCCGTGCGCTGCACCTGGATGTCGATCGCGGCGATCTGCCATTCCTGCGCGTCGACGAAGGCATCGCCGTCGAGCGTCGGCGGCTCGTCGCGTTTCTTCGCGGCCGCATAGTCCTTGATGATCAGCTGGGCGAGCGAGGGCGCGAAATAACGGCGGATGTCGGCATTGGTATCGAGCGGGACGCCCGGCGCCTTGGCCGGGTCGCCGACATAATGATCGTAGATGGCATGAAGGAAAGCCTCGGGCGATTGCTCGGCCGCGAGGGTGCGGGCAGGCGGCGCGAAAAGCGTCGCGAGCAGGAGCGTCACGATCGCGCCCCAAGAAGCGCCCCGCCAGGAATGCCCCTATGAGCGCCGCGTCGCATCGTCATCGACTCCCTCTTTGAAACCGGTGGCGGGCGTGCCCCCGAGCCGCGCCGGCGAGCCTACATCGCCGCAGCTCGACGACGAAAGCCCGCGTTGGCGGCGCAGAGCCCTCCCGGGGGGGAAGGGCCCCAAGCTGGCTGACCGCCTCGGCCCGCCCACGGTCACGCGCTGATCACAGCAAACCCCCAAGCATGATCATAATTAAAGATAGTTAGACGGCTGTAACTCCCCCGCTGCTCCCAACAGGCTGTAGCGGGGGTTTTTTATTTCGGGCAAAACATTAAGGCAAAGCGAATTTAAGACATTAAATAAAATCGGACCAGTTTTGGTTTTTTCCTGCCGCGCGATCCAGCGGGCGAAGTCGAGCGGTTTTATGCCTTTAACCGACAGAACGGATATTAAGGCAGACACCAGGGTCGCGGCGAAATAGTCGTCGAATATTGGTGCCGTCTGCCGGAGCGATCCCCCCGTGTCTCGGTAAGGCGGCGAAGACGCCGGACAGCCCGGCGGAGAGCAGGCGAGTAAAACCGGCCAATCGATCATTGTCGCGCGCTTGACGGGTCTTGAGCGGCGATTTCGCGTTCGGCATCCGCTTCCGCGCATGGCAGGCGCCCATCGGGCTCGATGACACGCGAGGAGGTCGATTGGGTGACGACTCCCGCATGGCGCCGGGCCGCCGCACTCGTATGACGGGAAAAAAGACACAAACATAATTGTCTGCACGGTTGCTAGTAAATCCCTACATATCCGCTCGAAACGAGTGTGGAAATGCCAGGGCTGCGACCGGAAGGCGACCATACCCGGGTATGGAACCAAGTATGATTTAATAAAATATACAATTTCTGTTGAAAGGATGCGTCAAAATCTCTTGGCACCCTCAAAAAAAGCCTCTGGAGACATGTCGAATTGGCTTGCAGTGCTCGCTAACCTTGTTGAATAATTATGACCATGCGAGTTGCTGCCCGAATGGGCGGGCGCCAAGGGTGAGAACAAGGGACGCTGCGGCTCCTCGGGCCGCTAGCCGGATTAATTTGTCCAACATCACCAGCGGGAGAGCTTAGGGTGGCACGAGTAGAATCTATCGACGCGCATGTGGGGAAACGCCTGCGGCAGCGTCGCATCGAACTGGGCTTGAGTCAGCAGAAGCTGAGTGGCGTCACCGGCGTAAGCTATCAGCAGATCCAGAAATACGAGCGCGGTACCAACCGCATCGGCGCCAGCATGCTGTGGCTGCTCTGCAGCGTGCTCAACGTCCAGCCCGGCCATTTCTTCGAGGGCCTCAGCCATCGCGCCAAGGCGGTAGCACCCGCCGGCTTGAGCGACGTCGATCGCCAAGGCTATGGCCATGACATGCTGTCGGATCGCGAGACCATGGAGCTGGTCAAGGCCTATGGCGCCATCGCCGATTTGCAGGTCCGCAAGGGCGTGCGGCAGATGCTCGGCGCGCTCGCCAAATCGGGCAAACCCCCCAAGCCGCGCAAGCGGCGTAGATCCTGATAAGCCCGCGCAAGCGGCGTAGATCCTGATAAGCCCGCGCAAGCGGCGTAGATCCTGATAAGCCCGCGCAAGCAGCGTAGATCCTGATAAGCCCGCGCAAGCGGCGCAGATCCTGACAAGCCCGCGCAAGCGGCGCAAGTCGTGACGAGGCCGCGCGAGGGAGCGGCGCATCTTCGCGCCGGGAAAACCATGGACTTGGGCGCGGCCGCGGCCCTATAAGCGGGCCATGGCCGAGACGCTGCCCCGCGCCGCGCCCGAGTTCCTCAAGATGCATGGGCTCGGCAATGATTTCCTCGTGCTCGACGCGCGCCGCGCGCCGCTCGCGCTCGATTCCGCCCTCACGCGCGCGATGGCTGACCGCCGCACGGGCGTCGGCTTCGACCAGCTTCTCGTCATCGAGCCGCCGCGCGATCCGGGCGCCTATGCCTTCATCCGCATCCGCAACGCCGACGGCGACGAGGTCGAGGCCTGCGGCAACGGGGCGCGCTGCGTCGCCTCGCTCCTGATGGCCGAGAGCGGACGCGACAGCATCGTGATCGACAGCGTCGCGGGGCCCTTAGCAGGCGGAGCGCCGTCCGGGCGGGCTGGTCGCGCTCGATCTCGGGCCCGTGCGCCTCGATTGGCGCGAAATCCCGCTTGCCCGCGCCATGGACACGCTGCATCTCGATTTCAGCCTCGGTCCCCTCGCCGACCCCACCGCCGTCAATGTCGGCAATCCGCATCTGCTGTTTTTCGTGCCCGACGCCGAGGCGATCGATCTGGCGGCGCTGGGGCCCCGGATCGAGCATGATCCGCTCTTTCCCGAGCGCACCAATGTCGAGCTCGTGCAGCCGCTGCCCGACGGCCGGCTCCGCATGCGGGTCTGGGAGCGCGGTGCCGGGATCACGCGCGCCTGCGGCACCGGCGCGGCCGCCAGCCTCGTCGCCGCGCATCGGCGAGGGCTCGCGGCGCGCAAAGGCAGTATCCTCCTCGATGGCGGCGCGCTCGAGGTGGAATGGCGCGCGGACAATCATGTCGTGCTCACGGGCCCGGTCGCCGTCAGCTTCTCGGGGCGGCTCGATGGCTCCCTCATCGGCTAGCCAGATGTCCGGCCTCGACATCCTGACCTTCGGCTGCCGCCTCAACGCCTACGAATCCGAGGTGATGCGCGGTCTCGCGCGCGAGGCGGGGCTCGAGGATGCCGTCATCGTCAATACCTGCGCCGTCACGGCCGAGGCGGAGCGACAGGCGCGCCAGGCGATCCGCAAGGCGCGCCGCGCGCGGCCCCATGCCCGCATCATCGTCACCGGCTGCGCGGCGCAGATCAGCCCCGCCGCCTATGCCGGCATGGCGGAAGTTGATCAGGTGCTGGGCAACGAGGAGAAGCTCAGCGCGCGCGCTTATGCGCCGGGCCAAGCGCGCATCCTGGTCGAGGACATCGCGCAAGCGCGCGAGACGGCGGCCCATCTCGCCGACGGCTTCGAGGGCCGCGCGCGCGCCTTCCTCCAGGTGCAGCAGGGCTGCGATCATCGCTGCACCTTCTGCATCATCCCCTATGGACGGGGCCCGAGCCGCAGCGTGCCGATCGGCCGCATCGCCGAGGAGGCGCGCGCGCTGGTGGCGCGCGGCATCAAGGAAATCGTGCTGACCGGCGTCGACATCACCGATTACGGCAAGGATCTGCCCGGCCGCCCGAGCCTCGGCCAGCTGGTGCGGCGGCTCCTCGGCGCAGTGCCGGCGCTTTCGCGCCTGCGCCTCTCCTCGCTCGATCCGGTCGAGATCGACGAGGAGCTGTTCCGCCTCGTGGCCGAGGAGGAGCGCCTCCTGCCGCATCTCCATCTCAGCCTGCAGGCCGGCGATGATCTGGTCCTGAAGCGGATGAGACGGCGCCATAGCCGAGCCCAGGCGATCGCGGTCGCGCGGCGCCTCCACGCGCTTAGGCCCGGCATCGCGCTCGGCGCCGATCTCATCGCCGGTTTCCCGACCGAGAGCGAGGCGATGTTCGAGCGCAGCCTGGCGCTGGTCGAGGAATGCGACCTCGCCTTCCTCCATGTCTTCCCCTATTCCGCGCGCGACGGCACGCCGGCCGCGCGCATGCCGCAAACGGCGCCCGCCGCGCGCAAGGCACGGGCGGCGCGTCTCCGGGCGGTCGGCAAGGCGGCGCTCGCCCGCTTCCTCGCCGCCCAGGTCGGGGGCGAGGCCGAGGTCCTGGTCGAGGAGGCCGCGCGCGGCCATAGCGGGCATTATGCGAAGGTCGAGCTCGACCGCGCGCTCCCCCCCGGCAGCGTCGCGCGCGCGCGCATCACGGCGAGCGACGGCGAGCGTCTCAAGGCGCAGATCGTCTCATGAGCCAGCCCTCCGGCGCGCCGAGCCGCGGCTGGCTCGGTCGCCTCAGATCCGGCCTGGCGCGCAGCTCGACGCGGCTCGCCGACGGCATCGGCGCCATTCTGGTCAAGCGCAAGCTCGATGCGGCGACCCTCGCCGAGCTCGAGGAGCTGCTCATCGCGACCGATCTCGGCCCCGGGACGGCGGCCAAGCTCATCGCCAAGCTCGCCGCCGGCCGTTTCGGCGCCGACGTGTCGGCGGAGGAGGTGCGCGAAGCCCTCGCCGAGGAGATCGCCGCCATCCTGGCGCCCGTGGCGCGGCCGCTCGTCATCGACCCGACGAAGCGCCCGTTCACCGTGCTGGTGGTTGGTGTCAACGGCACGGGCAAGACGACCACCATCGGCAAGCTCGCCAAGCTCCTCAAGGACGAGGGCCGCTCGGTCATGCTCTGCGCGGGCGACACTTTCCGCGCCGCCGCGATCGAGCAGCTCCAGATCTGGGGCGAGCGCACGGGCTGTCCCGTGATCGCGCGGCCGCAGGGCAGCGACGCGGCCGGCCTCGCCTTCGACGCGCTCGCCGCCGCGCGCGAGGCGAAGGCCGATGTGCTGCTCATCGATACGGCGGGGCGGCTGCATAACCGCGAAGACTTGATGGCCGAGCTGCTCAAGATTCGCCGCGTGCTCGGCAAGCTCGATGCCACGGCGCCGCATGCCACCCTCCTCGTGCTCGACGCCACCACGGGGCAGAACGCGCATGCCCAGGTCGAGATTTTCCGTTCCATGGTCGAGGTGACCGGCCTCGTCGTCACCAAGCTCGACGGCACGGCGCGCGGCGGGGTGCTGGTGGCGCTCGCCGAGCGCTTCGGCCTGCCCGTCCATGCCATCGGCGTCGGCGAGGGGGCGGAGGATCTGCGCCCCTTCGACGCGAGGGATTTCGCGCGCGGCCTGCTCGGACTCTAGAAGGATAGGCGGAGCGCCGGACGATGCCGCTCGCCTTCCCCGTCGCCGGCCTGGTGCTCCTCGCGGCCCTCATGCATGCGAGCTGGAACGCCCTCGTCAAGGGAGCCGAGGACCGCTTCCTCGCGATGACCCTGGTCACGGTGATGCCGGGCTTGCTCAGCCTTGTCGTCGCGGTCTTTCTCCTGCCACTGCCGGCGCGCGCAAGCTGGCCTTTTCTTCTCCTCTCGATGATCGCGCATGGGGGCTATTACGTCTGCCTGCTCGAGGCCTACCGTTTCGGCGATCTGAGCCGCATCTATCCCCTCGCGCGCGGCACGGCGCCGCTCTTCGTGGCGGCGCTCTCGACCCTCGCGGTCGGCGAGCGCCTGGCAACGCCGGCGCTCGCGGGCGTGGCCCTCGTGGCGCTCGGCACCGGCAGCCTCGCTTTCGAGGATGGCTGGCCCAAGGGCGGTCAGGGCCGCTCCGTCATCTTCGCCCTTCTCACCGCCATCGCCATCGCCGGCTATATGCTCGCCGACGGATTGGGAGCGCGGCGCTCGGGCGCGCCCTTCTCCTATATCGCCTGGGTCTTCGCCATCGACTCGCTGCCCCTCCTGCTCGCCTTGCCCGTCCTGCGCGGCCGGGCAAGCCTGGCCTATCTGCGCCGCAACTGGCTCATCGGCCTGGCGGGCGGGCTTCTCTCGCTGGGCGCCTACGGCATCGCCATCTGGGCCATGAGCCGCGGCGCGATGGGCGAGGTCGCGGCCTTGCGCGAGACGGGGGTGGTCTTCGCCGCCCTCATCGGCTGGCTCGCGCTCGGCGAGCCCTTGGGCCGCCGCCGCATCGCCGCCTCATGCGCGGTCGCCGCGGGAATCATTCTGCTCGGCATCGGGCGGTAGCTACAGCCCGCCAGAATTGCCAACCTGGCCGGGCGGGTTGCCGCGCGCGGCGAAGCTTTCGGCGTCGCCCACCTCGCGCAGATGCTCGAGCGCCCAGCGCACCGAGGGGAAGGCTAGCTCGCCCCAGGGAATCTCCTCCCAGGCGAAGAGGCCGACCGCCTCGCTCTCCGGTCCGGGCGCGATCGCGGGCGAGAGCAGCCGCGCGCGGTAGATGACCTGCACCTGCGAGATGCGGGGAATATTGTAGACGGCGAGCAGGCCCTCGAGCGCGATCTCGGCGCGCGCCTCCTCGAAGGCCTCGCGCAGCACGCCCTCGCCCGTCGTCTCGTTGAGCTCGAGATAGCCGGCCGGCAGGGTCCAATAGCCGCGCCTAGGCTCGATGGCGCGCTTGCAGAGCAAAATGCGCCCTTCGAAGCGGCAGACCGCGCCGACCACGATCTTGGGATTGTCATATTGCACGAAGCCGCAATCGGCGCAGATCAGCCGCTCGCGGTTGTCCCCTTGCGGGACCGCGCGAATGCTCGGACCCTTTGGCCGCGTCGTTTCCGGCATGGCTTTAATTTCGCCTATCCGCGCGCGAGGCACAAGGCGCCGGCGTAGTGTCCCGATTTGACGTTGGAGCGGGCGCGCCAGGGCGATCGGCGCGGCCGGACTTTCACTCGCTCGGGCTCGCCTCGGGCAACGCCGCGAGGGCCTCGCGCTCCGCCCGCCGCCGGCGCAAATGGCGCCACGCCCAGAAACATACGAAGACGGCGGCAAGCGCGCCGAGCGCGACATTCTCCAGAATCGCGAAATGGCCGATCACCACGTCGAGCTCGCGGCCGAAGAGATAGCCGCCGAGGCCGTAGGTGAGCGCCCAGATCGCCGCCGCGAGCATGTTGAGCGCGGTGAAGCGGCGATAGGACACCTGGGCGAGCCCGATCGCGAAGGAGCTCACCATGCGCACGCCGTAGATGAAGCGGAAGCTCAGGATGAAGATGTTCTGGTAGCGCACGAGCAGCCGCAAGGCGCGATCCGCGGCCAGACGCCAGGCAGGGCGGCGCGCGAAGATTTTCTGGCCATAGCGCTTGCCGATATGGAAATAGAGCTGGTCCCCCGCCATGCTGCCGAGGAAGGCGGCGAGCAGCGCCTCGTCGAGCCGGATCAGATGCTGCTGGGCGGCGAAGCCCGCGAGGATCAAGATCGTCTCGCCCTCGAAGAAGGTGATGACGAAGATGGCGAGCGGGCCATAGGCCGAAAGCAGCTGTTGCAGCGACATGTTGACGTCTTGCAGCCACATGCTGACGCGCGTCCCTCTCGGTCCAGCCTCGATCTCGGCGTCTCGATCCTGGAAGGAGATCGCAGGGCCGCCGTCTCAGGCGGACACCGCCCGCGCCGGTTCGCGCGACCCCTTCGGTCCCGACCTTGCGGCGCGGGGCCGTTCCTCCCGCCATCCCGCCTCTCACGGGCGGATTCAGCGACCTAGAATAACCCGGAACGCCCCCTCGGATGCAAGGAGATTGACAGCGACCGGCTTCGAGCCTCCGCCGTCACTGCGACTTGACAAGCGGGCAATGGCCCTCCGCCAGCGGACGGAAGGCCTTATCGGCCGAGATGGTCGCGATGATGTTGAAATAGTCCCAGGCCTCCTTCGACTCCGCCGGGGTCTTGGCCTGGAGGAGATAGACGGGATGCATGGCCCGCCCGTCCTCGCGGATCGTCACCGTGCCATAGACCGGCTCGTCGAAGGTCATCGTCTTCATCGCCGCCACCACCGCCTTGCCGTCGTCGGCGCCGCCCACCTTGTCGACCGCCTTGAGATAAGCGAGGACGCCGGAATAGATGCCGGCCTGCATGTCGTCGGGCATCTCATGCTTGGGGAAGCGCGCCTGATAGCGGTGGGCGAACTTGCGCGTGGCGTCGTTCAGATCCCAATACCAGGAATTGACCGTGAGCAGGCCCTGGGCCGCCTGGAGGGTGAGGGCCGGGATGTTCTGGCCGGTGAGCACGAAGGTGGCGAGGGTCATCTTGCTCTTGATGCCGAACTCGGCCGACTGCTTGATGGCATTGGTGAGGTCGCCGCCGGCCACGGCGAGCGCCAGCACGTCGGCGCCCGAGGACTGAGCCTGCAAGAGGAAGGAGCTGAAATCGGGCGTGCCCAAGGGCGCGTTGACCGCGCCCGCCACTTTGCCGCCGTCCTGGATCACGCCCTCGCTCGACTGCTTCTGCAGATCATGTCCGAAGGCGTAGTCGGCGGTGATGAAGAACCAGCTCTTCTTGCCCTGCGCGACCACGGCATGGCCGAGCGCATGGCCGAGCTCCCAGGTGTCGTAGGTCCATTGCACCGTGTTGGGCGTGCATTGCTCGCCGGTCAGCGCGGCCGTGCCGGCGCCCGAGGCGAGCAGCACCTTGTTCTTGTCCTTGACGATCTGGTTGACGGCGAGCGCGACCGCCGAGTTGGGCAGGTCGGCGATCATGTCGACGCCCTCCTCGTCGATCCATTTGCGGGCGATCGCAGCGCCCACATCGGTCTTGTTCTGGTGGTCGGCCGAGATCACCTCGACCTTGCGGCCCGCGGCCTTGCCGCCGTAATCCTCGACCGCCATCTGCGCCGCGAGCACCGAGCCCGGACCCTGGAAATCCGCATAGGGACCGGACATGTCGTTCATCACGCCGATGACGATCGCCTTCTCGTCGGCGCGCGCCGCTTGCGGCGCGGCACAGGCCAAGATGAGCCCGGCGAGCAAGAACGACTTTAGGCGGATGTCTCCCGATGCCAAGATCATGGTCGCTTCCTCCCAACTGTTATCCGTTGTTTGCCGCCCGCAGGGCACCGGCGCAACCGCCGGCCGCAAAGCCGCCCGGCGCCGTTCCTTGGCGGGAATGACTTTTGCCCGGACGGTATCATTTCTCCCCGCCGCGCGCAAAGTTAATTCTTCCAAATAATCATTACGATATATAACTAATATCGACATGGTGCAGCGGCCTTCGAGGTTGGGAGCGGACATGGCGCAAAAGCAGGCGACGGCAACGCGGCCGAGCGAGTTGCCGGCGGCCCGGCATGGCGGCGGTCGCGCGCGCGCGACGGCAGAGCGCGCCCTCAGGCCCTTGGACATGGGGGGCTTGGACAAGGTGATCGGGTTCGCGCTTAGGCGCGCGCAGGTGGCGGCTTTTCAGGACTATGCCGAGATTACGAGCGACCTCGGCATCA
This sequence comes from uncultured Pseudomonadota bacterium, assembly GCA_963842155.1. Lineage (GTDB taxonomy): Bacteria > Pseudomonadota > Alphaproteobacteria > JACZXZ01 > JACZXZ01 > CAWJFP01. Next base: position 21,397 of record CAWJFP010000001.1, read on the forward strand.
GCACGGTGCAGTTCTCGGTGATGCGGCTCGCCAATGCCAATCCCGGGGTGAGCCAGACCGCGCTTGCCTCGGCGCTCGGCGCCGAGCCGCCGCGCATGGTCACGATCATCGACGATCTGGCGCGCCGCGGCCTGATCGAGCGTCTTGCGTCGACCGTCGACCGTCGCGCGCGCGCGATCTTTCTCACCGCCGAGGGTCGCAAGCTGCATAGCGTCCTCAGCAAGCGCGTGGCCGGGGAGAACCGCCGCTTCGCCAGGCGGCTGCGCAGCGGGGACAAGGCCCTGCTGCTTCGCATGCTGCAGGATCTTGCGACGCCGCCAAAAAGCTGAATCCCCGCGCGGTCGCTCAGCGCACCACGCCGAGCGCCTCGATCTTGCGCTTGACCCGGTCGAACTCCGGCGTGCCGGGCGAGAGCTGCCCCAGAAGCCGCCCCCAAAGCGTCGCGGCGGCAACCTTGTCGCCGCGCTCGGCCTCGGCCTCGCCCACATACCAGAGCGCCTCGCGGCGCTCTCCGTCCAGCGCGAGCACCTGGCGCATCACCGTGACCAAGGCGGGCGGCAGCGTGTTTCCCGGCGGGGCGGCCGCGAGCAGCGCGTCGCCGTAATCCACCAGGAGATCGACGTCCTTGGGCGCCAACGCAGCGGCATGCTCCAGCGCCTCGGCCGATTTTGCCGATTCGCCCAGCACGCGATAAGCGCGGCCCAGGCGCCGCCAACCGTCGACGTCGTCGGGCTGCGTCTTGAGCCGCGCGGCCAGGCGCTCGACCATGGCGCGGACCATCTGGTCGCGCGCCTCGGGCGCCATGGCTTCCGCCGCGGCGATATCGCCCGCGCCCGGTCCGGGCGGATTCGCGGCGGCGGCGGCGTCGGGAGCGGGGGCGCCAGGGGCGATCGGCCCGGGCTTGGCCGGAGCGGAGGAAAGCGCGCCAGGGGCGGGCTGGGCGGCCGAGGGTGGCAAGGCCGCCTTCAGCTTCGCGGGATCGAGCTTGAACTTCTTTGCCACACGCTTGATCTCCGAGCGCAAGGCGGGGAGCCAGGGCGCGTCCGCGGGCGCGTCGGCCTCGAGCGCGAGCCAATCCTCGAGCGCGCCCTTGCCGTCGCCTCCTTGCGCGCGCGCCAGCCCGAGATAGAAGCGGGCGCGCGGATCGGCCGGCAGCGCCGCATGGACCCGCTGGAACAGCGTCCTGGCCTGCTCGGTCACCAGCCCGCCGGCCTGCATGACCAGCGTCTCGGCATAGTCGGAGTCGATCTCCGGCCGGTCGCCCGTGAGCTTGAGGAGACGCTGATAGGCGTCCGCCGCCTTGGCATAGCGGCCAGTCGCCGTGTAGCTGCGCGCGAGCAGCAGCCAGCCGCGCTGATCGTCGGGCGCTTCCGCGAGGCGCGCCTCGAGCTTGCCGATGGCAGTCTCGAGATCGGGCATGGCGGGCGCTTGCGCGTTGGCGCTGCCGCGGCTCGCGAAAGGAAAGTCGGGCGCCTCGGGCTCGCCGAGATCGAGATAGAGGGCGAGGGCCGCGACCGGCAACAGGGTCGCGATGGCAAAGGCGATCCAGCGCCGCGCCTGGCGGCCCGGCAAGGCCTCGGCCGTCGCCTCGGTCGTTGCCTTGGCCTTGGCCTTGGCCTTCGCGCCGCGCGCCGACGTGTCTCTCGCCTCCTCCGGCCCTGCCGCCGCCAGCAGCCGCCGCGCGATCTCGCGTTCTGCCGCCTGGTACTCGGCGGCGCCGATAAGGCCGCGCTCACGCTCCCGCCCGAGCTCGGCGAGCTGGTCGCGATAGACCTCGATGTCGTAGGCGCCGCGCGGCGCCGGCGCTTTCGGCGCGCGGAACAAGGGGCGCAGCAGCGCGCCCAAGCTGGCGACCGTGATCGCCGCAAGCAGAAGCCAGAGAATCACGGCTCCCCCTTGTGTTTGATCAACCGATCGAGCCGCGCCGCCTCCGAAGCGCTCAAGGGCGCGGGCTCGCCGAGCGGGCCGCCGCGCCGGCGGCGCAAATAGACGAGGATGCCGGCGGCGCCGATGACGAGGATGGCGAGCGGCCCGAACCAGAGCGGATAGGTCGCCGGCTCGACGGGCGGACGCAGCAGCACGAACTGGCCGTAGCGCGCGACGATATAGTTGATCGCCTGCTGGTCCGTGTCGCCGACCATGAGCCGCTGGCGCACCAGGAGACGCAGGTCATGGGCGAGGTCGGCATTCGATTCGTCGATCGATTCATTCTGGCAGACGAGGCAGCGCAGCTCCTGCCCGATGCCGCGGGCGCGCGCCTCGATCGCGGGATCGGCCAGCATCTCGTCGGGATTGACGGCCCGGGCGGAAGGGGTGCCAAGCAGCAGCGCGCCCAGGAACCATACCAGCAGTGCGGCGCGCGTCCTCATCGCGCGAGCTCCTTCAGGAGCGGCAGGATGGTGCCGTCGATCGCCTCCGCGTCGAGCGGGCCGACCTGCTTGTAGCGGATGGTGCCGGTGCGATCGACGACGAAGGTTTCGGGCACGCCATAGACGCCCCAATCGATCGCCACGCCGCCGGAATTGTCGGCGCCGATCTTCTGGTAGGGATCGCCGAGGCCGTCGAGCCATTGGCGCGCGTCCTCGGGCTTGTCCTTGTAGTCGATGCCGTAGAGCGTGGCGCCGTCGGCCGCGAGCCGCATGAGCAGCGGATGCTCGGCGCGGCAGGGCACGCACCAGGAGGCGAAGACATTGACGAGGACGGGCTTGCCCCTGAGATCGGCCGTAGCGAGACCGGGCTTGCCCGGCAGCAGGGGCGGCAGCTCGAAGCTCGGCGCCGGCTTGCCGACGAGGGCGGAGGGCACGAGCGAGGGGTCGCGGCCGATGCCGCGCCAGAAGGCCGCGGCGAGGGCGAGAAAGAGCAGCGCGGGGAGAAGAAAGAGCAGGCGTTTCGCCATCATGGGCTTTGCCGTCATGGGCCCGGGCGCCGCTTCAGGCGCGCGCCGCGGCAGCAGCCTTCGGCTCGCGCCGGCGCGCGGGCGCGCCGATCCGGTAGCGCCGGTCGCTGAGCGAGACGATCCCGCCCGCCACCATCACCACTGCGCCGAGCCAGATCCAGGGAGCGAGAGGGTTGTAATAGAGCCGCAGCGTCCAGCCGCCCTTGCCGTCGGGATCGCCCAGCACGGCATAGACATCGCCGAAGCCGTTGGTGCGGATGGCGGTTTCCGTCGTCTCGGTCCGAGCGACCGGGAAGTTGCGCTTCTCGGGATGGAGAAGCGCGAGCCGGCGCCCGCCGCTCGAGAGCTCGAGCGTCGCGCGATTGGCCGAATAGTTCGGGCCCTGATAGGGGGCCACGCCCTCGAGCCTCACCTCGTAGCCGGCGAGATCGACATGCTCGCCTGGCCGCATGATAAGGATATGCTCGGTCTTCCATTGGCTCGTCGCGACGATGCCGGCGATGACGATGCCGAGCCCGGCATGGGCGAGCGTCATGCCGTAGGCGGCGCGAGGCAGATGGCGGGCGCGGCGCCAGCTCTCGGCGAGCGGCGCGCGGAACAGCATGAGGCGCTCGGCAAGCTCGCGAAGGAGCCGACGACGAGCCAGGCGGCGAGCGCCATCGCCGCCGCGGCCATGATCGGCCCATGGCCAGTGGAGATACCAGGCGAGAAAGCCGGCGGCGACGGCGGCGACGGCGGCCAAGGTCAGGCGCTGCAAGGCGCCCGCGAGATCCGCGCGCTTCCAGGCGAGAAGCGGCCCGATCACCACCGCGACGAGGAGCGGCACCATGAGCGGCACGAAGCTCGCATTGAAGAAGGGCGCGCCGACCGAGATCTTGGGGCCGCCGAGCGCATCGAGGAAAAGCGGATAGAGCGTGCCGACGAAGACGGTCGCAAGCGCGCTCGACAGCAACAGATTGTTCAGCAGGAGCGCGCTCTCGCGGCTCACCGGCGCGAAGAGCCCGCCGGGCGCGAGCTTCGGCGCGCGCAGCGCATAGAGCGTCAGCGAGCCGCCGATGGCGACGACGAGCAGCGCCAGGATGAAGATGCCGCGCCGCGGATCGCTCGCGAAGGCATGGACCGAGGTCAGCACCCCCGAGCGCACCAGGAAAGTGCCGATCAAGCTGAGCGAGAAGGTGACGATGGCGAGCAGGAGCGTCCAGGCCTTGAGCGCGTCGCGCTTCTCGACGACAATGGTCGAATGGAGGAGCGCGGTGCCCGCGAGCCAGGGCATGAAGGAGGCGTTCTCGACCGGATCCCAGAACCAGAAGCCGCCCCAGCCGAGCGTGTAGTAGGCCCACCAGCTTCCCATGGCGATGCCGAGGGTGAGCGCGCACCAGGCGGCGAGCGTCCAGGGCCGCACCCAGCGCGCCCAGGCGGCGTCCACGCGGCCCTCGATCAACGCGGCGACGGCAAAGGAGAAGGCCATCGAGAAGCCGACATAGCCGAGATAGAGGCAGGGCGGATGGAAGGCGAGGCCGGGATCCTGCAGCAGCGGATTGAGCCCGTTGCCGTCCTCGGGCGGCGGCAGCACGCGGGTGAAGGGGTCCGAGGTCAAGAGGATGAAAGCCAGGAAGCCCGAGGCCGATCATGCCCTGCACGGCAAGCACGCGGGCCTGGAGCTCGCGCGGCAGGTTGTCGCCGAAAAGCGCCACGCCGGCGCCGAAGAGGGTGAGGATGAGCACCCACAACACCATCGAGCCCTCGTGGTTCCCCCAGACGCCGGCGATCTTGTAGAGGAGCGGCATGGTCGAATGCGAATTGCTCGCCACCACATAGACCGAGAAGTCGGAGGTCACGAAGGCATGGACGAGGGAGAGGAAGGCGATGAGCACGAGGGCGAAGGAGATCGCGGCAGCAGGACGCGCCGTGGCCATGAGCGCCGCGTCGCGGCGCGCGGCGCCGTAGAGCGGCAGGCTCGCCTGCACGAGCGCCACCAGGAGCGCCAGCACGAGGGCGAAATGGCCCAGCTCCGCGATCACGGCTTCTTCTCCTCCTCCTGCCAGCGCCCCGCCTTCTTGAGCGCCTGGACCACCTCGGGCGGCATATAGCGCTCGTCATGCTTGGCGAGCACGCTCGTCGCCTGGAGTCCGCCGTCGGGCCCAAGCTTGCCTTCGGCGACGACGCCTTGCCCTTCGCGGAACAGATCCGGCAGCATGCCCGTATAAGTCACTGGAATCGAGTCCTTGAGATCGGTCACGCGGAAATGCACGGTGGCGCCCGCCGCGCGCTCGACACTGCCTTTCTCGACCAGGCCGCCGACGCGCAGCGCACGGCCCTGGGGCGCGCGTTGCTCGACGATATCGGTCGGGCTGTAGAAGAAGAGAATGTTCTCGCGAAAGGCGTTGAGGATGAGACCTGCCGCCAGCCCGAGCGCCAAGAGCCCGGCCAGCAGCATATAGAGCCGCTTCCGCTTCGGCTTCATCATGAGGTGAAACGCTTGGGACCGGCGCCGCGACGACGGCTGCCTTCGAGCCGCTCGAGCTCGCCCCGGCGCGCGCGCATGCGATGGATGGTCAGCAGCAGCATGCCGACGAGGACGAAGAGGGTCACGCCATAAGCCGGCCAGACGAAGGCGGCGCGGCCGCCCATGTCCAGGAATGAGGAGAGCGCGTCCAAGCCGCTCACGCTCCGCGCCCGAGCCGCGCCGCGCCCGCCACGCTCGGCTGCGCCGCCTCCTCGGCCGCGCCCATGCGCAACACGCGCAGCCGGCGCTCGGCGATCTCGGCGCGCAGCGCGAGGATAAGGAGCGTCACGAAATAGAACATATAGCCGAGCGCCATCACCAAAAGCGGCCAGAGCATGGCGGGCGCTATGGTCGGACCGCCCATGCGGAAGACGCTCGCCGGCTGGTGCAGCGTGTTCCACCACAGAACCGAGAAATGGATGATCGGGATATTGACGAAGCCGACGATGGCGAGCAGCGCCGCCGCCTTGGCGCCGCGCACGGGATCGTCGAAGGCGCGGCCGAGCGCGATATGGCCGAGATAGAGGAAGAACAGCACCAGGACCGAGGTGAGGCGCGCGTCCCACACCCACCAGGCCCCCCACATGGGCTTGCCCCAAAGCGAGCCGGTGACGAGGGCGAGGAAGGTGAAGGCGGCGCCGATGGGAGAGGCCGCGCGCGCCACGAGATCGCCGAGCGGGTGACGCCAGACGAGCGCGGTAGCGCTCGCGCCCGCCACGACCGTATAGATGAAGAGCGCCATCCAGGCGGCGGGAACGTGGACATACATGATGCGCACCGCCTCGCCTTGCTGGTAGTCGGGCGGCGAAGCGAAAAGCGCCAGATAGAGCCCGGCGGCAAGCAGCAACGCGGCCGCCGCGGCGCTCCATGGCAGAACCGCCCCGGCGATCCGCAGAAAGCGGGCGGGATTGGCGAAACGATGCATCCGCGATGCCCTGATCCTTGCTTGACCGCGTGGTTCTAGCGCGCCCGGCGCGGCATTACCAGCGGGGCGCGGGAAGTTTCATGAACGCCCGCCCGAGACGGGCGAGCGGCCGGCATCCCATTTGGGCGCAATTGCAACCTGCCTCATCGTTTTTTCTCGCCCGAGCGAGGGGGTCGAGCGTGGAGAATGTTTTTGCCTTCCCGAGGCCCTGTTGATGTAAAACCGCGCGATAGGGGTGGCATGACAACAGTCGAGCAATTCATCGCGAAATGGGAGCGCAGCGAGCTGTCGGAATCGGCGGCCGCGAAAGAGCATTTTCTCGATCTATGCGACCTCTTGGAGATCGATCCGCCGGCAAAGGCCGACCCTGCCGGAAAAAGCTTCACCTTCGAAAAATCGGTCACCAAACCCGACGGGCGGCGCGGCTACGCCGATGTTTGGAAGAAGGGCTATTTCGCTTGGGAATATAAGGGCAAGAGGCCGAGCCTCATCAAGGCATATAGCCAATTGAAGGAATATGCCGACGCGCTGGAGAACCCGCCGCTCCTCATCGTGTCGGACATGAAGGAAATCCGCATCCATACGAATTTCACCAACTCCATCACACAGACCCATGTCATCGGTCTCATTGACCTGCGCAATCCAGAGAAAACCCGGCTGCTGCAATGGGCCTTCACGAACCCGGAGAATCTCCGCCCGAACAAGACGCGCGAAAGCGTGACCGCGGAGGCCGCGGGGGCTTTCGCCGTGATCGCGCGAAATCTCGCGGCCCGACGCTTCGATCCGCGCCGGGCCGCGCATTTCCTCAACAAGCTCATCTTCAGCATGTTCGTCGAGGATATCGGCCTCCTACCGGAGCTCATCTTCGCCGAGATCGTTGAGGAGGCTGTCAAGCGGCAGGAGGATTGCGCCGACATGCTGCGCGACCTCTTCGCCGCTATGCGTTCGGATAAGGGCCGCTTCGGGACGACGCCCATCCCCTGGTTCAATGGCGGGCTGTTCGACGACGATGATGTGCTGCCGCTTAATTACTTCGACATTCGACAGCTCGCTGCGGCCGCCCGCCTCGATTGGTCGGCGATCGAGCCTTCGATCTTCGGCACCTTGTTCGAGCGCGGGCTCGATCCCGCGCGCCGCAAGGAGATGGCAAGCCTATTCGATGAACTGGCGGGAGGTGAAGGCAAGTTTGACGCACCGCTCCCGCTCACTCACAGGGGTCATGATCGCGGCGTCGGCATCCACTATACCGATCCTGCGACGATCATGAAGCTCATCGGACCGGTCGTGCTCCAGCCGCTACGCGATGAATGGACTGCGCTGAAGGCCGACATCGCCCGCCTCAAGCCGGCGAAGCGCCGGGCGCGTTATCTCAAATTCCGCGACCGGCTTGGGCGCATACGCGTTCTCGACCCCGCCTGCGGTTCGGGCAATTTCCTCTATCTGGCGCTTTATCACTTGAAGAATTTCGATCTCGAAGTGAGCCGCGAGGGCGAGGCGTTGGGGCTGGGCTCCGACGGCCAGCGCGTCGGCCCCGAGGCGGTGATGGGGATTGAGATCAACCCTTACGCCGCCGAGCTTGCACGGGTAACGATCTGGATCGGCGAGCTGCAATGGCAGGTCAGGCACGGTTTCCGCGTCACGCGTCGTCCGATTCTCGGCATTCTTAACAGCATCCAATGCCGCGATGCAATTCTCAGCACGGGAGCATGGGAGGCGTCATGGCCCGATGCGGATTTCATCATCGGCAATCCGCCTTTCCTCGGCAACAAACGCATGATCGGCGCGCTCGGCGAGGATTACGCCAAGCGACTTCGGACGGCGTTCGAGGGACGTGTCTCGAAAAATTCCGACCTTGTCGTCTATTGGTTCGAAAAGGCGCGCGCCATGATCGAAGCAGGCCGCGTCCGCCGCGTCGGCCTGGTCGCGACAAATTCGATTCGCGGCGGCGCTAGCCGGCGCACCCTCGATCGCATTCTCGAAAATGGCGAAATATTCGAGGCTTGGTCCGACGAGCCTTGGGTGATCGAGGGTGTGGCAGTGCGCGTGTCGCTGATTTGCTTTGCAGCTAAGCGCGATAGGCCGTCGAAATCCGCGAAGCTCGACGGACAATCAGTGATCGCGATTCATTCGGACCTTTCGGCCCAAAAGCACGGCGACGAGAAGGGCGTCGATCTCACGAAGGCGAAGCGCCTTCCCGAATGTCGAGGCGTCTCTTTTATGGCAACGACCAAGGGAGGCGCGTTCGATATCTCCGGTGCCGTGGCGCGACAATGGCTTGAATTCCCGGTTAATCCCAACGGGCGGCCAAACAGTGATGTTGTTAAGCCTTGGGCCAACGGCCTGGATATCACGCGTCGCCCGCGCGACATGTGGATCGTCGATTTCGGCACCGAGATGAGCGAGGCCGAAGCGTCACTCTACGAAGCGCCGTTCGAATATGTTCGGAAATTGGTAAAGCCGGAGCGCGAAAAGAATCGCCGTGAAGCCTATCGCGTTAATTGGTGGCGTTTCGTGGAGCCGCGCGTCGTGATGCGGACGGCGATCGCCAGCCTGCCGCGCTTCATCGTCACGCCGACAATCGCGAAACATCGTCTTTTCGTTTGGCTACCAGCGGTCACTTGCCCCGATCATCAATTGATCGTCATTGCCCGCGACGACGATACGACCTTCGGCATCCTGCACTCCCGGTTTCATGAACTATGGTCGCTAAGACTTCGGAACTTGGCTTGGCGTCGGCAACGATCCTCGCTACACGCCGTCCACGACTTTCGAGACATTTCCTTTCCCCGAGGGTCTGACACCGAACATTCCCGCTTCGAAATATGCCGACGATCCGCGCGCGACGAGGATCGCCGAAGCGGCGCAGCGCCTAGACGAGCTGCGCGAAGCATGGCTCAACCCATCGGACCTTGTCCGTCGCGAAGTCGAAGTCGTGCCGGGATTTCCCGACCTGCTCGTTCCCGTAGGCGAGAAGGCCGCGCGCGAGCTCAAAAAGCGCACGCTCACGAATCTCTACAACGCGCGCCCGCAATGGTTGGCGGACGCGCACCGCGATCTCGACGAATCCGTGGCTGCTGCCTACGGCTGGCCGGCGGACCTAAAGGGCGATGAAATCCTAGCGCGGCTTCTCGATCTGAATTTGACCCGAGCGTGAAGCTACGCGCCCAGCTCCGGTCGAGCGCCGATGACACGGGGTACCAATGCGAACGGCATTCAAAATTCTTCTAGGCTTCATTCTTTTAGGAGCCATGCTCTCTGTGATCGAGAAGCAGCCACCGTACGAAAAGAGCGCGAGTATTGAAACCGCCGAGCCGCTCGAAGAATCACCGGCGGCCGAACATGCGCGAATGCTTGCCAACATTTGGCTTGATAAATTCCGCTGGAACAAGGGTGGCTTTGGAGTGGTCGCCTTGGCATCCTTCTCATTAAGAAACGGCAATGGATTTGACCTCAAGGACTTTGCCCTACACTGTCAATTTTACGGTGCCAGCCGAACTCAGATCGGGGAAGTTACGACGATCCTTTACCAGGCAGTCAAGGCTCACTCCACAAAACCTATCGAAAGCTTCAATGTCGGGTTCATAAACTCCCAGACGGCTTCCGGCGGGTGCGAGGTCATAGATGCTCAGCGTTAGCCTTTCCAATATCGATCTCGGCAAAGGAGACGAGCGTCGATCGCAGGCCAGGGCTCTCCTTACTCGATCGCCTGGCGCAGTGCCGTGGCGCCTGCCCAAGGGCAAAGCGCCAATGCCGCGAGCAGAAAGGCGGCGAGGATCATGAGGTAGGCGCGCATGGGGAGGCCCGCCACGGCCGCGTCGACCGCCGACACGCCGAAGATCAGCACCGGGATATAGAGCGGCAGGACGAGGAGCGAGATCAGCACGCCGCCGCGCCGGGCGCCCAGCACCAGCGCGGCCCCGATCGCGCCCAAGAGCGTCAGGCTCGGCGTGCCGAGCAGCATGGCGAGCTCGAGCCCCCAGAAGCCCTCCTTCGGCAGGTCGAGGAGGATGGCGAGGAGCGGCGCCGCCAGGATCAGCGGCAGTCCGGTGGTGAGCCAATGGGCCAGGCATTTGACCAGCACGATGAGCGCGAGCGGCTGTGGCGCGAGCGCAAGCAGATCGAGACTGCCATCCTCATAGTCATGCTGGAAGAGGCGCTCGAGCGAGAGCAGCGAGGCGAGCAGCGCCGTCACCCAGATGACGCCCGAGGCGATGCGCGCGAGAAGCTCGGGCTCCGGCCCGACGCCGAAGGGGAAGAGGCTCACCGTGAGCACGAAGAAGAGCAGCACCACCGCGCTGTCGGCGCCTTGGCGCAGGGCGAGCCGCAGATCGCGGCGCAGGAGGGCCGAGAGCGGGCTCATGGGGTCGCAAGGCCGGCCGGCTCCCGCCCGGGCGCGTAGCGCGCGAGCGCCAGGCCGGCGGCGCCGGGAAGCGCCAACGCCACGTGGGTCGCGAGGATCACCAGCCCGCCTGCGGCGCGCTGCGCGGCGATCGCCTCCTCGAGCATCGCGATCGCCGCCGCGTCGAGCCCCACCGTCGGCTCGTCGAGCAGCCAAAGCGCAGCGGCGCTCGTCGCGAGGCGCGCGAGAGCGAGCCGCCGGCGCTGGCCGGCCGAGAGCATGCGCGCCGGCAGATCGGCGAGGGCGCTTAGGCCGAAGTGCGCGAGGGCAGGGGCGACGGCCTCGTCCCCTCGCCCCGCGAAGCGGCTCCAGAAGGCCAAATTCTCGGCTAGGCTCAGCACCGGCTTGACCGCGTCGTGATGGCCGATATAAGCGAGCCGGCCATGATGGGCGTCGGGATCGCGCGCGACCGGTTCGCCCGCCCAGAGGATGCTGCCCGCGGCGGGCCGCAAGAGCCCGGCGACGAGGCGCAGGAGACTCGATTTGCCGCTGCCGTTGGCACCGGTGACCAGCAGCGCCTCGCCCGCCCCGAGCGCGAAGCTCAGCCCCTCGAAGAGGCAGCGCTCGCCCCGGATACAGACGAGATCCTCGGCCGCAAGCAATGTCATGCGGCTTGAATAGCGGCAAAGGCCGGCTTCCGTCACAGGAATTCGCGCGCGCCGACGATGGAGCCGCAGGGGAACAGGGCAAAAAGAATGGCGGCCGACAGGATGGGGTCCCGTCGGCCGCCAGTGGGGGGTTCCGGACCTTGCGGCCCGAAACGGAGGCTGAGGGGGCAGCCTCTGGCAAAGAGGGGGGTCTTCACCAAGGCTGATATAGGTCTTCGAATGTGACCCGCCTAGGCCTGAATCAAGGCAAAAAAGTGATTTTTCCTAACCGCTTGGACATGAAGGGGCGGGGAGAAGACGCCATATATTTCAAATGCTTGCCTGCATCGCTCTGAGCCAGGCCACGGGCTTACGCGCGCCGGCGCGGCTAATCATATTTACGCGCGTCCTCGATCACTTTTCCGTCATTGGGCAAGGCGCCGGGCGCCACCAGCTCGACCTCGCCGCGCAGCTTGCAAACGGCCTGGAAGGATTCGGCGAGCCTCGGCACGAGGCCCTCGCGCGCGGCGCCCGCGAACTCGCAACGCAGGAGGGCGAAATCCTGATGGTTGTGGCTGGTGATGGTGAGCCGCGCCTTGGCGATCTCGGGATGGCGCTTCAAAAGCTCGGCGATCTGTCCGGGCCGCACGAACATGCCGCGGATCTTCGTCGTCTGGTCGGCGCGGCCCATCCAGCCCTTGATACGCAGATTGGTACGGCCGCAGGGGCTCCTGCCCGGCAGCAGCGCCGAGAGATCGCCCGTGCCAAAGCGGACCAGCGGGTAATCGGGATTGAGCACGCTCACCACGACCTCGCCCACCTCGCCGGGCGCCACCGGGTTGCCCGTGCCGGGGCGCACCAGCTCGAGGATGACGCCCTCGTCGACGATCATGCCCTCCTTCGCCTCGGATTCGTAGGCGATGAGACCGGCATCCGCCGTGCCGTAGCATTGCAATACCAGTATCGCGTGGCTTTCGAGCTCGGCGCGCAGGGAGGGCGGCAAAGCCTCGGCCGAGACCAAGGCGCGCTTGAGGCAGGAGAGATCGAGGCCGACCTCGCGTCCTTTGTCGAGCAGGATATTGAGGAAGGAGGGGGTGCCGGCGTAGCCCACCGGACGGAGCTCGGCGATCGTCCTCGCCTGCAGCTCGGTCTGTCCCACCCCGCCCGGAATGACGACGCAGCCGAGCGCCGCGGCACCGGTCTCGAACATCGCGCCGGCCGGCGTCAGGTGATAGGAGAAGCTGTTATGCAAAATGTCGCCCCTGCGGAAGCCCACGGCATGGAGCGCGCGCGCCATGCGCCAATAGTCGGGCCGCCCGCCCTCGGGGTCGTAGATGGGGCCGGGCGAGGCGAAGATGCGGCGCAGCGCGCCCGCTTCCGTCGCGACGAGGCCGCCGAAGGGCATCGCCGCGCGCTGCAGCTCGGCGAGCTCGGTCTTGCGCGTGACGGGAAGGCGCGCGAGGGCCGCCCGGTCCGTGAGCGATGCGGGGTCGACGCCGTCGAGGATATGCGCCCAGCCGGGCGCCTTCGCCTTCGCATCGGCGAGCAACGCGCGGAGTGCTGCGAGCTGCTCGCGCTCGCGTCGCTCGGGATCGCGGCTCTCCAGCGCGTCATAGAATTTGCCGGCCGCCATGGCCTCAGGCCAGCCAGCGCTTGCGGCGCTTGTAATGCTTGACCGCGCGGTAGCTTTTGCGCCCCTCGCCCGCAAGGCCGAGATAGAACTCCTTTACGTCCTCGTTCTGGCGCAGGGACTGGGCCGGGCCGTCGAGCACGATGCGGCCGTTCTCGAGGATATAGCCGTAGTCGGCATAGCGCAGCGCAAGGTTCGTGTTCTGCTCGGCGAGCAGCACGCTCACCCCCTCCTCCTCGTTGAGCCGCTTGACGATCTCGAAAATCTCCTCGACCAGCTGCGGCGCCAGCCCCATGGAGGGCTCGTCGAGCAGCATCATGGAAGGGCGCGACATCAGCGCGCGGCCGATGGCGACCATCTGCTGCTCGCCGCCCGAGGTATATCCCGCCTGGGCGCGCCGGCGCTCCTTGAGGCGCGGGAAATAGCGGTAGACGCGCTCGAGATCCTCCTCGACCGCGCCTTTGCCGTCGCGGCGGGTGAAGGCGCCGGTGAGGAGATTCTCCTCGACCGTGAGATGCTCGAAGACATGGCGTCCCTCCATCACCTGGATGACGCCGCGCCGCACCAGCTCGTTGGTCGTCAGGCGCTCGATAGGGGCGCCGCGGAACTCGATGCTGCCCTTGGTCACGTCGCCGCGCTCGGCGCGCAGGAGGTTCGAGATCGCCTTCAGGGTCGTGCTCTTGCCCGCGCCGTTGGCGCCGAGGAGCGCCACGATGCCGCCCTCCGCCACCTCGAGCGAGACGCCCTTGAGCACGAGGATCACGTGATCGTAGATGACCTCGACATTCTTGACGCAGAGCAGCGGGGCGGCACTCACCGCCATGATTCGGCTCGACGCACGATTTTGCGGTTCCGCCGTCTTGGCCGTGGAACGCGCCGGCCAAACCAGCCACCGATCGTCATGCCCGGCCTTGTGCCGGGCATCCATGTCTTTCTTTTTGCGCTCAAGAAAGACGTGCACCACCGGGACATCAGGCTCTCGCCGAGTGGCTGATGCCCCGGTGGTGACGAATTGTGCCTGTGTTGGCCGCCGTGCTCAACAACCAAGCTTTTGTGTCTCGCCTCAAAAGCGCCGGCTGGCGCTCAGTTGGACGCCGCCTCCTTGGGGCAATCGCGCGGGGTGATGCCCTTCTCCTTGGCGTAAGCCAAGGCCGAGGCCTTGTACATCTCGCGCAGCATGGTGCGGTCGGGCGTGATCCAGTCGCCGATCAGCTTCCAATGCTCGCCGTCCCATTGCGAGAGATGCACGTTGCCGCCGCCCTCGTGGTCCTCGCAGGAGATCTTGATGGGCGTCGCGAGGCCCTCGGCGCCGAGCTCCTTGAGCCGCGCGTCGGTCAGGTTGAGGTTCTCGAGGCCCCAGCGGATCTCCTCGCCGGTCAGCGGCTTCTTGCCGTACTTGCCTTGCGCGGTGCGGACCGCCTCGAGGTCGTAGAGCGCGTTGATCACGCCGCGGTTATAGAGCGCCTCGCCGACCTTCTCCTTCGGCGCATGGCCGCCGCCCTTCGCATAGACATATTTGAGGATATCCTGGATCACCGGATAGTCGGCGCCGATGCCGTGGAAGGTCGCCGCCTTGTAGCCGGCCGCGGCCTTGCCGGCCGAGGCCACGTCGGGCTCGGCGCCCGACCACCAGATGCCGATGAAATGATCCATCGGATAGCCGGTCTCGGCCGCCTCCTTCGTCGCGGTCGAGTTCATCACGCCCCAGCCCCACATGAAGACCCAGTCAGGATTGGCCTGATGGATTTGCAGCCAGGTCGCCTTCTGGTCGAGGCCCGGCGGAGTCACGGCGTAGGTCGAGAAGTCGTAGCCGAATTTCTCGGCCAGCCGCTTGAGCGTCTCGATCGGCTCCTTGCCGTAGGCGCTGTTGTGATAGACAAGCGCGATCTTCTTGCCCTTGAGCTTGTCCATCCCGCCTTCCTGGGCGCCGACATATTGGATCATGGCATCCGCACCCGCCCAATAGGTCACGGGATAGGTGAAGACGTAGGGAAAGACCGGACCGTAGCTCGCGTCGGCGCGGCCATAGCCCATCGAGACGATCGGGATCTTGTCGGCCGTCGCGCGCTCGATCAGCGCGTAGGTGATGCCGGTCGAGAGCGGATCGACCATCGAGGCGCCGGTCGCGCCCTTATGCTTGAGGCGCTCGTAGCATTCGACGCCCTTGTCGTTGTTGTAGCCCGTCTCGCATTCCTCGTAGGTCACCTTGACGCCGCCGATGCCGCCGTCGCGCGCATTGATCATGTCGAGATAGTCGGCCCAGCCGTCGGCGAAGGGGATGCCGTTCGGCGCATAGGGGCCCGTGCGGTAGACGAGGCGCGGAAAGAACTGCTCGTTCTGCGCGAAGGCCTCCGCGATCCCCATCGCCCAGCCTGCCGCTCCGAGCACGAGCAGGCCGATCACATATCGACGCCAATTCATTAAATCCTCCCTCACCATGCGCGTTTGTCTTCGGCGCGGCGCCGAGCGCCGCTGCAACCCTTATTCGCCCCAAAACCCTATCATCGGGCGAGCGGCGACGCAAATCTTCCCCCGCCGACGAAGCCGTGGCCGCCCTTGATCCTCCTCAATACGGGTGGCTGCCCAGGCGGGACGCGCGCAGCTTACGCGATCACCTTAATGATCTCTTAATTACAGCATGCAAAGATCAGGCTCGATTTTTGACAAAATCTTAATATTAAGGAAGCGCTGATGCGGGCCCTTGCGAGGCTTGACCTAGATCGGCGCGGAACTCCGAGGACCCGCTTCGCGGGTTCGCATGCGCCGGGGCAACGGCGTCACTGCCGCTATTTGGGGCCGTCGTCGCCCGCAATCGCGACCCCGACCGGCTCGTAAAAATGCGGGTAAGCCAACTATTTACAACGATCCCGACGGACGCCGCGGTTCGACGCCGATCGAGACCCAAGCGCATTCCATGCTTGGGCGACAGGCCGCGCGCATGCGCTGCCGGCCGTCGGGCCGAAGACTGCGTCGCTCATGCGTTCTAAAGCAAACAAAATGAAATCCGTTCGCTCTCCCCGGCCGGTCAGGGCGACGAGCCGCGACATCGGCCCGCGCAAGGATGCGGAAAAGCATCTGGCGCAAATGGAGGGCAGGTATCGCGGGCTCTTGGAGGCGGCTCCGGACGCGATGGTCGTGGTGAACGAAGACGGCGAGATCGTCCTCTTGAATCTTCAGGCGGAGAAGCAGTTCGGATACCGCCGCGACGAGCTCGTCGGGCAGCGGGTGACGAACATCATTCCTGAGGGTTTCGCGGAGCGGCTGGCGGCGGACGGTCGCCGCTCCGCGGCCGACGCGCTCGCGCAGCAGATCGGCACGGGGATCGAGCTCACCGGGCGGCGCAAGGACGGCAGCGACTTTCCCATCGAGATCATGCTGAGCCCGCTGGAAAGCGCCGAAGGCATCCTGGTGACGGCGGCGATCCGCGATATCAGCCTGCGCAAGGCCGCGGAGCAGCATCTGGCGCAGATGGAGGGCAGGTATCGCGGGCTCTTGGAGGCGGCGCCGGACGCGATGGTGGTGGTGGACCAGGCCGGCGAGATCGTGCTGCTGAATCTTCAGGCGGAGAAACAGTTCGGATACCGCCGCGACGAGCTCGTCGGGCAGCAGGTCAAGAACATCATTCCGGAAGGCTTCGCGGAACGGCTGGTGGCGGACGGTCTCCGCTCCGCGGCCGAAGCGCTCGCGCAGCAGATCGGCACCGGGATCGAGCTCACCGGGCGGCGCAAGGACGGCAGCGACTTCCCCATCGAGATCATGCTGAGCCCGCTCGAAAGCGCCGAGGGCATCCTGGTGACGGCGGCGATCCGCGACATCACCACGCGCAAAGACGCCGAGGCGCATCTCCTGCAGAAAATGGTGGAATTGAATCGCTCGAACGAGGAGTTGGGGCAATTCGCCTACATCGCCTCTCACGATCTGCAGGAGCCGTTGCGGATGGTGGCCAGCTACACGCAGCTGCTCTCCAGACGCTACAAGGGGAAGCTGGATTCCGATGCCGACGACTTCATCGCCTTCGCCGTGGACGGGGCCAGCCGGATGCAGCGCTTGATCCAGGATCTGCTGGCCTATTCGCGCGTCAGTACGAAAGGGAACGATCTGCTCGACACCTCGGCCGAGGAAGCATTGAGCCAGGCGCTCATCAATCTGCGCGGCGCCATCGAGGAGAGCGGCGCGGTGGTGACGCATGATCCCCTGCCCGCCGTCATGGCGGACGAGATGCAATTGATACAGCTGTTCCAAAACCTCGTCGGCAACGCGGTCAAGTATCAACGTCCCGGAGTAGCACGGGTGCATGTCTCCGCCGCCAGGAATGGCGGCGAGAAGTGGATGTTTTCGGTGCGAGCAACAACTGGGAATCAACTCGCAATATTTCGAAAAGATTTTCGGCGTCTCCCAACGTCTCACAAACGGGAGGAATTCACCGGCACCGGCATCGGATT
>CAWJFP010000002.1:0-40044 GCA_963842155.1 uncultured Pseudomonadota bacterium
GCGAACACCGACGAGGCGCAGCGCCTCGGCATCTTCGGCGCGCCGAGCTTCCAGGCGGGCGACGAGATTTTCTGGGGACAGGACAGGCTGGATGATGCCATCGCGTGGCTGGTGCGAGGCCCGCTGCTTCCGCCGGGGGTTGCGGCGCCCGGCGGTCGGGCGTAAATCTGCTCTTGCGCCATGAAGCCGGCGATTGCGCCCTGGGACTGCGCCGCCGGAGGCTGCGAGGTCGATGATGGCACGGAAAAGCGACGAGCAGCTTCGGGCGTCTCGGGAGGGAGCGGTGGCCAACGACAATACGCCGCCGGCCGGCAAGCGGCCGGAAGGGCGCCAGGCCGCCGGGTCGGCCGAAAGCGGTCGTGCGCCGCCCTCGCAAGGCTTACGCAATCTCGTGACGCTGGGCGTCGTCGTCCTGGGCGTCGCCTTGCTCTATTGGCTCGTCACCCTGTTCATCGACTGGAACAAGATGCAGACCTGCCTGAGCTATGGCGGGCACAACTGCACGCCGACCATGCAGCTCAACGATCATTGAGCATCGGGCGGTCTGCTACGCTATCTTCTTGAGCTTCACCGCCGTGCCGTAGGCGACGATCTCGGTCATGCCTTGGGCGATCTCGCCGGAATCGAAGCGCATCACGAGCACGGCGTCGGCGCCGCGAAGCTTGGCTTCCTCGACCATGCGGTCGATGGCATGCATGCGCGCCTCCTGCAGCATGTTGGTAAAGGCGGTGATCTCGCCGCCGATGATGGAGTTGAGCGCGGCGCCAAGCTGACCCACGATGCTGCGGCTGCGCACCGTGATCCCGAACACCTCGCCCAGCGTCTCGCTGACCTCGTGACCGGCAACATTTTCCGTCGTCGCGATCAACATTGCTGTTCCCCCGATAAGTCCTTCCCCTGCAGCCAACGCCTAACAGGCGCGTCGAGACCCACGCATGGCGCGATCACGCGGCAGGATTCTCCAGGCTGAAGGTTTCCGATTCGTCATCGTAGGAGAACAATTCGCCATAACGCGCCCAGCTCGTCACGGCGCGCAAAGTCTCCTCGGCGTTCTCTTCCGAGAGATGATCCTCGAGCTCGGTCTCGAAGCGCACACGCGGGGCGCGATGGCCGGGCCGCTCGTCCAGCACGCGGCGGATGTGGGCGGCGAGCGGCACGCGCCGCGAGAGATGGTCGGCGAACATGCGCTTGCGCGCATCGATATCGGATTCGGCGAATTGTCGCCCGCCGGGCGTGAGCAGGATGTCGCCTTGAGCGAGCTCGGCGAAGCCCAGGATCTGCAGCGCCTCGGCGATGGGAAAGAGGTCGTCCACCTCGTGCTGCAGCCCGCCCGCGAGCGCGGGCAGGTCGGCGCGGCCGTTATAAGGGGGTGCGGCGAGCGCCTCGACCAGGCCCGACAAGAGGTTGGTCGAGACCCGCGGCAGCCGGTCGTACAGGCCGATGACGGGGCCTTTCTCCTTGGCGCCCGCGGCGGCCTGGGGCTTTGCCGTCAGGAGGGCATAGATGTCATCCACCATCTGGCGGAAGGCCGGCTCCAGACGGCTGCGCGGATAGGGAAAGGGGACCCTGATCACGTCCACGCAGCGCCCCGGATTGGAGGCGAAGACGATGATGCGGTCGCACATCAAGACCGCCTCCTCGATGTTATGCGTGACCAAGAGGACGGATTTGGTCGGCAGCCGCTTCTCGGCCCAGAGATCGAGGAAGTCGGTGCGCAAGGTCTCGGCCGTCAGCACGTCGAGCGCGGAAAAGGGCTCGTCCATCAGCAGGATCTTGGGGTCGACCACGAGCGCGCGGGCGAAGCCCACGCGCTGCCGCATGCCGCCCGAAAGCTCGCGCGGATAGGCGCTCTCGAAACCGTCGAGGCCGATCAGGTCGATCGCGGCGAGGGCCTTGCGGCGGGTCTCCTGGGGCGGGGCGCCACGCGCCTCGAGCCCGACCTCGGCGTTCTCCAGCACGGTGAGCCAGGGGAAAAGCGCGAAGGTCTGGAATACCATGGCGATGCCGTCGGGCGGTCCATCGATCGGTCGCCCTTGATAGGTCACCTCGCCGCCGCTCGGCCGGATGAGGCCGGCGACGATGCGCAGCAAGGTCGACTTGCCCGAGCCCGAGCGGCCGAGCAGCCCGACGATCTCGCCCTCGCGCAGGGTCAGGTTGACATTGTCGAGCACCACCAGCTCGCCGCCCGAGGGGGTGGGGAAGGTCTTGCGCACCGCGCGCACGTCGAGGATCTCCGGCCCGCCGCCGGCGGCAGCTTGGGAGTGGGCGTCGAGCAGGACCATGGCCGCCTCCTTCAGTCGAGCCTGAACCGCCGTTGGGCATAGCCGTAGAGCGGCCGCCAAAGCAAGCGGTTGAACAAGATGACGAAGACCGACATGACGACGATGCCGAGCAGGATGCGCGGGAAGTCGCCCTTGTCGGTCATCTCGGCAATATAGGCGCCGAGGCCTTCGGCGGTGAGCTTGGTGTTTCCCCAACTTACCGCTTCCGAGACGATGCTTGCGTTCCAGGCGCCGCCCGAAGCGGTAATGGCACCCGTCACGAAATAGGGGAAGATGCCCGGCAGCATCACTTTGCGCCACCACAGCCAACCGCGCAGGCGGAAATTCCTGGCGACCTCGGTGAAGTCGGTCGGGAAGGTGCTCGCGCCCGCGATCACGTTGAAGAGGATGTACCATTGCGTGCCGAGGATCATCAGGGGGCTGAGCCAGATATTGGGGTTGACGCGGAAATGCACGATCAGCACGACCGCAATGGGGAAAAGCAGGTTCGCGGGAAAGGCGGCGAGAAACTGGGCGAGCGGTTGCATCTTCTCGGCGAGCCGCGGGCGCAACCCGATCATCACGCCGATCGGCACCCAGATCGCCGAGGCGAGCGCGATCAGCAAGGCGACGCGGACGAGGGTGAAGAGGCCGAGCTTCACCGCGAGGCGGACATCGGACCAGGTGAGCTCGGTCGTGACATAGTCGAGGATCTGCCGGACGGCATAGAGCGCGAGAAACCCCAGCAGCGCGAGCCAGAGGATGTCCACGAACCGCTGCGAGGGCGCCAAGTGCCGCAAGCGCTCGTGCCCCAGGCGGGGCACCGGCAGCCGGAGACGCAGCAGGAACCCCAGCGCGTCGCCGATGGGGTCGGTGGCGCGCTGGAGCAGGCGCGTGCGCTGGAGAAGGTTGAGCAGCCATGATTCGGGCGCCAGCTGGCCGCTCACGCTCTCGAGGCGGAACTTGTCGGCCCAGGCGACGAGCGGCCGGAACATGAGCTGGTCATAGAGCGCGATCACGACGATCATGGTGAGAATGACCCAGCCGACCGCGACGAGGCTTTGCTTTTCGATGGCGAGCGACAGATAGGCGCCGATCCCGGGCAGCGTAATCTGCTTGTCGCCCACCGTGATGGCCTCGGCCGCCACGACGAAGAACCAGCCGCCCGACATGGACATCATCATGTTCCACACTAGGCCGGGCATGGCGAAGGGCACTTCGAGCCGCCAATAGCGCTGCCAGAACGAGAAGTGGAAGGCGCGGCAGGCCTCCTCCAGGTCGCGCGGCACGGTAATCAGCGACTGATAGAAGCTGAACGTCATGTTCCAGGCCTGGCTCGTGAAGATGGCGAAGATCGCCGCCAGCTCGGCGCCCATCACGCTGTGGGGGAAGAGCGAGATGAAGAAGACCACGGTGAAGGAGAGATAGCCCAGCACCGGCACGGACTGCAGCACGTCGAGGATGGGGATCAGCACCATGCCGAGGCGGCGCGACTTTGCCGCCGCCGTCGCGTAGATCAGCGTGAAGACGAGCGAGGCGACGAGCGCCGCCAGCATGCGCAAGGTGGTGCGCAGCGCGTAGTCGGGCAGGTTCGCCGGATCGAGCGTGATCGTCGTCTGCTGCAGCACCTCGACCGGCGCCGACATCTGGTGGAGGCCGAGGACGATGGCGGCGAAGACGCCGATGATGAGCGGCAGCGCCAGGATGTCCCAACGGTTGGGAAGCAGCCCGCGCGCGCGGAACATGGTCGAGAGATAGGCGTTGTCGCGCATGGCGGTCTCACGCGCAGGAGGGCGGAGGGCCGGGGCCGCCATGGCCCGGGCCGAGCATTCGCGGATCCCCGACGCTAAGGACGTCGTGGCCCGCCGCTGCTAGCTAGATCGAGAGGGAGGCTCCAAAGCGGTGCGGAATTGCCGGCGCTGGGCGCGCGGCCTCGCGCTTGCCTCGAGATGCCGACCGTCCCGCCGGTCGTGCTCCGCGATCACAAGGATCATGACCCACCTCCGGTCCGGCCCGCGCGGTCGGAGCGGGGTCGCACGGCGCGGCCCCTTGGTGCGCACGGTTTACCCCTCGACGCCGGGCTTGTCGACCTCGAAATTCTGACAATTTCGATTAGGGCTGTCGCCTTCCTTTTGGGCGGCCGCGCGCGTTGCGCCGCTTGCATGTCATGCGGCCGCGCACCTACGGGCGCGCTTGCATGGGCGCCGCCGATGCCATATTGAACGAAGCAGCGCGGCGCCGGCGCCGGGCAAAGACGGGAGTCGAAGAGCCGCATGACCATCGAAGCCGACATCGCCGAGGCCAACGGGTCCGACGCGCGCTATTTGCGGCCCGGCCGCTTCGTCGACAGCGATCACCCCGCGGTGCGGGATTTCGCCGAGCGCGCCGCGGCGGGCGAGACGGATCCCGCCAAGCGCGCGGCACTGCTCTATCGCGCCGTGCGCGACGGCATTCTCTACGACCCCTATGTCGATTACGAAAGCCTCGGCACTTACCGCGCGAGCGCGGTGCTGGCGGCGGGACGCGGCTTCTGCGTGGGCAAGGCGGCGCTGCTGGCCGCCGCCGCGCGCGTCGCCGGCATCCCCGCGCGGCTCGCCTTCGCCGATGTGCGCAATCATCTCGCGACGCCGCGTCTCTTGGCGCTGCTGAAGAGCGATCTTTTCATCTACCATGGCATTACCGAGCTCTGGCTCGACGGGCGCTGGGTCAAGGCGACGCCGACTTTCAATGCGAGCCTCTGCGCGCGCTTCCGCATCAAGCCGCTCGAGTTCGACGGCCACGCCGACGCCATCCTGCATCCTTACGACCAGGACGGGCGGCGCCATATGGAATATGTGCGCCAGCGCGGCACTTATGCGGATACCCCGATCGGCGAGATCATCCCGGCGGTGCGCGCGACATATCCCGGCCTCGTCGGACGCACGCGCGGCGGCGATTTCGCCGAGGAGGCCGAAGCGCTCGGCTCCTGACGCGTCGCGCCCGGGAAGGCAGCTTATGACCAAGCTCGTCGATTTCTATTTCACGCCGGTTTCGCCCTGGACCTATCTCGGCATGCCGCGCTTTCGCGCCATGACCGCGAAATATGGCGCGCGGGTGAACTACAAGCCCGTCGACATGGCGCCGCTTTTCGCCAGCGCGAACGTGAAGGCGCTGAAGGACAGGCCCGAGCCGATCAGGCGCAATCGGATGAACGATCTCCGGCGCTGGCGCGACTTCCTCGGCATGACGCTGACCCTGCAGCCGAAATTCTTTCCCACCTCGGCGCTGCCCGCGACCCGCATGATCATCGCCGCGCGCCAGGCGGGGCACGAGGTCGGCGCGCTCGCGGAGGCTTTGCTGCGCGGCTGCTGGGCGGAGGAGCGCGACCTGGGCGACGAGGCCACCGTCGTGGCGATCGCGAGCGAGCAGGGGCTCGACGGCAGGGCGCTCGCCAAGGCGGCGCAGACGCCCGAGGTCCAGGCCGAGCTCGAGGCCAACACGGCGGAGGCGCTCGGCCGCTTCGTCTGGGGCTCGCCGAGCTATTACCTCGATGACGAGCTCTTCTTCGGCCAGGACCGGCTCGCCTTCCTCGAGCGCAAGCTGGCGGAATAAGGGCCGCGGCATCGGCCTCCGGCGAGAGCCTGCCGGGGTCCCCGCGAGCGACGTCGAGCGGAGCCAAGGCCTGCCGCCGCGGGCCGTCGGCGATTGAGGCTGGAGGATGCGGGCCTCCTTTTATTGAGGCTTACATCCGCGGATGAATTCTGATAAGAACGCGCCCTGCGCCGCCTTAGGCCCGGCGCCCTGTTCCGGGGTAGCTCAGCGGTAGAGCAGCCGGCTGTTAACCGGCTGGTCGTCGGTTCGAATCCGACCCCCGGAGCCAGCTCCCTCCTTTGTCATCATTAGTCCCTTCCGTGCTCAAGCTCCCTATGAAAATGCTTCGCCACAAGATCGAGGTCCAGCGCGTCGCCCTATACGCACTGCTATCATGCCAGCCAGCGGCTGATCGTAGATTTCCGCGCCGGCGTCAGGCGCGTGCGCCTATACGCTTCCGCGGCCATTTTGATCGCCTCTGCTTGCGTCGGGTAGGTATGAATGACCCGCGCAAACGCGCGTAATCCGATCCTGGAGCTGATCGCGAGCGACAAACCGTTGATCATCTCTCCGGCATGGCGCGCGACCACGGTAGCGCCCAGAATCCGATCGGTGCCCTGTTTGACATAAATCTTCACGAATCCATCCTCTTCGCCGTCGGTCACCGCGCGATCGACGTCATGCATCAGGATCGTGAAAGTCCTGACCGGGATGGCTTTCGCCCACGCCTCTCGAACATAGAGACCGACATGGGCGATCTCCGGATCGGTATAGGTGCACCAGGGGATCGTCAGCGCGCTCCACCTTTTGCGAGCGAGGAACAGCGCGTTTCTCAGCGCGAGGCGCCCCGAAGCCTCGGCGGCGTGCGTGAATTTATGTTCGAGGCACACGTCGCCCGCCGCGTAGATCAGCGGGTTGCTGGTCTGCAGAAAATCGTCGACTTGGATTCCGACTTCCGTGTCGTAGCGGACGCCGGCAGCCTCGAGATTCAAGCTTTCGACGTTGGGCGCCCGGCCGATGCCGGCCAGGATTTCATCGACGGAAACGCTGAATTTGTCGCCGGCGCACACGAGATCGACGATCTTCCCTACGCCCTCCCCGCGAACGGCGACCACCGCGGTGTTGAGATGAATCTCGACGCCATCGCGCGCCAGGGCATCGGAAAGAACCTGGGCGGCATCGCGCTCCTCCTTCGGCAGGAACATCGGGTCGTCTTGCGCGATGATGACATGCGATCCGAATCGGCAAAATGCCTGAGCCAATTCGCAGCCGAGGGGCCCGCCGCCCATCACCAACAGACGGCGCGGGCATTCGGTCAGATTGAAGATATTCTCGTTTGTCAGATAGCCGGTCTCGGCGAGTCCCGGAATCTGTGGGGTCAATGGGCGCGCGCCAGTCGCGATGAGCGCCTTCCTGAAACGCAGGATGTCGCCCGCTACCGCGATACTGTCGGAGCCGGCGAAGCTCGCCTCGCCGAAATACACATCAACTCCGGCCTCGCTCAATCGCCGCGCGGAGGCGGCTCGGCCGAGGCGCGCCTGGATACGCCGCATTCGCTCCATGACCGTTGGAAAACCGATGGAGATATTGGCCGGCACCTGGCCGCCGAAATCTCCCGCATCGCGCATTTCCGCATAGAGTCGCGCCGTGCGAATGATCGCTTTCGACGGCACGCAACCGACGTTCAACCGATCGCCGCCGATGAGAGCGCGCTCGATGAGCGCCACCTTCACGCCCAGCGCGGCCGCTTCCTGGGCCGCCGTCATGCCGCCGGGTCCGGCGCCAATGACGACGATATGATATTTGTCCGCCGAGCTGGGGTTGCGCCAAGCAGGAGGATGAACATTGTCGACGAGCGCACGATGGAAGCGATCGTCCGGCGGTTCGCTCGGCGGCGATTCACCCTGCTGCATGGCATGCCCTTGCTGCGCGGCGGAATTCGTCATGACAACCAACCGCCTGTGAATCCGGCGCGGCGTAACCCGCGGCTAATATAGGGGCATCGCCGCATCAGATTCCAAATCAGGCGTGAGCGATAATTCTCGATCATCAGGACGATGATGCCCTGGTCGAGCCCGAAATAGCCTTCGGAGACCCAGCCGGCCGGGCTGTCGTCCGACAATGTCGGATTGAAACCGCTCGGCAATCTCGATTCCCGGATGATCTCCGGATAGCGCGCGCAAAAATGGCGCAAAGCGGACAAGGCAAGCTCCGGTGCGAACGGCAGCGAGGCGAGCGCGGCGCATGGGGCGATGGTGCCGTCGTCGGGTCCAAAGGGCACGCCGCGCGCCGCATAGCCTAGAAAGCGGCGCTCCCTGCCGTCTATCTCGAGCGTCTTGACGCCGGGTCCGTCGGTCGCCGTGAGGCCCCAACAATCCTTGCCGTAGCCCTTGAATCCATGAGGATTCCGCCGCGCATATTCGCGTTGGACATAAGTGGCGCGGCGGCTGTTTTCGAAATAATCGCTGTCTTTCTCGCGCGTGAAGCGATCTCGTATGCCGTCGAAATCGATCCAGGCTTGCGAAAAATGATGAATGAAGAGCGGCCCGGCATAGAGAAGCTCGCAATCGTAGATGTTCTCCCACTGATAGGTCTCAGTCCAAGCCGCGAAGCTGTCGTCCGGCAGGGGGTACGAGGGCGACGCCAAGCCCAGGACATAGAGAATGGTCGCCTCGCTATAGCCCTCCCAGCCATAGTGTAAAAATCCGCCCTCCGGCTTCCATCCCTGCCGCGCGGTCACGCCGCCGCCGCGCCCCCATTGCCAATCGACGCGGCGGTAGATTGCATCGGCGCGTTCGCGAATCTCGTTCTCGCTGGGCGTGTCCTCGCCAAAATAGACGCTCGCGGTCAGTACCCCCGCAAGCAGCAGCGTGGTGTCGATCAACGACAGTTCCGACTGCCAGGCGCGGTTGCCGGTCTTCATGTCAAGAAAGTGGTAGTAGAAACCCTTGTAGCCCGTCGCGACCCCTTGCTCGCTTTGCCGGCTGCTCGAAAAGAAGCGCAAGGTGGCCAGCGTACGCATCACGGCGTCCGCGCGCGTCATCCAACCGCGTTCCACGCCGACCGGATAACAGGATAGCGCGAAGCCCACGACGGCGATGCTGGCGGGCGCGGCAGCGCGGCTCCTATCGGCAACCAAGCCGTTCTTGGGGTTGCATTGTTCCAAAAAATAGCCGAATGCCGCGCACTGGAACCGATCCAGCAATTCTTCGTCCGATTGAGCGGGCCTCGGCGTCGAACCTCACCGTCCAGGTTTCGTGCGCCACATGCGGCGCCTTCTTGTCGCGGACGAGCCATTCCTCCCCCGTGTAGACCCAAACGTCCAGCCCCCGGTGCAGGATCAACTTCACGGCCTGCTGGGCTGTTGTGGGATCGAGCCTGTGGCACTGGATCATGGCGAGGTTGAAATCGACATATACGCCGCCATTGAAGCCAGCAATGGCGCTTCGGAGAGTGAGCGGCTCGATCAGCATGCTCATGCCGCGCGGCGGCCGGCTGCTGGTAATGGCGAGTGCAATGCCGGCGTCCTGCAGCTCCCGGGCCGCTGCCTTTGCCGCGTCGGACAGTACTTTGTCCTGTGTAACCAGCGTGCCGTCGACGTCCGCCAGCACCAGGCGGATGTCGCGCTGCCCATTCACGGCTCCCGCCCCGATCGAAGGCCCAGCGGCCGCCACGCCCGAATCCTGGCGCACGCCAGCAGCTCGTCAGCTGCCTTAGGGTCGTCGCTACAATTCGGCCATGACCGGGCGCTTCGGTCCGTCCTGCTCGGACGATAATGACACCATCACGCGATCGCCTTCCCGCCGCCGCCGCATCGGCAAAAAGTAAAGCGCACCGGTCGGGTGGATGCGCGCCGCCGCTCGACCGTCGTCGCCGCGCGACGCCGGACGACGATCGCACGTCTCCTCTCCCGCGACGAGGAAGGCCGCGCGTCGCTGTTCTCGATGCCGGTAGGTCAGCGCGATACCGTTTCGGGTTCGCGCCGACGGCACCGCTTGCCCTTAAGGCATTCGTTGGTACCGACCGTAGGCGCCGGCGGGTCCGCCGCGGTAGATTCGGAAACTACTCAGACCCGGCCGCCGCGATGCCTTCTAGTGGTCCGATTTGGGCCATAAAGCTCCCCGCCTGCGTAGTTTCCGAGGCTGCCGGCGCCGACGCTTCAGACGTTATGGTCGGAAGGGTCCGCTCGGCGACCAAGCGGACTGCACGTCTGCGTAAACGTCGAAAACCCCGCACCCTTTCCATTAATCAAGTGAGTGGGGACGGTGGATGAGCTTGCAACCCGGCAAACGCCGGTCTCCGGCGTACCGCATCTCTTCGCGTCAAGGCGAATTGGACGAGGTCGGCGAGGCGCTGCCGGCGGCATCCATCATTACAAAGCTGCGCGCAAAATTGCGCAATTCGAACGCTCGCGCGCTCAAGCGAAGGCGGGCGACCATACCCGCTGCCCACGAAGAGCCGATCCGCGCGGAACTCTTCAGCATCGAGCGGCTCGAGCAGCATGGCGAGAGCCTCGCCGCCGCTCAACGCATCACGTCGAAGCCGACGACCGATCGACGGTTGGAGACGCGTCTTCGGGACAACGACCGGGCACTGCGCCTAGCCTATCACGCGACCATCGCGGCGATCCGTGAGGAACGTGCCATTACGCCCGCGGCAGAATGGCTGGTCGACAATTTTCACGTGGTCGAGGAGCAGGTTCGCGAGATCCGAATCGATCTTCCGCCGGGCTTCCATCGCCAGTTGCCCAAACTGATCGACGGGCCACTCGAGGGCCACCCACGCGTGTTCGGACTGGCCTGGGCATTCGTCGCCCATACGGACAGCCGTTTCGACCCGCAAATGCTGTGCCGGTTCGTGCGCGCCTACCAGCGCGTAGAGCCGTTGACGATCGGCGAGCTCTGGGCGATCGCGATCACGCTGCGGGTCGTGCTCGTGGAGAATTTGCGACGTTTGGCGGATGACATCGTGAACTACCAAGTAGCCCGGCACGAGGCCAACACGCTGGCCGACCGGTTGCTGGGGACAAGTGGCCATGAGGCCGAGCCTGCCGAGACGGTCCTAGGACACATCGACGGACCCTTATCGCCGGCATTCGCCGTCCAGCTGGTCCAACGCCTGCGCGAACAAGATCCGAGAGTAACGCCGGCGCTCCTCTGGCTGGATGAGCGCCTGGCAGCCCAGAAGACCACGGCTGATGACATTGTCCATGAGGAGCAGCAGCGCCAGGGCGCGGTGAACGTGACGATCCGCAATGTCATCACGAGCATGCGCCTGATGTCTGCCATCGACTGGCGGGACCTGTTCGAGAGCATCAGCCTCGTCGATGCGATGCTGCGCGCGGAGAGCGATTTTGCCGCGCTCGATTTCCCGACGCGGGATTTGTATCGGCGCGCGATCGAAGAGCTAGCGCGAGGCTCGGACCACTCGGAGATCGACGTCACTCGACTTGCCCTCCTGGCTGCCAGGCGCGCGCGAGACGAGGCGCAAGGCGAAGACGATACGAACGCGGCTCGCAAGCAAGAGCCCGGCTATTACCTCATCGCGAAAGGACGGCCTGCATTCGAAAAGGCGATAGAGTTTCATGCCTCGATTAAGGGATGGCTCGTTCGCGCCAACGCGATCGTCGGAATTTCCGGCTATATCGCGGTCGTCGCGGTCGTGACAGCCGTCATCGCCGTGCCGTTGTTGAGCTGGGACATGGAACGGGATGGGGGCTGGGCCTTTTTGGCGTTGGCACTCCTGGCGCTGATCCCGGCGTCGGATGCGGCCATGGCGTTGGTGAATTGCGGTGTCACGAATCGATTTGGCGCCATCGCCCTGCCGGGTCTCGCACTTGCCGACGGTGTGCCTTCGAGCCTGCGCACGATGATCGTTATGCCCACGCTATTGACGTCGCGCGGTGCGATCACCGAGCAGGTCAAGCGGCTGGAGGTTCATTATCTGGCAAATTCCGACGGCGACCTTTGCTTCGCCTTGCTCTCTGACTGGACCGACTCTGCGAGCGAGACCGCGCAGGATGACGACGAGCTGCTGAGAGCCGCCACCCAAGGAATCGCGGATTTGAATCGACGTTACGGGCCGGCGCCGGCGGGTGCTCGCTTCCTCTTGCTCCATCGTCGCCGACTCTGGAACGAACGGCAGGGACAGTGGATGGGGTGGGAGCGTAAGCGGGGCAAGCTGCACGAGTTCAATCGATTGCTGCGTGGCGCCGCCGACACGACTTTCGCCTCGGCCGACGGCCGCCCGCCGGTTGTGCCCGACGGAGTCCGCTACGTCATCGTTCTCGACGTCGATACGCGTCTACCGAGAGGGGCCGCAAAGCGCCTGATCGGGAAGATGGCTCACGCGCTGAATCGTCCGACGCTCGACCCCAATTCCCGCCGCGTCATTGATGGTTACGCTGTACTCCAGCCGCGGGTCACGCCGTCATTGCCGGCCGGTGGAGAAGGATCGCTGTTTCAGCGTGTCTTCTCGAGTACCAGCGGCATGGATCCCTACGCCAGCGCGGTCTCGGACCTGTATCAGGATCTTTTCGGTGAAGGTTCGTATTGCGGAAAGGGGATCTACGATGTGGATTTCTTCGAAGTCGCGCTAGCCGGGCGGATACCCGAGAACACGCTCCTCAGTCACGACCTTCTGGAGGGTATCTATGCTCGCGCGGGTCTGGTGTCCGATATCGAGGTCATCGACGAGTTTCCGACCCGTTACGACGTCGCCGTGGCGCGCCAGTATCGGTGGGCGCGCGGCGATTGGCAGTTGCTGCCCTGGATTCTCGGCCAGGAATCGACCTCGAACGGCGACCGACGCCGGCGCGCGATCCCGCTCGTCGGCCGATGGAAGATGATCGACAATCTACGTCGGTCATTGTCTGCGCCGGCCGGCATCCTGGCCCTGGTGGGCGGGTGGACGTTGCCGTTCGCCTCCGCGGAGTTGTGGAGCGCGTTCATCCTGACCACGATTGCTATACCCCCTCTTCTCCCATTTCTCACCGGGATCCTGCCGCGAAGGCTCGGGCTCTCGAAGCGGGTCCATTTGCGGTCGGTCGGCGTCGATCTCCAGCTCGCGCTGTCGCAAATCTTGCTCCTCGTCACGTTTCTGGCTCATCAGGCCTGGGTGATGTCCGACGCGATCTTACGGACGCTATACCGCCTCATCGTGTCGCGCCGGAATCTGCTCGAATGGGTTACCGCCGCTCAGGCGAAGGTAAGTCCGCGGCTCGACCTGGCCGGATTCTACCGTCAGATGGTCGGCGGTCTCGCCCTCGCCGTCGTGGCAGCGGTTCTCGTTGCGTGGGGCGAGCCGAGCTCCTGGCCGGTCGCGGCGCCGTTCGTGATTCTTTGGTTGTTGTCGCCGGCCGTCGCGCGATGGACGAGTCTGCCGGCGTCGGCATCGGCTCTCCCGCCTCTCTCCGCCGTGGACATACAGGCGCTGCGCTCGATCGCACGCCGCACCTGGCGCTTCTTCGAAACCTTCGTCACGGCGGAGGACCACATGCTCCCGCCCGACAATTTTCAAGAAGAGCCGCTACCGGTGGTCGCCCATCGAACATCGCCCACGAATCTTGGCCTGTACCTTTTATCCGTGGCGGCTGCCCGCGATTTCGGCTGGATCGGCTTGATCGAGACCGTCGAGCTTCTCGAGGCAACTCTCCAAACGATGAGCAGGCTCGAGCGCTTCCGTGGCCATTTCTACAATTGGTACGGCACGCTCGATCTTCGTCCGCTGGATCCGAAGTACATCTCCGCGGTCGATAGCGGTAATCTTGCGGGACACCTGATCGCCCTATGGAACGCCTGTGAGGAAATGGCCAAGCGACCCATGACGGATCCGCAATGGCTCCTCGGGATCGGCGATGCGCTGGAATTGATGCGCGAATCCCTGCGCGGGGTCGGCGACGATCCAGGATCGGCGACCCGCAAACATTTGGACGACGCACTCGACAGTCTCGCGGCTTCGCTCGGACAGGCTCCGTCGACACCGGTGGATATCGCGCGGCGGTTGAAGGAGCTTGCGCTTCACGCCAAGAACCTCGCCGACATTGCGCGAACGTTGAACGAGGAACGCCGCGAGAGCACCGGCGCCAGCACCGAAGCGCTGAGCTGGGCGGAGGCGGTTCGCGCATCCGTGCTCAGTCATCAGCGAGACCTTGACTCCCTGATGCCGTGGGCGGCGCTTATCGCCCATGACATTGCGATTGCCGCGCCGGGAGGCGTCGAAAGAAAAGCGCCCGACGACGATGAGTTGGCCCCGTTGCTCGGCGCCATGCCGACATTGGCCAAACTGCCCGAGCTCTGTGAGAGCGGCAATCGCCATTTTGTCGCGCCGGCGCGCAGAATTGGCAGGGCAGCCCGATTCTGCGGGGCACGCTCACCCTGAGATCGACGCTCTGATCGACGGCTTCAAGCGCTCCGCCCAAGCGGTCCCGGCGTTCGAGGGCCGCCTCGTGACGCTGGGCGAGATGGCACGCGAGATGTTCGCGGCGATGGCGTTCGGTTTTCTTTTCGACCCGGAGCGCGAGCTGCTCTCGATCGGATATCGGGTTGACGATGGGAGCCTCGACCCCAATTGCTACGACCTGCTCGCGTCCGAAGCGCGTCTCGCGAGCTTCGTCGCGATCGCCAAGGGAGACCTGCCCACCCGCCACTGGTTCCGGCTCGGACGTGCCGTGGCACCGGTCGGGTATGGTTCCGCGTTGCTCTCATGGTCCGGGTCGATGTTCGAGTACCTGATGCCATCATTGGTCATGCGCGCGCCGGCCGGAAGTCTCCTCGAGCAGACGAGCCGCCAAGTCGTGCGTCAGCAGATGAAGTACGGCGCCATGCGCGGGGTGCCGTGGGGCGCTTCGGAATCCGCTTATAATGCACGAGACCTGGAATTCACCTATCAATATTCGAGCTTTGGCATCCCGGACCTCGGTTTCAAGCGGGGGCTCGGCGACAACACCGTTATCGCGCCTTATGCGACGGCACTTGCGGCAATGGTCAATCCGCAGGCCGCGGCACGCAACTTCGCGCGTCTGGCCGAAATCGGCGGCCGGGGTCGGTATGGCTGGTATGAGGCCCTCGACTACACAAAGGCGCGTCTCCCTGAAGGCGCGGACGTGGCTATCGTTCGCGCTTACATGGCGCATCACCAGGGAATGAGCGTGATTGCCATCGCCGATGCTCTTCACGATGGGACGATGCGCGCCCGCTTTCACGCCGAGCCGATCATTCAAGCGGCAGAGCTCCTGCTACAGGAACGAATGCCCCACGATGTGGCGCTATCCGAACCCAAGACCGAGACGGTGGAAGCAGCACCCGGTAACGGCGACCTTCTATCGTCGACCCAGCGCCGATTCAATTCTCCGCACGCTCTTACGCCGCGCACGCACCTGCTCTCGAACGGCAGATATGCGGTGATGATCACCGCGGCGGGTTCGGGATACAGCCGATGGCGGGACATTGCGGTCACGCGATGGCGGGAGGACGTCACCTGCGATAACTGGGGCAGTTACGTTTTCCTTCGAGATACGCGCAGCGGCGAGGTGTGGTCGGCGGGCTATCAACCGAGCGGAGCCGAGCCGGACCGTTACGAGGTCGCTTTCTCCGAGGGCCGGGCCGAAATCGTCAGGCACGACGGAACGATCACGACGACGCTGGAAGTGGCGGTCTCATCGGAGGACGACGCGGAGGTTCGCCGCGTGTCGATCACCAATCTCGGCAGCCAGGTTCGGGAAATCGAGCTGACCTCCTACGCTGAAGTCGTGTTGGCGCCGCACGCCGCCGACGATGCGCATCCGGCGTTCTCGAAGCTGTTCGTCGAAACGGAATTCATTGCCGATGTCGGCGCCATTCTGGCCACGCGGCGGCGAGGATCGCCCGGGGGCCTCGCAGGCCTGGGCAGCGCATCTCGCCGTCGTCGAGGGCGAGACCATCGGCGATGTGCAGTTCGAGACCGATCGGGCGCGCTTCCTCGGGCGCGGACGCGGGGTTCGGACGCCGATCGCCCTGGTCCGTGGCTCGCGGCTCTCCAACACGGTCGGCGCCGTGCTCGATCCAATCTTCAGCCTTCGCTGCCATGTGCGGGTTCCGCCGCGGACGACCGCACGCGTGGCGTTCTGGACGCTGATCGCCCCCTCGCGCAAAGAAGCGCTCGATCTTGTGGACAAGCATCACGGCGCCATGGCGTTCGACCGCGCGACCACGCTGGCCTGGACCCAAGCGCAACTGGAGCTCCGTCACCTCGGGATTGGCGCCGGCGAAGCACACCTCTTCCAGCGCCTCGCCAATCGCGTGCTGTATGCCGACCCGACATTGCGTCCGACCTCCGAGGTACTCATACGGGGCGGCGGCGCGCCATCGCTGCTTTGGGCTCACGGGATCTCCGGCGACCTGCCGATCGTCCTGGTCCGCATCGACGATGCCAGCGAAATCGAGATTGTCCGGCAACTTCTCCTCGCCCACGAATATTGGCGGATGAAGCAGCTTTCCGTCGATCTCGTGATCTTGAATGAAAGGCCCTCGTCATACGCACAGGATCTCCAGATCTCTCTCGAGGCCCTGGTTCGAGCGAATCGATCCCGGCCGAGGCCGACGGGAGAAGGCGTCCAGGGAGCGATATTCATCCTGCGCGCCGACCTGGTCTCGGTCGAGGTGCGCAATCTGCTCCAGACGGCGGCCCGAGCTGTGCTCGTCGCTCATCGCGGGACCCTCGTCGAGCAGGTCAGAAGACTGTCGGAGCCCAAGCCACCGGCCCCGCCGCCGAGACGCTTGCCGGCACATGCCATCCCAAGCCGCCTCCGCCGCGACCACTGCGCGAGTTTTTCAACGGCCTCGGCGGTTTCGCCGACAATGGACGGGAATACGTGGTGACCCTCGAAAAGGGACAATGGACGCCCGCGCCCTGGATCAACGTCGTCTGCAACCGTTCCTTCGGCTTTCAGACCTCGGTCGAGGGCAGCGGCTACACCTGGTCGCTCAATAGCCAGCAGAACCACCTCACACCATGGTCGAACGATCCCGTGAGCGATGCGCCGGGCGAGGCGATCTATGTTCGCGATGAGGACAGCGGGGAATTATGGGGTCCCACGGCTCTTCCGATCCGCGAGGAAGGCTCGTCATACGTCGTTCGACACGGTCAGGGCTATAGCCGGTTCGAGCACGTCTCGCATGGCATTTCGCTCGAGCTGCTGCAATACGTGCCGGTTGACGATCCGATCAAGATATCCCGGCTGAAGATCACGAATCATTCCGGACGATCTCGGCGTCTCTCGGTTACGGCCTATGTCGAGTGGGTGCTCGGCCCCTCTCGCAGCGCCTCTGCGCCGTTCGTCGTCACCGAGATCGACGCAGAGACCGGGGCGATGCTTGCGCGCAATCCCTGGAGCATCGAGTTCGGGAAACGCGTGGCATTTGCGGACCTCGCCGGCCGGCAGCTCTCATGGACAGGCGACCGGACGGAGTTCCTGGGCCGTAATGGCACGCTCGACGAGCCGGCAGCGCTTGCCGGCACGGCAGCGCTCTCCAACCGGGTCGGCGCCGGTCTCGATCCCTGCGGCGCTCTCCAAACCCGGCTGGAGCTCGAGGCGAACGGTACGGCCGAGATCGTTTTCCTTCTCGGCGAGACGGCGACGAAAGCCGATGCACAATCGTTGCTGAAAAAATACCGAACCGCCGATCTCGATGCCGTTCTTGGCGCGGTCATCTGTTTCTGGGACGACGCGCTTGGCGCGGTGCAGGTGACGACACCCGACCGTTCCATGGACATTCTGCTGAACCGTTGGCTGCTCTACCAGACCCTCGCCTGTCGCGTGTGGGCGCGTTCTGCCTTCTATCAGGCGAGCGGCGCTTACGGCTTTCGTGACCAGCTTCAGGATGTGATGGCGCTCTGCGTGTCGAAGCCGGAGGTGACGCGCGAGCATCTGCTGCGCGCGGCGGCGCGGCAGTTCGTCGAGGGCGACGTACAGCACTGGTGGCTGCCGGAATCGGGGCGAGGGATACGCACGCGCGTCTCCGATGACCGGGTCTGGCTGCCTTATGTTGTCGCCCATTACGTCGAGGTCACAGGCGATCTCGACGTCCTGGACGAAATGATTCCGTTTCTCGAAGGGCCGACGTTGCACGAGGAAGAGCACGACGCCTTCTTTCAACCCACTGTGTCCGGCGAGCAGGCCACGCTGTTCGAGCACTGCGCGCTGGCCCTCGACCAGAGTCTCGCACTCGGCAGCCACGGTTTGCCTCTGATCGGCACGGGAGACTGGAACGACGGCATGAATCGCGTTGGAGAGCAGGGAAAGGGCGAAAGCATCTGGCTCGGCTGGTTTCTTCACGCCGCCCTTACGGCGTTCGCACGCCTGGCCGATGGTCGCGACGAGCAGGAACGCGCCGCGGATTGGCGGCGACATACGGCTGCCTTGGGAGAGGCCCTCGAGCGCGACGGCTGGGACGGGGATTGGTATCGTCGGGCCTATTTCGATGACGGAACACCGCTCGGTTCCGCCTCGAGCAGCGAATGCCGCATCGACTCGATCGCGCAGTCGTGGAGCGTGATCTCCCGGGCCGCCGATCCGGCCCGCGCCGCGCGCGCCATGGCGGCGGTGGAGAAATACCTGGTCCGCCGCGATGACGGCTTGGTCCTGCTCTTCACCCCACCCTTCGACCAGACGCCGCTCGACCCCGGATATATCAAAGGCTATCCGCCCGGCATCCGGGAGAACGGCGGTCAATATACGCATGGCGCACTCTGGTCGGTGATCGCATTCGCCATGCTCGGCGACGGCGACAAGGCCGGCGAGCTGTTCTCGATCCTGAACCCCATCAACCACGCAAGTACGCCCGACGCCGTTCACCGCTACAAGGTCGAGCCCTACGTCGTCTGCGCCGACCTCTATTCCACGCCGCCCCATGTCGGACGCGGCGGATGGACCTGGTACACCGGCTCGGCCGGATGGATGTACCGGGCCGGTCTCGAATGGATCCTCGGCTTCCGTTTACGGGGAGCAATGCTGCTCATCGATCCTTGCATACCGAAGACATGGCCGGGCTTCGGAATAATGTTCCGATACCACTCCGCCCGTTACGACATACAGGTCGAGAACCCAGGCGGCGTCAGCCGCGGTATCGTCCGCGCGGAGCTCGACGGCGTGACGCTGCCCGGAAATCAGGCGCGGATCACGCTGGCGGACGACGGCGCGACCCACCGCGTACGGATCGTCCTCGGATGACAAGCCGTCGCCCCGCAGTGAAAATCGCGCCCGGCACACCGCCGTGGCGATCGTCATCTCGATTATGAAGGGAGAAGGAAGTGACTGTCCAGGTAAGCCCGCTCGCGGGCAAAACAGTCGAGCCATCGATGCTGGTCAATGTGCCGCGGCTGGTGACAGCCTATTTCACCGGCAAGCCGGACCCGACGGTCCCGTCGCAGCGCGTCGCGTTCGGCACGTCGGGCCATCGTGGATCCGCCTTCGACAACGCCTTCAACGAGGCACATATCCTGGCGATCAGCCAGGCGATCTGTCATCACCGGAGCCGCAACGGCGTCACCGGCCCGCTGTTCATCGGGATCGACACGCACGCACTTTCCGAACCCGCCTTGGCAAGCGCGCTCGAGGTATTTGCCGCCAATGACGTCGATGCGATGATCGACGAGCACCGCGGATACACGCCGACGCCCGTCATTTCGCACGCGATCCTGACCTACAACAAGAACCGCAAGAGCGGTCTCGCCGACGGGATCGTCATCACCCCTTCGCATAATCCACCCGAGGACGGCGGCTTCAAATACAACCCGCCGAATGGCGGACCGGCCGATACCGACGTAACCACCTGGATCGAGCGCGCCGCAAACGCGCTGCTCGAGAAGAATCTCGACGGCGTGCTGCGGATTCCGTACGACCGCGCACGCAAATCTCCCTACGTCCACCGCTACGATTATATCGGCTCCTATGTCGCCGACCTCGCGAACGTCGTCGACATGGAGGCTATTCGCTCGTCGGGCGTGAAGATCGGGATCGATCCGCTGGGCGGCGCGAGCGTCCATTTTTGGCAACCGATCATCGAACGATATGGCATCGCGGCGACGATCGTCAGCGACGCGATCGATCCGACCTTTCGGTTCATGACGGTCGATTGGGACGGGAAGATTCGAATGGATTGCTCGTCGCCCTATGCCATGGCGCGGCTGATCGGCATGCGCGAGAAATTCGACGTCGCCTTCGCCAACGACACCGATGCCGACCGGCATGGAATCGTGACCCGATCGAACGGTCTGATGAATCCCAATCATTACCTCGCGGCCGCCATTTCCTATCTCTGCGGAAGTCGTCCCGACTGGAGCGGCAGCTGCGCCGTCGGCAAGACAGTGGTCAGCAGCGGCATCATCGATCGCGTCGCGGCGCAGCTCGGCCGCAAGCTCGTCGAGGTGCCCGTGGGTTTCAAATGGTTCGTCGACGGCCTGATCGACGGCTCGCTCGGCTTCGCCGGCGAGGAGAGCGCCGGCGCCGCTTTCCTGCGGCGGGATGGATCGGTCTGGACGACGGACAAGGACGGACTGATCCTCGGTCTGCTCGCCGCGGAAATCACCGCGCGAACCAAGCGGGACCCGGGCGAAGCCTTTGATCGCCTGACGCGAGAGCTGGGCGTGCCCTTCTACGAGAGGATCGACGCGCCCGCGACGTCTGAACAGAAAGCGCTGCTGAAGGCGCTTTCCCCCGCTCAGATCGACATGACAGAGCTCGCCGGCGAGCCGATAAGCGCGATGCTTACGGTCGCTCCGGGCAACGGCGCTCCGTTCGGCGGCATCAAGGTGATCGCCGAGAGCGGATGGTTTGCCGCGCGACCGTCCGGCACGGAGGATGTTTACAAGATCTATGCCGAGAGCTTCCGCAGCGAGGATCACTTGCGGCGCATCCAACATGAGGCGAAAGCCGCCATCGCGGGCTTTTTCGAGACGGCGAAAGCTGCATGAGATCGCAGAATCGCCGCCGGGTATCGTCGCATTGGCGGCGCGGGCTCGCGGCTCACCCGAAGCCGAACGTCGCAGCCGAGACGTTGCAGTAGGTAGTTCATGGACGTGACCGCTCCACCTTCCGCCGCAAGCGCTTTAACCGCCAAATCGACGGCAGCCGCGCCGGATGATCCGCCAAACGGCCTGACGGCCGGCGAGGCGCGTCGCCGGTTGGCGAAGTTCGGCCCAAACGCGATGCCGGATACGAGCGTGCATCCGTTCCGCATGGCGCTCGAAAAATTCTGGGCACCTGTTCCGTGGATGCTCGAAGCCGCGATCCTGCTCGAACTGGTGCTCGGCAAGTATGTCGAGGCCGCGATCATCGCCGGTCTCCTGTTGTTCAACGCCGCGCTCGGACTGTTCCAAGAGAGCCGTGCCCAGGCGACTCTCGCCGCACTGAAATCGCGACTCGCATTGAGCGCGTCCGTCAGGCGCGACGGCGCGTGGAAAACCATACCTGCGGCCGAGGTCGTGCCGGGCGACGTGGTGAAGCTCTCGCTTGGTGGCGTGGTTGCGGCGGATGTGCATCTCACCGCCGGACAGATACTGCTCGACCAATCGATGCTTACCGGCGAATTGGTACCGATCGAAGCCGGTCCAGGCCTGCAAACATACGCGGGGGCCCTGGTACGGCGCGGCGAGGCGGTGGCGGAGGTCACAGCGACCGGAGCGCGCACCAAGTTCGGCCGCACCGCCGAACTGGTCCGCACGGCCCATGTCGTGAGCTCCCAGCAGAAGGCGGTTCTACGCGTGGTGCGCAATCTCGCCCTATTCAATGGCGTCGTCATCGCGATCCTGGTGGCCTATGCCTACTTTCTCAAGATGCCGCTCGCCGAGATCATCCCCCTCGTCCTGACGGCGGTCCTGGCATCGATCCCGGTGGCGCTGCCGGCCACTTTCACCCTTGCGGCCGCACTTGGCGCGCGGGCACTGGCAAAACTGGGCGTCCTTCCAACGCGCCTCTCCGCGGTGGATGAAGCGGGAACGACGGATGTCTTGTGCGCCGACAAGACCGGCACGCTCACCCAGAACGCGCTGACGGTGACGGCCGTTCGTCCAATGCCCGGTTTCGACGAGGCGCATGTTCTGGCGCTGGCTGCGCTGGCGAGCGCCGATGGCGGGCAGGATCCCGTCGATGCGGCCGTTCGTTCCGCGGCTTCCCACGAGCACGTCTCCGACGCGCCGAAATTAATCAAGTTTGCACCCTTCGATCCGTCGAAGAAGATGTCCGAGGCGACAGCAACCGATTCGACCGGGGGTACGCAGCGCATCGTGAAGGGGGCCTTTGCGGTGGTCATCGGTCTCGCCCGGCCGTCGCCGACCGCGACAGCGGCGGCCAAGGAGCTCGAGGGGCAGGGCTTCAGAGTGCTGGCGGTCGCGGCCGGGCCGCCGACGGCGCTGAAGCTGGCGGGACTTATCGCGCTCAGCGATCCGCCGCGCACGGACTCGGCGGCGCTCGTCACCGAATTGTTCGGGCTGGGCGTACGTACCGTGATGGTGACGGGCGACGCGCCGGCGACGGCAGCCATCGTGGCCCATGCGGTGGGACTCGGTGGCGCGGTCTGTCCGCCCGGCCCGATCCCTGATGCCGTACATCCGGAAGAGTTCGCGGTCTTCGCCGGCGTGTTGCCGGAGGACAAGTACAAGCTCGTCAAGGCATTCCAGAAGGGCGGCCATACCGTCGGCATGTGCGGCGATGGTGCCAACGACGCCCCGGCGCTGCGCCAGGCGCAAATAGGAATCGCGGTTTCGACGGCAACCGACGTCGCGAAATCGGCCGCCGGCATGGTGCTGACCGAGCCGGGCCTTGGCGGCATCGTGGCCGCGGTCAAGGAAGGGCGGCTGACGTTCCAGCGCATCCAGACCTACGCGCTGAACTCCATCATAAAGAAGATGGTGACGGCGCTGTTCCTCGCGATCGGGCTGATCATGACGGGGCATGCGATTCTGACGCCGCTGCTCATGGTGATTTTGATGATCGCCGGCGATTTCCTGGCGATGTCGTTGACCACCGACAGCGTGCGACCATCTCCGATGCCGAATGCGTGGCGCATCGGGAGCTTGACGATGGCGGGGATCATCATCAGCGTCTGCTTGCTGGCCTTCTGCACCGGGGTCCTGGCCATCGGCAAATTTGAAATGAATCTGGGAATTGGCGCGCTGAGAACGCTCGCCTTTTTAGCCTTGGTGTTCGGCAGTCAGGCGACGCTCTACGCCATTCGCGAACGTCGGCATCTGTGGGGTCCTCGCCCGAGCCTCTGGCTCGTCGTCTCGTCCGTTACCGATATCCTGATCGCCTCGATTTTGGCCGTCGGCGGAATCGCCATGACGCCCTTGCCGGCCTTGTCGGTAGCCGGCACGCTTGCCGCGGCGGTTGCCTTGTCGTTCGTCTTGGATTTGGTGAAGATTCCCGCATTCGCCCGTCTCAGGATTACCTAGGGCGAAAGACATACGCCTTGGTACGTCGTCCCCGCCGCCGCTCAAGCACCGTTGTCATGAAGTAGGCACGCGTTGCTGATTGCGGCATCGTCGGGCGAGCCGCGGCCGGTTGGCATCCAGGTCGGCTGTTTGATCATTCGGACGTTAGCCCTCGGCCAATCGGGAGCGGTAGACTCGGAAACTACTCAGCTCCGTGGCCCGAGAAATCAGTGTCGGCCGAAAGACGGGTCAGCTTCGGCGCCCTGGTCCGTCAGCTGCGAAAGAGTGGCATCCGTCCCGGCACCACTCGTTGACCCGGCTGAGCCGCCGCGCCGGCCTGGCTCTGCTGCACTTGCTGACGCACCTGCTCCGGCTTTTCATGCTCGCCTTGGTCGTTCGCATTCGACTGCGTCTCGTCGTCGGTCATGGTGCCTCCTCTTGCCCTTGCCCAGTGGATCGTCACTGGCCGGAGTTTGGAATCGGGGCAGGGGCCGCGCCATCGCGTCTATCGTTAACTATATTGCAGCGTGGAGCGGCGCATCAGACTCGGAAACTACCTAATTTGCCCGCTTTCCAATGCTGACGCGAAATGAGATCAATTTGCTTCCCTCGTCAACGGTCGCACAAGCCTCCTGAGAACAGCCGCGAATCCGCCTTCGCCCCTGCCTGTTATCTGCAGCAGATCGCTCCCTCAAGGAGGCGCGGGGTAGTCGAAGGCCGTCAGCGCGTGGACATAGAAGACGGCGAAAAGGTCGTCGACCGTCACATATTCGTCGGCGCCGCCCATATTGTGCGGCGTCGGGCCGTACACGACCGCGGGCACACCCCGCTCGCGGAAGAAGCGCGAGTTCGAGAAGCCCACGCTTATGTTATGCACGACGCGCGAGCCGAGCACCTCCTCCCCGTTCTTGGCGGCAAGGCGTGCGATCTCGTGCTCGGGGTCGGTCACGTTCGGCTCGGAAGTGCTCAGCACGCGGCTCTCGATTCCCTCAAACCCGTCGAGTGCTCTTGCTGCCGCGCGCAAGACCGCCGCCGTGTCCAGCCCCGGCGGCAGGCGGATATCGATTCTCGCCCGCACCGCCTCGGCAACGATGTTGACCGCAACCCCGCCCTCGAGCGTGCCGACGTTGAGGGTGACTCGTTGCAAGGTCTCGGACTCGCCGTCACCCGACACGGTCTCCGAGACCGCTGTCGCGTCCAGGATCGCGCGCCGCACCCCCTCCGGCGGCGTGCAGGGCAGCTCCCTGAGTCGCATGAGCCGACCCAGGGCGCCAATGAGTTGTTCGATCGCGTTGACGCCGAGGTGCAGGTGGATCGTAACGCGGCAGCTTATAGCCGCCGAGCTGCTCGGATCCCTCTGGGTTGGCCACGGCGCATCCGCCAGAAAGAGCCGCCGCGGAATCGCGGCGGCGGGGCATGATTCGCCCGCGCGCCGCCCGATGTCTACATCTGGGTGGTGCCAGCCCGAACACCTTGTCGAGGCGCATGGCGATGCGGATATCGCCGCGCAGCCGCATGCGGCCGGTCATAAGCGCGATCTTCGGGTTGAGCTGGCCGTCGATGATGCGCTCGAAATTGGCCATCGAGACGGAGATCGTGATGTCGGAGGCGTCGTCCGCGTTGCGTACCTGGTTCGGCGCGGACTTGCCGTCGATGAAGAGAAAACCGTCATCGCCGAACTTGAACTTGATCTTGGCGTCGAGGCCGGAATTGTCGCCGACGGCCTTTCGCACGCGCTCGGTGAGCTGCTCCAAATTGGCCATTTGTCATCCTCCTTGCTGCAAGGCCTGGGCGGTTGCCGGCTCCGAGACGAGATCGGCCCAGACGCATCCGTCGCGAACCGCGCAGCGATAGACGGTCAGCGGAATTGTGCAGGGCGCCTCGACCGGCGCGCCGGAGCGGATGTCGAACGTGCCGCCGTGCCAGGGGCATATGACGACGTCCTCGTCGACGAGACCTTCGGACAGGGAGGCGAAGCCGTGAGTGCAGGTATCGTCGGTGACGAAGAACTCGCCGTCGAGATTGAAGACGGCCAGTTTCTTGCCGCCCAGCACCACCTTCTTGACGCTGCCGGGCGCGATCTCTGCCGTCTCGCAGAGCAGGCGAAAACCGCTCGACACCGCGCGGCCCGTCAGGCGGCCATTTGGAGGAAGCCGAGCGTCGCGCTCGCGAATTCGCCGGGATGCTCGATCATCGCCCAGTGGCCGCAATGGGGGATGATGTATCCCCAGGATTTGTCGATCAGCTCGAGAAAGCGATAGGCGTTCGCGACCGGCACGACCTTGTCGTTCTTGCCGTTCACGACGAGGGTGGGGCAGGCCACGCGCGCGATCAATTGCGGATCGTAAAAGAGGCCGCCCTGCTGGCGGATCCAATTCATGATCCCGCCATAGGCGCGTTTCGTATCGGGCTCGATCGAGAGGGCGTGGCGATAGCCGACCAGCTCGTCCGCGATCACGAAGCGCTCGGTCGTGAGCGCCCGGATCAGGCGAACCATGCCGTCGCGCGTGAAGTCGTAATTGATCACGGGCAACAGGTCGGGGTGAATTGAGGTGGTGAGCCCGGCGCTGCCCATGAGCACCAGCCGCTTCGCCATGGCGGGAAATTGCGCGGCGAACCCGATGGCGGTGGCGCCGCCCATCGAGTTCCCCACGAGGATGGCGGAGCCGAGGCCGAGCGCCGCCATGAAATGCCGCAGATGCTCGACCCGCGCCTGCTGCGAATAGCCGCGCGCCTCGCTATCCGGCTTGTCGGTCTTGCCGAAGCCCACCATGTCCAGCGCGATGGTGCGGTAGGCAGGCGCGAAAACAGGGATCGTCCCGCGCCAATTGCCGTAGCCGTCCGCCCCGGCCCCGCCGCCATGCAACAGGATAAGGGGCTCGCCGCTCCCCTCCTCGAGGTAATGGGTGCGAATGCCGCCGGCATCGACATGGCGCGATTTGAATTGGGCGTCTGAATCCAATGCGGGCATAACCGTGCGGCTCTTTCCCGACGCTGCGCTGTCCATCAGGCGGCCTCCAGCATGATTCCGCCCATGCCCATCATCCATTCGGGCATCTGCTCGTAGAAGATGATCTCGCCTTCGCGGCCGGGCACGGTCGCCGCCGCCATGAGCCAGTTCATGATCTCGAGCCCGCCATTGCCGCCCTGCTCGACGATCTCGGCCGGGCTGAGCGTCGCGAGTTCGGGTGCCTTGCCCTCGGTGACGCGCTGCATGATCCATCGGTCGAACGGCTCGGAGACCTCGCCATGGCGCGCGATATTGAGCCAGTGCGAGAGGCCGCCCGTGGCCAGGATCGCGACGCGCTCGCCTGGCGCGCGGTCTTCGAGGATGGTTGCGCGCAGCACTTCGCCGAGCGCATAGCAGCGCGCGGGGGTGGGCGGGGGATCCATGTTGATGTTCACCAGGATCGGCACGATCGGGATACGGCGCTCCGGGTCC
Source organism: uncultured Pseudomonadota bacterium (assembly GCA_963842155.1). Taxonomy (GTDB): domain Bacteria; phylum Pseudomonadota; class Alphaproteobacteria; order JACZXZ01; family JACZXZ01; genus CAWJFP01. The sequence goes on from CAWJFP010000002.1 coordinate 26,680, forward strand.
ATGAACATCAGCGGCAAGGCGATCCCATGATCGGGCCGGATCTCCTCGCCCTTTGCGAGGTCGAAGCCCGAGCGCGCGGCGCGCTCCACGAAAGCTTGCGCGAAGGCGCGCGAGCCGATGCGCGGCTCCTGCGGAATTTCCATGTCGCCGAAGGGCACATAGCTGTCCGAGGCGCCGACGCAGAAGGGCGGCTGCAGCGACAGGTTTATGTTGAACATATGATCGGAGGCGATGACGACGAGGAGGTCCGGCTTGGCCGCCGCGATTCTGCGCCCGATCTGCGTCATTCCGGCGACGACGCGGCGGGCCCGCTCCTCCACGCCCTTGGGCGACATGAGGATATGCGAGGTGGCCGCGACAGCGACGATCTTGCCCATCAGGCGATGCTCCCGTCCGGGTGATAGGCCTTGACCGTGATCAGCGCCGCGACCTCCGGATTGCAGGCCAGCAGGACATGCATCTGAAGGATGGGATGAACACCGATGGCGGCGAGCGCGGGCGGGCTGCCGTCCTTGAGCGCGGCGCGTTCCTCGGCGCTCAGGCCATAGTCGTCGAACACGGCTTCGGGCGCGGTGCGCAAGCGCTCGAGCAGTCCCGGCTCCTTGAACAGGTTCTGGATGAGTTGGTGAACCACGTAGCGCGCCATCCGCCGCCCCCTTGAGATTCTCGGGACGCTGAATGCCGCGATTATGGCGGCTCGCGAGCTGGCGCCATTCCACGATCGAGATGTCGGTCTCGAAAAGCCGCTCCTCGACCCAGCCGCGGTCGTCGCCGTAGAATTCCTCGGTCGCCTCGCGCGCCCAGACGTCATCGTCATTGAAGCCGTCGAGGGCGAGGTCCATCCATTTGTCCTCCACCTCCTGGCGAAAAGCGGCGGCCTCGGTCTCGCTGCTCGTCATGCGCCCCAAGGTCTGCAGGTAGCAATGAGTGGTCGCGTCCACGGGCACGTACCATTCGAACTGGTTCATGCCCGCTTCGGGCCAGGGATCGACCTTGAGCACGCCGGGCAGCCAGATCGAGATATTGTCGGCGACCTTCTTCTCGCCGAAATGGCCCTCGATGACCGTCTCGTCGCCGATGGTACCCTCGAAGACCGGAATGGATTTCTCGCCGAGCAGGTTGTAGAGGCCCTTTGGGCCGGGCTCGCCGATCTCGGGGCGCGTGCCGCCGCCGGCCTCGATGGGAGCGAAGCCGAGCGGCAGGGCGAGGTTGTTGCCCGCGAGCAGGCGGGAGCGCTTATGGATGAAGATGTGGCTGGCGTCGAAGCCGTTCTTCGACCCCGAGGCGCCAATTGCTCTTGACCATCCGCCGCTTGCCGTGGACGGCGCGCCCCTCGTCGAGGAAGCCCGGCGGGACGTCGGTCGCGAGATCGGGCGGGTCGATGTCGCCCACGAAGACGAAGATCAGGCCCTTGGCCTCGCGCACCGGATAGGTCTTGAGCTTGAGCTTGCCGATCAGCGAGCTGCTGGGGTTGGTGATGATGTCGCACAGCGCGCCGTCCGACCAGTTATAGGTGAAGGCGTGGTACCAGCAGGTGATTGTGCCTTTCTTGTAGCATTCGAGATGCTTCGAGAAGCGGACGCCGCGGTGCAGGCAGCGGTTCCTGATGGCGTAAGGCTTGCCGTCGATCCGGTTCACGAGGATGCTCTCGCCGAGCAGCATGATCTCGACCGGCTCCCCTTCCTTGAGCTCATGCGTGAAGAGGCCCGGATACCAATGGTTGCGGAAGCCGAGCTTGGCCTCGACATAGGGGGCCCAGCCCTTCACCTTGGCAAGCAACGCTGGATCGACCGATGCCTCCGGCATTTCCCGCATCTCCCAATCTGTCTGAATGCGCAGCCTAATCGGCGGTCGGCACGGCCAGCTTGGCGATCCGCGCAAGGGTTTTTGCATTCAGCGCAAAAATGAAGCTTTTTCGGTCGATGGGCCTGGACTCGCTTTTGCCGAACGCCCAAATTAACAGCTGGCATTTGGGAATAGGCTGCCGGCATGACAGCGGTCTGGTCCAGCGACGCGGTTCCCGAGCGCGAGCGCTTCAGCGCCTGGCGCGAGGCCTGCTGCCAGCGCGTCTACGCCATCACGCCCGAACGCGAGAACCGCAACGGCTTCCGCGGCCGCATAGCGGGCCATCGCTTTGGCGGAATCGACCTCGTCGAGCTGGACTGCGAGGGACATCGCGTGCAGCGTCGCCGCGAGGATATCGCCCAGGCGACGAGCGACACCTATTACGTCTATCAGCAGCTCGCCAACCATGCCTGGTTCAACCAATCGGGACGCGAGCTCGTGGCGGAGCCCGGCGACGTGGTGGTGGCCGACCCGAACATTCCCTTCTCGACCGGTGCCACGGCGGATTTCGATTTTCGCCTCTGGCGCGTGCCGCGCGCCATGCTCGATCCGCTACTCCCCGTGCCGGGGCGGCTGACGATGACGCATCTGCGGCGCCGGGATGCGATGGGCAACCTTCTCTCGGGCTTTCTCGGGAACGTGGGAAACCAGATCGGCAAGCTCGATCGGCAGGCGGAAGAGGGCATCGTCGACAATCTCGTCCGCCTGGTGGCCGTGGGCCTCGGCGCTTCGGTGAGGCGCGCGCGCGGACTTCAGGCGCTCCGCGCGGCCAAGCTCGATCGCGCTCTCCGCTATATCGATCGCCATCTCTCCGATCCCGGCTTGTCGCCGCCCCGTGCCGCGAGCGCGCTCGGCATGTCGGTGCGCGCGCTTCATATGCTGTTCGAGGAGCGGGGCGTGAGCTTCGGGCAAGCGGTCAGGTCGCGCCGGCTCGAGCAGATCAGATCGCTGCTCCTCGACCCCGCAACGGAGCGGTCCGTCACCGACATCGCGCTTGCCTGGGGCTTCAGCGATCTTTCCACCTTCTACCGCGCCTTTGGCGCGCTCTATGGCAAGACCCCTGGTCAAATGCGGCAGCGTGCCTAGAGCGTGATCGGATTAGGCTGCGACGATACTCGGCGGCACGCCCGCTTTCTGATCGGGCAACGCAGCTGCGGCGCGATCGTCGTCATCGACAAGCAATCGGGCGCCGAGATGCCATCGAAGAAGTCGGGCCGAAGTCGTTGCAGCGAAAGAGCGGCGTCGTCTTGAGGGTCGCTGGCCCCGGCGAGGAAGAATCAGCTGCTCCATGCGGCGCGCGAGCAACTCGCGGATCGTGAGGCGCTCCGCGCCCGGCATCACGAATTGAGCGCCGTCCACCGATAACTCGGAGGCCGCGCTCGCGGCCGGCGCTCGGCGACTGGAATAACATATTGCAGATTGGCGGCGTTGCGCTCGACTGGCCGCTCATAAGACATGAGCTTGCTCCGTCTTCGACCGCGAGCGTGCCGTCGATCATGACGGCGTGCAAGCAGCCAGACCGAGCCCGGCTGCGGATAGCCGGCAAAGAACTGCTGATCACGTGAGAGATATTGCCAGCCGCTGTCCCTCGACAAAATGACGCATTTCGTCATAGAATTTCCTTTGCGGACCAGCAGATAGCCGACAAAAATCGCGGTCCCCGGGAGGGAAATGGCTTGGGAGCTGCCTTAAGGGCCGTCGAGACGCTTGCCGACACGCACGGTCTCGTGACGCGGCCGGGCACGCAGATCTGGGCCTCGAGCGAGGGGCGCGGCTGGCATTCCTTGTTCGCCTCGGCTCAGCGCGAGGCGCCTTTCGACGACGATTTACAAGCGGTCGACAACCATCTGATCGTCATGCATCTGAGCGGCCCGGTGCAGGTCACGCGTAGCCTGGCCGGCCGGCGGCAGAGCTGCGTCATCCCGCCGGGCGGCGCCTTCATCATGCCGGGCGGGGTCGATTTCGGCGTGAGGCTGGAGGGCCAGCTCGACACGCTCCATTTCTATCTCCACCGCAGCATCGTCGACGAGATCGCGGAGGAATTCACTGCCTCGCGCAACGCCGTCCAGATTATCCCGCGGCTTGGCGAGCTCGATCCGCTGCTTGAGCAGATCGCGCTCGGCTTGCGCGAGCAATTGCATCGATTCGAGCCTGGCGACGGCGCTCTATGTCGACCATCTGGCGCGCACGGCCGCGGCGCGTCTGGTGCGCGCCCATTCGACCGCCAGCGTCAGGAGCGCGCCCGCGCCGCGCAAGGCCGGCCTCACCGAGCGTCAATTGCGGCGCGCCATCGACTACATCCATTGCAATCTCGAGCAGGACCCCACCCTCGCCGAACTCGCCGCCGTGACCGGGCTGAGCACGGTTTATTTCGCGCGGCAATTCAAATTGGCGACGGGATTGCCGCCGCACCGCTTCCTCCTGCGCGTCCGCGTCGAGCACGCCAAGCGCCTGCTCGCGGCGACCGATCGCCCGCTCGCCGCCATCGCGCTCGATTGCGGCTTCTGCCATCAGGAGCATCTCACGCGCGTCTTCCGCAAACATTGCGGAACGACCCCGGCCGTCTACCGCGCTGCGGTCAAATCCTGAGACGCGCCGCGCCTCCATCCGATTCGTGCAGTATTTTCCTGCAAATCATGCAGGCCGGTCCACGGTCTGAGATTCTAGACTAGCCCCGGGAAGGCCTGTTCGGTCGGTGCAAATAGTTGCCGGGCGCGGGGGGTCGTTGTCCAAAAGGCGCCAGCCGCCACGGGAGGAGTAGATCGCATGACGGATGTGAAGACGGTGTTCGGCTCATTGAACAATTACGAGAAAGGCGGCGTCGAGGTCATCAACGATGACCCGAAGAACTACGTCTTCTCCAATGTCTTCGAGGTGGCGAAGAAATCGCGGCCCTATGAGCGGGTCGCCGTGGGCAAGAACTTCGAATATGTCATCGAGTGCCTGCGCGCCGAGGGCGCCTCGCCCTGGTATGCCTGCGCGCATGACGAGTTCTCCCTCGTCATGGACGGCAAGGTCGAGATCACGCTAGTGAAGCCGGATAGCGCGCTCGTTCCCGCCGACAAAGTCGGCGCCGTACGCCTCGAAGCACCGCCCAGGGGCCGCAAGATGGGGCGCGTCGTCGCCGGCCGCGGCCATATGACTTTGCTGCCCAAGGGCTCGGCCTACCAGTTCAACGCCGCCGGCCCATCGGTCGTGACCATCCAGACCGTCCAAGGCGACGTCACGATCGAGCGCTGGGCCGATATCTGTCAGACGAGCTGAGGAGCATCGCCATGTCGCCGCAATTCGCCGTGCAGGCCTCGCAGCCGGACAATTATTACGGCTATCGCAGCTTCAAGAAGGGCAAATTCGAGTTCCGCCGCGACGAGTATTTCGTCCATATCAAGTGGCCGAAGGGCAGCCATACGCTCGCCGCCGACGTGTTCCTGCGCGCGCTCCAGCGCGACATCGCCTGGAACTTCTTCTACGGCACCGTCAATTTCGACCCCGTATTCGGAACGATGAATCACGACGGCACCGTCGACATGTTCGCCGGCCGCTTCAACGACGCCTACCGCCAGCACGGGCTCGACTACAACGAGACCTATAAGTCCGACGATCTCATGGCCACCTTCAAGGCCATGCTCGACGATTGGACCAACCAGGGCTACGACCCCTTCGCCGCCCCCGAGGAGACCAAGCAGCCGTACGGCCGCAAGGACGGCGACAACAAAAAAGCGATCGAGAGGCTCCGCATCACCGCCAACCGCATGGTCGGCCTGCCCGGCGATACGCCGCTCAGGACCGACCAGAGCGGCTATAGGGTGAACCGCCAGTTCGCCGACGTGCCGCAGGACGCGCCCGAGGTTCACGCCGAGCCGGGCTTCGAGAGCGAAGTCTCGGCCTTCAACCTCTTCGCCTATCTCTCGCGCTCCGACGTGACCTGGAATCCTTCGGTCTGCTCCGTGGTGAAGGACAGCCTTTATTGCCCGACCTCGGAGGAGTTCATCCTGCCGGTCGAGCATGGCAACGACCGGGTCGAATGGTTCATGCAGCTCTCGGACGAGATCATCTGGGTGATCAAGAACAAGGAGACGGGCGAGCCCCGCGCGCGCGTCGTCGCCAAGGCGGGCGACATCTGCGCCATGCCCGCCGACATCCGCCATCAAGGCTTCTCGCCGAAGCGCTCGATGCTGCTGGTGTGGGAGAACAACTCGAGCAGCATCCCCGCCCTGATCCAGAGCGGCAAGGCGCCGGTGGTGCCGGTCGTGTTCTGATCGGTTCGCGGCCCGGCAAGGGCTGCCGGACCCAGGGGGGATCGGGTGACCTACCAGACCAGGCTCTTCATCGGCGGACAGTTCGTCGATGCGTTGGACGGGGCCAGATTCTCGCTACGCTCAATCCCCATGACGGCTCGGTCCTCGCCGAGGTGGCGGAGGCGAAGGCGGCCGATATCGACCGCGCGGTCGAAGCGGCGACGCGGGCCTTTCCGGCATGGGGCCGCCTTGCCGCCGCCGATCGCGGCCGCATCCTCTTGCGGCTCGCTGAGCTCATCGAGAGCAGGACGGAGGAGCTCGCCCACCTCGAGAGCCTAGACACGGGCCACCCCATCCGCGATTCGCGCGGGCTCGACGTGCCGCGCACTGCCGCGACCTTCCGCTATTTCGGCGGCATGGCCGACAAGTTCCAAGGCAGCGTCGTCCCGGTCGAGCAGGGCTTCCTCAATTACGTCCAGCGCGAGCCCTTGGGTATCGTGGGCCAGATCGTGCCGTGGAATTTCCCCCTCATGTTCACTTCCTGGAAGATGGGCCCGGCGCTCGCGGCCGGGAACACGATCGTTCTCAAGCCCGCCGAGCTTACGCCCTTGAGCTCGCTGCGCATCGGCGAGCTGATGGCGGAGGCGGGCATGCCCGAGGGCGTGGTCAATATCCTGCCGGGCTACGGCGCCACGGCGGGCCAGTATCTCGCCGAGCATCCTGCCGTCGCCAAGATCGCCTTCACCGGCTCGACCGAGACGGGGCGAAAGATCGTCGCGGCCTCGGCGGGCAACCTCAAGCGCGTGCAGCTCGAGCTCGGCGGCAAGGGCGCCAACATCGTCTTCGAGGATGCCAATCTGAAGGCCGCGATCAACGGCTCGGCCTTTGCCATCTTCCACAATCAGGGCCAAGCCTGCATCGCGGGCTCGCGCCTTGTGCTGCAGGAGCGCATTGCCGACGAATTCCTCGACGGCTTTTTGGCGCTCGCCAACTCGATCCGCCTGGGCGATCCGCTCGATCCGGCAACCGAGATGGGCCCGCTCACCTCCGCCGGCCATCGCGACCGCGTGCTGACCTATTGCCAGATCGCCCATCAGGAGGGCGGCGAGATCCTGACGGGCGGGGGTCCGCCCAAGGACCCGGAACTCGCCAAGGGCTATTACATGCGCCCGACCGTGGTGCTGGCGCAGCCGCAGGACCGCGTCTGCATGGAGGAGGTGTTCGGGCCTTTCGTCTCGGTGAACCGCTTCAAGGACGAGGCGGAGGCGGTCCGCATCGCCAACAACACGGACTACGGGCTGGGCGGCGGGTTATGGACGGCGGATCTGGCGCGGGCGCATCGCGTCGCGCAGCAGCTGCAATCGGGCATGGTCTGGATCAACTGCTACAAGCGGGTCAATCCCGGCTCGCCTTTCGGCGGCGTGCGCGCCTCGGGCTACGGGCGCGAGATGGGTTTCGAGGCGATGCACGACTATACCGAGGCGAAGTCAGTCTGGGTGAATGTCGATGCCCGCATTCCGCCCTGGTACCCGCGATGAGGGGCGCGGGCGCCAGACCCTTGCGTCCAAGGCCGGCCGGAGCGACGGAAGAAACGAAGCACGCGCGCTTCGGCATGAGCGTCGAAGCGAAATCCCTCGAACGGGGCAACGAACCGTCAGGGCAGCAGACCCTGCATTCACGGAGGAGGAGACCATGAAGAGAGCAACCATGTCGCTGCCGGTCAGTCGCCGGCAAGTGCTTCAAGGCGGTGCGGCCGCGCTCGCGGTCGGCACTCTCGGCTTCCCCGCGAGCGCCGCCGGAAATACCTTCAAGCTCGGCTATGTCAGCCCGCAGACCGGTCCGCTCGCGCCATTCGGCGAAGCGGACAGCTTCGTGCTTGGAACGGTGCGCCAGTTGCTCAAGAGCGGCGTCCAGGTCGGTGGCAGCCTAGTCCCCGTCGAGATCATCGTGAAGGACAGCCAATCCAATCCCAACCGCGCGGCGGAAGTGGCGGCCGACCTCATCCTGAAAGATCGTATCGACCTCATGCTGGTCGCCTCGACGCCCGAGACCACCAATCCGGTCTCCGACCAATGCGAGGTCAACGAGGTGCCCTGCCTCTCCACCGTGGCGCCCTGGCAGCCCTGGTTTTTCGCCCGCGGCGGCAAGCCCGAAACGGGCTTCAAATACACCTACCATTTCTTCTGGGGGCTCGAGGATGTCATCGCGGTCTTCACCAACATGTGGGCCGCGGTTCCGACCGACAAAATCGTCGGCGGCCTCTTCCCCAACGACGGCGACGGCAATGCCTGGGGCGACAAGGTGCACGGCTTTCCGCCCGTCCTCGACAGCAAGGGCTACAAGCTCATCGATCCGGGCCGTTACCAGAATTTGACCGACAACTTCTCCGCCCAGATCGGCGCCTTCAAGCAGGGCAACGTCGAGATCGTGACGGGCGTGGTCATCCCGCCCGACTGGACGACCTTCTGGACGCAGGCGAAGCAGCAGGGCTTCCGCCCCAAGATCGCCTCGGTGGGCAAGGCGCTCCTCTTCCCCGTGGCGCTCGAGGCTCTCGGCGACAACGGCAACAATCTTTCGAGCGAGGTTTGGTGGTCGCCGACGCATCCCTACAAGTCCTCGCTGACCGGACAATCCGCGCATGCCTTGGCCGACGCCTACACGGCCTCTACCAAGAAGCAATGGACGCAACCGATCGGCTTCGCCCATGCCTTGTTCGAGATCGCCGTCGACGTGATGAAGCGTTCCCAAGGCGCCGGCCAGCGCGACGCAACGCTCGCCGCCCTCCGCTCCACCAAGCTCGACACCATCGTTGGCCCAATCGCCTGGAACGGACAAGGACCCTTCAAGAACGTCTCGAAGACGCCGCTCGTCGGCGGGCAATGGCGGCGCGGTGGGAAGTTCAAGTATGATCTCGTGATCGTCTCCAACGAGACGGCGCCGCAAATTCCGCTTGGCGGCAAGATGGAAGCCCTCGGCTGATCGCCGGCCGGCGGGTGGAGGTGGCTCGGCCTCCGCCCGCCCGCGCCGCGAAGGGGTAGCGATGTCGCCCGTCCTCCGGCTCGAGAGCGTCTCCAAGAGCTTCGGCGCGCTCCGGGTCGTCAACAACCTGTCCCTCGACGTCGCGGAGGGCGAGGCGCTCGGCGTGCTCGGTCCGAACGGCGCCGGCAAGAGCACGCTCTTTAACCTGATCACGGGCGCCCTCAGGCCAAGCGCAGGGTCGATTCATTTCCTGGGCCGGGACATCACCCATCTCCCAGCCCATAGCCGCTGCCGGCTCGGCATCGGCCGCGCCTTTCAGATTCCGCAACCTTTTGCCAAGATGACGGTATTCGAAAATCTCCTCGTCAGCGCCGCGTTCGGGAAGAGGCGGCGCGAATCCGAATGCTACGATCGTTGCGTCTTCGTGCTCGAGCGCACGCGGCTGCTCGCCAAGGCGAACGTCGCGGCCAGCCGGCTCACGCTCCTCGAGCGCAAGCGGCTCGAGCTTGCCCGCGCGCTGGCCAGCGAGCCCAAGCTGCTCCTGCTTGACGAGATCGCTGGCGGCCTGACCGAGGCGGAATGCCAGGAGCTGATCGAGCAGATCCGCGAGGTGCATGCGGATGGCACCACCGTCGTCTGGATCGAGCATGTGGTGCATGCGCTCCTCGCCGTGGTCGAGCGATTGCTGGTCATCAATTTCGGCGAGAATTCTCGACGAGGGCCATCCGGCGCGCGTGATGGCTAGCCCGGCCGTGCAGGAGGTCTATATGGGCATCGAGGGCGAATGACGCTGCTGGAAACCCACGGCCTCACCGCATTCTACGGCGACTTCCAGGCGCTCTTCGGCATCGACTTCCGCATCATGGAGGGCGAGGCCGTTGCCGTGATCGGCGCCAACGGTGCCGGCAAAACGACCTTTCTCCACTCGATCACCGGGCTCCTTGCTGGGGCGTCCGCGCATATCCGCTTCAAAGGCCAGGCGATCGGCTCACGTGAGGCGAACGAGATCATCGCCCTCGGCATCGCCATGGTGCCGGAGGGACGCCGGCTCTTCCCCTCCTTGAGCATCGAGGAGAACCTCCTCATGGGCGCCTATTGCGGCCGGCGCGGCGCCTGGACGCTTCGCCGCGTCTACGACCTCTTCCCCATGCTCGAGGTGCGGCGCGCGGACTTGCCCACCACGCTCTCGGGCGGCCAGCAGCAGATGGCCGCGATCGGTCGCGCGCTGATGGCGAACCCCAGCCTACTGCTGTGCGACGAGATCAGCCTCGGCCTGGCGCCGGTCGTCATCCGCGATCTCTACCAAGCGTTGCCTATCATCCGCGCGGAGGGGACCACGCTCGTGGTCGTCGAGCAGGACGTGAACCGCGCGCTCGAGGTTTCCGACCGGGTCTACTGCTTCCAGGAGGGGCGCGTCAGCCTCGAGGGCCGACCCGGCGAGCTAACCCGGGAGCGTATCCGCCAGGCCTATTTCGGGATGTGAAGCGGGATGGAGTGGGTCGACACCCTGCTGCAAGGCGCCCTGCTGGGCGGCCTCTATGCCCTTTTCGCCGCGGGGCTCTCGCTGATGTTCGGCATCATGCGGCTCGTCAATATCGCGCATGGCGATCTCATCGTCCTCGCCGCCTATCTCGCGCTCGTCGTGGTAGAGACGCTCGGCCTTCACCCCATCGCCAGCCTCGTCATCGTCGTGCCGGCGATGTTCCTGCTCGGATACCTGCTGCAGCGCGGCCTGCTCAATTTCACCCTTGGCCATGACATCCTGCCGCCGCTGCTCGTGACCTTCGGACTCTCGATCATCCTGCAGAATGCCCTGCTCGAGATTTTCAGTGCCGACAGCCGACGCCTGCAGATGGGCTCGCTCGAGACGGCGAGCCTCCATCTCGGACTCGACCTCGCGGTCGGCTGGCTCCCGCTCATCGTCTTCCTGAGCGCTGTTGCGATCATCGCTCTCCTCGAGGCATTGCTCTATCGCACGCCTCTCGGGCGCGCCTTCCGCGCCGTCTCGGACGACCCCGACACGGCGCGGCTCTACGGCGTCGGCAACCGCACGGTATTTGCGCTGGCGACCGCGCTCGCGCTCGCCGTGCTGTCGGTCGCCGGGGTGTTCCTCGCCATCCGCACCAATTTCGACCCCAGCATAGGCCCGGCCCGGCTGCTGTACGCCTTCGAGGCCGTCATCATCGGCGGCCTGGGCAGCCTCTGGGGCACGCTTGCCGGCGGGGTGATCCTCGGCATCGCGCAGTCGGTCGGCGCGGCACTCGATCCGGGCTGGGAAATCCTCGGCGGCCATATCGCCTTCCTTATCGTGTTGCTGTTGCGGCCGCGCGGCCTCTTTCCCAAGCTGGCCGACTGATGGCGAGCGCCTCTGCCTTTCGCATCGAGCGCTCGACCCATACGAGCCGGGTCGGGCTCCTGCTGCTCGCGGCAATCCTGGCGACGCTTCTTTCCCTGCCGGCTTGGGCGGGCGAAGCCGATATGCGCCTGATTGTCGAGATTTGCTACTACCTCGCCCTCGCCCAGATGTGGAACCTGCTGGCCGGTTATACCGGCCTCGTCTCGGTGGGCCAGCAGGCCTATGTGGGCCTGGGCGGCTACGGCCTTTTCTTCTTCGCCGTGCTCTTGCCCCTGCCGCCGCTCGTCGCCGTGCTGCTGGCCGGATTGCTCGCAGCCTTGCTGGCGCTGCCGACGGCCTTCCTCCTATTTCGCCTGCGCGGCGCCTATTTCGCCATCGGGAGCTGGGTGATGGCGGAAGTCTTCCGCCTGCTGCTTGCGCTCGTCACGCCGCTCGGCGGCGGCACCGGCATGAGCCTGCCCGTCGCGGTCGTCCGCTCGATTGCGGAGAGCCGGTCGGAGCGCGGCATGGTCATCTATTATGTCGGCCTGCTGCTCGGACTGGGCAGCATCCTCCTCGTCTTCCTCTGGCTGCGCTCGCGCCAGGGGCTAGCCCTCACGGCCATGCGCGATTCGGAAGGCACGGCCGAGAGCGTCGGCGTCGATAATCGCCGCACAAAGCTCTCGGTCTATCTGGTCGCCGCCGCCGCGACCGGCATGGTGGGTGCGCTCATTTTTCTGGAAAAGCTGCGCATTTCGCCCGACGCGGCCTTCAGCGTCACCGATTGGACGGCGAACGTGATCTTCATTGTGGTCATCGGCGGCATCGGCAGCATCGAGGGTCCGATCATCGGCACCCTGGTCTTCTTCGCATTGCGCGGCTTCCTCGCCGATTATGGCGCCTGGTACATGATCCTCCTCGGCGCGGTCGCGGTGATGGTAATGCTGGTGGCGCCGCAAGGCATCTGGGGCCTGATCGCGGACCGACTCGGTCTCCAGTTCTTTCCCGTGCAGCGCCGCTTGGTCGTCGGGCGACCGGCGCCGGGCTCGTGAGGCGCAACAACCGGAGCCACCCATCTCAATATGGAAGCGACGCTATCGACGCCGGATGTCGCGCCCCGGCGATCCCGTCGGCCGCCGCGATAATTCTAAAATTTAGGACAAATCTCTGACTCGCCTTCCACCGGGCAAGGCAAGGCTTATCTTTGCGCAGGGGCAACAAGAACCCGGGAGAAACAGATGACTCTGCTTCTGCTCGTCATCCTGATCTTTCTGCTTTTCGGCGGCGGCGGCTTCTACGGCTATCGCCGCGGTTATTACGGCGGCAGGCATTTCGGCCTGCTCGGCACCGTCCTGATCATTCTGCTGATCGTGTTTCTCTTCGGCGGCCCGCATTGGGGCTGGTATCAGACGCACTATTAGGCCTGCTACGCCTGCTCCGTCTGCCAGCTGAAGCCGTCGGGCGCCGGCGCGGGCGCCGCTTTGGCGTCCTCCGGCGCCTTGAGCGCCACCGGCGCGAGATAGAGGACCCAGTCCGCGTCGTCGCCCTCGCCCTTGTCGCGGTTGGGCATGATGACGATGCGCATCTGCTCGTTCAGCCAGCCGGTCATGTAGCGATAAGCATTGGCACCGGCCGCGTTCCGCTCGGAAAGTCCGCAGACCTTCATCATGAGCGCCATGATCGCCTCCCTATGGCTCAGCCATGGCAGTCTACAACAGACGGATCGATCTGCAAGCGGGGTTTGCAACCTGGAGGCGGTGCATCGCAGCGCCGCTCGCCCGCTCGCCGCCCGGCAATGATCTTGCGGCCCGGGCCGGCTCAGTGCCAGTGGCCGCGGTCGCCGAAATAGGCGTCGAAGCCGAGCGACGACGCGCCGAGCTGGTAGCCCGGACCGGCGGTCTCGGGCTCGGGCTGGGCAAGCGAAGCGCATCCGGCGAGCGCCAAAGCCAAGGCGCCCAGCAGCGCCGC
>CAWJFP010000003.1:0-40932 GCA_963842155.1 uncultured Pseudomonadota bacterium
GCGGAGACGGTCCTTGACGGCTTGCGAACTCCGCCTCCGCCATGATGGCGTCCGCCGGTTGGCCGAGCGTCGCCAGAATATCCTTCAGCGTGGCTCGATCGCCGATCTCGCGATCCTCGCCGAAATTGGCGCGGAAGACGGCTTTGACGAAAGGCGCGCCCCAGTCGGTGCCGGCGCCGACCAGCGCCACGCGGGCGCCATGGAGGCCATTGCGCGGAAAACGCGACGGCAGACGCAACGGAAGTCCTTCGCGCGCGGCCAGCCGCGCCAGATCGCGCCACATATAGCGGCCCTTCGCGGGATAGATGTTGAAGGGCGAATCGGCCCAGCCCTGCTGGGCGAAAATCGGTCCGAGGAGAAAGGGGCGCCAATCGATTTCGACGCCGGCCGCGGCCGCCGCCCGCTCGACCCTAAAGGCAGCGATGTAGGAATAGCCGCTCGCCAGCTCGAACCAAAAACCGAGCCTCGGCTTCCGGCCGGCGGATTTCGAATGCGCGCCTTGCTCGACCGAGGCGGACACCGGGATCCGCTGGCCTAGGCCGCCCTATCCTTGCGGAGATAGGCGACCGTGCAATGCTTGGCGCAATAAGGCCGGCCGGGCTCGCTCGGCTCGCCGCAAAAGGCGAATTCCTGACTCGAGGGATCGCCGATCGGCCATTGGCAGCTGGGCCCCTTATGGCGGGCCGCGCTGGCGGCGGCGGGCGCGGCAGCCGGCCGAGGTGGTGGCGGCGGCGGTGCAGCCGCTCGGGGCCTGGGCTCGCCTTGGATGGGCGAGGGCCGGCTGGCCAGCCCGAGGCGATGGGCCTTGCCGATCACGGCATTGCGGGTGATCTCGTTGCCCAAGCGCTTGGCGATCTGACTGGCAGACAGGCCTTGGGCCCAAAGGCGCCGCAAATCCCCGATCCGTTCGTCAGTCCAGTTCATGTTGGACCTCATATCTGGTAGGTCGATCTTCCGATTTTACAACATATAGGGAATCGATGGTCGAGTCACACGGATTCTTCCCGGCGACGCCGCTTGTTCGAGCGGGCCGGCGCGGATAGGGTTTCTCCCGTCTTCGAGGCGAATCCAGCCATGCCGCTTCAGCTATCGCCAGAACGCGTGCTGCTCTTGCTCGGCCTCGCCTTCTTCTTCGGCCTGGCCTTCGAGGAGTTTTACGGCGCAGAGGCCGCCAAGCCGCCGGGCGGCGTACGCACTTTTCCCCTTCTCGCCATCGCCGGCGGCGGGCTTTATCTGATCCAACCGACGACGGCGCTCCCCTTCGCCGTCGGCCTGCTCGCCCTCGGCGCCTGGCTCTTCCTTTATTATCGCCATCGGCTCGAAGACACGGAGGATCGAACCGACTCGGGCGCCGAGCTGATGGTGCCGCTGTGCAATCTGCTGGCCTATCTGCTGGGCCCGACCGCACTGCTCGCGCCGATCTGGGTCGGCGTCGGCATGACGGTCGCGGCGGTGCTGCTGTTGGGCGCGCGCGAGCCCCTTCATCTGCTGGCGCGCCGCGTGCCGGCGGTCGAAATCACCACGCTGGGCAAGTTCCTGATCCTGACCGGCATCGTGCTGCCGCTGCTGCCGAACCAGCCAGTGACGCCGCTGACAGCCATCACGCCGTTCCAGGTCTGGCTCGCCGTCGTAGCCGTCTCGACCTTGTCCTATCTCAGCTATCTCGCGCAGAATTATTTCGCGCCCAAGCGCGGCAGCCTGTTGGCGGCGCTGCTCGGCGGGCTCTATTCCTCGACCGCAACCACCACCGTGCTGGCGCGGCGGCTCCGGCAGCTTCCCGAGGCGCGTACGCAGCTCCAAGCCGGAATCCTGGCGGCGACGGCGGTCATGTATCTGCGTATCGCCGTCGTGGTGGCGGCGTTCGACCTGCCGCTCGCGCGCGCGCTCGTCTTCTATCTGCTGCCGCTGGCGGCCATGGCGCTCGTCTGCGCCTGGGCCTGCTACCGGCCGGGAAAACGCTATCTCGACGAGGCCGGCGCGGCCATCGCGAGCAACCCGCTCCAGCTCGGCACGGCGCTGCTCTTCGCCCTGCTCTTCATCCTCGTGTCGTTGGCCGCGAGTTGGGCGCGCAGCCGCTTCGGCGCCCCGGGCCTTTATTGGCTTGCCGCCATCGTCGGCGTCAGCGACATCGACCCGTTCGTCTTGTCGATCGCGCAAGGATCGGCGCCGGACGTCGCGCTGACGGAGCAAACCGCGGCGATCCTCGTGGCGGCCTCCTCGAACAATCTGCTCAAGGCCGTCTATGCGATGGTCTTCGCGGGGCGCGAGGCGGGGTTGCTGCCCGCCTCGCTGCTGGCGCTGCTCGCGGCAGCCGGCCTTCTCGCCGCTTACGCGGCTTTCACGGGTTGGGCGGCGTAGGCCTCAAGCGTTCACGTCGACGACGACGCGACCGCGAATCTGCCCCTTGAGGATCTGCTGGCCCAGCGCCGGCAGCTCGGCGAGCGTCGCGCGCCGGATCATGGCACGGAGCTTTTCCATGGGAAGATCGCGGGCGAGGCGCTGCCAGGCCTCGCGACGCAATTTCGTGGGGCACATCACCGAATCGATGCCGAGCAGATTGACCCCGCGGATGATGAAGGGGATCACCGTGGTTTTGAGATCGCTCCCCCCGACGAGGCCGCAAGCCGCCACGCTGCCGCGATATTTGATCTGGGCCAGGAGATTGGCGAGCGTATTGCTGCCGACCGTGTCTACGCCGCCGGCCCAGCGCTCGGTCAACAGCGGACGCGACGGCTCGGCCGCCAGCTCGGCGCGGTCGATGAAGCTCGCGGCGCCGAGCGAGGCGAGATAGTCATGCGTCTCGGCGCGGCCGGTCGACGCCGCGACCTTGTAGCCGAGCTTGGCCAGGATCGCGGTCGCCACGCTGCCGACGCCGCCCGCGGCGCCCGTCACCACCACCTCGCCCGCGGCGGGCGTCACCTCATGCGCCTCGATAGCCATGACGGAAAGCATCGCCGTGAAGCCCGCCGTGCCGATGCCCATGGCATCCGCGGTGGTGATGGCTTTCGGCAGAGGCACCAGCCATTCCGCCTTCGACCGCGCCTTCTGGGCGTAGCCGCCCCAATGGGTTTCGCCGACACGCCAACCGGTCGAAACGACCTTGTCTCCCGGCTTGAAATCCGGCGAGCTCGAGGCCTCGACGGTGCCGGCAAAATCGATGCCGGGCACATGGGGATATTGCCGGACCAGCCGGCCGAGCCCGCCCAGGATGAGGCCGTCCTTGTAATTGAGCGTGGAATATTCGACCGCGACCGTGACCTCGCCTGGCGGAAGCTGCGCTTCCTCGAGCGTCTTCACCGTGGCGCTGACCTTGCCGTCCTTCTCCTCGAGCAGAAGCGCCTTGAAGCTCATCGCCGCGCCCCGCGCTTGGCCGCCCGCAGCCTGGCTTTCACCGCAGGGCCTCGAGGATGCTGGCATAGTTGGCGACGCCCGCGCCGCCCATATTGAAGATTCCGGCGAGCCGGGCGCCCGCGATCTGCATGCCGTCGGCCTCGCCGCGAAGCTGCATCGCGCTCATCACATGCATCGACACGCCGGTGGCGCCGATGGGATGGCCCTTGGCCTTGAGTCCGCCCGAGGGGTTCACGGGCAGCCGCCCGTCCTTCTCGGTCCAGCCTTCCTCGATCGCGCGATGGCCCTCGCCCGGCGGCGTCAGGCCCATCGCCTCATATTGCATGAGCTCGGCGATGGTGAAGCAATCATGCGTTTCGACCAGATCGAGATCGTCCAGCCCGACGCGCGCCTCGGCGAAGGCCTGGCGCCAGGCTTCCGCGCAACCCTCGAGCTGCGTCATGTCGCGCCGGCTCATGGGCAGGAAATCGTTGACCTGGGCGGCGGCGCGAAAGACCACCGCCTTTCTCATGCCAAGCGCGGTCTCGACATCGGCCAGCACCAGCGCCGCCGCGCCGTCGGACACGAGCGAGCAGTCGGTGCGCCGCAGCGGCGGCGCCACCAGCGGGTTCTTGTCGCCCACCTGGCGGCAGAACTCGTAGCCCAGATCCTTGCGGATTTGCGCATAGGGGTTGGCGACGCCGTTCTTGTGATTTTTCGCGGCGATTCGCGCGAGCGCGTCGGAGCGGTCGCCGTAGCGCTGGAAATATAGCTGCGCGATGCGGCCGAAGACGGCGGCGAAGCTGCCGCAGTCCGCGCGCTCCTCCTTGGCGTAGCTCGCCTTCATGAGAAGGCTGCCGAGCGTCTCGCCATTCACCTCGCTCATCTTCTCGACGCCGACCACGAGCGCCAGCCGCGCCTGGCGCGCCGCGATCGAGGTGAGGCCGGCATGGACGGCGGCGGAGCCCGTGGCGCAGGCATTCTCGAGCCGCGTCGCCGGCTTGAAGCGCAGCGCGTCGGAAGTCTGCAGCACCAGCGAGGAGGGGAAATCCTGATAGACGAAGCCGCCGTTGAAATTGCCGACGAAGATGCGGTCGATATCCTTGGGCTCCACCTCGGCGTCGGCGAGGGCGTCCGCGGCGACGCGCACGATCATGCTCTCGAGATCGTCCGCCTCGTGCTTGCCGAAAGGCAGATGGCTCCAACCGACGATGCAGGCGGTCATGGCTCGCTCCTTCTGTCCCTGCGGCACACCATAGCAGAGGCTCGCGGCGCGAGGAAACGGGCCGCGATGGGTTTCAACCGACCGCGAGCGCGCGCCGGAAGAAGGCGACCATCTCGTCGTTGAGTCGCCGGTGGAATGCCACGCGATCGATGCCCGGCGGATCGGCGCAGACGGCCGGCAGCGCCTGGCGCAACGCGTCCGTGCAGGGGGCCAGAAAAATGTAGTGCCCGGCGCCTTCGACGACCTCGTATTCGGGCGGGGTGGGCAGCAACGCGCAATAACGCTCGCTGTTGTAAGGCTCGCGCAGCAGCTCGTCGGCGCCGGCACGATAGATGCGCACCGGCGCCCTGACCGCGGCGAGCTCGTCGCGCTCGAAGAGGAAGCCCAAAGCCGGCGCCATGAGGAATGCTGCCTTGACGCGCGGCTCGGCGACGTAATCGAGCTCGGGCTTGAGGCGCCGCGCCGGCGCGCGGCTGCACATCACGCGGTCATCCGGATGGATACGGCAATATTCGTCCAGGCGGGTGAAATCCGGCCTGCCGCCTAGCAGCACCATGGCGGTGAAGCCGCCGGCCGAAAATCCCGCCGCGCCGATGCGCGTCGTGTCGATGAAGGGCGCATGCGCCTCCAGGAGGTGATCGAGCAAGGTCACCATGTGATGCGCGCGGCCGACATATTGCAAGTCGGTGCCGAATCCCGTCTGGTCGAGGAAATTGTCGCGCGGATGAAGCGCCGCCGCGGCAAGCATGCCATGGCGCGCCAGGTGGCTCAGGCTGTCGTGATGCCCGTAAAGCGAGCCGCCGGTGCCGTGCGAGAAAAGAATAAGCGGAAACCTGCCCTCGGCCGGGAGGGCGCCTTGCGTCGCGTCGATCTGATAAAAGCCCTTCCGGACGGCACCCGGCGGGTCGAGCGTGGGATAGTAGAGCGCGGCGGGCATCGGCCCACCTTCGACCGGGTCCTTGAGCAGGAACGGGTAGAGCCCGGCGCGAAATGGCGGCTCGCGGGCACCCTCCGCGGGACTTTCCTTCTCGCCGGCCTGCATCCGCCAAACGTCCCCTGCCCTACGTCTCCGAAAGATCGGCGACCGAGAATAGCGAAGCACCTTGCAGGGGCGAAGCGACATGGCGTTTTGCCATGGCGTGATTTTGCAAGATTTCAGTTGACATAGAGTACTCTGTATTGCAGAGTATGTGACACAGTCTACTCCGCCCCAAGGAGCATCATGATTTCAGCTCCCGAAAAGCCACCCAGGCCGCGTCACGCTCGCCCTATGTTGATCGCCATCCTCATCGGCATTCCGCTTTTGATCGTTGCCGCGCTGGGCGCCGTGATCGCCTTCGATTCGCCCGTCCGGCCGCCGCCGATGGTCTTCGCGCAATATGGCTCGATCCCCCGCGACGAGGAGTTGCCGCCGCTCGAGACCTATCGCGCGCGCGATGGCGCCATGCTCGCCTATCGCGCCTACCTGCCGCAGGGCGAGGTGAAGAAGGTCGCCGTGCTGGTGCATGGCTCGTCCGGCAGCAGCCGCTCGGTGCATTTCCTTGCCGAAGGTCTGCGCCAGGCCGGCGTCGCGGCTTACGCGCTCGACATACGCGGCCATGGCGATTCCGGGCGGAACGGCGACATCGACTATATCGGCCAGCTCGACGACGACTTGGAGGACTTCGTCCATGCCATAGCGCCGCGTCATCGCGGCATTCCGCTGATCCTGGTCGGCCATTCCGCGGGCGGCGGCTTCGCGCTGCGCATAGCCGGCGGCGCGCGAGGCGAGCTGTTCGACGGCTACCTGCTGCTCGCACCCTATCTCAGATATGACGCGCCGACCGAGCGGGAGGGCAACGCTCATTGGGCCGTCGCCGCCATCCCGCGCTTCGTCGCGCTCACTATGCTGCGGCGGCTGGGATTGCCCTGGTTCGAGGGACTGCCGGTCCTGGCCTTTGCCGTCGATCCGGCCCATGCCCAACACCGGACTGTCGCCTATTCCTATCGTTTGCAGGTCAATTTCGGACCCGGCTGGGACTATCTCGCCGCCGCGCGCGGCATCCGGCGGCCGGTGATCCTGCTCGTCGGCGCCGATGACGAGCTGTTCAACGCCGCGCAATATGGCCCTCTGCTGACGCCGGTACAGCCGCGTCTCGCCGTCGAGATTATCCCGGGCATCAGCCATATGGGCATCGTCAAGACACCGCCGGGCATCGAGGCGGTCACCGCCGCGGTTCTCCGCCTGCCCTGACTTCGCGCTAAGCTTCGCCGCGCGCCTGTGGTGCGCGGAGGGGATGCGATGGCGGAGCGCGATCTCGATGAGCCGGCGGCAGGGGATAACGCGCCCGCCGATCCGCCTTGGCGCATTTTCCTCGTGTTCCTGCGGCTCGGCCTCACCTCGTTCGGAGGGCCCGTCGCGCATCTGGGCTATTTCCGCGCGGAGCTGGTCGAGCGCCGGCACTGGATCGACGAGCATGGCTACGCCGACCTCATCGCCCTCTGCCAGCTTCTGCCTGGGCCGGCAAGCAGCCAGACAGGCTTTGCCCTCGGTCTCATACGCGGCGGGATGCCGGGCGGCCTCGCCGCCTGGCTCGGCTTCACGCTCCCCTCCGCCCTCGCCATGGCCTGTCTGGGCGTCGGCGTCGGTGCTTACGGCAATGTGCTCGATCCGCATCTTCTTCATGGGCTCAAGGTCGTGGCCGTCGCCGTCGTGGCCCAGGCCGTATGGGCAATGGGCCGCTCGCTGGCGCCGGACCCGCCGCGCATGACATTCGCCGTCGTCGCCACTCTCCTGGCGACGGCTTGGCCGGGCGCGCCCGGTCAGATCGGCGCGATCCTCCTGGGAGGGGTCGCGGGTTGGCGGCTGCTTGCGGCCGAGCCCGGCGTCGTCGTCGGCACCCTCCGCCTGCCCGTCGCTCGCCGCGCGGGCAGCCTGGCTCTTTTCATTTTTCTTCTGCTGCTTCTCGCTCTGCCGCTCCTCGCCCGGCTCGAGCCGAGCCACGCTCTGGCGCTGGTCGACCGCTTCTACCGCGCCGGCGCGCTCGTCTTCGGCGGCGGTCATGTGATCCTGCCCTTGCTGCAATCGGCCGTCGTCCCCCCGGGATGGATCGGCAACGACGAGTTTCTCGCCGGCTACGGCGCCGCCCAAGCCCTGCCGGGCCCGCTTTTCACCTTCGCCGCATATCTCGGCGCCGTCATGCGGCCCGCGCCCAACGGCTGGCTTGGCGCCGCGATCTGCCTCCTGGCGATCTTCCTGCCCTCCTTCTTGCTCGTCAGCGGCGCCTTGCCCTTTTGGGATTATGCGAGGCGGCATGCCGGAATGCGCGCGGCACTTCTGGGCGTCAATGCCGCTGTCGTGGGGCTGCTGCTCGCCGCGCTCTACAATCCGGTCTGGACGAGCGCCATCCACGGGCCAAGCGACTTCGCCCTCGCCCTGGCGGCGTTCCTGCTGCTGGCATTCTGGCGGGTGCCGCCCTGGCTTACGGTCATCCTGACGGCCGCGGTCGCCGTTCTGATGCGCGCCTAAGGCGCGGCGCTATTCTCGCGAGCGGACCGAAGGAACGACGGCCCCTAGCTTCAGCGACCGTTGTTCAGCTCGTTGACGTTGTTGGGGCCCGGCACCATCTGCGCGCCGCTCGTGAAGCCGTGCCGGAAATAATAGGGCGAGCCGACGCCGCCGGGTTGCTGGCCGCCCGTGACCGAAACGCTGAAATCGGAGCCCTGGAAAGTCAGGCCGTTGCTTTGCGTCGTCCCGCCGACGGTCGGCTTGCTCAGGAACGAGGTCTTTTTGTCGGGATCCTGGAAATTGACGCTGCCGTCCGAGTTGCTGTCCAGGGTCTGGATGGTGAAGGCCCGCGCTCCCGGCATCGCGGCGAAGGCGGCGAGCAGCAACGCGGCCATTCCTGCGGCAAGCTGTTTATTCATGGCACGAATCTCCTCGCGTCGCGACCCCTCGTTCCCCGGATAAGCAGCTTATGCGCGTGGCGGTGGAATGCAAGCGCCTTCTGGCGTGGATTTGAAGTCGTGGATGCCACCGAAATCTTAGGAACTTCAAATCCACCACGCGCGCGACCTACGAGACCGGGCGCGGCGTGCGCGCCTGATCGACCCGGCGGCTCGCCTCCTCGTCGATGGCGCGGGTGAGTTCGGGCCGCTTGGCGGCAAGCTCGCGGAAATCAGCGATGTCGAGCTCGAGCAGGACGGTCTGCCGACTGGCCACGACCGTTGCCATACGCGGGCCGCGCGTGATGAGGGCGATCTCGCCGAAGAAGCTGCCCGGCCCGAGACGGACCGGTTTGGGCTTGACCTGGATCTCGACCTCGCCCCCGACGATGAAGAACATCCGGTCGCCCGGCTCGCCGCGCCGCACCACGACCGTGCCCTGCGCTATCTCGCGCGGCTTCAGAAGGCGGGTCACTTCGGCGATCGATTCGGCGCCGAGCGTCTGGAAGAAGGGCACCTTCGCCACCAGGTCCCAGGTGCGGAGGAAATCATGCCGGCGCATTTCTTGCGAGAATTCCGTGGCCAGGATACCGGCCCAGAGCGCGAACACCGCGATGCCGCAAACCATGACCGTTCCGCCGAGCATTCGGCCCAAAGTCGTGGTCGGGACGACATCGCCATAACCCGTCGTGGTCAAGGTCGTCACCGCCCACCACAGCGCGAGCGGTATGCTGCCGAATTGCTGCGGGTTCTGCGGGCCCTCGATGAGATAGGCGAGCGTTGCCGCGAGGAAGAGCACGATGAGGAAGGCGAAGAACACCCCCGTCATGGGCTCGCGCGCTTGGCTCAACACGCGGCCGAGCAGGCCGAGCCGCGGCGAATGGCGACCGAGCTTCAGGACCCACAGGATGCCGAGCAAGCGCAGAGCATGGCTGCCGCCGAACAGCGAAAGCAGCGGCAGGACGCCGGCGAGATCGATGAGCCCTTGCAGGGACAACAGCCATGCGATTCGCACCCTGAGCGAGGCGAAGCGGTTGCCCGCCGCATCTGCTGATCCCATGGCGACGACACGGCCCAGCAATTCGAGCGCGAAAAAGGCCAGCGCCGCATAAAAGGCGCCGTCGATCGTCGCGCTGTGGAAGCGGTTCGTAGCCGGCGTCGTGCCCATGATGACGGCGCCGACGCCGATGACCAGCATCGCGGCATGCGCAAGGCGAAAGAGACGCGCCGGCAGGCTCAAGCCGGTCGAATCGAGCAATCTTGTCAGCCAAGCGTCATCCATCGTCGCAGTCGCTCCGCCCATGGCTTTGCGAGCCATTTCCCAAGTCGATTTTACACAGGCGGACCCCGTTGCACCATCCCGCGACAGAATTGCGACAATCCGCATAGTTCCCGCAAGGGCTGTGTCGCGCGATCGGCCGTGCTATGATCCTCTCTTCCCGGCGGAGATTATGTCGCGCATGCGGGTTGGCGGGCCGATGCAGCCTCGCGCGGATGCTGGCCCAATTTGGCATCTTGGAAGAGATCGAGCGATTAATGCGGTGCCAGCGGCACACTAGCGAAGCCGCCCGACACTGTTCCGAGCCCAGCGAATAGGCGTCGAATGAAGAATTTGCTTAAGGCGGGAAAACTGCTGCTGCTCGACATGGCGTCGACGTTGTTTTTTCTCGTCCTCTATCTTCTGACCAGGAACATTCCCCTCGCGGTCGCCCTCGGCATTGCGCTTGGCGTCGCCCAGGTCGGCTGGGAGGTTGCGCGCAAAAAGCCGATCGACACCATGCAGTGGGTGAGCCTGATTCTGGTCGTCGCTTCGGGCACCACTACCCTGATCACGCACGATCCCCGCTTTGTGATGATCAAGCCGAGCCTGATCTACATCCTCGTCGGCGTGGCGATGCTGAAGTCGGGATGGATCAACCGCTATCTGCCGCCCGTCGTCATGGAGCTGATGCCGGACATCGCCGTCCTCTTCGGCTTCGTTTGGGCAGGGTTGATGTTCTTTTCCGCCGCTCTGAACATGATCGTCGCCTTGAACTTCAGCGTGGTGACTTGGGCGTCGTTCATGTCCGTCTACGGCATCGTCAGCAAGCTCGGCCTGTTCCTCATCGCGTACGCGACCATGCGCTACGTCGGCGTCCGCCGCCGTCGCGCCCGACTTGCTCCATTGGCGACGGCTTGACGGAGAAGCCAGCGCCGAGATGCGCGGGACGACGCCATGAAGAGCGAAGCGCTTGGAGGAGGACTTCGACGATGAGCAGGAGCCTCACCACGACCGGCCGGCCGTTGCGCGAGGAGCTTACGAGCGCGGCGCTGCAGGGCGGCGCGGCACTCGCCAGCGTCGCGGGCCTCGTCCTTCTGCTGCGCCAGGCGGGACATGCGGCGGGCCCTTGGCCGGCGGTAAGCGCCGCGGTGTATGGAACCTCGCTGATCGTCGCCTATCTCGCCTCGGCCCTCTATCACGGCATGGCGCAGCCGCGTCTCAAGCGGCTTTTCCGCACGCTCGACCATTGCACGATCTTCTTCCTCATCGCCGGCACCTACACGCCGATCGCGCTCGTGGCGCTTTGGCGGCGGCATGGCTGGCTGCTGCTGGCCGCGATCTGGCTGCTTGCCATACTGGGCGTGGTGTTGCGCCTCGCGCATGGGCCGCGCTTCCACCGTTTCTCGATCGCGCTCTATCTTGCCATGGGCTGGCTGGGTGTCGCTTGGGGAAAGGCGCTCTACGACGCGGCCGGCTTGGCGCCCATCCTCCTCATCGTTCTCGGCGGCTGCGCCTATACCGGCGGCCTCCTCTTCTATCGCTGGGATCACCTGCCCTATAACGTGGCGCTCTGGCATGTCTCGGTCGTGACCGGCAGCGCGTTGCATTTTTTTGCCGTGGCGCTTTACGTGATGCCGGGCGCCGCGGCCTGAGCGCCGGACTCAGCGCTGTCCGAGAATTCCCTGCGGCCGAAACACGAGGAGCAGGATAAGAAGCGAGAAAATCGCGACTTCCTTGTACTCGCTCTGAAGATAGCCGGCCCAAAAGGTCTCGACGAAGGCCACGATGAAGCCGCCGAGAAGCGCGCCCGCGAAGCTCCCCATCCCGCCGACGATGGCGGCGGTGAGGGCCTTGAAGCCCATCAGGAACCCCATCACGAAATTCACCCCGCCATAGTAGCTCGCAACCATGACCCCGCCGGCGCCCGCGAGCGCGCCGCCGAGCGCGAAGCTTCCCGCGATTACGCGGTCGATATTGATGCCGACCAGCGCCGCCATAAAACGATCCTGCGAGCTTGCGCGGTGAGCGCGGCCGAAAGGCGTGCGGGCGAGGAGCCACCAGGTCCCGACGACGAGCGCGAGCGTGATAGTCGCGACGAGCGCCTGCATGGGATTGACATAGACGCTGAAGCCACCCCCCTCCCCCAGCACCAAGCCCTCGCCGGCGAACGGCGGCAGCCAGAAATCGCGCGCGCCCTGCGCCACGAAGACGTAGTTCTGCATGACGATCGACAGCCCGATCGCGGCGATGAGCGGCATGAGGGGGCCTGCGCCGCGCAGCGGCCGGAACACCAGCCGCTCCGTCGCCCAGCCATAGCCGGCGGTGAGCAGCATGACGACGACGAGCACGAGGACGACGCTTGCGGCGGGCGAGCCCAGGCCGGCCGCCAGCAGGAATGCCAGCGCCGCCACCGCGATGACCGCGCCGATCATGTAAAGCTCGCCGAAGGCGAAGTTGATCGCGCCGATAATGGCATAGACCAGCGTGAAGCCGATCGCGATGGGCGTGACGATGCAGCCGAGGGTGAGCGCATTGATGAGTTGCTGAAGGAAATAAGCTCCGGCGGCGCCGAACGGCAAGGCGAGCGCGGCCGGCGGCGGGGCCGCCGCCGGCGCTCCGAGCCACGGGGCGTATTGCGGCGCGCCCTCGCGCAGGGCGATGAGCAGAAGGGTAAGCCGTATCGCGCTCAAAGGCGGCTTGCCGTCGAGCGCCACTTGCCGGAGGATGAGCCGCTCGGGGCCGAAACGGCCGCCGGCGAAGACGCAGGCGACCTTGTGCTCCTTGTGGCTGCCGTCGGCTGGGCGCAAGCCGATCCTGCTGATGACGCCATTGTCCGCCGACGGATCGGGCGCGCTTTGGAGCGATTCGACGCGACCCTCCGGAAACACCATTCGCGCCACGCGCTCGCAGAAAGCCGCCTGCTGCGAATCCAATTTGCTGCAGCCGGCAAGGCTTGTCAGCGCGAGCGCCGTCAGCAGCAGGAAAGCGATATGATTGGACCTCGCCATCCTATCCTTGCCGTTCGTCGGCGAGGCGGATCGTGGCGCGCCGCCGGCCGACCAGGCCGCGTGGACGCCAGATCACCATGAGCACCATGGCGAGGCCGAAAAACAGCATGCGGTATTGGGCGAGGTCGCGCCCCAGCTCGGGCAGGAGCACGAGAACTGCCGCGGCCAGCGCGACGCCCAATTGGCTGCCGATGCCGCCCAGCACGACGATCGAGAGCACCGTCGCGGATTCCACGAAAGTGAAGCTCTCCGGACTGATGAAGCCTTGCCGCGTCGCGAAGAAAGAGCCCGCTAGTCCGCCGAACAATGCGCCGATGCCGAAGGCCGAAAGCTTGAGGCCGGTCGGGTTGAGGCCGAGGGCGCGGCAGGCCTCCTCGTCCTGGCGCATCGCCTCCCAGGCGCGGCCGAGCGGCAGGTGCCGCAGCCGCAAGGCGACCGCATTGGTCACGAGCGCGAGCGCCAGGATGATGTAGAACAGCAGGATCATGCGCGGCGGCAGTATTTTCATGCCCTCTCCGCTGCCGCCCGGGGGCGCCCAGCCGAGCAAGGTCGGGCGCGGAATGTCGCCGATCCCGTTCGGTCCGCCCGTCAGGCTCACCCAATTATTGAGGATGATGCGCACGATCTCGCCGAAACCCAAGGTGACGATGGCGAGATAGTCGCCGCGCATGCGCAGCACGGGGAAGCCCAGCAACACGCCGAATAATGCGGCGACGCCGCCTGCGAGCGGCATCGAGCTCCAGAAGCCGAGATCGGCATAGCGCGCGAGGAGCGCAAAGGCGTAGGCGCCGACCGCGTAGAAGGCCACATAGCCGAGATCGAGCAGGCCTGCCAGCCCGACCACGATATTGAGGCCCCAGCCGAGCATCACATAGATCAGCACCGTGATGGCCAGATCGAGGCTGTAGCGGTCGGCAAAGGGCAAAGCCGGCAGCGCCGCCATCGCAACGATCAGCGCGATGCCGAGCCAGATTCGCGCGCGCGCCGCTGCCGTCTCGCCGAGGCGATCGCCGAACGGTCGAAAGGCGAGCCACGCGACGGCTTTCCGCGCCGCGAGGAGCGCGAACGCCACCCGCGCCGCGAAGACGCCGACGACCGCGACCGCAAGCCAGGTCGGCCGCGGCGCGAGATAAAGATTGCCTTCGCTATATTGCAGATGCAGTCCGAGGATGGGAAAGCCCAATATCCCCGCAGCCGCTGCCGCGATCAGCCCTTCGATGAAAGGGCTCGCTGCTCCCCGGCGGCCGGCGGGCGCGGCTTGAGGCCGTTCAGCGCCGGCCCCCGCGCCATTCTCCGCCGCCCTCTGCATCGCCCTCTAGCCTTCCGGCGCCAGTGTCTCGTGGAAGCGCAGCGGGATGCCCTTCGGCGAGCCGAGCAGCTCGTCTTCGCGCATCACCACATGGCCGCGAATGACCGTGGCCTTGGGCCAGCCGGTCACCGGCATGCCGTCGAAAGGCGTCCAGCCGCAGCGGCTCGCGATCCAGCGGTTCTCGATCCTGCGCCGCGCCTTCAAATCGACGATGCTGAAATCGGCGTCATAGCCGACCGCCACCCTCCCCTTGTTGGAAATGCCGTAGATTCGCGCCGGTCCGGCGCTCGCGATGTCGACGAGCCGCTCGAGCGTCAGCCGCCCTGCATTCATGTGATCGAGCAGAATGGGCAGCAGCGTCTGCACCCCCGGCATGCCGGAGGGGCTTTCGGGATAGGGCTTCGCCTTTTCCTCGAGCGTATGGGGCGCATGGTCGGAGCCGATCACGTCGACGACGCCATCGGATAGCGCGCGCCATAATGCCGCACGGTGGCTCGCGTCGCGGATGGGCGGGTTCATCTGGGCGAGCGTGCCGAGGCGGTCATAGCATTCGGGCGCGGCAAGCGTGAGATGCTGCGGGGTGGTCTCGACCGTCGCGATATCCTTGTGGCGGGCGAGGAACGCCATCTCGGCGGCCGAGGTGACATGCAGCACATGGACCCGCCGCCCGGCGCGGCGCGCGAAGGCGATCAACCGCTCGACCGCGCGGAGGGCCGTCTCCTCGTCGCGCCATAGCGGGTGGAAATGCGGCTTGCCGCCTTCGATCGCGAGCGCTCGCCGCGCCGCGAGCCGCGCCTCGTCCTCGGCATGAACGGCGACGCGCCGTCGCCCGCTCCTCAGCACCGCGAGCACCCCTTCGTCGTCGGCGACGAGCAGACTGCCCGTCGAGCTGCCCATGAAGAGCTTCACCCCGGCGCAGCCCGGAAGGCGCTCCAACGTCGCCAGCGCCGCGATGTTCTCGTGGGCCGCGCCGATGAAGAAGGCATGGTCGCACCAGGCGCGGCCGCGCGCGCGAGCAAGCTTGTCGGCGAGATCGGCCGCGCCGAGCGTGCTCGGCCTGGTATTCGGCATCTCGCAGACGGCGGTCACCCCGCCGAGAACGGCCGCGCGCGTGCCGGTCTCGAGATCCTCCTTATGCTCCATGCCCGGCTCGCGCATATGGACCTGCGTGTCGATCACGCCCGGCAGCAGATGCAGTCCGCGCGCGTCGAAGCTCCTCGGCCGCCTGCGCCGCACCGAGCGCGCCGAGTGCCGCGATGCGGCCGTCCCGCACGCCGATATCGAGGAGCGCGAGCCCGCCCGGCGTCGCCGCCATGCCGCCCTTGATCAGGAGGTCGAAGCGCTCTTCCATGATTTTTCCGCGCCTGCCCGGCCCAGCCGCGCGATGCGCTCGTTGACGAAAGGCGAAAAGTGGCCGCGGTAGCGCGCCTGAAGCTCGGGCCGTCGCCAATCGGCGCCGGTCACCTTGCCGCGGCAGAGAGGCGAGCGGCAGCCGCAAACCCAGCTCGGCACGTAGCTTTCGTCGTCCTGCCAATAAACATAGTCGGCAGTGAGCTCCTCGCCCGGCTGGATGTTGCGGCGGGCGGCGAAGCTCACTTCATCGGTCATCCAGAGGCTGGGATCGCAAGCATGGTTGAGATAATAGTCCTTGAGGTCGGTCGCCTCGGCCGGTGTCGCGATGACGAGGCCCTCGGCGATCGGGATCACGCTGTCGGGCTTGACGGCCACCGTGCCGAGCTCGTCCTCGGTCAGCACGAGGCCGCCCCATTCGATGACGAGCTCGCTGGCCGCGATCGGCGCGGTCGCGAAGCTGCCGCTGCCGCCGAGCGGCGAGATGCGTACCTCGATACGCGGGTCGAGCCAGGAGGAAGCGCGGTAGGACCTGGTCATTCGGTCTCAGGCGGCGTCGAGCAGCTCGAAGGCGTCGCGCGCGCCTTCGACGCCCTTGATATGCCGCTGATGCCAGCAGGCGTAGAACAGCAGCGTCCATTCCGCGAAGCCGGCATGCTTGCCGCGGCGCGCATAAAGCCGCTCGACCGCCTTCGGCCGGCAAAGCTCGACGATGCCCGCCTGGCGGGCGACAAGCGGCCCGACCCGCTTGCCCTTGCGCCTGATCCAGCTGCCGACCGGAACGGTGAAGCCGCGCTTCGCGCTGAAAGGCTCGGCCTCGGGCAGTATGCGCTCGAGCCAGCGGCGCAGCAGCCATTTGCCGCGGCTCCGCCGCAGCTTGAGCTCGTCCGGCAGCCGGAAGGCGACGTCGGCCACGATGGGATCGAGGAACGGCACCCGTCCCTCGACCGAATGCGCCATCAGGCAGCGATCGACCTTGGTCAGCAGGTCGTTCGGCAGCCAATCCGCCACGTCGACTGCCTGCGCCACCTGCAGCCTGGTGCGCTCGGGGAGAGCGGCGGCATGGGCAGCGGCGGCGATACCGTCGCGCCAGCTTGCGCTCCCTTTGCGCAGCAATTGTAGACCGTCGAGTATGCCGCGCGCGCGCATCGTCCTGCCGGCGAGCCACCAGGGGCGGATGTCGCTGCGATAGCGGCCATAGCCGGCGAAAAGCTCGTCGCCGCCCTCGCCGGTGAGGATCACCTTGAGCGAGCGGCCCGCCTCGCGCGCAAGCAGGTAGGTCGGCAGCGCCGCGTAATCGGCGACGGGGTCGTCGAGCGCGTCAGCGACCGCGGGAAGCAGGCTCCAGAAATCGCCCTCGCCGAAGCCGATCTCGACATGCTCGGCGCCCAGGCGCTGGGCGAGCTTGCGCGCGTGCGCGCGCTCGTCCGCCACCCTCCCCTCGCCGAAGCCGACGGTGAAGGCCTTCACCGGGCGCTCGTTGAGCCGCGCCATGAGCGCCAGAAGTGCCGCCGAATCGATGCCGCCGGAGAGGAACATGCCGTAAGGCACGTCCGCGCGCTGATGCACGCGGACGCTGTCCGTGAGCGCGGCATCGAGGCGCGCGAGCGCCTCCTCCTCGTCGCAAGGCTCGGGACCGCCCGCCGGCAGCGCCTCCACCCGATGGCGCTCGAGGATGCGGCCTTGAGCGAGAACCAGGGTCTCGCCGGGCAGCACGCGGCGGATGCCCGAATAGGGCGTGTCGCGGCCGGTGGTGAACTGGAGCTGGAGAAGCTCGGCGAGCCGGGCGGGCTCGAGCGACTTGTCGGCGAATCCGGCGGCGACGAGCGCACGCGGCTCGGAGGCGAAGGCGAAGAGCTCCGCGCGCTCGACATAATAGAGCGGCTTGATGCCGAAGGGATCGCGCACGAGCAGGAGCCGGCCCGCCGGAGCGTCATGGAGTGCTATCGCATACATGCCGCGCAGCCGGGTGGTGAAGGTCACGCCGAGGCGCCGGTATAGATGCAGCGGCGGCTCGCAGTCCGAGGCGGTCGCGAAATTGATGCCGGCGAGCACGGGATCGCCGCGCAGCTCGATATAATTGTAGATCTCGCCATTGGCGATGAGGGCGGCGCCGCCGGGCTCGTAAAGCGGCTGGTCGCCCGTCTCGAGGTCGATAATGGCGAGGCGGTTCTGCACCATGCCGACATTGCCGTTGCGGTAATATCCTCGCCCGTCGGGACCGCGATGGCCGATCGTCTCGGCCATGCGGGCGAGCAGCGCCCGGTCGGGCGGCGCGCCGTTGGTCATCATGATGCCGGCGATGCCGCACATCAGGGGGCGACCCGCTCGAAGAACTCCATGTAGCGCGCGACGACGGCATTCTCGGTATAGCCGTTGGCGAATGCCTCGCGCCCGCCCGCGGAGAGACGCGCCGCAAGCCCGTTATCGGCCATGACGCGCCCGACCGCCTCGGCGAGCGCGGCCGCGTCCTCGAGCGGGACAAGAAGACCGTTTTCCTCCGACTCGATCAGTGCGGCCGGCCCCAGGCTCGCCGCGGCCACCACCGGGAGGCCCTGCGCCCAGGCCTCGATCACGACATTGCCGAGCGGCTCATGCCGCGAGGGCACGACGAGGAGGTCGGCCGCGGCGCAGAGCGCGGCCACGTCCTCGCGCCAGCCAAGGAAATGCAGCCGCGAGCCCAGCTCGAGCCGCGCGGCCATGGTCTCGAGCGACGCCCGCTCCGGCCCCTCGCCTGCCAGCCAGCAATGCACCTCCGGCAGCAGGGCGAGCGCCTCGAGGAGGACATCGAAGCCCTTGTTGCGATGGAGCCGGCCGAGCGCCAGCAAGAGCGGCGCGTCTTCGGGAGTATCGAGACGGGCGCGCGGCATGGCGCGCGCCGGCGCGGCATCGACGAAATTGGGCAGATAGTGAGTCCGTTCGGCCGGCCAGCCGGACTTCACGAGATGCGCCACAATGTCGGGCGTATTGCCGATCAGGTGATCGCAGGCGCGGTAATATTTCAGGTCGTAATAGCCGCCGAGCCTGGCGGCATGAACGAAGGGTCCCGAGGGGCAATAGGCGGTCGCCCGGCTCATCCAAGTCAAGGCGATGTCCGGCTTGAAGCTGTCGAGCTCGCCGCGCAGGCCGCGTCGCGTGGTGAAATCGAACGACCCGCCGAAGGCGAGCTCCACCGGCTCGATGCCGGCTCTCTGCAAGGCCGCCGAGCGTGCATCGTCGCGCCGAATGACCACGCGCTGCTCGAGCCCGGCGCGCGCCAGCGCCGGGACGAGGCGGACGAAAAAGGCCTCGGCGCCGCCATGGACGGCACCGGCGATCGCCTGCAGCACGCGCGGGTTGGAGCGGGCCATCAATCCTTCTCGAGCCTGGCCTTGAGATAGGACAGCAGCGGATAGAGCCCGGCGAAGAGCGCGATGAGGAAGCCATGGGCGCCCTCGCGGTAGCCTTTGCGCCCGACATAGCATTTGAGGAAGCGCGAGAAGAGCCGCCGCAGGTTGGCGGCAAAGCTGCCGATATCGCCCGATGCGCGCAGATCGCGCGCGCGCGCGGCGCTGTAGCGGTCCAGGCGCCGCAGCATGTCGGAAATGTCGGCATCGACATAATGGACCATGCGGTGGCCCAGCTCGCGCCGCTCGCCCTCGAGGACGAGCTTGGGATGGACGCGCTGGTCGCCCCAATGTTTCGCGCCCTTGGAGAAGAGCCGCGAGGTCGCCGACACGCCCCATCCCGCGCCCCAGCCATAGCGCACAAGATGCTCGCCGATGTAATTGTCGTAAGGGATGAGGAAATAGCCCGGCCTCGCCCCCGGCAGCGTCGCGCGGATCTCGGCGGCGAGCGCCGGGGGCACGCGTTCGTCGGCATCCACCTCGAGGATCCAGTCGCCGCGGCAAGCCGCGATCCCGGCCATGCGGCGAGGGCCCTCGACCTCCCAGGCGCCCTCGAGGACGCGCGCGCCGCAGGCCTGAGCGATCGACTTGGAGCGGTCGCTGCAACGATCCAGCACGACCAGGATCTCGTCGGCGAAGCGGAGGGTCGCAAGGCAATCGGCGAGCTGGCGCTCCTCGTTATGCGCAACGACCAGCGCCGAGAGCATCGGCGACGAGGGAGCGGCGAACGCGATCTCGAACAGCCATCCCGAGGTCACGCTGATGGTGGTGCTCGTCGGCGAACGGCCAGAAGAGGTCACCGACCGTGCCGGTCGATCCGCGGTGAGGTCGTCTTCTCGACGTTCGACGAGGCGGCCGAGGATCACATCAGGGTCGCCGAACTGGCCATCGAGCGCGCCAAGCGCCTGGTCGAGCTGGGCGCCGACGTGGTCGTGCTGCTCGATTCCATCACCCGGCTGGCCCGGGCCTACAACCTGGCCGCTCCGCCCAGCAGCAAGACCCTCGCGGGCGGGGTCGCGGCCTCCGCCCTGCAGCCGCCGCGCCAGTTCCTCGGCGCCGCGCGCAACGTAGAATTCGGCGGCTCGCTCACTATCTTGTCCACTGCGCTCGTCGATACCGGCTCGCGGATGGACGACCTGCTGTTCGAGGAGTTCAAGGGCACCGGGAACATGGAGCTGCGGCTCCGCCGCGACCTGGCTGAGAAGCGCCTCTACCCGGGGATCGACGCGATGCCTTCCGGCACCCGCCACGGAGCCGCGGCAGGAGTTCCTCCGCGCTGCCGTCGGGGAGCTTGCGGTCCAGCAGGATCGCCGAGATAGACGGCCAGTTGTCGCGATTGAGGGCTTCCTTGGCGGTGCCCGCCGTTTCCACGAGGTAACCGTCCAGTTCCAGGATGTCGCGCAGGTTGGCCCGCGTGTCTGCATCGTCGTCGATCACCAGCACGTGGAGGGGAGGGTCAACCGCCATCGCAATCACCTCGGGGCCTCGCCGGAGGCGCCTTGCGGGTTCGCCTCCTCGTGGGTCAATCGGTTCAACGCGGCCAGGAGCTTCGGGATGTCAAACGGCTTGTAGCAGACCGCGTCGGCGCCCTCTTGCAGAAGTTGCTGCACCCGTTGATCCATCTCCGCCCGATGACCGGTGATCACGATCGTGCGGGCCTGCGGGTTCGCCTGCCGCACCAACCGGAACACCGTGGTGCCATCCCCGGCCGGCAGCTTCATGTCGATCAGGACCACCTTGAACGTGGTGTCCTTGAGGTGATGCCGGGCCTCGCGCTCGTCATGGGCCAGGCAGACCCGGAAGCCCCGCTCGCGGAGCAGGTCCCAGAGGTTCGCGCACAGGTCGTGGTCGTCATCGACGACCAGGACCAGCGGCTGGCCGACGGCCTCGTCCACCAGCCCCAGGAGCTTGGGGAAATCGACCGGCTTGGGGAGGACCTGCCACGCCCCGGCCCCGAGCGCCTCCTCCGCGGTCGCTGCCGCTGGCGTAGGCCGTGACCACGATCGCCACCGTCCCGGCGCGCAGCCGCTTGATCTCGCGGTAGAGCGTCAGCCCGTCCATGCCGGGCATCTTGTAGTCCAGCAGGGCCACGTCGTAGGCGTTCCGCCGCACCAGCTCCAGGGCGGTGGGCCCGTCGTGGGCGGTATCGACCCGGTAGCCCAGGTCGGTCAGGATGTCGGACAGGTTCCGGCAGGTGTCCACGTCGTCATCGACCACGAGGATGGAAGGCTTCGCTGTGGTTCATCGTTCCTGGCTCCTTCATTCCAAAGCCGCCGCCAGCCGGACCGTGAAGGTGGTCCCGCGCCCGACCTCGCTGGCCACGCGCAGGCTTCCCTTGTTCTTTTCGAGGATGGCCCGCACGATGGCAAGCCCGAGCCCCAGGCCGCGGGCCTTGGTCGAGTACAGCGGCTCGGTGATCCGGCTGAGGTTTTCCGGGGAGATGCCCACGCCCGTGTCGGCGACGTCGATCTCCACGCTGTCACCGACCTGGCGGCCGTGAACGGAAAGGCGCCCGCCCTGCGGCATGGCCTCGCGCCCGTTGCGGACCAGGTTGCCGAACACGATGCGAATCTGGTCGAGGTCGCCCAACACCGGGGGCAGGGAAGCGGGGCAGTCAATCGTCACCTGGATGTTGTCGGGCAGCGGGTTGAGTTCCAGCACCTCCCGCACGCACTGCTCGACCGGAAAGGGACGCAGGTTGGGCAGCGGCAGCTTGGCGAAGTTCGACAGGGCCGTAATCACGCCGTCGGCGACGACCACGTGCCGCTCGATGCGTTGGAGGTGCTCGGCGGTCTTCGCGGGGGAAGGATTGCGGGCGTTGAGCAGGTAGTAGATCGACGTCTTGACGACGTTGAGCGGATTGCGCAGCTCGTGGGCGATGCCGCCGGCCACCTGGCCGATCGCCGCCAGCCGCTCGCTGCGCTGCTGCCGGGCCGTGTACTCGGTCTGGTAGGCGTCCTCGATGATGGCCAGGTCCAGGTCGAGCAGCTTGTTGAGCGACTGGACGGTGTCCACAAGCTCCTTGCGGGTCGCCCTGCCAGGCATTCTCCCAGGGCCCGCCGCGAGCCCGCTGCGGAGGCGGGACAGGGCCACGTTGGTGTAGACCTGATCGAGGCCGATCTCGACGTGCCGCCAGCCGACCCGCCAGCGCCGGGCGACGTAGTCGCGATCGTACGGCCCGAACAGCAGTTCGCGGAGCCAGCCCCGCAGCGTACCCTTGAGCCGTTCAATCTGTGGCTGGCCCGCCCGTGATGACCTTGCGCGCGTCGGGGTGGCGTTCGATCTCGGCGTAGAAATCGTCGATGAGAGGCACGAGGTGGGCTTCCAGCAGGGTGGCGACGGACTGGACCCGCAGCGCGTCCGCTTCGGTCCAGCCCACGTACTGCTGCAACTCTTGGTAGCGCCGAAACAAGTCGTCGGAGTTCATGGCTTCTTCTTTGGCTCGTCACGTATCGGCTGACGGTGTTGGCGGCCGTCTTTGATACACCATCTGATAACATCAACCACCAAGGGGGCCAAGATGCAAGTAAACAGGGCGCCCCCTATCGATGCAAGGAAGT
This sequence comes from uncultured Pseudomonadota bacterium, assembly GCA_963842155.1. Taxonomy (GTDB): domain Bacteria; phylum Pseudomonadota; class Alphaproteobacteria; order JACZXZ01; family JACZXZ01; genus CAWJFP01. The sequence continues at coordinate 22,354 of CAWJFP010000003.1, forward strand.
ACCAAGGTTGCTTCGGAAAATCTTTGGGCAGTTGACTGGGTTTGGAAGCTTGCTCAAGGGGAGTTGCGGGTTCCATTCCGGCTTGATTCCCATTGTCTGCACTGGCCAGAGATTTAGCGCTGCTGCCAACACTGGGTGATAGGAGTGATCCTGCACTTGACCCGGCCCCTCCGTCTCGGTGATTGTCGGCATTCGCCACTGGTAGACCAGCCGCGGCGACGGTACGCTCCTTATTTTGTCCGTCTCCTACGGGTACAAATGAATTCTCTCGCTGCTCCAGCCGTGAAGGGACTCGGTCTCGGTCGGAAACGTCCGGCTCTGCAAAGCCGATGGTGGCCCTGACGCCTCTGGCCGTTGAACTCGCCGGTTTGGCTGCACTGTCCGCTGAGAGGGCGGCTTTGGTCGGTTCTAGTGGGCCACCAGTCGAGAGGCTTTGGAGAGCCTGCGTGGCTTCTTGAAGGGCCCGCAGCTTCTCTCGAACCGGCGGAGGAAACTCTTTCAGCGGCCTCGCATGCGTTGTTGCCCGGTCCAGCGCATGGTTAAGTAGGGCCGCTTCGGCGCGCGCCGGGACAGCGTCACTACCCGAGCCAAGTCTATCGAAGAACCAGGGCCACTCACCCAATCGGACCAGCCATGGAAGGGCCTTATCACATGCTAGCCTCACCTCGCGCTGGTTCTTGACGAGGCAGTCAAACAATTCTTGTTGGCACGTCGCCACATGGTCGGCAAGCTTTTCGGCTTCTGCATCGCCTGCCAGATGCAAGGCCAGGCAGAAGACCGCCAAGCCGCTCTCCACCTCGCGGTCGAGTTTCGGCACAAAGCCCCGATTCAGGCCCACGGCTTCACACTGGAGTCTCAAGCAGCCACCCCGCCAGCCGTGTGGCACGGCGAAGATGGCCGAGAATGACTTCATGCCTTCCAGCGTCGTCTGCGTCGACGGCTTGAGCTTGAAGAAAACGCCGTGCCCTTGGTGAACCGTGCCGCTTGCTAGCACGATCTCTTGCGGCGGGAGCATCTCATAGGCGACCCCCGACTTGATTTGTCCCGTCGCGTCACTCGCCGCCGTGACGATATAGTGCGCAGAGACAGTGATCCCGACCTTGGCGAGGTGCTCCTTGTTGAATTGAATCGGCTTGGCGAACTCGGTTTTCAGCTCCGTCCGCGGCAGCCAGTCACGGACCGAGAGCGTCTCGGCCTCTGTGGGGTCAACCAGCGTGTACAGGCACTGCTTCAGGTCTTTTTCAGTTCCCGCGTGCACGCGAACCGAGATCGGGATTACAACCTCGATCAGGTCCTTCCCCGGATCCTTCTTCGCGGGATCGTTGCAGGGAATGCTCCGGCAGCTAATACAAAAAGGGACGTCGAATTCGAGCAGTGGAGCCGTCCCCGCCCCAGCGAACTGGCAGGGGCATCCGAGCAAAAGGACTATCGGCAGGCTCACCAACCGGCACCAAAGCGGCGCGGCCGTGAGCCTTGCATTCTGGTAAAGATTCATCCGGAGTACCCTCCTTGCTGGTGGCAATTCCTGGCCCGGGTGCGTAGCTCCCTAAGCTTCCTTTGGCGCACTACGCCGCGCCATTTTTCCTTTGTCTCTCGGACCGCGGCCAGCGGCAGACGGGCCAACAAGCTCTGGCCGGCACGTCCGCCCGCTTCTATACGGGTGGGTTTCAGCAAAAGCCATGCCTATGCTGCCATGGCACTCACAAAGGCGCCCTAGAGAAAGTAACCTCGTCGGATGCACCGGCACGCTGAGAAGAGAGGCAATCTGGAAAACCGGTCGTGAAGCGCGCCGGCCCATTCGCCGATCCATCGGAGCACACCGGAAAGTCAACTCCGCATATTTGCAATTAACAAATGGGTAAAGTCGAAAGGATCGACAGCGAGGAGAGGTTGGGTTACCTCGTTGACGCCCATGACTCGTGCCGCAATGGTACACTCCTGTCCCGAACCGCTCACTGGCTCCGCTCGGCTCACAAGGAGACGGGCCGATGCACGAGGACCGGCAGCGCCGCTCCGCGGATGACCTTGTCGGCCACGCTGCCCAGCACCAGACGTGATAGGCCGCGTCGCCCATGGGTTTCCAGAGCGATGAGGTCGAACGCCGAGCCCGCGCTCTCGTCCAAGATGGCGGCAGCTGGCTGTCGCTCGACGACTACCCGCGTCTGGACAGAAAGCGACCGAGCGCGCAGGTCTCCCGCCACACGGTCGAGGTAGTCTCGGGCTTCCTGCCGGAGCCGATTCCCCTGCCGATCCATCTCGCCTAGGACCGACTGCGCCGGTTCGCCGACGCCGTGACCTTCCCAGTGATATCCCATCAGGGCGGGCAGCTGGATGGCCCGCAGCAGGGTGTAATCCGCATCCATAACGCTGCCCAGGGCCACGGCGGGCTTGAGCATCTGCTCGGCCAAGGCAGAGCCGTCGAGCGGCAGCAGAATATGCTTCAGGACCGGATCTGCCTCAAAATCGGCTTCGCCTTTCTTGGGCCGGACTAGCAACAAAGGAGCAGGGACCTCCCGCACCAATTCGTCGGCCACGCTGCCCAACCACAGCCGGTCCAGCCCACCCCGGCCGTGAGTGGTCATGACTATCAGGTCTACACCGGTACCGTTTGCCATAGTGCGCAGGCTTGCCGCCACGTCACCTTGGAGCAGGACCTGCGTCACCGGCACCGCATCGACGGCTTCGAGACGGTCGGCCAGGAGGTCCAGGTAGGCGCTCTCATTCTTCTTGATCGACAGGTCGAGCGAGTGCTTGAGCGAGAGGTCCTCGGTGTAGGCCTCCACGACCGGCCGGTGCACGTGCACCAGTTGTAATACCGCGCCGGCCCGGCGGGCAATGCTCAGGGCGAGCGGCAGAGCTTGCTCTCCAAACGGCGAGCCGTCGAGCGGCACAAGGATAGAGCGGAGCATGAAACGTCTCTCTCCCCGGAAATGTAGTGATAATCAAGCACCGGACCGCAATCAGGCAAATCAGGTGCCGCAGCGTGCAGGACTGGACGAAACGGCGCAGGAGGTAAACCCGGCACGTCCGCCGAGACCCCGCTTCACCCCTGCTGGTGCAGGCGGTGGAAACGGTCGATGAGTGGCACGGCCTGGACGCAGCCTGCATGAGGGCTGGAAGTCCAGCCTTGACCGGCCCGGCGCCATCCGGACACCGAACGGCGCCGCCAGGAGGGCGACGATCGTCAGCTCTCTTGCTTTTTCTCGGCCGGCGGGGCAGCGAACCAGCACGGGTACGGAAGATGCCCGAAGGATCTTGTCAGCAACGCTTCCCAGCATCAGGCGCCGCCAGCCACTCCGGCCGTGCGTCTCGAGGGCGACGAGATCCATACGCCCCTTCTCGATTTCATCGAGGATGGCTGCAGCGGGCTGATCGTGGACGGCGACGCGGGTGCGAACTGTCAACGACTTGGCCCCCATGGGTTCAGCCACCCGCCGGAGATAGCTCTTGGCTTCCGCGAGGTCGGCCTCATGAAACACCCGCAAGTTATCGCAGTACCTTGGCATCCAGATGGCCAGATCATGGTGTCCGCCGGATAAGGTCCCATCATCATCGGCTTGACGACGCGGAGCAAGGTGTACTCCGCCTGCACCGAGGCGTCCAGCTCCACGCGCGGGTTCGAGGATCTGCTCCGCCAGCGGGGACCCATCCAGTGGGATGAGCACGCGCCGCCAAGCCGGTCCTGGCGCCGCATCCGGCGGCTTCTCCTCAGACCGCACCAGCAGCACGGGGATGGGCAGCCGCCGGACCACTCGTCGGCCACGCTGCCGAGCCAGAGGCGCGCGAGCCGGCCGCGTCCGTGCGTGGTCATGACGACCAGGTCCGCCTTGTCTGCCTCTGTCAACAAGACCTCGACGACGCCCCCCTCATGGAAAGCGGACTTTACAGGAACGGCCGAGGTGCTGCGCCAGCGTTCTGAACGTCATCGAGGTAATTCTGTCCGCGGGCACGCTCCGCGGCATCGACCGCGTTGTCATAAGGGACAACGCTTTCGGCGTACATGGAGGCCAGCGTCACGTGGACGTGGACCAAGTGCAATTCGGCCCCGGCACGGTGAGCCAAGCTCAGCGCACGGCGGCAATGTGCTCCCCGAACGAGGAGCCGTCCAGCGGCACCAGGATCGATCGGTACATGGTCTCTTTTCTCCCTTTCAGGGTCGGGAAGGAATAGCCACCGCTAGGGGGATCAAGTCCTTCAGGTTTTCAAGTCCTGTGAGGCATGCCTTGCAAGAGATGTGCCACAGAAGAGGGACAAGCGAATCAGGGCGGTCGGCTTCCAGGAAATGGGCCGCCCCGCCGTCAAGGAGCGCGCCGACTGCCCGCACGTGCGCGTGCGGAGGCGTGCCAACCGTGTGCGGCTTCGCACAGCCCCGCGCACGCGGGCACGTCCCTATCGTCTGCCGAGCGACTCGTAGGTCTGTCTTTTTCCAAGCGACGGAGCCTACCGGCGAGCCGCGAGCCTCCCGCGAACCGCCTCTTGACCCGAACGTCACTCACCTGGCATCCGCTTTGCTCTAAGGGGAGCAGAGGAACCTGGCCGTTTTGACCAACCAATTGCGAGGGTTCTACCATGAACGCGATCCAAGTCGAGGTTTCTCGTCCACTTATGGTGGACGTGGAAACTGCTGCCGGCCTGATGACCTCGAACCCGGTGTCCATCGCGGAGGACGCGACGGTGCGCGAGGCAATCGCACTTTTGATTGACAAGAGGGTCAGTGCCGCCCCGGTAATTGATCAGGCGGGCCGGCCGGTTGGCGTCCTCAGCCAGACCGACATCGTCGTGCATGACCGCAACGGCGCGGAATACCTGAAGCCGGCCCCGGAGTTTTTCCATCGCGCCGACCTGGTGACGCCCTCGGGAGAGGTCTTGCCGCGCGGCTTCCAGGTGGAAAAAGTGGACCGGGCGCGGGTCCGGGAGCTGATGACCCCGGTTGTCTTTGGGGTCAGCCCGAAAGCCTCGGTCGCCAAGGTGGTCCAGGACATGCTGGAACTCAAAGTGCATCGGCTCTTCGTGGTGGACGATGACGGGGTCTTGGTCGGGGTCATCAGCGCACTGGATGTGCTGCGGCACCTTCGGCCGGGGGACGTGTCCTGCACGGCGCACCCCCCAAAGCGGGATCTTTAACGGTGACTTGCGACTGCGGGATGCTCGGTTGTGCGCCGGTACGCTTACACCCAAATCCAGGAGAGAGCCATGCTTCCCATTCGGACCGTTCTGCACCCGACCGATTTCTCGGATTACTCGGACTACACGTTCCGGTTGGCCTGCTCGTTGGCCCGCGACTACGGTGCCCGGCTCATCGTCTTGCACGTTGCCGAGCCGCCCATGGCCTTTGTGGGTGAGGGAATGGCAATGCTTCCACCCGAAGTTGATCTGGAGGCGCTCCGAGAGCAGCTTCAGCAATTCCGGCCGGGGGACCCGAAGGTCCCGGTGCAACACTGTCTAGTCCAAGGAGGTGCAGCCGCAGAGATCCTACGCGTGGCTGAACAGACGAAATGCGAACTGATCGTGATGGGAACGCACGGCCGGACGGGGCTCGGCCGGCTTCTGATGGGCAGCGTGGCCGAACAGGTCGTGCGCAAGGCATCCTGCCCGGTGTTGACGGTGAAGACCCCGCAGTGCGCGGCGCCGTCCTCTGCGGAGCCCGTGGCGGTGGCGGCCGGCAAAGGTGCAGAGGCCACGCAGTAACCAGCCAGGTCCGTGAAGACCGAGCAACTTCCGAGATGCGGCCATGAAAAGTCAGACTCCCGAACCAAGCATTGACCTCGCAACCGCCAATGGCGCTACGGAACTGGAAACGAGCATCCAGTGCCAGCTTGGGGGGCAGCTCCGCGAGTTCCGGCTGGTGGTCGTGGACAAGGGACTGATTTTCTGCGCGGCCACGCCCACACCTATTACGCGAAACAATTCGCTCAGCAGGCGGTCACGGAGGCGACCGGGCTACCGATCCTGGCCAACGAGATCGAAGTGTCCTGAGGCGATCGCTACGGAGAAAAGTTCGGTCACGGAAACATCCAGGAAAAAGCTGCCGACGGCTCCCGGGGGTCCGGCGCTGCCGGCGGCCACCGGGTGGCGAAGGTCGTGGTCGTCATGGCCGACGGGCGGCCGGTCGAGCTGGTCCCGCCCGCCAGTCGGCACGTCAACCGGGACCCGGTACGAACCCTCCTTCATGTCCATGCCGATGCGGTCCGCTTGGACTTCCGGGACTGGTACGAGATGGTCAAGCCACGGTGGGAAGGGAGACAGCCATGTTTCGTAATCGCGAGGATGCCGCCCGTCAGCTGGCGGAGAAGTTGAAGGGGCGTGAGCTGCACGACCCGCTGGTGCTGGCCATCCCCCGCGGCGGGGTGGTCACCGGGCCGTGCTGGCCCGGGAGTTGGGGGCGGACCTCGACGTGGTCCTGTCCCGCAAGCTGCGAGCCGCCGGGGCAGCCGGAACTGGCCGTCGGTGCTGTTTCCGAGGACGGGCAGGTCTACCTGAATCACCACGCTCGGGAATTCCTTGACCTGATGGAAGAGTACCTGGCGGACGAGCACCGCCACCAGCTGGCCGAGATCGCGCGGCGCAAGAAGCTGTTCCGCGGCGTCCGTCCCCAGGCGCCGGTCGCGGACCGTTCGGTGATCGTCACCGACGACGGCATTGCCACCGGCTCCACCATGATCGCGGCCCTCCAGGCCGTCAAGACGCAGAACGCGCGCGAGGTCATTGTCGCCGTGCCCGTCGCCTCCCCGGACCGGCTGGCGGAGGTCCGCCGCTGGTGCGACGACGTGGTCTGCTTGCTCGCCCCGGAAGAGTTTTGGGCGATCGGGCAGTTCTATGAGGACTTCACCCAGGTCGAAGACGAAGAGGTGCTCCAGCTCCTCCGCGAGTTCGCCCCTACCGCCCGGCGGAGGCAACCGGCGGTGAGGTCAGCGGAAGTTCCCACCGGGGCGGCGGGAAAGAGACCTGAAGCATCCGACTGAGGAAGAAGGAGATTGGCCATGGACTTGTTTACCCGAGATGACCTCAAAACCCTTTTGGCGGAGCACCCTTCGCCCTGCATTTCGCTGTTCATGCCCACTCACCGCGGCGGGGCGGAGGAAGATCCCATCCGCTGGCGGAAGCACCTGGCGGAGGCGGAGGAGCGCCTGGTCAAGGCCGGGTGGCGCGCCGCCGAGGTCAAGGAGCTGCTGGCACCCGGGCGGCGCCTGCTGGAGGACATCACGTTCTGGAAGAACCAGAGCGACGGGCTGGCGGCCTTCCTGGCGCCCCAGTTCCTGCGTCTGTTTCGGCTTCCCCTGGCGTTCAAGGACCTGGTGGTAGTCGCGAACCGGTTCTCCATCATCCCTCTGCTGCCCCTGATCAGCAGCAACGGCCGCTTCTTCGTGCTGGCTCTGAGCCAACACGGGGTTCGGCTGCTGCAAGGCACTCGTGATCGCGTCAGCGAGGTGGATCTGAAGGGGGTGCCCAGAAGCCTGGCCGAAGCCCTCCTGACCCACGAAGCCAAGGAACCGTTCTCGTTTCACGGTCGCCGCGCCGGGGAGGGGGCGGGCTCCTGGGGTGGCATTTTCCACGGCCACGGGGTGGGGATCGACGATTCCAAGGACGAGTTGCTGCACTACTTCCAGAAGATCGACCGGGGCCTGCACCCGCTGCTCAGTGAGGAGCGGGCGCCGCTGGTCCTGGCGGCTGTCGATTACTTGCAGCCGATCTACCGCCAGGCCAACACCTACGCCCACTTGCTGGAGGAAGGGGTTGCGGGCAACCCGGACCGCCTGAGCAACAAGGAGCTGCACGACCGGGCCTGGCCGCTGATCAAGCCCCTTTTCGAGGAGGCGCAGCAGCGGGCGGCCGCCCAGTACCGGCAACTGGCCGGTACCGATCACGCTTCCGGCGATCTGGAGGCGGTCGTCGCCGCGGCCTACGAGGGGCGGGTGGAGACGTTGTTCGTCGCCCTTGACCGTCAAGTCTGGGGGGTCTTCGACCCATCCACCGGCCGGGTGGAACGAGCACGAGCAGGCATTGTTTGGAGACGTGGACCTGCTGGACCTTGCCGCCGTCCCACACCCTGACGCACGGGCGAGACCGTGTACGCGGTGGAGCCGGAGCAGGTCCCCAGCAGCACCGCGTGGCGGCCATTTTTCGCCTGCCGCTGCCCAAGCACGGAAAGCGGCCGTGAACTGAGAGAGGACAGCACATGCAACTTCCTTTGCAAGTTTCCTTCCGCCACATGGAGCATTCCGAGGCGATCGAAGCGCTGATCCGCGAAAGGGCGCCAAGCTGGACACCTTCGCGGACCACATCATGGGCTGCCGGGTGGTGGTGGAGCCGGCGGGCAAGCACCACGAGCACGGCAACCTCTACGAGGTGCGGATCGACCTCACCGTGCCGGACGAGGAGATCGTGGTGACCCGCGAGCCGAGTCAGCACACCGAATACAAGGACATCCACGTGGCGCTCCGCGACGCCTTCGACTCTGCCCGCCGGCAGTTGGAGGATTACGTCCGCCGTAGGCGGGGCTCCGTGAAGGCCCTCGAAACCGCACCTCATGCCCGCGTCAGCAAGCTCTTTCCCGATGAGGGTTATGGCTTCATCGAGACACCAGACGGCCGGGAGATCTACTTCCATCGCCACGGCGTCCTGCACGAAGGATTCGACCACTTGCAGATCGGGACCGAGGTTACGTTCGTCGAGGAGGAGGGCAAGAAAGGGCCGCAGGCGAGTACCGTCAAGCCCGTCGGCAAACATCATCACTTGTGATTGGATAGGAAGCGCGTACTGCTGAATCGATCCCTGCTGGAGGATCTTCCTTCAAGGGGATGTCGGGCTCCACCGAGGAGGTGCAAGGAGGTGGGCGATGTTTATCCAGAAGATGACGGAGGCCGAATGCCTCAGCATCCTCACCCGCACCAGGCTGGGCAGGCTCGCGTGTGCGCACGAGAATCAGCCCTATATTGTCCCCATTTATTTCGCGTATGAGCAGCCTTACCTATACGCCTTTACGACGCCGGGCCAGAAGGTCGAGTGGATGCGCTACAACCCCCTCGTGTGTCTGGAGGTGGACGAGGTCGAGGACAGCGAGCACTGGACGAGCGTCGTCATCTTCGGGCGGTACGAGGAACTGCCAGGATATGCCTGCATGGAAGGACCCATGGCTCCACGCCCTCGAGCTGCTGAACAAGAACGCCGGGCTGGTGGGAAACAGGTTGCGCGTCCAGTCGCCTCCGGGACCCGGGGCAGCCGTTGACCCCCGTCTTTTATCGTATCCGCATCGACCGCATCAGCGGCCGACGGGCAACGCCCAGTCCTGACAGTCTGGATCGGTCGAGCACGCGCTCCCCTGCCCGAGACAGCCAAGGCTGGCTGCACAGGGTCTTCCACGCTTTAGCCAGGCCGTTTGCCGGTCGGTGAAGGGATGAAGAGGTCCGAATGCGTGTTTGATGCGCGATCGTGTAAGACGGGGCCAACGGTTATCCGCGCAAAAGAGCAAGCATGGCACGGCCTTTGCGAAACGAAGGCACTTCCTTCACGGGTTGCCGTCAATAAGAAGAAGCATGAAACCTGGTGAGGGACCCGTGTCTTCTTGTCGGGAGGGTAGGACTTGGCCAAGCGGCTGCTGACGATGGTTTTGCTGGTGGGGCTGGTCCTGAGCTCCCTGGTCCTGGTTCGCCGGCTGATGAGCTATCCTCTGCCGGGCAACCAGCAAGGGTACGAGCCCGAGCAACCGATCGCCTTCTCGCATCGGCTAGCACGCCGGGGAAATGCAGATTTCCTGCCTCTATTGTCATTTCGGGGCCGAAAGCAGCCGGCATGCAGGCATTCCGCCCGCCAGCGTCTGCATGACCTGTCATCGCTTCGTGACGGCTCCGCAAAAGGATATGCTTGCCGGAAATCCTCGAGGCTCGCAAAGCAAAGCGAGCACCCCAGCCCGATCGTTTCGCCGGAATTGCAAAAACTCTACGATGCCCTGGGATCTGGACAGCAAGCTGGAGCCGGACCCAAACAAGAAGCCCAAGCCCATTGCCTGGGTCAAGGTTCATAATCTTCCCGCTTTTACCTGTTTCGATCATCGGTCGCATGTGCGTGCCGGTGTGGCGTGCCAGCAGTTGCCATGGTCCGGTCGAGACCATGGAGCGCGTGCGGCAGGTCTCCGACCTGTCGATGGGGTGGTGCGTCAACTGCCACCGGGAAACCGGCCGGACCGGCGTGGACGGCAAGCCAGTCAAGCCGTCCACCGATTGTGCCACGTGTCATCATTGACCGGGAGTGAGCGGATGTCTTTTCACGACGAAGTCCGTTGGGAAAGACGCACGAGCGACGACGGACACCGATTCTCGGTCGCGTGGCACTGGAGCGAGTGCGGCGCCGGCGAGGCTCGACGGCTCCGAGCCGGCGCGATTTCCTGAAGCTGGCCGGGTTTGCCTTTGCGGGCACGGCCCTGGCCGGCTGCCAGCGTGCCCCCGTGCAGTATGCCGTTCCCTATCTCGTCGCACCGGAGGAGATCATTCCGGGCCGGTCGTATGATTATGCCTCGACGTGCGGCGGTTGCAGCGCCGGCTGCGGCCTGCTGGTCAAGAACCGCGATGGCCGGCCGATCAAGCTGGAAGGCAACCCGGAGCATCCCCTGTCGCGCGGCGGGCTGTGCGCGGCCGGGCAGGCCTCGCTTTTGGGACTTTACGACCAGCAGCGGCTGCAACAGCCCTTGCAAGAGGGCCAGCCGGCCGAATGGCCCGAGGTCGACCAGGCCATTCGATCTCAACTGGACGCCATCCGCAAGCAGAAAGGGGCTGTGCGTTTCCTGACCGGTCCTCTGGTCAGCCCCACCACGCGTGCCGTGCTCCACCGGTTCCTGGACACCTTTGCCGACGCCCGACACGTGGTCCATGATCCGCGCTCCTGCTCGGCCATCCTCGAGGCGCACGGCCGCACGCACGGGGTTCGCGCTGCTGCCTCATTACCACCTGGACAAGGCCGAGGTGATCGTCAGTTTCGATGCCGACTTTCTCGGCACCTGGATTTCTCCCGTCGAATTCACGTCCGCTTACCAGGCCGGCCGGCGGTTGGAAGGGCCGGCGCCGCGCTTGTCCTACCATGTTCAGTTCGAGTCTCTGTTGTCGCTCACCGGCACCAAGGCGGACCGGCGGCTGTGCCTCGCTCCAGGCGAGATGGCCGCGACCATGAGCCACCTGGCCGCCCGCCTGGCCAAGAAGGCCGGCGTGCCGTTTCAGCCGGAGAGCCGGATGAGCTAGCCGCCGGTCTCGGCCCAGTTCCTGGATCATCTGGCCGATTACCTGTGGCAGAACCGGCAGCGCAGCCTGATCCTGTGCGGCAGCCAGGACGTGGAGCTCCAGGTGCTCGTGCAATTTCCTCAATCACGTTCTGGGCAATTACGGCAGCACGGTGGACATCGCCCAGCCGTCCTATCAACGGGAAGACAACGACCGCGAGCTGGAGAACCTGCTTCAAGAACTCCACGACGGCAAGGTCGCGGCCCTGTTTATCTACCAGAGCAATCCCGTTCATGACCTGCCTTCCGGGGAGACGCATCGCCGAGGACTTGAAGCGAGTTCCCTCTGGTCGTCAGCCTGGCTCCGCGGCTGGACGAAACCGCCCGGCTGGCACATTTCGTCTGCCCGGACCACCATTATCTGGAGAGCCTGGAGTGATGCGGAACCGGTCAATGGGTTGGTGAGCCTGGTCCAACCCGCCATCACTCCGCTTGGCGAACACCCGCTCCGTGCTGGAAAGCCTGGCGGCCTGGACGGGAAAGCCGCGTGCGGCCTACGACCTCCTGCGCGAACATTGGGAGAAGGAGATTCTTCCCCGCCAGACGCAAAAGGTTGCCTTTCAGGACTTTTGGGACCGCACGCTGCACGACGGCTTTGCCGCAGGTCAAACCCCGGCCGGTCAAGGTCGCGGCCTTCGATCCGAGCTGCGGTTCGTCTCGCGCCTCGCTGCCAGTCGGCCGCCACGAGGGAACCTACAGTCTGATTCTGTATTCCAAGGTGGGCATGCCCGACGCCAGCCATGCTTACAATCCCTGGCTCCACGAGTTGCCCGACCCGATCAGCAAGGTCACGTGGGACAATTACGCGTGCTTGTCGCCGGCGACGGCGGCCCGTCTGGGCGTGAGCTGACGGCGACGTGGTTCGCCTGGAAGCGCCGGTGCAGGCGGACGGTCCGGCGTGCTGGAGCTGCCGGCGTTTGTGCAGCCCGGGCTGCACGATCAGAGTGGTGGCCGTGGCCCTGGGCTATGGCAGCCTGCTCAGCAAACGCTTTGCCAACATCGGACCGCCTTGGCTCCAGGCCCGGCCCACCGTGGGGCCGGACGGCCTGGTCGGAAAAAACGCCGCTCCCTTGCTGAGCTGGGTGGAGGGCAGCCTGCGCTTCACGCGCGACGGCGTGCGCCTGACCAAGACCGGCGGGCAGCATCCGTTGGCTTCGACGCAGAGTTACTACCAGATCACCGTGCCCGCAGCACCTGGCCCTGCCGGGCCAGGAACGCCGGCCGATCATCCGTGAGACAACGCTGGCGGCTTATCGCCAGGAAGCGGCCCAGGGGCAACGCGCCGCTGCCGAAAAGCCGGGCAAGCCGCCACCGGCGAGTCGAACGAGGATCTGTGGCCCGCCGATCACCCCGTGACCGGCCCGCACTGGGGCATGGTCATCGACCTCAATGCCTGCACCGGCTGCTCCGCCTGCGTGATTGCCTGCCAGGCGGAAAACAACATTCCGGTGGTCGGCAAGGACGAGGTGCGGCGGCAGCGCGAAATGCACTGGCTGCGCATCGATCGCTACTACACGGAACGCGACGGCGGCGTGGACGTGGCCCATCAGCCCATGCTCTGCCAGCACTGCGGCAACGCGCCCTGCGAGGTGGTCTGCCCGGTGCTGGCCACGGTCCACAGCGACGAAGGGCTCAACCAGCAAGTCTACAACCGCTGCGTCGGCACGCGCTACTGCGCCAACAACTGCCCCTACAAGGTGCGGCGGTTCAACTGGTTTGACTATGCTCACGACGACCTGTTGCAAAACCTGGTCCTCAACCCGGATGTCACCGTGCGGTCGCGCGGCGTCATGGAGAAGTGCACCTTCTGCGTGCAGCGCATCCAGGAAGCCAAGATCGAGGCCGGCCGGCACGGGCAACCCCGCGCGACGGCGACATCGCAAACAGCCTGCCAGCAGTCGTGTCCGGCCCAGGCGATCGTGTTCGGCAACCTGAACGATCCCACCAGCCGGGTCGCCCGACTGGCCGCCAGCCCGCGCAGCTACCAGGTCCTGGGGGAGCTGAACATCCGGCCCTCGGTGAGCTATCTCGCCCTGGTGCGGAATCGTCCGGCGGAAGGAGGGGCGAAAAGCATGGCTAGCGTCTCTTTCCCTTGCAGACGCCGCTGATCGCCGGCAACAAGACGGCCGCCCAGGTGACGGCCGACATTTGCGCTCCCCTGGAGCGGCGAGCCGGCGTCTGGTGGTGGCTGGCATTCCTGCTGGCCTTCAGCGCTGCTCCTGTTGGGAGTGGCGGCCGTCTCCTACCAGATCGCCATGGGCATCGGCACCTGGGGGCTCAATCGATCGGTCGGCTGGGCCTTCGACATCACCAACTTCGTCTTCTGGATCGGCATCGGTCATGCCGGGACCCTGATCTCGGCGATTCTGTTTCTGTTTCGGCAGAAGTGGCGGACCTCGGTCAACCGCTCGGCCGAAGCGATGACGATCTTCGCCGTGATTTGCGCCGGCCTGTTTCCGGTCATCCACATGGGCCGGCCGTGGCTGTTCTACTGGGTCATTCCCTATCCGAACTGGCGCGGGCCGCTGTGGGTCAATTTCCGCTCGCCGCTCGTGTGGGACTTCTTCGCCATCGGCACCTACTTCCTGATCTCCCTGATGTTCTGGTACGTGGGCCTGATTCCCGACGTGGCCACGCTCCGCGACCGTCTCCGTCCCGGCTGGTATCGCCGCCTGATCGAGTTTCTTGAGCCTGGGCTGGAACGGCTCCTACCGGACGTGGCGCCGCTACGAGATGGTTTACCTGCTGCTGGCCGGGCTGGCCACGCCGCTGGTCGTCTCGGTGCACTCCGTGGTCAGCACGCGACTTTGCCGCCGCGCTGCTGCCCGGCTGGCATTCGACCATCTTCCCGCCGTACTTCGTCGCCGGGGCGATCTTCTCCGGCATGGCGATGGTGCTGACCTTGATGCTCTTGGTCCGCAAGGTCATGCACCTGGAGGACTACATCACGCCCCGCCACGTCGACGCCATGACCAAGCTGGTCCTGACCACCAGCTGCCTGGTGGGGCTGTCCTACGCCATCGAGTTCTTCACGGCCTTGTACGTCGGCAATCCGGTACGAGTCGTTCACGTTCCTCAATCGCGCCCTGGGACCGCTGGGCTGGGGCTTTGCCATCATGGTGGCCTGCAACGTCCTCATCCCGCAACTGTTCTGGTTTCGCCGCGTTCGCCGCCAACTGCTTGGTGGTCTTTGTGATTTGCATCCTGGTCAACGTCGGCATGTGGATGGAGCGGTTCATCATCATCGTCACGTCGCTGGAGCGCGATTTTCTGCCGTCGAGCTGGAGCAGTTACGCTCCGACCTTGATCGAGATTGCCACGCTGCTCGGCAGCTTCGGCCTGTTTTTCACCTGTTTCCTGATTTTCTGCCGTCTCTTGCCGGTGATCGCCATGGCGGAGGTCAAGGGAGTTTTGCCAGGCAAGCAGCGAAGCGTCCACCGGCCGCCGCGCTGCGAGAGGGGGTGCACCCATGAGCGGAAGACTCATCCTCGCCAGTTTCGCGCAAGAGGAGGATTTGCTCGCGGCGGTGCGGGCGGTCCAGGATCGCGGCTGGGACATCGTCGACGTCTACACTCCCTATGCCGTGCACGGCCTCGAAGAGGTGCTGGGCTGGCCTCGCTCCCGGCTGCCGGTGGCCTGTTTCCTGTGCGGGGCAGCGGGGGTCGCGCTGGCCTTGTGGTTCCAGTTCTGGACGACGGCGCGGGATTGGCCGCTGAACGTCGGCGGCCGTCCCTGGAACTCCCTGCCGGCCTTTGTGCCGGTGACCTTTGAAAGCATGGTCTTGTTGGCGGGATTCGGTCTCGTGTTCGCCTGGTTGTTTCGCTGCCGGCTTTATCCCGGGAAAAAGGCCTGGCTGCCCCTGCCCGGTTTGACCGACGATCGCTTTGCGCTGGTCGCTGCGCGACCCAGGTCCCGCCGGAGTGCCGCGGCAGTCCGGCAGTTGTTGCAGGAATGCCATGCCGTTCAGCCTGGAAGAGCGAGAGCGAGGAGGAACAGCCGTGAAGAGCAGAAGCTGGTTGCAACTTGCTGCTGTTTCTGGCTCTGCTGGCCACGGCGGCACTTTGCTGGTTCGTCAAAGAACGAGACGTGAGCCAGCCGAACTACGACTTCCTGCCCGAAGCGCAGATGGCCTACTCGGCGGCCTACGATTCGTTTTCCCCCAATCCCAACTTTCCGGACGGCTCTGACGCTGCGCTCGCCCCCCAGCCGGCACGATTGCCCGCGGCCATTTGCCGCTGCACTATCAGCCCACGCCGCAAGACGCATTGCGGGCCGGCCGGGAGCTGCAGAACCCCTTCTCGGAGAACGATCACGTCCCGTCGCGAGCGGGGCAGCGTTCGTGTTCGCCAACTTTTGCCAGGTCTGTCATGGGCCGCTCGGCCAGGGGAATGGCCCGGTCACGCAACGAGGCTTTCCGCCGCCGGCATCGCTGCTGGCGGACCGGGCCGTCCAGATGAAGGACGGCCAGATGTTCCACGTGCTGACCTACGGGCAAGGGAACATGCCCGCATTCAGCAGCTCAGCTGTCGCGCGAAGACCGCTGGAGCGTCATCTTGCACGTTCGCCTGCTCCAGGGGCCTTACGCTCCGGGCCCTGCTCCGTCGCGTTCTCAGGAAGTGGCCAAGTTGTTCCGAGAGAACTGTGCGGCCTGCCACGGGGAAGACGGGACCGGCAACAACATTCGGAACGTGTTGCCCCTGATCCCGGATTTCACCAGCCTGGCCTGGCAAATGTCGCAAACGGAAATGGCGATCGTCAATCAAATCGATTATGGCTCGCATCCTCTGATGCCGTCCTTCCGTTACAAGCTCCCCACGGACGAGATTCTCAAGTCTGGCGGTTTACGTGCGTTCCTTTGCCGGCCATGCGCGGACGGCTCAACCTTCAGTTCCGCTGCCGACGTCGCACATCACGGCGGCCAACGTGTATGGCACCTTTTGCTTCGCCTGCCACGATACCACCGGCAAGGGCAATCCGACGATTCGCACTTCGATGCCGGAACTTCCGGACTTCACTGCGGCCGCCTGGCAAAAATCCCGAACCGATGCGGATCTTGCCCATTCCATTCTGGAAGGCAAAGGGAAAGTTCATGCTGCCGATGACGGACAAGCTGGGTAGCGTCGATGTCAAGCAAATGGTGGCCCTGGTGCGGGGTTTTAAGGGTGGAAAGCAAGTCATCCCGCTCGAGACCCCCAAGGCACCGGGACCGCCTGCGCCCGTGGTCGTGACAGCCCCAACGGCGATCCTCTCCACTCCTGGCCTTCCGACAAGGGACTCATGCGTCGAGGAGCCACTGGTGGCGCCTTCGGACGAATCGGCAGCCCGAATTCGCATCGGGGCAAGCATTTTCCAGCAATACTGCATCGTCTGCCACGGACCGGACGGGACGGGTTCGATCATGCGGCCCAGCATGCCCCGATCCCGGACTTCACGAGTGCGGCCTTTCACAAGGAACATACCGACGCTCAGATCCAGATCAGCATCTTGGATGGCAAGGGGACGCTCGATGCCCGCCAATCGCGGCCGGGTGACCGACGAACAGGCCACCGACCTGATGGCCTACATTCGGGCTTTCGGTCCCACGTCAGTTTAGTTCCAAGCCCCAGGCTTCGGACACGGAGTTCGAGAAATCGTTCCGCCAGCTTGAGGACCAATGGAATGAGCTGGAAAAGGAATTGCAAAAGAAAGAAGGCTCCAGACAGCCGATCCTGGGGCAGCATGCTCCCTGACGTAGACTGGTCACCGAGAGCGAGGGACGAGCATGACGGCGATGAGCGTACCTATCGTCTACCGACAAAGGCGCTTCGGCTGTTCCGGATCCTGGCGATTCTGGGCGGCGTCACGCTGGCGGCAGGGTTGTTCCTGGCGCCGCAGCGCACCTGGATCGATGTTCTGCTGGTCAGCAACTACCTGGTTGGGCTGGGATTGAGCGGGCTTCTCCTGGTGGCCCTGCACTACGTGACCGGCGCGCGCTGGAGTTTGCCGCTGCGACGGGTGCCCGAGGCGATGACTGCGGTTCTGCCCGTGGCCGCAATTGGACTTGGCTGCCGTGTTGCTCTGCCGGCCTTCGCTGTATCCCTGGTCGGTGCCGGCTTCTCCCATGGCTCTGAGTCGCCGCTGCAGCATCTGTGGCTGAACCGGCCGTTCTTTCTCTTGCGTTCCCTGGTCTACCTCGCCCTGTGGCTGGCTTTTGCCGTGGCCGTCGTGCGCAACTCCCGCCGCCAGGACAGCGACCGCGATCGCGGCGCCGACAGGGAGGAACATCCGCCTGTCGGCGCCTTTCTTGGTGGTCTTTGGCGTCACGTGCTGGCTGGCCAGTTACGACTGGATCATGTCTCTGGAACCGGAGTGGGCCAGTACGATATTTGGGGTCTACAACTTTGCCGGTCTGTTTCTGAGCGGTCTGGCTGCGATCATTCTCTTGGTCATCTGGTTACGGCGACACAGCTCCTTGCAGACTGTCCTCAACGAGGATCACTTGCACGATCTCGGTACGCTCCTTTTCGCCTTCAGCAGCTTCTGGATGTATACCTGGTTCTGCCAGTACCTGCTGATCTGGTACGTAAACAACCCCGAGGAGACGGCGTACTTCGGCAGCGCTGGCAAGGGGATCTGGCCGGCGCTCATGTTCCTTGACCTCGTTCTCAACTGGGCCATTCCTTTCCTTGTGCTCCTGTTCCGCTCTGCCAAGCGCAGTCCTCTTGTCCTGGGAACCGTTGCCGTCGTCGTCCTCGCCGGACGCTGGGTCGATCTTTCCCTGATGATCTTTCCTTCTCAGGCGGGTGCAGTGCCGATCCTTCGGACCGATCGAAGCGGGGCTGTTCGTAGGCACGGCCGGACTTTTTGCCCTGGCCGTCTTCCGAGGCCTCGGCAAGGCATCTCTTGTGCCGCTTCACGATCCTGCCGGTCTCAATGAAAACACGTCAGAACAGCAGTAGGGCGGACAGTACGCGTCCATTCTGGCCCAGCACTTTCTGACGCACGGGCTTCCGGTTTCGGCAAACCTGGGTTGCATCGAAAGAGACTTGACCGGGGCCGAAAGGGTTGACTACAATCCGGCGAGTGAAGAGGGTGTCGATTGCCCCCTAGGCAACGGGCCGGGGTGCCGCAGTTTAGTTCAACCCAAGCCTAGCCGCCATGCTCCGCCGCGAAATCGGCGCGAACGCGCCCGCTCCCGACGGCGAAGCACGCTGGATAGACTCCTCTTCGAGGGCAACCACCGTGCCGAACAGGCGTGGAATGGCCCCTTTTCTTACTCTTGGACGGTGAATAGTTGGACGGCCGCAAGTTTGAAGTCGCGGGTGTGGGTGCGA
>CAWJFP010000004.1:0-181672 GCA_963842155.1 uncultured Pseudomonadota bacterium
GGGCCGTCCCCACGCCTTCTTCTTTTCCTGAAGTGTTCAGGATGAACAGACCTTCGTATCGTTTCACTTTTTCTTGTTTTTGGAGTCCACGACTCCATTAAACTGGTTCATTGCTTTTTGTATACCGTCGTCCAGCCAGCATTCCACCTGGCGTGGCCGCCCGGTCCAAAACTTTTTCCATCAAGCCGCTCTCGGCGGCCGTCAAATCGGCCCAGCACATGGCCCGTGATTTCGCGCGCGCCGTCCCGGCGTCCGATGCCGATCCGCAACCGCGCAAATTCGCGCGAGCCCAGATGCTGCTCGATGGACTCCAGCCCGTGATGGCCGCCGCTGCTGCCGCCCGCCCGCAACCGGATTTCGCCCAGCGGCAAATCCGCGTCGTCCACCACGACCACCATGCGTTCAGCGGCAACTGGTAAAATTCGGTCATTTCCGCCACCGATTCGCCGCTCAAATTCATGAAGGTCTGCGGCTGGCACAGCAAAACCCGTTTGCCCTGAGCTTCGCCCGGGCGACGCGCGCCGCGAACTTTCGTTCCTCCGTCCAATCCATCCGCCAGCGCGCCGCCAGTTTTTCGACCAGCAGAAAACCGGCATTGTGCCGTGTCTTCGCGAGTATTCCGCGCCCGGATTGCCCAAGCCCACGATGAGATGCAATGACTCCATGCGCGGGCGGCGCGGCTCACGCCGCCAAAATTATTTCTTCTTCTCGGCTTTCGGCTCCGGCTTGGCTTCGGCCTTTTTGTCGCCGGCCTTCGCGTCGGCTTTGACTTCGCCCTTGGCCGGGGCCGCACCTTCCTCGCCTTCGACTTTCTTCTCTTTCGTCATTTCGACTTCGCCGGCGGCGGCGACCGGAGCGGCAACCTCTTTCTTCGGCGCGAGGCGTCACGCCAAAGCGCGACCACGCGGCTTCGCGGATCGCCGAGTTGCGCCGCGATCCAGGCCTCGTCCGCGCGCAGATGGCTCACCCGGTCGAGGCCGCTGCCGGCGTAGAAATTGACGCGCGCGCCCATCGGCCCGACCCTGGCATGAGAGGCGTCGGCGCGCAATCGCCCGGCGGCTTCTCGCCGCGGCGGCCTATGGCTTGCGACTCTTCTTGCGCGTCCGCGCGGCAAAGCTGATATAGTGATACACGGGAGGTTGGCGGTGGACGGGTCTCTCGCCAACCCGGTCAGGTCCGGAAGGAAGCAGCCGTAACGAGTCGGGCCCGGGTCGTCGCCAGCCTCCCTGCCCTGCTCCCACCAACCCAAGCGATGCTGACGAGGGCTCACCGCCGGGCGCCATGAATGATTTGATCGCCTCGGGAGATTCCGCCGCCTATCGCGTCCTCGCGCGCAAATACCGGCCGGGCAGCTTCGCCGAGCTCATCGGGCAGGAGGCGATGGTGCGAACCCTCACCAACGCCTTCCACCAAGGCCGTCTCGCCCATGCCTTCATCCTGACCGGCGTGCGCGGCGTGGGCAAGACGACGACGGCGCGCATCATCGCCAAGGCGCTCAATTGTACCGGGCCCGACGGCCAGGGCGGTCCGACGATCGAGCCTTGCGGCCGCTGCGAGCATTGCCTCGCCATCGCGGCCGACCGCGACGTCGACGTGATCGAGATGGATGCGGCGAGCCGCAACGGCATCGACGAGATCCGCGAGCTCATCGAGGGCGTGCGCTACCGCCCCGTCGCGGCGCGCTTCAAGGTCTATATCCTCGACGAAGTCCATATGCTGACCAAGCAGGCCTTCAACGCGCTCTTGAAGACGCTGGAGGAGCCGCCCGAGCATGTGAAGTTCATCTTCGCCACGACCGAGATCCGCAAGGTGCCGGTCACGGTGCTGTCGCGCTGCCAGCGCTTCGACCTGCGCCGGGTCGAGCAGGCCGAGCTCGCGCGCCATCTCGCCAAGGTCGCGGCGGCGGAAGGCGCTGCCCTGCCGCCGGAGGCGTTGGCGCTGCTTGCGCGCGCGGCCGACGGCTCGGTGCGCGACGGGCTCTCGCTCCTCGACCAAGCCATCGCCCATGGTGCGGGCGCGCCCACGGCCGAGCAGGTGCGCGACATGCTGGGCCTGGCGGACCGCGCTCAGATCCTCGATCTCTTCGATCTGCTGATGAAAGGCGAGATTCGCGGAGGCCTGGCGCTGCTTGCCGAGCTCTATCGCGCGGGCGCCGACCCGGTCGTGGTGCTGCAGGACCTGCTCGAGACCTGCCAATGGCTCGCGCGCCTCAAGATCGAGCCCGAGGCCGAGGGAGCGCTGGCCTCGGACGCCGAGCGCGCGCGCGGCCGCGGCATGGCCGAGCGGTTGGCCATGCCCGTCCTCACCCGCGCCTGGCAGATGCTGCTCAAGGGCCTCGCCGAGACGCAAACGGCGCCCATGCCGCTCGCCGCCGCCGAGATGGCGCTCATCCGCCTCGCCTACGCCTCCGACCTGCCGAGCCCGGCCGATCTCGTGCGTCAGCTGCGTCCGGAGGGCCAGCCGCCCGCCGGACCGAGCGGCAGCGCCGCGCGGTCCGCCGAAGGCGACTCGCCCGCGCGGGCTCCGGGCGGCAACGGCTCCGGCGGCTCCTCGTCCGCGGCGAGCGCCCGGCGCTCCGCGACCATGGCACCGGCGTCGTCGGGGGGCGGAGGTCCGCTGGCCGCGCGCGCGACCCAGCCCGAGGCGATTTCGTCCGGAAGCCTGCCGGTATCCGACCTGGCATCAGCCCCCACGAGCTTCGCGGCGCTGGTGACCCTCGTCGAGGGACGCGAGCCGATCCTGGGGGCGCATCTGCGCAACAACGTGCATCTCGTGCGCTTCGAGGCGGAGCGGCTCGAGATCCGCACGACCGAGCATGCGCCCGCCGATCTCGCGCCACGCGTCGGCACCCTGCTGCTCAAGATGACCGGACGGCGTTGGGTAATCTCGCTCTCGAACGCGCCCGGCGAGCCCACCCTGGCGCAGGCGGCACGGCGCGCCGCCGCCGATCGCTTGGCCCAGGCGCAGGCCGACCCCCTCGTGCAGGCGGTGCTGCGGAGCTTTCCCGGCTCGACGGTCGAGGCCGTGCGCGAGATCGCCGCGACGGCCAACTCCGCGCCCGACGATGACGGGGCAGCGGGCGAGCTCGCCCTCGACGCTGAAATTCCCGTCCAAGGAGATCCCGGGCGATGAAAAATCTCGGCCAGCTCATGAAACAAGCCCAGGAGATGCAGACGCGCATGCAGGAGATGCAGGCGCGGCTCGCCGAGCTCGAGTTCTCGGGAGCGTCCGGGGGCGGCATGGTGACCGTCACGGTCAACGGCAAGGGCGATATGCGCCGGATCAAGATCGATCCCAGGCTGGCCGAGCCCAAAGAGATCGAGATCCTGGAGGATCTGATCGTCGCCGCCTTCACCGACGCCAAGGGCAAGATGGAATCCGAGGTGGCGGCCGAGATGCAGAAGCTGACCGGCGGGCTTGCGCTCCCGGCGGGCTTCAAGCCCTTCTGAAAAACGGGCCGGAGGCCGACGCGGCATCTTCATGATCGGACCCGAGATCGAGCGCCTGATCCAGCTGCTCGCCAAGCTGCCGGGCCTCGGGCCGCGCTCGGCGCGCCGCGCGGCGCTCAGGCTCATGAAGCGGCGCGAGGCGCTGCTTGAGCCGCTGGCGGCGGCGCTCGCCGAGGCGGCCAAAAGCATCCGCGTCTGCTCGACCTGCGGCAATATCGACACCACCGACCCCTGCACGATATGCGCTGACCCGCGCCGCGACGGCACGCTCCTCTGCGTCGTCGAGGAGGTCGCCGATCTTTGGGCGCTCGAGCGCGCCGCCGCTTACAAGGGCCGCTATCACGTGCTGGGCGGCACGCTCTCCGCGCTGGACGGGATCGGGCCCGAGCAGCTCAATATCCCCAAGCTCGTGGCGCGGGCGCGGGAGGAGAAGATCGGCGAGGTCATCCTCGCCACCAACGCGACGGTGGACGGGCAGACGACCGCCCATTACATCGCCGACCGGTTGGCGCCGCTCGGCGTCACGGTCACGCGCCTCGCCCACGGCGTGCCCGTCGGCGGCGAGCTCGATTATCTGGACGATGGCACGCTCGCGGCCGCGCTCAAGGCGCGCCGCCCGGCTTAGCGTCGGCGGTAGGGCGGCCGGCCGCTCAGAACACGATCTCGGCGCGGCGGTTCTCGGGCTCGCGCACGCCGATCGGCGTCGGCACGGCGGGATTCTCGCCGTCCTTGCCGACGACCGCGATCGAAATCCGCCGGCACGCCGAGGCGCATGAGCGCCGCCTTGACCGCGTTGGCGCGGCGCAGCGACAGACGCTGATTATATTGCTCGGAGCCCGAGAGGTCGGTATGGCCGGTGACGGTGATCCGCGCCGTCTGCTGCTGCTTGATGGCGCTCGCCGCCTGCTGGACGGTCTGCGCCCCTTGCGCGTTGATCGCCGCGCTGTCGAAGTCGAAATAGACCACGTAGTCGGCGGGCGCGGCAGCGGCCGGCGCGGCGGCCGGCGCCTGGGCCGGCATCATGGGCTGCGCAGGGGCCGCGGCGGGCCGTGCCCGCGGCGGAGCCGCCTCGCTCGTCGGGTAGAACAGCCAGCGCACCCCCAGAAGCACCGTGTGGGCGTGGTAATTGGCCTGCGTCGACCCGCCGGCCGTCGTCGGCATATTGACCGGCAAGGCGCGGAAATAGCGGTAGTCGGCGGTGAGCTGGAGCTGGTCGGTGAGCGCGTAGGCGATCCCGGCGATGCCTTGATAGGCGAAGCCGATGCCGCTGCCGTCGACGCCGTTGCCCGGCACGGTGATGTGGTAGCCCACGTCGGCGGCGCCGACGCCCAAGCCGAAATAGGGCGTGAAGCGGCTGCCGGTGCGGATGTCGTAGAGAAGGTTGGGGCCGAAATTGAGCGCGTGCGTGTTGCCGCTGCTGTGGACGCCGCCTGCCTTGTCGGTATCCTCGCGCCGGTAGCCCACCTCGAACTCCGCGCGCAGCCCGTTGTCGAAGCGCATGCCGAGCGCGCCGAGCATCCCAAAGCCGAGACTGTGCACGACCTCGCTATCGATGCCGTCGCCCTTGATCTTGTCGTCGCCGCCGAGGACTGCGCCCAAATCGCCGCTGACGTAGAAGCCCGGGCCCTCGCCCGTGACCTGCGCGTTGGCGGCGCATGCCATGGTGGCGAGCGTTGCGCAAAGGAAGCCCGCGGCAGCCCATCGCGTGTACCGAAATGACGTCATTTGGCCTTACCCCCTTGCCCCGGCCCGATGAATTTAGCGCAATGCAGGTTATTCTTACCAACAGATTCTATCAGAAATCGCGGTAAATTGCCGACTCGGGCAAGAGCCGGACGGCGCTCGGGCTGTGATAAACCTGTGCGACGGTCTGCGCCAACAATCGTTAAGGCGCGATCACGCGCAGCTCGTCGCCCATGCCGACCTCGGCGAGGAGCGCGAGCAAATCGGGCAGCGCGAGCGCGACGCAGCCCTCCGTGGGGCTGAAATCGGGCCGCGCCAGATGGAGGAAGATCGCGCTGCCGCGGCCGGGAACGGCCGGCGCGTCGTTGTAGCCGATCACCAGGACAAGGTCGTAGACATGGTCCTCGCGCCACAGCCGCTCGCAATGGGCCGCATAGGGCAGTCGCACTTGCCGGTTATAACGGGGGTCGAGGGGATCGTCGCACCAGCCGTCATCCGGGCCGAGTCGGTCTACCGGCAACCCGGTCGTGGGCCGGCCCAGCCGGTCGGCGCGATAGAGCAGCCGCCGCAAGGGGAAGCGTCCCGCGGGCGTGACGCCGTCCCCTTCGCGCTTGTCGCGCGCCACCCCGCCGCGGCCGAGAGCGCAACGGGCGCTGCGGCCAGGCCAGGCGACGCGCCCCTCGGGAAAGACCTCGATATCGATGTCCATCTCCGGCCTGTTTGCGGAAAGTGGGACCCGGCGGCGGCTCCTGTCGTCGGCCACGGCCCTTTCCCGCGTATTTATGACGCTGTGCCGCCGCCTATGGGACATTTCGGCGGATTTGTCTATCCTTGCTCGGCGATTCCGCGTCGGCGGACGTCGCCGGGCCGACGCGTCGCTTAGGAAGAATTGCGAGGAGGGCCGGTATGGCGGTGCAGCATACTGAAAACGACCAATCGGCGCGGCCTCCGTCGGCGGCGAACAAGAAGATTTTGATGGTCGACGACGATCCGGCCCTGCGCCAGTCGCTCGTCGAGCAGCTTCGGCTCCATGAGGAGTTCAGCACCGAGGAAGCGGAGAACGGGAGCCGGGCGCTCGAGATGGTGCGCGGCGCGCATTTCGACGTGGTGCTCTTGGACGTCGGGCTGCCCGACATGGACGGGCGCGAGGTCTGCCGCCTGATGCGGCGCAACGGCTTCAAATCGCCCATCATCATGCTCACCGGCGCGCTCACCGACGCCGACACGATTCTGGGCCTCGAGGCCGGCGCCAACGACTACGTCACCAAGCCCTTCCGTCTGGGCGTCCTTCTCGCGCGCATTCGCGCCCAACTCCGCCAGCATGCGCAAAGCGAGGACGCCGTCTTCGCGATCGGCCCCTACAGCTTCCGGCCGGCGGCCAAGCTTCTGCTGCGCAACGGCACCAACAGGAAGGTGCGGCTGACCGAGAAGGAATTCGCCATCCTCAAATATCTTTACCGCGCGGGCGAGAACGTCGTCCCGCGCGAAACGCTCCTTAACGAGGTCTGGGGCTACAATGCCGGCGTCACGACGCACACGCTCGAGACGCATGTCTACCGCCTGCGTCAGAAGATCGAACTCGATCCGGCCAAGGCCGAGATTCTGATTACCGAGCCGGGGGGCTATCGCCTGGTGCCCTAGACGCGGCAGCTCTCGAAGCGGCGCGCGCGGAGGCGTCCGGCGGGCCGCGTGGTGCGGGCGCGCGAGGACCGAGGCGACAGAGCAGGAGAAGCGAAGCGCATGGTCGCCGCCGATATGACGATCGAACCCGCCTTGCTGGCCGTTCGCGGCCGGGTCAAGCAGCGCACGCTGGTGCTGATCCGCTGGATCGCCATCGCGGGCCAGCTCGCGACCATCTGCGTGGCCCATTTCGGCATGGGGCTCGCGCTGCCCATCGGCCCCGCGCTCGTCGTGGTCGCGGCCTCGGCCGTCGTCAACATCGCGATCGGCCGGCGCGGCGCCGTGCGCACCCGCCTCTCGGACCGTGAGGCGGCGGGATATCTCGCCTACGACATGCTTCAGCTCACCCTGTTGCTCTATCTCACGGGCGGCCTCGTCAACCCCTTCGCCGTGCTCATCCTTGCTCCCGTCATCGTGTCCGCGACTGTACTCTCGCGCGGCAGCACGATCGGCCTAGGGCTCCTCGCCGGCGCCTGCACCTCGTTGCTGGCACTCCTTCACCAGCCGCTGCCCTGGCGCGACGGCAGGGTCGAGCTGCCGCCGCTCTATATCCTGGGCATCTGGGAGGCGCTCGCCGTCAGCACGCTCTTCATAGCCGCCTATGTCGGCAGCGTCGCCGAGGAGGCGCGGCGCATGCAGGACGCGCTCGCGGCGACCCAGCTCGCGCTCGCCCGCGAGCAGCGCCTTGCCTCGCTCGGCGGGCTCGCCGCCGCCGCCGCCCATGAGCTCGGCAGCCCGCTCGCCACCATCGCGCTGGCGAGCAAGGAGCTGGCGCGCGAGCTGCCCGCCGACAGTCCGCTCGCCGAGGACGTGGCGCTTCTGATCAGCCAGAGCGCGCGCTGCCGCGACATCCTCGCCGAGCTGGGGCGCGGGTTGCCGGCGGACGCGCATATGCCGTTCGCCCATCTGCCGCTCTCGGTCATCGTCGAGGCCGCGGCGGAGCCGCATCGCCTGCCCTCGCTCGAGCTCGTGCTCGATGCCGCGCCCGCGGCCGGCGCGCCCGACGATTGCCCCGAGCCAGAGGTCTGGCGCAGCCCCGAGATCCAACATGGCCTCGGCAACATCATCCAGAACGCCATCCAGTTCGCGCGCAAGGAAGTGGTGGTGCGCCAGCGCTGGGATTTCCAGCAGGTGACGGTGGAGACGATGGACGATGGGCCGGGCTTCCCCGCCTATCTGCTCGAGCGCATCGGCGAGCCCTATGTCTCGAGCCGAGCGCAGAGCGGCGACCATATGGGCCTCGGCATCTTCATCGCGCAGAATCTGCTGGAGCGCACGGGCGCCGTCCTCAGCTTCGAGAACCGGCCGGAAGGCGGCGCGCATGTCACGGTCAAATGGCAGCGCGCACGCATGGAAGCGCCGCCGGAAGAGAGCGAGGGGGCATGAGTGCGAGCGGCACCGCAAGCCCCGCGGCAGGCGAGGATGATCGCGGCCTCCTCATCGTCGATGACGACGAGCCCCTGAGAACGCGGCTCGCGCGCGCCATGGAGCGGCGCGGCTACGAGGTGATCACCGCCGACAGCGTAGCGGGCGGCATCGCGGCGGCGGCGGCGCACCATCCCGCCTACGCGGTCGTCGACCTGAGGCTCGGCGAGGGCAGCGGGCTCGAGGTGGTGACCGCGCTGCGCGAGGCGCGCGCGGACGTGCGCGTGGTCATGCTAACCGGCTACGGCAACATCGCGACTGCCGTCGCCGCGGTCAAGGCGGGCGCCGTCGACTACCTGCCGAAGCCCGCGGACGCCGATCAGATCGACGCGGCGCTCAAGGCGGGCGGGCGGGCGCTGCCGCCGCCGCCCGAGCATCCGATGTCGGCGGACCGGGTGCGCTGGGAGCATATCCAGCGGGTCTTCGAGCAATGCGGCCGCAACGTCTCGGAGACGGCGCGACGCCTCAACATGCATCGCCGCACGTTGCAGCGCATTCTCGCCAAATACGCCCCGCGCGAATAGGCCAGACGCGGATGGGCGGAAGACATCCCCAACGCCGAAGCGCGCCGAGCCCGGCCGGCGGGCTGCTGGCCTTTGCCGGCCCCCGCCGTCCCATCCTGGTCAGCGGCGCCGAGGAGCTGCTGCCCCATATGCCGCGCTATCTGCCCGATTGGCCGCGCGACACCGCTGTCCAAGCGCGCGAGCAGCCGAGCGACATCCGCGTGAGCCGCAGGGACGGAGCGCTCCGCATCGAGGAAGGCAATCCCCCGCGCGCGACGAGCGATTATGCGAGCGCCTCGGACGCGGCGAACGGGCTCACCGGCGCGCTTATCGCGGCCTATGTCGAGCAGGACGCGACGCTCGCCTGCATCCATGCCGCCGCGGCGGCGATCGGCTCCGGCCTGGTCGCCCTTATCGGCGATACGGAGGCCGGGAAAAGCAGCCTCGCCGTGCAGCTCGTCCGCGCGGGTTTCCGCTCCTTCGGCGACGACCGCCTGATCCTCCGCCTGGCGCCTGAGGGCGCCGAGCCGGGCGATCTCGGCATCGCCCTCGGCATGCCGCTCAAGCTTCGCCTGCCGCTCCCGCCCGAGGCCGAGGCCGAGCTCGCGCCGTGGGTTGCGGAGCGCACGGCGGCACGGACGGCCGAGCTGGTGCAGCTCCGTCTAGCGCCGGCGGAGGCGGCGCCTTTCGGCGCGGTCGCGCCGTTGCGCGCGCTCGTGATCCTCGAGCGCGCCGCCGGGCGGACGGAGAGCCTGGCGCCGGCCCCGCCCGCGGCGCTGCTGCAGGCCCTTCTCTCGCAAGCCTATGCACCGGGCCTCGAGACGGGGCGCCGCGTCGCGGCCCTTGCCGGCCTCGCCAAACGCGTTGCCGGCTTCCGCCTCGGCTTCGCGCGCAGCGATCTCGCGGCGGCGCTGCTTGTCGAGCGGCTCGCCGCGCCGGCGCCGCGATGACCCGCCTCAAGCGCAATCCACGCGTGAGCGAGACCGCGCTCGGCGAGGAGATCTTCCTCGTCGCCCCGGAGAGCGGCGAGGTTTTCTACCTCGACGAGGTGACGAGCGGGCTATGGCGCCTGCTGGCGGAGCCGCGCACGGTGGCCGATTGCCAGGCGACCTATCGCGAGGCTTTTCCCGATCAGCCGGCGGAACGGATCGAGCGCGACGTGGAGGCCGCCGTCGCCGAGCTCGAGCGGCGCAAGCTGATCCTGCCCGAGGTTTGATCGGCGCCATTAACCAAACCGGCAAGCAAGCCGGGCGGCTGCCTTTGCCTGCCTGCGTTTTGCGAAGCTTAAGGCGCTTCGCCTTGCAATTTGCGACGGAAAGCCGCCTTTGGGGCCGCTACCGGTCCGGGCATGGTTAACGAAATCCGCTTCCCCGGCGGGAGCAGGCCGGCAGCCGGCCCGAAGGCCCCTCGGCATATGGCCCGCGCTTTGCGAGAGGGCAGCGGGACCATAGCCCGGCATGAGGCCGGACTGGCCCGCACCCGAGGCCGGTTCCGGCAGGACATGCTTGCCACTATTCGGGTGGAATGTTTAAGCTGACGGCCGGAATGGGCGCGAAATTTGCAGGTTAGCGCCGCAGGGGCCATAAAAAGGTACGACGATGAACAAGTTTCGCGCATCAAATCTCCTGACTTTCTGCCTTGCCTTCGCGCTCGCCTTGGGCGGTGCCACGATGGCCAGGGCGCAGCAAGCGACGACGGCGAAGCCTGCTGGCGCGCCTGGCGCTCCCGGCTCGGCCGGCGCGGGGATCACCTCCGCCGAGGAGGCGGAGATCCAGGCCACGATGCCGGGCATCTCCAACGACCTCATCAAGGCCGTCATCGCCGGGACCCCCTCCGACATGGAGCAGGTCACCGCCTACATCACCGGCGGGACGCCCGACAGCCACGGCATCCTGATCCGCTCGCTGGCGCTGGTGCGCGCCGTTGGCGCGACTCCGGCCGGCAATGACGAGCAGGTGCTGCTCGGCGTCGGCCTGCGCCTCGCCCGCCTGGCGCAAGCCTATGTCGAAACCCATTCCATCGTCCGCGTCACCGTGGATCGCACCTATCGCCCGACCGCCAATGCCAAGGCCTTCAAGTTCGGCGCCGCGGGCAGCGAGCCCCCGCCCGGATTCGAGCTCGTATCGCCCGGCGACAAGCGCCTCGAAGGCCTCAACGTTACTGCCTTCCACGGCCCGACCACCGATGCCGTCACCGGCAACGGCCTGACCGGCGTGCGTTGCTTCTCGACCGCGCTGCAGAGCGGAAAATATCGCGTCATGCTGCTGACGGCCGATCTGGGGCGGCCCCGTCAAGAGCCCTTCCCCCTCGGTCAAATGCTGACCGTCAACGGCAAGGCCAGCAAGATCGTCAATTCCGATCCGAGCAAGTGGCTGACCTGGGCCTATCTCACCAACCGCAAGGGCGAGGGCGTGCCTGCGGGCGCACGGCAGACCAGCATGCTCGATCCCAATGACGGCGTGGTGACCCATCAGGCCCTGCCGGGCGCGCCGACGCGGCCTGGCGCGGCTCCCGCGCAGCCGAGCACCAAGCTGGTGCCGAGAATTCCCGCGGTCGATGTGGCCAGCACGTCGGGCGGCGTCTTCGTGACCGACGCCAACCTCGTTAGCGGCCCGATGAAGATCTGCTTCGATCCGCCGCAGAGCACCGTGCTGGTCGCCGCCATCTTCGAGGCGCCCGCGGGAGCCAAGCTCGCCGGCGGCGGCACCAATCTTGCCCGCCTCGAGAGCCCGGCCGAGTTTCCGACCAGCCAGGCCCCCGCGCGCGGCAAGCCGTGGCGCTATATGCATCGCGACGGCTATACCGGCGGCGAGGAGACGGCTTGCAAGCTGCTCAGCCTGACCAAGGCGCAGTGCGATCAATATAACAGCATGGTCGCAGCGGGCGCATGCTCGGTCCAGCTGATGCCCAACGGCGTCGTGTTGACCGCCATGGCCTACACCAGATCCTCGACGCACGAGAGCTATGCCGAGCATAATGTGCTCGTCGACCTGAAGAACCCGCTCTCGCGCGAAGTCGTGTTGTGCAAGCTCGCGCCGGGCTTCTATGTCGGCCGGGCCTTCGGCTGCAACAACCCGGTTCGCATCGAGGGCGCGGACGTCTCGCGGCCGGCCATGCTGCCGCCGGTCGGCCCCAACATGCTCGTCATGGCCAGCGCCGCCGACCTCGGGCAGCGCATCGCCCGCGAGGCCGAGGGCTTGCCCTTCGGCGGGAAAGCGCCCGGCGGCCCCGGCGGCGATCCCGGTGTGACTATCCCGCCACACTCCTTCGATGTCAGTCCCGGATGAGCGTCAGCCCCGTATAATTCTCGCGAGTGTTCCGGTATAGTACGAGGCGATGCGGGCTAAGCATCCGGAACATTAGTAAGAGACTCGGTACTGGGGTGGCGACATGCGGGTAGGCACGTGAGGCGGCTTCGGTTTCCGACTCGCGTTAGCCCGGCGGCGGTCTTCGCGTTGGGCCTTCTGGTGGGCACGCCTGTCTGGGCACAGAGTTCGGTGACCAGCGGTCCGACAGGCGGCGGCTCGCCGCAGGGCGCGCCGCCGGCTCCGCCGCCGGGTCAATCGGCACCCGCCAACGGGCCGCCGGTTGGGGTCGCGGACCAGATCCAGCAAGATTTCCAGCCGATGGGGCTCCAGCTCGGCGACATCACCATGCGGCCGGCGCTGACGGTCGAGGCCCTCTTCGACAGCAACGTCTATCTGACGCGCAAGCCGAGCGCCGACGTCGCCATCATCGAGAAGCCGGCCGTGGTGGTGACCCGCAGCGAGGAGGACCTGACCTTGCAGGGCTCCGCCAGCGCCGCGCTCGCGCAATATATGACCACCAACAACGATTATAACGACTTCAACGTCCAGGGCGCGGCCGGCTACCAGTTCACCGACGATTTCGGCGCCGTCCTGACCTTGCGCCGTGCGCTCATGCATCTCGACCGCAGCTCGATCACCAGCCTGGACCAGTTCGGGCCGGTCGAGTTCAACCTTACGACCGCGTCGCTGCAGCCCCAATTCAACGCCGATCCCTTCGTCGACGTCTTGAAGCTCGAATGGCGCTATTACGATTTCCTGCCGCAGGGACCGTTCAGCGACAAAGACCTGAGCAACAACCAGTTCTACGTCGGCAACCGCTTCGGCTACGAGGTCACCAGTCTATGGACGGCCTTCATCGAGCCGAGCTTCGAGATCCACCGCTTCATCCAGACCTTCGACCGCAACGGCATCGACCATGACGAGCAGATTTACGGTATCCTCGGCGGATTCACCTATACGCTGCCCAACGACATGTATGTCGAACTGGGCGTGGGCTATTTCTGGAACCAGTTCCAAGACACGGCGACCTCGAAGGATTTCGGCGGCGTCTCGGCGACCGGCACGTTGACCTGGAACATCGATCCGCTGCTGACCTTGAGCGGCACGATCGGTCGTTCGGTGTCTGACGTGATCGACGCAACGACCTTCACGGGCTCGCTTGCGGGCGCCACCTCGGAGGTGACGACCGCGGCCTCCATCCGCCTCGATTGGCGGGCCCAGCAAAATCTGCTCGCCTTCGTCGGCGGCACCATCGCGCATGACGATTTCCCGAGCGCTACGCTCACCTGGAATACGCTCTCGGCCACGGCGGGCGCGCGCTACTACATCAACACCAATTTCTATGCCGGCTTGCAATATACCTATTCGGTTCGCTTCTCGAGCGACCCCCAGTTCCAGTTCAACGACAACCAGATCTTTCTCAGCCTGACCGGCCAGCTGTAAGGCGCGGCCGCGGCATCGTGAAGCGCCGGCGGTCGAGGATGATGAGAGGTTCGCCGGCTTCCCGTTTCGCGCTCTTCGCACTTCTCGCGGGATCTGGGCTCGCGCTCCTCGGCTGCGGCTTGTTCGCGAGCGAGGAGGCGCCTCCCGCGAGCCCGCCGCCGCCCGCCGCGGAGGCGCCGGGCGGTGCGCACCCCCCAACCCCCGGCGGACCGAGCGCCGCCGCGCTGGCGGCCGAATATCTCCTCGGCACGGGCGACGAGATCCAGGTCACGGTCTATCAGCAGCCCGACCTCACGGGCAAATTCACCGTCGACGGCAACGGCAATCTCTCGCTGCCCCTCATCGGCGCCGTCAAGGCTTCGGGCCGCCCGGTGGCGCTGGTCCAGGCGGAAATCACCGATAAGCTCAACGCCGGCTATCTCGTCAATCCCAAGGTCAGCCTCCAGGTCCTCACCTACCGCCCGTTCTATATTCTCGGCCAGGTCAACAAGCCCGGCAGCTACGCCTATGTCGTGGGCCTCACCGTGCGCCAGGCGGTGGCGATCGCCGGCGGCTATACCCCGCGCGCGCAGAAGACGACGGCGAAAATCACCCATCAGGGTCAGGGCAAGGAGCCGGCCATCGAACATCTGCCGGACGATCCCGTGCTGCCGGGCGACACGATCGAGATAGAACGCCGCTCCTTCTGAGTCGGGAGGGGCGCCACCGCGCCGCTTCGGGCCCCGGCGCGGGCTCGCGCAGCGCGGCATGTTTACATGTCGTAAACCCTTAGCGTGCCATAAATTGGCACGTTGATTGCGGGCGACGAATCGCGGGCCGCCGGGGCGCGGCCTCCCGCGGCGCCCGGGTCGTTGCGGCGGAGCGCCTGTGCGGACTAGACTCCGCGCCGCAGCCCTTCGAGCCGACGACCCGACCGTAGGCCATTTCGGCGCCCGGTTGGGCCGCCGCGGGGGGCCCGGAGAGCGATAAGAAAGCGAGCTGGGGGTCCGCGACGCGGTGCCTTAATGAGAGGAGACCCGATGTCCACAGTGACCCGCCTTCCCTTGCCCGGCTCGGAGCCGCCGCATGATGGAGGCATCGTCTTTCCCGGCCTGGCCAATTCGGGCCTCGATCTGCGCCGGATGCTCAGCATCCTCAAGCGCCGCAAGGTGATGATCTTCGGCATCATGATCCTTTTTACCAGCCTGGCGGCGCTCTACGTCTCCCAGGTGACGCCGCTCTACCGCGCCGAGGCCAGCCTAGTGGTCGAGAAGAGCCGCCAGCGCATATCGCCGGTCGAATCGGTCGTCCAGGGCATCAGCGACGACTACATGACGAGCGAGACCGAGGCTGCCGTGATCGGCTCGCGCGAGCTCGCGGCCAAGGCGGTCGACCGCCTCAACCTCGTCAACAATCCGCTCTACAATCCCGCGCTGCGGCCGCCGCAGGCAGGCCTTGTGAGCTCGGTCTTCGCGCCCGTCACCGATTTCATCGACAATCGACTGGTCGAGCCGATCAAGAGCATGCTTTTCGGCCAGCCCGACAAGAACGCCGGACCTGCCGGCGCTACGCCCGACGACCAGCGGCGCGAGCTCGCCCAAGGGGTGATCGAGGCCTTCATGGGTGGCCTCACGGTCTCGGCCAGCGAGCGCAGCCGCGTCATCACCGTGGACTACACCTCGACCGATCCGCACATGGCGGCGTTGGTCTCCAACACGATGGCGGAACTCTATATCCTCGATCAGCTTTCGACCAAGGGCGACGCCACCACGCGCGCCTCCTCATGGCTCAAGCAGCGCGTCGACGAAACGGCCCAGCGGGTCAAGGAAGCCGAGGACAAGCTGGCCGCCTACCGCCAAAAGTCGGGCATCGTCGACGTGGGCGGCTCGACGACCGCCTACCAGCAGCAGCTCTCACGGCTCGACGAACAGCTCGTGACGGCGCGCAACTCCCTCGCCGAGGCCCAGGCGCGCTACCAGCAGCTCCAGAGCAATATCCAATCGGGCGATCTCGAGACCTCGGCGGCCGTGCTCGACAGCCCCCTCATCCAGACCCTGCGCTCGCAGGAGGCGGAAGTCGCGCGCAAGCTCTCCGACATGCGCTCGCAATATCGCGAGAGCCATCCGCAGGTGAAGCTGGCCGAGAACGAGCTTGCCGACCTGAAGTCGAAAATCCAGATCGAGGCGCAGAAGCTTGCGGCGAACCTCTACAACGAGCTCAACATCGCGCGCGTGCGCGTGCACAATCTCGAGGTCGAGGAGGGCAATCTTCAAGGGCATCTCGAGAAGCAGGGCGCGTCAGAGGTCACCGTCCGCGCCCTCGAAAGCGAGGTCAAAGCCGACAAACAGCTCTACGAGACGCTGCTCAACCGCCTCAAGGAGACCAACGTCCAGGACGATTCCTCGAGCCAACAGGCCGACGCCAAGATCATCTCGCGCGCGACCGCGCCCACGGCGCCCTTCTATCCCAAGTCGCGTCTCATGATCCTGGCCTCGCTCGTGATCTCGGCCGTCCTCGGCATCGGCTTGGCGCTCGTGCTCGAGCTTCTCGACACGGGTTTCCGCAGCCTGCAGCAGATCGAGCAGGCGACCGGCCTCTCGACGCTGGGGATGGTGCCCGCGCTGAGCGATTCCGAGCGCCGCGGCAAGCGTCCGCACGAGATTGCGGTCGACAAGCCGAACTCGGCCTTCGGCGAGGCCATCCGCACGTTGCGCACAGGCTTGCTCCTGACCCGCATCGATCATCCGCCGCGCTCGGTGATGATCACCTCCTCGGTGCCTGGCGAGGGCAAGACCTCGATCGCGCTCTCCCTCGCCTGCTCGGCCGCGCGCTCGGCGCAAAAGGCGATGGTGATCGATTGCGACCTCAGGCATTCCAACTTGCACAACTATCTCGGCCAGCCCAACAAGACCGGCCTCACCGACTATCTCGCCGGCCAAGCCAGCCTCGAGGACGTCGTCGAGATCGACCCGCGCTCGGGCGTCCATTTCATCACCGCCGGCTCGCGCGCGCCCAATCCGGTCGATCTTCTGGGCTCGCAGGAGATGAAAAAGCTGATCGCAAGGCTCAGCTCCATCTACGATTTCGTCGTGCTCGAACTCGCCGCCGCTGCTGCCCGTCTCGGACGGCCTCCTGCTCGTCCGCTCGGTCGACAAGGTGGTCTTCCTGACGCGCTGGGCGAAGACCAAGCGCGAGACGGCGCTCTCCGGCCTCAAGCTACTCCTCGAGGCCGGCGCCGACTTGGCCGGCATCGTGCTGAGCCAGGTGGACGTGCGGCGCCACGCCATGTACGATTACGGCGATTCGGGCTATTACAGCCCGAGCTACAAGAACTACTACATCGAATAGGGCGCCTATTACCGCGAACAAGGCCGAGACGCCGCTTCCGGCGAAGGACAGCGAGCGCGGCGGCAGGAGCGTTCTGCCGCTTCTCTTCGCGCTCCTCGGCGGCGTCTACCTCATTTATCTCTCGGTCCCGCAGACGATCGGCGGATTCGCGCTGATCGCCGAGGACCACACGCTCATCGACACCGAAGGCCGCCCGGGCGCCAACGTGCCGCAGGTGCCGCTCGTCGAGCTCGACCGCTTCGTCGTCCATTGGCAGAAGGCCGCGCCCTGGCTCGACGACGGCGCGACCTGGTCGGATGCGGGCGATCTCCTGATGCTCGCGGCGCGCGCCACCACGAACGACGCGGCGCAGCGGAAGGAGACGCTGCGCAGCGCGCGCGCCGCCTTCCGCAACGCCCTCGAACGCGCCCCCGCCAACCCGCGCGCCTGGAGCATGCTGGCCTCGGCCGAATTCGAGCTCGGGGGTGGTGCAAACGAAGTATTGCCGCTGCTCGAGATGTCGCTGCAGACGGGCCGGCACGAGACCATCATCGTACTGGCGCGGCTCGACCTCGCCTTCGATTTCTGGGGTGACGTGGATTCGCAGCTCCGCGCCGAGCTCGACGACCAGATCCGAACTCGCCGCCCGCGTCTCGCCCCTCGGCCTCGCGCGGCTGGCGCGACAGCATTTCATGATCGAGACCGTGCGCGACGCGCTCAGCCTCCAGCCCGAGCTGCTCGCCGAGTTCGACCTCGCCTACGGCATGCTGAAAGGCGGCCCCGACCTAGGCCTCTGATTCGGCAAGCGCGCTGTTTGCCTTCGGCGCGCCGCTGCGGGTCGGGAAGGATTGCGCATAGGCGGTGCCGATGAGCAGCGCATAGGCCATGGCGACCGCCGGTATCTGCAGGCTGAAATCGATTGCCGAATGCAGCGCCACCAGCACGGTGGCGCCCACCCCCGCCGCCGGATAGACGAAATCGCGCTGCCGCAGCACCAGGCCCCGCAGGCAGATCCAGGCGATGCCGGCCAGCGTCGCGAAAAGCACGAGAAACATCGGCAGGCCGAGCTCGAGCGCCATCTCGAGATAGCTGTTATGGGCGCGATAGACGGTGAAGACCATGCCGTCCAGCCGCTCGTCGCGGACCATCTCGAACAGGCCGTGGAAGCTGCCGAGGCCGCTGCCGAGCAGCGGATGCTCGCCGATCTGCTCGAGCGTGATGGCATAAAAATATTCGCGGCCGACGTCGCGCGCGGCGAGGCTGGCGAAACGGCCCAGCAGGCTGCTGCCGCTGAAGGCTATGAGGATCACGGCGGCGACGGCCAGCGCGATCCCGAAGAGCGGCAGCCGCCCCGCTAGGCCGCGCTGGCGATGGACATAACGGATGGCGATCGCGAAGGCGGCGACGCCCGCGGCCGCGACGAGAGAGCCGCCGCGCGATTGGCTCAAGAGCAGCGCGGTCACGTTGACCACCGCCGCGGTGACGAGCAGATAGGTCGCGAGCCCCGCGCTGTCGACGGCCTGCACCAGGTCGCCCCAACTCAGCAGCCCGATGCGGAGCGTCTTCTCGTTCTCCTTGAGCAGCAGCGCGAGCGTGGCGATGAGCGTGATCCCGGCATAGGTGGCGTAGCTGTTGTGGTTGACGAAGGTCGCCGTCACGCTGCCGGTATAGGCCCATTTCCGGTACCACAGGACGTAATCGAAGCCACCGAGCTGCATCGCCAGGCCGTAGGTGGCATAAAGCGCGCCCGCAGCCGCCAGCGACCAGAAGATGAGGCGCGCGCGCCGCGCGTTGCGGCCGAAATGGAGCGCCAGGAAAAACACCCCGCCGTAGAGCAGGAGATGAAGGATGGACTGCCGGGCGATGGCCGGGTCGAGCGTGATGGCGCCGGGAAGCTCCACGCCCAGAAGCGCGCCGGCATCCTGCCAAAGCGGTTCATGCCAATCGGCGGGGGTAAGGCTGCTTTGCTGGATGACGCCCCAGACGATGACGAGCGCGAAGCCCGCCATGAGCGGGGCGTAACGCCGCCAATTGAGCTGCAAGAGCTTGCGGTCGCGAAAGGCGGCGAGAGCGAAGAGCACGAGGAGCGCGCCGATCCCCAGTCCCAAGAGACCCCAGCCCCACGGCCGGTTGGCGCCGAGCGGAAGCGGCGCCAGCGAGACGAGCACGACAAGCGCCCAGAACAGCCCTTCCGCCATCGCCCCTACCCTCTCCGCGAGGCCGCGCCCGCCCGCATCAAACGCTCAATAGGGCAATGCTCTCCTGGCGGCAAGATCATTGGAAGAGCTGGCCGATCTGCTCGAAGAGCGCGCGCAGGGTGGCATGGCCGCCCCCGCCGGGGATGAGCTTGATGCCGAGCGCGGACTTGAGCTCATAGAGGGTGAAGAGCAGCGGCAGGAGAAGAACCAGGATGAACATGGCCGCCACGATCCCATTGCCCAATCGCGCGAAGGGATGCAGCAGCCTGTCGCGCAGGCGTCGCTCCGGATCGCGCCGCTCGCGCCCGAGGAGCAGCACCATATAGTAGCGCGCCCCCAGCACCGGCAGCGAGAAACGCAGGTCGATCGCGTGGCTGCCCCAGCTGCGCGCGGCGAAGGCCATCTTGATGGCGCTGAGCTGCTCGGCCGAGAAGCTCGCGGCGGCCGCGCGGGGAATGCGGCTGAAGAATTTCTCGATGAAGGGATCGTCGGTCGCTTGGGCTGACATGGCACGGCCCTCGTCTACGGCCGACCCGCCGCGCGACGGCGCCGGGTCGGGCCTGGTTCGATCGTCGGCGCCCATGCTCAATAGGCGTTGCGGTGGATGAAGCCCACGAAGAGCGTGAGGAGCAGGATCTTCAGGTCGAGCAGCAGCGACCAGTTGTCGATATAATAGAGGTCGTAATGGACGCGCTGCTGGATCTTGGCCGGCGTGTCGACCTCGCCGCGCAGCCCGTTCACCTGCGCCCAGCCGGTGATGCCGGGCTTGACCTTGTGCCGGCTCAGATAGTCGTCGATCAGGCCGGCGAATTTCTCATTGTGCGCGACCGCGTGCGGGCGCGGCCCGACGAGCGACATATCGCCCTTCAGCACGTTGAAGAGCTGCGGCAGCTCGTCGAGGCTGGTGCGGCGCAGAAAGGCGCCGACATTTGTCACGCGCGGGTCGTTCCGCCGCGCCTGGCGCACGTCGTCGTCCGCCTCGGCATCCGTCACCATGGTGCGGAACTTGAAGACGGTGAACTCGTTGTTGTTGAAGCCGTAGCGCTTCTGCGCGAAGAACACCGGCCCGGCGCTGTCGAGCTTGACCAATATCGCGATGAGCCCCATGAGCGGTAGGACGATCACGAGTCCGACGGCCGCGAGGAGGCGGTCTTCCGCCGCCTTCACCAGCCAGCCCCAGCCTGTTAGCGGCCGCTCGAAGATGTCGAGCATGGGCACGCCGGTGAAGCTGCCATAGCCGCGATAGGGCAGCTCGTAGGCGACCGCTTCGGGGCATAGCCGCACATTGACCGGCAGCGTCTTGAGCTGCTTGACGAGCTCGGCAATGCGCGCGCTGGCGCGCCACGGAACGGCAATGACGATCTCGTCGATGGGTTCCTCGCGGAAGCGACGGACGAGATCGTCCACGCCGCCTGCGATCGGCTGCCCCTCGAAGCTTTCCGGCAGCCGCGACCGCCGCTCGTCAAAGACGCCGACGAGCTGGAATTCCTCGTCCGTCAGGCTCTGCAGGTGACGCAGGAAATGCGCCGAGGATTCATTGGCGCCGACCACCGCGACCCTGATCTTGAGCAGGCCGGCGTGCCGCCACTGCTCGAGTTGCCAATGCATGATGCCGCGCGCCAGCAGCATGCAGGCGAAGCTCATGACCATCCAGATGGCGAACCAAAGGCGAGAGAACTCGTTCGAGTTCTTGGTGAAGTAGGCGAGCGCGATGAGGCTCAGCCCGATCACCGCCCAGCCGACGAGGAGCTGACCGATCCGGGTCGTCGTCCCCACGCGCCGGCGCAGCTCGTAGAGTCCGCCGAGATGGAGCACATTGGCCGTCAGCAGGGCGCCGATCGCGATGGCGACGAGATAGGGAGCGGGAATCTCCCAGTTGCCGTGGCGCAGCCAGTAGCCGACCACGCCGCATAGGACGACGATGACGACGTCGGCGACGCGGACGAGCTCCACGAGGAGCGCCGGCGCGTCCGAGCCGATGCTTCCCAGGCGGCGGTCGTTCATGGCGGTTTTCATTGGCGCGGCGGAACCGTTACAGCCGGCCCCCTGCGGTCGTCGGGCCAGCGCCGCCGATCCCCCCTCCGCTCGCCGCGGCGGCGGATGCGACGAGCGAGGCTGCCCGCTCAACTGCGATACAACCAGTAACTGACTTCGTTGACCGAGTAGGTCGGCCGGAAATCGTAGACGTTGACGGCATTGATCACGCGGCTGATTCGATTGTCAAGCACGATTGCCACGCCGTTTAGGTAGACGACGAGAATGGCGTGCTCGACGCGGGCATGCGTGTCCCTGCCGACGACAATGCGCATTTCGTCCGGAAAGAAGCCGAGATAGCGGAGCGAGGCATATTTCGCCACCGCGTAATCCTTGCAATCGCCGTTCATGAAATAGAACTCGAGCGGCGTCTCCCAGCGGGCGTTCGGCACGTAGAGGAACCTGTTCATCGCGTCGTTCACTTCCCGCACCATGGTCTCGCGGTCCTTGCCCTGCAGGCTGGCAAGAAAGGCATTCCAGGTCTTGAGCTTGCAGCGGCCGAGCTCGGGCACCTCGCAAGCGTTCATGAAGGGCTCGGGTGTCTGGCGCATGCGGTCGAGCACGCCCGTCCAATCGGGGAACAGGTCGATGGGAGCGAAGGGGCCGCTTTCGACCGCGCCGAACAAATTTCCCGAAGCGGCGTCCTGCGCCCAGGCGCGGCATTGCGGCGCGCCCGCGAGCAGGGCGGCGGCCGCGAGCATGGTCCAAAGGAGCTGCCTCCCGTGACCGGCAGCCTGCATTCCTGCAGCCGAGCGCCATGGTTTCATTGACTGCCTCTTGGCTGTCCGCAATCGAATATTGACCAAGGACAGTCTTCAGCATGTCTCAATAAGTCTGAAAATCCGGTTAACAGGTAGCGAGACCAGGCAAAACTCGATACGATGCCGCCGCGGCCCGCGCCGGCGATTCCGAAGGACGGGCTGCTTTTCGACGACGGACTTCCCGCCATTATCGGCGCCGAGGGGCTTGACGAATGTCTGAATTGCTCGATGCCGAGGCCACGGGAGAACGAAAGCGCGTCGGCACCGCGGTCGTCGTCACCCTCCTGGTGCTGCTCGCCGCCGTCGCCGTCGGCGTTTTCCTCGTCTTCCAGTTCGTCCAGGCCGAGCGCGAGCGCGACCTGCGTGCCTGGCAGGTGCGACTCGGCATCGTGGCCGACAGCCGCGCGGCCGCCGTCGAGGCCTGGCTCGTCCGTCAACGCTCCACGCTCACCGACGTGGCCGATGGCGACTCGATCCGCATCCTGTTGACCCAGCTCAAGCGGGCAGGCGGCGAGCTCGCCAATGTGCCGGACGGCCTCGCCCAAGCGGAGTATCTCGAGCGCTTCCTTACCGTGACCGCCGACCAGAACGGCTACAAGAACGAGGCGCCGGGTCCGGTCGTGCCGGAAAACCTGCCGAATCGGGGGGTGGCGGGCCTCGCTGTCCTGGGCGCCAACGGCCTGCCGGTCGCCAGTACGCCTGGGGTCCCGCTGACCGAGGACGAGCTGGCCGATTTCATCGCCAAGGCCCCGCCCGGCAAGGAAGCGATCCACGACCTCTTCCTCGACGTCCAGGGCAAGCCCGCCATCGCCTTCCTCGAGCCCATCTATGCCGTGCAGGCCCAGCCGGTGCCGGAGCAGCAGGTCGGCTGGGTTTTGGGCGTCAAGGAGACAGGGGCGGAGATCGACCCGCTGCTGCGCCAGCCCGGCGCCACGGAGGCGAGCGCCGAGGCGCTCCTCGTCGAGAAGCAGGGCGCGGTCGTCGCGTTCCTCTCGCCGCTCCAGGGCGGCAAGGGACCGCTCACCCTGAAGCTCGCCGTCAATACGCCCGACCTCGCCGAGGCCGCCGCCGTCGAAGCGCCGGGGGGCTTCGGCATCCGGAAGGATTACCGCGACAAGGAGGTGCTGTATACCAGCCGGCCGATCCCGGGCCTTCCCTGGGTGCTCGTCTACAAAGTGGACCGCGACGAGGCGCTGGGCGAGACCGACCGGCGCGAGCGGCGGCTTCTCATCATCCTGCTGCTCGGCATCGCCGTCGTGACTGCGGGCGTCGTGGCCTTGTGGCGGCATGGCGCCTCCCGCCGCGCCTCGGAAGCGGCGGTGCGCTACCGCAAGCTTGCGGAGCGCTTCGAATATCAGGGCCGCTTCCTCCGCCTGGTGACCGACACCCAGCCCAACGTGATCTTCATCGCGGACGAGGAGAACCGCTACCGCTTCGCCAATCGCAAGGCGGGCGAGGAGGCGCATGCCAGCCCCGACGACCTGATCGGCAAGACGCTCGCGGCCGTGCTAGGCCCGGCGGCGGCCAAGCGCTACGAGCGGTTGAACCGCGCCGCCCTCGACGACGACAAGGCTGTGACCGACGTCCATCGCCTGGAGGCCGGGCGATCGCATCGCGTGCTGCAATCCCAGCATCTGCCGCTGGCGCCCACGCCGCAATCGCCGCGCGGGGTGCTGGTGGTCGAAGAGGACATCACGGCCGCGGTGCTCGAGCGCGAGAGGCGCGAGCGCACCCTCGACCAGCTCGTGCGCAGCCTGGTCGCCATCGTCGATCGTCGCAATCCCTACGCCGCGCATCACTCGACCCGCGTCGCCATGGTGGCGCGCGCCATTGCGGCCGAAATGGGCCTCGAGCCGAAGCTGGTCGAGGCGGCCGAGCATGCCGGCAACCTCATGAATCTCGGGCGCATCCTGGTGCCGTCCGAAGTGCTGCGGCGCGCCGGCAGGCTGAGCGAGGACGAGATCACGCTGGTGCGCAGCAGCATCGAGGCGAGCGCCGATTTCCTCCAGGGCATCGAGTTCGATGGGCCGGTGGTCGAGACCCTGCGCCAGGCGAACGAGCATATCGACGGCTCGGGCCGGCCCAAAGGTCTCAAGGGCGACCAGATCCTGCCCACCGCCAAGGTGATCGCCGTGGCCAACGCCTTCGTGGGCATGCGGAGTCCGCGCGCCCACCGCCCCGGCCTCGGCGTGGACCAGACGATCGCGGCGCTCCTCGCCGAGGTCGGCACGCAATATGAACGCGGCGTGGTGGCCGCGCTCATCAATTATCTCGACAACAAGGGAGGCCGCGCGGCCTGGGCCGATTTCTCCGACCCGCCGCCCAAGGAGGGGACCCGCTGAGGCAGGCTGCCGTCCGGCC
The DNA here is from genome assembly GCA_963842155.1 of uncultured Pseudomonadota bacterium. Classification (GTDB taxonomy): domain Bacteria; phylum Pseudomonadota; class Alphaproteobacteria; order JACZXZ01; family JACZXZ01; genus CAWJFP01. Next base: position 24,152 of record CAWJFP010000004.1, read on the forward strand.
CTTTGCGCCCTTTGCGCGACCCCGTTGCACGGAGGGGCGCGGCATATTATTTGCTGTTCCTATTCTTGATATGATCAGCCGTCGAGCGGCGCAGTCGGGCGTCCGCTCGCGCCGGAGGGTTCGGCCGAACCGATGATCTCCAAGCTCTTCGCCCGCCCGGCGCGCTCAGTGCCGGCCTCGCCGCCGCGCCCCGCCGCGGCCCCTGCCGGCACGCGCGTCTATGCCGTGGGCGACATCCATGGCCGCCGCGATCTCCTGGCGAAGCTGCACGAGCGGATCGCTGCCGATGCGGCGGGCCTTCCTGCCGCGCGGCGCGTCGTCGTCTATCTCGGCGATTATTGCGACCGCGGCCTGGAGACCCGCGAGGTGATCGATCTTCTGCTCGATGCGCCGCTGGAGGGCTTCGAGCGAGTCCATCTCAAGGGCAACCACGAGGATTTCATGCTGCGCTTCCTCGAGGATGCGAAGATCGGGCCGGGCTGGTTCGCCAATGGCGGCGGCGGCACGATCTACAGCTATGGCGTACGCATGCCCGCGCGCGGGGGCGACGTGGACAGGCTGCAGAGCCTGCAGCGCCAGCTCACCGAGAACCTGCCGGCGCGCCATCTCGATTTCCTCAAGTCGCTCGCGCGCTACCATGTCGAGGGCGATTATCTGTTCGTCCATGCCGGCATCCGGCCGGGCGTGCCCCTCGAGCGGCAAAGCGACGACGACATCCTGTGGATCCGCGAGCTCTTTCTCGAGAACGAGAGCGACCATGGCCATGTCGTGATCCATGGCCATACCATCACCGAGCAGCCCGATTTGCGGCCGAACCGGATCGGCATCGATACCGGCGCCTTCGCCACGGGGGTGCTGACTTGCCTCGTGCTCGAGGGCACCGAGCGCCGGTTCCTGCAGACCTCCGGCTGACCGCGGCCTTGGCCCCGCCTCGCCTCCCGGCGGATGGATACGGGGCCTTGTGGCAGGCCTTGTTCCGGCCGGAGACGGTCGAGCCCCCCGCCCCTCCCGCCCTCGCCGCCGCCGCCGCGCGTCTCGCCGAGCATGTCTCGCCCGCGCTCGCCGCCTGGCTTCTCGAGCCCGCCGCGGCGCGGCTCGGCCCGCTTATCGATCCCGCCCTCGCCAAGGAGAGCAGGCTGCTCGGCCGCTTCAACCTAGCCGCGCAGCGCAAATGCCTCGAGCTGATCGCGGCGGCCGGTGTCGAAGCCGTGGCTCTCAAGGGCTTCGCTAACGCCCATACGATCTATCCGAGCCCGGAGCTGCGCCTGTTCGGCGACCTCGATCTCCTGGTCCGGCCGGCGGCGCTCGCCCCCGTCACAGGCGTCCTCGCCGCGCAAGGCTATCGCTTCGAGCCCCTGCCCGAGCCGCCTTGGGGCTTCATGGCCGAGGGCAGCTTTCTGCCCTTCGTCTCACCGGACGATGCCTGCAATCTCGACCTCCATCTCGAGGCCGACGGCTATCCGATCAACCGCGCGCTCACCGCCGAGCGCGTCTTCGCCGCCTCGCGCGCGCTCAAGCTCGGCGCTCTCGCGATCCGCGTGCCGAGCCCCGAGCATGCGCTGATGCTCTGCATCTCGAACGCGGCCAAGGACAAGTTCGGCCCCTATTCGGTGCGCAAGCTGATCGACGGCCAGCGCCTGCTCGCGCAAGAGGCGGCGCTCGATTGGGGCGAGCTCTTGGAGCTTTGCCGGCGCGGACGGATGATGCTGCCGGCGCGCGTCTTCTGCGCGCTTCTAGCGCGCCTGGACGCACCCCTGCCGAGCCTGCCACCCGCCTTCACGGCACCCTTCCGCGGCTGGCGCGCCGCCGAGCTCGAGCGTCTCGTCGCCGACTACCGCGCGCTCTTCCCGAGGCCGCTCGGCTGGCTCGCCCTGCTGCGCCGCGAGCTGCTGCTTTGCGCCGAGCCTGCCGTCGCCTGGCGCATCCAGCGCAAGCGGCTCGGCGGCCTGATAAGGCCGCGCAGCGGCCTGCCGCCCGGCTGGGACGCGACGGCGCGCGGGGGCGCGAAGCGCGCCGCGGCGGAAACGAGCCGCGCATGACGGATGCCGAGTTCCTGGCACTGCTCGCCTGCCCCCTCCACGGCGGCCCGCTCGCCGCGGCGGCCGAGCGACTGAGCTGTTCCGAGGGCTGCGACTATCCGCGTTTCGGCGAGGTCGCCTTCCTGCTGCCGCGCGAGATCGCCTATACCCACCGCGGCATTGCACGGGAATCCTTCGAGGCGGCGGCGGCGATCCGTGCCGGCACGCGCCCGGCGCAACGGCCGGAGGAGGGCAACGCCATCGATCCCTTCGTGCAGCGCATGATCGGCCATACCAACAGCAACCTCTATCATCATCTCGCCGGGCGCCTGCATGCCTATCCCATCCCGGAATTTCCCATGACGCCCCCGCGCGCCCAGGCACTTCTTCTCGATATCGGTTGCGGCTGGGGACGCTGGTCGATCGCCGCGGCGCGTCGCGGCTTCGCGGCCGTCGGCGTCGACCCCTCGCTCGACGCGGCCTTGGCCGCCGCGCGGGTGGCGAAGCAGCTGGGCGTCGCGGCACGCTTCGTCGTCGGCGACAGCCGCTATCTGCCCGTCCGCGCGCATGTCTTCGACGCCGCCTTCTCCTATAGCGTGCTGCAGCATTTCTCCAAGGCGGACGTCGCGGCGACGCTGCGCTCGCTCGCGGCCGCGATGAAGCCCGGCGGAATCAGCAAGCTCCATCTCCTCAACCGCTGGGGCCTGCGCAGCCTGCAGGTCCAGCTTCGCCATGCCATGCGCGCGGAGCAGGAATTCGAGACGCGCTACTGGTCGCCCCAGGAGATGATCGAGGTTCTGAGCGACGCGATCGGCCCCTCGCGCCTCGAGGTCGACGGGTTCTTCGTGCAAGGACGCTATGAGGACCGGGCCTTGTTCAAGCCGCATCACCGCGTGCTTATCGAGGCCTCGCGCTTCTTGTCGCGGGCGGCCGAAGCGATCCCCGTGCTCGCGAATGTCGCGGACAACCTCTTCGTCGTCTCCCGCGTCGCGGAGCGGCCGCGCGCGTTTTAGCAAAGGCATTCCGAGATTTTCGCGCTGTGGCACAGCCGTTGCGTGTTTAATTATGATACAAGCGACCGTTTTCAATAATTTTATTGTCGAATACTAGCCGGGTCTTGTCGGCAGCGTGCCGCGCGCGAGGGCAGGATTCGGCGTCCGGGCGACGGGACGGGGCGGCACCGTGCGCCTGAGCTGGCGCAACACGGCGGGCGCCAACGCCGGCAGCTTGCAGGCCATGCCGGCGAAGAGCCAGTAATAGACATTGATCGGGTCGGCGTCGAGCTGCCAGCCCTTCACGCTGTTGAGCATCATGACGATGGCGAAGGCCGCATAGGCGGCAGCCGCGCTTTTGAGCGCCGGCAGCGTGAGCGCGCGGCGGATGCGCATGATCTCGATCGCGACGACGGAGAGCAGACCGAGCACGACGAGGAAGCCTATGCCACCGAGCTCTACGATCGATTTGACGTAATAGCTCTCGATATTGAAATCGAGCGCCCTCAGAAAAGGCCGCTCCGAGTTGGGAAAGGCGTAGCGCGCGGCGCCCGTGTCCATGCCGGTGCCGGCGCCGAGGGGAAATTCGTCGAGCGCCGCGATCGGCGAGTGCAGGAAGAATTCGCCGGAATAGGTGCCCGCGAGATTCTCCGTGCTGCCGAGCAGATTGAGCGGGTCGAGGCCGGCCATGGCGAGCGCCGTCACGAGGACCAGCGGCACGAGGAGCGCGCTCGCCAAAATGCCCTTGAGCCGGCCGTCCAGCACGCTCGCCAGCACGATCATCAAGGGGATGAAAATGTAGGATTGCCGCGAGCCCGACAGCACGGCCGCTATGGCAAGATAGTAGAGCATGAACTGGGCGAAGCGGCGCCATTTGGCGGAAGGGTCGGTGCGCAGCGCGATATAGCTCGGTACCAGCATCGCCAGGAGGAAGCCGAAATATTGCGAGACGAAGGAGAAGGTCGAAGGGATGCGGTAGACCATGCCCGCACGGCCATAGTCGAAGCGGCTGAAATTGGATGTCGCGTCCCCCGCGAGCTCATGGCCGTAGATCGTGGTGAAGGTCTGGACATAGCCGAAGAGCTCGGCCGCCAGCCATTCCATCAACCCGATCGTCGCCGGGAAGAAGGCGATCGCCAGCATGAGGCGATTGACCTTCACGAGGTCGCCGGGGCTTGCCAGATAAGCGGCGCCCACGAAGACGAGGGGCAGGTAGAAGAGCCAGACCCTCGCGCCGATCGCCGCCACCAGCAGGTTGGGCAGCTGGGGATTCGCGCATTCGATCAGCACCACCGCGGTGAGGAGCCCCATCATCACCAGGATCCAAGGCCGCACCGAGTCGAAGCGCACCTCTTTGCGATGCAGCAGGAAGAGGCTGATATAGAGCGGCAGCACGAAGAGCATATCCTTGGCGAGGAGCGCCAGCGGATGGTGATAGCTGAAGAGGATCACCATACCCGCGAAGGGCATGAAGCACAGCAGGCCGATCACGCCCCAACGCCAGCGCAGCAGCACCGCGAACCAGAGCGTGATCAACGCCACCACGGCTGGAATGAGCAGGAGCTCGACCATCAATTCTCCCGGCCGGCGCCGCTCGGGCGCCCGCGAGTCGCCTCGCCGAAGGATGGATGAAAAGCGGCGGCGGACAAAGGCCCTCCGGCCCGGGCGACGGGGCGGCCACAGGCAACGAGACGCGCCATCAGGCAGCCCTCGGCGGCAGCGCGGCGAACCATTCGGCCAGCCGCCGGTGATAATGCTCCCAGGTGAATTCGAGCGCGCGGGCGCGGGCGCGTTCTCCCATGGCAAGCCGCAAAGGCCGGTCGCGATAGAGCCGCTCGATGCGCTCGATGAGCCCGTCCAGGTCGCGGATCGGCAGAATGTAGCCCTCGACGCCGTCGCGCACGACCGAGCCCGCGTTGGGAGTGGTGATCACCGGCAGCCCGCAGGCCAGGGCCTCGAAGACCGCAAGCGAGGATCCCTCATGGAGCGAGGGAAAGACGAATATATCGGCCGCGCGATATTGCCGGATGAGCTCGTCATGCGGCAGATAGGGCATATGGGTGAAGAGCTCCCTATAGGGCGCGAGACCGCGCCCGCTGCCCACGATTGAGCCGACCAGCACAAGCTCGGCATCCTTGAGCCGCAAGCGCCGCATCGCCTCCAGCAGATATTTGACCCCCTTGCGCTGCGAGATGCCGCCCACATAGAGCAGCCGCAGGCGCCCCGGCTCTCGCCCGGGCGGCGGGGTGAAGCGCGCCGCATCGACGCCGTAGGGCATGGCGACGATGCGCTCGGGCGCAGCACCCATCTCGAGCAGCGTGCCGCGGACATAGTCGGAGGGGGAGAGAATCCAGTCCGCCGCAGGAACCTCCGCCTGGCAATGTTCGAGGTTCCCCGCCGGCTGCCGGTAGCCGAGGCTGTCGGCGAACTCGGGATGCAGCGCCGCTTCCTCGGCCATCAGCGCGAGGCCGTGCGAGAGATGGCCGATCGCCTGGTCGAGAACGGCGTGCGCGCCGCTCTCCCGCGCGGCCCGCAGGGCGCCGAGCGCGTAGGTATCGTAGGCGATGACGCCTTTCGGCCGGCGGCGGCGGATTTCCGCTCCGGCCCAGCCTTCGAAAAGGTCGCGCGCACCGCCCCACGCCTTCGGGGCGAGGCGCTGGATGGCGGGAGAGCCGGTCAATCGCAGCGCAAGCGCCAAGGCCGGCTGGCCTCGCACCAGCTTGTCGTCGAGCCTGGGGAAGCGGCGGCGCAGCGCCTTGGCGCGGAGGCGGCGCCCAAGCCCACCCGGCAACAGCGTCAGGGCCCCGGACGCCGCGGTGTCGGGCTTGTAGTAGAAGCCCGTGAGGAAGCGGTCGAGCAGCCCGGCCCCCTGCAGCCCAAACGCCGTCTGGTAGGAATGCTGGGTCTCCGGGTGGAACAGGATGGCCTTCTCGCTCGCCACGGCTTCGCTCATGTCGCCCTCGGCTCGCGCATCTCTTTGAGCCGCGCCATGACGAAACGGACATCCTCCGTCGTCGCGACGAAGAGCGGGCGCAGCCCGATGCCGAGCCAGTTGCGCAAGGCGAGCGCCATGACGAGACAGTCCAGCGTCTGACCGAGCACGAACATGCTTGCGGCGCCCGCGATGCCGAAACGCGGGATCAGGATGGCGAGGCCGAGCGCTTCGGCGGCGAGCGTCAGCCCTTCGGCGAAGATGATGGGCTTGGGACGGCCCAGTGCCTTGAAGGCCTGACTCAGCAGGACTCGGCAGGCGTAAGGCGCGACCCCGAGGCTCAGGATCTGCAGTACCGGCACCGCCGGCCGGAAAGGCGCGCCGAAGACGAGCGTGATCAGCCAAGGCGCCAGCACCAGGAGCGCCAGCGTGCCGAGCAGCGCCATGACCACGGCGAGCCGCATATAGCGCCCGAGCGCCTGGATCTTCGCCGCCGTCTCGACCTCTGCCGCCACTTTGGGAAAGGCGAGCTGGCCGAGCAGCACGACGAGCCCCGAGGAGGCCAACCAGACAGCCAAGGCGACGAGATAATAGCCATAGTCCTGCGTCGGCAGCCATTGCGTGATCAGGATCTGATCGATGCGCTGGTTGGCCATGGCCAGCATGTCGCTCACATGCATGAGCGCCCCGAAGCCGAGCATGCGCTTCATGAGGGCGAGGCGCGGCTTGATCCCGAAGCTGCCCTGGCGCGCCAGCAAGAGCGCGCCGAGCGTGCTGATCGTGAGATTGGCCAGCAGCACGCTCGAGGCGAAGCCGAGGACGGAAGCGCCGAAGAGCAGCCAAACGGCCGCCGCATAGCCGAGGCTGACGATCGAGAGCAAGACCCGCAGCAGGTTCCATTGATTGAACCGCATCAGGCCGAGAAACATCGTGACGATGTAGGTGCCGAAATAGCTGATCGGGATATAAAGCACGAAGATATAGGCGGCGAGCCGCACCTCGGCGGGCATGGCGGCGAAGATGCCGGGCGTGATCGCATAGGCCACGCCGCAGAGCAGGATCGACACCAACGCGGCCACGGAGAAGGCCGAGCCCAGCACCTCGCGCGGCTCGGCGCGACGCTGCGCCGTGAAATAGATCACGGCATCGGGAATCGAGAAGGCGCCCAAGGTGGCGATGACCGTCGGCCAGAGGATGACTTGGCCGAGCTCGCCCCGGCCGACCGGCAATAGGAGCCGCGCCGTCATGACCCCCATCAGGAGATTGGCGACGGTGAGGACGAAATAGCCCAGATAGGAGGTGAAGATGTCTTTCATGGACCCGGTCCGCGCCGAAGGGGCATAGCATGCAGATGGTTAACAATTCCCGTCATTTCGCCCATGGCGAGGACGGCGGACGGACTCCGCTTGCGGCGCGCGCAGCTTAGACCCGGACCGGACTGCTGCCACGCGCCGAGCGCGCCCTGGCCGGACGCCGGGGTGTGAGCGACCGAGGCGGCCGTCGCGGGCGGTGCCGTCGGCGTAAAGCGGATATGGGGGCTATTCTTCACCACAGCGCTCGTCGATATATTAGCCCAGGGCAGCTGGAGGTGGCTTTGATTCGTCAGGACGCCGGACGATGAACATCATTCCCGCGCAGCATTTCGGCGGTGGATCGGACCTGCGCGGCCGATTCACGGCGATTTGGCAGGCGGAGCGGCCCAACGAACGAGAATGGATCGATGAAATATTCGGCCCTTACATCAGGGAGCATGTTTACGACGGAAACCACAGTATTGCCTTGGACAACGCCATTTTATTCGACGCTTTTATAACAGAGCGGCCTGTATCTTATTATGAGATGTTTCGCGGTCGCGATGCGTTTTTGGTTCATTTCCTCGACGAATTCTATGATGGAGGCTATGAGCGCTACACGCCCTTTCTTGGCGTATTTCGCAAATTCTGGGCAAGGGCATTCGAGGGGGATTGCGTCAGGCCCTTGCCGGCAGGCTATTGCAACGGGTTTCGCGCGCCGGATGGTTGCAAGCCCGCGAGCCAAAGAGCATATGTCTGGTCGTTTGCGGGGGCGCTGGGCAAATCCACACGTCCCGACGCCGTGCGGGCTTTACGCGCCATTGAGCCCTATAGGGTTCACGCTACGGACAGATTTCGAGTTCGCGGGCCTCGCCGTCGACGACGCCGAGCTCAAGCCGAAAGCAGCAGCCGCGCTCTTGCAAGACAGCTCCTTTGCTCCCTCGCCGATGGGCAACGTCAATCTCGAATGCTTCCGGCTTTATGAAGCGTTGGAGGCGGGGGCGATCCCGCTTCTCGAGAAACGCTGGGCGTTCGATTATTTTGCGGAACTCCTGGGAGATCACCCGCTGCCCGCGTTTTATCGCTGGCGCGACGCGGCGGGCTTCGTGAGCGACATCGCAATGTCTCCGGCGCGGATGGACGGCCTGCAACGCGAGTGCCGCGACTGGTGGGCCGGCTTTAAGGTCAAGCTCAGCGAAGACGCCGGCTATTTCCTTCATGAGAGGCTCACCGCGCAAACCGCGCCGAAGCCGATCCCGCTCAAGACGGTGAACTCGCCCCTTTGGCAGTATTCGGAGCTCTTGAAACACCAGACCGTCAGGTCGCTGATACGCCGCGCGGGACGCCATATCGTTCGCTTTCGCAAGACGGGACGATTCAGATTCTCCGACGGGGTCTAGCCTCGCGATGCCGGCCAAAGACTCGCGCTAGGCAGTCCGCGTAGACGGATCCAAAGCGGCCTTATCGATGCCTGCCTTGCCGCCTTCGGCAAGCGCGGCCTCGGCCGCCGCGACGACCTCCTGCGGCGCGATCGAGACGATGCACATCTTGCGGTAATGCGTGCATTCGGCGAGGCCGCAGCCGAAGCAGGGCGTCTGGCGATATAGCACCCGATGACCCGCGCCTTGCGGGAACCAGATGCCGGGGCGGTTGCGGGCGCTGAACACGGCCACGACGGGCGTGCCGACCGCGGCGGCGAGATGCATGGGTCCGCTGTCGTGGCCGAGAAAGAGCCGCGCGCGCGCGAGGAGCGCCGCGCTCTCGCGGACGCCGAGCCGGCCGCAAAGATCGAGGCGCGGACCCTGCCAGGCGACGGCGATCGCTTGGGAGCGCGCCGCCTCTCCGGCCACGCCGAGCGTGACGAGCCCGAGGCCGGGATGGCGCCGGCCGAGATCGGCGACAGCCTCGCGCCAATTCTCCTCGCCCCAATCATTGACGGCGAACTTCGTGCCGATCGAGAGGGCGATGAAGCTGTGAGCCCCGGGCCAGCCGGCGAGGGTCTCCGCCGCGGCCGACCGCTCCGTTTCCGTAAGCGCCAAGTCCCAGCTCTCGCGGCGCTCGAGCGCGGCGTCGCCGAGCGGCTCAAGGCAACGCGCGAGACGCGAGGCCTCCGCTTCCCAGGTGCCGTCGGGCAAGGCCCGGTTCCGGCGGAGCTCCTCGCCGAGCGGCGCTCCCAGGATGCGCTTCGCTCCGCTCAGACGAAAGAACATGACGTCGCGCCAGACGGAGGCTCGACCGCGCGGCTCGGCCAGATAGATCAGGAGGTCGGGGCGGAAGGCCCTGATCCGCCGGCCGAGCGCCAAAAGCGCAGCCGGGTCGCGCAAGCCCACCGGATAGCGCATGACGCCATGGACGAGCCCGCTTCCGCCGAGAACGCTCTCGATCGGCGCGGCCTTGTCGCTCACCGGCAGGACCGTGAGCAGATGGCGCTCGGCCTCGGGGAAGCGCCGCGCGATCAGGCGAAAGCAGGGCAGAGCTACCACCGTGTCGCCCAGGCTGCCCAAACGAAAGATAAGCAAACGCCGCACCCGGTCGAGCTCGGCTTGGGTGGGAGCCGCTCCTAGCAATGCCGCCCCCGGACGCGAGGCCCCAGCCCGGCTCGCTCGGGCCAGGACCCGCTGCTATGGTTGCGCCGATGAATATTCTGCACGTGATCTCGAACCTGACGGCGGAATTCGGCGGTCCGACGAAGGCCTGCCTTGAGATGGCGCGCGCCACGGCGCGCCGCGGCCATCGGGTGGCCATCTATACGACGGATCATGGCCTCCCTGCGCCTGCACCAGCAGGACCGGTCGAGCGCGACGGAGTCGTTTTTCGCTATTTCCGCGAGCATTGGCCGCGCACCCTCTGCACCTCCTGCCCCCTCGCCCGCGCGCTCGAACGGGATGCCGGCTCCTACCAGCTCCTGCATGTGCATTCGCTTTATTTCTTTCATAACTGGGCCGTGGCCCGGGCCTGCGGGCGGCGGCGCATCCCTTATATCCTGCAGCCGCACGGCGCGCTCGACCCCTACATCTACCGCCGCCACCGTCTCCGCAAGGCCCTCATCGAGGGTCTGTTCCAGAGACAGCGCGACCCGCGGTGCCGCCGCCCTCCTTTATACCTCCGAGGAGGAGCGCCGCTTGGCCGAGCCCCATGCACTCGGCGTGCCGGGCGCCGTCGCCCCGCTCGGCATCGAGCTCGAGGTTTATGAGGCGCTGCCGCCGCGCGGGAGCTTTCGCGCCCACCATCCCGAAATCGGCGCGCGGCCGATCCTGCTGTTCCTCGGACGGCTGCATGAGAAGAAGGGGCTCGACCTCGTCGCGCGCGCCTTCGGGCGCTGCGTCCGCGAAGGGCTCGACGCGCATCTCGTCATCGCGGGCCCGGACGACGGCATGCGCGCCTCCCTCGAGCGCTGGCTCGCGGAGGAGGGGGTCGCTGGACGCAGCCACCTCGCCGGCATGGTCGAGGGCGCGGAAAAGCTGGCGCTCCTCGCCGACGCCGATCTTTTTCTATTGCCCTCGCGCAGCGAGAATTTCGGCCTCGCCGTGGTCGAGGCCATGGCTGCGGGGCTGCCGGTGCTGATCTCCGACCAGGTCAATCTCTGGCCCGAGGTCAAGGCCGCTGGCGCCGGCCGGGTCGTCCCGATCGACGACGTGCCCCGCCTGGCGGCGGCGATCAAGGAACTGCTCGCCGATCCCGCCGCCTTGCGCGCGATGGGCGAGCGCGGCCGACATGCCGCCTTTGCCAACTATGGCTGGGAGGAGGCGGCGGCCCGGCTCGAGAGGGTCTATGAGGACGTCGTCGCGGGCCGGCGGCCGGGAGCCATGTCGTGAAGGCCACGCTGCGCCCCGTCGCTATCGCCCGCGGCTCACCAGATGGTCGCCGAGCGCGAGCAAATCCATCTCCGTCCTGAGGAAACAGTCGATCGCCTCCTCGGGCCGGCAGACCACCGGCTCGTTCTCGTTGAACGAGGTATTGAGCAGCATCGGCACGCCGGTGAGCGCCGCGAAATCCGAGATCAGCCGGTAATAGCGCGGGTTGTCTCCTGCAGTCACGGTCTGCAGCCGGCCCGAGCCGTCGACATGGGTGACGGCCGGGATCTGCGCCCGGCGCTCGGGCCTGATCTGGAAGACCTGCATCATGAAGGGCACGTCATCCTCCGTCTCGAACCAGTCCGCCACGGCTTCGCGCAGGATCGAGGGCGCGAAGGGACGGAAGGATTCGCGCCGCTTCACCTTGAGATTGAGGATGTCCTTCATGTCGGCGCGGCGCGGATCGCCCAGGATCGAGCGGTTGCCGAGGGCGCGCGGCCCCCATTCCATGCGGCCCTGGAACCAGCCGATCACCTTGCCCTCGGCGATGGCCTGGGCGACCCGCTTGCTGAGGGTCTCCTCGTCGGCCGCGAGCTCGATGAGGCAGCCCTTGGCGGCGATCTCGTCGGCCTTGCCTTCGAGCGCCCGCGCGTTCGCGGCGCGGTCGAAATGCGGGCCCCAATAAGCGTGCGTCATGCGCTCGCGGCGCGCGCCCGCTCGGCTCGCCACCAGCAATGCCGCGCCGATCGCGCCGCCCGCGTCGCCCGCTGCGGCCTGGACATAGACGCGCCGGAAGGGCGTCTCGCGATAGAGCCTTCCGTTCGCCACGGAATTGAAGCCGCAGCCGCCCGCGATGGCGATGCAATCGAGCCCGTGGCGCGCATGGAGCCGGCGATAGAGATGGAAGACGGCGTCCTCGAAGCGCGCCTGGACCGAGCGGGCGATGTCCTTGTGACGCTGCTCGAGCGGCTCGTCGGGGCGGCGCGCGGGTCCCAGCAGCGCCTCGAGCGCGGGGCTATGCTGGATGCCCGTCTGCGGAGAGCCGCCGCGCCATTCATAGGCGACGTCCTCCTTGTGATGGCGGAAATACTCGAGCCCCAGGCGAAAGCCGCCGTCCGGCCGCAGCTCGACGAGCCGCTCCATCTCGGCGCGGAAGCGCGGCTCGCCATAGGGCGCCAACCCCATCACCTTGTACTCGTCGCCATATTGGGGGAAGCCCAGATAATGCGTCATCGCCTCGTAGAAGATGCCGAGCGAGTGGGGAAAGCGCACGCGCCCCTCGACCGTCACCTGGTCGCCGTGCGCGATGCCCCAGGCCGCGCTCGAGAAATCGCCGAAACCGTCGACCGAGACCACCGTCGCCTCGGGAAAGGGCGAGGCGAGGAACGCCGAGGCGAGATGAGCGAGATGATGCTCGACATGGTGGAGCTCGCCGTGGAAGGGTTGCTCGGGGAAGCTCCGGGCCAGCATCTCGGCGATGCCGGACCATTCGCGCGCGTCGCGCAGACGGCGCCGCACGAGGCGCAAGCTCGGCCGGCGCAGAAGCGTGTAGCCGAGCTTATGCCAAAGATTGGCGCGCGGATCGCGGTTGATCGCGACATGCGCCACGTCGCTCAGCGAGATGCCGGCCTCGGCCAGGCAATAGCGGATCGCCTCGCTGGGGAAGCCGGCCCAATGCTTGATGCGGCGAAAGCGCTCCTCCTCCGCCGCGGCGACGAGATGTCCGTCCTGGAGCAGGCATGCGGCGCTGTCGCCGTGATAGGCATTGAGGCCGAGGACGAACTTCATCTGACTTGAGCGATACTCCGATCCCGGCCGCACCATATCGGCGGGGCGCACCGGCGGCAACGCCGCCCGAGGGAAGCTTTTCCGGGGCTTCAGCGCTACCATGGCAAGGTTAACGTCGCGTTAGCCCGCGGGAGCGCCGGCTCGGCAAGCGCTTCTTAACCAGACCGTGGCAATAAGACGTATGCGCATTCTGCTGCACGACTATTCCGGCCATCCCTTCCAAGTCCAGCTCGCCCGGGCGCTGGCGCGGCGCGGCCATGAGGTCCTGCATCTCCATGCAGCCTTCTTCCAGACGCCCAAGGGCCGGCTGGGACGCGAGGCGGAAGACCCTCCCGGCTTCGCCATCGAGGGGCTCGAGCTCGGCGAGCCCTTCGCCAAATACCGCTTCCTCAAGCGGCGCGGCCAGGAGATCGCCTATGGCCGTATCCTCGCCGAGCGCGCCGCGCGCTTCGCGCCCGATCTCCTGCTCTGCGCCAATACCCCGCTCGATCCCTTGGCGCGCATCCAAGGCTGGTGCGCGGAAAATCGCGTGCCTTTCATTTTCTGGCTGCAGGACATCTACGGCGTCGGCATCGACCGGCTGTTGCGCCGCAAGCTCGGGCCCTTGGGCGCCCTCGTCGGCGCGCATTACCGCGCGCTCGAGCGGCGCGTCGCGCGGGCGAGCCGGGCGATCGTCACCATCAGCGAGGATTTCCGGCCTATCCTCGAGGGCTGGGGCATCGCACCCGGCCGCATCGCCATCATCGAGAATTGGGCGCCCATCGACGAGCTGCCCGCTCTGCCGCGCTCGAACGGCTGGTCGCGCGAGCAGGGACTCGAGGGCCGCATCGCCCTCCTCTATGCCGGCACCTTGGGCCGAAAGCATGATCCCGCCATGCTTGCCGGCCTCGCCGAGCATTTCCGCGCCGACCCGCGCGTGGTCGTGATCGTGGCCTCGGAGGGGCCGGCGATGGATTGGCTCGCAAATCGCAAGAGGAAGCTGGTGCTCGACAATCTCCGCCTATTGGGCTTTCAGCCCTATGAGCGGCTGCCGGAGATGATGGCGGCGGGAGATATCCTGCTCGCCATCCTCGACCCCGAAGCCGGCATTTACTCGGTGCCGAGCAAGGTGCTGAGCTATCTCTGCGCCGGCAGGCCGCTCATAGCCGCCGTTCCGAAGGCCAATCTGGCGGCGCGGCTCATCGAGCGCGAGAAGGCGGGCATCGTCACCGCACCGGGCGACGTGGCCGGCTTCGCCGCGGCGGCCGACCGGCTTGTGCAAAATGCGAGTTTGCGGTTGCAATTCGGCAAGAACGGACTGGACTACGCGCAGCGGAGCTTCGATATTGGCCGCATCACCGACCGCTTCGAGGCCGTGATCGCCAAGGCGATGCAGAAGGGAGCAGCAGCCTGCCATGGACATGGATAAGGACGCGACCGTCCTCGTGACGGGCGCCGGCGGCTTCATCGGCGGACATCTCGTGGCGGACCTCTTGAAGCGCGGCTTCAGCCATGTCCGCGCGGTCGACATCAAGCCCTTCGAGGAGTGGTATCAGCGCTTTCCCAAGGCGGACAACCGCCAGCTCGACTTGCGCGAGCGCGCGGCCTGCATGGCGGCGGCCAAGGGCGCCGACATCGTCTTCAATCTGGCCGCCGACATGGGCGGCATGGGTTTCATCGAGACGCACAAGGCGGAATGCATGCTCTCGGTGCTGATCAACACCCATATGCTGCTGGCGGCGCGCGAGGGCGGCTGCCGACGTTATTTCTTCGCCTCGTCGGCATGCGTCTACGCCGCCGACAAGCAGACCTCGAGCGAGGTCGTGGCGCTCAAGGAGGAGGACGCCTATCCCGCCATGCCGGAGGATGGCTATGGCTGGGAGAAGCTTTTCAGCGAGCGCATGTGCCGCCACTTCAGCGAGGATTTCGGCCTGGAGACGCGCGTCGTGCGCTACCACAACGTCTACGGGCCGCACGGCACCTATGACGGCGGGCGCGAGAAGGCGCCGGCCGCCATCTGCCGCAAGGTGATCGAGGCGCGGCTCTCGGGCCGCCACGAGATCGAGATCTGGGGCGACGGGCTCCAGACGCGCAGCTTCATGTATATCGACGACGGCATCAAAGGCAGCCACGCCGTCATGGCGAGCGGAATCGAGGAGCCGATCAATCTCGGCTCGAGCCAGCTCGTCTCGGTGAACCGTCTCGTCGACATCGTCGAGGCCATCGCCGGAGTCAAGCTCACGCGGCGCTACAAGCTCGACGCGCCCAAGGGCGTGCGCGGGCGCAACAGCGACAATAGCCTCATCCAGCGCTATCTCGGCTGGGAGCCCGGCATCAAGCTGGAGGACGGACTCGAGCGCACCTATCGCTGGATCCATGACGAGATGACCGCGGCCGAGCCTCGGCGCGCGGTGGGCGGCCGCTTCACGAGAGGCGCATGACCGATCGCGCCGCCCTCCTCGACCATGCCCGGGCGTTCGCGGGCGCGCGGGTGCTTTGCCTGGGCGACCTCATGGTCGACCGCTATGTCTACGGGACGGTCGAGCGCGTCTCGCCCGAGGCGCCCATCCCGGTGCTGCGCATCGAGCGCGAGAGCGTCATGCTGGGGGGTGCCGGCAATGTCGCGCGCAACATCGCGGCGCTGGGCGCCCGGACGCGCTTCCTCGCCGTCGTCGGCGACGACGAGGCGGGGCGCGAGGCCGCTCGCCTGATGGCGCTCGAGACGGGCGTCGAGGCCGAGCTCTTCGCCGAAGCCGGGCGCAAGACCGGCGTCAAAACGCGCTTCGTCGCCGGCACGCAGCAGCTCCTGCGGACGGACCATGAGACGGTGCAGCCGATCGAGACGGCGAGCGAGACCAGCCTCATGGCCGCCCTGAACGCCGCCTTGAGCGAGGCCGCGGTGGTGGTGCTGTCCGATTACGGCAAGGGCACGCTGACGCGCCGCCTGCTCGGCGAGACGATCGCCGCCGCGCGCGCGGCGGGGCGGCCGGTCATCGTCGATCCCAAGGCGGCCGACTACGGCGTCTATCGCGGCGCCACCGTCGTCACGCCGAACCGCGCCGAGCTGGCCGCGGCGACGCGTCTGCCGGTGCGCAGCGACGAGGAGGCGGTCGAGGCGGCGCGCGCGCTGATCGCGGCGCATGGCCTCGGCGCGGTGCTCGCGACGCGGGGGCGCGAGGGCATGATCCTGGTGACGGCCGACCAGGCCCACCATATTGCCGCCACGGCGCGCGAGGTGTTCGATGTTTCGGGCGCGGGCGACACGGTCGTGGCGGCGCTCGCGGCGGCGCTCGCGGCAGGGCTGCCGCTCCTCGAGGCGGCCGAGCTCGCCAATCTGGCGGCCGGCATCGTGGTCGGCAAGGTCGGCACCGCCGTCGCCTCGATCGACGAGCTGATCGCGGCGCTGCAGGCCGAGGAGCATGCGAGCCACGAGGCCAAGATCCAGCCGCTCGCCCGCGCCCTCGAGCGAATTCGAGCGCTGGCGCCGCCGCCGCCTGCGCATCGGCTTCACCAACGGCTGCTTCGACCTGCTCCATCCCGGCCATGTGGCGCTTCTCGCGAAGGCGCGCGCCGCCTGCGACCGGCTGGTAGTGGGCCTCAATGCCGACGCCTCGGTCAAGCGCCTCAAAGGGCCCAAGCGCCCGGTGCAGCGCGAGAGCGACCGCGCCATTCTTCTCGCCTCGCTCGCCTCGGTCGATCTCGTGGTGAGCTTCGCCGAGGATACGCCGATGAAGCTCATCCAGGCGATCAGACCCGATCTGCTGGTCAAGGGCGCCGATTACGCGGTCGACGAGGTGGTGGGCGCCGCCTTCGTGCAAGGCTATGGCGGGCGGGTGCTGCTGGTCGAGCTCGAGGAGGGTCACAGCACGACCGCGACCCTTGCCCGCATGGCGCGCTAGGGGGGGCCGTGAGCGTGCCAGCCGGGTCAAGCCGGTACCATGGTATGGAATTTGCTTGAATATCTGCAACAGTTTGGGCCATCCTTTGCCGGCCCGGCAAGGCCGCTCGAGGGGAATTAAGGAGATCGAGATGAACGACATCGAGCAGATCAGCGCGGAAAAGCGCCTGCAAAGCCGCCGCCAAGCCCTTGCAAAGCTTGGCTTGGCCGCGACCGTGGCTTATGCCACGCCGATCGTCGCCTCGGTCAAGGTCTATGCGGGCACGACCGTATCGCCCAGCAAGCATGGGGCGAACACCACGCCCGGCGGCAATTCCGGCGGCCCGTCGGGCTCCGGCGGCAAGGGCAAGAGCTGAGCCTGGCCCGGTGGCCGTCGAGGCCGGTCGGGACGACAAGCGGATTTAATGGTTAACCTGTCAGGCTGCTTCGCATTCTGCAAAGCGAGGCGGCCGATTCGCGATTTGCCTCGGGCATCATAACGCCGCCTCGGGGTCGATGACGCGCTGCAATCGCCCGCTCGCCGCCAATCCGAAACGCAAGAGGAGCGCCCGGCGGCGCGACCCGTTCATGGCGGCAAGCCGCGGCGACGGACGCAAGATCACCCCCGCATAGGCGTCGGCCACGATCAGGCCGCAGGTGTCCGGCAGAATGCCTTGCGGGAAGCCTTCCGGCACCGCGAAATAGAAGCTGTCGCAGAACTCGAGATAGTCGGGCCATTTGCGATCGGCGCGAAAATCCGCCTCAGACGTCTTGATCTCGACGATGACGATCTCGCCTGCCCCGTTCATGCCGATGACGTCGGCGCGCCGGCCGGAGCGCAGCGTGAACTCGGTGAGCGCGCCATAGCCGAGCGCGCCCAGCGTGCGGCAGATGCCGCGCGCCAGCCGTGGCGCGCCCAAAAGCTCGATGATGTCCGTCATGGTCCTGTGCGTCCCTGCGTCCGATCTTAGCAATCCCGCGCGGGCGAGGCGAGAACAAAACAAGTCCGTGACGCTTTTGCGCGGGAGGGGCAGATCCGGCGCGACCGCTGCGTGGCGCGGTGCGACGGATAGTGGGCTAATGGTTATGACGCGATCAAATTTGCGCTGCGCTGCGACATCGTCTTGCACACGTCGCGCGCTTCACGAAATCTTGAAGTAAGCTTGCAGCACGGTTGTCTTACTCTACTTTGAAGGGCGGTCTGCTGCGGGGGGCCGCGTCGACGAAGGGGCGAGATGGCGGGCGTGACCACGGCGGATGCCAAGCTCGGACGCGACGCACCCCGCCGGCTTTGGCGGAGCGCGGGAATAGTCTTTGCCTTCCTGCTCATCGTCGCCAACAGCGCCTACTCGCTCGTCATGTTGCGCGGGCTTCAGCGCGCGGATGGCTCGATTCAGCACACGCAGCAAGTGCTGCTGGGGCTGGAGAACCTCCTCTCGCTCGCGCGCGACGCCCAGGCCGGCCAGCGCGCCTATCTCGTCAGCGGGAACGAGCAATTCCTGGGGCGCTTTCGCGATTCGGCGCAACGCGTAGCGCCTGCCCTCGCCGCGCTGCGCGGCTTGACGGCGGACGATCCCGACCAGCAACGCCGGCTCGGCGCCGTGGACCAGCTCATCGGCGACAATCTGAAGACGCTCGACGAGGGCATCGCGCGCCGTGGCGCGGGAGGTGCTGCCATCGATCCGGCAGAGCTGGTCGCGGGGCTCGACCGGCTGGACCGCATCCGCGCGGCCATCGGCGATATGCAATCCGAGCAGGAGCGGCTTTACCGCGAGCGCTCGGCCCTCGCCGAGGACCGCGCCATCGCCGCGCAGGTCATTCTCGCCGTCGCCACGGCGGGCAGCCTCCTGCTGCTCTGGCTCATCTTCCGCTTCATGGGAGCGGAGGCCCAACGGCGCGAGGAATATATCGAGAGCCGCCGCGTCGAGGCGTCGAGCGCAAACGAATTGCTGCGCACCGAGGTCGCGACCCGCAAGCAGGCCGAGGAGGAGATCGAGCGCACGCGCGTCTTCCTCGATCTGGTGATCGAGCATGTGCCCGGCATGTTGTTCGTCAAGGACGCGCAGGAGCACCGCTTCGTCCTCTTCAATCGCGCGGGCGAGGAGCTTCTGGGCTTCAAGCGCAACGAGCTGATCGGCAAGACCGACTATGATCTGTTTCCCAAGGAGCAGGCCGACCGCTTCGTCGAGCGCGATCGGGCGGTGCTGACGTCGGGCGCGCTCCAGGTCATTCCCGACGAGTCCATCAGCACGCGGCACAAGGGCCTGCGCAGCTTCGCGACCAAGATGATGCCGGTCGCCGGCGAGCACGGCCGGCCGCATTATCTGCTTGGCTTTTCCGAGGACATCACCGAGCGCAAGCGATTCGAGGAGCAATTGCGGCAGGCGCAGAAGCTCGACGCGGTCGCCCAGCTGACCGGCGGCGTGGCCCATGACTTCAACAATCTCCTCGCCATCGTCATCGGCAATGCCGATCTCCTGCTCGAGGCGGTCAAGGACCATCCGCAGCAGAGCGACCTGGTGAACGCCATCCTCAACGGCGCGCTGCGCGGCGCCGAGCTGACCCACCGCCTGCTCGCCTTCGCGCGGCGGCAGCCGCTGCAGCCGCAAGTGTTCGATTTGAACGAGCGCGTGCCGGACATGGTCGCGATGCTGCGACGGACATTGGGCGAGACGATCCAGATCGCCGTCAAGCTGGGCGAGGGTCTATGGTCGACCCGTGCCGACCCCTCCAAGGTCGAGGATGCGCTCGTCAGCCTCGCCATCAACGCCCGCGACGCGATGCCCGAGGGCGGCAAGCTGACCGTCGAGACGGCCAACGTCCATCTCGACGCAAGCCATGGCGCGGAGGCCGGTTCCGGCGATTTCGTCGTGCTCTCGCTGACCGACACGGGCGCAGGAATGGCGCCCGAGATCGTTGCGCAGGCGACCGAGCCCTTCTTCAGCACCAAGGAGACCGGAGCGGGCACCGGGCTCGGGCTCAGCATGATCCACGGCTTCGTCAGGCAGTCCGGCGGTCACATGAAGATCCTCAGCGAGGTCGGCTACGGCACCACCGTGGCGCTCTATCTGCCGCGGGTGGAGTCCGAGAGTGCCGCGCCGCGCGTCGAGCGGCCTCTGTTCGCCGCCATGCCGAGGGGACATGAATCGATCCTGCTGGTCGAGGACAATCCCAATGTCCGCAAGACGGCCGCGTGGCTGCTGCTCGACCTCGGCTACAAGGTGCGCGAGGCGCCGAGCGGACCGGCCGCGATGTCGATCCTCGCGGGCGCCGAGGAGTTCGATTTGCTCTTCACCGACATCGTCATGCCCGAAGGGATGAGCGGTTACCAGCTCGCCGAGGCGGCGCGCGCGCTCAGGCCCGGCATGAAGGTGCTTTACACGACCGGTTATTCGAAGCTCGAGCCGACCGAGGAGGACGACGAGCTCGCCAATACGCAGAACATGATCCGCAAGCCCTACCGCAAGCAGGAGCTGGCCCAGAAGGTGCGCGCCGCCCTCGAGCTCGGGAGCTGAACGGCGCCCGCGCGCGGCGTGCCATTGCCTCGGAATTGCCGTAGCGCGCGCCTCATCGAGTTCGGCTTCCAGCAGTCGAAATCCAGCTGACGCCATCTAAGCTCGCTTTCGCCACGAGAATGACAGGTCGGGCCGCGTGGCCCGGCCCATTTTTTGCCCCCTCCCTCAAGCAGGTCTCCCCCAAGCAGCCGGCAAGGCCGCTCTTATAAGGTTTTTGTAATTGGTTTAAGGCTTTAGTAGCCCTCCGGCCGCACGAGCGCTACAAGGCTTTGTGCTATAAATCCGCCCACCCCGAGAGGTGTCGTGGATGATCCCGGATGCGCCCCATTTGGCCGAAACGCCCGACCCGGCCAAAGAGCCCCATTTGGCCGAAACGTCCGACTCGGCCGAAGAGCCCCATTTGGCCGAAGCGTCCGACCCGGCCGAAGACAAGGCGCCGATTCCCTTGCTCATCGAGCCGGCTGTCATCACGCGCGCCCCGCCCGAGAAGCGTTTCGACTGGAACCGCGACGCGGGCATTCTCGCCGCCGCGTTCCTTCATGCCGCGGTGTTGCTGATGTTCATCGCCCAGGCGAGGATCCAGCAGCGCCCCGCCGAGCCGCCGGCGATCCCCGTCGAGCTGGTTTCCTTGCCGCCGCCGCCGCAAGCCGCGCCGCAGCAGCCGACGCCTCAATCCAAGGCACAGCCCTTCCGACAATCGGGCGGCGAGCTCGACCGCCCCGCGGGCAGCCTACCCGACCAGGAAGCGCCGAAAAAGGACGAGCCCGCGGCGGCGCAGCCGACCCAGGAGAAAGCCGAGCCGGCCGAGACGGCGAAGCTTCCGCCTCCGCCCGAGCCGCCGGCGCCCGCCACGAGCAGCGCCGCGCCCGCCGCGCAGCCCGATACGAAATCCTCCTCCCCCACGGCCACCGCGCAGCGGCCGAAGCCGCTCAAATCCTCCCAAGCGCCCGCGCGGACGGCGGCGCTCTCGCCCAATCGCCCGCCGTCGGAATCGAAAAGCGAGAATGAATGGCTCGGCGAAGGCGGCGGCGACAAATATCTCAACGCGCTGCGCGACGAGATTCTCCGCCACCGCAACTATCCCGCCGAGATCAGGTCGATCGGCCTCGACGGGACGGCGCAATACGAGATTCTCGTCGACCGCCAGGGAAAGCTGTTGCGGCTGAGGCTGCTGCACTCCTCTGGCGTCGACGTGCTCGACCATGCCGGGCTCGTCATGATCCAGCGCACCGCGCCGTTCGAGCCGCTGCCCTCCTATATGGGCGGCGACGTCGTGCAGCTCGTGGTGACGTTGCATATGGCGCCGTAGCGGGCGGCGGAAAACTCACGCACGACGGAGGCGGATGAGCCGCTTGCCGAGATTCTCGCCGCGATAGAGGCCGGCGATCGCGCCGGGGCAGGATTCGATGCCGTCGAGCACGTCCTCGCGGTAACGGAGCCGCCCTTCGCGCAGCCATTGCGCGACGCGGGCCACCGCTTCCTCGTAGCGATGCTGGAAGTCGAAGGCGAGGAAGCCCTGCATGCGCGCGCGCTTCACCAGAAGATGGCGTTCGACCCGCGGCCCCACCGGCGGCGGGTCCCAGCTCGCGACCGAGGCCGTGCCGCAGATCACCACGCGCGCGCCGATATTGAGCCGGCGCAGCACCGCGTCGCTGATGGCGCCGGCCGTGTTGTCGAAATAGACATCGACGCCGCCGGGGCAGGCCTCGGCGAGCACATCCTCGAGATTCCCCGGCGCTTTGTAGTCGACCGCGGCGTCGAAGCCGAAATCCTCGCGGCAGATACGCGTCTTGACGGCACCGCCGGCGATGCCGACGCTGCGGCAGCCGGCGATCTTGGCGATCTGCCCCACCGCCGAGCCCACGGCGCCGGCCGCGGTCGAGACCACGACGGTGTCCCCCGGGCGCGGCTGGCCGAGCT
The DNA here is from genome assembly GCA_963842155.1 of uncultured Pseudomonadota bacterium. Lineage (GTDB taxonomy): Bacteria > Pseudomonadota > Alphaproteobacteria > JACZXZ01 > JACZXZ01 > CAWJFP01. Next base: position 46,259 of record CAWJFP010000004.1, read on the forward strand.
CGAGCAGGCCGAAATAGGCGCTGACGCCGTTGAGGCCGAGGATACCGAGCGAGAGCGAGAGCGGCAGATCGCTCTCCTTCACCTTGCGCGTGATGTTGCTCCCGTCCGAGATCGCGTAGTCCTGCCAGCCCAACATGCCCATCACCTTGTCGCCGACGGCAAAGCCCGGATGGCGCGAGGCGATCACCTCGCCGGCGGCAAAGGAGCGCATCACCTCGCCGATGCCGACCGGCTTGGAATAGTTGGCGGCGACGGCGACCCAGCCGCGCATGGCCGGCTCGACCGAGAGGAACTCGTTGCGCACCAGGAACTCATGCTCGCGCGGCTCCGTCACGACCGCCTCGGCGATCTCGAAATTCTCCGGCTGCGGAATATTGGCGGGGCGGGATTTGAGACGCACTTGTCGGTTCTGCATCGGGCGGCTCTGCATTCCAGGCTTCCTCCGGACGGCTGCGGCGCTTCGGCTGGGCGAGCGACAAGGCTCGATTCTGCCCTCCCGGCGTGGGATAATCCAGCCGCGCGGGACGACGCGGCTCCGATCATGGAGGCCTTGCCATGGCGACGCTTGAGGTGAACGGCCGGAAGATCGAGCTCGATGTCGAGGCGGAGATGCCGTTGCTGTGGGCCTTGCGCGACGAGCTGGGGCTCACCGGCACCAAATTCGGCTGCGGCGTCGGGCTGTGCGGCGCCTGCACCGTCCATATCGACGGCGTCGCCATGCGCTCCTGCCAGATCCCCGTCGGCGCGGCGCAAGGCGCCATTGTCACCATCGAGGGGCTCGGCGGCGCGAGCCTCGTCCAAGCGGCCTGGATCGAGGCGCAGGTGCCGCAATGCGGCTATTGCCAGTCGGGCATGATCATGGCGGCGGCGGCGCTTCTCAAGGCGAACCCGCATCCCTCCGACGAGGAAATCGACAAGGCGATCACCAACATCTGCCGCTGCGGCACCTATCCGCGCGTCCGCCGCGCCATCAAGGGGGCGGCCAAGGGCTGACGCAAAAGGAGCGATGAGTTGACCCTCGAGCTTACGCGACGGCGCTTCATCGTCGGCTCGGCGCTCGCCGGCGGGGGGCTTCTGATCGGCTGCGGCGCGGACAGGCTTTTTGCCGCGACGGCGGCCGAGGGCGCGCCGGCGGCGCTCAATCATTATGTCCATATCGGCCCCGACGGCATCGTGACGGTGCTGGCGCCGCGCTCGGACATGGGCCAGGGCATCTACAACGCGCTTGCCCTCATCGTCGCCGAGGAGCTCGACGCCGACTGGAGCAGGGTCAGGGTCGAGCGAGCGCCTGTCGCCAATGTCTACGCCAACATCACGCTGATGGAGGATTCCTACGTCGAGGACGACAAGATCGACCGCTGGGTCGCGCGGACCTTCGGGGAGATGCTCGGCCTCGAGATGACAGGCGGCTCGGCTTCGACGCGCGAGGGGTGGCGCGCCATGCGCATCGCCGGAAGCCGCGCGCGCGCCATGCTGGTCGCGGCCGCCGCCAAGCGTCTCGGCGTCGCCGCGGACAAGCTCAGGACCGAAAACGGCTTCGTGTTGGCCGACGGCGCGCGTCTCTCTTACGGCGAGCTCGCCGGCGAGGCCGCCATGATCGGGCCGCCCGAGAGCCCGCCGCTCAAGACGAAGGCCGAGTATAGGCTGATCGGCAAGGCGGTGAAGCGGCTCGACATCCCCGCCAAGACCGACGGCAGCGCGCACTACGGCATCGATGTCAGGCTCGACAAGATGCTCTATGCGGCGATGCTGCATTGTCCGGTCTTCGGCGGCAAGCTCCGCCGCTTCGACGAGGCTTCGATCAAGGGGCGGCGCGGCGTCAGCCGCGTCGTCGCGGTCCCAGGCGGCGTGGCCGTCGTCGGCGACAGCTATTGGCGCGCGCGCGAGGCGGCCGTGGCACTCGTCGTCGAATGGGACGAGGGGGCCCATGCCGGCCTCGACAGCGATGCGATCGCGAGCCAGCTCGGCCGCGACATGGAGAGCGGCGCCGTCACGGTGCTGCAGAAACTGGGCGACGCCGAAGCCGCGCTCAAGCGCGGCGTCAAGACGGTCGAGGCGACCTACAAGCTCCCCTTCCTCGCGCATGCCACGATGGAGCCGATGAACGCGACGGCGCTGCTCGAGGGCGACCGGCTCACCATCTGGACCGGCACGCAAGGGCCCGATCTGGTGCAACGGGCGGCGGCCGATCTATGCGGGCTGTCGCGCGAGAACGTCCTGGTCAATACGACGCTCTTGGGCGGCGGCTTCGGGCGCAGGATCGAGATCGATTTCGCCGTGCAGGCCGCGGCACTCGCCAAGGCCATGCCCGGCACGCCGGTCAAGCTCCTGTGGTCGCGCGAGGAGGACATGCGGCATGACGCCTATCGCCCCACGGCGCTCTCGCGCTTCCGCGCCGCGCTCGACAAGGACGGCGTGCCGCTCGCCTGGATCAACCGCCAGGTCGTGCCGCCCGTGGTCAAATCCTTCGCCGACCGCAACTTCAGCGGCCTGCCCTTCCCCACCAACTACATGTTCGGCCGCACACCCGACGTAAGCCAGATCGAGGGCTCGGCCGATCTGCCTTACGCCATCGCCGACAAGCTGGTCGAGTACGTGCCCAGCCCCACGCCCGTGCCGATCGGCTTCTGGCGCTCGGTCGGCCATAGCTATAACGGCTTCTTCGTCGAGAGCTTCGTCGACGAGCTCGCCGCCGCCGCCGGCCGCGACCCGGTCGAGTTTCGCCGCGCGCTGCTCAAGGACGCGCCGCGCTGGCTCAAGGTGCTCGACACCGCCGCCGAGCAGTCGGGCTGGGGCACGTCCCTCGCCAAAGGCAGCGGACGAGGCATCGCCATCCATGCCGCCTTCAAGTCGATCGTCGCCGAAGTGGCGGAGGTCACGGTCGACGCGAAGGGCGCGCTCAGGCTCGACAAGGTCACTTGCGCGATCGATTGCGGCAGCGTGATCCATCCCGATACGGTGGTCGGCCAGATGGAGAGCGGCATCATCTACGGCCTGACGGCGGCGCTCTACGGCAAGATCACCGTCAAGGGAGGCCGCGTCGTCGAGGATCAGTTCTCCTCCTACCCGATGGTCATGATGGCGGATACGCCCGAGATCGCCGTCCATATCGTCGAGAGCGGGGCGCCGCTCGGCGGCGTCGGCGAGCCGGGCACGCCGCCCATCGCAGCCGCCCTCGCCAACGCCATCCATGCCGCGACCGGCAAGCGCATCCGCGAGCTGCCGCTCGCGGGCCAGCAGCTGGCGTGAGGGGCGCCGGGCTTCGTTAGGCTAGGGAAAACTCGCTCACGCGCGACCGAGCGCCGCGCTTCTCACTATTAGGATGTCTATGGTTCAAATACATTGCCCTCCTCACCCCGAAGGGCGGTCAAGCCGCCGTCTCGAAGGGCGAGGGCAACGTCATCCCTTTCCCCGGCCTGCTACACCCCCATGGCGCGGCGCAGGATCGCCTCGAAGAGGCGCCCCGGCAGCAAGCGCTTGAGCGGGATCACGATGCGCTGGTCGATCATTCCGACGCTGTAGCGCGGCTTGGGCGAGGGATCGGCGAGGATCTTGGCGACCAGCGCCGCCGCGGCCTCCGGCGTGGGCGCCTTGGCCTCGTCCTTCGCCTGCCTCGCCTGATAGCGCCGGAAGACCTCGCCATAGGCGGGGTTGCGCGCGGCGGCCTCGGCGGTGCGGCGCTTGAGCGCGAGCCTGCTCGCGAAATCGCCCGGCTCGATCAGCACCACGCGGATGCCGAAGCGGCGGGTTTCGAGCCGCATGGCCTCGCTCAGCCCCTCCACGGCGAACTTGCTCGCGCTGTAGAGCCCGCTGAAGGGCATGCCGAAGACGCCGCCGAGCGAGCTGATATTGACGATATGGCCGCCGCCCTGCTCGCGCATGACCGGCAGGAGCGCGCGGCAGACCTTGAAGACGCCGAAGAAATTCGTCTCCATCTGCGCACGGGCCTCGGCGATCGAGCTGTCTTCGACGGCGCCTTGCAGCGCCCAGCCGGCATTGTTGACGACCGCGTCGACCCGTCCCCCCTTGCGGCGCAGCTCGGCGATGCCGCGCTCGACCGAGGCGTCGTCGTCGACATCCATCGCGAGCATCTCGATCCCCGGCGCCGGAGCCTCGGGCGTCGCGCTGCGGCTCGTGCCGAAGACGCGATAGCCCTCCCGCGCGAGCCGGCTTGCGATGGCCTGCCCGATGCCGGACGACGCGCCGGTGACCAGCACCACCTTGCTTCGCGTCTTGGCGCCACCGGTCGCGCTCATGCCATGCCCTCCCCTCCCAAGCGCGCGTTGGGCGCGAGACCGGCCGACTGCGTCACGACGCCATCCTGCGCGGCCAGGCCGGCGGCACCAGCCGCCAGAGCGCGATAGCATAGAGGCAAACCGCGACGTAAAGCAGCGCAAAGACCCAAAGCGGCAGCGGCCAGAAAACGAGCCAGGCGATCCAGCGCCGGATCAGCGGCTCGGCCGAGGCCGGCTCGCCCGCCTGCCGCAAGAGCGCATCTTGCCACAAAGTGAGGAAGCAGGCGCGGTCGAGCACCGCCTGCAAGGCGACGAGGCCGAGGATGGCGAGATGCAGCGCCCGCCACCAGAATATGCGCACGAAGCGCCAGCCGCGCCAGGCGCCGAGCGGGATCGCGACCAAGCCGAACAGGTTGAAGAGGATCACGCCGAGATGGATCAGCAGCACCAAGTCCGCCAGAACGGAGAGAGCGGTGGGCGTCATCGGGCGATCCTCGCAAGACGGCTTGGATTATAGCGATCTCCGGCGGGCGCCGGCGCGCGACGGTTTGCCATCGTTCGGCCGCCGCCTCTATCATCGCCTTTTCGCGGCGGAGGCGGCTTCATGAACATCGCCGAGGCCCTCCTGGAGGCCCTCAAGGCGCGCGGCGCGCGCGAGCTGTTCGGCATTCCCGGCGATTTCGCGCTGCCCTTCTTCAATGTGGTGGAGGAGTCGGGCATCCTGCCCTTCTACTGTCTGAGCCACGAGCCGGGGGTGGGATTCGCGGCGGACGCGGCGGCGCGCAGCAACCGCGCCCTCGGCGTCGCCGCCGTCACCTACGGCGCGGGCGCCTTCAACATGGTCAACGCCATCGCCGGCGCCTATGCCGAGCGCGTGCCCGTCGCGGTCATCTCGGGCGCGCCGGGCACCGGAGAGACGGGCCACGGGCTCCTCGTCCATCACCAGGCAAAGGCCGTCGAATCGCAATTCCGCGTCTATCAGGAGATCACCTGCGACCAGGCGCGACTCGACGACCCCGCGGCGGCGCCGGCCGCCATCATGCGCGTGCTGAAAAATTGCCGGGAGCGCTCGCTGCCGGTCTATTTCGAGCTGCCGCGCGACAGGGTGACGGCGGCCTGCGGCGCGGTGCCGCCCGATTCCCCCACGCCCGTCGACGCGGAGGCGCTTGCCGCCTGCGCGGAGGATGTTCTCGCGCGTCTGCGCGGCGCCAAGTCGCCCGTCATCATGGTCGATGTGGAGATCCGGCGCTACGACATCGAGGCGAAGGTGGCCGAGCTCGTGCGCCGGCTTGGCGTCCCGGTGGTGACGAGCTTCATGGGCCGTGGCCTGCTCGCCGGTTCGGAGACGCCGCCGCTCGGCACCTATCTCGGGATCGCCGGCGACGAGCGCATCACACGGCTGGTCGAGAGCTCCGACGCGCTCTTTCTTCTCGGCGTCATCCTCTCCGACACGAATTTCGGCATCTCGCGCCGCGCCATCGACATGCGGCGCACGATCCAGGCGTTGGAGGGGCAGGTGAGCCTCGGCTATCACGTCTATCACGACATCCCCATCGCGGCGCTGGTGGAGGCGCTTCTCGCGCGCACCGACGGCAAGCCGGCGAGGCCCACGCGCGCCAAGCCGCGCGCCTACCCCGGGGGGCTCGCGGCGGACGACGATCCCATTCATCCGAACGATATCGCGCGCGGCGTCAACGACATGATGGACCGCCATGGCTTGATGCCGATCGCCTCCGACATCGGCGATTGCCTTTTCACCGCGATCGACATCAAGCAGACGCGGCTTCTGGCACCCGGCTATTATGCCGGCATGGGCTATGGCGTGCCGGCGGGGCTCGGTCTCCAGGCCTCGAGCGGCGAGCGCGCCCTCATCCTGGTGGGCGACGGCGCTTTCCAGATGACGGGCTGGGAGCTCGGCAATTGCAGGCGCTACGGCTGGGACCCGATCGTGGTTCTGTTCAACAACAAGAGCTGGGAGATGCTGCGCGCCTTCCAGCCGGAAAGCCGTTTCAACGATCTCGACGACTGGCATTTCGCCGAGGCGGCGCGCGCCATCGGCGGGGCGGGCTGGAGGGTCGAGACCCGCCGCGAGCTCGCCGCCGCGCTCGAGGAGGCGGCCACGACGCGCGGCCGCTTTTGCCTGATCGAGGCGATGATCCCGCGCGGCGCGCTCTCCGACACCCTCGCCCGCTTCGTCGAGGGCTTCCGCAAGAAGCGCGAGCAGGCGAAGGAGGGTTGAGAACCGCCCATGACTGAACCCCGTCTTGCGCGGATCGCCTTCGCCCTGCTTTGCGTGGCGATGCTCCTGCCCGCGACCCTCGCGCGCGCCAACGGCATCATCGGCACCGAGCCGCATCCCATCAACCCGGAGGAGCCCTGCGCCGAGGCCGTCGGCAGAATCGGCGACGAGACGAGCTTCGGCACCGGCGTGATGATCGGCGATCGGCGCATCGTCGTCACCGTGGCCCATGCCGTGCTCGACGCTTACGGCGCGATCAAGGCCGAGGCGACCTTCTCGCTCGAGGACAATCTCGGCCGCTTCCATCCCTTCGGCGCAACGGTCGTCAAGGTCGGCACGCGAAACAGCCGGCTCGAGCGCGCCGACGACTGGGCCTTGCTGGTGATGGATCATCCGCCCGAAGATCGCGCGCCGCTGCCGGTCGAGCTCGCCAAGACGCCGGTCGAGCTTTTCCAGCCCGGCTACAGCTATTCGATGATCGGCTTCAGCACCTTCCGCACCCGACTGCCGGGCTCAGGCTACAAATTCCCCGTCATCTCGCGCAATTGCGGTCCGACCGGCGAGAATATCGTCGGCGGCCGGGGCATCATGCTGGAGAACTGCTCGACCATGCCGGGCGGCTCCGGCTCGCCGCTCATCGAGCCCGCCGGCTGCAAGGTCGTCGCTCTCGACGAGGGCCCGTTGACGAGCCGCGCCGCCGAGGCGCTTCCCGACAAGGTTCTGAATAACGGCATGGCTGTCTATGCCTTTCGCTTCCGCGAAGATTATGCGCGCGTCATGCGCCATGTCCGCCGCGGCCTCTCTGCGGCCGAGATCGCCAAGCTGATGGCGGTAGATCGCTAATTCGCGCGAGACCGCGCGTGTGTCCGCTTCCGCGAGAGGCGCGAGCGCGGTGGACCTGCGCCGCGAACTGGGCAAATATGCCGCGGGCCCCAGTTTCGCCCGCCCGCCCGGGGCCGAAATAATTTCGCCCGCGCGCGGCGCCTATCGTCAATTCCGCCCCTTCCCGCTCGACAGGATGTCGGCGCATGACGACGATCAGCCCAGGGAGTTCGCTATGCAGTACCTTTTGCTCATTTACGACAACGAAGCCGAGATGGCAAAGCGCGGCGACGCGGGGAAGAACGCCATGATGAACGAATATGGCGCCTTCACCCAGTCCATCATCAAGGGCGGCCAGTTCAAGGCCGGCGACGCGTTGCAGCCGACCTCGACCGCCACCACGGTGCGGGTGCGCGGCGGCAAGACGCTGACCACGGACGGGCCGTTCGCCGAGACGCGCGAGCAACTCGGAGGCTACTATCTCATCGAGGCCAAGAACCTCGACGAGGCGACCGCCATCGCGGCTCGGGTGCCGTCGGCGAAGTTCGGCTCGATCGAGGTTCGGCCGGTGATGATCTACGGGTGACCGCGGCGGCGCGAGGCGTCCTGGCGGGCCGCTCGTCGCGGATGGACGGCCTCATGAGCGCAAGCGGAATGGACGATCTCTTTCGCCGGGAGGCGGGTCGCGTCCTTGCGACGCTGATCCGCCTCGTCGGCGATTTCGAGCTGGCCGAGGAAGGCTTGCAGGAGGCCTTCGCGGCCGCCCTCGAGCAATGGCCCGCGCAAGGCACCCCCGCCAATCCGCGCGCCTGGCTCGTCAAGGTCGGCCGGCATAAGGCGATCGACCGGCTGCGCCGTCAAATCCTCTTTCGCGCGAAGCGCCAGGAGTTCGGCGAGGACGCCGCGATCGCGCGGCAGATCTCCCCGCCGACGAGGACGAGGAGGAAGACGGCGTCTTCGGCGACGACATGCTGCGGCTCGTTTTCACCTGCTGCCATCCGGCGCTCAACATGGAGGCGCGCGTGGCGCTCACCTTGCGCGCCGTCTGCGGCCTCGCCACCGAGGCAGTCGCGCGGGCCTTCCTCGTCGCCGAGGAGACCATGGCGCAGCGGCTGGTGCGCGCGAAGAAGAAGATCCGCGCGGCGAAAATTCCCTACGAGACGCCATCGCCGCCGATGCTCGACGAGCGCGTCGAGGGCGTGCTCGCCGTCATCTATCTTGTCTTCACCGAGGGCTATGCCGGCGACCGTGGGCGCCGAGCCGACGCGCGGCGAGCTCTCGCGCGAGGCGATCCGCCTCGGCCGCCTCCTGGCCGAGCTGCTGCCGGAGCGGCCGGCGATCCAGGGGCTCTTGGCCCTCATGCTGCTGCATGATTCGCGGCGCAAGGCGCGCTCGACGCCCGACGGCGACATTGTTCTGCTCGAGGATCAGGACCGCGCGCTGTGGGACCGGGCCGAGATCGACGAGGGGCTCGCGCTGGTCGAGCGCGCACTGCGCGCGCCGGGGCGACCTGGCTCCTACGCCGTGCAGGCCGCGATCGCCGCGCTGCATGCCAGGGCGGAACGTCACGAAGCGACCGACTGGCCGCAGATCGTCGGGCTCTACGAGGTGCTGCTGCGCATCCATCCCTCGCCGGTGATCGAACTCAACCACGCCGTCGCGGTCGCGATGATCGATGGCCCGGCGCGGGCGCTCGCCCTTCTCGACGCGCTCGAGGCGCGCGGCGGGCTCGATCTCTATCACTTGCTCCCGGCGGCGCGCGCCGACCTCCTGCGGCGTATGGGACGCCGCGATGAGGCGCGCAAGGCCTATAGCGCCGCCCTCGCCCTCGCCAAGCTCGCCCCTGAACGACGGCTGCTCGCCAGGCGGTTAGAGGAGCTGGAGTGACGGAAAGGAGAGATTGGCGCCGCGCCGGCGCCTCCGCCGAATTCGCGGAAATCGCATTCTTCAGCCACGCGGGGGCGGACAGCCGAATTCGGCGCCGGAGACATATGCCGGTGCCGGCCGCGTGCCCGACGACGGCAGCGCCGCCATCAGCCGCGCGTCACGGCCATAGATGTCGTCGCGAAATTCGAGCCTGCCGTCATCATCGACGAATACGGTCCAATAGGCGAACACCACCGGCGGGCCATTCGCAAGATCGATCCTGAGCGTGGCGCCGTCCGCGATCATCGCGTCGATGCGCTCGCGCGACCAATTCTGATCGTCCTTCAACAGCACCAAGGCGAGATCGAGCGGCTTTTCGAGACGCACGCAGCCATGGCTGCGCGCGCGGTCGTCTAGCGCGAACAGCGCCCGCGCCGGCGTGTCATGCATGTAGACCGAGAAGGGGTTGGGGAAATCGAACTTGATGCGGCCCAAGGCGTTCTTGGATCCCGGCGCCTGCACGAGCTGGGCGCCGACCCAATGCATGTCATTCTGTTCGAGATAGTCGGGGTGCCGTGCGAGTTTTGGCAGGATTTCGATATTCACGATCGAGGTCGGGATCACCCAAGGCGGATTGAGCAGGATGGCCTGCAGCTTGGAGCTGATCAGCATCGGCGAATGGTGCCGGCGATCGCCGACCACCGCGCGCATGGCAAGAATGCTGCGGCTATCCTGGAACAAGCTCGCGGTTGCCGCTGCGACGTTGACCTCGATCCGCAGTCGGCGGCAGGACATGCCCGAAATAGCGCCACCGCTCCAGGTTCGCCAGAATTTGCTCGAGCCGGTCATGGTCCGAGACATTCAGCGCGGCGAGCGTAGCGCGTCCGACCCGTCGGTCGGGGGAAATGCCGTGCCGTTGCTGGAAGGAAGCCACCGCCTTTTTGGTCGCGGCATCGAAATCGAGCACCGGATTCGGGTCCTTCAAATCCCCTTCGGCCAGCAGCCGCTCCTTGAGAAGCGGAATGCGCGGATCGGGCCTGCCGATTTTCAGCGTCGGCCCCCCGGGAATCGCCTTCCATTCGGCACGGCCGATCTTGTCGCGATAGGACGCCAGCGCATTCAGCAAGCGCGCATATTGCGGGTCGGCCGGTGCGAGACCGGCGAGCCAGGGGCCCAGCCTTCTTTCGCCCAGCGCCTGCGCCAATTGGCCGACAAGGTCGATCGCGGGGCGCGGAACGTCGACATCGTTCGAGAGGGTCGCGAGATCGATTTGTCCCATCGCCATGTCGTGCGCATAGCGCAGGGCCATTGCCGTCGAGAACAAGTCGCGGGCCGCGACGGCTTGCGTCTTGAGCGCATCGATATTATAGCGCGCGGCATCGAGACCCTGGTCGCCCGCATGCGAGAGCGCCGTTTGCAGCGCGGCGATCTGATCGTCCGACCAAGCGCAATCCGCGCCGCGGTCGCGATAGAACAAACGCAGCAGGTCGCGCTCGCGCGGCTCCAGCATCAGGCTCGCCGCGGCCTGATTTTCCGCGATCAGCGGATTGGTGCAGGGAGATTGCGCGCGCGCCGGCGCGCCCGCGAGCGACAAAAGCAGCGCGATCGGCGTGACGAGGCGATGGTACGATCGCGCGCCCACGGCGCTCTCCGTTAAATGGTCTTGGTCTAGATCGCGCGGGCGTGCCGGCCGGCGGAGCGGTCGAGGTAACTATCGAAGAGCGCGGCGACGACGCGAACGAGCATTCGGCACTCCTCGACGATCTCGATGCGGTCGCCTTCGAGCCGAACGACGCTTTGCCGCGCGAGCTCCTGCAGCGCGCTCCGTTCCGGCGCGAAGCAGGCGCTGCCCGCTCCATGTCGCGCGGCAATCTCGCCGAGATCGGCGGCGAGGTAGCACATCAGCTGATCGATGACGTCGCGGCGGAGCCGGTCGTCGCCGTCCAGCGCCACGCCGCGGGCGGTAGCGAGGCGTCCCGCGCCCGCCGCGTCGCCATAAGCGCCGATGAGCGGCGTGTTCTGGAGATAGCCCTGGGGCAAAGCGGAGATCGCCGAGGCGCCGAAGCCGATCAGCGCCGCCGAGGGATCGGTGGTGTAGCCCTGGAAGTTGCGCCGCAGCCGCTTGGCTGCGAAGGCGCGCGCGAGCTCGTCCGCAGGACGGGCGAAATGATCGAGGCCGATAGCAACATAGCCCGCGCCCCGCAGGGCATCGGCGATCGCATCGGCCTGGGCATGGCGCTCGGCCGCGCCGGGCAGCGCCGCCGCGTCGATGCGCTGCTGATGACGCTTCATGGCCGGCACATGGGCGTAGCCGAAGACGGCGAGCCGGTCGGGTGCCAGGGTCAAGGCGCGTTCCACCGTATCGCTGCAGGAAGCGACGGTCTGATGCGGCAATCCATAGATTATGTCGAAATTGATCCGGGCGACGCCGGCGCCGCGCAAGAGATCGACGGCGCGCTCTGTCGCCGCGAAGCTCTAAATCCGGTTGATCGCCTCCTGCACGACGGGATCGAAGGATTGGACGCCGAGACTGGCGCGGGTAATGCCTTCCTCCCCGAACGCCGTTGCCATCTCGGGGGTCAACCGGCGCGGATCGATCTCGACGGCGAGCTCGGCCTCGTCGGCGACGGCGAAGCGGCGCCGGATCGACCCCATGACCCGGCGAAAGCGCTCGGGTCCGATGATGGTAGGGGTCCCGCCGCCCCAATGCAGATGCGCGACGCGGCGCCTGCCCGGCAGGAGATCGGCGACGGCGTGGATTTCGCGCTCCAACGCGTCGATGTAGCGGGCGATCGGTTCGTCATGCCCCGCCACCTTGGTGTGGCAGCCGCAATACCAGCAGAGCGCACTGCAGAACGGCACATGCAGGTAAAGCGAGAGCTCGGTTTCGGGGGCGAGGGAAGCGAGCCAGGCTTGGCAGTCGCGCGCGCCGACGGCCGTGCCGAAGTGCGGCGCCGTCGGGTAGCTGGTGTAGCGCGGGATGCGCTCGTCCGCGAAGCGCCGGATGAGAGCCGCGTCCATCGTCTCAGGCCGCCGACCCGCAGCCTGTCGCTGCGATAGGCGAGCGCCGGGCATCGTCGAGCGGCGCATGGCGGAAGACCGAGCGACGGAAGACGGAGAGATCGAGCGGGTCCATGATGCCGGCAGCTCCTTTGCCTCGCTTCATAGACCTGGCGGCATCGCTCCTTGTTGATCTACATCAAAAGCCGCGGCGCCGTCCGGCGGAAGCATTCCAGCTCGCGCCGCATCCGATACGGGAGCGCCGCCACCTGGCGAGAAAGACGCTTATCGATCCACTCGGCGCTCCGTCTTCTCGCCAGGCATTGCGGGCTACTCGGTCTTCGGCTTCTCCTCGGCCGGCTTTTCGGCAGGTTTGGCCGCTGGTGCGGGTGCAGGTTTCGCCGCAGGAGCCGGTGCTGGTTTCGCCGCCGGTGCCGGTTTAGCCGCCGGAGCCGGTGCAGGTTTCGCCGCCGGTGTCGCGGCGGGCTTGGCCATGGGTGTCGCGGCGGGCTTGGCCGCGGGTGTCGCGGCGGGCTTCGCCGCCGGAGTCGCCGTAGGCTTGGTAGCCGGCTTAGCTTCTGGCGTCGTCGCCGGCTTGGCGGCCGGTGTCGTCGCCGGTTTGGCCGCCGGTGTCGCTGCAGGCTGGCCGCCGGAGTCGCGGCGGGCTTCTTCGGCGGGGCACCGGCTGCCTTGGCGGGCACGACGCCTTTGCCGCTCAACTCGCCCGGCTTGGCGGTCGCGGCCACGGCAGGCTTGCCATGGTTCGCGGAGTAGTGCAACGCCGGGGTGGTTGCGGCGACATGCTCGTGCTGGGTTTGCGCCGCGGTCGCCGGCACATGCTGCCCCTGCGCCGCGCGTTCCTCTTCCGCCGTCGGCCGACGCGTCACGCCGCCCGGACCATTGAAGCTGGTGCGGGCCGTGTTGGAGACATGGACCTGCTGGATATAGACATTATGGACGATGCTGGGGTCGATGTGGTTGTACGCCCGGTTATAGGCGAACACCCCGCCTTCCCAACGCCCGCCATAATAACCCGCTCCGGTATAGCCGAAGCCGTAATTGATGCCGCCGTAAAAGCCGACTTGCGGCCCCCAATAGCCGGCGTTCCAGACGTAGTTGCCGTCCACGAAGCCCCAATAGCCGGGCGTCCATAACAGGCCCACCTGGGGCGGCTCGACCCACGTGCCGGGCACCCAGTAATAATCCCCATCGGCCCAGGCCCAATAACCGGGGATCCAGAGATAGCCCGGCGCCGGTATGACCGGCTGTTCATAGACCGGGAGCCCCGGCGGCGCCAGGTTGATGCTGATGCCGATGCCTTGCGCATGCGAGACGAGCGGTGCTCCCAACGTCGCCAACGCCAGGAGAGCCGGAACGATATAGCGAACGAGGCGCATGATTACCCCTCTTCGATTTTGTCGGGTGGTTATGGAAGACATCTTCAGGACAGCATAGACGGCCCGCGCCGGGTGGGCAATTCCATGATTGCGGAGTGTAGTTAGCTCGTGATCTGTCCGGTTTTAGATTTGCTCCAAAGAGGGGGCAAGGATGGACCGGACGAGAGTTCACGAGGGAGTGTGACGGATGCGATTCCCGGTGCGCTTACTAATGAAATCAGTTGCTTACGTCTTGCTTATCCGGAACGGGTGGGGTGCGGTGGCTTCTCCCCGGCGGCGATGAAATATTCTAGCTGGCGCAGCGTATATCGCATCGTCGCTCCCGGCACCCGATGCATCCGGCCATCTTGGCGTGGCTCAGCGGTCTCCCGGAACGCCGTAACTCGGGGCCAATGACGGATTCAAGGCGCGGGTAACATAATCGTCAAGCTGCGGCTTATAGATGCTCCAGAGTGCGGAGAGCGCCTGGATCGGGCATCCCTCCGTCCAGTCGACGCGGAGATCGGCGACCGGCCAACTTACCTCTCGCACCAGTTGCATTCCCGCGGACCGCACGGGGCCCACCTCGCCCCCGGCCGCGACGGCCGCTTGCATCGCCGCGAGCAAACGGTCTCCCAGATCTCCGCGCGACGCCTTGAAGGCGTCGGCCATCGCTTGCGGGACCCGCCGGTCCGCCAGAAGGTTGCCGGCACAGGCCAGGTTCTCGTCCTTCGCCTCCGCCCAAGTGCCAAGGACTTGCTCGCCGGAATGGATCGCGGATCGGCCTGCCGCATCGACTACCAGCAGCTGCCGGAACGCCATGTAGGGCGAGGAGGCGCGAAGAACATCGATCGCCTGCGTCGCCGCCGCTCCCAGGCTCATCAAGTCGAGCGCCTTCGTCCCGAGCGTGGGATCGGTGATGTTCTGGCTTGCGGCCGCGCCCACGCCCGCTCGCGCAAATGCGCAGCGGGCCGCTACCGCGGGGGAGGAGGACGAGACGGCAACCCCGAACATGCCGGTCTCCGCGCAGCGGGCGACGATCGAGAAGGTCACGCTGCGTCGTCCGGAATTACGGCGGTCGCCTCCACCTCGACGACCCACTCCGGCCGCGCCAAGCCCGTGATCACGATCCCGGTGGAGACCGGGTAGACGCCCTTCAACCATCTGCCGATGACGCGATAGACCGGCTCGCGATAGCGCGGATCGGTGATGTAGACGACGATCCTGCAGATATGCTCGACGGTCGAGCCGGCTTCCTTCAGCAGCATGTCGATATTGGCCATCGCCATCTCGGCCTGACCGGCGGCATCGCCGATTGCGACGCTCGCCGAGGTATCGAGATTTTGCCCAACTTGCCCGCGCACAAAGACCATCGTTCCCCTCGCGACGACAGTTTGGCACAAGTCGTTGTCCAGCGCCTGCTCGGGATAGGTCGTTTTCGTATTGAACTTACGAATGCGCGTGTGAACGGTCATGGGCCCTTCTCTGGGTCAGGAATGACGCGTCGGTACCTCGCCGCAATAAGGCTTCCCCCTAGGCTGCAATCTGCTCGAGCAGGCGATCCATCATCCGATCGCAAGCGGCAAGCTGATCAAGCGATACATATTCGTCGGGCTTGTGCCCCTGCGCCATGGAGCCCGGCCCGCAGACGACGGTCGGCACGCCCAGCCGGTCGGAGAATAATCCGCCTTCCGTGCCGAATGCTATCTTCAGCGTTGCCGGATCTTCGACCAGCTTACGCAAGAACGCCACGACCTCCGCCGTCTCGGCGGTGGCGAGGCCCGGATAGGCATTGACGACATCCACCTCGATCCGCGCCTGCGGAAAGCGGCCGGCTTCGGCGGCAGAGATTGCAGCCGCATCCTCGATAATGCCCGCGAGCAAGTCGTTGGGATCGTCCGCCGCCACATTGCGGATCTCGAAGTCCACCGTGCAGCGGCCAGGGACGATGTTCAGCGCCGTGCCGCCGTCGATGAGGCCG
The DNA here is from genome assembly GCA_963842155.1 of uncultured Pseudomonadota bacterium. Lineage (GTDB taxonomy): Bacteria > Pseudomonadota > Alphaproteobacteria > JACZXZ01 > JACZXZ01 > CAWJFP01. Next base: position 61,778 of record CAWJFP010000004.1, read on the forward strand.
GCGTGAATGGTCGTATAGGGAACGTCGTAGGAGGGGTCGCGCGGACCATTCCTGACCAGATCGGCTTGCCGCTCGCGCAGGCGGCCGACGAAGTCGCAGGCGAGGTGGATCGCATTGAGGGCGCTCGGCGTCAGGGCGGAATGTCCTTCCACCCCATAGCATGTCGCGCGCGCCGCCAGTTTGCCCTTGTGACCGGTCGCAATCCGCAATTCGGTCGGCTCACCCACGAGGCAAAAGCGCGGACGCTGCGGCGCGGCAGCCAGGCGATCGATCAGCGAGCGCACGCCGATACAGCCGATTTCCTCGTCATGGCTGAAGGAAAGCTGAATCGGCATTGTCAGCCTGCGGCGCACCGCCCGGTCGACCAAGCTGAGGCAGGCGGCGAGGAACCCCTTCATGTCGGCCGTGCCGCGGCCATAGGCCTTGCCGTCGCGGAGCGCGAGGGAGAATGGGTCTCTGCTCCAGGACTGGCCTTCGACCGGCACGACATCGGTGTGGCCGGAGAGCATGATGCCCGGGACGTCCGCCGGCCCGATCGTGGCAAAGAGGTTGGCCTTGCGGCCCTCCTCGGCGAGGATCAATTCCGCCTCGACGCCTCGCTTGGCGAGGAAGCCATGCACGAATGCAATCAGAGCGCGATTGGGGTCTCGGCTGACCGTCGCGAAAGAGATGAGGTTGTCGAGGATTTCGAGTGTTTGCATCGCTGTTCTCGGGATTGAAACATTACCGCGCTACCCGCGTTGGCCAGCGCCTCCCGCGAAACGCTTCGTTGCCGAAATCTCAGCCAAACCCAATTGCGCGTCGCACTCTGCAACCTGTCGTCATCCTCGCAGAATCCGGTCGTCCGGAACCAATAGCGCCATTGTAACCATCGATCAACCTGGATAGCATGTTTCAACCCAACGATGCTTGCGGTGCCTTGTTTCGGCAAAGAGCGACGCAACAATGACGGGCCACTCGGCCCAAACAGCAAAGACAGGAGGTGGCTTATGACACGCTGGAACGCTCTCGCCTTTATGGCTGTAGCGCTACCGCTAGCGGGGGTCTCGATCGGGGCCAACGCCGCGGACTGCCCGAAGGGTAAGATCAAGATCTATACGAGCTGGCCGATGCAGGGCGCCATGCTTCCCGAAGGGACGGGGATGAAGGACGGCGTCGACCTCGCAGTGGACCAGAATCACGGAATGGCCGCAGGCTACTGCATCCAGGTGATCAACCTCGATGATGCCTCGCCCCAGACGGGCAAATGGGACGGTGCGGTTGAGGCCGAGAATGCAAACAAGGCCGTGTCGGACCCCGACGCTATGGTCTATCTCGGGACCTACAACTCGGGCGCCGCCAAAATCTCGATGACCATCACCCAGCGCGCCCATATGGCGCAGATCACGCCGGCCAACACCTATCCCGGCCTCACCAAGAAAGCCGGCGCCGCGCCGGGCGAGCCCGAAATGTACCGTCCGCTCGGGATCGTAAGCTACTTCCGGGTGCCCCCCGCGGACGACATCCAGGGAGCGGTGGGGGCGAGATGGGCCAAGGCTCTCGGCCATCACAAGGTTTACATCCTGAACGACCAGGAGCTCTACGGCAAAGGCATCGCGGACGTGTTCGAGACCGAGGCCAAGAAGATCGGCCTCGAGGTCGTGGCCAACGAGGGGATCGATTACAAGCAGCCGGACCAAAAGCCGGTTCTGACCAAGGTCCGGGCGTCGGGGGCCGATCTGATCTATATGGGGGCGGTCGTCGAGACGGGCGGCCAGACCATCATTCGGCAGATGAAGGATCTTGGGCTGGTGATGCCCAAGGTCGGTTTCATGGGTCCCGATGGCCTTAAAGAGGAGTCGCTGCTGACGGCGGCCACCTGCGATGCCACGATGGCGGTCGATTTCCACGTCACCTTTGCCAGCCTGCCTTTTGAGCAGATGACTGGAAAAGGAGCAGATATCTACAAGGAATTCAAAGATCGCTTCAAGACCGAGCCGACCACCTACGCGCTTTATGCCTGGGAAGCCGCCGAGGTGGCTCTCGACGGCATCGATCGCGCAGCCGCAAAGGACCGGGAGAAGATCCGGGCCGCCATTGCCGCCACCAAGGACTTCAACGGCCTCAATGGCAAGTGGAGCTTCGACGAGAATGGCGACACCACCTTGAAGGTCATGTCAGGGTACAAGGTGGTCAAGGGCGACACGCCCGACAGCTGCAAGTTCGAGTTCGTATCGGTTCTGAAGTAGCGCAAGTCAGGGGAGGGCTGGTTTCGGCCCTCCCCCCCGCACGGGGGGACTTCCATTTGGCCAAGCTGCGGAAACCGGGAGGGCGTCCCGGCGACGGCCTCGCGATGCGCTGTCCGGCGATTGTCGGTACCGGCACTCTCGCACCTTTCGTGTCCTAGCCCATGAACTGGTTCGAAGTTCTCATCCAGCAGACCATCAACGGCCTCACCCGCGGCTCCATCTTTGCGCTCATCGCCCTGGGCTACACGATGGTCTACGGGATCATCGAGCTGATCAACTTCGCTCACGGCGATATCTTCATGTTGGGCCTCATGGTCTCGCTCACTCTTCTTGTCGACCTGGGCCTGGCGCGGACGTTCCACGGATGGGAATTTGTGACTTTGCTGCCGCTGATCCTCGTCGTCACCATGCTCGCAACGGGAACCCTCAACCTCCTCGTGGATCGGATCGCCTATCGGCCTCTGCGGCGCGCGCCGAGGCTGGTGCCGCTCATCTCCGCCATCGGCGTCTCCTTCATGCTGGAGAACCTGACGCTGATCTGGAAAGGGCCTTATGTCGTCTCCTACCCCGATTTGATCCCGAGCTTCGACATCATCAGAGACCTCTTCCACGTCGATAGCGCGATCTACATCACCAGCAAGGATCTCCTGGTCATCGGGGTCACGATTCCGCTGATATTCGGGCTTAATCTCTTCGTCACGCGGACCTATTGGGGGAAGGCCATGCGCGCCGCCGCGCAGGATCGCGAGACCGCCGCGGCGATGGGGATCGACGTCGAGCGCATGATCATGCTGACCTTCTTCATCGGCGGCGCGTTGGCGGGCGCCGCAGGCATGGTCCAGGGGGCGTACTACAATATCGGCGTGTGGTGGGTCGGCTACCAATCGGGGCTCCGGGCGTTCACCGCCGCCGTATTGGGAGGCATCGGCAACATGCCGGGCGCGGCCCTCGGAGGATATCTGATCGGCTTCCTCTCGGCCTGGAGCGACCAATACATCTCCGCCCGGTGGACCAATGCGGTCGTCTTCGCCATCTTGATCTTGGTGCTGGTCTTCCGCCCCCACGGCCTCCTGGGGGAACGGGTCCCCGAGAAGCTCTAACGGCATGACCGCTGTCGCTCTCAACTCGTCTGTGCCACACCGGGTTCGCCCCGGCCTTATGGCCGCGCTCATCGTCGCCTTGCTCCTGATCTACCCTTATGCCGACCGCGCCTTGGGTCTCGGTACGCTCTACGCTGTCACCGACGCGATGATCTATGTCCTCCTGGCGTTGGGACTCAACATCGTGGTCGGATATGCCGGTCTCCTGGATCTTGGCTACGCCGCCTTCTTCGCCATCGGCGCCTACACGATGGGACTTTTCAATTCCCCGCTCTTGGGATTCGAGTGGGGCTTTTGGAACGTGATATGGCTGAGCGCCGTCGTCGCCGCCTGCTTTGGCGTCATCGTAGGCGCCCCAACCCTTCGCGTCCGTGGAGACTATCTCGCGATCATCACGCTGGCGTTCGGTGAAATCATCCCGGTCGCCATTCGGAACCTCGGGGACATCACGATCCAGATCGGCGACTGGCGGCCGGTCTATCGCCTGAATCTCACGGGCGGCGAGAACGGGGTGAATCCCATCGGCCAGCCCCATCTGTTCGGCGTGCCCTTCGAGACCAGCGTGGTTCCCTGGTACTTCCTCATCCTGATCATTGGAGGCATATCGGTTTGGGCGATGAACCGATTGCGCCAGTCGCGGCTGGGCCGGGCCTGGATGGCCATCCGCGAGGACGAGACCGCTGCCGCCTGCATGGGGGTGGACCCGATCAAGTCCAAGCTTCTCGCCTTCGCGCTCGGGGCGACCTTCTCGGGCTTTGCCGGTTCCGTCTACGCCGCCAAGCTCCAATCCATCACGCCGGGGGCTTTCGAGTTCAACGTCTCGGTCATGCTGCTCTGCATGGTGATTCTTGGCGGAATGGGCTCGATCCGCGGGGTCATCGCGGGCGGGATCGTGATCACCCTCTTTGACCGCATCTTTCTCGCCCAGCTCACCCAATGGGTCCGCGCGCTCGGCGAGCTCCTTGGAATCAAGGCTTTGATGGTCGTGGACTTCACGCTTTGGCGCTGGTTCTTTTTCGGGCTGGGGCTTGTCGTGATGATGATCCTGAAGCCGGGCGGCCTGATCGAGGCCGGGCGCTGGCGCCGGGTAACCGTGGCGGATGACCTCGAGGATGAGGGCGCCCTCCCGCAGCCGCAACAATTGCCCGAGCCGCGGCGCGATCTCGCCGTGCTCTCCTGGCTTCGCGAGGGAACGGCCCGCCCCTCGCAGAGTGCGAACCCCGCGGGCAAGGGCCTCATCCTGGAGGCGAGAGCGATTTCCAAGCGCTTCGGCGGCCTTGCGGCCCTGAGCAACGTAGACTTCGCCATCGAGGAACGGACCATCGCGAGCCTCATCGGCCCGAACGGGGCCGGAAAGACCACCCTTTTCAATATCATTACCGGCTTCATCAAGCCGACCTCCGGCGAGCTCTTGTTCGACGGAAAGAGCATCGCCGGATTGCGTCCCAATCGAATCACGGAACGTGGGATTTCGCGGACGTTTCAATCCATCCGTCTCTTCCCGAGCATGACGGCGCTGGAAAACATCATGGTGGGAGAGCACTGCCGTCTCCACGGCGCGGTCGCAGCGGCTATCATCCGGCCGCCTTGGATCATGAGGGAGGAGCGCGCGGCCCATGAGCGCGCCCTCGAGCTTCTCGCGCTCGTGGGGCTCGAAGGCAAAGCCGACACCCTGGCAAAGAACTTCCCTTACGGGGATCAGCGGCGCCTGGAAATCGCTCGAGCGCTTGGAACCCGTCCCAAGCTTCTGCTCCTCGACGAGCCGACCGCCGGCATGAACCCCAGCGAGACCGAAGAGTTGACCCACTTCCTCGGGCGGCTGCGGCACGAGCTGGACCTGACGATTCTTCTCATCGAGCATGACATGCAGGTCGTCATGGGAATCTCCGACCATGTCACGGTGCTTGATCATGGGGTCAAGATCGCCGAAGGGTCGCCGGCCCAGGTGCAACGCGACCCCACGGTCATCGAAGCGTATCTCGGCAAGGGCTACGAAGCGGATCTGCTCAGTGCTTGAGCTTTTGGACGTCCACACCAACTACGGTCAGATCCGAGCCTTGAAGGGGATCTCGCTCACGGTGGAGAGTGGGGAGATCGTCACGCTGATCGGCGCCAACGGGGCGGGCAAGTCGACGACCCTGAAGACGATCATCGGCACGCTCGGACCGAGCAAGGGCGAAATCCACTTCGATGGCAAGAGGATCGACGGGCTGTCGACCGACAAGGTCGTCCGGATGGGCATCTCGCAGTCCCCCGAAGGCCGACGCATCTTCTCGCGCCTTACCGTCCTCGAGAACCTGGAATTGGGCGCCTTCGCGCGCGTGGACAAGCACAACGTCGCCGCCGACATCGAACGGGTCTTCGAGCTCTTCCCCCGCCTTAAGGAGCGGATCCGCCAGAAGGGCGGTACCCTCTCCGGCGGCGAGCAGCAGATGCTGGCGATCGGGCGGGCGCTGATGGCCCGCCCCAAGCTGCTGCTCCTTGACGAGCCGTCCATGGGCCTGGCGCCGATCCTGGTCGCGACGATCTTCGAGACGATCGCGAATATCCGCCAGCAGGGGACGACGATCCTCCTTGTGGAGCAGAACGCGCGCATGGCGCTCCACGTCGCCAACCGCGGCTACGTCATCCAGGCGGGACACATCATCCTCCACGATTCGGCCGATGGCCTTTTGCGGAGCGACCTCGTGCGCAAGTCCTATTTGGGCGAGAAGTTCACCTGATCGGCTGCGCGCCGTCGCGCCACGTCCCGCCCGACGCTTTAGGATCGAGCGGCCTGCGCGGCTCAGGCGGCTCTCAGGTCGAAGCCGACGCGCGGGAAATGCAGCTGCAGCTCGCCTAGCGCGGCGTCGCGGCGGCGGATGACGATCTCCTCCGCATCGACCGACAGGAGCTCGCCCTTGACCGGATCGCGACCATAGTCGTTTGCGGCGACGGTGACCGCTTGGCCGGGGCGGCAACCGCTGGGATCGCCGTCGTCGCGCGCCGTCAGCGGCGCGGGGCTCGCCGCCTTCGCGATGGCCAAAGCCTCCTTGGCATCGAGCGGCGTCTTGGTGCCATGCCCGAAGGCGGTCATGCGCTCGTACCACGCCTCGACCCCATCGACTGCGGCGAGGAGAGCCCTCTCCGGCAGATTGAGGCGCAGGAACCAGATCACGTGATAATGCGCGAAATCGGCGATGCTCGGCGCGCCGCCGAGGATGAACGGGCGCCCATCGGCAAAGGCGCGCTCGATGAGCCGCATATTGGCGCGCCACTGGGCTCGAATGGCGGGCTGGGCGGCTTTCATGCGGTCTGCATCGAACATGCCGGCGGTGAATTTACGGCGGTCTTCCTTCAGCTCTTGCGGCAGCTTGTCGGCGAGCGTGCCGAACACAACGCCCACGCCGTTGGTGAAGAGCGGGCCGTCCGCCCAGGCGGCGGCGGCCTCTGCGCCGCCGGCGGGATAGAGCGCCGGCCTCGGGATGCGGCGGTCGATCTCGCGAAGGATGCAGCGCGTGTCGCAATAGATGTCGGCGCCCATCTGCATGATCGGCGTCTTGCGATAGCCGCCGGTGAGCGGCATCAGATCGGGCTTCGGCATCCAGCGCGGTATTTCCACGGAGCGCCAACTTGCGGCCTTGAGCCCGAGGACGAGCCGCACCTTTTCCGAGAAGGGCGAGCGGTCATAGTGGTGCAGGATGATCTCAGGCACGCGTCCCCTCCCGAAATTGCCTTAGCCGCGATTTCGCGATGAACCATAAAGGAGCCCCGGCAATGGGGCAACGGACCCGGCCGCCGGGGGGCGTCGCGGTTGAGCCACTACCAATTGCCGCCATCATGCGGCAGGATTGGACGGTTCCGCATTCTCGTGCGATCCTCATCGGAGCGAAGTCCTTAGCGAGGCGCAATTGAGCCGCGATCATGGATAAAGGCAAAGGCACCATGCCAGCGGGCGATCCGCTCCTGCAGCCGTTCCGGCTGAAGCATCTGACGTTCCGCAACCGCTTCATGTCGACATCGCATGAGCCGGCCTATACTGAGGACGGCCTGCCGAAGGAGCGCTACCGGCTCTATCACGCCGAGAAGGCCAAGGGCGGTATCGCGCTCAGCATGATCGGCGGCTCCTCGATCGTGGCGCGGGACAGCCCGCAGGCATTCGGCAATATCCAGCTTTACAAGGACGAAGCCGTGCGCTGGCTGCGCGAGCTCGCGGACGAACTCCATGATCACGGCGCGGCCGTGATGATCCAGATCACGCATCTCGGGCGCCGCACCACCTGGAGCAAGGAGGACTGGCTCCCGGTCGTCGCCCCTTCGCCGGTGCGAGAGCTCGCGCATCGCTCCTTTCCCAAGGCGGTCGAGGATTGGGACATCGCGCGCATCCTCGCGCAATATGCCGACGCGGCCGAGCGCTGCAAGGCGGCCGGCCTCGACGGGCTCGAAATCGAATGCTGGGGGCATCTGGTCGATCAATTCTGGTCTCCGGCGACCAACCGCCGCGACGACGCCTATGGCGGCAGCCTCGAGAACCGCATGCGCTTCGGGCTCGAAATGCTCCGCGCCATACGCGCGCGCGTGGGCCCCGACTATATCGTCGGCATGCGGATGGTGTGCGACGAGGATTGGAAGCGCGGCCTTTCCAAGGAGGAGGGCGTCGAGATCGCGCGCCGCCTCGCCGCCAGCGGACTCATCGATTTCATCAACGTCATCCGCGGCCATATCGACACCGACGCGGGGCTGGCGCGCGTCATTCCCGGCATGGGCACGCCGTCCTCGCCGCATCTCGAATTCGCCGGCGAGGTGCGCGTAGCGACGAAGTTTCCCGTCTTTCACGCGGCGCGCATCGCGGACGTCGCCACCGCGCGCCATGCCGTCACCTCCGGCAAGCTCGACATGGTCGGCATGACGCGCGCCCATATCGCCGATCCCTATATCGCGCGGAAAGTGATGGAGGGGCGCGAGCATGAGATCCGGCCTTGCATCGGCATGGGCTATTGCATCGACCGGATCTACATCGGCGGCGATGCGCTCTGCATTCACAATGCGGCGACGGGGCGCGAGGCGACCATGCCGCACGTCATTCCGCGGCGCCAAGGCCCGGCGCGCAAGGTCGTCGTCGTGGGCGCCGGTCCGGGGGGGCTTGAGACCGCGCGCGTGGCGGCGGCGCGCGGGCACCAGGTCGTGCTGCTCGAAGCCGCCGACAAGCCGGGCGGACAGCTCAGGCTCGCGGCGGGCCTGAAGCGCCGCCGCGAGATTCTCACGATCGTCGATTGGTGGATCGCCGAGTGCCGCCGCGACGGCGTGGAAATGCGCTTCAACCGCCTCGCCGAAGCGTCGGACGTCGTTGGCGAAAATCCCGATATCGTCGTGATCGCGACGGGCGGACTGCCCAACACCTCGTTTCTCGACGAAGGCGAGGAGCTGGCGACGACGAGCTGGGACATACTTTCCGGCGCGGCGAAGCCGGCCAAGTCGGTCCTGCTTTTCGACGACAACGGCGCGCATCCCGGCATGACCGCGGCGGAGTTCATCGCCGACGCGGGCTCGCGGCTCGAGGTCGCCACGCCGGAGCGCGTTCTCGCGCCGGAAGTCGGCGGGACCAACTATCCGGCCTATTTCAAGGCATTCGCCAAGCATGCGGTGGGCGTGACCCTGAACCTGCAGTTGGAGCGCATCCGGCGCGACGGCAACAGGCTGGTGGCGGTGCTGTTCAACGAATATGACGCCTCGCATCACGAGCGCAGGGTCGATCAGGTCGTCGTCGAGCATGGCACGCTGCCGAACGACGGACTCTATTTCGAGCTCAAGCCTCGCTCGCTCAACCTCGGGGAGGTCGATTACGACGCCCTGATCGCGGGGCGGCCGCAGCGTCTAGTCCGCAATTCCGGCGGCCGCTTTCGGCTCTATCGCATCGGCGACGCAGTCGCGTCCCGCAACATCCATGCGGCGGTCTATGACGGGCTGCGGCTGGCCAAGGACTTCTGATGGGAGCGCGCCGAAGCCGAGGATCGGATGGCCAATTGCGTCGCCAGTGACGACGGGAACGAGCAACAATGTCGAAGACCGAGCGGGTGAACGAGTTGGGTCAGCCGATCGGCTTTCCGCTGCCGGGCTGGACGGCGCGGCCGCGCCCGCCCGCGACGGCGATGGAAGGCCGCTATTGCCGGATCGAGCGGCTCGATCCCGCGCGCCATGCCGAGGCGCTGCATCAGGCGAACCTGGCCGACCGCGAAGGGCGCAACTGGACCTATCTCCCCTACGGCCCGTTCGCTGACCTTGAGCATTATCGCGCCTGGGCCGAAGCGGCCGCCGAGGGCGAGGATCCGCTGTTCCATGCCATCCTCGATGCCGGAAATGGCAAAGCGGCGGGCGTCGCGAGCTATTTGCGCATCGACCCGGCCATCGGCGTCATCGAGGTCGGCCACATCAACTTCTCGCCATTGCTGCAGCGCACCGCGGCGGCGACCGAGGCGATGTTCCTCATGATGCGGCGCGTCTTCGACGAGCTGAGCTATCGCCGCTACGAATGGAAATGCGACGCCTTGAACGCGCCGTCGCGCCGCGCGGCCGAGCGGCTCGGCTTCCGCTTCGAGGGCATCTTCCGCCAGGCCACGATCTACAAAGGGCGCAACCGCGACACAGCCTGGTACGCCATCATCGACCGCGATTGGCCGCGTATCAGGGAGGCCTTCGAGCGCTGGCTCAGGCCCTCGAACTTCGACGGCGAGGGGCGTCAGCGGCAAGGCCTCGCGGCTCACGCGCCACCGGACGCCTGATCGGGCTAAAGCTTGCCGAGAACCGCCTCCGCCGCGACGAAGCCCCATGTCATGCAGGGCCCCAGAGTGGTCCCTGCTCCCACCGCCCGGGTGCCGATCGGGTTGGCCATCGCATTGCCGGCGCAGAACAACCCCTCGATGACGCTGTCGTCCCCTCGCAGCGCCCGGGCCTTGTCGTTGGTCCGCACCCCGCCTTTCGTGCCCAGGGTCGAGCGGTTGACGGACATGGCGTAGAAGGGCGGCTTTTCGATCTTGCCGAAAGCCGTGCCGCCCTGCCCGACCTTGTAGCGCTCCCAGACGCTCTCGCCGCGCCGAAAATCCTCGTCGCGCCCGGCATCGCAAAAGCCGTTGAAGCGGTCGACCGTCGCTTTGAGGCTTGCGGCGGGGATGCCGATCCGCTGGGCGACCTCTTCGAGCGAGTCTGCCTGGACGATCCAGTCCTTCGCCTGCGAGGCATACCAGCGGAACAGTCCGGCATGTTGCATATAACGGCAGTCCGCTACCAGATGGGCCGGCAGGTGCAACGGCTCTCCCGTGGTCGGATCGCGCCGGTCCAGGGCCTCGCCTAGGTTATAGGAAAATTCGCTGACGAAGCGGCGGCCGTGGCGATCGACGACGATGGCGTGCGCCGCGGCTTGGAACGTGGCTGGGAGGCCGGACGGTTTCCCTTGATAGGTCGCCGGCAGCAGCGGGTAGATATTGGCTTGATCCATGCGCTCGAGCCGCGCACCGACGGCCTGCGCCATGAGCTGACCGTCGCCTTCGTTGCTGCGCGGGCTGCCGATCCGCTCGAACGAGCCGCCGAAGTGGCGAGCCACGAGCTCGGAGTGCCATTCGAACCCGCCGCTGGCGAGCAAGACGCCCCGGCGCGCCCGGATCGTCAACGGCGCGTTGCCTCGCAGGGCCGCAGCACCACTTACCCGGCCACTGCGGTCATCGACGATCAAGCTCGTGGCGCGGGTCGCGAGCATCAGCCGACAGGACCGGTCGAGGCACGCTTTCAACAGCCCGACCACGAGCGCGGTGCCCTGGCCCGCGGAGTCGGAGATCAGGCGCTGCGCCAGGGTCGGGAGCAGGCGAAGGCCGGTCCGCACCGGGTGATGATAGGGGTCCAGCCCGATCATCTCCTGATAGGTCAGGATATGCGGAAGCGTCGATCGGCGAACCTTCTGGGCATAGGACCCCAGGATCCGCCGGCTCAGGGGACGCGGCGAGACCATTCGGCCGATCTCCTTACCGCCCGGCGATTCCGCCATCGGATCGGGTTCATCGGTCAAGGCGAAGCGCAACAGACTTTTGCTCTCGACAAACTCGAGCATCGCAGGAGCGGCGGAGACAAACCTTCGCCAAAGCAGGTCCTCGCTATTGTGCCACCCCGCGGGCGCGGTTGCCCTGAGATAGTCGAGTGCCTCCTCTGGGCTGTCCCGGTAGCCGGCCGCGCGAGCGTGATGGTTGGCCGGGATCCAGATGCCGCCGCCCGACATGGCGCTAGCACCCCCGGCAAGTTCGGCCTTCTCGATGATGGTAACGCTCGCGCCGCCGGATGACGCCCGCAGCGCCGCGGTCAGCGCCGCGCAGCCCGACCCGATCACCAGAAAATCGGTATCGAATTGTTGCGAGTCGGTCATCCTCCGGCTATCGCAACCTTTTCGCGCAGGATCGGCTCAGCTCTCGATCCGGAAAAAGGCGTCGGTCGGACGGCACGCCGCACCGTTGATCGGAACGATGTCCTGGGGGCAGGCGGAGAAGGCAATCACGCAATCCATCTCCGCGCGGAGCACGACCCGGTCGCCCGGTCGCGAAACCGCCGGCTCGAAACTCAAGCTGTTGTCGGGCTTGATGGGAATGTTCATGAAGAGATTCAACGGGCTCGGCGTCTCGGGTGGTGCCATGCCCAACTCGGCGAGGCCTGCCGCCAGATTGTCCGCGCAATTGTCGTGATACTCCTTGCAGCCGAGAAGCTCATAACGGTAACGATCGCAGGCCGCCATCATGGTGTCGTGAATGCCGGGCGAGCTATCCTCGACAAGCGTGAGGATCGGCCGACGGTGGTTGGTGAGAAACTTGTCGCCGATTTTCGGGATGACATGGAGCGTATGCGCGCGCGTATGCTCCATCGACATGAACTCGCGCAGGTCCGCCCGATTGAACGCCCAGGTGTCGACCACCTGGCTGCCGTGGGTATTGATCACGGCTACGCGCTGGCCGGCCTTGAGAACGGCCGCCTTGCCTTTGCGCGCCGGTATCGTGATGAGGTCGCCTCCGGCCATCTGTTCCTCCCTCCATGTTCCCGGATGAACCGGGTTTTTGAGCCATACGCATCGAGCGATGCTTCGGACTCATAATCAAATTCATGATTTTGGTCTATAAATTTGGTTTCGCGTCGAAGGTTTGTGGTCCCGGTAAGGAAGACGACGTTGCAGTGCGCTCGACAGCGATCGGCGGCGCGTGGCGTCATGGCTTTTTTGCCCGGCATGCCGTAGCTTTCAGTCTTCTTCGCCGATCCAAAGGGGGTGGCCGAGGAATGCTTGAGGGCGGGATAGGGCGATGGCGCAGTCGCTGACCGGCAACTGGAACTATCCGACCACGATCCGCTTCGGTGCCGGCCGTCTGCGCGAATTGCCGGAGGTACTGCGCACGAGCGGGATTGCGCGTCCGCTGCTCGTGACCGACCGCTTTCTCGCCGCGCAAGATATGGTGGAAGGGGCAATTTCCCTGTGCGCTGCGGAAGGGTCGAAGATCGAGGTCTTCTCGGAAATCGCCAGCGACCCATCCGCAGGCATAATCGCCAAAGCCGCGGACCGATTCCGCGCGGGCGGACATGACGGGGTGATCGCCTTCGGCGGAGGCAGCGCCCTGGACGCGGGAAAGGCGATCGCTTTCATCGCGCGCCAGACGCGCCCGCTCTTCGATTTCGAAGACGTCGGAGACAATTGGAAGCGGGCGGATGTCTCGGCCATCGCGCCCGTAATCGCCATACCGACGACGGCGGGCACCGGCTCCGAAGTGGGACGGGCCAGCGTCATCAAGGACGAAGCGGCGCGGGTCAAACGGATCGTGTTTCATCCGCTGATGTTGCCGCGAGTGGTCATCGCAGACCCGGAATTGACGGTGGGGATGCCCGCCCAATTGACCGCAGCCGTCGGGATGGATGCGCTGTCGCACAATGTCGAGGCGTTCTTCGCCACGCCATATCATCCGTTGGCGCGCGGCATCGCGCTCGAAGGGATCCGCCTTATCAAGGAATGGCTGCCGGTGGCGATGCGGGAGCCGGGCAATATCGCGGCGCGCAGCCACATGCTGGCCGCCTCGGAGGCCGGCGCTACGGCATTTCAGCGCGGTCTCGGCGGCATGCACGCGCTCGCCCATCCGCTGGGTGCGGTCTATGGCAAGCATCATGGCTTGCTGAACGCCGTGCTCATGCCCTATGTGCTGGCGGCGAACGCACCGTCCATCGGCGAGGGCGCGGCACTGCTCGCCTGCGTGCTCGGCGCAGGCGAGCGCGCGGAAGATTTCTTCGCCTGGGTGCTTGCGCTGCGCGAAGCAGATCGGCATCCCCCATACGCTTTCCGACATCGGCATCCCGTCCTCGGAGACGGAGATGATCGCCGACATGGCGGCCCATGATCCCTCCGGCGAAACCAACCCGGTTCCGCTTTCGGCCGCCGACTACGAGCGGATATTGAAGGCCGCGCTGCACGGCGATCTCCCAGACTGGATTATCGCTGGAGCGCGGCATGTGGCCTGAGACGCAGGTCACGTCGGCCGCGGATGCGCGTGCGTTGCTCGCCAGCGGCGCTATCAAATACGTCAAGCTGGGCCTGTTCGACATCGACGGCATTTTCCGCGGCAAATACATCTCACGGGAGAAATTTCTCTCGGCGCTCGAGTCCGGCCTTGGCTTTTGCGACGTCGTCCTGGGCTGGGACTCCAACGACCAGCTCTATGACAGCGGACGCTATACGGGGTGGCATACGGGTTATCCCGATGCGCCGGTGCGTGTGGTTCCGGAAAGCGCGCGTTCGCTCCCCTTCGAGGACGGCGCCGTCCTGTTTCTCTGCGAATTCGACGGCGAGGCCGCGGAGATCTGCCCGCGCCGGCTGCTCAAGCGCGTGCTTGCCTATGGCGAGGAGCTCGGATTTCGCGCCAAGGTCGGCTTCGAGTTCGAGTTCTTCCTGTTCGACGAGACGCCGGAGTCTGTCCGCGCCAAGGACTATCGCGGGCTGAAGCCGCTCACGCCCGGCAATTTCGGCTATTCCATGTTGCGCAACTCCGTTCATGCCGATTTCTACCACGAGATGCTCGACAGCTTCGCGGCGATGCGCATTCCGATCGAAGGCCTGCACACCGAAACGGGGCCCGGCGTGATGGAGGCGGCGCTCGATGCCGAGCAGGGGCTCGAAGCTGCCGATCGCGCCGCGTTGTTCAAGACCTTCACCAAGGTGCTCGCGCAGCGGCGCGGCTGGATGGCCACATTCATGGCCCGCTGGTCGGAGTCCCATGCGGGACAATCCGGCCATATCCACGTCTCTCTCACGGACCAGGCCGGTAAATCGCGATTCTATTCGCCGGACGACTCCGAACGGAATCTCCGAGGTCATGCGCTGGTTTATCGGCGGACAGCAGCGGCTGATGCCCCACTTGCTGGCGATGGTGGCCGGGACCGTCAATAGCTTCACGCGGCTCGTGCCGGGCTTCTGGGCGCCGACGCATGCGACCTGGGGTATCGACAACCGCACCTGCGCTCTGCGCGCCATCAAGGGTGGCGCCAAGAGCCAGCGCGTCGAATATCGCGTGGCGGCCGCCGACATCAATCCCTATATCGCGTTGGCGGCGGCGCTGGGATCGGGTTTCTGGGGCGTCGCGAACAGAATCGAGCCGACCGTCGCCGTCATCGGCAACGCCTACAAGCAGGTCCATCCGGCCGAGTTGGCGTTCCCCGAAACTTTGCCCGAGGCGGCACGGCGCCTGACTGCCTCGCCGCAGGCCCGGGAACTTTTCGGCGAGGCCTTCGTCGAGCATTTTGCGCAATCGCGCATTTGGGAAGACCGGCAGTTCCGCAAGAGCGTCACCGACTGGGAGCTTGCCCGCTATTTCGAAATCATCTGACCGGCCGGTCGAGCCATGTTGGACGCCGTCCGCATCCTCGTCATTGACGGTATAAGGAAGGAGACGGTGCTGTGCGCTCGACAGTGATCGGCGGCGCGATGCTGCCCCATGCCCCGCAATTCTTCACCATGCCCGAGACCGAGGATGGCAAAACGGTCGAGCGCGTGCGCGAGATCGCCGCCGATATCGGCGCGAAGCTCCGGGCTCTGAAGCCCGATCTGTGGGTCCTGTTCTCGAATGACCATGCCGAGCAGTTCTTCCACAACGTGGCGCCGCCCTTCACCGTCCATGTCGGCGGCGAGGCCGACGGGGAATTCGCCGGCCGGAAATTCCACTGGAAGATCCCGAGCGAGATCGGCTTCGAGCTGGTGCGCGATCTCTACCGACAGGGCTTCGATCCGGCCTTCACCAGCACGGCGAAAATCGACTATGCGATGGGCATCCCGCTGACCCATCTGGGCCACACCGAGCCGGTGCTGCCGATCTATGTGAATGCCTACCTGCCGCCGCAGCCGACGATCGAGCGCTGCTACGCCTTCGGCCAGGCCGTGGCGCGCGCCGTCGCCGGCATGGGGCTCCGGACCGTCGTCATGGCCAGCGGCGGCATGTCGCATTTTCCGGGCACCGATCGCTATAGCAATCCGGAGCTCGCCTGGGACAACGAGGTTCTCGCCAAGCTCGCTGCCGGCCATCTCAAATCCCTGGCCGGTTACAGCGAGGCCGAACTCGACGAGACCGGCAACATCGAGCTGCGCTGCTGGGCCTGTGCCGCCGGCGCACTGGGCGAACGCAAGCCGGATTTCGTGTCGATGGATCCGAGCTGGCATCACAACTACGCGACGCTCGCCTGGTTCGACGGCGAGGAAGCGAGGCAGGCGCCGCACTACCCCTCGATCAAGCCGGAACTCGTCGAGCTGACGGCCGCGCTGCACGAGCTTGCCCATGGCGAGCGGGCTCGCGCCGCCTATATCGCCGATCCCGCAGCCTATGCCGATCGCTACAAGCTCGAGCCGGGGCAGCGGGCTGCGCTGGTTGCGCTGGACGTGCCGGCGATCATCGCGATGGGCGCTCACCCGCTGGTGCCCTTTCTTGCGAACATGCAAGTGCAGCGGCAACGCGGACCCGGGCGCTAAGGGTCTTTTCGAATAACGAACGCCACATACGCACGAGGTTTCGGAGGGAAATGGGTCTACAGGCCCGCGAGCCGCGTACGAGGCGCTTTCGACTCAGGTATCGTAGATTTGCACGCGCAGCGGCCGTCCCATCGACGGGCAGGCGCTGAGCCCGCAGAGAGTATCCATGCGCGCGACGAAATCGACATAGTCGCCCGGCTTGCTGCGGCCGTCGACCAGCTTGAACGTGTAATTTGCGAAATCGTAGTCGAGGGTCTGAAAAAGATTGAGCGGCTCGGGGATGTTTTCCGGCTCGATCGCCCACGGCCGAAGCGCCTTTTGCAACACCTCGTAGCAGCCGAAGGATGGCACGCCGAGGGGACCCCCTACCTGCATGGCGCCTGGCTTGAAGCCGTGGTAGGCGCGGTCCTTGTAGTTGGCGAACACCCAGGCACTGCACATGCCGTATTGCAGATCATGGATGCCATAGGTGTCCTCGACGATCGTCATGAGGACGTTGTTCTCGCGCGTATAAAGGTGGTGGCCTGTGCTGAGCAGGAGTCGGCCCTGATTGCATTTCGTGCGCGCCTGGCTGAAGCGCTCGCGGAGATTGTTCGCATTGAAACAGACGAAATCGCCGATCGCGCCTCCCTCGATCTCGGTGACGCGGATATGCTGGCCTTGCTTGACGACCCAGGCTCCACCGCCCCGCCCCGGCAGGACGACGTCGGTGACGAGCTTCATCGCCGAGGTTCCCCCTTTGCTTGCCGCCCACGCCGACCTCGTTCATCGATGATCCTCCCATGTGTTTACTGGACGCGACCGCGAGATATCGGTTTTATCTAATTCATTGAAATACTGGCGCGCCCGGCGAGATTCGAACTCACGACCTTTGCCTCCGGAGGGCAACGCTCTATCCAGCTGAGCTACGGGCGCCCCGGGGTGGGATGGAAGTCCTGTTTACTGCAAAGCAGGCGGAAATGCAAAGCCGCTGCCTGCACCTCGCCTGCGCCGCGCCCGCGCCTACTCCAGCGCGTAGAGGCCTTCCTTGTCGCTGCCCGAGGGCAAGGGCGCGCGCGGGTCGGCGATCCAGGCGGCGATGTCGGTCCACACGGTCTTCGCCTCGAGGTCGCGCAGCAGCATATGGTAGCCCTTGTCGTAGACCGCGATATGGCGCCGGCCGCTCGTGTCGGGCGGCAGGTTCGAGGCCATCATGCGCGTGGGCCCCTTGGGGATGAGGAAATCATGCTTGCCGTAGAGCACGAGGAGCGGCGCGTGGATGCGGGGCGGCGCGGCGAGGGCATCGTCCATCAGCAAGGTGAGGCCCCAGAGCGCGTCGGCGCGCGTCTCCTTTTGCACCAGCGGATCGCGCCCCAGCGCGCGCAGCATCGGGACGTTGTCCGACGGCATCATGCGCAAGGATTTGCCGTTCAAATCCATCCAGGGCGCGGCATGGGCGGCCAGCCAGAGGCTGCCCGATTGCATCGGCCCCATGGTGTCGCGCCCCCACACGGCGGGCGCCGCGAGGATGGCGCCCGCGAGCTGCGGCGGATGCGGGCGGGAGAGCGCCACCAGCACCACCGCACCCCCCATGCTCTCGCCGAGCGCGTAGAGCGGCGTTCCCGGATAGCGCGCATGGAGAAGCCGTACCATGGTCTTGAAATCGTCCACCAGCGCGTCCGTGCCCGCCCAGACGCCCGCGTCGGGCGAGCGGCCGAAGCCGCGCTGGTCATAGGCATAGAGCGCCACGCCGCGCGCGGCGAGCCAGGCGCCCGGCATGGCGAAGGCATTGGCGTAATCGCCGAAACCATGCACGCCCAGGACGACGGCGCTCGGCTGATCCCCCGCCGGCAGCCAGGACTGGATGGCGAGGGATTTGCCGTCCGCCGTCAGATAGGCCTTGTCGGTGAGCTGCGCCTCGCGCACGGGCTTGCCGGGCGGATCGAAATGCGGCGCACAGGCGGCGAGCAGCGCGAGCGCGAGCCCGAGCAGCATTGCCCTCGTTCCGGGCGCGAAGCGTCCGGCCCCGCTCATGCCCGTCCTCCCGCGCGCACGGGCCGCGTGGGCGCGCGCGGCTCCTCTGTCGGCTCCTCGGCGGGGGGAGCGCGGGTGATCTCGATGAACAGATCCTCGAGGTCCGCCTCGCTCGTGCTGAGATCGGCGATGCCGAGCCCGGCGTCGCTGAGCGCGCCCAATATGTCGCGGATGCGCGCCTCGCTGGGACGATAGGTGAAGACCAGCCGGCGCGGCGCCGCCAGCACCACGCTGAAGCGGGCGAGCGCGGGCGGGATAGCGGCGAGATCCTCGGTCAGGCTCACGGCGAGCTCCTTGCGGTCGAGACGGCGGATGAGCGCATCCTTCTTGTCGCAAGCGATCACTCTACCGTGATTGATGATGGCAATGCGATCACAAAGCTGCTCGGCCTCCTCGAGATAATGCGTGGTGAGCAGGACCGTGGTGCCGCGCCGGTTGAGCTCGCGCACATGGGCCCAGAGCTGGCGGCGCAGCTCGACGTCGACCCCCGCCGTCGGCTCGTCGAGCACCAGTACGGGCGGGTTGTGCACCATTGCCTTCGCCACCATCAGCCGCCGCCGCATGCCGCCCGAAAGCGTGCGGGCATAGGACTCCGCCACGTCGGTGAGGCCGACCGTCGCCAGAATCTCGTCGGTGCGCCGCTCGCGCTTCCTCAGGCCGTAGAGCCCGGCCTGGAACTCGAGCAGCTCGCGCGGCGTGAAGAAGGCGTCGAGGTTGAGCTCCTGCGGCACCACGCCGATGGCGGCGCGCGCCGCGCGCGCATGGCGGTCGATGTCGATGTCCCAGATGCGCACGATGCCGGCCGTCTTGCGCACGAGGCCCGCGAGAATGTTGATGAAGGTCGATTTGCCCGCCCCGTTGGGGCCGAGCAGGCCGAAAAGCGAGCCGCGCGGGATCTGGAGATCGACCGCCTTGAGGGCATGCTTGCCGGCGGGGCGGCCCGCGGGCGCATAGACCTTGTCGAGCCCCACGGCCTCGACCGCAAGCTCGGGCAAGGGATCGCCGCTCGAAACCTGGTTCGCCGGAGCATGCATGTCGGGCGCTGAAACCCTTTCCGGAATTGACGGATGTCGCCGCTGTTGCTTGCGGCCCGGCAATGGGTATCATCCGCCGGTCGCAACGGTCAACGGCCTCGACGAAAGGGCCTCGAGGCGGGCCCGTAGCGCGGCCCGCAACCCGAGGCAGCCGGGTGCCAGAGGCGGAGTTCATGGCGCAGCTTCCCGAACCTCCCGAGATCATCGAGGTCGAGACGACGGAGGTCGCCTGCGACGGCGGCGGCGGCGCGCTCGGCCATCCGCGCGTCTTTCTCAACATGGGCGCCGCAGGCCGGGTGGAATGCCCCTATTGCGACCGGCTCTTCACGCTCAAGCCCGGGAGCAAGCCCGGCGCAGGGCATTAAGGTCGTTGCCGGACATCGTCGCAGTACGGCCGGCCCGGCATCGGCAGCGATCGAGGCCAGCGGATAAAGCATGACCGGCGCGCCCGAGACCAATGCCGCCACCCCCCGCCACGTCTATCTCGTGGACGGCTCGGGCTACATCTTCCGCGCCTTCCATGCGCTGCCGCCCATGACGCGGCCCGATGGCACGCCGGTCAACGCGGTCTACGGCTTCACCAACATGCTGCTCAAGCTTTTGGGCGAGACGGACGCCGATTGCGTGGCCGTGATCTTCGACGCCGGCCGCGCCACCTTCCGCAACGAGATCTATCCGCAATACAAGGCGCAGCGGCCCGACCCGCCCGACGAGCTGATTCCCCAATTCGGCCTCATCCGCGAGGCCACGCGCGCCTTCAACCTGCCCTGCATCGAGCAGGAGGGCTACGAGGCCGACGACCTCATCGCCACCTATGCGAAGCAGGCGCGCGAGCGCGGTGCCAAGGTCACCATCGTCTCCTCCGACAAGGACCTCATGCAGCTCGTGCGCGACGGGGTCGAGATGCTCGACCCGATCAAGAACCGCGCCATCGGCCCGGCGGAGGTGCAGGAGAAATTCGGCGTGCCGCCCGGGAAGGTGGTGGAGGTGCAGGCGCTCGCCGGCAATTCGGTCGACAACGTGCCGGGCGTGCCCGGCATCGGCGTCAAGACGGCCGCCCAGCTCATCAACGAATATGGCGACCTCGAGACGCTCCTCGCCCGCGCCGGTGAGATCAAGCAGCCGAAACGGCGCGAGGCGCTGATCGCCAACGCCGACAAGGCACGCGTCTCCAGGGAGCTGGTCAAGCTGCGCGACGACGTGCCGCTCGAGCAGCCGCTCGAGGCCTTGACCGTGCGCCGGCCCGATCACGACAAGCTCGTCACCTTCCTCAAGGAGCAGGCCTTCCGCCGCATCCTCGAGCGGGTGGAGAGCCTCATGCGCGGCGAGGACAAATCGGCGCCCGCCTCGGCCCCGCTCGTCAAGACCTCGCCCACGGCGCGAGACGCCGCAGCATCGGCGCAAGGGCTTTCGCCGCCCTTGCTCCCGGCACCCGCACCCGCGACGCCGCCGGCGCCGATCGAGCGCGACTACGAGCTGGTGCAGGACGAGGAGCGGCTCAAATGGTGGATCGCCGAAGCCGAGCTGGCCGGGCTGGTGGCGGTCGACACCGAGACGAGCTCGCTCGACGCCATGCGCGCCGAGCTGGTCGGCGTCTCGCTCGCCATCCTGCCGGGCAAGGCCTGCTATATCCCGGTCGCGCACCATGCGCCGCGCGGCCAGGGCGCGCTCGATCTCGGCGGCGGCGCGGCGCCGCCGGCCGAGGCGCCGCGGCAAATCCCGCGCGAGCGGGCGCTCGAGCTGCTGAAGCCGCTGCTGGCCGATCCTTCGGTCCTCAAGGTCGGGCATAACATCAAATACGACATGCTGGTGCTGAGCCAATATGGCGTCGCCGTCGCGCCGATCGAGGATTCGATGCTGCTGTCCTACGTCCTCGCCGCCGGGCTGCACGGCCACGGCATGGACGAGCTGGCGATGCTCGAGCTCGGCCACGACACCATCAAATACAAGCATGTCACGGGCAGCGGCAGGGGCCAGATCGGCTTCGCCGAGGTGGCGCTCGACAAGGCCTGCGACTATGCGGCCGAGGACGCCGACGTGACCTTCCGCCTTCAGGCGCTGTTCAGGCCGCGCCTGCTCGCCGCGCATCTCGTGCGGGTCTACGAGCTGATCGAGCGGCCGCTCGTGCCCGTGCTGCTCGAGATGGAGCGTGCGGGCATTATGGTCGACGTAGCGGAGCTGCGCCGTCTCTCGGCCGATTTCGCCGAGCGTCTCGCCGCGTTGGAGAAGGAGGTGCACGGCCTCGCCGGCGAGAGCTTCAATCTCGGCTCGCCCAAGCAGCTCGGCGAGATCCTGTTCGACCGCATGAGCCTCTCGGGCGGCAAGAAGGGCAAGACCGGCGCCTATGTCACCGACGCCGACACGCTCGAGGAGCTGGCGGCGCAAGGCCATGATCTGCCGGCGCGCGTCCTCGACTGGCGCCAGCTCCAGAAGCTCAAAAGCACCTACGCCGACGCGCTCGTCGAGCAGATCAATCCGCGCACCGGCCGCGTCCATACCTCCTACGCCATGGCGATCGCCTCGACCGGCCGGCTGTCCTCGACCGATCCCAATCTGCAGAACATCCCCATCCGCACCGAGGAGGGGCGCAAGATCCGCCGCGCCTTCGTGGCCGACGAGGGCATGCGGCTCATCTCCCTCGACTATTCGCAGATCGAGCTGCGCCTCCTCGCCCATGTGGCGCGGATCGAGCCGCTCGCCCGCGCCTTCAAGGAGAACATCGACATCCATGCGCTGACCGCGAGCGAGATATTCGGCGTGCCGGTCGCGGGCATGGACCCCATGGTCCGCCGCAAGGCCAAGGCGATCAATTTCGGCATCGTCTACGGCATCAGCCCCTTCGGGCTCGCGCGCCAGCTCGGGATACCCCAGGCCGAGGCGGCGGCCTATATCAAGGCATATTTCGCGCGCTATCCCGGCATCCGCGATTACATGGAGGAGACCAAGGCGCTGGCGCGCAGGCAGGGCTATGTCGAGACTGTCTTCGGCCGCCGCATCCATATAAGCGGCATCAACGAGCGCAACCCCGCGCGGCGCGGCTTCGCCGAGCGCGCCGCGATCAACGCGCCGATCCAGGGTGGCGCCGCCGACATCATCAAGCGCGCCATGATCCGCGTGCCCGACGCGCTGGCGAAAGAGGCCCTCCAGGCGCGCATGCTGCTCCAGGTGCATGACGAGCTGCTGTTCGAGGCGCCCGAAGCGGAGGTCGAGCGCACGATCCATGCCGTGCGCGCGGTGATGGAGGGCGCTGCGAGCCTCGCCGTGCCGCTCGTCGTCGAGGCGGGGGTGGGGCAGAACTGGGCCGATGCGCATTGATGCCGGCCAAAAGATTGCGACCCCGATAAGGAATATGATCAGGGGCGGTCCTAATCCGATTTCAGCGATTCGCCAGTATCCCGCGAATCCGAAATCGCGAGGTTGAGTACTCCATTCGCTAAAATCAGTTTTGCAAAACGTAGCAAGCTCGCCGTCAGGGGTCCCTGGTATGTGTCGAGACTCGCATGATGCCCACACATACCAGAACCAGCCGAAAGCCCACACCACACCTGCGATAATCCAGAATCTGAATAGGCCTCGCGTCCAATTCATCTGTTCCGATGCTCCGCGACGATAGATGCCTGCACAGCGGCCTCTATCAGTGCCCAATCAACATTTATTGCTGGATAGTAGCGCTTCGAGGCCGGATTCGCACCCGGCGCCTTAACTCGCTATCCTGATGGCTGCCAACCAACCTAGGTGCGAAGCGATGACCGAACGCGAATTAGAAATCCTTCGCCTAAAAGTGAAAATTGAAGTCCTGCACGTCCTGTTGCGGGGGCTTTATACCGGTCTGGCAAACAGTTCGCCAAACGGCGCACGCGCCTATCGGGATCGATTTTCGATGCTCCGCCTAGAGCATGCAAAAATTGTGATTCCTGGCGTGCCCCCAGAATACTCCGATTTGGTTGCAGCGGAGTATCAAGAAGTATTGGATGACACCCTCTCTGACATTGAATCCGGATTTCGCGCGTAGTCAGCATGGGCGATGATATCCTAGACGCCCACGCCTAAGGAGGAAATATGAGCAAACTTGCCGTGAAGGGTAGCGAATGGACAGAGAAAATCCACGGCTTCCTTGATCCCGCCGACGATAGGCCTGAGCACTACGCGGCAGTCGGCAGACTTGTATCCGCTTTCAACGGAGTTGACGCCATTCTCAATTGGGTTCTTCGCTACCAGATTGGCGCCGACACGAAGAAAGGCCGCGCCATAATCGGCGGCATGCGAACGGTCGATATGCTGTCCGCCATCAAGCGGCTCGCTATGGTTACCGGGATGGCGGCTGATGAGTTCGCGGTCCTTGAGGAACTGCACCGACAAATCATCGCCTTGAAGAGCATCCGTGATAATGTAGCGCATAAAATCTGGGCGGTACGCGGCGAGGAGATGTCTTTCTCCAACGCTCATGTATCGCGGTTTGAAGATTCGGCAGAATTTGATGTTTACACCGTTGCCGAGCTTAACGAACTTGCCCGATACGCCCCTCATTTGAGCGAGCGGGCGCTTGATCTTTTTCCGAACACGATTGCGCGAGGTGGGCGGCTTCCATCACGCGAAATACCGCTTCATTTACGGCCGGCGGAGAAAACTCGGACCAAGGCCCCGCATGCCGCTCCAAAACCGCCTAACCAGCCTTGACCATCTCTGGCGCGCTGTAAGCGGACTCATAGCGTCGATGGCGCGACATGTGCGTCTATACCGCCAGCGAACCGCACCGTGTTAACGTGATGACGATTTATCGGTCGGCTTTTCCGGAGCTGGGGATAAGTGCTTAAGTGCTACGGAGCGCTAGCGACAGACAGCCGGCTGGCGCATAATGAAACGCGTGATTCGAATCGGAAAGCGCGGTGAATTCGTGGCTCGCCCTGACGAACCGAACCTCTTCGAAGCAGAGACGCAGCCCGATCTTTTCGGCGCTGAGGCCTTTCCCGCCTATCGGCCCGATCCCGACAAGGTGCGCGCGCGACTATATAAAATCCTTGCCGAGGCCCGCGCGGCGCAAACGTTTCCCTGGGAGCCGACGCGCCTTTCGCTCTATCGCACTATCTTCCCTCAAATGACGCTGTGGCTGCCCGAGCACGAAGGCACCCAATTGCGCTTCGAATTCGAGACGGAATTGGCGCGGCTTGAGGCGGCCTGAATCGCTCTCAGCCGCCGGCCCGTGAGGGTCGCAGCCGCGGCAAAGTGAGGCTTCTCGCCGCTCTCTTCCTGGCCTTCTGCGCGCTGACGGCGGAAGTCTCCGCCGCCGAGCCGCCGCCCGCGGCGCAAACGCTTCGTCTCGCCGGGCTCGAGGTGACGGCCTGGCTCCCGCGCGAAAGCACGCCCGGGCCCTGGCCGATCGTCATCTTCTCGCACGGCTTTCACGGCTGCGGCACGCAATCCAGGTTCCTGACGGCGGCGTTGGCCGAGGCGGGCTACGCGGTCTTCGCGCCCGAGCATCGCGATGCCGCCTGCGCCAATCTGCTCGCCTGGCTGCAGCGGCCCGAGGCCTCCTTCCTCGAGCCGCAAGACTGGAGCAGCACCAGCTATGCCGACCGCGCGCGCGACATCGAGGCGCTGCTCGACGCGCTGAGCCGCGACCCGCGTTTCGCAGGGTCACGCTTCGATCATCGCCATGTCGGGCTGGTGGGCCATTCGCTCGGCGGCTACACGGTGCTCGGCCTCGGCGGCGCCTGGCCGCCATGGAAGGACCCGCGGATCAAGGCGGTGCTGGCCCTCTCGCCCTATGCCGCGCCTTTCATCCAACATGGAACATTGGGCGGGCTTTCAGCACCCGTGATGTATCAAGGCGGCACCTTGGATTTCGGCATCACCCCCGAGCTCGGCAAGGCCAAGGGCGCCTATCAAGGGACGCCGCGGCCCAAATATTACGTCGAGTTCGAGGGCGCCGGCCATCTGGCCTGGACCGACCTGGACGCGGCTTTTCAGCCCGCGATCGTCGCTTACAGCCGCGCCTTCGTCGACCGCTATCTCAAGGGCAAGCCTTTCCCGCCCGCCCTCGCCGTCCCCCATGACGGAGTCGCGGTCATCCGCATCGACGAATAGGCCCTCACGCCGCGGCGTGGATCCCGGCGGCCGTCACCTTGTCGTCGACATAGGATTCGAACTGCTTGAAATTATTCTCGAAGCGCTGCGCCACCTCGCGCGCCGTCTGGTCGTAGGCCTTCTGGTCCGTCCAGCTGCGCTTGGGATTGAGCACCTCGCTCGGCACCTCGGGGCAGCTTTCCGGGACATTGAGGCCGAACTCGCTGAGCCGCACGGTCGAGACCTCGGCCAGCCGGCCGTCGAGCGCCGCGCGCACCATGGCGCGGGTATAAGCGATATCCATCCGCTTGCCGACGCCGTAGGCGCCGCCGGACCAGCCGGTGTTGACGAGCCAGCATTTGACGTCGTGCTCGGCGATGAGCTTGCCGAGGAGCCGCGCATAGACGGTCGGATGGCGCGGCATGAAAGGCGCCCCGAAGCAGGTCGAGAAGGTCGCCTGCGGCTCCTTGCCGAGGCCCTTCTCCGTGCCCGCCACGCGCGCCGTATAGCCCGAGAGGAAGTGGTACATGGCCTGGTCGGGCGAGAGGCGGCTGATGGGCGGCAGCACGCCGAAGGCGTCCGCCGTCAGCATGATCACGTTGCTCGCATGGCCGGTCAGCCCCGTCGGCGAGGCGTTGGGAATGAAGTCGATCGGGTAGGAGGCGCGCGTGTTCTCGGTCAGGCTCGCATCGTCGAGATCGAGGGCGCGGCTCGCCGGATCGATCACCACGTTCTCCAGCACCGTGCCGAAGCGGCGGGTGGTGGCGTAGATCTCGGGCTCGGCCTCGCGCGAAAGGCGGATCACCTTGGCGTAGCAGCCGCCCTCGAAATTGAACAGGCCGTGCTCCGACCAGCCATGCTCGTCGTCGCCGATGAGGGTGCGCGTGGGGTCGGCGGACAAGGTCGTCTTGCCGGTTCCGGAGAGGCCGAAGAAGACCGCCGCGTCTCCCGCCGGACCGACATTGACCGAGCAATGCATGGGCAGCACGCCGCGCGCGGGCAGCAGATAGTTGAGCAGGCTGAAGACCGACTTCTTGATCTCGCCGGCATAGATCGTGCCGCCGATCAGGACAAGGCGCTTCTCGAAATCCATCAGGATGAAGGTCGAGGAGGTCGTGCCGTGGCGCGCGGGGTCGGCATGGCAGCTCGGCGCCTGCAACACGGTGAAGTCGGGCACGAAGCGGGCGCGCTCCTCCGTCGTCGGCTGGAGGAACATGTTGTAGGCGAAAAGGCTGTGCCAGGCGCTTTCGGTGACGACGCGCACCTTGATGCGGTAGGAGGGATCGGTGCCGGCGTGGCAATCCTGGACGAAGACGTCCTTGCCCTCAAGATGCTCGAGCATCAACTCATGCAGCGCGTCGAAGCGCTCGCGGCTGATCGGGCGATTGATCTTGCCCCACCAGATATTGTCGCGGCTCGTGGGCTCCTCGACGATGAACTTGTCGTTGGGCGAGCGGCCCGTATGGCGGCCGGTCTCCACCACGAGCGGCCCCTCGGCGGCCAAGACTCCCTCGCCGCGCCGGAGGGCCTCCTCGTAGAGCCCCGGCGCCGTCAAATTCCAGGAGGCCGTGCCAAGCTTGCGCAGACCATGATGGCTGAGCCCGTGTTGGCTCACGACCGAACCGACTTGCTGCAATTGCTCCTCCTCGGGCGCCTCGGGACGAGCGTCGCTTGCCCCTATTCGATTGCTTGGCCGAACCGACTGGCCGCCCTCCGGCCCGTTCGGCGGCGGGGCGGGGACGGTGCTTCGGCGAGACGCGAACATAGCCATGGCCCTGTCCCGGACGCAATCTCCTTCAGCCTTTTAACCCTTTCGGACCCGGCTCGTGGGCGAGACGCACGAGCTCGCGCCGCGCCGCCTCGGGGCCGGTCACGGGAGCGGTGAAATCGAGCCGCGCCACTCGTCCGCCAAGCCGCAGATCGAGCCCGTCCGGGTCGATTCCCGTCATGGCCCAACCCTCTCCGGCGAGGCCGAGCAGGCGGCCCGCATAGTGGGCCAGAGCCCGGGCATGATCCTCGTTCATATGGTTAACGATGCCGGGCTCGGCCTGGGCGAGGGCGCCGGCGTCCGGCCCGTCATAGAGGATCTCCTCGGCCGCGAGCCAATGGATGCGGCCGAAGCCCGCCACCAGATGGCCGCGCAGGGGCTCGACCCGGTAGAGGCGAAAATCCTTCATCCCCGCATAAAGCGCGGCACCCGGATGGCGCGCGAGGAAGCGCGCGCGATCGGCCGGCTCGCCGCTCTCGCGCACATGGCCGAGCAGGGTGAGCCTGGGGCCGGTAAGCGGCTCCTCGAGTCCGGCCGTGCCGTCGAAAAGCAGCGCGACGCGGGAATCGGCCAGGATGTTCTTGCTATGCTCCGCCAGGTCCGACAGCAGGAGCAGCGGGCGCCCCTCCGGCGTCGTGGCGGCCAGCACGAGGGACGCATAAGGCCAGCCCGCCGCATCGCCCCGCATCGCGGTCGCGAGCGTCGCGCGGTCGGCGGCCCGGATCAGGCGACGCGAATGCAATCCCGGCGCGATCTCCGCCGGCTCGCCGCCCGGCCCCGCCGGCCGGGGCGCCGGCGCCGTGCCGTTCATTGACCCGTCCCCTGCTTCATCGACGGCATGTCGGGCGCCATGCCGGACATGGGCCCTTTGCTGTCCGCCTTCTCGACCTCGATCATCACCGAGAGATCGCCGGCATTGCGGAATTTGAGCAGGAGCGGAAAGCGGCTGCCGGCGCGGAGCGGCTCGCTCAGATCGAACAGCATGAGATGATAATGGCCCGGCTCGAGCTTGACGGTGGCGCTCGGCGCGATCTCGAGCGCGTCGATCGCCCGCATCTTCATCACCCCGCCGTCCTCGGTGGTGACATGGAGCTGGGCGCGCTTGGCCTCCGGGGTAGACGCGCTCAGAAGCGCGTCGGGGCGCTCGCCATGGTTCATGATCGTCATATAGACCGCGCCCGTGCTGCCGGTGGTGGCGCGAGCCCAGGGCCGCTCGACATGCAGGCCGCCGAGATTGTAATCGTCGGCCAGTGCTGCGCCCGACAAGGCGCCCAGGAATAGACCGGCAACGAAAAGCGCGCGGAAAGCTGCCATGCGTTTCTCTCCTTTAACCGGCGGGCGTTGTTGCGCTCCGTCAGCCCGATCCGCAAGCCCCCGATACTAGCTCGTGCCCTATTAGATCGTGGCATATTAGGTCGTGGCTGGGCGCTTTCCCGTCAAGCCCGCGCGGGCATTTGGGCCGCCCTGGTGGAAAT
Source organism: uncultured Pseudomonadota bacterium (assembly GCA_963842155.1). Lineage (GTDB taxonomy): Bacteria > Pseudomonadota > Alphaproteobacteria > JACZXZ01 > JACZXZ01 > CAWJFP01. Next base: position 90,459 of record CAWJFP010000004.1, read on the forward strand.
GCGACAAAACAAGCACAATATAAGGCAAGAAATCACGCAGCCTAGGTCGAATTGGAGGGGCCGCCGCATGCCGGGAAGCCCGACGCCGCTACGCCGTACCATCGCGCTCGTCGATGACGATCGCAATATCCTCACTTCCGTCTCGATGGCGCTCGAGGCGGAGGGCTTCGCCGTGCGCGTCTATAGCGACGGGGACGAGGCGCTGCGCGGCATGACGAACCAGCCGGTCGACCTCGCCATCCTCGATATCAAGATGCCGCGCATGGACGGCATGGAGCTGTTGACGCGCCTGCGCCGCTCCTCGGGCATGCCCATCATCTTCCTCACCTCGAAGGACGACGAGGTGGACGAGGTGCTGGGCCTGCGGATGGGGGCAGACGATTATATCCGCAAGCCCTTCTCGCAGCGGTTGCTGATCGAGCGCATCCGCACGCTCCTGCGGCGCAGCGAGCTCGGTCAGGGGCCGGGCGAGGCGGGCAGCGGCGAAGGCTCTTTCGTGCGCGGCGATCTCATGCTCGATCCGAGCCGCCATCTCTGCGCTTGGAAGGGCACGGCGGTCGCGCTCACGGTGACCGAGTTTCTCATCCTCAAGGCGCTCGCGCAGCGGCCCGGCCTGGTGAAAAGCCGGGATCAGCTCATGGATGCCGCTTACGGCGAGCATATTTATGTGGACGACCGCACGATCGACAGCCACATCAAGCGGGTGCGGAAAAAGCTGCGCGCAGCGGACGAGGAGTTCAACCAGATCGAGACGCTCTACGGCATCGGCTACCGCTATAGGGAAGGCTGAGCGCCGAGCGCCCCCGATCGCGTCGCGCGGGGGACTATTTCCCGCCGCTTGGACGATTTTCGGCCGGAACGACATTTGGTGCAATGACATTTGGTGCAAAGCGTGACGAGCGGCGCGCACGAGGGCCGGGGCATGGCCGTCGAGACCGAAGCGAAGCATGAGGCCGGCGTCGCGCCCGAGCATGACGCGCAGCGGGCCTTGCCGCCGGAATCATCCGAACCGCCGGAGGGCGAGGGCGATGGACGCGCTGTGACGCCGGGGGCGCGGCACCGGCTTTGGCGCATGCGGCTCTCCCGGCTCCGTCTCGTCTCCCCGCTCACCAAGCGCATCCTCGCTCTCAATGTGGTGGCGCTCGCCATCCTCGTCGCGGGCGTGCTCTATCTCGGCGAATATAAGCGCAGCCTAGTCGGCTCCGAGCTCGAGTCCCTCACCACCCAGGCCCGCATCTTCGCCGGGGCGCTCGGCGAGAGCGCCATTGTCGAGAATCCCGACGACAGCCTCACCTTGATGCCCGAGGCGAGCCGCAGCTTGGTGCGCCGGCTCATCGAGCCGACCACGGCGCGGGCGCGGCTCTTCGACGGCACGGGCGGGCTCGTGGCGGACAGCCGCTACCTCGGCGCCCCCGGCGGCGGGGTGCAAGTCGAGCCGCTGCCCTGGCCCGAGGAGACGGGCTTGGCCAGCCGCCTGCTCGATAGCGCCTATGACTGGCTGCTCAACGCCGTGCCGCGGCTCGGCAAGCTGCCGCGCTACCGCGAGCAGTCCAAGGAGCAGGCGAGCGATTACCCCGAGGTCTTGCGCGCGCTGGGCGGCGGCACGGCGAAGCAGGTCTACGACAACGGGGCGCGCGGCCTCGTGCTCTCGGTGGCCGTGCCGGTGCAGCGCTACAAGCAGGTCGTCGGCGCCCTCATGGTGTCCGCGAGCAGCACCGAGATCGACAAGGCCATGCGTTCGGTGCGGCTCGACATCCTCGAGGCCTTCGCCGTCGCGCTGTTCATCACCGTCTGCTTCTCGCTCTATCTCGGCGGCGCCATCGTGCGGCCGCTGCGCCGCCTCGCGGAGGCCGCCGAACGGCTGCGGCCCGCCAGCGGACGCCATGTCGGGATTCCCGATCTGACCGGCCGCAACGACGAGATCGGCGATCTCTCCGGCGCGCTCCGCCGCATGACGGAGGCCCTGCAGCAGCGCATGACGGCGATCGAGCGCTTTGCCGCCGACGTGGCGCATGAGATCAAGAACCCGCTCTCCTCGTTGCGCAGCGCCGTCGAGACGGCCGCGCGGGTCAAGGATCCCGAGCAGCAGCGCATGCTCATGGGCATCATCCTCGAGGACGTCCAGCGTCTCGACCGGCTGATCTCCGACATCTCCGAGGCTTCGCGGCTCGATGCCGAACTGAGCCGGGGCACGGCTGAGACGGTCGATCTCGCCGGCCTGCTGCGCACCATGATCGAAATCCAGAATTCCTCGGACGGCGCCGAGGCGCCGCGCCTCCGGCTCGCAAAGCCGCCGCGCGAGCCCCTCCTGGTCTCGGGCATCGAGGGGCGGCTCGCGCAGGTGTTCCGCAACCTGATCGAAAACGCGCTTTCCTTCAGCCCGCCCGGGGGCGTCATCACTCTCTCGCTGCGACTGACGGAGGGATGGGTCGAGGCGATCATCGAGGATGAGGGGCCGGGCCTGCACGAAGGCAGCCTGGAGGCGATCTTCGAGCGCTTCTACTCCGAGCGCCCGCCGGGCGAGAAGTTCGGCACCCATTCCGGCCTCGGCCTCAGCATCTCCAAGCAGATCGTCGAGGCCCATGGCGGCGTCATCCGCGCCGAGAACAGGGTCGACCGGCAGGGCCGCGTGCTGGGCGCCCGCTTCATCGTCGGGCTTCCGCTGGAGGAAGGGGGCGCCGAGCGCGAGGAATACCGCATGCGCCGCGTGGAGGGCGAGGCCCGCGAAAGCACGGCCCCGGCCGCCAAGCGCGGGGCTAGAGGCGGCGGGCGCCCCAGGCGCGGCACCGCCGCCCGTGCCCCTCGATCCAAGGCGGCCGCGCGCCGCGATTCCCGATGACCGGCCCAAGCCTTGACGCCGGCAAAGCCGCCGATTTCCGCCATGCGCGCGTAGCGCGCGCCTGAGCCGGCATTGACAGGCGCCCTCGGCAACGCCACTTTCCCCGCCCGGAGGATGGCCATGATCCAGGTCCACGGGACCTGCGTCGAGCTTGCCGGCTTGGCGGTGCTGCTCAGGGGCTCGCCCGGAAGCGGCAAATCCGATCTGGCCCTGCGCCTGATCGACCATGGAGCGCGGCTGGTGGCGGATGACCGCGTCGATCTGCGCTTGGAGGGTACGGCTGTTCTCGCCTCTGCCCCTACGCCGCTCGCCGGCCGGATCGAGGTACGCGGCCTCGGCATTCTGGCCTTGCCGAGCGTCGCCAAGGCGCGGTTGGCGCTGGTGATCGATCTGGTCGAGCCGGACGCCGTCGAGCGCCTGCCCAAGCCGGGCAAATGCGAGCTTCTCGGCCAGGCGCTGCCCTTGATCAGGCTGGCGCCCTTCGAGACCTCCGCCGCCGCCAAGGTGCGCCTTGCCGCGCGGAGCTTGGGACAGATTATAATGCCGGTGACATGACCGAGGCGTTTTCCTCTCCCATAGAAGCCGCCGTTTCCTCGACCGGAGCCTCGCCGCCCGCGGCGGAGGGGCGCGCGCGCCTCCTGCGGGCACGGGCCGCTGTCGCTTTGGCGCAACAAAAGGATCTTCGATGATCGGCATGGTGCTTGTGACGCACGGAAGGCTGGCGCAGGAGTTCATCGCCGCGCTCGAGCATGTCGTCGGACCGCAAAAACAGGCAAAGGCGGTCTGCATCGGGCCCGACGACGACATGGAGAAGCGGCGCGACGAGATCCTGCACTCGGTGGCGGAGGTGGACGACGGCAGCGGCGTCGTGCTGCTGACCGATATGTTCGGCGGCACGCCTTCCAACCTGGCGATTTCCATCATGGACAATGCACGGGTCGAGGTGATCGCCGGCGTCAACCTCCCCATGCTGATCAAGCTTGCGAGCGTGCGCCAGAGCGAGGGCCTCCGCAAGGCGGTGGCGGCGGCGCAGGAGGCGGGGCGCAAATATATCAATATCGCCTCGGCACTCCTCGCCGAGGAAAAGGAACGGCGATGAACGACGCGGGCCCGGCGCCCGTCCCGCCCGCGGCCCCGGCTCCGTTGCGGCGGGTGATGGAGATCCGCAATCAGCGCGGGCTGCACGCCCGCGCCGCCGCGCGCTTCGTCAAATGCGCCGAGCAGTTCAAGGCCGAGATCACCGTGGTAAAGAAGGACATGTCCGTCTCCGGCCTCTCGATCATGGGGCTGATGATGCTGGCGGCGGCACCCGGGAGCAAAATCGAGGTGATGGCCAACGGCCCAGACGCCGAGGCGGCGCTCGCGGCGCTCGGCACATTGGTCGAGGGAAAGTTCGGCGAAGAGTGAGCGACAAGGGACAAGGCGCCATCGGCAAGGGCAAGAAGCCGCGGCAGGCTCGCCGTCGCAGCGGGAGCCGCGGCAAGCCGCCCGGTGAGCGCAGCTTTCGCGGTTTGGGCGTCTCGCCGGGCATTGCCATCGGTCCCGCCCATCTGCGCGAGGCGGGCGCGGTCGAAGTCCCCACCCGCCATCTTCCCGCCGACGCGATCGAGGCCGAGCGCCAGCGCTTCCACAAGGCCGTCGCGCGCTCGCGCGAGCAGGTGATGCGGCTCAAGGCGAAGTCCTCGGCCGCCTTGACCGGGGCGGCCGCGGAGGAGATCGGCTATCTGCTCGACGCCCATCTCCAGATGCTGACGGGCTCGCGCCTCGTGCGCGGCGCCGAGCAGCGCATCGTCAAGGAGCGCGTCAACGCCGAGGCGGCCGTGCAGGCCGAGCTGCAAGCGATCGGCAAGGGCTTCGCGCGCATCGACGACGCCTTCTTCGCGAGCCGCGCCGACGATATCCGCGAGGTCGGCGCGCGCCTCCTGCGCAACCTGCTGGAGCGGCCCTACCAGGCCTTCTCGGGTCTGCCCGACGACAGCGTGGTGATCGCCGAGGAGCTCACCCCCGCCGACACGGCGCTGATGGACCCCGAGCGCATTGCGGGCTTCGCCACCGTGCTGGGCGGGCCGGAGAGCCATACCGCGATCATGGCACGCTCGCTCGGGCTTCCCGCCGTGCTCGGCGTGGGGGGCCTCATCGGCGGCACGGAAGCGGGCACCAGGGTCGTGGTGGACGGCACGGCCGGGATCGTCATCGTCAATCCGCTGCCCGCGACCCTCGCCGAGTACAAGGAGCGGCAGCGCCAATTCCAGCAGAGCGAGCGCCAGCTCGCGCGGCTCGCGAAGCTGCCGGGCGAGACGCGCGACGGCGTCACCGTCACGCTCCAGGCCAATATCGAGCTGCCGCGCGAGATCGAGCATGCGCGCGCCGTGGGCGCCGAGGGGATCGGGCTGCTGCGCACCGAATTCATGTTCATGAACCGCGCCGACCTGCCCGACGAGGAGGAGCAGTACCGCGCGCTGGCCGGGCTCGTCATCGGCATGAAGGGCCGGCCCGTCACCATCCGCACACTCGACGTGGGTGGCGACAAGCTGGCCTATTCCTTGGGCGGCCATCTCGGCTCTCCCGCGAACCCGGCCTTGGGCCTGCGCGCCATCCGCCTTTCCCTCAAGCGCCCGGAGCTCTTGGACGCGCAGCTCGCGGCCATGTTGCGCGCGAGCGCCCATGGGCCGGTGCGCATACTCCTGCCCATGATCGGCTCGGTCGGCGAGGTGCGCCAGGTGAAGGCCCTGCTCAAGCGCACCGAGACGAGGCTGCGCCGCCAGGGGGTCAAGCTCGGCAAGATGCCGCCCTTGGGCGTGATGATCGAGGTTCCGGGGGCGGCGCTCGCGGCCGACGCTCTCGCGCTCGAGAGCGATTTCTTCGCCATCGGCACCAACGACCTCACCATGTACACCCTCGCCATCGACCGCTCCGACGATCAGGTGGCGCATCTCTTCAATCCGCTGCACCCGGCGGTGCTGCGCTTGATCCAGTTCGCCACCGGCGCCGCCTTGCGCGCCCATATCCCCGTCTGCCTCTGCGGCGAGATGGCGGGCGATCCGCGCTACACCGCCTTGCTGCTCGGCCTCGGCATCCGCGACCTCTCCATGCCGGTGAACGCGCTGCCGCGCATCAAGCAGCGCATCCGCGCCATCGACATGCGCGACGCGGTGCGGCGCGCCGAGCTCATCATGAATCAATGGGACGCCGGACGCATCGCCAGCCTGGTCGACGATCCGCAGGCGCTGGCATGAGCGCCGCGCGCCAGCCTCCGCTCGCGGTCAAGATTTGCGGCGTGAACAGCGCCGAGGCGGCTGCGGCCGCGGCGGCGGGGGGTGCCGCTTTCATCGGGCTCGTCTTCTACCCGCCCTCGCCGCGCTTTGTGACGCCCGCGGCGGCGAAGCTCGCGGCGCGCGACCTGCCCGCCGGCGTCAAGCGCGTCGGGCTCTTCGTCGATGCCGAGGACGCGGCGTTCGAGGCGGCGCTCGCGCAAGTCCCGCTCGACCTCCTCCAGCTCCATGGCGCCGAGAGCCCCGCGCGCGTGAGCGCGCTCAAGCGCCGCTTCGGCCTGCCGGCGATGAAGGCGATCAAGCTCGCCGAAGCGCCGGATTTGCTCGAGGCGGAACGCTATCTCGCCGTCGCCGACTGGTTGCTGTTCGACGCCAAGCCGCCCGCGGCCATGACTGCGGCCCTCCCCGGCGGCAACGCCTTGCGCTTCGATTGGCAGCTCGTCGCCGGGCGGCAATGGCCGCTGCCCTGGATGCTCTCGGGCGGCCTCACGCCTGAGAATGTCGCCGAGGCGGCGCGTATCAGCGGAGCGCGCGCGGTCGACGTCTCCTCGGGCGTCGAGCGCAGTCCGGGGCAAAAGGATGCGGCCCTCATCGCGGCCTTCCTCGCCGCGGCGCGAGCCCGGTGAGCGCGGTGGCCAAGACGGCGGCGATCCCCGGCCTGAGGCGCGCCCGCGCCGAGGACGCACCCGCGATCAAGGCGCTCGTGCGTCGCGCCTACGGGAAATATCTCGCGCGTATCGGCCGCGAGCCCCGGCCCATGCAAGCGGATTATGGCCGGGCCATCGCGAGCCATCAGCTCTGGGTGGTCGAAGCCGGCGACGGCGCAGCCGATGGAGCCCTGCGCGCCGTGCTCGAGCTCGTCCCTTCGGGGGATTATCTCCTGGTCGAGAACATCGCCGTCGACCCCGAGGCGCAACGCGGTGGCCTCGGCCGCGCGCTGATGGGCTTCGCCGAGGCCGAGGCGCGCCGGCAATCATTCCCTGAGCTGAGGCTCTACACCAACGAGCGTTTTGGCGAGAACCTCGCCTTCTACGGCAGGCTCGGCTATAGCGAGACCCATCGCGAGCCGCTCGGCGACACGCTGCTCGTGCACATGTCGAAGCTGCTGGAGGGATGAGACCCGCCCGCCCTTTGACCTTTGCGGATGCTTATGCTTCATTCCGGCCGCCCTCGCGGCGCAAATTCCGGACGGCGCCGCGAGGCGGAGCCCAAGCCCATGCCAAGCCTGAACACCTATCGCGCGGGGCCCGACGAGCGCGGCCATTTCGGCCTTTATGGCGGCCGCTACGTCGCCGAGACCTTGATGCCGCTCGTGCTCGAGCTCGAGCGCGCCTATGAGGCGGCGAAGCGCGACCCCGCCTTCCAGGCCGAGCTCGACCATTACCTCGCCGACTATGTCGGACGGCCGAGCCCGCTCACCTTGGCGGCGCGCCTCACCGCCCATTGGGGCGGCGCGCGCATCTATCTGAAGCGTGAGGAGCTCAACCACACCGGCGCGCACAAGATCAACAATTGCATGGGGCAGATCCTGCTCGCCCGCCGCATGGGCAAGCGCCGCATCATTGCCGAGACGGGTGCCGGCCAGCATGGCGTGGCGACGGCGACCGTCGCGGCGCTCTTCGGCCTGCCCTGCATCGTCTATATGGGCGCGGTCGACATGGAGCGGCAGCGCCCCAACGTCTTCCGCATGCGGCTCCTGGGCGCCGAGGTGCGGCCGGTGACCTCCGGCGCCGCCACGCTCAAGGACGCCATGAACGAGGCGCTGCGCGACTGGGTCGCCAATGTCGAGGACACTTTCTACATCATCGGCACGGTCGCGGGCCCGCATCCCTACCCCGCCATGGTGCGCGACTTCCAGTCCGTGATCGGCACGGAGACGCGCCGGCAGATGCTGGAGGCGGAGGGCCGCCTTCCCGACACGCTCGTCGCCTGCATCGGCGGCGGCTCGAACGCGCTCGGGCTCTTCCATCCTTTCCTCGACGAGCCCGCCGTGCGCCTCGTCGGAGTCGAGGCCGCGGGCGAGGGCCTGGAGACGGGCCGCCATGCCGCCTCGCTCACCGGCGGCGCGCCGGGCGTGCTGCACGGCAACCGCACCTATCTTTTGCAGGACGCCGACGGTCAGATCGCCGAAGCCCATTCCATCTCGGCCGGCCTCGACTATCCCGGCGTCGGTCCCGAGCATGCCTGGCTGCGCGATGCGGGCCGCGTCGACTATGTTTCGGCGACGGACCACGAAGCGCTCGAGGCGTTCAAGCTCTGCGCCCGCCTCGAAGGCATCATCCCCGCCCTCGAGCCCGCCCATGCGCTGGCCTATCTTGCCAAGCTAGCTCCCACCCTGCCGGCCGAGCATCTCGTCGTGCTTTGCCTCTCGGGCCGCGGCGACAAGGACATCTTCACCGTGGCGGAAGCGCTCGGGGCTTCGCTGTGAGCAAATCGGCCGCGAGCAAGCCGCGAGACCGGCACCCGGCGGGCCCGCGGCCGGCAGGCGAGCGAATCACGCGCCGCTTCGCCGCCCTCGCGGCCGCGGACAAGGCAGGGCTCGTCACCTTCGTCATGGCGGGCGATCCCGACCAGGAGAGCTCGCTGGCGCTCCTCCGCGGCCTGCCGGCGGCGGGCGCCGATCTGATCGAGCTCGGCATGGCTTTCTCCGATCCCATGGCGGACGGACCCGCTATCCAGGCCGCAGGGCTCCGCGCGCTGCGCTGGGGCGCCACGCTTCGCCGCACGCTTGCGCTGGTCGCGGAATTCCGCGCGGCGGACGACGAGACGCCCATCGTGCTGATGGGCTATTACAACCCGATCTATCGCCATGGACCAGCCGAATTCGCGCGCGATGCGGCCAAGGCCGGGGTCGATGGACTCATCATCGTCGATCTGCCGCCCGAGGAGGAGGCCGAGCTGCGGCCCCTCGCCGAGGCGGCCGGCATCGCCTTCATCCGGCTCGTGGCGCCCACCACCGGCGAGGCGCGGCTTCGGAGCTTGCTCGCGGGCGCCATGGGCTTCGTCTACTACATCGCCATCACGGGCGTGACCGGCACGCGCGCGGCACCCCTGGCCGAGGTGCGCAACGCGGTCGCGCGGCTGCGCAAGCGGACATCGCTCCCCATCGCCGTCGGCTTCGGCATCAAGACGCCCGAGGACGCGGCCGGCATCGCGCGCGCGGCCGACGCCGCCGTGGTCGGCTCGGCCCTCGTGCAGGCCGTGGCCGAGCGGCTCGACGAGCATGGGCGCCCGCGCGCGGGGCTGGTGGCCGAGCTGCTCGATCTCGTCGGCCGCCTGGCGAAGGCGGTGCATGGCGCGCGGGCGCGCGAGGGAGCTCCCTCGTGAACTGGCTCACCAATTTCGTCCGCCCGCGCATCCGCGCACTGGTGCAGAAGACGGACGTCCCCGACAAGCTTTGGAGCAAATGCGCGCAATGCGGCCAGATGATCTATAGCCGCGAGCTCGAGGCGGCCTTCTTCGTCTGCCCCCATTGCGGCCATCATATGCGCCTGCCCGCCGATCAGCGCCTCGCCATGCTGTTCGACGAGGGCCAGTATCACAAGATCGAGCTGCCCAAGGTGCCCGTCGACCCGCTGCGCTTCCGCGACCGCAAGCGATATGCCGACCGGCTCAAGGAGGCGCAGGCCAAGACCGGACTCGACGACGCCATCGTCGTGGCCCATGGCAAGCTCGGCGGCTTGCCGCTGGTGGCGGCGGTATTCGAGTTCGAGTTCCAGGGCGGCTCGATGGGCATGGCTGTGGGCGAGGCCATCGTGGCGGCCGGGCGGCTCGCTGTGCTGCAGCAGGCGGCTCTCGTCGTCGTCCCCGCCTCGGGCGGCGCGCGCATGCAGGAGGGCATCCTCTCCCTCATGCAGATGCCGCGAACGGTGATCGCGGTGCAGGAGCTGCGCGAGGCCAGGCTCCCTTACATCGTCATCCTCACCGACCCCACGACCGGCGGCGTCTCCGCCTCGCTCGCCATGCTGGGCGACATCGCCATCGCCGAGCCGGCGGCGGTGATCGGCTTCGCCGGCGCGCGCGTGATCGAGGAGACCATCAAGGAGACGCTACCCGAGGGCTTCCAGCGCGCCGAATATCTGCTCGAGCACGGCATGGTGGACATGGTGGTGCCGCGCAAGGAGCTGCGCGCGACGCTGGTCCGCGTGCTGGGCCTGCTGATGAATCGGCGGCCGCCCGCGCCCGTCGTCTCGCTCGCGGGCGCGGCCGCCGCGGCGAAGGGGCCAAGCCCTGGCGAGTGACGCCGTCCTGAAGCGGCTGATGGCGCTCCATCCCAAGGCGATCGATCTCTCCTTGGGGCGCATCGAGCGGCTGCTCTCCGCTCTCGGCCATCCCGAGCGCGAGATCGCCCCGACGGTGCATGTGGCGGGAACAAACGGCAAGGGCTCGACCGTCGCCTTCCTGCGCGCGATCCTGGAGGCGGCGGGCTACCGCGTCCAGGCCTATACCTCGCCCCATCTCGTCCGCTTCGCCGAGCGTATCCGCCTCGCCGACGGCATCATCGCGGAGGGCCGGCTCAAGGCGCTGCTCGAGGAATGCGAGCGGGCCAATCGCGGGGCGCCCATCACCTTCTTCGAGATCACCACCGCGGCCGCCTTCCTTGCTTTCGCGCGCGAGAAGGCCGACGCCTTGCTGCTCGAGGTCGGGCTCGGCGGCAGGCTCGATGCCACCAACGTGGTGACGCGGCCGGCGCTTTGCGCCATCACGCCGGTCTCGATCGACCATGTCGATTATCTCGGCCCGACGATCGAGGCGATTGCGGCCGAGAAGGCCGGCATCCTGAAAGCGGGGGTTCCCGCCTTGCTCGGGCCGCAGGCGCCTGCGGCGCTCGCCGTGATCGAGCAAGCGGCGGCGCGGATCGCAGCGCCCCTCTACCGCCACGGCGTCGATTGGACGGCGAAGCCCTGCGCGCGCGGCCTCGCCTTTCGGGGGCGGCGCTGGTCGCTCGATCTGCCGCCGCCCGGCCTTCTGGGCGCCCATCAATATGACAATGCCGGCCTGGCGATCGCCGCCGCGGAGCAACTCGAGCAGTTCCGCATCGCGCCCGAGGCGGTTGCCGCCGGTCTCAAGGCGGTCGAATGGCCGGCGCGGCTGCAGCGCCTCGAGCGCGGGCCGCTGGTCGCGGCGCTACCGGGGCCGGGCTGGGAGCTTTGGCTCGATGGCGGCCATAATCCCGCCGGCGCCGAGGCGCTTGCCCGCCAGGCGCAAGCCTGGCAAGACCGCCCGCTCGGGCTGATCTTCGGCATGCTGCGATCGAAGGACGCCGTGGGCTTCCTCAAGCCCCTGGCCCGCCATGCGCGGGCCATTCGCGTGGTGGCCGTGCCGGGCCAGCCCAATGCCTTGTCGCTCGAGGAGGAGGTCGAGCTGGCGCGCGGGGTGGGCATGGCGACCGAGTCGGCGCCCTCGCTGCTCGAGGGCCTACGCGCATTGGCCGCAACGCTCGGCCAGCCCGCGCGCATCCTCATCTGCGGCTCGCTTTATCTCGCGGGTACGGTGCTGGAGGACAACGGGTAGGGGAGCGCGATTCCAGGACCGCGCGAGCCGTACGATGGATTACGGATAGCAAGGCTCGCTACTCGGAAAGGCTCGCGCTTTTCCGGGGCTCGCCTAAGCTTCCGGAATGACAATCGATAGGATGCCGACTGGGTCGTCAGATCACCGACTGGACCCATTCATAGAGCTTGCTCTTGGGCAGGCTGCCGACCTTCATCGCCGCCACCTGGCCGTCCTTGAAGAGCATGAGGGTGGGAATGCCGCGCACGCCGTATTTCTGCGGCGTGGTGGGGTTCTCGTCGATATTGAGCTTGGCGACCGTGACCTTGCCGCCCAGATCCTTGGCGAGCTCGTCGAGGAAGGGGGCGATCTGGCGGCAGGGGCCGCACCACTCGGCCCAGAAATCGACCAGCACCGGGGAAGAGGCCTTCAAGACGTCGCTGTCGAAGGTCGCATCGGAAACCTTGGTGGTGTTCGCGGTCGTGCTCATTTGCTCAACCCCTTCTTGTTGTCGCTTCCTCGTTGGCCGCCCGGCGCCCGTCTTAAAGAGCGGTCAAAGGGGAATCTAGGGTCTGCCCTTCCCCCAGGTCAAGGAGGGCGCCGGCGCAATCGATCAAGCCGTTATTTTCGCGCGATAATTATCGAGCAACGCAGCCGGCAGCGCCATGAGTCGCGGCCCATCGGTCCACAGCAACAGGCAGCGCACCTTCTTGCCCGGGTAGATTTTCTCCAGGAGCGCGCGGTAGGCGGCCATCTGGCCGAGATAGAGCGGCGCTACCGCTGCGGCCGAATCGGGCGGCGGGCGGTTGGTCTTGTAGTCGACGATCAGCACCTCCTCCTCCGTCACCACCAGGCGGTCCACCTGGCCCGCGACGATGCGATCGCCGACAAGCCCGGTGAGCGGCACCTCGGCGCGCGAGCCGGGAGCAAAGAGGGGCGCGAATTCGGGGGCGCCGAGGACGGCGAGCGTCTCGGCCATGAGCTCGGCCTGCAGCGCCTTGGGAAGCGCGAAAGCGGCCCGCGCGAGGAAGCGCCGGCAGGCCGCTTTGCGCGCGCGGGTCGGCAGCTCGGGCAGGGCCTCCAGCAGCCGGTGGATCATTAGGCCACGGCGAAAGCGCGCGCCCTGGTCGGGGCCCAGCGGGGAGTAGATCGCCGGCTCCTCCGCCTCCGGCCGCGAGGGCGCCAAGGGCCGCGCCGGCTTGGGCTCGGGCGGCGGCGGGCGCAAGGCCCAGCCGGGCAAAGGCTCGGGCTTGCTCTCTTCGGAGATGCCGCGGCGCCGGCGCTCCGGTGCGGTCGTCTGAGGCGAGAGATGGCGCAGCCCCTCGCCCGCCCAGCCGTCGGCGATCTCTCCTCGGCAGTCGAAAGCGAACGGCTCGGCCAGCCCGGCGAGGCCTGCGCGCACCAGATCGTACCAGCAGCCCGCGGGCGGGCCGCGCCGCCCCTCCCAGCCGCAGACATAGAGCCGGTCGGCGGCGCGCGTCATGGCGACATAAAGCAGCCGGCGATATTCCTGATCGCGCTTGTGCTCGGCAAGCGCGCGCAGCGTTTGCGCCAGCGCTCCCTCATGCGCGCGGCGCGGCGGCCAAAGCAGCCCGCCCTCGCCCTCGTCGAGCCAGAGGAGATGCGGGCTTTGCGTCGGCGGCTGCATCGTATCGGGCAGGATCACGATCGGCGCCTCGAGGCCCTTGGCGCCATGCACCGTCATCACCCGCACCTCGTCGCGCGCGCTCGCTTCCGGGTCGCGCTTGATCTCGGCCTGGCCCGATTCGAGCCAATGGACGAAGCCCTGCAAGGAGGGCGAGTGGCCGCGCTCGTAATCGAGCGCGAGTTGCAGCAGCTCGTCGAGCGGCTCCTCCGCGTCGGGCCCGAGACGGGCGACGAGGCGCCGCCGTCCGCTCGGCTGCTCGGGCGCGCCGTCCGAGCCCAGGATCGCGGCGAGGAGCTCGAAGGGCGGCGTGAAATCGACCCGCCGCAAGAGGCCCGCGAGATAATCGCGCGCCGCCGCGAGGGCCGGGTCCCCGGCCGCGCGTTGCCCGAGCGCGCGCCAGAGGGTTCCGCCGCGGCCATGGCAGAGCAGCAGAAGCTGCTCCTCGCTCAAGCCCACAAGCGGGCTCTTGAGCACGCAGGCAAGCGAGAGATCGTCCTCGGGCAGCAGCAGGAAGCGCGCGAGCGCGAGCACGTCCATGACCGCGAGCTGGTCGGTCAGCACCATGCGGTCGATGCCGGCGACCGGCACGGAGGCGGCCTTGAGGGCGCGGATCAGCTCCTCGACGAAGATATCGCGCCGGCGCACCAGCACCATGACGTCGCCCGCATGGATCGGCCGGTCCTCCGAGGCCAGCCGCTTGCCGCCGTCGATCCAGCCCTTGATGCGCCGCGCGATCAGCGCTGCCAGGCGCGCGGGCGGCGAATCGGCGGGCTCGCGGCGGAGCGGCGGGGTCCAAGGCGCCGTCGCCGGTCGTTCGCGCGGCCGCACCGGCGGCCAGAGCTCGACGACGCCTGCCTGGCCCGCGCGGCTGGCGCGATGATGCAGGCGCTCGCCCGATGCCGCCACGCCGTCGGCCGCCTCGGGCCGCGCGAAGACGGCATCGATCGCGCTCAGGATGGCCGGCGTCGAGCGGAACGACATGTCGAGCGCAAGGGCGCGCCAGCGCTGTTGCGCCTCGCGCGCCTTGGCTGCGAAATGCTCGCGCATGCCGTCGAAGGCGGCGGGATCGGCGCGCTGGAAGCTGAAGATCGATTGCTTGGCGTCGCCCACGGCGAAGAGCGTGCGCCCCACCTCGCGCGCCCCCTCGCCCGCGAATAGCTCGTCGGCCAGCCGCGCTACCACCTGCCATTGATCGGGGTTGGTGTCCTGCGCCTCGTCGATGAGGATGTGGTCGAGCCCCTGGTCGAGCTTGTAGAGCACCCAATCGGCGCCGCGCCGCTCGAGGAGACGCTTGCGTCTCCAGGATGAGATCGTCGTAGTCGAGCAAAGCACGTGCTGCCTTGTGCCGGTCGTATGATTTAAGCACGGCGCCCGAGATGCGCATGAGCGCGGCACTCGCTTCGGCGGTGACGGCGGCTTGGAGGCGCTCGATGAGCGCAATCAGCCGCTCGGCCTCGGCGCGCAGCGCCTCGCCGGCGGCGGGCGAGGATTTGAGCAGTGCGGCGCTCGCCAGCGCCTTGCGCACGATCCCCTCCTCGGTCAGGAACTGCTTCTTGTAGCGCTCGAAGGCGGCGGCGCGCCCCTCGGGAGCGGCCAGCCATTCGGCGATCGTCCTGGCGCGCGCGCAATCGCTCTCCGAGCCGAGCGCGAGCGATTTGGCGGCGGCGGCGAGCCCGCGCTTGTCGAAGGCGCCTGCGCCGCAGGCGCGGCGCAGGATGCGCGCGACGGTCATCCCCGGCCGCAAGCCGAGCCTGCGCCAGATCGCGGCGACGGCGCGCTCGAGCCCGCCCGCCTTCTCGATCGCGCGCGCGAGCCGCCCGCGCTCGCTCGCGATCTCGGCCATGAGCGAATGGAAGCTGTCTTCGTGGAGATGGCCGGTCACCACGGCGAGCGCCGCGGCGAGCTTGTCGTTGTCGCCGCGCCGCGCATGGGCCAGCACCTCGTCGCGCGCCGCCTCCATGAGCTCGGCGGCGCTGCGCTCGTCCATCACCTCGAAATGCGGCGCGAGCCCCGCCTCGAGCGGAAAGCGCCGCAATACCGACTGGCAGAAGGCGTGGATGGTCTCGATCTTGAGCCCGCCGGGCGCGTCGACCACGCGGGCGAAGAGCCGCCGGGCGCGCTCCAGCAGATCGCCCTGCGCCGTCATGCCGGTGAGCCCGGCCAGGTCGGCGGCGAGCCTCGCGTCCGGCATCGCCGCCCAGTCGCCGAGGCGGAGTGCGATGCGGTTCGCCATCTCCGCCGCCGCCGCCTTGGTGAAGGTGAGGCACAGGATGCGGGTCGGCGGCGTGCCGGCGAGCAAGAGGCTCAGCACGCGGCCGGTGAGCACGGTCGTCTTGCCGGTGCCGGCCGAGGCCGCGACCCAGACCGACGCCTCGGGCGCCGCCGCCTCATGCTGGGCGCGGCGGGCCTCGGCCTCTTGCGCGAGCGCGCTCATCCCTCGCCCTCGCCGCCGAGCGCAGACCATTCCTTGACGCGGGCGAGATGGATGTAGTCGCTATAGGGCGGCGCCTGCTCGGGCCGCGGCCGCGCGGCGTAGGACGTCGCCTCCTCGTCGAAGGCGGCGACGAGAGCGGCCAGCCCCTCGCGCGCCTCCCGCGCCAGGCGCCGCGCATCACCCTTGAGCGGCTTCACCTCGCCGGGAGGCTCGCCGCCGGAGAGACGCCAGAAGGCCAGCTCGGCGACCGGCGCCGCCGCGACGGCCGGGAAGGCGCCCGCCTCCGCCATCGCCGCCTCGAGCGCCAATTGCGGCGCGAAGCCCGAGGCGACGTCGCCTGCGCTTGGGAGCTGGCCGGTCTTGTAGTCGATGATGGCGAGACCGCCTTCGGCCAGCCGGTCGATGCGGTCGGCGCGGCCGAAGAGTCGAAAGGGCCCCCGGGGTCCGCCGAGTACAAGCTCGCCTGCGACCTCGCTATGGACCGCGGCGACCAGCATCCGCCGCGCCCGCTCATGCGCGACGAACCAGGCGGCGATGCGCTCGAAACGCGGCCACCAGAAGGCGCGCACGCCCGGGCGCTCCAACGCCTTGCCGAAGGCCTCAGCGCCCAAGGCGAGCAGCCGTTCGACGGCGTTCTCGGGCAGCTCGTGCGGATGTTCGGCGAGAAAGCGGTCGAGCGCGCGATGAATGAAGCTGCCGCGATCCGCGGCACTGGGATCCTCGTCGAGCGGATCGAGCGGCCGCAGCCGCAGCACATGGCGCGCATAGATGGCGTAGGGGTCGCGCAGCCAGCTCTCGATCTCGGTGACTGAGAGACGGCGCGGGCGCCATTCGACCGGCGGCTTGGGTGCCGGCGGCGGCAACGGCTTTGCCGGACCCTCGGGCCTGTCGAGGCCGCGTTGCCAGCCGAGCCAACGGGCCGCCCGGATCGCGCGCGGCTCGCCACCCGCCGCACTTATAAGGCTATCCAGCCGCAAGAGCCAGCGCGCCGGCACGGTCGGGTTGCCCTCGCTCTTGAGCGCGCGGGTCAACGCCAGCGTGGGTGCCGAGGCGGCTTGCGCGAAATCATGCGCCGAGAGGCCGATCCGCCGCTCGGGCTGGGGCAGGCCGAAATCGCGCCGCATGGGGCGCGACATCCAGGGATCGGCCAGGGTCTCGGGCGGCCAGCTCCCCTCGTTGAGCCCGCCCAGGATGACGAGGTCGGCATGCTGCAGCCGCGCCTCGAGCGGGCCCCAGATGGCGAGACGCGGATGACGGCCGTAACGCGGGCGCGAGACATGGCCGTCGAGAAGGGAATCGAAGAAGCCGCCATAGGCCCATCCCGCCATGGCAGGGAAGCGGCCGGCGGCGCGGCCGAGCTCGGCCAGGAAGAGGGCCGCCTGCTCGCCCGCGTCGCCCGCCCAAAGCCGGTCGGCGCCGCTCGCCCCCTCGGCGGCGGCAAGCGCCTCCGCCGCCCCGACATGGGCGGCGATGAGGTGAGGCGCGCGAGCGCGATCCTCGAGGGTCAGCGCGGCGAAGGCGCCGAGCGCGCGATCGAGCCGGTCGATGAAGCGCCTGAGCATGTCGCGCTCGTCTTCGTCCTCGACCTCGCCGAGAGCCGCGCGCAGCCCCGCGAGCCCGGCCGCCGGGCGCGGCCCGCGCAGAAGCGCGAGCTCGAGCGCGCGCGCCTGGCCGCGGAACACGGCTGGGTCCAGGCCTGCCGCCGCAAGCGGATGCTTGAGGAGCGCCAGAAGCGGCAAGGGTGCGAACGCCTCCGATGCGGCGGCTGCGACCAGCGAGAGGAAGCTGCCGGGCGGCGTCTTGGCGAGGGGGGTGCCGGCGGAATCATCGACCGCTATGCCCCAGCGCCGCAGCTCGGCCGCCACGCGCCGGGCGAGGGCGCGATCGAGCGTCACGAGGGCGGCCGTGCGGCCGTCGGTCTCCAGAGCGTCGCGCATCAGGAGCGCCACCACCCCCGCCTCCTCGCGCGGGGTCGGACAATCGATGCGGCTGATGCCCTCCAGCGCATCCTCGGGCAGCGCGCCGAGGCGCCGCCAGGCATCGGTGCTTTCGGCGGGGCGCATGGCTTGCGCGATCAGCCAGGCGCGCGCGCGCGGCGTCGCCGACAAGCCTTGAGCGGGCCAATCCGCCACGTCGCGGCGCTCGATGCCGAGCCGCTCGAGCAGCAGCTTGAGGCCGAACTGTGGATGGGAGGGCTCGAGCTTCTCCCAAGCTTCGGCCTCGGTGTCGCGGTCGAGCCCTGGCAGGACCAGGCGCCCGGCGGGAAGCCGGGCGATCAGCGCCAGAAGATCGGCGGTCGCCGGTATGCTGCCGGTGGAGCCGGCCGCGATCACCGGGTCGGTGGGCGGCTGCGCCTGCCATTGCGCGGTGCGCGCCTCGATAAGGCGGTTGCGCCGGTTGGCAGGATCGAGCGCGCCTTCCACCGCCAGCACTTTCGGCCAGGCCTCGGTGACGATGCGCAGGAACTCGAGCGTGATCTGCCAATGCTCGGCATAGCGCGCGGGCACCAGCTCGGCGAGCCGCTCGAAGCCGAGCCCCTCGGTCTCCACCTGGTCGAGCAAGCGGGCGAGCTCGGCCGCGAGGCGGACGGCCTGCTCGACCGTGCGTCCGCCCTGCTCCAGGACGAGCTCCCCGAGCAGCAGACGCCGGCGCATCTCCGGGATCGCGGGCGGCAGATCGAGCGTGTTGTCGGCGAAGGCACCGTCGTCGGCCGCGAGATCGAAGCCGTCCTCGTCGATATCGCCGATGGGAGTGAGGCGCGGGAGCAGCAAGGGCTTGCCACCGGTGCGGCGCAGGAAGGCCTCGCGCAGGCTGCGGCAAGCGCGCCGGGTCGGCAACAACACCGTGACGCGGCTCAGGCTCAGCGCATCCGCGCCCGCCTCGGCGAGCAGCCCCGCCGCGAGCGCATCCACGAATGGAACGCCCGGCGGGATGGTGAAGACCCGCGGGCGCGCGCCGCTCATCCGCGGCTCCCGCGCGCCGGCTCGGCCGCCGCGAGCGCGGCCAGAGCGCGCTCGGCAAGGGCGAGCGCCTGCGGCGTGCCGACATGGAAATAGGCGCCGTCATGGAGCCGCGCGAAGAGTCGGCCGCGGGCGAGCGCCTTGTCGTAGAGCAGGTTGAGCGAGAAAGGGACGACGGCGACGCCCTCGAACAAGCGCTCGGAAAGGAGCTGTAGTCCGGTGAAGAGATAGGGCGCGCTCGCATCGGCGCCGCGCCGCCGCGGGCGCCCGTCCGCCTCGAGATAGAAATCGCCCGGGCCCTCATGGCCGACGGCGCCGGCGCAAGGCGTGAGCAGCAGAAGCGCGTCCATGCGCCGGTCGTCCCAGCGCGCCGCCAGCGCGAGAAGCGTGTCGCGCGCGCCGTCGAGCCACAAGGCGTCGCCATTGACGACATAGAACGGACCGGGCCGCAGCAAGGGGAGCGCGTTCGCCACTCCGCCGCCCGTATCGAGGAGCTCGACCTCGCGCAGCAGGGTGACCGGCGGCGCAGTGCGCGCGGCGAGATGACGCGCGATTTCGTCGGCCCGATGGTGGGCGTTGACGATCACCCGCTCGACCGAGGCGGCCGCGAGCCGGTCGAGCGCCCGGTCGAGCAGGCTGCGGCCTGCGACGGGCAGAAGCGGCTTGGGCAAACGCAAGCTGAGCGGCCTCATGCGCTTGCCGAGCCCCGCCGCAAGCAGCATGGCGCGCCGTGGAATGGCGGACTCGGCCATGGTCAAGCCGCGATCTCGGGGATGCGCCGCATAGCTCGCGGCACATGGCAATCGAGCCAGCCGGCGAGGGGGCCCAGCGCGGGATGCGCGACCGCCTGCTCGACCATGCGCCAGAGCCGCGGAATATGACGCAGATAGCCGGGCTTGTGGTCGCGCAGGCAAAGACGGGTGAAGACGCCGATGATGCGGCAATTGCGCTGCGCGTTGCAGAAGGCGTAGGCGGCCTGGAAGGCGTCGCGGTCGAGCGCGGGGAAGGCGGCGAGATAGCGTGCGATCATCTCCGCCTTGAGCGCTGCGGGAACTTCGCGCCGCGCATCCTCGAGCAGCGAGGCGAGATCGTAGGTGACGGGCCCATGCAGCGCATCCTGGAAATCGAGCAGGCCGCAAGCGCCGACGCCGGCGCGCCCTGCGAGGCTCATCAGGTTGTCGGGGAAATAGTCGCGCAGCACCAGGCTCTGCGGCACGGCTTGCGTGAGCGGCGCCGTCGCGCGCATGGCCGCGAGATAGCTCGTCCGCAGGACGGCGGCCGAAGGCTCACCGCGGACCGCCGGCAGATACCAGTCGGTCAAGAGGCAGGCCTCTTCGGCAAGACGCGCAGCGTCGTAGGCCGCGAGATCGAGCGCCCGCGCGCGGGGGTGGCGATGGAGCGCGATGAGCACGTCGGTAGCGAGCGCGTAAAGCACGGTGTGATCGCCCTCGCCATCGACCAGCCGCGCCATGCCGACGTCGCCGAAATCCTCGATGAGCAGCAGCCCGGCGGCCTCGTCGGACGCAAGGATCCGCGGCGCCGACAGGCCGAGCGAGGCGAGGTGCCGCGCAATGCGGACATAAGGCCCGACATCCTCATGGGGCGGCGGCGCGTCCATCAGCAGGACGCTTGCGCCGTCCTTGCCGGTGAGCCGCTCATAGTGACGGAACGAGGCGTCGCCCGCGAGCGGCCGACGCTGGGCGTCGCCCCAGCCCGAAGTCGCGAGGAAATCGGCGATCAGCGCGCTTCGCTCCTTCACCAGGCGAGCCCCTCGAGCCGCCTTGCCCAGCCGCCATGTCCGACAAGCGCCGCGTCGCGCCCCGTGGTTCCCAGAGCGAAATCGAGCCGCAGATCGAGCCGCTCGGCCGGCAGCAGGGCGCCGAGCCGCTCCGGCCATTCGATCAGGCAGATGCCCTCGGCCAAGGCCTCCTCGAGGCCGAGCTCGTAAACCTCCTCCGGCTTGACGATGCGGTAGAGATCGAAATGCCAGACCGGCGCGGGCGCGAGCTCGTAGAGCTGGACCAGGGTGAAGGTCGGACTCGGCACCTCCTCTCGCCCGCCAAGCGCGTCGATGAAGGCGCGGGCGAAAGTGGTCTTGCCGGCGCCGAGCGGGCCTTCGAGCGCGATCACGTCGCCTGGGCGCGCAAGCCTGGCGAGCGCGGCCGCGAGACGCGCGGTCGCGGCGAGGTCGGGCAGCGCCACGACGCGCCGCGCCTCGGCCGCCGCTTCCTGGGCGCTGATAGGCCGGCTGCTCCCCATTCTCCTCAGTCCGCGGCGCTCGCCGTCTTGCGGCTCGCCGCTCCCTCGCCTGCCCGCCCGATCTCGGGCAGCACCAGCCGCTCGGCCTGCGCCGCCGGAAGGAAGCAGCGCACGGTCGTGCCCTCGTTGGGGTGCGATTCGAGCGCGATCCTGCCGCCATGGAGCTCGATGAAGCTGCGCACCAAGGAGAGGCCGAGGCCAGCGCCACCGCGGCTCTGGCCGGAGCGCCCGCGCTCGAATTTTTCGAATACGCGCTCCTGGTCCTCGCGCGGGATGCCGATGCCGGTATCGGAGACGGAGAGCACCACCTCGTCCTTGTCGCGGTGCGCGGCGAGGCCGATGCGGGCGCCCTTGGGCGAGAACTTGATCGCGTTGCTCACCAGATTGACCAGCGCCTGCTTGAGCCGCCGCTTGTCGGCCAGCACCGTGCCGATATCGGGCGGGCACTCGAACTCGAAGCTCAGATCCTGCTTGCGGCCCCATTCGCGCGTCAGG
Source organism: uncultured Pseudomonadota bacterium (assembly GCA_963842155.1). Lineage (GTDB taxonomy): Bacteria > Pseudomonadota > Alphaproteobacteria > JACZXZ01 > JACZXZ01 > CAWJFP01. The sequence continues at coordinate 111,859 of CAWJFP010000004.1, forward strand.
TTCATCACGCTGACGAGAAGCGCGTGGACCTGCACCGGCTCGCGCTCGAGCGTCATGCGCCCCGCCTCTATCATGGCGAGATCGAGGATGTCGTTGACCAGCGCCAGGAGATGGCCCGAGGCGTCGAGGATGCCGCGGGTATATTCGATCTGCTTGGGGTTGAGATCGCCGAAATAGCGGTTGTTGAGGATCTCGGCGAAGCCGATGATGGCGTTGAGCGGCGTGCGCAGCTCATAGGACACGTTGGCGATGAATTCCGACTTGAGGCGGTCGGCCGTGACCAGCGCCTCGTTGCGCTCGCGCAGGGCGCGCTCGACCCTGATGCCGTCGGTGACGTCGAGGAAGCTGAAGACGACGGCGCCGTCGGGCAGCGGCACCCTGCTCCAAACCAGCATCATCCCGTCCGCGCGCTCGAGCTCGCCCCTTTCGGGCGTGCGATCGGAGATCTGGTCGAGCACGCGGCCTTTGAACCGGGCCCATTCCCCTTTGTCGTTGAAGAGGTGCCGGATGCCCTCGAGCAGCTCGCTCAGCTGGCTCTCGGTCGGAATGATCTCGCCCGGGCGTCCCCACATGGCCGCGAAGCTCGGGTTGCAGAGCTTGAGGCGCAGGTCGCCGCCGAACACCGCGATGCCCTCGTGGAGCGAGTTGATGGTCTCGCGCTGCACGGCGATGAGCGTGTTGTAGTTGCGCTCGAGAGTGATCTTGTCGGTCACGTCCTCGAAGGTGAAGAGCAGGCCGCCGAAGGGATGCGGGGTGATCATGCTGTGCAGCGTCGTGCCGTCGGGCAGGTGCAGGAGCTCCTCGCGCGGCTCGATCACCGAGGTGAAGAGCTTCATGCCCTCGCTCTTGAACGCAGGGAAGTCGGCATGCTCGGGCAGCCGCCGGCGCGCGCGCGCCGCCTCCAGCACCTCGGCATAGCTCGGCTCGCTGCGGAGCCATTCCTCGTCGAGCCGCCAGAGGCGCGCAAAGGCGGCGTTGAAGAAGCGCAGCCGCTGATCGGGGCCGTAGATGGCGATGGCGCTGCCCAGCTTCTCCAGCACGTCGGCTTCCGCGGCGATATGACGGTCGAGCTCGGCGCCCGTCTCTTCGAGCGCGGTCTGGTCGAGGGCGTAGCCCAGCACGCCGCCGTCAGGGAGCGGCTGCTCGACGATCTCGAGGAGCCGCCGGCTGCCGCCGATCACGACATGCGCCGCCTGGCGTCGCGGCGCGCGCTCGGCGAGGGCGGTTGCGGCCAGCGCCTTGCCGCGCTGCGCGATGGCGCCGGCGGCGAGCTCGCGGTTCTCGGCCACGACCTGCTCGACCGATAGCGCCTCGACCGCGGCCACATAGGCGCGGTTGCAATCGGTAATGGCGAGCTTCGAGTTGCGCCGCCAGAGCGGCAGCTCGAGCGAATTGAGCATGCGCCGCATTTCTTCATATTGTCGCGCGGCGCCGATCGCCTCGGTGGTGAGCTCGGCGAGACGCTCTTCGCGGCTGCCCATCTTTCCGGCGAGCTCGGTCGCTTGCATGGCGAGCGACGCCGCCATCTCCTTGGCCGCGCGCAGCCGGCGCCACAGCAGCGCGCTCGCGGCGAGCGCGAGCAGGAGCGCCACGACGAGAAGGGCGAGAAGCGGGGTAGCGACGGAGGGCGACGCCAGCACGGGCTCGGCGGCATCGCTCGGCCCGGCGTAAACGGCCAAGAGGACCGACAGCCCCCAACTCAGGCTGCGGCTCGGCCTTCCCGCCAGGCTGGTTCCGCTGAAGCCCTTCACCACGCGAGTTTATGCGCGAACAGTGGCTCTCACAAGGGCGCGCCGCACGTATTACATGGCGATTGCATTCGCTTATAACCCTAGCGCGTATGCGGCGCGACGCCGCTACGGTCTGGCGACATCGGCGGTCGCCGCGGGCAGGACGAGCGTCACCTTGAGGCCGCCGTTGACGCCCGCATCGAGCGTCACGCTGCCGCCATAGAGCTCGGCGATGTCGCGCACAATGGAAAGGCCGAGGCCGCTGCCGGGCATCGCCTCGTCGAGCCGCCTGCCGCGCTCGAACACCTGCTCGCGCTCCTCGGGCGTGAGGCCGGCCCCGTCGTCTTCGATGACGATCACCACCCGGCCCTCGGCGCGCTCGACCGCCACCGCAAGCTTCGAGCGCGCCCATTTGCAGCCGTTGTCCATCAGATTGCCGAGCATCTCCTCGAGATCCTCGCGCTCGCCGCGAAAGGCGGCGGCGGGATCGCCCGCGACCTCGATGAGGATGCGGCGCTCGATATGGATGCGCTCGAGGGTGCGCTTCAGGTCCTCGGTCACCGGCAGCACGGCCGTGCGCGCGCCGAGCAGGCCGCCCGTCGCCGCCGCGCGCGCGCGCGCGAGATAGTGGTCGACTTGCCGGCGCATCACCGCGGTCTGGCGTGCCACCTGCTGGGCGAGCGGGCCTTGCGCGACCGCCGCCTCGTTGCCCAGCACGGCGAGCGGTGTCTTGAGCGCATGGGCCAGGTTGCCGACATGCGTGCGCGCGCGCTCGACGACCGCCGCGTCGTGGATGAGCAGCGCGTTGAGCTCTTCGGCCAAGGGCTGCAGCTCGGCGGCGAAACGGCCCTCCAGCCGCTTGGCCCGTCCCGTCCGGATGGCGGCGAGCGCCACTCTCAGCCGGCGCAGCGGGAGCAGCCCGAAATAGACCTGGACGACGACGGCCGCGATCAGCCCGAGGCCGAGCGCGGTCAGCGAGTAGGCGAGCGCCTGGTCGAAATGCGCCACTTCGCGGCTGATCTCGCTGTCCTCGGCCGCGACCGCGAAGTTGAGGCGGCTCGACAAGTCGGGGAGCGTCACGTCGCGCGCCGCGACGCGCAGCGTGCGCCCGTCGGGACCGTCGACGACGAAATTCTCCACATCTTTCGGCTCATCCTCCTCGCCGGCCCTCCCCGGCCGCATGTCGAGCGTCATGTCCCAGAGCGAGCGCGAGCGCTGCATCGCGCCGTCCGGGCCCGAGACCTGCCAATACCAGCCGGAATAGGGCTCGTTGAAGCGCGGCTCGCCGAGCGCGTGGGCGACCTCGACCTTGCCGCCCTCGCCCGCGCGGCTCTCCGCGATCAGGTCGTCGAGGAAGACCTGGAGGCGGGTGTCGAAACCGCGCTCGACCGATTGCGCGAAGAGGTGGGAGAGCAGCACGCCGCAGGCGCCCAACGCGACCACGACCCACAGCGCCGCGCCGGCGACCAGCCTGAAGGCGAGGGAATTGGTCCTCATGCGCCCCCGGAGCCCTCGCCCCCGGCATCGCCCCGGGCCTCGCGCTCCTTGTCGGCCTGATCCGGACGGGCGAGCTGATAGCCGAGCCCGCGTACCGTATGGATCATCGCCGAACCGATCTTCTTTCGCAGCCTCCCGATGAAGACTTCGATGGTGTTGGAATCGCGGTCGAAATCCTGGTCGTAGAGATGCTCGGTGATCTCGGTGCGCGAAACGACGCGGCCCTGATGATGGAGCAGGTAGGCGAGCAAGCGGTATTCCTGCGCGGTCAAGCGCACGGGCGCGCCCTCGAGCGTCACGCGCGAGCTGCGGGTGTCGAGGCGGAGAGGCCCGCATTCGAGCTCGGCCGAGGCATGGCCGGCGGCGCGGCGGATCAAGGCCCTGAGCCGCGCCAGCACTTCCTCCATGCGGAAAGGCTTGATGACGTAGTCGTCGGCGCCGACGTCGAACCCCGCCACCTTGTCGCTCCAGCGGTCGCGCGCGGAGAGGATGAGGACCGGCATGTTGCGCCCGGCGCGACGCCAGCGCTCCAGCACGGTGATGCCGTCGAGATTCGGCAGCCCGAGATCGAGCACCACGGCGTCGTAGGTCTCGGTCTCGCCGAGATAATGGCCCTGCTCCCCGTCGTGGGCCAGATCCACGGCATAGCCCGCCTCGCGTAGCGCGTCGGCGAGCTGGCGAGCGAGGTTCGGCTCGTCTTCGATGGCGAGGATGCGCATGGCCGCTCTCCCTTAATTCCTTGCTACTGACAGGTGATCGGGGCACGTCCCCAGATACGCAAAATCTGCGCGGTGGCGGCATCGACCTCGATCCACAAGACGTCGCCGTTCTGCCTGATCATGCGGAGCTGATAGATCCAGAAGCGGCGGCCGCCGGGCAGGCCGCGGTCCTCGAGCGCAACCGCGATGACGCGCGCGCGGCAGCGGCGCTGAACCACCCCGACGATCTGGCCGAGCGGCCTGATTTCGCCGGCGAGAAGGGCGCGGCGCGCGCGGTCATAATCGTTGTCCGCCGCAACCGGCCTCGCCAGGCAAGACGACAAGATCAGCGCCGCCAGAAGGATAGGCAGCAGTTTTCGCATCTTGCCTGCATAGTGCCTCATCTCTGAACGACAAATGAACGATTTCCTCAGCCTCGGTTCAGACCGGATCGGCGATAGTCCTCGCCGCTTCTAGCGGTCCCGAGGAGCATGTCCGCTCCGGCTCGGGGCCCGGCAACGCGGAAGTTTGACGAGTCGAACATGCACTGCCCCGAAGGGCCAATCGCATAAGCCCTGAGTGCGACGGCCGGAGCGACCCCGGGGCGTCGAGCAAGCATTCCCCCGTCAACCCCCATTGGCGAGGGCGTGCGCGACGACCTTCTTCATGACTGTGGGCAGCGCATTGTCGGAGAGACGGTCGAGGCGGCACCAGCGGGGTTGTTGCCCCTCGTTTGCCCCGCGAGGCAGCTCGGTCGTCTCTCCGACCTCTCCCGCGAGGAGCGCGAGCTCCAGCTCGAAATGCGTGAAGACATGGCGAACCACGCCCGGCAGCCCGCGCCAGCGCGCGCGCAGGGGCGCTGCGCGCAGCGCCTCGCTTTTCGTCCAAGGCTCGCTGCGCCATTCGGTCGAGGGCAGCTCCATGAGCCCGCCCAAGAGGCCCTTCTCCGGCCGCCGCCGGATCAGGAGCTCGGCGCCCCCGCGCACGGTCCAGAAGACGATGCCGCGCCGGAGCGGCCGCGGCGGCTTGAGCGTGCGCGCCGGCAGCGTATCCGCGACACCGGCGGCCGCCGCGGCGCAATCCGCGCGCAGAGGGCAGAGGATGCAGCGCGGCCGGCGCGGCGTGCAGATGACGGCGCCCAGATCCATCATGGCCTGGGCGAAGTCGCCCGGCCGCTCCGGCGAGGCGAGCGAAGCGGCGAGCGCCGCAAGCCGCGGCTTGGCGAGAGGCAGCGGTGCCTCGACGCGGAAGAGCCGCGCCACGACGCGCTCGACATTGCCGTCCACCGGGCTCGCAGGCCGGTCGAAGGCGATGGCGGCGATCGCTGCCGCCGTATAGCGTCCGATGCCGGGCAACGCCTGGAGCGCCGTCTCGTTTGCGGGGAAAGCGCCGCCAAGCTCGCGGCTCACCTTGCGCGCGCATTCATGCAGGTTGCGGGCGCGGGCGTAATAGCCCAGGCCCTGCCAGGCATGAAGCACCTCGTCGAGCGAGGCTTCAGCCAGTGCATCGACCGATGGCCAGCGCTCGAGGAAGGCGCGGAAATAGGGACCGACGGTCTTCACCGTCGTCTGTTGCAGCATGATCTCGCTCAGCCAGACATGATAGGGATCGGCGCGCTGTCCGGCCGCCGCGCGCCAGGGCAGGCGGCGGCGATGACGGTCGTACCAGGCGAGCAGCCGCGCGGCGAGCGCGGGCGACGGTCCCGTCCGCGGCGCCGCCGCGCGGGCCTTGGCGGCCATTCCTGTGGTTGCGCGCGACGTCATGCCGTAAATTAGCAACGCCCGACACGAGATGACAGAGATGGAGCCAACATCGTGACCAGAGCCGGCGGTCCGCGCAGCCTCGCGTCATTGCTGCCCAAACTGGCGCGCCCGGTGATCGGCAAGCGCGGCTTCGCCGAGGCGGGACTGCTGGCGGACTGGCCTGCCATCGCCGGCGCCGAGATCGCCGCCTATTGCCAGCCGGAGCGGCTCGACTTCCCGCGCGGCGAGCGCATGGAGGGGACGCTGCATCTCCGCGTGGCCGGCGCCTGGGCGGTGGCGCTCCAGCATCTCGAGCCGCAGCTCGTCGAGCGCATCAATGCGAGCCTGGGCTATCGCGCGGTGGCGCGGCTGAAGCTGCTGCAAGCGCCCTTCCTTCGCCGTCCCGGCCGGCGCGAGCGGATGCCGCCCGCCGCGGGGCCGGTCGATCCCGCGCGGCGCGAGGCCCTTGCCCTCCAAGTCGCGGCGATCGAGGACGCAGCGCTGCGCCAAGCGGTCGAGCGGCTCGGCCTCGCACTCTTGGCGCGCGCCGGCAGCGACAAATAATAGAATCAGGAATCGGCCGGATTTGGGCGCGGCGCGCGTTATCCACAGGATTCTGCAAATGCCGGCCGGAGTCGGCTTGTAGCCGCTCCCGACCTTCCCCTATAATCCATATCTGGTATTCAGGAGGCCCTTCTTGCGGCAGTTCATACAAGGCCTTGTTGGCGCAATTCTCCTCGTCCTGGCCCAGGCCGGCCCCGTCTGGGCCCTCGGCCTGGACGACTTGATGAAGGCCGGCGCCCTCGGCAATGAGAAGGCCAGCGTCACCGTCATCGAATACGCCTCCCTCGGCTGTCCCCATTGCGCCCATTTCGCCAACGATATCTTCCCGGCCTTCAAGCAGAAATATGTCGATACGGGCAAGGTGCGCTACATCTTCCGGGACTACCCCCTCGACGAGCTCAGCATGCGCGCGGCGCAGATGGCGCGTTGTGGCGGTCCCGACCGCTTCATGGGCTATATCGAGGTGCTCTACCGCACGCAGGAGAGTTGGGTAGAGGCCAAGGATCCGACGGCGGCCTTGGAGAGGATCGGCCTCTTGGGCGGCATGTCCAAGGAGCAGTTCGACGCCTGCATGCAGAACAAGGATCTGGCCGACGCCGTCCTCAAGGAGCGGCTGGAGGCGGAGGAGAAATACAAGGTGGAATCGACGCCCACTTTCATCATCAACGGCGAGCCCCATGCCGGAGCGATGCCGCTCGAGGATTTCGACAAGATCCTCGAGCCGCTGCTCCGCAAGGGAAGCTGAGCGGCGGCGCGGGTCGGCCCCCTTGCTTTATTTCTCGCGCGTCAGGCTTTCCGGCTTCAAATCCTTCGTCGAGCCGGTCGAGCTCTCCATCGAGCCGGGGTTGACTGGCATCGTCGGCCCGAACGGCTGCGGCAAATCCAACGTCGTCGAGGCGCTGCGCTGGGTGATGGGCGAGACCTCGCCCAAGGCCATGCGCGGCGGCGAGATGGACGACGTCATCTTCGGCGGCACGCAGGCGCGTCCGCCGCGCAATATCGCCGAGGTGCAGCTCCTGCTCGACAATCGCGAGCGCGCGGCGCCCGCTGCCTTCAACGATGCAGAAGAAATCGAGGTGGTGCGCCGGATCGAGCGCGGCTCGGGCTCCTCCTATCGCATCAACGGGCGCGAGGTGCGGGCGCGCGACGTGCAGATCCTGTTCGCCGACGCCGCCACGGGCGCGCGCTCGACGGCGCTCGTCTCGCAAGGACGCATCAGCGCGCTGATCAACGCCAAGCCCGTGGACCGGCGCGCGCTCCTCGAGGAAGCCGCCGGCATCACCGGGCTGCACGGCCGCCGGCATGAGGCGGAGCTGCGGCTGCGCGCGGCCGAATCCAACCTCGAGCGGCTGGACGACGTGCTGCAGACGATGGAGACGCAGCTGCAAGGCTTGAAGCGCCAGGCGCGCCAGGCAAGCCGCTATCGCAATCTCTCCGACCATATACGCCGCGCCGAGGCGCTGCTGCTGCATCTGCGCCGGCAGGCGGCGCTCGGCGCGATCGAGGCGGCGGCCGAGCTCCTGCGCGCGGCCGAGGCGCTGGTCGTCGAGCTCACCGAGCGTTCCGCCGCGGCGGCGGCCGAGCAGGCCGAAGCGGCGGCGGCGCTGCCCGCCCTGCGCCAGACGGAGGCGGAAGCGGCCGCCGAGCTTCATCGCCGCGCCGTCGAGCGCGATGCGCTGGAAGCCGAGGAGCGGCGGGTGAGCGAGGCGCGCGCGACGGTGGAGACGCGCCTCGCGCAGATCGTCAAGGATACCGGGCGCGAGCAGACCCTGCTCACCGACGTGGCGGCGGCCGTCGAGCGCCTCGCGCGCGAGGGCGATGCGCTGCGCGCGGCCCAAGCGAGCGAGGGCGAGGCCGCGGGCGCCGCGCAAGCGGACCTGGAGGAGGCCAACGCGGCGGCGACGAAGGCCGAGACCGAGGTGGGTGCCCTCTTGGAGGCCGTCGCGGCCGGCGAAGCGCGGCGCGGCTCGCTCGAGCGGCGCTTCGCCGAGATCGAGGGCCGCGCAGACCGGCTCGGCCGGCGCCAGCGCGAGATCACCGAGGAGCAGGCGACCCTCGCCGCGCAATCGGGCGTGACGGCGGCGCGCGAGGAGGCGCGGCGCGCGGTCGAGCAGGCCGCTGCCGCTGCCGAGGCCGCGCGCCATGCCGCGACGGCGTCCGAGGACGGGCGCGCGGCCGCGCATGCCGCCGAGGGCGCGGCGCGCGAGGCGTTGCGCGCGCCCGAAGAGAGTCACGCCAAGCTCGCCGCCGAGGCGGCCGCGCTCGCCGAGCTTCTGGCCGAAGGCAAGAACGAGCTCTGGCCGCCGCTTATCGACGCCGTGGTCGTCGAGCCGGGCTATGAGGGTGCTTTGGGGGCGGCGCTCGGCGACGATCTGTTGGCACCGCTCGACGAGGGCGCGCCCACGCATTGGCGCGCCTTGCCGCCGCTCAAGGATCATCTCGCTCTGCCGCCCGGTTGCGCGCCTCTCTCGGCCCATATCCAGGCGCCGCCCGCATTGCGGCGCCGCCTGAGCCAGATCGGCTTGGCACCCGACGAGGCCACGGCGCGCGCGCTCGCGGCGCGCTTGGCACCCGGCCAGCGTCTCGTCACGCGCGAGGGGGCGCTCTGGCGCTGGGACGGCTTCACCATCGCCTCGGGTGCCGCCACCGCATCGATGCGGCGGCTCGATCAACGCAACCGGCTGACCATCGTGCGCGAGGAGCTGACGCGTGCCGCCGCGGCGCTCGCGGAGGCGCGCGGGCGGCTCGTCGAGGCCCAGGACCGCGCACGCACGGCTTACGCGGTCGAGCGGGCGGCGCGCGAGACGGCACGCGAGTCCTTCGCCGCCCTCGATGCGGCGCGCACGGCCGAAGCCGAGCTCAGCCGCCATGCCGCCGCGCGCGGCTCGCGGCTCGCCGCTCTCGAGGAGGCCGCCGGACGGCTGGCGCAGGATCTGGCCGAGCTCGATCGCGAGCGCGGCGCGGCCGAGGCCGCCCGCGCGACCTTGCCCGATCTGGCGGCCGATCGCGAGCATCTCGAGACGGCGCGGGCGCGCTTGGCCGAGCGCCGCGCCGAGCAGCGCGAGCGGCAAAGCGCCTATGACAGGCTCACGCGAGAGGCCGAGGCGCGTGTCGCGCGCTTGGCCGCGATCGAGGGCGAGACCGGTTCTTGGCGGAGCCGCGCCGAAGCCGCACATCGCCAGCTCGGCGAGCTTGCCGAGCGGCGCGCCGCAGCGGAGGCCGAGCGCGCGTTGCTCGCCGCCAAGCCGGCCGAGATCGCCGCCCGCCGCAACAGCCTTCTCGACCTGATCGCCGCCGCCGAGACCGCGCGGCATCGGGCGGCCGACAGGCTTGTCGCCGCCGAGCATCGCCTCGCCGCCGCCGACCGCGCCCTCAAGGCGGCCGAAAGCGAGCTTCATGCCGCGCGCGAGGAGCGCGTGCGGCGCGAGGCCGCAGTGGCGCAGGCCAGGCAGGTCCAGGCCGCGCTCGACGAGCGTATCCTCGAGCGGCTCGGCTGCGCGCCCGACGAGGCGCTCGCCCTTGCCGCGCTCAAGGAGGGCGAGACGCCGCCGGAGATGGCGGCGATCGAGAGCCGCCTCAATCGGCTCCTCGCCGAGCGCGACAATATGGGCCCGGTCAATCTGCGCGCCGAGCAGGAGGCACGCGAGATCGAGGAGCAGATCAATTCGCTGAAGACCGAGCGGGCCGACCTCGTCGGCGCGATCGCGCGGCTGCGTCAGGCGATCGGCGAGCTCGACCGCGAGGGACGCCAGCGCCTGCTCGCCTCCTTCGACGCGGTCAACCGGCACTTCGTGCAGCTTTTCGAGCGGCTCTTCGGCGGCGGACGGGCGCATCTCCAGCTCACCCAATCGGACGATCCGCTCGAGGCCGGGCTCGAGATCATGGCGAGCCCGCCGGGAAAGAAGCTTCAGGTGCTTTCGCTGCTCTCGGGCGGCGAGCAGGCGCTCACGGCGCTGGCGCTGCTCTTCGCCGTCTTCCTCACCAACCCGGCGCCGATCTGCGTGCTCGACGAGGTGGACGCCCCGCTCGACGACGCCAATGTCGACCGGCTCTGCGCGCTGCTCGAGGATATCGCCCATTCCTCCGCGACACGCTTCCTCCTCATCACCCATCACCGCATGACCATGGCCCGCATGGACCGGCTTTTCGGCGTGACCATGACCGAGCGCGGGGTGAGCCAGCTCGTCTCCGTCGATCTCCAGCGCGCCGAGAGCCTGCGCCAGACCGCGGCGTGAACGACGCCGCGCAACGCGGCATTGGCCCTTCGCTCTCGGCACTCGCCTGAATGTTTTCGCGACCTATATCATGGCGCCGACGAGCAGCAGGAGCCGAGCCATGACGACGACTTCCGCGGCAGCCCGACGCGAGCGCACCGTCCGCTGGGAGGACCCGCTGGCGACGCTGCGCACAGGCGCCCGCATGTCGGGACGCGACTATCTCGAGGCGATCACCCGCGGCGAGCTGCCGCCGCCCCCGATCGGCCAGCTGCTGGGCTTCACCTTCGAGGAGGTCGCCGAGGGCCGCGTCAGGATGCGGCTCGCGCCGGCGGAATATCACTACAATCCGATCGGGGTGGTGCATGGCGGCGTCGCCGCGACCTTGCTCGATTCGGTCATGGGATGCGCCGTCCATTCCGCCTTGCCGGTCGGGTGCGGCTATACCACGCTCGAGATCAAGGTGAACTACCTGAAAGCGATGAGGGTCGACACGGGCGAGGTGGCGGCAGAGGGGCGCGTCGTCCAGATGGGGCGCCAGATCGCCATGGCCGAGGGTCGAATCACCGACAAGGAAGGGCGGATCTATGCCGCCGGCACCACCACTTGCCTCCTCTTCGATCATCCCCCGGAGCGCGGCAACGCGGGGAAGTGAGAGAGCGCGCCTTTAGCCTTCCGCGGTCATTTCGCCGCAGCGCGCAATCTTGACAGGCCAAAAGCCGCTCCTTAAGGTTCGCCCGCGATTTCGGCCGGGCCCCGGCGATCCGGAAGGGGCCGCACAGCCAAGGAGTCGCGCGGGGCCGGGACTGGGGACCTCCCCTTCGAGCAAAGGTGCAGGCCCATGACCGAGCGGGAGCCCCGGGATCTCGAAGACCTCGATGCCCGCCTGCGCGCGGCGCAGCGCCGCTCGGCCGGCGCGCCGCGCGGGCCGGGCGAGGTCAAGGGTCTCGCGAGCGGCGCCCTCGGCCTGGCGTTGCGGCTGAGCGTCGAGCTCGTCTCGGCGCTCGTCGTCGGTGTCGGCATCGGCCTCCTGCTCGATCGCTGGCTCGGCACGAAACCGTGGCTGCTTATCCTGTTCTTCATCCTGGGATCGGCGGCGGGACTCCTCAACCTGTTCCGGGTGATGAGCGGAGAGCGTGGCGTGGTCGGCTTTCGGCGGGGGAGTGAGGACCGCGACAAGGCAGCCGGAGCTCCCGCGGACGAGGACGACGAATAGGGGACGGAGATGGCGGAAGCAGGCGGGCACAGCCCCCTCGAGCAGTTCAAGATCGAGCCCATCCTGCCGATCCATGTCGGCGGGCATGATCTCTCCTTCACCAACTCCTCCCTCGTCATGGTGGTGGCGCTCCTGCTGGCGAGCAGCTTTCTCATCCTCGGCATGCGGCGCCAGGCGCTGGTGCCCGGCCGCATCCAATCGATGGCCGAGCTGTCCTACGAGTTCATCGCCAATCTCTTGAGCGACACCATCGGCGAGGAGGGGAAAAAATATTTCCCCATCGTCTTCACCATCTTCATTTTCGTGCTGCTGGGCAATCTGATCGGCATGGTGCCCTACAGCTTCACCTTCACCAGCCATATCGTCGTCACCTTCGCCCTCGCCTTCGCCATCTTCGTCTTCGTGACCCTGCTCGGCATCGCCAAGCACGGCCTCCATTTCGCAAAGCTCTTCGTGCCGCCGGGCGTGCCGGTGTTCCTCTGGCCGCTGTTGATCCCGATCGAGATCATCTCCTATCTCTCGCGGCCGATCAGCCTCTCGGTGCGGCTCTTCGCGAACATGCTGGCCGGCCATACGCTCCTGCAGGTGTTCGCTGGCTTCATCGCGCTGCTCGGCGTCTTCGGCGTGCTGCCCTTCCTTTTCGTCGTGGCCCTGTCGGGCCTCGAGTTCCTCATCGCCTTCCTGCAGGCCTACGTCTTCACCATCCTGACCTGCCTCTACATCAACGACGCGCTGCATCTCCACTGAGCGAGCAGGAGAGCGCAAGGCGGGTCGCGCGCCCTTGGACCAACATACAGAGCAACATCTTCAACGAGAGGACCCAACCATGGAACTGGCAGCCGCGAAAGTGATCGGTGCGGGCCTGGCCGTCATCGGCGTGATCGGCGCCGGTATCGGTATCGGCAATGTCTTCGGCGCGTTCATCCAGGCCGTCGGTCGCAATCCCGCCGCGCGCGGCGACGTCTTCACCATGACGATGCTGGGCTTCGCGCTGGTCGAGGCCATCGCGCTCTACGCCCTCGTCATCGCGCTCGTCATCCTGTTCGGCTAGCTCTCCCTCGCGCTAAGGCTTCGGAGCCGATTTCATGCCGCAGCTCAACCCGCATTATTTCCTGAGCCAGATCTTCTGGCTGGCGCTCACCTTCTTTCCGCTTTTCCTCATCCTGTGGAAGGTGGCGCTGCCCAAGGTGAGCCGCGTGCTCGAGGCGCGGCATGGACGGATCGCGGGCGACCTCGGCCAGGCCGAGGCCTTGAAGCTCGAGGCCGACAAACTGGTCGCCGAATACGAGAAGGCCCTCGCGGGCGCCCATGAGCGCGCGCGCGCCGCCATGCGCCAGGCGAGCGCGGAGGCGGCGGCCGAAGCGGCCAAGCGCCATGCCGCCCTCGGCGAGCGGCTCGGCAAGCAGATCAAGGAGGCCGAGGGGCGCATCGCCGCCGCCAAGGAGGAGGCGCTTGCCAATATCCGCAAGGTGGCGGGCGAGGCGGCCGCGGCGGCGACGGAACGGCTTATCGGCGTCAAGCTGCCGCAGAGCGCGGTCGACGAGGCCGTCGGCAGCGCCGCCGGGGAGGGGCGCTGATGCTGCGTGACCCGGAATTCTGGATCGCGGTCGCGCTCGTTCTTCTCATCGCCGTCATCCTGCGCCCGGTGAAGCGCGCGCTTCTGGGCGCGCTCGATTCGCGCGCCGCGCGGATCAAGCTCGAGCTCGAAGAGGCGCGCAAGCTGCGCGAGGAGGCTGCGGCGCTGGTCGAGACCTATCGCAGGAAACAGGCGACGGCGCTGGCAGAGGGCGAGGCCATTATCCGCCAGGCGGCGTCCGAGGCCGAGCTCACGCGGCGCCGGGCCGAGGCCGAGCTCGGCGAGTCGCTCAAGCGCCAGGAGCGCCAGGCGCTCGACCGCATCGCGCAAGCCGAGGCCGCGGCGGTAGCGGAAGTGCGCGCGCGCGCCGTCGATCTCGCCATCGCCGCCGCGCGCAAGCTGCTGGCCGAGAACCTCGACGCGGCCCGCAAGGCCGCCCTCGTCGACCAGGCGATCGCCGAGCTGCCGCGCCGGATGCACTGAACCCGCTGCTCTGGATCAAGGCGCGACAGAGGCTCGCCTAATTGAGCGAGCCGCAGGCGCGCTGGATGCGGCGGCAGGCTTCCTCGAGGGTAGCGCTGTCGGTGGCGTAGGAGATGCGGAAATAGGGCGCAAGCCCGAAGGCCGAGCCCTGCACGACGGCGACCCCTTCCGCTTCCAGGAGATAGGTGACGAAGTCCTCGTCGCTCGCGATCGCCTTGCCCGCGGGCGTCTTGCGCCCGATGGTGCCGGCGCAGGAGGGATAGACATAGAAGGCGCCCTCCGGCTTGTGGCAGGAGATGCCCTTCGCCTGGTTGAGCATTGATACCACGAGGTCGCGCCGCTCCTGGAAGGCCTTGTTATGCTCGGCGATGAAGCCCTGCGGCCCCTCGAGCGCGGCGACCGCCGCCCATTGGCTGAGCGAGGAGGTGTGCGTCGTGCTTTGCGACTGCACGATGTTGATCGCGTCGATGAGCGGCTGCGGCCCGGCGCCGTAGCCCAGGCGCCAGCCGGTCATGCAGAAGGCCTTCGACACGCCGTTGACGGTGAGGGTGCGCTCATAGAGCGCGGGCTCGATCTGCGCCGCCGTGGAGAAGACGAAGCCGTCATAGACGAGGTGCTCGTACATGTCGTCGGTCATCACCCAGACATGGGGATGGCGCTTGAGCACGGCACAGATCGCCTTGAGCTCGTCGCGCGTATAGGCCGCCCCGGTCGGGTTGCTCGGCGAGTTGAGGATGATCCATTTCGTGCGCGGCGTGATCGCGCGCTCGAGCGCCTCGGGCGCGAGCTTGAAGCCGGTCTTGGCCGGACAGGCAACGAAGACGGGCGTGCCCTCGCAAAGCAGCACCATGTCGGGATAGCTCACCCAATAGGGCGCAGGGATGATCACCTCGTCGCCCGCATTGAGGGTGGCGACGAAGGCGTTGTAGAGCACCTGCTTGCCGCCGCAACCCACCGTGATCTGCTCGGGCTTGTAGTCGAGTCCGTTCTCTCGTTTGAACTTGGCGGCGATGGCGCGCCTGAGCTCGATGATGCCGGCCACGTCGGTATATTTGGTGCGGCCCTTGCGCAGGGCCTCGATCGCCGCCGCCTTGATATGCTCGGGCGTGTCGAAATCGGGCTCGCCCGCGCCGAGGCCGATCACGTCGCGGCCCTGCGCCTTGAGCGCGCGCGCCATGCTGGTCACGGCGACCGTCGGCGACGGCTTGATGCGGGCAAGACGCGCGGCAAGGAACGACAAGGCGATGCACTCCTGGGATCGCGGGCGACGACGAAAGCGGGCAAGAAACTACGCCGCGCGGAGGCGGCGATCAAGGGCGACCGAGGGCGGCTTAGCGCCAGGATCGCCCGAAGATCAGCGCTCGTCGACCCGCTTGAAGCGCCAGACGCTGGCAGGGGGAAGGTTGAGCCAGGCGCGGCCGGCGAACTCGCAAGCGAGGCCCCAGTCGGCGAGGCGCCGGCGCGAGATCGGGCTGTCGGGACCGTAGGTGAATTGGACGAAGACGCCGCCTTCCTCGAGGAGCGCGAAGGCCTGGTCGAGGACGCTGCGTTGCTGGCGCTTGGTCATGGCCAGCAAGGGCAGGCCCGAGACGACCGCGGCGAGCCGCGTCACCCCGTTTTGGGCGAGCCCTTCGCGCAGCTTCTGCGCGTCCGCGCGCAGCACGATGGCGCCCGGGAAGCGGGTCGTCAGCATGGCGTGGAAGACCTTGTCGCGCTCGATTATGACGAGGCGCTCGGGCGGGACGCCGCGCGCAAGGATCGCCGCCGTGATGGCGCCCGTGCCGGCGCCGAGCTCGAGCACCGGCGCCTCGCGGCCCGGATCGACCTGCCGCGCCATGAGCCGCGCGAGTGCCGCGCCGCTCGGGGTGACCGACGCCATGCGCAACGGATCGCGCAGCCAGCGCGCAAAAAAAATGCCGTCTTCTTTGGCGAGAAGCCTAGCCATGGCTCATTCTCGCATATCCGCGCGCCCAGGTCCAAACGCTCCCCAATTCTTCCTAACGGATTGTTCATGATCACTAATTTATTATCATGACCTCTTGCGGCCATCGCGGATCTGTCTTATTTGCAACAAATTCGCAGGGCATAAGGCCGACTGTGCGTAGCAGAGCCAGCGTTTACTCAGAGACAATTCCGAAGGCAGATCCAGAGACATGAGCGAGAGAGTAGAGATCGAGCAAGACCCGTGGCGTGGGCCGCGGGAATTCGCCGAGCGCCTGGTGCGCGACCTCGGCTTCGAAGACGCGGCGGACGCCTGCCGGCGCAATGGCTGGCAGGGCGTGCTGCAGCTGGTGCTGGACCAGCAGGCGCGGGCCGAAGAGCCGCGCTGAAGGCGGGAGCCCCCCGGCCTTCTCCCCCGGGAAGCTGATCGAGGCGTTGAAGCGCTGCCGGCAGCGGGAAGCTCCAGTTGATCCCCCTCGCGCGCGGCGCGGCGCGCCCCATATAATATCCTCGTGACCGAAATCGCCCTGTACGAGCGGCTGGCCGGCCCGCCTCTGCGCCAGGAGCGCGTGGAGAAGAGCCGCCCGCTCAAGATCCAGTCCGACTACGCGCCGGCCGGCGATCAGCCGCAGGCGATCGCCGAGCTCACGCGCGGGCTGGGGGCGGGGGAGCGCGACCAGGTGCTGCTCGGCGTCACCGGCTCGGGCAAGACCTTCACCATGGCGCATGTCATCCAGAACCTGCAGCGCCCGACCCTCATCCTGGCGCCCAACAAGACCCTCGCCGCCCAGCTCTATGGCGAGATGAAGGGCTTCTTTCCCCGCCAACGCGGTCGAGTATTTCGTCTCCTATTACGACTACTACCAGCCCGAGGCCTATGTGCCGCGGACGGACACCTACATCGAGAAGGAGGCGACCATCAACGAGCAGATCGACCGCATGCGCCATTCGGCGACGCGGGCGCTGCTCGAGCGCGACGACGTGATCATCGTCGCCTCGGTGTCCTGCATCTACGGTATCGGCGCGGTCGAGACCTATTCCGAGATGGCGCTGCCCCTGAAGGCCCGACAGTCGATCCAGCGCAATCTGCTGCTGAAGCGCCTCGTCGAGCTGCAA
Source organism: uncultured Pseudomonadota bacterium (assembly GCA_963842155.1). Taxonomy (GTDB): domain Bacteria; phylum Pseudomonadota; class Alphaproteobacteria; order JACZXZ01; family JACZXZ01; genus CAWJFP01. The sequence goes on from CAWJFP010000004.1 coordinate 128,636, forward strand.
TATCGCCGCAACGACGCCAACTTCCAGCGCGGCTCCTTCCGCGTGCGCGGCGACGTGATCGAGATCTTCCCCGCCCATCTCGAGGACCGCGCCTGGCGCCTCTCGATGTTCGGCGACGAGATCGAATCGATCATCGAGTTCGATCCCCTGACCGGCGCCAAGACGGACGCCTTCGAGGCGGTCAAGGTCTACGCCAACAGCCATTACGTGACGCCCAAACCGACGCTCCAGCAGGCGTCGCGGCAGATCAAGATCGACCTCAAGCTGCGGCTCGAGGAGCTCTATGCCGAGCGCAAGCTCTTGGAGGCGCAGCGCCTCGAGCAGCGCACCAATTTCGATCTCGAGATGATCGAGGCCACCGGAAGCTGCGCCGGCATCGAGAACTATTCGCGCTATCTCACCGGGCGCCGGCCCGGCGAGGCGCCGCCGACCCTGTTCGAATATCTGCCCAAGAACGCGCTCCTCATCGTGGACGAGAGCCATATCACCGTGCCGCAGCTGGGCGGCATGTATCGCGGCGACTATCAGCGCAAGACGACGCTCGCCGAGTTCGGCTTCCGCCTGCCTTCCTGCGTCGACAACCGCCCGCTCAAATTCGAGGAATGGGAGCAGATGCGGCCGCAGACGGTCTATGTCTCGGCCACCCCCGCCGCCTGGGAGCTCGGGCGCACGGGCGGCGTCTTCATCGAGCAGGTGATCCGCCCGACGGGCCTGATCGATCCGGTCTGCATCGTGCGGCCGGCGGAGACGCAGGTCGACGACCTCATCGGCGAGGTCAAAAGCGTCGCCGCCAAGGGCCAGCGCGCGCTCGTCACCACCCTCACCAAGCGCATGGCCGAGGACCTGACCGAGTATCTCGACGAGGCCGGCGTCAAGGTGCGCTACATCCATTCCGACGTCGAGACGCTCGAGCGCATCGAGATCATCCGCGACCTGCGCCTGGGCGCCTTCGACTGCCTCGTGGGCATCAACCTGCTGCGCGAAGGGCTCGACATTCCCGAATGCGCGCTCGTCGCCATCCTCGACGCCGACAAGGAGGGCTATCTGCGCTCCAAGACCTCGCTGGTGCAGACCATCGGGCGCGCCGCGCGCAACATCGAGGGCCGCGCCATCCTCTATGCCGACCGGATGACCGATTCGCTCAAATACGCGCTCGACGAGACCAACCGCCGGCGCGAGAAGCAGCAGGCCTACAACGCCGCCAACGGCATCACGCCCGAGAGCATCAAGAAGGGCATCTCCGACATTCTCGACAGCGTGTTCGAGCGCGACCATGTGACGGTCTCGACGGGCGACGCGGAGGTGAAGCATCTCGTCGGCAAGGACCTGGCGAGCCATATCGCCGATCTGGAGAAGCGCATGCGCGCGGCCGCGGCCGATCTCGAGTTCGAGGAGGCGGCGCGCCTGCGCGACGAGCTCAGACGCCTCGAGGCGCTCGAGCTCGGCATCGAGCAGGCGGGCGGCGCCAACAACCGCTTGGCGCGCGCCATCGCCGCGCATAATCTCGGCCGCTCCTCGAGCGGCAAGCCCGGCACCAGGGCGGGCAAGAAGCCGCCGCGGCGGCGATAGGACTGCGCCGAGGCTGTCCGGTCAAGCTGCCGCCATGATCGAAAAGAAGTCTCCGCGCGCCGTCTCATGCCCAAGCCGTCATGGCCGGCCCCTGTGCCGGCCATCCACGCCTTCCCCTCGGACTTAAGAAAGACCTGCGCGACTGGACCCTGGGGGCCCGGTGGCGACGCATTTTTCTGAATTGGCGGCCGACTTCGCAACGAAGCTGCGGGAAGCGGACAGCCTAGAAACGGCCTGTCGATGCCTCCTTGCTACGCCGCCCGTTTGAGCCAGGCGGAGAAGCGGTGGCGCGCCAGGTCCCAGAAGACCTGCGCGCGGCTCGTCACCCAATTGAGCTGCAATACCCGACGCGGCCCGTAAAACGGCTTGTGGCCGTGGTAGGAGCGTTCGCTGCGTCGGAAGGCGACAGCGAGGCCGCCTTCGGGCGGCACCTCGACGACGTAGTCCTCTATGTCCGCGGGCGAGCGCAGCAGGCGCAGCCGTCCGCCTTGCGCCTCCCAGGGGTCGTTGAGATAGATCAGCATGGTGATGAGCTTGCTCTTCGAATCGGTATGAATGTAGCCGTCGCGCTCGCCGCTCTGCCCGCGCACGGTGACGATGGTCGGCCGGCGCTCGAGGTCGATGCCGAACTTGGCCTCGACGGCGTGGCGCAGCTCGGCGCCCTCGAGCTCCGCCAACAGCGCGCCGAAGTCCGCGCCATAGTCGAGCTCGTTCGTCGGATAGCTCCCCAGGCCGGGGATGGCGGGGAAATTGTCGCGGATCGCCGGCAACGCTTCGTCGCGCAGGAAGCCGGGCACCACGACATGCTCGAAAGGATCGATCGCGAGCGGCGTCTCGGCGAAGCGCGTGAAGTCGATAAAGCTCATGGACCTGGCTCCGAAATCGCACGCTTATAGCAGCCGGGGCGCCCGCGGGGGAGCGTGAAATCGCCGCAGCCTCGCGTCGCTAGATCGGCAGGCGCAGCCGCGCGCGCAGGCCCCCCATGGGCAAATCGTCGAGCTGCAGCTCGCCGCCATGGCCCCGCACCACGTCGCGGGCGATGGTGAGGCCGAGTCCCACGCCGCCCGTCTCGAGGTTGCGCGACGGCTCGAGCCGATAGAAGGGGCGAAACACGGCCTCGCGCTCGCCCGCCGGGATGCCGGGTCCGTCATCGTCGACCAGGATCTCGACCGCGTCGTTGCGCCGCCCGGCGCGCACCTGCACATGCTGGCCGTAACGCGCCGCGTTGGAAAGGAGATTGCCCATGCAGCGCTTGAAGGCGTCGAAGCGTACCGGGACCATGAGATGCTCCTCGGCTTGGAGATCGATCTGCGCCCCCTCGCGCCGCGCGCCGCTCACCACCTGGGCGAGAAGCGCCGAGATGTCGTGTGGCTCGGGCGGCCCCGTCCCCTCGCCGCGCGCGAAGGCGAGATAGCCCTCGACCATGCGCTCCATCTCCGTCACGTCGTCCTTTAGCTCGTCGAACTCGGCGCGCTTGCCCAGCATGGCGAGCTGCAGCTTCATGCGCGTGAGGGGCGTGCGCAGATCGTGCGAGACGCCGGCCAGCATCTCCGTGCGCTGGGCGATCTGGCGCTTGATGCGGTCGCGCATCTCGATGAAGGCCTCCGCCGCCTGGCGCACCTCCGAGGCGCCCGAGGGCCGATAGCCCGGCACCTCGCGTCCCTTGCCGAAGCTTTTGGCGGCGGCGGCGAGACGGCAAATCGGCCGCACCTGGTTGCGCATGAAGAGGGTGGCGATCGCGAACAGCACCAAGGACGAGCCCACCATCCAAAGCACGAAGATATAGGTGGTGGCGCTGAAGAGCCGCTTGCGCGAGGTGGTGGCGACCAGCACGCCGTCGGGGAGCTGCACCTTGATCTCGAGGTCGCGGTCGACCTCGGCCGTGTCGACATTGAAGGGGCGCTCGATGCGCTCCTGCAACATGGGCGTCAGCATGCGCTCGACCTCGTCGGGGTCGTGCTGCGGTCCGTCGCCCGGCAGCTTGGCACCGGGCTCGAGGCGGAGCCGCAGCGCCATGCGCGACTCGGCATTGTCGATCATCCAGCGCCGGTCGGCGGGATCGGGGTGGTCCTCGATATAGTTCACCGCCAGCGCCACGTCGCCCGCGAGGGTGCGCGCGAGGCCCTGGGTCACGGTGCTCCAATGGCGCTCGTAGAAGACGAAGGTGGCGATGACTTGCAAGAGCACGAGCGGCGTCACCAGGATGAGCACCGAGCGCCCGAGCAGGCTTTTCGGCAGAAATCGCTTGAGCCGCGTCACCCTGCCCTCTCTCAATCCGGCCGCAGCAGATAGCCCTTGCCGCGCATCGTCTGGATATAACGCGGCATGCGCGGATCGGGCTCGATCTTGCGGCGCAGGCGGGCGACTTGCACATCGACCGTGCGCAGGCTGCCGGCGAGCCGGCTCTCGGCGAGGAGGCGCTCGCGCTCGACCGGCTCGCCGGCATGGCTCGCCAGCACCTTGAGCAGGCGCGCCTCGCCCGAGGTGATGCGGACCGGCCGCCCGCGCCGGCTCAAGGCCTCGCGCTTGAGATCGAAGGCGAAGGGCCCGAGATGGACGTGGCTCGCGGGCTCGAGCGCTGCCGGCGCCGGAACGCGGGCCAGAATGCGCCTTATGCGCAGCACCAGCTCGCGCGGCTCGAAGGGCTTGCCCAGATAGTCGTCCGCGCCGCGCTCGAGACCGCCGATGCGGTCCTCGGGCTCGGCCATCGCCGTCAGCATGAGGATCGGCACGCTGCTCTTGAGCCGCAGCTCCTCGGCGAACTCGAAGCCGTTCTGTCCGGGCATCATGACGTCGAGCACGATGAGATCGAAGGTCAGGCTCTCGAGCCGCGCCCAGGCCTCGCGGGCGTCGCTCGCCGCGGTAACGCGGAAGCCGTTCTCGGCGAGGTAGCGGCGCAGCAGCTCGCGCAGCCGCTTGTCGTCGTCGATCACCAGAATATGGGGCCGCTCGCCGCTTTCCATGGCGCGATTATAGCAGAGCGCGGCGGCCGTAGGGGTGGTCAGCGCGGCGAGCGGAAGCGCGCCTGATCGCGCTCGTTGATGAGATGGAGCAGCACCTGGCGGAAACCCTCCACCGCGTCGGCGCCGGCGTTGCGGAAAGCGCGCGCCACGCGCTCGCGCTGGCGGGCGGTGAGCGCCTGCTCGAGCTCGACGCCGGCCGCGGTCAAGCTGAGGCGGCGCTGGCGCCGGTCGCTGGGGCCGGGGCGCTGCGCGACGATGTCCTCGCGCACGAGCTGGCCCAGCACGCGCGACAGGCTCTGCTTGGTGATGCGCAGGATGTTCAGAAGCTCGGTCACGCTGATGCCGGGATAGCGGCCGACGAAATAGATCACGCGGTGATGGGCGCGCCCGAAATCATGCTTGGCGAGCAGCACGTCGGGGTCGGCGGTGAAGTCGCGATAGGCGAAGAACAGCATCTCCATGCCGCGCCGGAGCTCCTCCTCGCGCAGGAAGAGCTGGCGAAAGCCGGGCTTTAAGTCAGTCATGTTGACGTATATGCCGCCAAATGCTACCAAAAGCAACAGCAGCGCTGGCCCGAGAGGCGCCGGCGCCGCGATGACCGCAGCAACGGAAGCTCTCGCCATGACCCTCATGCCCTATGACGACCGCGACGGGTTCATCTGGTTCGACGGCCGGATGGTGCCCTGGCGTGACGCCAAGATCCATGTGCTGACGCATGCGCTGCATTATGCGAGCTGCGTCTTCGAGGGCGAGCGCGTCTATGGCGGCACGATCTTCAAGCTGACGGAGCATAGCGAGCGGCTGGTCGAATCGGCCCGCCTCCTCGATTTCGAGATACCCTGGTCCGTCGCCGAGATCGACAAGGCCTGCAACGACGTCATCTCCGCCAACAAGATCGAGGACGGCTATGTGCGCCCGTTGGCCTGGCGCGGCGCCGAGATGATGGGCGTCTCGGCGCAGCAGAGCAAAATCCACCTCGCCGTCGCGACCTGGACATGGCCCTCCTATTTTTCGCCCGAGGCGCGGCTCAAGGGCATCCGGCTGGGCTGGGCGAAATATGCCCGGCCCGCGCCCAATACCGCGCCGGTCAAGAGCAAGGCCGCCGGCCTCTACATGATCTGCACCATCAGCAAGCACGGGGCCGAGCGCGAGGGCTACGCAGACGCGCTCATGCTGGATTGGCGCGGGCGCATCGCCGAGGCGACGGGCGCCAACATCTTCCTGGTGCAGGGCGGCGAGCTGCATACGCCGACGCCCGATTGCTTCCTCAACGGCATCACGCGGCGCACCGTGATCGGCCTTGCCCGCGACCGTCAGATCAAGGTGAACGAGCGCGCCATCATGCCCGAGGAGCTCGCGCGCACCGACGAGGTGTTCATCTGCGGCACGGCCGCCGAGATCACGCCGGTGGCGGAGATCGGCGACCACAAGTTCAAGGTGGGGCCCGTCACCCGCCAGCTCCTCGAGGATTTCGACAAGCTGGTGCGCGTCTGGGGCAAGAAGGAAGCGGCCTGAGGCTATCCCACCGGCGGCGTGGGCGCGGCGGCCACGAGCGCGCCCACCACGAGCAGCACGAGAACGGCGAGCGTCATCTCGAGTGCGATATTGCGGCGCAGCCGGCGCAGCGCCGCCGCCTGCTCCGCGGCGGTGACCCTTCTGTCGCCGAGCTTGGGCGTCTCGCGCAGCAGGTTCCGCCCCGCCAGCAGGAGCATCACCAGAAAGAGCGCGAGCTTGAGCGCGAGAAGCCGGCCATGGCGGCTTTCGACCAGCGCCGAGACGCGGCCGATTGTGTACCAGCTATTGATCAGCCCGCTCGCGATGATCGCCGCCACGCTCACGAGCCCCAGCGCCGAATAGCGCCGCGCCAGCGCAAAGGCGAGGGCAAGGCCGGACAGGTCGCTTCGCTCGGGCGCGCGGCTCAGCGCGAGGAACAGCAAGGGCAGCGAGCCGAGCCAGGCGCCGAAGGCGAGAAGATGGATCATGTCGGCGGCGAGATGCCGGCCGTGCGCGGGGCCCTCTTCTGCATTGGCATGGCCGGTAAGCGCGATGGTCGCGAGCAGGGCTGTCGCGAGGAGAAGTGCGGCGAGCGAGGCAAGGCCGCCGCCCGTCGGGCCGGCCCGATCCCGCGCGAGAAGGAAAGCCAAAATCAGCAAGGCGAGAAGCCCGAGCCGCCAGAGTGCTATGGCGCCGAAGCTCGTCTGGCCCAGCACCGTTCCCAGTAGCGCGGGCGAGACCGCCCCGGCGAGCGGCGTATCCGCCATGACGGCGGCGACGCTCCAGAGCCAGAGAAGACCGCTCGCCAGCGCGAGGATGAGGCTCGCGGCGACGATGACCCGCTGACGTCGCAGCAGCGTCCGCCAGGCTTCCCCGTCGCTCGCGGTGGCGCGAAAGGCGGGCCGGGCCACCGCGGCCATGAAGAGGCAGCTGCCGAAGAGCAAGCCCGCCGCAAGATAATGCAGGCTGCGGGCAAGATCGCCCAGAAGTGCCGCGCCCATCGCTCAATCCTCGCGCAAACCCGCGGTCATGGCGCGACGGTGAAGCTGAAGGTTCCCGTCGTGCGATGGGTGTCGACCGAGACGACCTGCCAGCTCACGCTATAGATGCCGGGCGCGAGTTGCGGCAACGCGATCTCGAGATGCGCCTTGTCGTTGGGATCGGCCGCCAGCGGGCCGATCGCGACCGGCTGACCGTCGGCGCCTTTGACCGTCACCTTGCAGAAGGCGGGCTCGACCGCCTCGGTAAACCAGAGCTCGAGCTTGGGCGGCGAGCCTGCACCGTGCTGCCGACGGCGGGGTTGGCATGGGAGAGGAAGGCATGGGCGAGAGCCGCGTTCGCGCCGGCGAAGAGCGCCGGACCGGCAAGGAGCAAAGCGGCGAGCAGCGGAAGGATGATGCGTTTCATGGTCGGTTCTCCAACAGAAGTTTGCCGGGCGCGATGGAGAGACGCTCATCGCTGCCCCCACAAATCCTTGTCGATCAACGGCTTGCCGAGGCTGTTCGGGAAGATGTCGTCGAGGAAGAGATGGAATTGGACGAGGAAGCCGGTCCCCTGGGATTTGCGCGTGGCGCCGTTGGCCGGAATCATGGCCTCGATGCCGGCCTGCCAGACATCGGCTTCATAGAGGACGCCGGGCGAGATGGTGCCGATGGTGGGGCCGATCTGCGGCGTGGTCATGGAGACCTCGACCAACGGAAGCAGGTGGGTGAAGAAATCGGGGATGTCCAGCGCCTTCACATGCTGCTGCAGATAGGGCATCGAATATTGCACCGAGAAGGCGTAGGCCCATTGATTGGGGCTGGCGCGGGGCCAGTCGGAGACCTGGTAGCCAAGTTCCACGGTGACGGCGAGCGGGCGCAGATAGCCGATCGGCAGATCGCCGAAACCTTTTCCGGCATAGAGGGTCGGCGCCGTGCTGCTCACCGCGTCGATCACGCCGGCGTTGACGAGGCGGCTCGACCCCGTCCCGGCGAATTCGCGGATCACGCCCACCGAGGCCACGAATTCACTGGCCGCGAAGCAGGGCAGCTCGTCCTTGAGCGTGATCGTGACATTGTCCCAGCCGCTCAGATTCTGGCCCGCGCCATATTGCGTGTAGTAGTCGCCATTGATGGCGAAGCCGAAATCCTTGGTGATCGTCTTGTCCCATTCATAGCCGTAATCGACGCTTTTGCCGGAGGGATTGCCGCCGCCGGCGGGTATTGGCGTATAGAGAATGGTCGGCAGCGACAGTTCATCGCCCACGCCCGGATCGTCCATCGCCAGGGTGGCGGGGAAGACGCGGTCGCCGCAGACGACATGGGCATGGGCGGTGGTAACGGCGAACACCGTCGAGGCGACGGCAAGCGCCGCCACCGCGACGGCTCTCATGCTGGCTGACGATCGACAAATCATGGCTCTCTCCCGAGCGAGATGGCGCGCAGGGACCCCTGCGCACGCGACCGGCTGAGGGAAGCGCTCGACGCGACGCCTGCACCGCGGCGCGGCGGCGGTTTCCGGCTCCAACCGGAGTCGACGAGGTCGCTGTCAGGCGCGGAGAGGCGGGGCGCGAGAGCGGTGGCGGGAATGAGGCGGGGCGGGAACGGCGAGGTCGGCCGCAAGCTGCAAGGCGGGCTGCGCCTCGGGCGGCGGCGGGAGCGGCAGCAGGATCGCGGCGGCCGGCAATGACGTGCCGACGACGGCGAGCGATTGGAAGATGGGGCATTCGTCGCGGTGCGGCGGCCCGGGATCCGAACGTCGGTCAGCCCCGCCTTCGGCCGTGGAAGCGAGGCAAAGCGCGTCGGCGGCGACGGCCTGCGCAAAGGCCTGGTCGGCGGCGGAAGGCGGCAGAGGCTCGGACCAGCCGAGCGGACCCATGAAGCCATGGAGCTGGGTGATGAAAAGTTGGAAGACGAGGCCGACGACCGCCAGCCACGCAGCAGCCTTGCGCGGCCTGATTTTGGTCGGGCGCCGCGGATATGCTCGCCCGATCTTCAGCGCCAAGCCCGCCATGACTGCCAGCCGGCCCCTCCTTTGCCGTCGGACGGTTCCCACACTATCGCAAGGCAAGGCGCCCAGGCAACTCGCGCGCCTTAGGAATTCTGGGGATCAGCAGATTTCGTGGCGGCTGGGCGTAATCCCAGATCTGCGTCCAACAACCCGAATTGACGAGGCTTGCAACGCTTGCTTAAGCTGACCGAGCCAAGGTTCGCGCCAGGGATCAGCGGCGGGAGACAAGCATGAGAATTGAGCTTTCCGGGGTGTTCGGCGATCGGGACATCAACTTGCGCAATAGGATAACCGGAATGTACGGCGTTCTGATCGCCGTCAACCTGCTCGCTTGGGCTTGGGCGCTCACCGCGTTCCGCGGCAACCCGGTGCTGCTTGGCGCGGCGCTTTTGGCTTACAGTTTCGGCCTGCGCCACGCTTTCGACGCCGATCATATCGCGGCCATCGACAACGTGACTCGCAAGTTGATGCAGGAGGGCAAGCGGCCGATCTCGGTCGGGTTTTTCTTCTCGCTCGGCCATTCATCCGTGGTGGTGGCGCTGGCCGTCGGGATTGCCGCCACGGCGGTGGCGTTGCAGTCCCACTTCGACGCTCTCAAGAGCATCGGCGGAGTCGTTGGCACCCTGTTTTCGTCGCTGTTCCTGTTTGCCATCGCTGCGGCGAACGTCCTCGTGCTGATGGGGGTCTGGCGAGCGGTCCGGAACGCGCGGCGCGGCGGCAAATTTGTCGAGGAGGACCTCGACATGCTGCTGGCCAATCGCGGCCTCTTATCGCGCCTGTTCAAGCGCCTGTTCCGACTGGTCGAGCATAGCTGGCAGATGTATCCGCTCGGCTTCCTGTTCGGCCTGGGCTTCGACACGGCCACCGAAGTCGGGTTGCTCGGAATTTCCGCTGCCGAAGCAGCTAAGGGAATGTCGATCTGGTCGATTCTGGTATTTCCGGTTCTGTTCACTGCGGGCATGTCGCTCGTGGACACGACGGACGGCGTGGTGATGACCGGCGCTTACGGCTGGGCCTTCATCGAGCCGATCAGGAAGCTCTACTACAACCTCTTTATCACTTTCGTCTCCGTAATGGTTGCCGTCGTGATCGGCGGGATCGAGGCACTTGGCCTGATCGGCGATCAATTCAAGCTTAACGGTCGGTTTTGGGACGGGATTGGCGTGATCAACGATAATTTCGGCACATTCGGCTACGTCATCGTAGGATTATTTGTCGTGAGCTGGATCGTCTCGACGGTGGTCTATCGGGTCAAGCGCTACGACGAGATCAAGGCCGGCGCCTGATCGCGAAGAATGCGGAGCGCCTCAGTTGGGGCGCTCCGATTATTATTCTCTCCTCTGAGCATGGCCGATGGGCGAACCCTGCGCCTTGGCGCGACGACGCCGGGTTCGGACAACGGGTATCAAGCCTTCGGCGTCAGGCTGCCGCCCTGGATTTTCTGGCAGGTGCCGGCCGGCACGTAGATCCAGGAGGCCGGATCCTTGGCTATCGTCGCCATGCCGGCGCAGGAATGGCCGTGCAACGTAGCGCAGTCGTTCTTGCCGGCGGCGGCGACGCCGTAGCATAGCTCGACCTTGTAATCGGGTGCCGTGTTTGGGGCGGCATTGGCCAATATCGGCGAGGCAACGGTGGCGGCGATCGCCGACGCGATGAGCAGCGATGTCCTCATGGAAGTCTCCCGCTTTAAAGTTTGACTCCGGCGCCTGATCTTCAGCGCCCCCGGCCTTTCGCCTTGCGCGCGCCCGCGGCGCCCTCCTCGGACCAGGCGGCGGCGGCCTTGTCGTCCTCGGCGCGGGCGGTGACCCATTCACCGCCCTCGGCACCCTCCTCGAGCTTCCAGAAGGGTGCCTTGGTCTTGAGCCAGTCGATGAGGAAGCGGCAGGCATCGAAGGCCGCGTCGCGATGGGCGGAGGCGGTCGCCACCAGCACGATGCGCTCGCCGGGACGGAGCCTTCCATAGCGATGGATCACGAGGCAGTCTTCGAGCGGCCAACGCCGCCGCGCCTCGGCCTCGATCTCGGCGATCTTGCGCTCGGTCATGCCGGGATAATGCTCGAGCGTCATGGCGTTGAGCTCGCCTTTGCCGCTCCGGTCCCGCACCAGCCCGACGAAGCTCGCCACCGCGCCGACGCCCGGATTGCCGGCAGTGAGCGCCGCAACCTCGGCGCCGGGGTCGAAATCCTCCCGCTGCAGCCGGACCGCCAACTCAGCCTCCGGTCACGGGGGGAAAAGCGCCACCTCGTCGCCCGCAGCGACGGGATGGTCGGCGCGCACATATTCCTGGTTGACCGCCACGCGCACGACCGAGAGATCCTTGAGCGCCGCCTCATAGCCCGGCCCGCGCCCCTTGAGCCAGTCGAGCAGCGCCGCGACGGTGGTGACGCTCGCGGGCGGCGTCACCTCCTCCTCGGCGAGGCCGGTGCGCTGCTTCAGCCAGGCGAAATAAAGCAGACGCATCGGCTCACCCCGCCGAACGGATGGCCGCGCCGCGCGGCCGCCGCGCGAGGCCGCAATGCTCGACGATGAAGCGCGCGATGCCGGCGGTGTCGTCGAGGGCCAGCAGCGGCAAGGCGAGGCCGGGGATCGGCGCGTCGCTCGCCACCGCGACGACGCGCCGATCCTCCCGGGCCAGAAGCGGCTTGCCGAGCGAGGCGCGATGGACCTCGAGCTTGTCATGCGCATGAGCCTTGAAGCCTTCGACCAACAGCAGATCGACCGGCGACATATGGGCAATCAGCACCTCAAGCGAGGGCTCGGGCGCGCCCCTATGCTCATGCATGAGGGCCCAGCGGTTGGCCTGAGCTCACCATCACCTCGAGAGCGCCTGCCTGACGATGGGCATAGCTGTCCTTGCCCGGCTGATCGACGTCGAAGCCGTGGTGGGCATGCTTGAGGGTGGAGACCAGGAGGCCGCGCGCGACGAGCTCGGGGATGAGGCGCACCAGAAGGCTGGTCTTCCCGCTGCCGCTCCAACCGGCAAGGCCGAAAATCTTCATCGTCACCCGTCTCTCGCGGCAAACGCGGCGCGGCAGATCTCGCGGCCGCGTCGCCTCAGCCGCATCCGATGTCTCGATAGGCTATTGGGCCTGGGGGAGACAAAGTCAAGCGGCCGGCGGGTCAGCTCTTGACCGGCTGGACGCCCTTGACCGGCGGCTTCGGGGGCGGCCGCTCCTTGGATTGCCGCTCCGCGGCCTGCGAAGGCGGGCTCGCGCCGATATGGCCCAGCCCCTCGCGCAAATAGTCGTAGCCCGTGATGAGGGTGAGGACCGCGGCGCTCCAAAGCCCGATCTCGCCGATCTGCACCGTATAGGGGATGACCCAGGTGCCGGCGTCGCCGACGATGAGGAAGCCGATCGCCACCATCTGGATGCCGGTCTTCCATTTGGCGAGGCGCGTCACCGGCAGGCCGACATTGAGCGAGGCAAGGAACTCGCGCAGGCCGGAGACCAGGATCTCGCGGCAAAGGATGACGATCGCCGGCAGCAGCAGCAGCCCGTGAATGCGGCCGAAGCCAGCGAGCGCCATGAGCGCCGCGCCGACCAGGAGCTTGTCGGCGATCGGATCGAGCAGCATGCCGAGCTGCGATTGCTGGCGCCAGCTGCGCGCGAGGTAGCCGTCGAGATAATCGGTCACGCCGGCCAAGGTGAAAAGCAGGCAGGCGACCCAACGCGCGCCGTTGCCCTCGACCCAGAAAAGCCCGACGATGACCGGGATCACCAGGATTCGCGAGAAGGTCAGGAGATTGGGTAGGCTGCTCGGCATGCCGGGGGCTGCGATTTCCAGGGAAGGGCCAATTCTAGCCCTCGGGGTGGAAATGATCATAGATTTTTTTCGCGACGGTTTTGCTGATGCCCGGAACCGCCTCGAGATCGGTGAGACCGGCGCGGGCGACGCTGGGCGCCGAGCCGAAATGATGCAAGAGGGCCCGTTTGCGCTTGGCGCCGATGCCGGCGATCTCGTCGAGTTGCGAGCGGCTGATCGCCTTGGAGCGCCGCGCGCGATGGGTGCCGATGGCGAAACGGTGGGCCTCGTCGCGCAGGCGCTGGAGGAAATAGAGCACCGGGTCGCGCGGATCGAGAACAAGGGGCGGGCGCTCGGGCAATAGGATGCGCTCGCGTCCGGCATTGCGCTCGGGGCCCTTGGCGATCGCGGCGACCGCGATGTCCGAGATGCCGAGATCGGCCAGCACCGCGAGCGCGGTATTGAGCTGGCCGAGCCCGCCGTCGATGAGGATGAGGTCGGGCCATTGGCCGCTCTCGCGGTCGGGGTCCTCCTTGAGCGCGCGGGCGAAGCGGCGCGAGAGCACCTCGCGCATCATGCCGTAATCGTCGCCCGGGGTGATAAGGGGCGGCGGGATGTTGGCCGGCTCGAGCGCCTCGGCATCAAACGCGGCGGCGGGCGACTCGGCCAGTTCGGGGATCATGGCCGGTCCGGTCGCGCCCATGACCGGCAGCGGCGCGGCCGAGCGGATGTTGAATTTGCGATAGGCGCCTTTCACCAAGCCTTCGGGCCCGGCCACGATCATGGCGCCGACCGCGTCGGTGCCCATGATATGGCTGTTGTCATAGACCTCGATGCGGCGCGGCGGCGCCTCGAGGCCGAGAGTGTCGGCGAGCGCGTCGAGGAGCTGGCGCTGGCTCGCGCTCTCCGCCAGCCGCCGGCCGAGCGCCGCCTCGGCGTTGGCGCGGGCGTGGTCGACCATCTTGCGCTTGTCGCCGCGGCGCGGCACGGCGAGCGTCACCTTGCGGCCGGCGCGCAAGGACAGCGCCTCGGCGATGAGCGCCATCTCCGGCACGCGATGGCTCAGGAAAATATGACCCGGCGGCGGCTTGTTCTCGTAGAATTGGCCGAGGAAGGCGCCCAGCACCTCCTCGACCGCGAGCCCGCGCTCGGCGCGGGGGAAATAGGCGTGGTTGCCGTAGTTGCGCCCGGCGCGGAAGAAGAAGACCTGCACGCAAGTCTCGCCGCCCGCCTGATGGGCGGCGACGACGTCGGCCTCGTCCACGCCCGCGATATTGATGTCCTGGCGCGCCTGGATCTGGGTGAGCGCGCGGATGCGGTCGCGATAGCGGGCGGCGGCTTCGAAATCGAGTCGCTCGGCCGCCTCCTGCATAAATCCGGCGAGGCGGCGCTGGACCGCGTGGCTCTTGCCGGAGAGGAAGCTGCGCGCCTCGCGCACCAGCTCGCCGTAGTCGCCATGGCCGATGCGGCCGACGCAGGGCGCGCTGCAGCGTTTGATCTGGTAGAGAAGGCAAGGCCGCTCGCGGATGGCGAAGACATTGTCCGAACAGGAGCGCAGCAGGAAGGCGCGCTCGAGCGCGGCGAGCGTCTGGTTGACCGCCCCCGCCGAGGCGAAGGGACCGAAATATTCGCCCGCCCGCGTGCGCGCGCCGCGATATTTGGTGATGCGCGACCATTCATGGTCGCCGGTGATGAGGATATAAGGAAAGCTCTTGTCGTCGCGCAGCAGCACGTTGTAGCGCGGCGCATGGCGCTTGATGAGATTGCTCTCGAGCAGCAGCGCCTCGACCTCGGTATGGGTCGTCACCACCTCGACCGACGCGGTCTCCGCCACCATGCGCTGGATACGGTTGGAAAGTCGCGCGGGCTGGGTGTAGCTCGTGACGCGTCGCTTCAAGTCGCGCGCCTTGCCGACATAGAGCACCGTGCCCTTGTCGTCGAGCATGCGATAGACGCCGGGCTGCTCGGGCATGGTCTTGACGGCGGCCGCGATCGCATCGGCGCCGCGCGTGAGCCTGCCGGCAGGCGCGCGTGTCTCGTCGTCGGACAGGTTCGAGGATGCCGTCTCGCCGCTCGGTCTCATGCGATTGCGCCCGCGCCCCGCCGGCGATGGAAAGCCGCCGCGAATCGCAACAGCATCGCTTCGCGCCGGCGACTTCGATCTCGCAGCGATTCCAACGGGATTGCCGACGCTTTTTGTGACCGGATGGTGATATCCACGATTCCTGGGGATAAGTCTGTCAAAAACTCGTGCCCGATGTGCATGTGCGCCAATAGGGATATGCACTTTAACTAATTGCCCAGTTTTTATGCAATGCAGTTAAGATTTTGATATATAAGGCAATATCCGAGGGTGCTTGCCATGAAACCGTCATTGAATTGTTAACTAGCCTGAGCCGTCGCGGCCGACATTTAAGCTTTGCGGCATGTGTAAAACATTTCGGCCCTGGACAAGGGCTTAACGCAGTTGCGAAAGAGACTCGCGTGGCAAGACCTGCAAGTGCGACGTGTTACGCATGACAGCCTAGACCCGCGAGCGAAGCCGCGTCCATCGCTTACTCCTCCAGGAGATCGCGCGGCATGGGCGGCCAACCGAGATGCTGACCGCCATCGAGCGCGATCATCTGGCCCGTCATGGCGGGTGCGGAGAGGATGAAGCGCAGCGCCGCCGCGATCTCCTCCGGCGTGGCGGAGCGCTGGAGCGGCGTGGCATTTCGTTGGCGCTCGAACTGCGCCTCCGACTGGCGCGCGCTCGGCAGGACCGGTCCGGGGCCGATGCCGTTCACCCGGATACGCGGGGCGAGCGCGAGCGCGAGCGTGCGCGTCAAGGTCCAGAGCGCCGACTTGCTTACTGTATAGCTCACGAAATGCGGGGTGAGCCGCCATACCCGCTGATCGAGGAGATTGACGACCGCGCCCTCCGCGTCGGCCGGAAGCTGGCGCGCGAAGGCCTGGATCAGCACGAAGGGTGCGCGCAGGTTGGTCTCGAGGTGCGCGTCCCAGGAGGCACGCGTGACCTCGAGCGCCTCGTCACGCTCGAAACGCGCCGCGTTGTTGACGAGCACGCCGATCGGGCCGAGCGCCGCGGCGGCGCGCGGCAGCAGGCTCTCGACCTCGCTCTCGCGTGCGAGATCGGCGGCGAGCGCCACGGCCTTGCCGCCGGCCGCGGCGATCTCGCCGGCCACCTCCTCGCCCGCGCCCTGGCCGTAATGCACGGCGACCGCATAGCCGTGGCGCGCCAGGTCGAGCGCAATCACGCGACCGATGCGCTGCGCGGCGCCCGTCACCAGGGCCGTCTTGGGAATGCACTCGCCCATGGCGCGGGCTAGAACAGCTTGCCGCCGTTCGGCACGGCGCGCTCCGGCCCGACCAGCACGACCTCGCCCGCCTCGTCCGGGAAGCCGAGCACCAGGCATTCGCTCATGAAGGGCCCGATCTGCTTGGGTGCGAAATTGACCACCGCGGCCACCTGGCGGCCCAGAAGCGTTTCGCGGCTGTAGTGGCGCGTGAGCTGGGCTGAGGATTTGCGCGCGCCGAGCGCCGGGCCGAAATCAATCTTGAGCTTGAAGGCGGGCTTGCGCGCCTCGGGGAAAGGCTCCACCTCGACCACCGTGCCGACCCTGATCTCGACCTTCTCGAAGTCGGCATAGGAGATCGGCATCGCCCCTTCCTCTCCGTCGCGGAGCGCCAAGTTAGGGGCGCGCCCGGCGCAGGGTCAAGGGTCCTTCGGCACGGCCCGAAAGAGGAGCGTCTATTTTTTCGTCGCCGTCGCCTTCTTGGCGGAGCGCTTGAACTCCTCCATCATCTCGGCGATGCGATGGTTGAGCACCTCGAGCGAATCCTTGTTCGTCTTGGCGATCATCTCGCCGAGCTCGCGCATATGGACGAGCGTCGTCTCGAAGGTATGCTTCGCAAGCTCGGCCTGCTTGGCCGCCGCGTCCTCGGCCGAGCTTGGCGCCGAGAAATCGCGCACGATGCGCGCATATTCATCCATCGATTCGCGCAGGATCTCCGCCTGACGCTTCACCACGGCCTGCATGCCCTCGACCGCGACCTGGCTCGCCGAGGTGAGCGCCTCGATATTCTTGCGATAGGCCCCGACCATCGCCTCGGTAGCGAGGCCAGGCATCTTGAACTCGCCCATCAGCTTGCCGAAATCGACGTCGCCGAAGGGGCTAAAGGGTTTGGTCATTGCCTTCTCCTCCCGTATGGAGTTATGCTGCAGTGCAGCATGTAGACCCTGTTATCGGCGCGGCGGCGCGAAAGGTCAAGAGCGCCGCTCACCGCCTTGCCGACCGGCACCGGCCCGCTCAATGGGCGCGGGCCGAGGCCTCGGAATCGTCGCGCCGCCCGCGCCGATCGAGCTTGCCGCAAAGGCCGGCAAGCCCCTCCGCCCGCCGCAGCCGCTTGTCGAGCGCGGCCATGGTCGGCCCCAGATCGGGACTCTCGTCCGACAGCCAGACTCTGAGCGTCCCGAGATAGACGAGTGCCAGGCCCTTGGCCCGCGCGCGGCCGAGAATGCCCTGGCTCGCGATGCCGGCCGCTTCGAGCATCCAGCTCATCGAGCGCAATACGCCCTTGACGCCGCAAAGGGCGACGAGAGGGTCGCTGCCGGCGTCGCGCAGGATCGCCTCGATTCCTTCCCGATGGGCGCCGAGCGCATCGAAGCGGCGCATCATGATCTCGAAGAGGCGATCGCGCGCCGTGTCGCCCTCGGCCGGGCCGCCGGCGAGCACCGCCGCGTCCGTCCGACGCAGAAGCGCGGCAAGGATCGCGGCACGGCCCGGATAGAGCGCATAGAGCTCGGCGAGCGAGAGCCGCGCGGCACGCGCGATCTCGGCCAAGGTCACCCGGCGCCAGCCGCGCTCGGCGGCGAGCTTCAGCGCCGCGTCGAGGGCGCGTTGCGCGGGATCGACGGGCGGTCTCGCTTTGCCGGTTCTTTTCGCCATGTCATGCCCTCCCTTTCTCGCCATGCGAGCCACCGGGCATCCCTCGCCAGAGCGGATGCCGCTCATGGGCGCGCCCCCGGAAGAGGCGGCTTTCTAAGGTTAGGCTTTTTTCCGCGCGGCGCCAGGGGAATGAGGCGACAGCGCCTTTTGCCGCGCGGGCCGGCGCCGGTTCACTTGATCGCCACGACCTGCCCGCCGGTCAGCGCGCGCAGCTCGCCGGGCGTGAGGGGGAAGACGGCATTGGGCGTGCCCGCCGCCGCCCAGATCTCGGCGAAGCCCATGAGGTCCGCATCGAGGAAGGTCGCGATCTTCTCGTCATGGCCGAAGGGCGGCACGCCGCCGATGACGAAGCCGGTATGGGCGCGAACATAATCCGCATCCGCCTTGCCGAGCCGTTCGCCGATCAGCGCCTCGATGGCCTTCTCGTTGACCCGGTTGGGGCCGCTCGCCACCACGAGGATGGGCCGGCCCGAGGGCTTGGCGCGGAAGAAGAATCGATTTGGCGATCTGCCCGACTTTGCAGCCCACCGCGGCCGCCGCCTCGACCGCGCTCCGCGTCGGCGCCTCATGCTCGATGACGCGCCCGGCGAGGCCTTGGGCGGCGAGCGCGTCCGCGACCCGGCGGGCGCTCGGGCTCAACGGCTTAGCCATGGCTCAGCTCGACAGCTCGCGCGAGCGGCGCGTCGCGGCGGCGATGGCGCGGATCATCAGCGGCTCAAGCCCGTCCGGCGCCATCAGGATCTTGAGCGCCTCGAGCGTCGTTCCGGCGGGGCTCGTCACCGCCTGGCGCAAGACCGCCGGGGCCTCCGGGGACTGGCGCAAGAGCTCGCCGCTGCCCGAGACGGTCGCGCGCGCGAGCCGCTGCGCGAGAGCCTCCGGCAGTCCTGCCGCCACGCCTGCCGCCGCCAAGGTCTCGGCCAAGAGAAAGACATAGGCGGGGCCGCCGCCCGAGACCGCCGTCGCCGGATCGAGCAGGCCTTCCTCCTCGACCCAGGCCACCTCGCCCACCGCCGCCAAGAGCCCGTCGGCGAGCGCGCGTTGCGCCTCGCTCACGCCCGCGCCGGCGCAGCAGACGCTGATGCCGCGGCCAACGGCGGCGGGCGTGTTCGGCATGGCACGTACGATGCGCGCGGCCTCGCCGAGCCGGGCGCGGAAATAGGCGATGGTCTTTCCCGCCGCGATCGACAGAAACAGCGTTTCCGGCACGGCATAGCGCGCATAGGGCGGCAGCGCCGTCTCCATCATCTGCGGCTTGACCGCGACCACCACGACGCTGGGCTTGAAAGCGGGCTCGATCGCCGCCTGCGCCTCAAGCACGCGGACGCCATGGCGACGGGCGAGCGGCTCGGCCGCCGCGCGCGAGGGCTCGACCACGCGCACGCGCTCGGGCGCCAGCCCGCGCGCCAGCCAGCCCGCAAGCAGCGCGCCGCCCATCTTGCCGCCGCCGATCAGGATGAGGCTCGTGTCCATGGCGCGGATTCGCTCCTGCGCCGGCCGATGGCGCCGGCTAGGCCTCGCCCACGGTGTCGAGGAGAGCCGAGCGGATGGCGTCGTGCGGCGTCTTGCCGCCCCAGACGACGAACTGGAAGGCGGGATAGAAACGCTCGCATTCGGTGATGGCGATATCGACCAGGTCCTCGAGCTGCTCGACCGTCGGGCCGCTCGCGCCGCGCAGCAAGGTCGTATGGCGGAAGATCGGCAACCCGTCGTCCTCCGAGACGTCGAAATGCCCGAGCCAGAGCTTCTCGTTGATCAGCGAGAGCAGCGCGTGGATCGAGCCGCGCTTGGGCTTCGGGATCTTCATGTCGAGCGCGCAGGAGAAATGCATGGCGGAGAGATCGGCGAGCCAGGCGAAATGGAGATGGTGGTCGCACCATTGCCCGGCCACGTCGACGACGATCTCGTCGTTGCTGCAGCGGTCGAAGGGCCAATCATGCGCGCTGACGATCTCCTCGACGAGATCGAGCGGGTTGAGTCGGACGATTTCGGAAAGCTGGGCCCGCGCGGACATCATGACGCCTCCCCTGTCGAGCCGGTCGCCTTATGCCGCACCTCCCCCGTCGCGGCGAAGCCGTGCCACTGTTCTCTAGCTAGACTTGGGGGGAGCGAGGCCTCCGGCACACCATGAATGGTAGGGTGACCTATTTGCCGAATCGGCGCAAGATGGCTTTTACAAGGAATGGCGAAATTTTTGTTTCAGCCCACAAAGGCTAGGGGGAGTTGGGCTCGCCTTCGCGCTGCAGCGGAGGCGCCTCCCTGGCGGCGAGCGCCGCTTCGAGGCGCACGACGCGTGCCTCGAGCGCTTCTTGCGCCGCACGCGCATTGGCCGCCATCGCCTTCACGGCATCGAACTCGTCGCGGCTCACCAGCTCCATCTCCGCGAGGAGCCGCTCGAGGCGCTGGCGCACCAGCGCGTCAAGCTCGGCCTTGAGACCCGAGAGCGAGCCGAGCGCGCCGCTCGCGAGCCGCGCCAGATCATCCAACAGGCGGTTCTCGACCTGCATCTTCTGCCTCCGTCGTCGCAAGCGATAGGGCCTCGACTATGCGCCGGCCCCGCCGCGCGCGCAACCGGCGGCGCTCCCCTCCTTGCGAGCGCATCCGGCTTTGGCGAGATCGCTTCCGCGACGCGAACGCTCCCTGCTATGCTGCCGCCCGGTGATTGGGGTCCAGATGTTGCGGTCCAGACTGCCTGCGACGATCAAATGCATGACGGCGATGGCCGCCATGGCGCATTTCCGCTCTGCGCGGCGACGCCTCAGGCGATGACGGCGACCCCGGGGGATGTCGACGGAAATCACCGATTGGCTGCGCGCGCTGGGGCTCGAACAATACGCCGCCAGATTCCACGATAACGCGATCGATGCCGAGGTCCTGCGGGAGCTGACCGCCGACGACCTCAAGGATTTGGGCGTCGATCTCGTCGGCCATCGGCGCAAGCTGCTGGCCGCGATCGCCGCATTGCGGAACAACGGCCCGGGCTCCGCTGCGCCGAGCGCATTGACCGAGACGGCGCCGCCCGAGCAAGCTGCCGGCATCGGCACCGGCGCCGCTGAGCGACGGCAGCTGACCGTCATGTTTTGCGACCTCGTCGGCTCCACCGAGCTCTCCGCGCGACTGGACCCCGAGGATCTCCGCACGGTCATCGCCGCCTATCATCGAGCGGCAGCGGCAATGTTGACCCGGTTCGAGGGCTTCGTCGCGAAATATATGGGCGACGGCATCCTGGCCTATTTCGGCTACCCGCAGGCGCATGAGGACGACGCCGAGCGGGCGGTGCGGGCGGCGCTGGCCATCGTCGACGCCGTCGGTCGGCTCGACCTGCCGCAACGGCTCCAAGTCCGCATCGGCATTGCTACCGGGCTCGCCGTCGTCGGCGACCTGATCGGCGCCGGCGCGGCGCAGGAGCAGAGCGTCATCGGCGAGACGCCGAACCTGGCGGCGCGTTTGCAGGCGCTGGCCGAGCCGGATGCGATCGTCATCGCGGAGGGCACGAGGCGCCAGATCGGCGGCCTTTTCGACATGCGCGATCTCGGGCCGCAGACGCTGAAGGGCTTTGCCGGCGCGCAGCGCGCCTGGCAGGTCGTCTGCGACAGCGGCGTCGCCAGCCGCTTCGAGGCGCTGCGCTCGGGCGAGATGCCGCTCGTCGGTCGCGATGAGGAGCTCGAACTCATGCTGCGGCGCTGGAACCAGGCCAAGGCCGGGGAAGGGCGCGTCGTGCTGCTGTCGGGCGAGCCCGGCATCGGCAAGTCGCGGCTGACCGAGGCGCTGCAACAGCGCATCGCGGCGGAGCCGTCGGCAAGGCAGCATTATTTCTGTTCGCCCCACCGGCGGGACAGTGCGCTCTTCCCCATCATCGGCGAGCTCGAACGCGCCGCCCGCATCGGCCGCGACGACGATGTCGCGGCCAAGCAGGCCAAGCTCGCCGCGCTCGCCACCGCCGCCGCGTTGAGCGACGAGGACTTGTTGCTGCTCGCCGAGCTGCTCTCGCTTCCGGTTGCAAAAGACGCCTCGACTTCGACGCTGTCCGCGCAGCGCAAGAAGGAAAGGACACTGGAGGCTTTGCTGCGCCGGCTCGAGCGGCTCGCGCGCCGACAACCGGCGCTGTTGATCGTCGAGGACCTGCATTGGATCGACCCCACCTCGCGCGAGCTGCTCGACCATCTGATCGCGGCCGTCGCGGGTTTGCCCGTGCTGCTGATCGCGACGTTCCGCCCGGAATTCCAGCCGCCCTGGATCGGGCAACCGCATGTCACGATGCTTTCGCTGGCCAGGCTCGGCCGGCGCGAGGGGACGGCGCTGGTGCGCCAGCTCCTCGCCCATTCCGCCCTCCCGCCCGAAACAGTGCAAGAAATCGTCGAGCGCACGGACGGGGTGCCGCTTTTTCTCGAGGAAGTGACCAAGGTCGTCATCGAGGCCGCCGCCGCATCGGACGCCGCGGGCGCGCCGAGCGCAAGCGCGGGGCTTAGCGGCGCCAAGATCGCGGTCCCGGCGACCTTGCGGGCATCGCTGATGGCGCGGCTCGACCGGCTCGGTCCGGCGGCGCGCGAGGTGGCGCAGATCGGCGCGGCGATCGGCCGCGAATTCTCTTATGCGCTGCTGGCCGTCGTCGCGCAACGGAGCGAGCCGGAAACGCGCGCCGCGCTCGATTCTCTCGTTGCGGCCGGACTCGTCTTCCGACGCGGCCTCCCGCCGGCATTCGATTGCCAATTCAAGCATGCGCTCGTGCAGGACACCGCTTATGAATCGCTGCTGCGCGGGCCGCGTCAGGCGTTGCATGCGCGGATCGCGGATGCTCTCCTCCCGTCGAGCGCTGACAAACCGGCCGCGGCGCCGGAAATCATCGCCCACCATCTTCAGAATGCCGGCCGTTCCACCGAAGCAATCGTCTATTGGCGAAAGGCGGGCGAGCAAGCGCTGCGCAGCGCCGCCAACCGCGAGGCGGTCGGGCACCTGCGGCGCGCGCTGTCGCTGCTGGCCGCGCTGCCCGAGACGGATGAACGCTGGCGCACCGAGCTTGCGATACTGTCGCAGCTCGGTCCAGCCTTGATGAGCGTTCTCGGCTGGTCGGCTGCCGAGGTCGGTGAAGTGGTAGAGCGGGCCGCCGAGGTGGGTCGTCGCCTCGAGAGCTCGAGAGATATCGCGCCGGCGATCGCCAATCTATGGATCTTCAACGTCGCTCGGGGTCGGCTCGATCGCGCGGGCGATATATCTGACGATCTCTTCAGGATCGCGCGCGCGATTGATGACCCCGAGGTCATGCTGCAGGCGCACCATAGCGCCTGGGCGACGAAATACTTCCTCGGAATGTTCGCCCAGTCCGGAGCGCATCTCGACGCCGCGCACAAGATCTATGACGAGAAGGCTCACGCCCATCATCGACATGTCTATCTCGGGCACGACCCGGGCGTCTGCCTATTGAATTTCAGCGCGAGCTTGCAATTCGTGCTCGGCCATCTGGAACGCGGGGCGCGCTTCGAACGCGACGGCATCAATCTTGCCCGCAGATTGCAGCATGCGCCAAGCCTCGCCAACTCGCTTTGGCGCGCTTGCGAAATCTTGCATTTTCCGCGACGAAGTCGCGACAGTCGCTACGATGGCGCAGGAGCTGCTGAGCTTGACCGATGTGCACGGGCTTCCGTTGCCTCGCGCCAACGCCATGATTTTCCTCGGCTGGTCGCTGGCCCGCTCCGGCGAAATCGCGCAAGGGATCGCACGGATCGAGCAGGGATTCGAGGTATTGGCGAAGATGGGCGCGCAAATTCAGATAACCTTCTGTCTCGGTCTGTTCGGCGAAAGCCTGTTGGCGGCGGAGCGCCATTCCGACGGGTTGGAGCAAGTGGGCCGCGCGCTCGACATTGCCGCGCAAAGCGGCGAGCAATGGTACGCTGCGCGGCTGCACCATCTGCGCGCCGAGCTGCTATTGCGAGCCCATGGGCGCGCCGACAAGGCCGTCGAGGCGAGCTTGCGGCAAGCAATTACGGTCGCGCGGCGACAGGGCGCCAAGACCTGGGAACTTGCCGCCGCCGCGAGCCTAGCCCGATTATGGGGCGAACAAGGCCGGCGCAACGAGGCGCGCGAGCTGCTGGCCGCCATCTATGGCTGGTTCACCGAAGGATTCGACGCCCCCCTTCTGAAGAAAGCGAAGCTCCTGCTCGATGAGCTGGCTTAGGGCTCCCGCTTGCTTGCAGGCGGCGGAGGCGGCTTCTATAAGGACCGCGGTTCCCCCTAAAGCACGGGCTGGCCGATGCCAAGCTCGCGCGGGCGCCGGTCACGAAGAGAGCGGCATGATCCTAGTCACCGGCGGCGCCGGCTTCATCGGCTCCAACCTGGTCGCGGCGCTCGATGCGCGGGGGCTCGAGGTCGCCGTCTGCGACCGGCTGGGCACGGAGGAGAAATGGCGCAACCTCGCCAAGCGCGAGCTCGCCGCCCTTGTCGAGCCCGCAGCGCTGGACGACTTCCTCGCGGCGCATGTCGGCGCCATCGACGCCGTCTTCCATATGGGCGCTGTCTCCTCGACGACCGAGCGCGACGCCGATCTCGTGCTGCGCACGAACTTCACCTTGTCGCAGCGCCTGTGGGACTGGTGCGCCGAGCATGGCGCACGGCTCGTCTACGCCTCCTCGGCGGCGGTCTATGGCGACGGAAGGCAGGGCTTCGACGACGACGCCAGCCCCGAGGCGCTCGGGCGGCTGCGTCCGCTGAATGCCTATGGCTGGAGCAAGCTCGTCTTCGATCGCCGCGCGGCCCGGCTTGCCTCCGCGGGCGCGCCGCGACCGTCGCAATGGGCGGGCTTGCGCTTCTTCAACGTCTATGGCCCCAACGAGTATCACAAGGGCGAGATGCGCAGCGTGGCGCGGCAGGTGCATGAGCGCGCCGCCGCGGGCGAGGAGGCGGTGCTCTTCCGCTCGCATCATCCCGATTACCAGGATGGCGGGCAGAAGCGCGATTTCGTCTGGGTGGGCGACGCCATCGGCGTCATGATGTGGCTCTACGATCGTCCCGAGGTCTCGGGCCTCTTCAACCTCGGCAGCGGCAAGGCGCGCAGCTTCGCCGATCTCGCCGCGGCCGTGTTCCGCGCGCGCGGGGGGCGGCCGCGCATCCGCTATATCGACACCCCGGCCGAGCTGCGCCCGCGCTATCAATATTTCACCGAGGCGCGGATGGAGCGCTTGCGCGCGGCGGGCTATACGCGGCCCTTCACCGAGCTCGAGGCCGGGATCGAGCGCTATGTGCGCGACTTCCTCGCCGCCCCCGACCCCTATCTCTGAGCGCCGGGCAAGCTCGAGATGGCACTCGTCTTCCCGAATTTCGATCCCGTGGCGGTC
Source organism: uncultured Pseudomonadota bacterium (assembly GCA_963842155.1). GTDB lineage: Bacteria > Pseudomonadota > Alphaproteobacteria > JACZXZ01 > JACZXZ01 > CAWJFP01. The sequence goes on from CAWJFP010000004.1 coordinate 153,671, forward strand.
TCCATCGGCCCGCTCGCCATCCGCTGGTACGCGCTCTCCTACATCACCGGCATCCTCATCGGCTGGTGGCATGTGCGCCGCATCGCGCCCACCCCGCCCCAGGCGGCGACGGCCCCCGAAATCGACGATCTCGTCGTCTGGTGCACCTTCGGCATCGTGCTCGGCGGCCGGCTCGGCTATGTGTTGTTCTACCAGCCGAGTCATTATTTCGCGGCGCCGCTCGAGATTTTCGAGCTCTGGCACGGCGGCATGTCGTTCCACGGCGGCGCGCTGGGCGTCATTCTGGCGATCGCCGTCTTCGCCTGGCGGCATAAGCGCTCCTTCCTGCGCATCGGCGACGTGGTGGTCTGCGCCGTGCCGATCGGGCTCTTCTTCGGGCGCATCGCCAATTTCGTGAACGGCGAGCTCTACGGCCGCGCCACCGATCTGCCCTGGGGCATGATCTTCCCCGCCCACGGCAGCGAGCCGCGCCACCCGAGCCAGCTCTACGAGGCCTTCCTCGAAGGCGTGGTGCTGTTCGCGCTGCTTTTCCTGTTGCGCCGGATGGGTTATCGCGAGCGGCCGGGCTTCCTCGGCGGTGCCTTCCTCGCGGGTTACGGCGTCGCGCGCTTCACGGCGGAGTTTTTCCGCCAGCCCGATCCCTTCATGGGCTATCTGGCCTTCGGCACGACCGAGGGGCAGCTTCTCTCGATCCCGCTCGTCTTCGTCGGCGCCTGGCTCATGCTGCGCGCGCACAAGCCATCCCCGCTCCGCATCCCCCGACGATGAGCGGACTTGCGCAAAGTCTCCGCCGCAGGATCGAGCTGGCCGGTCCGCTGAGCCTCGCGCAATTCATGACCGAGAGCCTGTGGCACCCGAGCGAGGGCTATTACGCGCGAAGCGAGGTGCTCGGCGCCGCGGGCGATTTCGTGACGGCGCCGGAGATCAGCCAGATGTTCGGCGAGCTGGTCGGGCTCTGGTGCGTCTCGGTCTGGCGGCAAATGGGGTCGCCGGCGCGCTTTCTCGTGGTCGAACTCGGCCCGGGGCGCGGCACGCTCATGGCCGATCTCCTGCGCGCGGCGCGCGCGGCCCCCGGCTTCCTCGAGGCGGCGGCGCTCCATCTCGTCGAGGCGAGCCCGCGGCTGCGCGAGCGGCAGCGCGCGGCGCTCGCCGGGCATGCCGCCGAATGGCATGACGATCTTGCCGGCCTGCCGGACGGGGCAGCCATTCTCATCGTCAACGAGTTCTTCGACGCGCTTCCCATCATCCAGCTCGAGAAGACCTCGGGCGGCTGGCATGAACGGCTGGTCGATCTCGATCCCGCCGGAGGCTTCCGGTTCGTGTGCGCGCCCGAGCCCTCCGCTGCTTCCGCGCTTGTCCCGCCAGAGCTCGCCGGGGCGCCGCCCGGCAGCCTGATCGAGCTCTCGCCCGCGGGCCTCTCGCTCGCCGCCACCATCGGCGCCCGGGTCGCGCAACAGGGCGGTGCCGCGCTCATCGTCGATTACGGCCCGGACGAGAGCCGGCTCGGCCCCACGCTTCAGGCGCTCCGCCGTCATGCCAGGCACGACCCGCTGGCCGAGCCCGGCATGGCGGACCTGACCGCCCATGTCGATTTCGCCTCCCTCGCCCGCGCCGCACGCGAAGCGGGCGCATTGGCCTACGGGCCGGTGCCGCAAGGGCTCTTCCTCGAACGGCTCGGCATCCGCGCCCGCGCGGAGCGGCTCACGGTCAACGCGACCCGCGCCCAGGCCGGCGCCATCCGCTCGGCGCTGCGGCGCTTGATCGATCCCGCCGAAATGGGCACGCTCTTCAAGGCGCTGGCGATCACCCATCCGGCCCTGCCTCTTCCCGCCGGCTTCGGGAGCAATCGATGACGCCCACCCCGCTCCGAGATGCGACGCTCGCCGCTTTGGCGCCGCTCGCGCATGGCTTCTTCACCCGCCAAGGCGGCGTGAGCGAGGGGCGCTATGCCTCGCTCAATTGCGGTCCCGGCTCGGGCGACGAGCCTGAGCGCGTGCGCGCGAACCGCGCACGCGCCATGGCGGCGTTGGGACTGCCTGGTGCTGCCTTGCTGACGGCGCATCAGGTCCATTCCGCCGCGGCGCTGGTCGTCGAGGAGCCCTTCGCGCCCGAGGCGCGCCCGCGCGTCGACGGACTCGTCACCCGGCGGCGCGGCTTGGCCCTCGGCGTGCTGAGCGCCGACTGCGCGCCTTTGCTGTTTGCCGATCCGGAGGCGCGCGTGATCGGGGCCGCTCATGCCGGCTGGCGCGGCGCCCTCGCGGGCATTGCCGAGGCGACGATCGCCGCGATGGAGCAAGCCGGGGCGCGGCGTCAGGCCATTCATGCCGCGATCGGCCCCTGCATCGGCTGGGACTCCTACGAGGTCGGCCCCGAATTTCCGGCGCCTTTCCTGGCAATCGACGCGGGCGCCGGGAACTACTTCCGTCCGAGCAAGCGCGAGAGCCATTTCATGTTCGACCTGGCCGCCTATCTCGAGGGCCGGCTTCGCGCCCTCGGGCTCGCGGCCGTGGGACGGCTCGCGCGCGATACTTGCGCGGAAGCGGGCGATTTCTTCAGCTATCGCCGCACCGCCCGCGAAGGCGGGCGCGATTACGGCCGCGGCCTCTCGGCCATCGCGCTGGTCTGACGGCAGCGCCTATGCCTCTCGCCATCAAGCCGCGTCATCTCGGCATGCTTCTGGCGGCGGCGATTCTCGCCGGCTGCGTCATCCCGACCTTGCACCCCTTCCAACCGGCGAAGCCGCTGCCGAGCGAGTTGCCGCAAGCCGAGCGGGAGCCGAGCATCGTCGCCGTGCGGCCGGTCGCGGGGCTGGCCGAGCCGCTGGCGACGGAGCTGGCCGATGCCATGGCCGCCTCGCTCAGGCAAAGGAGCCTGCCGGCGGTCGTCGGCGCGACCGAGCCCGCAGTCTATACCGTGGCCGGGCGGCTCGGCCGCAACGGCGGCGGGGCGCCGGTCTTGCTATGGGAGCTCGAGGATGCGGAAGGCCGGACGGTCGCGCGCGCGCGCCAGGCGCTGCCCGCCTCGGGGGATCCGGAAGCTGCAGCGAGCCGCGCCGCCTTGATCGCTGCGATCGGGGGCGAGCCCGGCACGCTCATCGCCAAGGGCATCGAAGGCGACGTGCCCGCGCCCGCCGAGCCCTCGCGCGCGACGCATGCTTCATCGCCGGCGGGCGGCAGCGCTCAGCCTGCAAACGCCGCTTCGCCCGAGGCTGCTGCCGCCGAGATCGAGAACGCGCCCACCGGCCCGGCAGGGCCGCTCGACATTCCGCCACCGCAAAAGCGGAGCAAGCCGAGCGCCGCAGCGCCGCATGACGGCGTCACGGTCACGGTCGCGCCGGCCAAGGGGCTGCCGGCCGACGGCGAGATCACCTTGCGTCGCGCCATCGCTTACGCCCTCGCCGTGGCCAAGGTCGAGGTGGCCGAGGAGCGCGCGCCGGGCAGTCTCAGCCTCGTCGGCAATGTCGCCGTCGCCGAGCTGAGCGGCGAGCTGCGCCACATCAAGGTGACCTGGTCGCTGCGCCGACCGGACGGCAGCGAGATCGGCCAGGTCAGCCAGGAGAACAACCTGCGCGCGGACGTGCTGGAGCGCGCCTGGAGCGAGATTGCCGCCGCCGTCGCCGAGAACGCCGCAGGGGGCATCGCCGCGCTGGTCGATCAGGCCCAGGCGAAGGCGCCATAGCCACGGCGGCAAGCCGCCGCCGCCGCTGGGGCCCGCTCGCGCCGTTTACAGATTTGCCCCGCCTTGATATGAAATGCGCGCGAAAGCCTGATGGGAACAGGGCCGCGGCCGGCGGACCCGGCCGTTTCCGCCCCCACGCCAGGGAACAAATCGATGAAGCTGCTGAGCGGCACCAGCAATCGGCCCTTGGCCGAAGGAATTGCGAGTTTTATCGGCGTGCCGGTCAGCGCGGCGAGCGTACGGCGCTTCGCCGACAACGAGCTCTTCGTCGAGATCCTGGAGAACATGCGCGGCCAGGACGTCTTCCTGGTGCAGCCCACCTCGTTCCCGGCCAACGACCATCTGATGGAGCTGTTGATCTGGCTCGACGCGCTGAAACGCGCCTCGCCCGCCCGCATCACCGCCGTCATCCCCTATTACGGCTATGCGCGGCAGGACCGCAAGACCGGCCCGCGCACGCCCATCTCGGCCAAGCTGGTGGCCAACCTGATCACCACCGCCGGCGCCAACCGCGTTCTCACCCTCGATCTCCACGCCAATCAGATCCAGGGCTTTTTCGACATACCCCTCGACAACCTCTATGCGGCGCCGGTGTTCTACAACGACATCCGCCAGAATTACGACGGCGACGATCTGGTGATCGTCTCGCCCGATGTCGGCGGGGTGGTGCGGGCACGGGCCATCGCCAAGCCCCTTGACGCGGACCTCGCGATCATCGATAAGCGCCGCGAGCGCGCGGGCGAGTCCGAGGTCGTCAACATCATCGGCGACGTCAAGGGCCGCCGCTGCATCCTCATCGACGATATCGTGGATTCGGCCGGGACGCTCTGCAACGCGGCCGTGGCGCTCATGGAGAACGGGGCCACCTGGGTGGCGGCCTACTGCACCCACGGAGTATTGTCGGGCGAGGCGGTCAAGCGGATCATGCAGTCCCCGCTCGAGATGCTCGTCATCACCGACAGCATCGAGCAGCAGGAGACGCGGGGCGTCAACAAGATCCGGCAGCTCACCATCGCCTCGCTGCTCGGCGAGGCGATCCGGCGCATCAGCCGGGGCGATTCCGTCTCCAGCCTGTTCAGCGAGGGCGAGGTCGCCAAGCTGCTCGGCGTGGTGTCGGACTGAGGAGCGGCGGCGCCGAATTTCGCCGGCTGGACCAAGCGCCGATCGCTCGGCGCTTCGTCGATCCGGCGATTAACGCACGTACGGCACCCCTGGAGGCCGTTCGCGCAATCTCCGCCCGCGCGGCGGAACATGCAACGAGAGGAGCGAAGAAATGGCCGATGCGATCACCTTCCATGCGGTGCTGCGCGAGCGGGCAGGTAAGGGGGCAGCCCGCGCCGCCCGCAAGGCGGGGCTGGTGCCCGCCGTCATCTATGGCAACAAGCGCGAGCCGGCGCTGATCGCCGTGCAGCCGCGCGAGCTCACGACCGAATACAACAAGCCCGGCTTCCGCACGCGGCTTTACGACGTGGAGCTGGACGGCGCGAGCGAGACCGTGCTCGTGCGCGATCTGCAGCTCCACCCGGTGACCGACCGTCCGCTGCATGTCGATTTCATGCGCATCGATCCCAATACCAAGATCACGGTCGACGTGCCGGTCCACTTCTCGAACGAGGCGCTCTCGCCCGGCATCAAGCGCGGCGGCGTGCTCAATATCGTGCGCCACACGATCGAGGTCGTGTGCCTGGCGTCGAAAATACCGACCGAGATCCGCATCGACCTGACCGGCCTCGATATCGGCCAGAGCGTCCATATCCGCTCGATCGCGCTTCCTGAGGGCGTGAAGCCGACCATCGCGCGCGACTTCACCATCGCCACCATCGCCGCGCCGACCATCATGGCGGTGGAGACCGAGGCGGCGGCGACCGAGACGGTCGAGACCGAGGTCATCACCGCGAAGGAAGGCAAGGAGGGTGAGGAGGCCAAGGAGGGCAAGGAGAGCAAGGAGGCCGCGCCCTCCGGCAGGGAGGCCAAGGGCAAGGAGGCCAAAGGCAAGCCGGGCAAGGAATAGACCGCCTCGAACAGGGCGAAGGAGGCCCGGCCCGCCATGCGGCTTCTCGTGGGCCTGGGCAATCCGGGCCCTCAATATGCCGGCAACCGGCACAATGTCGGCTTCATGGCCGCGGACGAGATCCTGCGCCGCCACGGCGCCGGGCCGAGCCGCCATCGCTTCCAGGCGCTCGTCGGCGAGGCCAATCTCGGCGAACGGCGTCTCCTGGTGATGAAGCCGATGACCTTCATGAACGATTCGGGCCGCGCCGTGGGCGAGGCGGCGCGCTTCTACAAGCTCGCGCCGGAGGAGATCGCCGTCATCCATGACGAGCTCGACCTCGCCGCCGGCAAGCTGCGGCTCAAGCGCGGCGGCGGCTCGGCCGGACATAACGGGCTCAGGAGCATCGATGCCCATATCGGTCCCGACTATTGGCGCTTGCGCATCGGCATCGGCCATCCCGGCGACAAGCGGCTGGTCTATCCCTATGTGCTGAGCGACTTCGACGAGGAGGATCAGGCCTGGCTCGGCAAGACGCTCGCCGCCATCGCCGAGGCGCTGCCGCTGCTTGCCGCCGACAAGGACAACCGCTTCACCACCAAGGTGGCGCTCATCCTGAAGCCGCCACCGCCCAAGCCGAAGACCGACGTCGAGCGCGAGCCGGGCGCCGCGGGCCGCGGCCCCCAAAACCCGGACGACCCCGAGAGCTGAGCCATGGGCTTCAATTGCGGCATCGTCGGCCTGCCCAATGTCGGCAAGTCGACCCTCTTCAACGCGCTCACGGCGACCGCGGCAGCGGCGGCCGAGAACTATCCCTTCTGCACCATCGAGCCCAATGTCGGCCGCGTCGTCGTGCCCGATCCGCGGCTCGAGGTACTGGCCAAGCTCGCCAAGTCGCCGCGCGTCGTGCCGACGCAGCTCGAGTTCGTCGACATCGCGGGCCTCGTGCGCGGCGCCAGCAAGGGCGAGGGGCTCGGCAACCAGTTCCTCGCCCATATCCGCGAGGTCGACGCCGTCGCCCATGTGCTGCGCTGCTTCGCGGGCGAGGGCGTGCATCATGTCGAGGGCAGCATCGATCCGGTGCGCGACGCCGAGACGGTCGAGACCGAGCTCATGCTGGCCGATCTCGACAGCCTCGAGCGCCGCTTCGATCAAGCGCAGAAGAAGGCCAAGGGAGGCGACAAGGAGGCCAAGGCGCTGGTCGAGCTGATGGAGCCGGCGCTGAAGGCGCTCGCGCGAGGGCAAGCCCGCCCGCATCGCCACCCCCGCCGACCCCGAGCGGCGCGCCGCCTTCCTCCGCCTCGGCCTCCTCACCGCCAAGCCGATGCTCTACGTGCTCAATCTCGACGAAGCCTCCGCCGTCACCGGCAACGAATATTCCGAGCGCGCGGCCAAGCGTGCGCGGGAGCTCGGCGCCGACTATGTGCCGATCTCGGCCGCCATCGAGGCCGAGATCGCCCAGCTCCGCGAGCCTGAGGAGCGTCGTGCATTCCTCTCCGCACTAGGGCTCGAGGAGCCGGGCCTCGACCGCTTCATCCGCGCGGGCTATCACCTGCTCGACCTCATCACCTTCTTCACCGCCGGCCCCAAGGAGACGCGCGCCTGGACGGTGCGGCGCGGCGCCAAGGCCCCCGAGGCGGCCGGCGCGATCCATACCGATTTCGAGCGCGGCTTCATCCGCGCCGAGGTGATTGCGTATGAGGATTATGTCGCCCATGGCGGCGAGCAGGGCGCCAAGGACGCCGGCAAGATGCGCCAGGAAGGGCGAGGACTATATCGTGCAGGACGGCGACGTGATGCTCTTCCGCTTCAATGTGTGAGGCGGTTTCGTCGGATCGTTTTCAAACCGTCGCGGCAGGTTGACGGTCGCTCAGATCGCCAGCACCTTCTCGTCGAAGGGCAGGCGGCCCGTGCGGTCCTCGATCTCGATGACCCAGAGATCGGGGTCGTATTTGCGGTTGCGCGCGATATAGGCGTCGGCGACGGCCTCCTCGACCGGCTCGGCACCGGTGCCGCGCAGCCAAGCACGGGCGCCCGCGGGATCGCGCGTCTCGGCCAGCACGACGCAGCCCTTCTCGAACGCCATGAGCTTGACCAGCACGCTGCCGCGTGCGGGATCCCCCTTATGCACGACGGTGACGGCGATGCCTTGCGCATTGGCCCGGCGCACGCAGGCCTGCACCCAGATCTCCGTCATCAGCCGCGGCTCGCCCATGGCGTCCCCTCCCCTCGCCCGCGCAAAGAAAGCCCTTCCGCGCCGAGCCGCCCAAGCTATCATGCCGCCCCGGATCGCAGGAGGCGGAGGGAGAGGCCGACATGGGAAAGACGCTTACGCTCGCCGCGTCCGACGGCCACCGCTTCTCGGCCTATCGCGCCGACCCCGCGCAAAAGCCGCGCGGCGGGCTTGTCGTGGTGCAGGAGATCTTCGGCGTCAACCGGCATATTCGCGAGACTTGCGACCGCTTCGCCGCTGCAGGCTACGCCGCCTTGGCGCCCGCGCTCTTCGACCGCGTCGAGCGCGGCGTCGAATTGGGTTATCAGGGCGACGACGTGGCGCGCGGGCGCGAGCTGCGCGCCAAGATCACCTGGGAGGACACGCTCAAGGACATGGCGGCAGCGATCGAGGCCGTGTCGGATGCGGGCAAGGTGGGTGTGGTGGGCTATTGCTGGGGCGGCTCGGTTGCCTGGCGCGCCGCCACCCAGCTCGGCGGCGTCGCCTGCGCCGTCGGCTATTACGGCGGCATGATCGCGCAATATAAGGAAGAGCGGCCGACGGTCCCCGTGCTGCTGCATTTCGGCGAGAGCGACGCCTCGATCCCGCTCGCCGACGTGGATGCCGTCCGCCGTGGCCATCCCGAGGTTGCGATCCACACCTATCCGGCCGGCCACGGCTTTTCCTGCGATCATCGCGCGAGCTTCCACAAGCCGAGCCACGAGCAGGCGCTGCAGCGCACGCTCGCCTTCTTCGCCACCCATCTCGGCTGAGCGCGGGGTCGGCTTCCATGACCCTCGAGCTCAGCGTCGAGGAACGCGCCTGGGCGGCGGAGCTGACGGCACGGCGCTCGGCGTCGCTACGCGCATCGTGGCGGAGACGGCGCGTCTCCTCGGCGCCGAGCGGCTCGTGCCGATCGCCTCGGCCCATATCGACGGCTGCCTCTATCACGGCGACAGCGGCACCGAATTCGCCGAGCGGTTGGTCGCGGGCGGCGGCCGCGTGTGCGTGCCGGCGACCCTCAATGTGGGCGCGCTCGACCTGCTCCATCCGGGCCGCGTGCGGCTCGAGCGGCCCCGGCGCGACATGGCCCTCAGGCTGATGCGCGCCTATGAGGCGCTCGGCTGCCGGCCGAGCTGGACTTGCGCGCCCTATCAGGCCGGCCATCGCCCGACCCTCGGCCAGCATGTCGCCTGGGGCGAGAGCAACGCCATCGCCTTCGTCAACTCCGTGCTGGGCGCGCGCAGCGACCGCTACGGCGATTTCCTCGACATCGCCGCCGCGATTTGCGGCCGCGCGCCCTTGGCCGGGCTTCATCTCGAGCGCAACCGGCGCGCCACCATGCTCTTCGATTGCGCGGCGCTGTCTCCCGCCCTCCTCGACGAGGATGCCTTCTATCCCGTCCTCGGGAGCCTGCTCGGCGCGGAGGCGGGCTCGGCGGTCGCGGTGATTGCGGGCCTGCCGCCCGGCGTCGCCGAGGACAGGCTCAAGGCGCTCGGCGCCGCCGCCGCCTCGACGGGCGCCATCGGCCTCTTCCATGTCGCGGGCACGACGCCCGAGGCGCCGACGGTCGAGGCGGCGCTCGGTGGCGTAGCGCCCGAGCGCGCGATTCGCGTGACGGCCGAAATGCTGCGCGCCGCGCGCGACCGGCTCTCGACGAGCAGCGCCGCTCAGATCGACGCCATCGCGCTCGGCAGCCCGCATTTCTCCGCAGCCGAATTCGCCGCGCTCGAACGGCTGCTCGCCGGGCGGCGTGTCGCGCTCCCCTTCTATGTCTGCACCGGGCGCCATGTCGTGGCCGAGCTCGAGCGCGACGGGCGTTTGGCGCCGCTCGAAACGCAAGGCGTCACCATCGTCGCCGATACTTGCGTCGTGGTGACGCCCATCCTGCCGCCGGGCGGCGGCGTCCTGATGACCAATTCGGGCAAGTTCGCCCATTACGCGCCGGGCAATATCGGCTGGCAAGTCGTCTATGGCAGCCTCGCCGACTGCGTGGCCTCGGCGCTCGCGGGCCGCGTCGAGCGCGACGAGAGCCTATGGCGCTGACGGCGCCCGCGCGCCTCGTTGCGCGCGTCCTGCTGCCGGGCGCGGCGAGCGGCCGCGTCCTGCGCCTGGCGGCGCCGATCAGCTTCTGGGGCGGCGTCGATCCGGCAAGCGGGCGCGTGATCGACGCGCGCCATCCCGACCGCGGCGCCCTCATCGCCGGGCGCGTGCTGTGCCTGCCCGGCATGATCGGCTCGAGCTCGGCCTCGGCGGTGCTGCTCGAGCTCCTGCGCGGCGACCTGGCGCCGGCGGCGCTCATTCTGGGCGAGACGGACGCGATCTTGGCACTCGGCGTCGTGGTGGCGCGCGAGATGGGCTATCCCACCATTCCTGTGCTCGAGCTCGACCGCGACGGGCAGGCTCGCCTGCCGCAAGGCGCCTCCGTCTCGATCGGGCGCGACGGCACGATCTCGCTCGACGCGGGCGAGAGCGTCTAGCGGCCCTTGGGAAGGCTCGTTCGAACTTCCTCATGGTTCGAGACGCGCGGGCCTTAAGCCCGCGCTCATCACCATGAGGATGTTTGTGTTTCAACGAGTCCTCGCCCTGAGGAGGCGGCGCAGCCGCCGTCTCGAAGGGCGTATACCGATTAACCGAATCTCAGCCACAGCCCGCAAGCTTCCTCGGGCGGAACGAGGATGCTTCCGTCCGCCTCGCGCACGAAGGGTAGCGCTTGACTTTCGAGCCACGACGCGGTCCGCGCGAGGTCGTCGGATGCGAGCGTCATGCCGGCGAGATGAGGAGCGGCGACGCCCACCAGCGCGAGGGGCGACGCGGGATCGACGAGGGTGATCCGGTGGCGGCCCAGGCGGAGGGTCAGGCGTCCGTCCGCCGCGTTGACCGCGTCCGCGCCGAGAAGCCGCTCATAGACGAGTGCCAAAGAGACCGGCCGCTCCGCGACGCCGGTGAGGGAGGCGATAGCGCGCGCGCCGTTCGCATGGCGCAGCCATTCCGCGCGGCGCAGCAATCCGGGCGTCAGATGATGGCAGATGAAAGCGGAGAGCCCGGGCGTGGCCGCGGCCGGCAGAAAGACCAGCGCGAAGCGCGGCATGACCGTGCCCTCGGGCAGCTCGAGCCGGCGCTCGAGCGCCTTGGGCCCCTCGGCCGCGATGCCGCGCGTGCGCAGCTCTTGCGCCGCCGCTTGGGCGTCGCCCGTCGCGAAGGCAAGGCCCATGAGCCCCTCGCGCGCGGCGAGGAATTTATCGAGATTGTTGGTGAAGCGGGTCGCGTCGACGATGCCGAGCAGCTCGACATAATCGTCTTCGAACATGATGCAGTAATTGGCCGTGCCCCAGCCGACATGGCTGCCGCGCGGCGTGAGCGTGAAGCCGAGCCGCTCATAGCGCCGCCGCGCCGCCTCGAGATCGCGCACCCCGACCAGGAGATGGTCGATGCCGGCGATCGACGCGGACATGGCTGCGCCTGACCCTCGCGCCGGGCTCAGCCCTCGCCGAGCAGGCGGCCGGCGACGGCGGAGAGCTTCTTGATCATGCCGGGATCGCGCGCGTCGGGCGCGGTGATGATGGCGTTGTCGAGCGCCGTATGGCAGCGATAGCGGCAGCTCTCCGTGCGCCCGGCGAGCTTCGGGACCACCGCGCTGACCAGCTCGCGCGCGCGGTCGGCATTATCGACCAGCACCCTGACCACCGATTCGACCGAGACATCCTCGTGATGGGGATGCCAGCAATCGTAATCCGTCACCATGGCCACGGTCGCGTAGCACATCTCCGCCTCGCGCGCGAGCTTGGCCTCGGGCATGTTGGTCATGCCGATCACGTCGCAATCCCATTTTCGGTAGAGCTCGGATTCGGCGCGCGAGGAGAATTGCGGCCCCTCCATCACGAGATAGGTGCCGCCGCGCGTGGCGGGAATGTCGCACTCGCGCGCCGCCTCCGCGAGCGCGTCACCGACGCGGCGGCAGACGGGGTCCGCCATGCTGACATGGGCGACGAGCCCGGTACCGAAGAAGCTCTTGGCGCGCGCGAAGGTGCGGTCGATGAACTGGTCGACGATGACGAAGCTGCCCGGCACATGGACTTCCTTGAGGGAGCCGACCGCGCTCACCGAGATGATATCGGTGCAGCCGGCGCGCTTCAGCACGTCGATATTGGCGCGGAAATTGAGCTCGGAGGGCGGCACGCGGTGGCCGCGGCCGTGCCGCGGCAGGAAGACGACCGGTTGGCCGTCGAGCTCACCCAGCAGCAGATTGTCCGACGGCGTGCCGAAGGGCGAGATCACCTCGACCCAGCGCGTATTGGCGAGGCCGGCGATGTCGTAGACGCCGCTGCCGCCGATGACGCCGATGACGGGCGGTGTTCCCGGTGCCGTCATGCCGACCCCTCCCTGTGCCTTGCGCGCGACCCTGCGATAAACAGCGGAGCCGCGGCTCCGCTCAGTGGACGTCCGCCCACACCTTGCGCTTGACGGCGTAGAGGATGCCCGTGAAGACGAGCAGGAAGAGGACGACCCTGATGCCCATGCGGTGCCGGGTCTCGAGATAGGGATCGGACGCCCAGGCGAGGAAGGTCACCACGTCATGCGCCATCTGCGGCACGGTCGCCTTGGTGCCGTCGGCATAGCTGACGGCGCCGTCGGAGAGCGGCGGCGGCATGGCGATCTGATGGCCGGGGAAATATTCGTTGTAGCTCATCCCCTCGTTCATCTTGAAGCCCGCCGGCGGATCGACGAAGCCGGTGACGACGGCAAAGATGTAGTCCGCGCCGTGATGACGCGCCTTGACGATGAGGGAGAGATCGGGCGGCTGCGCGCCGTTGAGCGCGGCGCGCGCGGCCTCCGGGTTGTCGAAGGGCGCCTTGAAATGATCCGAGGGCTTGCCCGGCCGCTCGAACATCTTGCCCTGGTCGTTCGGCCCGTCCTGCACCTGCACCTGGGCGGCCAACGCCTTCACCTGGTCGGGCGTGAAGCCGATGCCCTCGAGATCGCGGAAATAGAGCAGGTTCATCGAATGGCAAGTGGCGCAGACCTGGCTATAGACGAGATAGCCGCGCTGTGCGGCGGCAAGATCGTAGGTGCCGAAGATGCCTTCGAAGGACCAGTGCTGATGCGGCGGAACCGGCGCCTCTTGCGCGCGCGCGGGCAGCGGGAAGGCGAGTGCCGCCAAGGCCGCGGCGAGCAGGAGCTTTCCCATCACGCCTTCTCCATCGGCCTGGCGCGAGCGGCCGTTCCGCCGCCGAGCACGGGCTGGCTGATGCTGACGGGCAGCGGACTTGGTCGCTCGAAGAGCGAGATGAGCGGAAGGACGACCAGCCAATGCAGGAAATAATAGGCGGTGGCGAGCCGACCGATGATGAGAAAGGAGCCCTCGGGCGGGTTATGGCCGACCCAGCCCAGCACCAGCACGTCCGCGAGGATCGCCAGGAAGAACCATTTGAAGATCGGACGGAAGCGCGCGCTGCGCACGGGCGAGAAATCGAGCCAGGGCAGCAGGAAAAGGATCAGGATCGAGCCGAACAGCGCGACCACCCCGATGAGCTTCTGGGGGATCGAGCGCAGGATCGCGTAGAACGGCAGGAAATACCAATCCGGCACGATATGGGGCGGCGTGGAGAGCGGGTTGGCCTCGATATAGTTGTCCGGCTCGGTGAAAAGGTCGGGCCAGAAGAAGACGATCGCCAGATAGACGATGAAGAAGACCCCCACCCCGAACATGTCCTTGGCCGTGTAGTAGGGGTGGAAGGGGATGGTGTCCTGCGGCCCCTTGGTGTCGATGCCGAGCGGATTGTTCGATTTGGTCGTATGCAGCGCCCAGATATGCAGGAAAACGACGGCGAAGATCACGAAGGGCAGCAGGAAATGGAGCGCGTAGAAGCGGTTGAGCGTCGGATTGTCGACCGCGAAACCGCCCCAGAGCCAATGCACGATGCCCGTGCCCGCGAGCGGAATGGCCGAGAACAGGTTGGTGATCACGGTCGCGGCCCAGAAGCTCATCTGGCCCCAGGGCAGCACATAGCCCATGAAGGCGGTCGCCATCATCAGCAGCAGAATGACGAGGCCGAGCCACCAGAGGAGCTCGCGCGGACTTTTGTAGGAGCCGTAATAGAGGCCGCGGAAGATGTGGATATAGACCACGAGGAAGAACATCGAGCCGCCGGTCATATGCAGATAGCGCAGGAGCCATCCGTAATTCACGTCGCGCATGATGCGCTCGACGCTGCCGAAGGCGAGCGCGGCGTTTGGCGTATACTGCATAGCCAGCATGACGCCGGTGACGATCATCACCATCAGCATGAGGCCGGCGAGCGAGCCGAAATTCCACCAGTAGTTCAGGTTCTTCGGCGTCGGATAATCGATGCCGGTATGCTGCATCATGGTGAAGATGGGCATACGCTCGTCGATCCATTTGACGACGGCGTTGTTCCAGGCGGGCTGGCTCATCGCGGGCGCTCCTAGCCGATCCGGACGCTGTGGTCGGTGATGAACTTGTACTCGGGCACCAGGAGATTGAGCGGCGCCGGGCCCTTCCGGATCCGGCCGGAGGTGTCGTATTGCGAGCCGTGGCAGGGGCAGAACCAGCCGCCGAACTCGCCGCGCGGGTCGCCCGCCTTCTGCCCGAGCGGGATGCAGCCGAGATGGGTGCAGATGCCGACCATGATCAGCCATTCGGCCTTCTGCACGCGGCTCTCGTCGGTCTGCGGGTCGCGCAGCTCGGCGACATTGACGCCGCGCGCCGCTTTGACCTCGTCCGCCGTGCGATGGTCGATGAAGACCGGCTGGCTGCGCCATTTGACGGTGACGCGCTGGCCGGTCTGGATGGGCGAGAGATCGACCTCGATCGAGGAGAGCGCCAGTACGTCCGCCGAGGGATTCATGCTGTCGATCAGCGGCCAGACCGCGATCGCCGTGCCCACGGCACCCATCGCGGTGGCGGCCAGATAAAGGAAGTCGCGGCGCTTGACCCCGGCGTCGTGCGCGCCGTGGCCGCTGGTATCCGCGCTTGTCGCCATGCTTACGCTCTCCCGGTCGGTAGCCGCGAGCCGCGGCGCTAGAGGTTTCTTAAAGACAGGCCGAGGCGAGACAAATGCGACAACCTGCCGCACCCGCGGAGACGACAGTCCCTCGCGGCTCACGAGAGGTCATGCGGAGGGGGTATAATGCAAATCCGCCCCGCTGCAAAGCCGTCCGCGCGCGCGGAAGCGCTTGGGAGTGCCCGTGCTTGCGTCTGGTGCTTTACGAGCCCGACATTCCGCAGAACGCCGCGGCCATGATGCGGCTTTGCGCCTGCCTCGACCTCCCCTTGGAGCTGGTCGAGCCTTGCGGCTTCCTTCTCTCCGACCGCCATCTGCGCCGGGTCGGCATGGACTATCTCGAGCATCTCGCCCTCACCCGCCACCGCTCGTTCGACGCCTTCGAGGCCTGGCGGCGCGCGGAGATACCTGAGGCGCGGCTCGTCCTCCTCTCGACCGCCGGCGAGCGCAGCCATGTCGAATTCGCCTTCCGGCCCGACGATCTCATCATGATGGGGCGCGAATTGGCCGGCGTGCCCCGCTCGGTGCACGACCTCGCCGACGCGCGCCTGCGCATCCCCATGGCGCACGGGCGGCGCTCGCTCAACGTTGCCCTCGCCGCTTCCATCGTGCTAGGCGAGGCGTTGCGTCAGACCGATCTTTATCCGGCCGGCCTTTTTCCGGTCGGGCCCGATGCGGGAGAGCCGCGGTGAGCGAGACCGTGTTGCGCGACGAGAGCGAGGCGCGGAAGAGCGAGGCCCGGGCCTGGTTCGAGCGCCTGCGCGACGAAATCTGCGCCGAGCTCGAGCGCATCGAGGACGAGCTTGCCGGCCCCGGCGCCGAGCTTCCCGCCGGACGCTTCGCGCGCGCGCCCTGGGAGCGCCCCGAGGGCGGCGGCGGCGTGATGGCGGTCATGCGCGGCCGCGTCTTCGAGAAGGTCGGCGTGAACGTCTCGACCGTCTGGGGCGAGTTCTCGCCGGAATTCCGCAAGGAGGTGCCCGGCGCCGCCGAGGACGGGCGCTTTTGGGCCAGCGGCATCTCGCTCGTCGCCCATCCGCGCTCGCCGCGTGTGCCGACCGGCCATATGAACACGCGCCACATCGTCACCCGGCGCGCCTGGTTCGGCGGCGGCGGCGACCTCACCCCCATGCTGCCCGGCGCTGAGGAGGACGCGGCATTCTTCCACGCCACCTTCAAGCGCGCCTGCGACGCGCACGACCCCGCCTACCATGCCCGCTTCAAGGCCTGGTGCGACGAGTATTTCCTCCTGAAGCATCGCGGCGAGCCGCGCGGCGCGGGCGGCATCTTCTTCGATTATCTCGAGGAGGGCGATTGGCGCCGCCGCTTCGCCTTCACGCAAGATGTCGGCCGCGCCTTCCTGGACTTATATCCCGCGATCGTGCGGCGCCATATGAACGAGCCCTGGACGGAGGAGGAGCGGCGCCATCAGCTCATCCGCCGCGGCCGCTATGTCGAGTTCAACCTGCTCTACGACCGCGGCACCCGCTTCGGCCTGATGACGGGCGGCAATGTCGAGGCCATTCTCATGTCGCTTCCGCCGCTGGCCGCTTGGCCGTGAGGGCGCCGGCGAGTTGCGGCTCCGCGGGCAGAGGCGGGCTCAACCAGGCTTCGGCTGCCAGCCCTCACTTCGAGCATTCCGAGACCTCGACCTCGCAATCCTTGCCGCCGCCGTTCACGCACTTGCTCTGAGCGTCGGCGCGCGCCTGCCCATCGCTATCGCCAAGGCCCCAGAAGGCGGTCGTGCCTTGGCCCAAGGCCACGGCTCCGCATTTGCGCTCGAACCACACCATCACTTCGCAATCCTTGCCGTGCTCCGCGCAGCGCTGCATGGCCGCGCTTTCCGCTTTCGCCTCGCTGCCCCAATGATAGGAGGTGCCCCAGGCCCCGCTCGTGAGGCCATAGGCGATGGCGCCATAACTGCGGGCAGGGGCCGACTGATCCGTGCAACCGGGCGAGACAGGCCCATACTCGATGCAATAACCCTGTTTGGGATCATACCTCTTGCACTCAGTCGCGCAATAAGCCTGAACCCGTGTCGGCGCGCCCGCCGCCACCGCGAGCAAGATGCCAAGTGCGATCGCCGCAATTCCCCTCGCCTGTCGCATGGCTCGCTCCCGCGCATTCATGCCGGAATTATCATATCGCGATCTATGATAATTTGACTACCCTCGATGCTCTTGTTCGGAGGGCAATCCACCCCGTATCGACGCTTCCGACAAGCACCCATCGGCCGCGCCTGCCGCGCCTCATATCCCGCCATCCTGCGGCGGCATAGGGACGAGCTTCTGCGGTGGGATGGCGACAGTCGTATGTCCGTTCCACACTCGTGGTAGAAATCCGGACCGATAGGCCGGACGGCCTCCTGACGGCATCTCGGTGCCAGGGTAGCGGGGCCGAAGATCACCGCGTGGAAAACCAGACCACCCGCCCCCACCCCTCTCTTGACGATGAATTAACGAAGCAGGTGCAGACTGTTAGGTGCGGGCGCCTCCTCTTCAGGCGCGGGCCGCGGATTGCACGCGGATTGCATGGGAACCGGTGATGAACGAATACGCAGCCACGTCCTGGGATGCCGTCGGACGGAGCCGAGTGCCGCCGGAACTCGCGGATTTCCTGTCGGAATCCATGGAGATGGAAATCGCGCGCCTGCCCCACGTGGCGCAATCAGCCTTCGTGCGCCGCTTCGAGAATCGTCGCAAAACGCTTCTC
This sequence comes from uncultured Pseudomonadota bacterium, assembly GCA_963842155.1. Taxonomy (GTDB): domain Bacteria; phylum Pseudomonadota; class Alphaproteobacteria; order JACZXZ01; family JACZXZ01; genus CAWJFP01. The sequence goes on from CAWJFP010000004.1 coordinate 171,285, forward strand.
GGCGCCTATATGCGGCTGCCGCTGATGTCGCATTATGGCTATCTCGGACGCTGGGGCGTCTCGGCCGTCATGTTCCTCGTCACGGTGGCGACCCTGGGCGCCGCCGGCTCGGTCTGGATGGCGGTCGATTTCTTCCGCATGCCGTCGCTCGTGCGCGGCTATAACAGGACGCTTGCGCGCGAGGTTCTGCAGGAGGTCAAGGCGCGCTCGCTGGACGCCGAGAGCCGCCTCTATTATTGAGGTCATGCTATGAAAGGCGAGTTGGACATGCTCGCGGACGAGCCGGCGGGACAGCGATGAAGACCCTTGTCATCGATAACTACGACTCCTTCACCTACAACCTCGCGCATTACCTGGCGGAGGCGAACCAGGAGGAGCCGGTCGTCGTCCGCAACGACGCGGCGAGCTGGGCCGAGCTCGCCGAGCAGGATTTCGACAATATCGTCATCTCGCCCGGCCCCGGCCGCCCCGACCGCGTGGCCGATTTCGGCGTCGCGGCCGACGCCATCCTGAATGCCACCATCCCCATCCTCGGCGTCTGTCTCGGCCATCAGGGCATCGCGGCACTCCATGGCGGCGCCGTCATCCGCGCGCCCGAGCCTATGCATGGCAGGCTGAGCCGGGTCTGGCACAATGGCGACGAGCTTTTCGCCGGTATTCCGTCGCCCTTCGCGGTGGTGCGTTACCATTCGCTGCTCGCCGCGCGCCCCTTGCCCATTGCGCTGACCGAGACGGGCTGGACGGAGGCCAGATTGATTATGGCCTTGCGCCATCGCCAGAGGCCGCTCTGGGGCGTCCAGTTCCACCCCGAATCGATCCTCACCGAGTTCGGCCATCGGCTTATCGAGAATTTCCGCGACCTCACCTTGCGTCTGCGGCCGCGCCCGTCGGTCGCCGCGCCGAAGCGCGCGCAGCCGCCCGCCAATGTCGCGCCCGCCGGGAGCGCGCCCTTGGACCGCTCGGCGCCCAAGCGGCGGCGCTTGCGCGCTTTCTGGCGGCAGCTGCCGGAGGCGATCGACGGCGAGGCCGCCTTCTGCGCGCTCTACGGCACCGCCCCCACTGCCTTCTGGCTCGACAGCAGCCTGATCGAGCCGGGGCGCTCGCGCTGGTCCTTCATGGGCGACGCGAGCGGCCCACGCGCCAACGCCGTCACCTATGAGACCTCGGCCGGCCGTCTCTCGATCCGCGGCGCCGGCGGACCTCGCATCGAGCAGGAGAGCATCTTCGCCTATCTCGAGCGCGAGCAGCTCGGCGCGCCGCTCGACCCGCCGCCCTGCCCGTTCCTGGGCGGCCATGTCGGCTGGTTCGGCTACGAGCTGCGCAACGAATGCGGCGCGCCGACGGGCCGCCGCGCGCCCACGCCCTCGGCCTTCTTCATCCGCGCCGACCGCTTCCTCGCCATCGATCATCTGGCGCAGCGCACTTACCTCGTCGCGGTCGCCGAGGAGACGGAGGCGGCGTCGGCCGAGGCATGGCTCGCCGCGACGCGCGAGCGGCTGGCGGCGCTGCGGGCGCCGGCAGCACCCCGCCTCGGCAGCCGGCGCGCGCCCGTTGAATTCGCTCTCGATCGCGATCACCCCACCTATACGGCCGATATCGAGCGCTGCCTCGACTGGATCGGCCAAGGCGAGACCTATCAGGTCTGTCTCACCAACGAGCTGGTCACCACGCTCGAGCTCGACCCGCTCGAGCTCTACCGCGTCATGCGCCGGGTCAATCCGGCGCCGCACGCGGCCTTCCTGCGCTGGCCGGGCGGCGCCGTGCTGAGCGCCTCGCCCGAGCGCTTCCTCTCCGTCGACCGCGCCGGCAAGGTCGAGACCAAGCCCATCAAGGGCACGATCGCCCGCGGCCTCGACCCGGCGCGCGACCGCGCGCTGGCCGATCGGCTGCGCGAGAGCGAGAAGGATCGCGCCGAGAACCTCATGATCGTCGACCTGCTGCGCAACGACCTCTCGCGCGTCTGCCTGCCGGGCAGCGTCGAGACGCCGTCGCTCATGGCGATCGAGAGCTATGCCACGGTGCATCAGCTCGTCAGCACCGTGCGCGGGCAATTGCGGCCCGGCGCCTCGACGCTCGATCTGGTGCGCGCGGCCTTCCCCGGCGGCTCCATGACGGGCGCCCCCAAGCTCAGGACGCTCGACTTCATCGACCGGCTGGAGCGGCGCGCGCGCGGCGTCTATTCGGGCGCGCTCGGCTGGCTCGGTGACGACGGCGCCGCCGATCTCAGCATCGTCATCCGCACCATCGTGCAGACGGGCGATCGCCTCAGCATGGGGGTGGGCGGCGGCATCGTCGCGCAATCGACCCCCGCGGGCGAGTTCGACGAGATGCTGCTCAAGGCCAAGGCGTCGATCCGCGCCATCGTGACGGCGGCGACCGGCCGCTTCGACGAGGCGCTCTTCGACATCGACGGCGCCGCCCAAGGCTCTGCCCCGCCGAAGGCACGCGCCGGAGCGCGATGAGCGGGGCGCCGCCGGTCTGGCTCAACGGAGAGTTGCTGCCGGCCGGGGAGGCTTGCCTCTCGGCCTTCGACCGCGGCTTCGCCCTCGGCGACGGGCTGTTCGAGACCATCCGCGCACGCGCGCTTGGCCCGCTCTGGCTCGAGGATCACCTCGCGCGGCTCCGTGAAGGTGCGGAGCTCTTCGCCATCCCGCTCCCGCTTGCGGAAGGCGCCATTGCCCGAGGGCTCGAGCGTCTCTTGGCGGCCGCGGGCTTCGCGGAGAGCGCGCTGCGCCTGAGCTTGAGCCGCGGCCCCTCGGAGAAGCGCGGCCTCTGGCCCGCGAGCAGCCCGGCGCAGCCCACCCTGCTCGCTACGGTGGCGGCCTTGCCGCCGGCACGGCCGCCGCTTCGCTTGGCGGTCGCCGAGAGCACGCGGCGCAACGAGCGCTCGCCGCTGTCGCGGATCAAATCGCTCAATTACGGCGACAATCTCCTGGCGCGGCGCGAGGCGGACGCAAGCGGGGCGGACGACGCCTTGATGATGAACGGCCAGGGCCGCATCGCCTGCGCCACGGTCGGCAATGTCTTCCTACGCCTGGGCGGCGCGTGGCGCACGCCGGCGATCGCGGAAGGCGCCCTCCCCGGTCTCGCGCGCCGGCGCCTTTTGCGGCTTCTCGCCGCGGAGGAGACGGCCATCGCGCGCGCCGATCTCGCGGCGGTCGAGGCCGGCTTTCTCAGCAACAGCCTCGGCCTCGCCGGCATCCGCGCGATCGAGGGCCATGCGCTGGCCGACGCGACGGCGCAGCTCGCGGCACTTCGGCTTTACGAGTCATGAGCGGAGCAATCACGAGCGGCCGTCGAGCCAGCCGCGCCAGGCGGGCCAGGCGGCGACGCGCTCGGCGATGAGCTCATAACCGGCCGCGGGAGGATGCACGCCGTCGCCCGCGCGCCCCGCGCGCGCCCAGCGCGCATCGGCCCCGAAGGCCGTGAAGAGATCGAGATAGGGCAGGCCGAGCTCGCCCGCGAGGGCTGAGAAGGCGCGGTCGTAATCGGCGATCCGGGCATTGCGGAAATCATAGGCGACCGCCGCGCTCGGCCTGACCGGCTGCTTCGTCTCCTCGGCCGGCACGGGGCCGATCCATAAGACGGGCTTCCAGCCCTTGGCGGCGCCGAGGATGGCGCGCGCGTTGGCGAGCGAGCGCGGCAGCGGCACGCGCGGCGTGCCCGCGTCGTTCTCGATCGCCGAATCATTGATGCCGAAGGCGAAGACCAGCGCGCCCGGAACATGGTCGGGCAGGCGCGCCGCGCATTCCTTTTGCCAACGCGCCGCGACGTCGTCCGAGCTATCGGCGCGGACGCCGAGATTGTAGCAGGTCAGCTCGTGGCCGCGGGCGCGCTCAGCCGCGCAAAGCCGCCCCGGCCAGCCGAGGAAATGGTCGTCGCCCGTGCCATGAGCGATGCTGTCGCCGACGAAGCAGATCCGCAAGACCGTCATGCGCGCTGTCCTCCCGGTTCTTTTGCGGCGGCACTATATCGGCCGCCGCTGCCTCCTGAAACCCGAGCGGGGACAGCCCATGGACAGAAGCGGGGGGCTCGGCCAGACTGCGGCCGGGGAGGCGAATGATGGGCAATATCTACGTGGCGCGGAGCGCCAAGCTCGCCAAATGGGGCTCCGATGTCGGCCTCAGCAAGCATCTCTTCAAGATCGGCTACAGCGACATGCCGCTCAAGGAGCTGCTGGCGGCAGGCTGGGCCGGCGAGACCGATTGGCAGCTCGTCAAGAAGCAGGAGGCCGAGGGTATCGAGGAGGAGGAGATCGTCCGCCGCCTGGCGCTCAAGGAGCGGATGATCGATCCCAATCTCTACCCGAAGCTCCACGGCGCGCGCGGCATCTTCAAGGTGCCGCCGACCCATGTCGAGAACCAGATCGTCGTCGCCCGCGCCATGGCGGGCAACGAGCTCATCGATCCGGGCAAGCTCAAGCCCGCCGACTTCGCCGAATACCTCATCCGCAACGCGCTCGCCTAGACACGCCGGACCCGGGTAGCTGGTGGGAATGATGGCCGTGACCGCACCCGACGTCGAGGTCGCGATCGTCGGCGCCGGCTTCGGCGGCCTCGGCATGGCGATCCGCCTGCGCCAGGCGGGGATCGAGTCCTTCGTCGTGCTCGAGCGCGCCTCGGCCGTCGGCGGCACCTGGCGCGACAACACCTATCCCGGCTGCGCTTGCGACATCCCGACGCCGCTCTACTCCTTCTCCTTCGAGGCGGCGACGGATTGGTCGCGCCTCTATCCGCTGCAATCGGAGATCCAGGCCTATCTCGAGCGCTGCGCCGACAAATACGGCATCAGGTCCAAGCTGCGCCTCGACACCGAGCTGGCCGAGGCCGCCTTCGACGAGGCCGCGGGGCTCTGGCGCCTACGCACGCGCGCGGGCGAGACCATCACCGCGCGCTTCCTGGTGCATAGCCTGGGACCCTTGAGCCGCCCGGCCATACCCGATCTGCCCGGCAGCGAGCGCTTCCGCGGGGCCCGCTTCCACTCGGCGGAGTGGGATCACGGCTGCGCGCTCGAAGGCAAGGATGTCGCCGTGATCGGCACCGGCGCCTCGGCGATCCAGCTGGTGCCCGAGATCGCGCCCACGGTGCGGCGCCTCGCGCTGTTCCAGCGCACGCCGGGCTGGGTGCTGCCCAAGCTCGACCGGCCGCTGTCCGATCGCGAGCGCTGGCTGATGGCCCATATGCCGTTTTACGCGCGGCTCTTCCGCGCCAAGATTTACTGGCAGCACGAGCTGCGCGCGATCGGCTTCCTCGGCAAGGCCGACTGGCTGATGCGGTCGGCGGAGCAAGTCGGGCTCCGCCATCTCCGCCGCCAGGTGGCGAGCCCCGTCCTGCGCGCGCGCCTCAAGCCCAACTTCCGCATCGGCTGCAAGCGCGTGCTTATCTCCAACGACTGGTATCGGACGCTCTGCCGCGACAATGTGGAGCTGGTGAGCGAGCCGATCGCGCGCCTGGCGGAGGACGGCGTCGTCACGGCCGCTGGCCGGCTCATTCCGGCCGATGTGCTGATCTACTGCACGGGCTTCCGCGTGAACGATCTCCTGACCCCGCTCAAGATCATCGGACGCGGCGGGCGCGATCTCAACGAGGCCTGGAGCGGCGGCGCGCGCGCCTATTACGGCATCAGCGTCGCGGGCTTCCCCAATTTCTTCCTCCTGGTCGGGCCCAACACCGCGCTCGGCCATAATTCGATCGTCTTCATGATCGAGGCGCAAATCGCCCATATCCTGGATTGCCTCAGGCTGCTGCGCCGGCGCGGCGGCGGCGTCATCGAGGTCGATCCTGCCGTCGAAGCCGCCTTCAACGAACGGGTGCAGGCGAAGCTGCGCCACGCGGTCTGGGCCAGCGGTTGCAAGAGCTGGTATCTCGACAAGAAAGGGCACAACCACACGGTCTGGCCCGGCTATACCTTTCGCTACAGGCAAGAGACGCGCCATGCCGACCCCGACGCATACCGCGTCGCCGCCGCGGGGGCCGCGCGGGCCTAAGGCGATTCGCCTCAGCTGTTTAGCGGCGTCTTAATCCTTTTTTCACCCTAACGGTCCGATCATCCAAGTCGGCAGCAAACGGGGAGTCGCTTGGTGACTATCGCGTTGCGCTTGTGGGCGGGCGCCGGGGCCATGCTCATGGCGATGGCGGCACTTGCCGCGCTCCTCCTCTGGGAAATCCAGGCCTCCGACAATACGCTGGACCGGCTGCGCGCCATCCGCGAGGTGCAGAGCCAGCTGCAGGATCTGCTCTCGACCGTCAAGGACGCCGAGACCGGCCAACGCGGCTTCATCCTCACCGGCCAGGAGCCATATCTGGAACCCTACACGGCCGCAACGCAGGTCATCGATGCCAAGCTCAAGCAGCTTTCCGCCACGGCGGCGAGCGACCAGCCTCTCAGCATCCGCATGGAGAAGCTTGATCGGCTCGTTCATCAGAAGTTCGCCAATCTCGCCGAGTCAATCCAGCTGCGCCGCTCCAGGGGTTTCGACGCGGCGCTGCCGCTCGTGATATCCGGACAGGGTAAGGCTGCGATGGACGCGATCCGCGGCATCGTCGGGGACTCGAGCCAGGACTACGACGCGCAGCTCAAGCGGACCCGGGCCGAGCAGGATGCGTTGCGGAATCGCATCCGCATACTCATGCTCTTCGGCGTGCCCATGGTGGCGATCATCATTCTGCTCATCGCGCAACGAACGATCGTGACGATCCGAAGGCCGCTCGCGCGTCTCTCGGAAGGCATTCGCGATATCGGGCAAGGCAATCTTACCCACAGCATCGCACCCACCGGCACCCGCGATTTCGATCCGCTGATCGAGGCCTACAACCGCATGGCGGATCTTCTCGCCGAGGAGAAGGAGACGCGGCAGCGGGCGGAGAACAGTCTGGCGCTCAGCAACTCGGCGCTCACCAAGCGCAGCAAATCGCTCGAGGCGCGCAGCAACGCGATCGACAATCTCTCGCGCATGACGAACCGGCTGCAGGGCTGCCGCAGCGAGGCCGAGCTTGCTGAGATCGTGCAGAGCTTCGCGCCCAAAATCCTGCCGGGCATTGGCGGCATGCTCTTTCTCATGCGCAATTCCAACGACCTGCTCAGCCGCGCCGCGGCTTGGAAGGGCGCAGAGGGTTCCGAACCCGAGTTCATGCCGGACGATTGCTGGGCGCTGCGCCGCGGCCGTTTTCATCGCTGGAGAGGTGGGGGGGAGATTGCCTGCCGGCATGTGAACACCGACCGCGTCAAGACCTATGGCTGCGCACCGTTGGTGGCGCAAGGCGAGACCGTGGGACTGATCTATCTCGAGGGGCTGCCGGCCGAAGAGGAGCTCGAGCCGCATCTTCCCGACCTCTTCGTCTTCGCGGAGAACGTCGCGCTCTCGCTCGTCAACCTGCGTCTGCGCGAGACATTGCGCAACCAGTCCATCCGCGATCCGCTGACCGGCCTCTTCAACAGGCGCTACCTCCAGGAGACGCTCGAGCTCGATTTCGCCCGCGCTATTCGCAGCGACAGCCCGCTGGCCTGCATCATGATGGATGTGGACCATTTCAAGCACTTCAACGACAGCTTCGGCCACGATGCCGGCGACACCGTCCTCAAGCAGATGGGGCAGACGCTCGCCGCGCAGATCCGCAAGGGCGACGTGGCCTGCCGCTATGGCGGCGAGGAGTTCACCATCGTCTTGCCGGGCGCCACTGCCGCCGAGGCTGGGAGGCGCGCCGCGGTGATCCGCGACGCCATCAAATCCCTCTCGATCGTGCATCAGGGGCGCCTCTTGGGGCCGATCACCGCCTCCTTCGGCGTGGCCGCGTTTCCCGCCCACGGCCGCACGGCGGAGGCGGTGCTCGCCGCCGCCGATGCAGCCTTGCTGCGCGCCAAGGGCGCCGGCCGCGACCGCATCCAGCTGGCGCCCGACCTCGATATCGCGAAGCCCGTCGCCGCCGCCGTGGAAGCTCTTTAGCCGCGCGGAAGCCCGGCCAGCGCCTTGGCCTTCGCCAGGCAGGCCGCGCGGTCGGGCGCGAAATCCTCCGCGATCCACCATTCCTCGAGCGCGGCCAGAAGGCGGCCCAGCTCGGGTCCGGACGGCAGGCCGAGCGCCAGCAGATCGCGGCCCTTGATCGGCAGCTCGACCGGGCGCCAGGCCGCGGCGGCGGCGAGATGCTCGCGCCAGGCCTCGACGGCGGCGCGCGTCGAGGGCCCGCCAGCGACGATCTCGCGCGCCCAGGCGAGCAGCGCCAGATCGCGGAAGCGTTCGGTTCCCAGGCGGTAGAGCAGGCGGCGGCGTGTCTCAGCCGTGATCTCGCGCTCAAGCTCGGGCTCGACGACGACGAGCGCCGCGAGCCGCTCGCGTTCCGCGCCCGATAGACGCAAGCGCTCCGCGATGTTGCGGGCATCGCCCTCGCCGCACGCGGGATCGATGAACGCCGCCAGCCGGCGCAGAGGATCGGCGCCCGCGCCCAGCCCCTCGATCGTGACGAGCGCGCGCAGCGTCTCGATGCCCGGACCTCGCGCCGCCTCGGGCAGGACGAAGGCGAGGATGTTTTCGTCGCGCATCATGGCGAGCACCGAGGCCGGATCGGCCGCGGCGAGAAGTTTCAACGTCTCGGCCGCGACGCGCTCGCCCGAGAGGCGCGGCAGCAGGGACGCGAGCTCGCGGCAGGCGGCGAGCGCTTCCTCGTCCGGCGGCGGCTTGCCGTAATGGGCGTAGAAGCGGAAATAGCGCAGCAGCCGCAGCACGTCCTCGCGGATGCGCGTCCGCGCGTCGCCCACGAAGCGGATGCGGCCGAGCCTGAGATCGGCAAGCCCGCCGAAGGGATCGTAGAGCCTGCCCGCGGGATCGCAGAAGATCGCGTTGATGGTGAGGTCGCGGCGCGCCGCGTCTTCGCGCCAATCGTCGGTGAAGGCGACCTTGGCGCGCCGGCCGTCGGTCTCGACGTCGCGCCGCAAGGTGGTGATCTCGAAATGCGCCTTGCCGAGCACGGCCGTAACGGTGCCATGGGCGATGCCAGTCGGCACCGCCTTGATCCCCGCCGCCTCGAGCAGCGCCATCACCGTCGCGGGCGGGTCGTGGGTCGCGATGTCGATATCGCTTACCGGCCGGCCCAGGACGGCGTCCCGCACACAGCCGCCGACGAAACGCAGCTCCGCACCTTCGGCCGACAAGGCGGCGATCACGCGCCGCGTCTCGGGTGCGGTCATCCAGGGCTGCGGAGCGAGCGCGCCGGCCTCGGTGAGGGCGGTCATTTTTGCTCGCCGAAATGACCGGGCAGGATGCGGCCGTTGATGACCTGCGCGGGATGATAGACGAGGCCCGGCGCATGGCCCCAGCTCAGCCCGGTGACGACGAAGGCAAGAAGGCTCAAGGCGATGCCGCCGAGGATGAGCCAGAACCAGGGTCCCTCCGTCCATTCCGGCACCGGTCCCGGCCGCCCCGAGGCCGCCGCCCGGCGGCGCCAGGCAACCCAGAGCAGATAGATCGCCGTCGGCAGCAGGAGCGGCAGAACATATTCGGCGAAGAGGCGCAGCATCAGCCGACGAGAACGTCGCAGAGATTGACCAGCATCCCGGCGGTCGCCCCCCAGATGTACCGGTCGTCATAGGGCAGCACGTAGAACTGCCGCTCGCGGCCGCGATAGACGCGCTGCTCGAGATGATGGTTCGCGCGATCGAGCACGAAGCCGAGCGGCACCTCGAAGACCTCCGCTACCTCGAAGGGATCGGGATTGACCGGGAAGGGCGGCTCGACCAGCGCCACCACGGGATGGATGATGAATCCGGTCCGCGTCTCGTAATCGTCGAGCCGGCCGACCGGCTCGACCCGCTCGGGCGGCAGCCCGACCTCCTCGAAGGCCTCGCGCAGGGCCGCCTCCTCCGGATTGCGGTCGCGCTCTTCGATGCGGCCGCCGGGAAAGCTGATTTGGCCGGCATGATCGGTGAGATGGGCCGTGCGCTGCGTGAGCAGAATGGTCATGCCGTCGGCACGATCGACGAGGGGCACCAGCACGGCGGCGGGCGTGAGCGGTCCCGGGTGACGCATATCCTCGTCGTTGAGGTCGTGATCGCCACGGTTGGGCGAGCGGCGGCGTCCGCGCGCGCCGCCGTCTCCGCTGGCCGCCCTGAGGCGCTCGATCACCCGCGCGCGCGTCATTGTGGTCTCGCCGCTGTCCAATTCTTCAGTCCTGCTTTGCATCGAGCCGGCCAAGCGGGAAGAGAACGCCGCCGCTCCATATGCCGAGCAGCCCGCCGTCCTCCCCGTCCTCGATCGCGCCGAGCTCGACGAGCTGATAATAGACCGGCCGCAGGATAAGCGCCTCGAGGCCGGGACGCACCAGGATATAGGGACTCGGCTCCCCGCTCGCGGCATCGTAACTGACGTGGATGGGATGCTCGCGCCCCGCCGCGACGCG
>CAWJFP010000005.1:0-67429 GCA_963842155.1 uncultured Pseudomonadota bacterium
AAGGCCTTCTACGCCACGATCGTGGTCGCCACCTTGCTCGGCGTCGGCATCAATTTCACCTCGATCGATCCCATCAAGGCGCTTTTCTGGAGCGCGGTGCTGAACGGCATCATCGCCGTTCCCATCATGGTCGTCATGATGTTCATGACCATGCGGCCCGACATCATGGGCGGATTCGTCCTGCCGAAGCCGCTTTGGGCCATGGGCTGGATCGCGACCGGCGTCATGATCATCGTGGTCGCCGCCATGCTGGCGACGTCCTTCCTATAACGCGCGCCTGCCCTATAACGCTTGCCTGCGCCTCCGCAGCCCGATATCAGGCAGCATGGGTCGCGCGGCGTCCTCCTACCTCCTGGCCGATCTCGGGGGCACCAACGCCCGCTTCGCTATCCTGGAGCGCGGCGAGATCGGCCGGATCGCGAACTTGCCGGTGGCCGGGTTTCCCTCGCCGGTCGAGGCGGCGCGGGCCTATCTCGCGCGCGAGGGCAATGGCGCCAAGCCCATGCGCGCCGCCTTCGCCGCGGCCGGGCCGCTTGTCGACGGCAAGATCGTCATGACCAATGCCTTTTGGGTGGTCGACGGCGCGGCGATCCGACGCGCACTCGGATTGAGTTCCGCGCGGGTGGTCAATGACTTCGATGCGCTCGCGCGCTCCGTGCCGGAATTGGCCGCCTCCGACCAACGCGCGATCGGCGGTGGTGCTGCCAGGGCGGGAGCGCCCATCGCGGTCGTCGGCCCAGGCACCGGCTTCGGCGTCGCCGCACTCCTTCCCAAGGGGCCGGGCGAGACCGTGCTTGTCACCGAGGGCGGCCATGCCACCTTGCCGAGCGAAAGCCGGCGCGAAGACGCGGTCATCCAGATATTGCGCGATCGCCACGGCCATGTCTCGGTCGAGCGCGTGCTCTCGGGCGAGGGTCTCGAGCAGCTTTATCATGCCGTGGCGACGCTCGAAGGCAAGACAGCGCCCGAGCGCGCCTCTGCCGACATCGTCGCCCGCGCCTTGTCGGGCGACTGCGCGGTGAGCGATGTCGCGCTCGGGCTCTTCTGCGCCTTCTTGGGCGACGTCGCCGGCAACATCGCGCTCACCTTTGGCGCGCAAGGCGGCGTTTATATCGGCGGCGGCATGGTGCCGCATTTCATCGACTTCCTTGCGCGCTCGGAATTCCGCCGGCGCTTCGAGGCCAAGGGCCGCTTCAAGCAATATCTGGCGGCGATACCGACCGCCGTCATCACCCATCCCCATCCTGCCTTCCTCGGTCTCGCGCGCCTGTTGCGCCGCCACGCCGCCGCATAAGGCGGGCGATGGCAGAGCAACAGGACGAGGTCTACGCGCTGCTGTCGGGGCCGGAGACCTACGGCGTCGATCATGTCGATAGGATCGAGACCCATGCCTCGATCGTCTTCCTGGCGGGCGAGCGGGCCTACAAACTCAAGAAGGCCGTGCGCTACAGCTATCTCGACTATTCGACGCGCGACAAGCGAAAGGCCGCCTGCGAGGCCGAACTCGCCATAAACTGGCGCTTCGCCCCGCAGCTCTATCTTGCGGTCGAGCCGATCGTCCGCGCGAGCGACGGCAGGCCGCAATTGGGCGGGATCGGCGAGGCGCTCGACTGGGTTCTCGTCATGCGTCGCTTCGATCAGTCGGTCCAATTCGATCATATGGCCGAACGCAACGCGCTCACGCCCGAGCTCATGCTTGCGCTCGCCGACCGCATCGTGGAAGTACATGAGGCCACCGAGGCGAGGCGCGACTACGGCGGTGCTCAGGGGCTGCGCGCGGCCATCGAGGGCTCGCGCGACAATTTGCGGCTTGCCATCGAACAAGGCCTCGCCTCCGCCGAGGTCGAGGAATGGCTTGAGCGCGCGATGGCCGCGCATGCGCGGCTCGCGCCGCTGCTCGAGCGGCGGCGGCTCGCCGGCAAGGTGCGCGCCTGCCACGGCGATCTCCATCTGCAGAACATCTGTCTCTTCGAGGGGCGCCCGACCTTGTTCGACGCCATCGAGTTCGATCCGGCCATCTCGACGATCGACCCGCTCTACGACCTCGCATTCCTGCTGATGGACCTGCATCATCGCGGGCTCGACGTCCACGGCAACCTCGTCTTCAACCGCTATCTCGATCGGCGGGACGAGGCCGACGGGCTTGCGGCCCTGCCGCTGTTCATTTCCGTGCGTGCCGCCATACGCGCGCAAGTGACGGCGGCGGCGGCCCGACAGCGCCATGACAGGCGCGATCCGGCCGTCCTGATGAAACAAGCACGGAGCTATTTGCGGCTCGCCCTCGAGAGCCTCGCAACGCCCTCGCCTCGGCTCGTCGCCATCGGCGGCTTCAGCGGCACGGGCAAATCGACGCTCGCCTATCGCCTAGCGCACTCGATCGGGCGTGCTCCAGGCGCGCGCGTGCTGCGCTCCGACGTTTTGCGCAAGCGGCTGGCCGGCGTCAAGGAAAGCAGCCCCCTGCCGCAGCAATTCTATACGCCCGAGGCCCATGCCGCCGTCTATCGCTGTCTCGAAGAGGAAGCCAGGACATGCCTCGCGGGCGGCTGCCCCGTCATTCTCGACGCGGTCTGGGGACAAGGATCGGAACGCGAGGCGCTGGCCGCGCTCGTGCGCGACATGGGCGTCCCTTTCGCGGGCCTATGGCTCGAGGCGCCGCGCGATCTGCTGGAAAAGCGCATCCGCGCACGCAAAAGCGACGCTTCCGACGCGACCGTCGAGGTGCTTCACCGCCAGCTCGCTCTCGGCGAGTCGCCCGAGGATTGGCGCAAGCTCGACGCCGCGGGTAGTCCGGAAGAGATGGCGAAAGCCGCCCTGGCGGTACTCGATCTCAGCTAAGCCCGACGCGGTTTTTGCGGCCACGACAATGGCGGCTATTCGGCCGCGACCGTCTGGCGCGCCCTCCAGGCGGCGCGGATGGCCTCGGAAGTGCTGCCGGCGCCGTCGGGCCGCCAGCCCGGCGGCCCGAAGACGTAGCCGAGGCGCTCGCGCCAGCTCTTGGCGCGGGCGAGGTCGCGTCCGATCGCCGCCCATTCATGGAAGGCGATACGCAGCGGATTGAAGCTGACCAGGTTCTTGACGATGCCGTAGCGGCAAGGCTCGGCATCATCCTCCGGCACGAAGCTGCCGAAGAGCTTGTCCCAGATGATCAGGATGCCGGCATAGTTGCGGTCGAGATAACGCGGGTTGGTGGCGTGATGCACGCGGTGGTGCGAGGGCGTGTTGAGGAACGCCTCGAACCAGCGCGGCAGGCGCCGGATCTGCTCGGTATGGATCCAGAACTGGTAGACCAGGCTGATGCCCTTCTCGAAGACGATCAGGGCGGGCGGAAAGCCGATCAGCGCCAGCGGCAGCCAAAGCACCCAATTGAGCGCCAGATTGCCGGTCCAGGTCTGGCGCAGCGCGGTCGAGAGATTGTAATGCTGCGAGGTATGGTGGTTGACATGCGCCGCCCACCAGATGCGATGCTCGTGGCTCAGCCGGTGGAACCAGTAATAGCAGAAATCCTCGGCGAAGAAGATGGCGAGGAAAGCCCACCAGCTGTAGCCGATGTCGAACAGGCGATACTGCCACACCCAGGCGGTCGCGGCATAAAGGAGCGCCGCCGTGGCGAGGCCTTGCGCGAAATTGCCGAGCCCCATGATAAGCGATGCCGCCGTATCGCGCAGCTCATAGGCCGCGATCTGCCCGCGCCCGCGCGCGACGATGGCCTCGGCCAGCACGAGAATGATGAAAGCGGGCACCGCCAGCGCCACGGGATCGGGCAAGCTCATGCTGCCGCTCCACGGCCGTGCGCGCGCCAGGCCTCGATGCGGCGGCGCTGCCGCTCGGCCATTGCCGCGTCGCCGAGCCGGAGCCTGATGGGCCGCGCGCCGAAATCCGCGAGCGCCAGCACCAGATCGCCGCCCTGGACGCGGCAGGTGCGCAGCTCGTCCGGCCAAAGGAGGCGTGCCGCGACATTGTCGCCGACGCTATGGAGCAGCGCGAGACGCTCGCCTTGCGCGTCGAAGCCGAGCGCGCTCCGGACGTCACGCCCCACGATCACCTCGCCGAGCGCGAAGTCGGGATGGTCGCGCGCAAGCATGCGGCGCACCGCCTCCTCGTCGCCGAGGCTCGCCGTGCGCAACCCGCCCAGCGCCCAGACGACCAGGATGATGAGTGCCACGCCGCCGACGGGGAATTGATCAGGTCGAGAGCGCTCATCGCAAAGCAGCCTCCGCCGCAAGACGAAGGCGAATCATAGCAGCAAGGGGCGCGCCATTGAAGGATCGCCGGCGAGCTGCGCGGGTGGCGGCGGCGCAGTCCTACTCGGCGCTTGCGGACGGAGCGAGGGCCTTGGGCTGCTCCTCCTCAGCCAGCAGCCGGCGCAAATCCTCCTCGTTGAGCGTCTCCCGCTCGAGCAAGGCTTTGGCCGCCCTCTCGAGCAGGGCGCGCTTGCTATTGAGGATGCCCAACGCCGTCTCGAAGGCCTTGGCGACGATCTCGCGCACCGCGCGGTCGATCTCGCGCGCGGTCTCTTCGCTATATTGCCGTTCCGCGCCGAGCGGTGCCGACGCGGGGCCGCCGAGGAAGCTGTGCGGCTCCCGCTCATAGGCGATCGGCCCGAGATCCTTCTCCATCCCGTAGCGCGTCACCATGCTGCGCGCGATGTCGCTCACCTTGACGAGATCGTCCGCGGCGCCGGTCGAGACGCGGTTGAACACCAGCACCTCGGCCGCCCGTCCGCCGAGCAGCACAGACATTTTGTGCTCGAGCTGCTCGCGCGTCATCAAATAGCGGTCTTCGGTCGGCCGCTGGATGGTGTAGCCGAGCGAGCCGATGCCGCGCGGGATGATCGACACCTTGTGGACGCTGTCGGAGTCGGGGAAGGAAAGCGCCACCAGCGTATGGCCCATCTCGTGATAGGCGACGGTTTGGCGCTCCATCGGGTTGAGCAGCCGGTTGCGCTTTTCCAGCCCTGCGACGATACGCTCGATGGCGGCGGTGAAGTCGTCGATCGTCACCGCGTCCGCGCCGCGCCTCGTCGCGACGAGCGCCGCCTCGTTGACGAGGTTCGCCAAGTCGGCCCCGCTGAAGCCGGGAGTGAGGGCGGCGATCGCGTCGAGATCGACATCCTCGGCCAGCCGCGCCTTCTTGACATGGACCGCGAGGATTTGCGCGCGACCTATCTTGTCGGGGCGATCGACCAGGACCTGGCGGTCGAAGCGCCCGGCGCGCAGCAAGGCAGGGTCGAGGATCTCCGGCCGGTTCGTCGCAGCGAGCAGCACCAGGCCCTGCGAGGGATCGAAGCCGTCGAGCTCCGCCAGAAGCTGGTTGAGGGTCTGTTCCTTCTCGTCGTTGCCGCCGGCGAGGGGATAGGCGCCGCGAGCGCGGCCGAGCGCATCGAGCTCGTCGATGAAGATGATAGCGGGCGCCTTGCGCCGCGCCTGATCGAAGAGGTCCCTCACGCGCGCGGCGCCGACGCCGACGAACATCTCGACGAATTCCGAGCCGCTGATCGAGAAGAACGGCACCCCCGCCTCGCCCGCGACCGCGCGCGCCAGCAGCGTCTTGCCCGTCCCGGGCGGTCCGATGAGGAGGATGCCTTTCGGCATGCGCGCACCGAGCCGTCCATGGCGGCTCGGGTCCTTGAGGAAGCTGACCACCTCCTCGAGCTCCGCTTTGGCCTCGTCGACGCCGGCCACGTCGGCGAAGCTGACCTTGGTGTCTGTCTCGACATAGACGCGCGCCTTGCTCTTGCCGATCGACATGAAGCCGCCCTGGGTTTGCGCAAAGCGGCGGATCACGAACATCCAGATGAAGAAAAAGATGGCGATCGGCACGATCCAGGACAGCAAGTCGCGGACCAGGGTGTTCGGCATCACGCCGGCATATTTGACGTTGTATTTGTCGAGCTCGCCGGCGATCTGCGGTGCGACCATGGTAGTGACGAACTCGGTCTCGCCGCCGGCCAAGGGCTTCTTGAGCTTGCCCTCGACGAAGTCCGGCCCGACCTGGACGCTGTCGACCTGCCCCTCCTTGAGCAGCTGCTCGAATTGGCTATAGGAAATGGTCTCGATCTTGCGGCTTTCCAGCCACCATTGCTCGATGAAAAGAACGGCGAGGATCGCCAGCACCGCGTACCAGAGATGCAGCTGGTTTTTCTTATCCATGGCCGCTCCTGCCTCCTTCGTGTCCGCGCTCGCGCCGTCCGCCCTGCCTCGACAATATCGGCCGCCGCCAACCGTCGCGCTAGGGCACGAGCACGGCCGCCCCTTCGATGGCGCCCTCGCGCAGCCGGGCCAGCGCCTCGTTCGCCTGGTCGAGAGGGAAAGCCGTCGTGGTGGTGCGGATCGGCACCTTCGGCGCGATCGCCAGGAAATCGTCGCCGTCCCGGCGGGTGAGGTTGGCGACCGAGCGCAGCACCCGCTCTTCCCACAGGATGCGATAGGGAAAGCTCGGGATATCGCTCATATGGATGCCGGCGCAGACGACGATGCCGCCCTTGGCTGTGGCTGCGAGCGCCGCCGGCACGAGGGCGCCGACTGGAGCGAAGATGAGCGCGGCGTCGAGCGGTTCGGGAGGCGGGATGTCGGAGCCTCCCGTCCAGGCCGCCCCCAGGCTGCGCGCGAATTCTTGGCCCGCGATGTCGCCCGGCTTGGTGAAGGCGAAGACCTGCTGACCGCGATGACGCGCCACCTGTGCGGCGATATGCGCCGCCGCGCCGAAGCCGTAGAGCCCAAGGCGCGGGGCGTCGCCCGCGAGGCGCAAGGCGCGATAGCCGATGAGCCCCGCGCAAAGCAGCGGCGCCGCCTCGACGTCGCCGAATTCCGCCGGGATGGCGAAGCAGAAATGCTCATGCGCCAAAGCATAGTCGGCGTAGCCGCCGTCGATCTGGTAGCCGGTGAAGCGGGCGCGGTCGCACAGATTCTCGCGGCCCGAGCGGCAATAGGCGCAGCTTCCGCAGGTCCAACCGAGCCAAGGCACCCCGACCCGATCGCCGACGCGCAGGCGCTCGACCTGCCTGCCCGCCGCCTCGACGGTTCCGACGATCTCGTGCCCCGGCACCAGCGGGAGCTTCGGCTTATCGAGCTCTCCGTCGAGGATATGAAGATCGGTCCGGCAGACGCCGCATGCGCGCACGCGGATCAGCAGCTCGCGCGGCCCCGGCTGCGGCGGCGCAGCGACCTCCGCGAGCCGCAGCGGCTCATGCGCGGCGTGCAGCATCATGGCGCGCATCGCGCTCTCCCTCGCCGAGCTTCCTCGCGATAACGAGCTTACCGGATTCAAGGGGGCGTGCGCGATCCACTCATGGCGGAGACATGCAAAAGCATGCGCGGCGCGTCATTCGGGCGCGCCGCGCCCTTTCGCGCAAGA
Organism: uncultured Pseudomonadota bacterium; assembly: GCA_963842155.1. Classification (GTDB taxonomy): domain Bacteria; phylum Pseudomonadota; class Alphaproteobacteria; order JACZXZ01; family JACZXZ01; genus CAWJFP01. Next base: position 7,354 of record CAWJFP010000005.1, read on the forward strand.
TCGGGTCTACCGCCTCTAGGCCGGTAAGCTCGTCGGAACGGAATGATCTACTGTCGCGGGCAAACGAGCCCGCGGCGCGGCTACAGCTAGTAGTTGTACCAGCCCCAATGCCAATTGTTCCAGTTGTGCCAATTGTGCCAGTTGTTCCAGTTGCCCCAGGGCGCGGGAATACCGACGTTAAGCCATTGCGCAAGCCTGAGGGAATTCGCGTCGGAGCCCTGGCTCTTCACCAGCTTGTCCTTGGCTGCGGCGATGCGGTCGCCCAGGCTGGAATCGCTTGGCGTATTGGCATGAGCCGCCGGACCCGCAACGAACGCGGCAAGCGCCAGAGAGAGCGCCGTCCATTTGGCGCGGGCGTGGGGATCGCTCGCCGAATTTGGCTTCGCCGATGGCAACGAAAGCTTGGCTTTGAATTTCGACATACGATTCTCTCGCTCCAGCTGATGGAAGCCCCTCAACAGGCAACGATAACGGCGAACTTGCGCTAGGTCAATAGAGCGGCAGGGACGGCTGCCATTGACACATCTTTGAGCAACTCATTGCATCATTGAAGCGTTTCCACTTCCTTTCAGCGTCCTCAGGATCTAGAACAGAGCCCAGCTCGGACCGTGCAGCATCCAGCAAGTCACGTTGGCAACGAAGGGAAGAAGCAACGCACCCACCAGCATCCAACCCCCCAAGGCACCCGACCTCGGGCGTCCACGACCATCGGCGAGCGCATCCTTCTCATCCGAAGTCAGCCAATCCAAACCAGTCTCGCCGTACCACGACATTTCGTCCTCCATCCGCCTTCTGACCGGCGCTCTCATTGCCTTCCGCCGGCCCGCCTCTTCTCCGCGATGGTGTTGTTAATAATCCCTTGTCCGTAGAAAATCAGTGACGGCCGTCACAACGAGAAAAACGCCCGTTTGTGCCGGAGCCCGCGCCATTCACCTCCATCACGCCATCACGAACCTGTGACAAACGGACGGAATTGGAGGAGAGCCGGAGCTGCTCGCTTGAATTGAAGCCGCGCCGAATTAGATTTGCCGTTAACGGATTTGACAATCGGCGGCGTCTCAATTGTCGGAGGAGGGGTCGATGACATTGCATTTCGCGAGGCGTTTGCTTGCCATGGCCGGCGTTGTCACATTGATCGGTGCCCTCGCGGCTTGCGGCCCACCTCCTCCGCCCGGCCCGGGAGGCTATCCTGGCGGTCCGCCGCCGATGGAGGAATCGGGTCCGGTCAGCCCGCCGCCTCCCGGCGTCACGAGCTTCGCCACTACGGGCAACCTGAATATCCGCTCGGGGCCCAGCATTACCGCACCTGTGATCGGGGTCATTCCCGCCGGAGGGGTGGTGATCACCACGGGCGACTATTCGAACAACTGGTGGCGAGTGAACTGGAACAATACAGTCGGCTGGGTCTACGGCCGCTATTTGCGCCCGCAATGACGGCGGTCTAGCGCCGCACCGCGATGACGAAAGCCTGCTGCGGTCGTATTGTGCGCGGCTGGCCGCTCGGTCAGCGCCGGGACCCCCTTTCGCGACGAGCGTTGCGGTGCGGCCGCCGCCGCTCCTACAATGCCGTCCTATTGCGTAAAGTCCGCGTCCACGAGCCGCGCCGCTCCGAGGCTCGCCCAGCGAGGTATTCCATGAAGCTTGAGGCTTTGCGCGGCGCGCTCGTCGCCCTGCTGCTCGTTCTCGGTTGTCTCGCGCCCGCCGCCGCCCAAAGCGGACCGGCGTCCTCGGCGCTCACGCCCGAGCAGACCAAGGCGGTCGAGCAAGTCATCCAGGATTATCTCCTCAATCATCCGGAATTCATGATGCAGGTGCTGCAAAAGATGCAGCAGCATATGGCGGCGCACAAGGAGGAGGAAGTCCGCGCGGCGGTCGCGGCGAAACATGACGAGCTCTTGGCGGATTCCGAAGCGGCGTCGATCGGCAATCCCAAGGCAGAAGTGACCATCGTCGAATTCTTCGATTACAGATGCCCCTACTGCAAGCAAATCCAGGCGACCCTCGACTCCCTGGTCAAGCAGGATCCCAACCTGCGCATCGTCTACAAGGAGTTTCCGATCCTCGGTCCGGCCTCGACGCTGGCCGCGCGCGCTGCGCTCGCCGCCCGCAAGCAGGGCAAATACCTGGCATTTCACGACGCGATGATGGAATGGCGCGGGCAGATCGACGAGAAGGTCGTCTTCGAGCTCGCCAAGAAGGTCGGCCTCGATGTCGACAAGCTCAAATCCGACATGACGGACGCCGCCATCGACGCCGTCATCGATCGCAATATGGCGCTCGCCCAGGCGCTCCACATCGACGCAACGCCCGGCTTCGTCGTCGGCGACAAGACGGTGGTCGGCGCCGATATCGAAGGGGTCAAGGAAGCCCTCGCGGCAGCCCGCAAGCCCGGCTGACGCCGGCGCTCAGCTCTTGGGCAAGCGCTCGAGATTGCGGTTGATGACGGCGAGGGAGCGGTCACCAGCCGGCAGATGAGCCTTGGCAATGGCCAAAGCGCGTTCGAGCGCCGAGCGCGCGGCGGCATGCTCGCCCATATCGACCAGCACCACCGCGAGATTGCTCAAGGAGACCGCAAGATGGGGAGGCGCCGCGCCTTGCGCCGCTTCGATGCGGATGGCGCGTTCCAGAGCGGAGCGCGCCTGCACGTTCATTCCCAGATCCTGCAGCACGACGCCGAGATTGCTCAAGCATATGGCGAGATGCGGATGCCGCGGTCCCAGCACCATCTCGTCGATGCGAAGCGCGCGTTCATGGGCGGAGCGCGCGCCGGGCAGATCGCCGAGCGCCCGCAACACGCCACCCAAGCTGCTGAGACGCAGGGCCACGCTCGGATGCGCGGCGCCGAAGGCGCGTTCGTCGATCTTGAGCGCCCGCTTATAGGCTTCCCGGGCTCCCTGAAGATCGCCGAGCGCCCGCCGCACGCTCCCCAGATTGCCGAGACCCGAGGCGACAGTGGGGTGGTTCGGCCCATGCGCGTTCTCGTCCATCTCGATCGCGCTCTCGAAGGAGGCGCGCGCGGCCTCGAGCTCGCCGAGGTCGCGCAGGATGACGCCCATATTGTTGAGCCGGGTCGCGATGGTGGGATGGTCCTGGCCCAGGATTCGTATGCTGATTCGCAAGGCCCGCTCGAAGGCGGCAAGCGCCGCGCGCTTCTCGCCTATCATATTGAGATGCGTGCCCAAGGCGCTCAGCAAGGGTGCGGCGAGCAGGCTGTCGCGCGCATAAGCCGCCGCCACCACGGCACGAAGATGCGGCTGCCAGGCGGCGAGCGCCGCGGGGCGGTTGAGCTGATTGAGACGGTTCGCCTCGGCGAGCACGGCCCTTTCTACCCCCTCGAGCGCACCCGTCATCGCCTCGGCGGCTTCGATAAGGGGCAGGCCCGCGAGAAGAGGGTGAAGACAGAGCGCGTCGTCCGCGCAAGGCTCGAGCAAGCCAAACTCGACGGCCCGCAGGAACGCCTCTTCGGCGATGCGGCTTGCGTCCTCGTCCTCCTCGTCGAGCCTCAGGCACGCCCACAACAAGCCACGCGGGATGGGGAGGCCGGGCGCGAAACAGCCGGCGCAAAGCAGCGCCGTCCGCGCCTTGGCATCGATCGGATCGCCGGGGTCGAGGCGGCGAAAGCCGAGGATGAAGCAATCGGCGGCGCGCGCGGCCTGCGTCGCCGGCCCGTCCTGGCCCGCGCCGAAGTGCTCGGGGCTCCGCGAGCCCATCTGACGCAGCTCGGCCAGATAGCTTGCCGGCAGGCCGAGCGGCTCGTAGCGCAGGCGACCTAGATAGCTCGCGGCCAGCCGCAGCGCCAAGGGTAAACCACCGAGTTCTTGGGCGATCGCTCGAAGGTTGCCATCGTCTTCCGCCAGCTCCGGCCGTCGGCGCCGCAGCAGGGCGACGCTCGCGCGCGGCGACAAGCTTTCCAGCTTGACGACCTGCGCCAGAGCGGTCGGCCAATCGGCCTTGCGGCCGGCGATCAGCACGCGGCTTCCGCCCGAGCGGGGCAGCCAACGCGCCAACAAGGCTTCGTCCTCGCAGTCGTCGAAGACGAGAAGGCGCGGCAAATCGCCCGCCCAGGCATGGCGAACAAGTTCGATTTGCACCGCCTGCGGTAGGTCGTCGAAATCCTCACGCAGCGCGAGGGCGCGCAAACCGCCGCACAAGGCGACCTGGCCGGCGACGTCCTCGCCGTCGCCGAAGCTGAGCCAAAATGCGCCGCCCGAGAAGAAGCCGCCATAGCGATGAACGAATTCCGCGGCCAGCCGCGTCTTGCCGATGCCGGGTGGCCCGGTTATGGCCGCTACCGGCGGGGCCGTGGGCGCCTTTAGAAGGGCGGCGAGAAGCCTGAGCTCAGCCTCACGCCCGGCAAAGCGAGGATCCGGCGGCAAAGGCATCGAGGAACCTGACGGGAGCGGCGTCGGCCGGGGAACCCGATCGAGGGGAAGCTGCGCGAGGGATTCGCGCGCAGCTTGCAATCGCTTCGGTGCGGTCGGTCGAGAGGTCAGCCAGCCATCGTCGTCGCGCATCGCTCATTTATACATAATCGGCGGATTCGAAAGCGGAATGCCACCGGTTTGATGTAATGTGTCGCGTATATCGACGCCAGTGGCGTGCCCCGACTCCGCTGGTGCGCTATGGGAGCTCGCCGGGGGGCGATATCCGTGAAGAGTTGTGGCGCCTTACGGCACCGTAAGTAACTATGGATGTTCGACAAATCTTGGACGATAATTTCCGGTCGCTGCCAGCACCGACGCCATAAAAAGGGCAAAAAGGGGTCACGATGCTTGCTCTAGCTCCGCTTTCGACGCCAGGCCACTGCCGTTGGGGACAATACCATCGGCGCCGGGACGCAAGAGGCCGGAAAGCATGAGCGAGCCGATCGCCATCGTCGGCGCGTCCTGCAGGCTCCCCGCCGCATCCAAGCTAGAAGAGTTCTGGACCCTTTTGGTCGAGGGCCGCGACGCGATCGCCACAGTCGGGGACGAGCGCTGGTCGACGCGCCTTTTTCTTCATCCCCGACCCTCGGAGCGGGGGAAGAGCTATACCTGGGCGGCCGGTCTGCTCGAGAGAGTGGACTTTTTCGACGCGGATTTCTTCGGCATCTCGCCGCGCGAGGCGGCGCAGATGGATCCGCAGCAACGTCTGCTGCTCGAGCTGGCCTGGGAAGCGCTCGAGGACGCCGGCGTTCCGTCGCGGGCGATCCGGGGCATGGAGGTCGGCGTCTATGTCGGCGCCTCCTCGACCGATTACGCGAACCGCCGCCATGGCGACCCGGCCGGCGCCGACGCCTATTTCATGACGGGTAGCGCGCTCAGCATAATTTCCAACCGCATCTCGCATTTCCTCGACCTGCATGGACCGAGCCTTACCGTCGACACGGCGTGCTCCTCCTCGCTCGTGGCGCTGCATCTGGCTTGCGAGGATTTGCGGCGCGGCCGCGTTCCGCTCGCCTTCGTGGGCGGCGTCAATCTGCTTCTCTCGCCTTATCCCTTCGTCGGCTTCTCCCGCGCCGGCATGCTCTCGAAGCAGGGGCGCTGCTTCGCTTTCGACGCGCGGGCCGACGGCTATGTGCGGGGCGAAGGCGGCGGCGTGGTGCTGCTGAAGCCGCTGGCCGACGCGTTGCGCGATGGCGACCGAATTCGCGCCGTCATCCTTGGCACGGGCACCAATTCAGACGGCCACACCACCGGCCTGTCGCTGCCGGGCAAGGAAACCCAAGCCGAGCTGCTCGCCCGGCTCTATCGCGAGACGGGCATCGACGCGGAGCGGCTCGCCTTCTTCGAGGCGCATGGCACGGGCACCCAGGCGGGCGACCCGGTGGAGGCCGCCGCCATCGGCGAGACGCTCGGGCAGGCGCGATCGCGGCCGCTGCCGATTGGCTCGGTGAAGAGCAATATCGGCCATCTCGAAGCGGCCTCCGGAATGGCCGGCCTCTTGAAGGCTATGCTGTCGCTCGAGCGCGGCGTCCTGCCGCCCTCGCTGAACTTCGAGCGGCCCAATCCCAACATCGATTTCGAGGGACTCAACCTCGAGGTGGCGAGGAGCGCAGCGCCGCTCGGCAAGGACGAGGCTGCCGGGCTCGTCGCCGGGGTGAGCGGCTTCGGGTTCGGCGGCACGAATGCCCATGCGATCCTGGGCTCGCCGCCGCCGAGGGCCGCCGGCATGATCTCGTCGCCCATCCCGCCGCTCCTGCTCTCCGCGCGCTCAAAGGCCGCGCTTTCCGCGCTCGCGAGGCAATGGAGCGGCATATTGGCTGCCGCTGCGCCCGACGAGGCGGCCGCCCTGGTGCGGGGTGCGGTGCGCGGGCGCGACCACCATCCCGTCCGGCTCGCTCTGCTCGCGTCGACGCAGCGGGAGATGGCGGCCGCGCTCGCCGAGTTCGCCGAGAGCGGCGAGAGCGACAAGCTGGTCGCCGGATCCTCCGCCCATCCCGGCGATCTCGCTTTCATGTTCTCCGGCAACGGCGCCCAATGGGTCGGCATGGCGCGCGATGCGCTCGCTCATAGCGCGGCCTTCCGCGCCCTCATCGCCGAGCTGGATGCCGTTCTCCGGCCCATGCTCGGATGGTCGGTGCTGGAGCGGTTGGAAGGCGATGCGGCCGTCGCGGAGCTCGATCGCACCGACGTGGCGCAGCCGCTGCTCTTCGCCATTCAGGTCGCCATCGTCTCGCTGCTGCGCGCGCGCGGCGTCGAGGCCGTCGCCGTGGTGGGCCATAGCGTGGGCGAGATCGCGGCCGCATGGGCCGCGGGCGCCTTGTCGCTGGAGGACGCCGCAAAGGTCGTCACGATCCGCAGCCGCCACCAGCACAGCACCAGGGGCCAGGGTCGGATGGCCGTGCTCGGCGCCTCGCCCGAGCAGGGGGCAGACGTGATCGGCAGGCTCGGGCTCGAGCTGGAGATCGCCGCCGTCAACGCGCCCAGGTCCCTCACCATCTCGGGCCGCTTGCCCGCCTTGCTACGCCTCGAGGACGAGGCGAAGACGCATGGCTGGCGCTTCAAGCTGCTCGACCTCGACTACGCCTTCCATAGTCGCGCGATGGACGGCATCCGCGCGGGGCTCGAGGCGGAGCTCGCCGAAATCGCGCCGCGCCCCTGCGAGCGGCTGTTCATTTCCACGGTGACCGCCGAGGCGGTCGCCGGCCCTGAGCTCGACGGCTCCTATTGGTGGCGCAATATCCGCGACCATGTGCGCTTCGCCGACGCGATCCGCCAGCTGCTCAAGCGCGGCGTTCAACTGTTTCTGGAGATCGGGCCGAAGCCGGTCTTGCAGTCCTATCTGCGCGAGCTGCTGCGCGAGGGCGAGCGGGCCGGTGAGGCGCTTGCGACCTTGACGCGCGGGGGGGCCAAGAGCGATCCCTTCCCGCACATCGCGGCCTCCTGCTATGTCGCGGGCTACGACCTAGCGCGCGCCGCGCTCTATGACGGCCCGCGCGCGACCCGTGGCCTGCCGAGCTACCCTTGGCAGCGCGAGCGCCATTGGGTCACCCTCACTCAGGAAGGCGTCGACAGCGCGCGGCCGCTGTTCACGCACCCGCTGCTCGGCGCGCGGCGCGTCGACGACGCCACCGAATGGCGCAGCCATATCGACACTGCGATTTTCCCCTGGCTCGGCGATCACAAGATCGGCAAAACCGTGCTGCTTCCGGCCGCGGGCATCATCGAAATGGCCTTGGCCGCCGGGCGCGCGCAATATCCCGATGCCGCGGCGATCGAGGCGAGGGACATCGAGATCAGCCGAGCCATCCCGCTCGAATTGGAGCGAATGCGGGAGATTCGCCTGAGGCTCGATCCCGAGAGTGGCCAATTCACGATCTCGAGCCGCCTGCGCCTCGCCGAGGAACCTTGGAACCGGCATGCGGCGGGCCGGCTGTCCGGCGCCGCGATCCTCCCGCAGGTGACGGCGCCGGCTTTCGCGCCCGCGCTTCGCGTCGTCGATGCCGAGCGGCATTATGCCCGCGCCTTGTCGCATGGCCTCGATTATGGCCCGGCCTTCCGCAGGGTCGAGCGGATCGAGATCGTCGCGCCCGACGAGGCGGTCGTGCATTTGTCCTCGGGTGGCGCGGCCGGCGGCTTTCTTGTCGACCCCGCCCTGCTCGATGGCGCCTTGCAAGGGCTTTTGGCGCTCTTAGCCGAGCGGCCCGAGGCAAGCGCCGCCGCCGATGCGTTGATGCCCTGGCGCTTCGATGCCGTCCGCCTCGAGGGCGCCACGCGCCGCGCGCCTGCCTATGCCCATATCACGCTGCGTTCCGCGGGCGCGCGTTCAGCCTCGGCGGACATCGCGCTCCATGACGGCGCAGGCCGGCCGATCATGCGCTTGCAGGGCTGCCGGTTTCGCCGCGTGCGAATCCTGCGACCATTGGATATCGCGGCGAGGACGTTCCATTTCGCCGTCGCGCCGGCGCCATTGTCCACCAAGCCGATGGAAGCGAAGCGGCTCGATGCCGTGCGGAGCGCGATCGGGCGACCTCTCGAGCAAGCCGACGGGGCGCATGCCGAGGGAGCGCTGCTTATCGACGCCTTCGTGGCGGCATCCGCCTTCGAGGCCGTGGCGACGATCGCGCCGAAGGGTGGCGAGCTGTCAATCGAAGCCCTGATCGAAAACGGCGTCGTCCTGCCCGAATCGACGGCGCTCCTGGAAAATCTCCTGGAAATTCTGCGCGCGCAGGGAGCGGCTTTCGAGGATCGCGGCCTGTGGCGGCTCGCCGAAGAGAGCGGCCTGCCGCCCGCGCACGAGATCTGGCGCTCGCTCCTCTACGGCGCGCCGGACCTGGTTGCCGCCGCGGCGCTTCTCGCCTGGGCGGCCGAGCGTCTGCCCGAGATCATCAGTCGCGGCCCGGACAAGGGGGCGGGCGTGCCGTCGGCGCTGCGCGACCGGCTGCTGCATGGCGCGCCGATGGCCGATAGACATGTCGACGCGCTTGGCGCCGCCTTCGAGGCTGTTCTTAAGAGCTGGCCCAAGGACCGGCCTCTGCGCATCCTCGAGCTTGGCGCGGGCGAAGGGCTCCTGACCTGCCGCCTGCTCCGGCGCCTTAAGGGCGCCCCGCGCTACGTGACCTATCTCGCGACGGACCCGGAGAGAGGAAATCTGCCGTTGCTCCGCGAAACAGTGGCGTCTTGCGATTTCGCCGAATGCGGCGTCTGGGACCCGCGCAAGCCGGCGGCCGAGGGCGACCCGCGGCTTGGCGCCTTCGATATCATTATCGCCGCCCATTTTCTGAGCGCGGCCCGGCTCGACGCGGAGGCGATCGGTGCCGTACGACGCCGGCTCGTGCCGAATGGGTTTTTCCTCGCGATCGAGGCGGGGCCGAACCGACTGTTCGACCTCGCTTTCGGCCTGGATGCCGACTGGTGGCGCGGCAGCCTCGCCGGCGTTCCGTTATCGCCGCTGCGCAATGCGCCCGAATGGTGCGATTTCCTGACCGAGGCCGAGTTCCTGCGGCCGCAGGTCGATTTCCTCACCCGCGAGCCTTGGCCCGTTATGCTTCTCAGCGCGGCGGCCGGCACGGCCGAGACGGCAAATCTGGCTGCCGCCGAGGCCGCGCCCGGAGGGCCCGTGGTGCTCGTGGCGCCCGAGGGGGACCGGCTTGGCACGGCGTTGCTCCGGCGGATCGAGCAAGGTGGGCGACCGGCTTGGCTCGTCTCTTGCGCCGCGCTCGGCAACGGCGTCGGACCCTTCATCATGGAGCGCGCTCGCGCGGAGGCCGGCCGGATGACCATCCTGCTGCTGCCCGATGCCGATCAGGATGTGGCCGGCCCGGTCGCGCGCGCGACGAGGCGCCTGGCGGACGCCGCGTCGGTGGCGCGCCTCGCGCAGGAGATGGATGCGCGGCTTTGGCTGGTGACGCGCGGCGGACGGACGGACGGCCAGGCACCGACCTGCGAGGCGAGCGAGGCGGCGCTCGTTGGATTTGGCCGCGTTGTCGCCAACGAGATGCCGGCGATCGAATGCCGTCGCGTCGACCTCGGTCCCGCGCTGGGCGTGGAGCGGGCCTCCCTCGCCATCGCGGCCGAGCTCTCCTGCGCCGACGGCGAGGGCGAGGTGTTCTTGACCGAAGGCGGCCGCTATTCCCCGCGCCTCAAGCGCGGCATCCCGGAGCCGTGCGGGACGAAGTCCGCGTCTCTACGCCTAGTCATGCCGGAGCCCGGCTTCCCGGACAGCCTGAGATGGGAGCGCGATGTCCCCGCCGCTCCGGGACCGGGAGAGGTCGCTGTCGAGGTGCGCGCGGCAGCGCTCAATTTCCGCGACGTCATGTGGGCGATGGGGATGCTGCCCGAGGATATGCTTTCCGGCGGCTTCGCCGGCCCCGGTCTCGGCATGGAATGCGCGGGCGTCGTCAGTGCGGTCGGGCCGGAGGTGGAAGGGCTCGCGCCGGGCGATCCGGTGATGGCCTTCGCCCCGCAAGCCTTCCGCACGCGCGTGATCACCAAGCATCATGCTACCGCGCGGTTGCCCAAGGATGTCGGCTTCGCGGCGGCGGCGACCATCCCCGTCGCCTTCGTCACCGCGCTCTATGCGCTGGGGCGGCTCGGCCGGCTCCAACGCGGCGAGCGGGTGCTCATTCATGGCGGTGCGGGCGGCGTCGGCCTCGCGGCCATTCAATATGCCAAGCATCTGGGCGCGACCATCTTCGCGACCGCCGGCTCGCCGGCAAAGCGCGCTTTCCTGCGCGCGGTCGGCGTCGATCACGTGTTGGATTCGCGCAGCCTGGCCTTCGCGGACGAGATCATGCGGCTGACCGGCGGCGAAGGCCTCGATGTAGTGCTCAATTCGCTCGGCGGCGAGGCGATGGAGCGGAGCCTCGGGCTGTTGCGGCCATTCGGGCGCTTTCTCGAGCTGGGCAAGCGCGACTTCCTCTTGAACACGCGCGTGGGCTTGCGGCCCTTGCGGCAGAACATCGCCTATTTCGCCATTGACGCCGATCAGCTTCTTGCCCGCAGCCCAGAGGCGGTGCAGGCGGTCTTCGCGGAGGTCGAGCGGTTGTTCGCCGCCGGCGATCTGCGGCCCTTGCCTTATATCGGCCTGCCTTTTTCGGAAGCCGCCTATGGCTTGCGGCTCATGCGCGAGTCGGGGCATATCGGCAAGATCCTTCTCCTGCCCGATGGCGATCTGCGGCCCGCGCCCGCCTTCGATGCGGCCTTCGCGGCGCGCGGCGACCGGAGCTATGTCGTCACTGGCGGCCTCGGCGGCTTCGGCCTTGCCGCGGCGCAGTGGCTCGTCGCTGCGGGCGCACGCCATATCGCGCTGTTGAGCCGGCGCGACGCGGCGAGCGAGGCCGCGGCCGCGGCCGTCCAATCGCTTCTCGAAAGAGGAGCCATTACCGCGCGCGCTTTCGCCTGCGACGTGGGCGAGCTCGAAGCCCTTGGCACGACGCTCCAGGCGATTCGCGACACGATGCCGCCGATCGGCGGCGTGATCCATGCGGCGATGGTCTCCGATGACGGGCTCGTCGCCGGCCTCGACGCGGAGCGGATCGAGGGATCGCTGAGACCGAAGCTCGGCGGCGCCGTGAATCTGGACCGCCTCACGCGCCGCGACCCGATCGAGCTGTTCCTCCTCTTCTCCTCGGCCACGACATTGCTCGGCAGCCCGGGGCAGGCGGCCTATGTCGCCGCAAACGCCGCCTTGGAGGGGCTGGCGGCGCGACGGCGGGGCGAAGGCCTTGCCGCCCTGGCCGTCGGCTGGGGCCCCATCGCCGACGTGGGCTATCTCGCCGAGCATCCCCAAACGCGCGAAGCTCTAGCACGGCGGCTCGGCGCCGTCCCGATGGCCGCGCGAGAAGCCCTCGCCGCGCTGCCCACGCTCCTTGCTGCCGCCTTGCCCAGCGCGGCGTTCGCGGAAGTCGATTGGCGCTCCGACGAGAATCGCCTGCCGATCCTCGCAGAGCCGATGTTCGCGGGTCTCGCCCAGTCCGGCGAAGGGGCGCGTCGAGGCAGCGACGTGGCCGAGCTCGTGGCCGGCGCCTCGCCCGCGAAGACCAAGGCCATCCTCCTCGAGGTCCTGCTCGACGAGGTCAGCTCAATCCTCCGTCTTGCTCGCGCCAAGCTCGATCCCGAGCGGCCTCTCGCCGAGTTCGGCATGGATTCGCTGATGGCGGTGGAGCTCCATATGGCGCTGAGCCATCGCCTGCGCCTCGAGGTGCCGACGCTCCTTCTCAACGACGGCGTCACGCTGGCATCGATGGCCTCGCGCATCGCCGTCATGCTCGCCGGTAAGACGCGCGAGGACGTCACGACGACGATCGTCGCGCGCCATGAAACGATCGACGAGACCGAGGCGGCTTCGCTTACGCGGCTCATCGCGAGTTCCGAGCGGTCGACGGAGGCGCTGCCGAAGTGAGCAAGGGGAGCAACATGTTCGGCCTCTCGCCCGAGGCCAGGGCCATGCTGCTCAAGCAAGCCTCCGGCCGCCGCGCAGGCGCGGAGCAGCCGGAGCCGCCGCGTCGCAAGCAAGGCCACCGGTCCGCCAGCGGAATGGCGAACCTTCCCGGCCAGCACGAGCTGCAAGCCGTCGTTCAGGCGGCTGAGACGCTCGGCATCGCTAATCCCTACTTCCGCGTTCATGACGGCATCGCCGGCGCGGAGACCGTCATCGAGGGGCGTCGCTACGACAATTTCGCCTCCTATAACTATCTCGGCCTCAACGGCGATCCGCGCATCGCGGCTGCGGCGACCGAGGCCATCGGACGCTACGGCACTTCGGTTTCGGCCAGCCGCCTCGTCTCGGGCGAGCGGCCCGTCCATCGCGCGCTCGAGCAGGGGCTCGCCGCCCTCTATGGCGCCGAGGACTGCCTCTGCTTCGTCAGCGGCCACGCGACCAACGTCACCGTCATCGGCCAGGTGATGAAGGCCGACGACCTGATTCTCCATGACGAGCTCGTCCACAACAGCATCGTGCAGGGCGCCGTCCTGTCGACGGCGCGGCGCTTCACCTTCCGCCATAACGATGTCGAGGCGGCGCGCGAGCTGCTTGAGACGCGTCGGGAGGCGCATGGCCGCGCCCTCATCGTCATAGAAGGCCATTACAGCATGGACGGCGACATTCCCGACTTGCCGGCCTTCATCGACCTCGCGCGCCGCCATGATTGCTGGCTGATGGTGGACGAGGCCCATTCGCTCGGCGTGCTCGGACTGCGCGGCTATGGCCTCGCTGAGCATTTCGGCATCGATCCAAGCGGGGTCGATCTCTGGATGGGGACGCTCAGCAAGACTCTCGCATCCTGCGGCGGCTATATCGCGGGCAGGCACGCGCTCGTCGATTATCTGAAGCACGCCGCGCCCGGCTTCGTCTATTCGGTGGGGCTGCCGCCGCCCATGACTGCGGCCGCGCTCGCCGCGCTCGATCTGATGCTCGCCGAGCCGGAACGGGTCGCGCGGCTGCGCCGCAACGCCGCGCATTTCCTCAGCGAGGTAAAGGCGGCCGGGCTCGACGCGGGAACCTCCATCGGGGCCGGCATCGTGCCCGTCGTCACGCGGAGCTCGATTCGCGCCGCCCGCCTCGCCGAGGCGATGTTCCGCCGCGGCGTGAACGTCCAGCCGATCCTATACCCCGCCGTGCCGGAGCGCGGCGCGCGGCTGCGCTTCTTCATTTCGGCCGCCCATTCCGACGAGCAGATCACGCGCGTCGCGGCCATCCTTCGCGAGGAGACGGGCCGGCTGGCCTGAGCGGACCTTGCAGGCCTTCCGCCGGCCAGGCGCCGCGCGGGCGTTAGACCGGCACGCCGCGGAATCTCACGCCCAGGCGCACGATCGAGATCAGCATGCGCGAGAAGAGTTCCATATCGACCGGCATGCCGCGGCGCCAGACATCGAGCAGCAGCACCATGCGTACCTGGTCGCTGTCGTTCCAGGCTTCGTGGCGGTAGGTATCGTCCCATAGGAGCCAATCGCCGTCCGCGAGGCGATATTCGGAATTGGCGATCCGCAGCACCGAAGCGGGCTCGCCGTCGGCGAGCTTGGGCATTGAGAGCGCCAGATAAAAGCGCAGCACGCCCCTGAACGGCCCGCGATGGGGCGGGATGTATTTCTTCGAGGTGAGGAAGGAGAGCGAGGCCGAAAGCACGTCCGACGAGCCCGAGACGAGCGAGGCCAGTACGGGGCAGCGGGCCATGTTTTGCGGAATCTCGGCGCCGTAGGCCTTGAGGATGAACATGCGCCAATCGCGGTCGTCGTTTGCCGAGATGGCGGTCTGCTCATGCATGATCTCGTGGAAGCGCGGCACGCGCTCGAGCTGCCCGCCGATCTCCGCGGCCTCGTCGCGGATTTCCCGCCAGGCAGCGGCGAAGCGCCGGCCGTCGGGAAAATGCGCGTCGAGATCGAGGATCGGCGGTCCGGCGAGACGGCTATCGTAGATTTGGCGGATGACGTTGGCGGCCTGATCATAGAGGAGGCTCATGCCAGGTTCCTTTTGGTTCGTACTGACTACGCCGCCCGAGACGCTAGCCTGTGGTGCTCCCTTTCATCGCTCCCCGCCCTAGCCTCCTATTTTTTCCGTCCCCGCCTCGTCAATCGAACCGAGCCCCGTCATAGGCGTGTAGGCCCGAGTCCATATTAGATCAAGAACCAGCCCGTGGCATATTCAACGACAGGTCTTCCGCGCCGAATTGTGGCGACAGCTTTATGTAAGGCGTATCGTTGAGGACCGGAGGAGGCCAAGGATGGCGAAGATCGCCGCCGCCCGTCGGGAGCCGGCGCCTCCGTCGCGGCCTCGGCGCTTCCTGGCGACATTCACGACAAGCGCTTGCGCAAGCATGATAAATTCGGTCTTGTCGAGCTCGGCCGGCAGCCGCTTCGAGGTTAGCGAAAATGGCTTTCGATCGCCGTGACTAATCCGTGGCGAGCGGGCAGGCGGAGGAGGGAGCGATGGGCAAGGACAGCGCGATATTCAAGGCGCTCGGGGCCGTATCCACGGCCATGATCACGACCATCCTCTTGAAAAGGGGCTTGCGGCGGGTCTGGATGCGCGGTCCGCGGCCCTTGCGGCCGGATTTGCCGCGCCTTGTCGGGCGCGCCTTCACCCTCCGCTTCGTGCCGGCGCGCGAGGATCTGGCCACGCCCAAATCTTGGGCCTCGCCGCGCTCGACTCGCGGCGCCATCGAGGCCATGCAGCCCGGCTGCATCGCCGTGGTGGATGCGATGGGATTCACGGAAGCAGGAATCTTCGGCGACATTCTTTGCGCGCGGATGGCGCAACGCCGCGTCGGCGCCTTGGTGACGGATGGCGCGGTGCGCGATGCGGCGGGAGTGCTGGGAACCGGCCTGCCGGTCTGGTGCGCTGGCGCGGCAGCGCCGCCCTCGGTCGCGGGCCTCACCTTCGTCGGCTGGCAGGAGCCGATCGGCTGCGGCGGCGTCGCGATCTTTCCGGACGACATCATCGTCGCCGACGGCGACGGCGCGGTGGCGATACCGGCCGCGCTCGCGGCGGAGGTGGCGGAACTCGGCCTCGAGCAGGAGCGTCTCGAGGGCTGGATCATGGGCGAGGTGGAGAAAGGCGCGGCGCTGCCGGGGCTTTATCCCCCCGACGCCGCGACAACGGCTCGCTACGAGGCTTGGCGGAAGAAGAAATAGGGCCCGAGCCGCCGCATCTCTGGGCCCGGGCGCTAGTCCGCGACTCCCGCGACGGCGAAAATGCGGAACTTGGCGACCTTGTCGCGCATCGCCCGTAATTCCTTCTGCGCCGGATCGTCGTTCCAGGCTTGCATCCCCTCCATGCTGTCGAAGGCATAGACGGTGAATCGCTTGGGCGGCGTGCCCATTATCGGGGTGATTTTTCCGCCCAGGATGAGGAAACGCCCGCCATGTTTCAGGATCAACGGACGCTCGCCATCGACATAGGTAAGGAATCCGGCCTCGTCGGTCACGGTGATTTCGTTGACGACATAAATCGGCGGTTTGGCCTGGGCATGAAGGTTTTCAACCCCAATCGTCCCGACCACAATCGCTGCGATCAGAGATAATGCAAGCCAATAACTCATTTTCATCGCTTCTTCTCCACTCACTCTGTTCGTCGTCTCCACGAAGGTTAAATTCCGGGCCGCCGCTCACAAGAATTCCTGCGCGCGCAATGGCCCGCGTCCTGCTTACATGCCTAACGCCCGGCGTCGAGTTCGCGATAATGGCGGAAAATTCCCATTTCGTTGAAGGGAATGCGGCGGTCGGAGGCGAGATAGGCCGCGATGCGCGGCCGCGCCGCCACCTTGTCATGGAGCGCCACGATGCGCGGGAGCTTCTTCTCGAGCCGAGCCGTGGTGCGCGGGAAGGCGTAGCGCAGGCCCTCGAGAATCTGGAAAAGCGAGAGATCGGGGTAGGTGAGCCGCGCGCCCACGAGATGCCCGCCGGCCGCCTTATTGTCTTTGAGGACCTCCTCGAAATAAAGCAGATATTTTGGCGCGCGCTGTTTACGGAAATCCGCGCTGCGCCGCTTGGCCTCCTTCTTCTGCTCCTCGTAATAGAGTCCGCTGGCAATGGGATGATGGGTATCATGGATCTCCACGATGAAGTCGGCGATGGTGAGCTGAAGCTGGTGCGTCCAAATCCTGCCGCCCTCGCTCGCGGGAGCGAGCCCTAAATGCGCGCCGAGATAGAGCAGGATATTCGCGGTCTGGCCGATCACGAGCCTGCCCGCCTTGAGGAAAGGCGGCGCAAAGGGCGGCTGCTCGATCCCGCGGCCCTCGAGGAACCGCAGAAGCGCCGCCATGCCGCGGGGGCGGCGGGCCACGTCCAGATAGTCGACGCCGGCCTCCTCGAGCGCGAGCCGCACGAATTCGCCGCGGCCCTGGATCTCCGGCCAATAGAAAAGCTCGTAGCGCATCGCTCGGCGGCTCCTATTCCGCGGCGAGCGCGAGGCCGCCGGCGCGTTCGATGAAGGCGGCGATCTCTGCCACGCCGCGATCCTCCTTGAGGAGGGTGAAAAGAAAGGGCCGCTCGCCGCGCATCCGCCTCGCGTCCGACGCCATCACCTCGAGGCTGGCGCCCACGAGCGGCGCCAGATCGATCTTGTTGATGACGAGAAGATCGGAGCGCGTGATGCCGGGCCCGCCTTTGCGCGGGATCTTGTCGCCGGCCGCCACGTCGATGACGTAGATCGTGATGTCGGCGAGCTCGGGGCTGAAGGTGGCGGCGAGATTGTCGCCGCCCGATTCGATGAAGACGAGCTCGAGGTCGGGGAAATGCCGGCTCATCTCCGCGATCGCCTGGAGATTGATCGAGGCGTCCTCGCGGATCGCCGTATGGGGGCAGCCTCCCGTCTCGACGCCCATGATGCGCGCGGGCTCGAGCGCGCCCGAGCGGCGTGAGGAACTGCGCGTCCTCCTTGGTGTAGATGTCGTTGGTGATGACGGCGAGGCGATAGCGCGCGCGCATCGGCCTTGCAGAGGCGGTCGACCAGCGCGGTCTTGCCCGAGCCCACCGGCCCGCCGACGCCGACGCGCAATGGACCCTGATAGGCAGCAGCGGGCTCTTGTCGGGTCATGAGCGGAACAGCCTCGTATATTGCGTCTCGTGCCGCATCGAGGTCCAATCCACCATGAAGGCGGCCGAGCCGATATCCTCGAGCGGCGTCGCCAGCGCCGCCGCGACCGCCGCGGCCACTACGGGCTCGAGGGCGGCGATGGCGCGCTGCCCGTCGGTCTGGCCGAGCGGGATGAGCCGGACGCCGGCCGAGACGAGATTCGCCGCGAATGATTGCAGATAGGCGCCGAGCGCCGGCTCGAGATCGATCTTGCACGGCGCAGGCGATGGCGACGGCAACGGGCAATGCTATGGCGCGTGCGCCACGCTCCAGCGCGAAGGTAGTCGAGCCGAGGCGCGGGCCAGGCCTGGCGCGTCACGGCGAGGAAGGCCGCGCCCTGCTGCGTGCTTTCCAAGGCCGTCTCCGCGCTGGCGCGGAAGGCCGATGCGAGATCGGCGATCTCGTCGAGCCGCGCGGCATCGTCGGCCGCCTCGTAGGCGGCGCGGAAGATCATGGCATCGACCCGTCCCGCGCCCGCGCGCAGGATATGGCCGATCCAATCGACCAAGGTCGCTCGGTCGGTCACCAAGCCGGCCTCGACGGCATATTCAAGCCCATGGCTGTAGCTGAACCCGCCCGTCGGGTAAGCGGGCGAGAGCCAGGCCATCAAGCGATAAAGCGCGGCGCGGTCCATGGTTCTAATGATGCTCATGGTCGTGCGGATGTCCATGCCCATGACCATGACCATGACCATGATCGTGGTCATGCGCGTGATCATGGTAAGCGGCATTATAGGCGCCGCTCTCGGGATTGAACGGCGCAGTCACCTCTTCGACCTCGGCGCCGAGGCCGCGCAGCATGGCGGCGATGACATGATCGCGATGGATCAGGATATGCGCGGGCGCGATCTCGGTCGGCAGATGGCGATTGCCGAGATGCCAGGCGAGCCGCGCCAGCGCGACCGGCGAGGCGGCCGTCACCTTGAGCAAGGGCTCTGCGGCGGCGCGCACGCGGACATAGCCGCCGCTTGGCAGCTTGAGCCCGTCGCCCTCGCGCATGAGGATCGTCCGCGGCAAGTCGAGCAGAAAATCGCTGCCGTGCTCGGCGCTGAGGCGCAGCCGCCGGCGATGGCGGTCGTGATAGGGCAGCGTGATGCTGTCGCGCTCTTCGGATGCGGGCCAGGCTCCCGCTGGCAGGATTTCGAGCACCCGGTCCATCAGAAGAGGAAATAACGCTGCGCCATCGGCAGTACGGTCGCGGGCTCGCAAGTGAGGAGCAGGCCGTCGGCGCGCACCTCGTAGGTCTCGGGATCGACCGCGATACTGGGCGTGGCGTTGTTGTGGATCATGCTGGCCTTGGAGATGCCGCCGCGACAATTGGCGACGGCGAGCGTCGGGCGCGCGATGCCGAGCTTCTTCGCCACGCCCGCCGCCTGCGCGGCGCCGGAGAGAAAGAGAACCGAGCTCTCGACGAGGCTGCGGCCGAAGGCCGCGAACATCGGGCGGTAATGGACCGGCTGCGGCGTCGGGATCGAGGCGTTGGGATCGCCCATCGGCGCCGCGGCGATCGAGCCGCATTTGAGCACGAGGTCGGGTTTGACCCCGAAGAAGGCCGGCGACCAGACGACGAGGTCGGCGAGCTTCCCCGCCTCGATCGAGCCGACATGCTTCGAGATGCCTTGCGCGATCGCCGGGTTGATCGTGTATTTGGCGACATAGCGCTTGCAGCGCAG
This sequence comes from uncultured Pseudomonadota bacterium, assembly GCA_963842155.1. Lineage (GTDB taxonomy): Bacteria > Pseudomonadota > Alphaproteobacteria > JACZXZ01 > JACZXZ01 > CAWJFP01. The sequence goes on from CAWJFP010000005.1 coordinate 26,519, forward strand.
ATTGTCGTTGTCGCCCGTCTCCTCAGCGAGTCGCCCACGCTGGCGCCTCATCTTGTCCGCCGTCTGCCAGGTGCGGATGACGACCTCGCCGACCCGACCCATGGCCTGGCTGTCGGAGGACATCATCGAGAAGGCGCCGAGATCATGCAGGATGTCCTCGGCGGCGATCGTCTCGCGCCGAATGCGGCTCTCGGCGAAGGCCACGTCCTCGGCGATGCGCGGGTCGAGATGATGGCAGACCATGAGCATGTCGAGATGCTCGTCGAGGGTGTTCACCGTATAGGGCCGCGTCGGGTTGGTCGAGGAGGGCAACACGTTCGCCTCGCCGCAAACGCGGATGATGTCGGGCGCATGGCCGCCGCCGGCGCCCTCGGTGTGGAAGGCGTGGATGGTGCGGCCCTCGAAGGCGGCGATGGTGTCCTCGACGAAGCCCGAATTCGTTGAGCGTGTCGGTGTGGATCGCCACCTGCACGTCGAGCGCGTCGGCAACGTCGAGGCAATTGCGGATCGCCGCGGGCGTGGTGCCCCAATCCTCATGGAGCTTGAGCCCGCATGGCGCCCGCCTCGATCTGCTCGACGAGGCCCTGCGGCAGCGCCGCGTTGCCCTTGCCGAAGAAGCCGAGATTCATCGGGAAGCCCTCGGCCGCCTGCAGCATGCGCGCCAGATGCCAGGGCCCGGGCGTGCAGGTGGTGGCGTTGGTGCCGGTCGCCGGACCGGTGCCGCCGCCCATCATCGTGGTGACGCCGCTATTGAGCGACTCCTCGATCTGCTGCGGCGAGATGAAATGGATATGCACGTCGATGCCGCCCGCGGTCACGATCTTTCCTTCGCCCGCGATGATCTCGGTGCCGGGACCGATCACGATGTCGACGCCCGGCTGCACGTCGGGATTGCCCGCCTTGCCGATCGCCGCGATGCGGCCGTCCTTGATGGCGATGTCGGCCTTCACGATACCCCAATGGTCCAGGATGAGGGCATTGGTGATGACGCTGTCGACGGCCCCTTCGGCGCGGCTCGCCTGGCTCTGCCCCATGCCGTCGCGGATCACCTTGCCGCCGCCGAAGGTGACCTCCTCGCCATAGGTGGTGCGGTCCGCCTCGACCTCGATGAAGAGCTCCGTGTCGGCGAGGCGCAGCCGGTCGCCGACCGTCGGGCCGAGCATGCCGGCATAAGCCTCGCGCGCAATGCGATAAGCCACGAGGCCTCCCTCAGAGCTTGCCGGCGATGCGGCCGTTGAAGCCAAAGACGCGGCGGGCGCCGCCATAGGCAACGAGCGTCACCATGCGCGTCTGGCCGGGCTCGAAGCGCACCGCCGTGCCGGCCGGAATGTCGAGACGCATGCCGCGGCTCCGCTCGCGATCGAAACGAAGCGCGCGATTAGTCTCGTAGAAATGGTAATGGCTGCCGACCTGGATCGGCCGGTCGCCGCCATTGGCGACCTCGAGCGTCACCGTCGCGCGTCCCTCGTTGAGGGTTATTTCGCCTGGCCGCGTGATCATTTCGCCCGGAATCATGCGCCACTCTGTCAGCGGATCGGGTGATGGACGGTGACGAGCTTGGTCCCGTCGGGAAAGGTCGCCTCGACCTGCACATCATGGATCATCTCGGGCACGCCTTCCATCACCTGCTCGCGCCGGAGCACGCCGGCGCCGTCGCGCATGAGCTCGGCGACGCTCCGCCCGTCGCGCGCACCCTCCACCACGAAATCGCTGATGAGGGCGATGGCCTCCGGATGGTTGAGCTTGACGCCGCGCTCGAGGCGCCTACGCGCCACGACCGCCGCCATGGCGATCAACAGCTTGTCCTTCTCCCTGGCCGTGAGATTCAAGAGCCCCTCCCTCCGCGTTCTTATATCGCCCAGACGCGCGGCATTCGCGCCGGAAGACCGGCGAGCGCCGCGCGCAAGCCCTTGCAAAGCCGCATGAAATCCTCGCGCAGAAGCCTTGCGTCGCGACCCAGGAGACGCACGAGCAAAAGTCCGCCCACGATTGTGGCGCCGGCGCGCCCGGCACTCTCGGCCAGCAAGGCGCGCGCCGCGTCGAGCCGGTCGCTCGCGTCGTCGCCCACATAGACAAGCGTCGCCGCCGCGACCGCCTGGTCGAATCCGGCCGGATGGTCGAGGGTTCGGGCGATGTCCTCCTCGAGATGGAGGGCGTCGGCCCAGCCGAGCACGCCGCCGCGCCGCACCCGCCAGCTATCATGAAGCAAGCCCTCGGCGAAGCGCTCGCCGCGCGCGCGGCGCCCGAAGATCACCATCTCGCCGGCGAGCAATCTGCCGCCCGGCGCCACCTGCGCGGAAGTCCGCCTGCGGAGGCGCGCGCGGTCGAAAAGGATAGTCTCCTGCGGCAGCCATTCGAGCCAGGCGCCCGGATGCACTTCCAGCGCGACCTCGATCGCGGCCTCGCCGTCGCGGGCGCGATAGATTTTCTCCGCCGCTTGCGTTGTCACCACGGCGCGCGCCCCCGGCGACGCCTCGATCGCGATACGCAGGCTGTCGCCGCCGGTGAGCCCGCCCGAGGTGGTAAGCAGCACCGCGGCGAGAATATCCCCCGTTTCGGGGCGCGGAAAAAGGACGCGGCAGGGCGTCTTCTGATGAAGATGGGCGAGCGCCGTGCGCCCCCCGACGCAGGCGAAACGCAGCTCCGCCGTCCCGTGACCGCGCTCGAGCCGAGGCTCGGGCGGCGGGCTGGCGCGGACGAGATGGACATGGTCTCTCACCTTAGACGGTAAGGTAGCGCCGAACCTCGGTTTCGACCATATCCTCGCCGCGGCCCGCCAGCACGAGCTCGCCCCGTTCCATGACCGCGAAATTGTCGGCGAGGTCGCGCGCGAACTCGAAATACTGCTCGACCAGCAGGATCGCCATGTCGCCGCGCTCGGCGAGCTTGCGGATCACCCGCTCGATGTCCTTGATGATCGAGGGCTGGATGCCCTCGGTGGGCTCGTCCAGCATGAGCAGCCCCGGCCGCATGACGAGCGCGCGCGCGATGGCGAGCTGCTGCTGCTGCCCGCCCGAGAGATCGCCGCCGCGCCGGCCCTGCATGGTGCGCAAGACCGGAAAGAGATCGAAGATCTCCTCGGGGATCTTGCGCGCGGCGCGCGGGAGTGCCGCGAAGCCGGTGCGCAGATTCTCCATCACGCTGAGGCGCGGGAAGATCTCGCGCCCCTGCGGCACGAGGGCGAGGCCGAGGCGCGCGCGCTCGTAGGGCGGCAGTCGCGCGATGTCGCGGCCGCTCCATTTGATGGCGCCGCGGGCGATCGATTTGAGCCCGATGATGGCGCGCAAAAGGCTCGTCTTGCCCACGCCGTTGCGCCCCAGCAGGCAGGTGATCTTGCCCTTCTCGGCGACGATGCTCACGTCGCGCAAGGTGTGGCTCGCGCCGTAGTAAAGATCGACACCCTCGACCGCGAGCATCTCTCAGCGCCCCAGGTAGACTTCGATGACGCGCGGATCGTTCTGCACCCATTCGACCGAGCCCTCGGAGAGGACAGAACCCTCGTGCAGCACCGAGATGCGCGCACCGAGCCGCCGCACGAACTCCATATCGTGCTCGACCACCACGACCGTGCGGGCGCCGGCGATCGAGAGGCAGAGCTCGGCCGTCTTCTCGGTCTCGTGGTCGGTCATGCCGGCGACCGGCTCGTCGAGCAGCAGGAGCTGCGCGTCCTGGATGAGCAGCATGCCGATCTCGAGCCATTGCTTCTGGCCGTGGCTGAGCGAGCCGGCGACGGCGTCCACGCGCTCAACCAGGCCGATGGTGGCGAGCGCCGCCGCTATGCGGTCGCGATGCTCGCCGCTCATCCTGTAAAAGAGCGTGTTGAAGGTGCCGCGCGAGGTGCGCAGGGCGAGCTCGAGATTCTCGAACACCGTCAGGTTCTCGAACACGGTCGGCTTCTGGAACTTGCGCCCGATGCCGAGATTGGCGATCGCCGATTCGTCGAGCTTGGTGAGGTCGACGCTGCCGTCGAAAAACACCTCGCCCGCGTCGGGCCGCGTCTTTCCGGTGATGACGTCCATCATCGTGGTCTTGCCGGCGCCGTTGGGCCCGATCACCGTCCGGAGCTCGCCCTTGGTGATGACGAGCGAGAGATTGTTGAGCGCCTTGAAGCCGTCGAAGCTGACGGTGACGCCGTCGAGATAGAGATGGGTATTGGCGGCCGGCCGGATGGCGACGGGCGGGCTGGCGTCCTCGGCGGGGTCCGGCAGCACGGCGAGCGCGGCCTCAACCATTTCCGGCACTCGCGGCGAGGGCCGCGCGATTGTGACGGAAATCCCGCCACTGCTTGGCGAGACCGACCACGCCGCGCGGCAGGAACAGGGTGACGACGATGAAGAGCCCGCCCAGCATGAAAAGCCAGAGCTCGGGGAGCGCGCCGGTGAAATAGGTCTTGGCGAGGTTGACAATGAAGGCGCCCACGATGGCGCCCACCAAGGTGCCGCGCCCGCCGACCGCGACCCAGATGGCGATCTCGATCGAGTTGGCGGGCGAGAACTCGCTCGGGTTGATGATGCCGACCTGGGGAACGTAGAGCGCGCCCGCGAAGCCGGCGATCATCGCCGACAGGGTGAAGACGAAGAGCTTGGCGTTGGTCACCGAATAGCCCAGGAAGCGCACGCGCGGCTCGGCGTCGCGCAGCGCGAGCAGCACGCGGCCGAGCTTCGAGACCACGATGAAGCGGCAAAGCAGATAGACGATGCCGAGCGCCACGGCCGAGACGATATAGAGGCCGACGCGCGTCGACTGGGCATGGATGTCGTAGCCCAGCACGTCCTTGAAGTCGGTCAGGCCGTTATTGCCGCCAAAGCCCATATCGTTGCGGAAGAAGGCGAGCTGGAGCGCGAAGGTCATCGCCTGCGTGATGATCGAGAGATAGACCCCGGTGATGCGCGAGCGGAAGGCCAGCCAGCCGAAGACGAGCGCCAAAAGCCCCGGCACCAGGAAGACCAAGAGGGCCGCGAAGCTGAAATGATCGAAGCCGTACCAATACCAGGGCAGCTCCTTCCAATTGAGGAAGACCATGAAGTCGGGCAGCAGCGGATTTTGATAGACGCCGCGCGTGCCGATCTGGCGCATCAGGTACATGCCGAAGGCGTAGCCGCCCAGGGCGAAGAAGGCGCCCTGGCCGAGGCTCAATATGCCGGCATAGCCCCAGACCAGATCCATGCCCAAGGCCAGGATCGCATAGCAGAGATATTTGCCCAGCAGCGGGATGAGATAATCGTCGAGATGGAAGGCGGAATCGGGCGAGGTGGCCTGGTTCAAAAGCGGCACGAGCAGGATCAGCACGAAGCCCAGCGCCAGGAAGAGCGCCCAGCCGCGGCGATCGAGGAGCGAAGGCATGGATGGCCGCGACGTCGCCAAGGCCTCAGGCCTCCGCCGCGCGACCCTTGAGCGCGAAGAGCCCGCGCGGTCGCCTTTGGATGAAGAGGATGACAATCACCAGGATGAGGACCTTGCCGAGGATGGCGCCCGCCACGGGCTCGAGGAACTTGTTGGCGATGCCGAGGCCCATGGCGCCGACGAGCGTGCCCATGAGGCTGCCCACGCCGCCGAATACGACGACGAGAAAGCTGTCGACGATATAAATCTGGCCGAGGTTGGGGCTCACATTGCCGATCTGGCTCAAGGCCACGCCCGCCATTCCGGCGATGCCCGAGCCGAGGCCGAAGGTGAGCGCGTCGATGCGCGGGGTACGGATGCCCATCACCGCGGCCATGTCGCGGTTCTGCGTCACCGCGCGCACATAGAGCCCGTAGGCGGTACGGCTCAGCATGAGCGCGAGCGCGCCCAGAATGATGAAGCAGAACACCACGATATAGACGCGGTTCCAGGTCACCGTGATGCCGCCGGCGAGCTCGAAGCCGCCGGTCATCCAGCTCGGATTGGCGACGAGCTTGTTGGGCGCGCCGAAGATCGTGCGCACGAGCTGTTGCAGGACGAGGCTTATGCCCCAGGTGGCGAGCAAGGTCTCGAGCGGCCGGCCGTAAAGGAAGCGGATGACGCTGCGCTCGAGCGCCACGCCCACCGCACCTGCCACCAGGAAGGCGACCGGCACGGCAACGACGAGGTAGAGATCGAGGACCGACGGCGGCAGCCACGCCTGGAAGGCCGATTGCACCACATAGGCGCTGTAGGCGCCCAGCATGATCATCTCGCCATGGGCCATGTTGATGACGCCCATGAGGCCGAAGGTGATGGCGAGCCCGATCGCGGCGAGCAACAGGATCGAGCCCAGGCTTATGCCCTCGATGAGATCTCCGCCGATCTCGATGAAGGCGAGCTTATGCTCGATCGTCTTGACCGCGGCCTGGGCGGAGGCGCGCAGCTCGGCCGGGGTGTCGGGCGCATTCGCGAGCGCGCTCAGGAAGCCGTGCACCTCCGGATCGGTCGAGCTGCTCAGAGCCGCCACGGATTTCACGCGCTCCTCCGGCGTGCCGGTCATGAGCTGCACGATGCTGAGGCTCTTCGTCATGGCGGCGCGGACGGCGGGCACCGTCTCGGCCTTGAGCGCGCGTTCGAGCGCCGCCGCCATCTCCGGCGTGGCGCTCCTGGCGGCCTCGCGCGCGGCAGCCAGGCGCTGATCGGGGTTCTTGCTGAAGATCTGTAGCCCGCTCAACGCCAGCGCGATGGTGCCGCGCAACCGGTTGTTGACCAGCACGCGGTCGACCGCGTCCCCCGCCACCTTGCCCAGCGCCTCGCCGGTGACGGGATCGCTGATCTGCATATCGTCGCCGTCGGGCTCGGCGATGACCACGCGTTTCGTCTCGGTGACTACCGCGAGCTTGCCGTCCGCCAGGGCCTCGAGCGCGGGCTCGGCGCGCGGATCGGCAAGCGCGCCCAGCGCCTTGACGGCGGAGTCCTTCGTCCTCGAAATCGTCCGAGGCAAGCCTGGCGACGAGATCGGCGAGCTGATCCGCATGAACCGGGCGCGGCCAGGCCCCGAGCAGCGCGAGCAGAAGGGCGATTGCCACCCAGAACCGCCGAGGCGGGCTGGCTAAGTTCATGGATCCGGTTCCTCGCGGCTGTCGCCTGATGAATTTGGTGGGGGGAAAGCGCTCCGCTCGGAGGGGGCGGATGGGCCCGGCTGCCCCCCATCGGCCGGGCCCGCGCGGCGACTAGTCCCTCACGGAGGAGGGATCAGTCCTTGTACTTGGGCGAGGTGCAGTTGCCGCAATCCCATGGATAGGTCCAGTCCGCGACCTTGCCTTTGTCCTCGGCCAGGTAGGGGCTCCAGGCATCGGCCTTGATCGCGGTCTTGGTCTGCCAGACGATGTCGAACTGCCCGTTCGCCTGGATCTCGCCGATATAGACGGGCTTCGAGAGGTGGTGGTTGGTGTTCATCACCGCGATGAAGCCGCTCGGCGCCTTGACCTTCTGGCCGTACATCGCTTGGCGCACGGCGTCGACGTCGGTGGTGCCGGCCTGCTCGACCGCATGCGTCCACATCTTGAAGCCGATATAGGTCGCCTCCATCGGATCGTTGGTCGTGCGCTTGTCGTTCTTGATGAAGGCGTGCCATTCCTTGATGAACGTCTCGTTGACGGGGTTCTTGATCGACTCGAAATAGTTCCAGGCGGCGAGATGGCCGACGAGATTCTTGGTGTCGATGCCGGCCAGCTCCTCCTCGCCGACCGAGAAGGCGACGACCGGGATATCCGACGCTTTGATGCCCTGATTGGCGAGCTCCTTGTAGAAGGGCACGTTGGCGTCGCCGTTGATGGTCGAGACCACCGCCGTCTTCTTGCCGCCCGAGGCGAACGCCTTGATGGCCGCGACCTCGGTCTGCCAGTCGGAGAAGCCGAAGGGCGTATAGTTGATCTTGATGTCCTCCGCCGCCACGCCCTTGGCCTTGAGGAAGGCCTCGAGAATCTTGTTGGTGGTGCGCGGATAGACGTAGTCGGTGCCCTCCAGCACCCAGCGCTTCACGTCGCCGCCTTCCTTGCTCATGAGATATTCGACGGCGGGGATCGCCTGCTGGTTCGGCGCGGCACCGGTGTAGAACACGTTGTTCGAGCTCTCCTCACCCTCATATTGCACCGGATAGAAGAGCAGCCCGTTGAGCTCCTCGAAGACCGGGAGAACGGATTTGCGCGAGACCGAGGTCCAGCAGCCGAATACCACCGCGACCTTGTCCTTCTGCAGGAGCTCGCGCGCCTTTTCGGCGAAGAGCGGCCAGTTGGACGCCGGATCGACGACCACCGCCTCGATCTTCTTGCCCAGGAGGCCGCCATGCTTGTTCTGGATGTCGACCATCATGAGCACGGTATCCTTGAGCGTCGTCTCGCTGATGGCCATCGTACCGGATAGCGAGTGGAGCACTCCGATCTTGATGGTGTCATCCGCGGCTCGTGCCACGCCTCCCGTGGCAAGAAGACCCGCGACCGCCGCCAGCGCGCAGGATTTGAGAAGCCACCCCATTCCCTTCGGCATGAAATCACCTCCGTTGCCGTAAATTCTGTGCATCGCACCATCCATGGCAAGGCGCATGCCAAAGGCCGAGAGGGTTCAGGTCTTCGAAAAAACCGTTTTTCGACAGGTAATTGCGCGCATTTGCACAGGAATTGAGCAAGTCTGAGTGTGGTTGGAATTTGAGCAGCGTCCGTTTGTCTGGCGCGATTTTGGGCATTCCCCTATGACCTGGAGACGAGCGCCGGCCAGCTTGGCGCCGCCCGCCCGAAAGCCAATATTCCGGCAATGCCGCAGCTGCTCCCCGCGATCGAAAGCTGGCTGAAAATCACCCCGCGCGGGCTCTATTGCGAGGCGGGCGACTTCTATCTCGACCCGGTCGGACCGGTCGACCGCGCCGTCATCACCCACGGCCATGGCGATCATGCGCGGCCCGGCCACAGCCATGTGCTGGCCACGCGCGAGACCCTCGCGATCATGCGCAAGCGGCTCGGCGAGGAAGCCGGCGGAACACTGCAGCCGCTCGCCTATGGCGAGACATTGAGAATCGGCGCCGTGGACGTGACGCTGCTGCCCGCCGGTCATGTGCTGGGCAGCGCGCAGGTGGTGCTCGAGCATCGCGGCGGCCGCGCGGTGCTCTCGGGCGACTACAAGCGACGCAAGGACCCGACTTGCGAGCCCTTCGAGCCGCAGCCTTGCGACGTCTTCATTACCGAGGCGACGTTCGGCCTGCCTGTCTTCCGCCATCCCCCCGACACGGACGAGATCGACCGCCTGCTCCACTCCTTGCGCCTCTTCCCCGAGCGCTGTCAGCTCGTCGGCGCTTATGCGCTCGGCAAATGCCAGCGCCTGCTGGCTTTGCTGCGCCGCCAGGGGCATGAGGAGCCCGTCTATCTCCATGGCGCCCTCATCCCGCTTTGCGAACTCTACGAGGAGCTAGGCGTTCCGCTCGGCCCGTTGCTGCCGGTCAAGGGCGTCGCGCGCGACGAGCTGCGGGGCAAGATCGTGCTCGCGCCGCCGGGCGCCGCTTCTGAGCTTTGGGCGCGCCGCCTGCCCGACCCCGTCGTGGCCCTCGCCTCGGGCTGGATGCGAGTGCGCCAGCGCGCCAAGCAGCGTGGGGTGGAGCTGCCGCTGGTGATCTCCGACCATGCCGACTGGGACGAGCTGCTGCAAACGATTGCCGAAGTGGCGCCCGGCGAGCTGTGGATCACCCATGGCGCCGAGGAGGGGCTGCTGCGCCAGGCGACCATCATGGGCTTCCGGGCGCGCGCGCTCTCGCTGCTCGGCTTCGAGGCCGAGGAGGAGTAGCGATGAACCGCTTCGCCGCCCTTCTCGACGCCCTGGTCTTCATGCCGGCGCGTCTCGGCAAGCTGCGGCTGATGAGCGACTATTTCGCGAGCACGGCCGACCCGGAACGGGGCTGGGCGCTGGCAGCGCTCACGGGCGAGCTCTCCTTTCGCGCCGTGAAGCCGCAGCAAATCCGCGAGCTCGCCGTCGCGCGCGTCGATCCGGAGCTGTTCGCGCTTTCCTATGATTTCATCGGCGACCTGGCGGAGACGGTATCCTTGATCTGGCCGGCCCGGCCGCAGGCCGGCGCCGTTCCAGGCCTCGGCGACATCGTGGACGCGCTCGCCATCGCGACGCGGGAGAACGCGGTCGAGCTCTTGGCGCGCTGGCTCGACGCGCTGGACGCGACGGGGCGCTGGGCGCTGCTCAAGCTCGTCACGGGCGGCCTTCGCGTCGGCGTCTCGGCGCGGCTCGCCAAGACCGCGCTCGCGGAATGGTCGCAAGAGCCGCTGGAGGAGATCGAGACGGTCTGGCACAGCCTGGCGCCGCCCTACGCCGGGCTCTTCCGCTGGCTCGAGGGCGGCGCGCCGCGGCCCGAGACCGCCGGCCTGCCCACCTTCACCCCCTTGATGCTGTCGCAGCCGCTCGAGGAAGAGGAGCTTGCTGCGCTCGATCCCGCCGATTATTGCGCCGAGTGGAAATGGGACGGCATCCGCGTGCAGCTTGTCGCGCGCAAGGGCGAGCGCCGCCTCTATTCGCGCACGGGCGACGAGATCGCCGCGGCCTTTCCGGAATTCGCCGAGACCGCCGCGGACGACGTGGTGCTCGACGGCGAGCTGCTGGTCGCGCGCGGCGGCGAAGTGGCGCCGTTCAACGACCTGCAGCAGCGCCTGAACCGCAAGACCGCGAGCCCAAAGCTGCGGCAGGATTACCCGGCCTGGCTGCGGCTCTACGATATCCTCGAGGAGGCGGAGGATTTGCGCCCGCTGCCCTTCCGCGAGCGTCGTCGCCGTCTCGAGGCCTGGTATCGCGCCCAGCCGCGGCGTCATATGGATCTTTCGCCATTGCTCGCCTTCGCCGCTTGGGACGATCTCAGGGCCTTGCGCGAGCATGCGCGGCTCCGCGGCATCGAGGGGCTGATGCTGAAGCGCGCCGATTCGCCCTACCTCTCGGGGCGGCCGAAGGGGCCCTGGTTCAAATGGAAGCGCGACGCCCTCACGGCGGACACCGTGCTGATGTATGCCCAACGCGGACATGGCAAGCGCTCCTCCTTCTATTCGGACTACACCTTCGGCGCCTGGCGGCAGGGCGAGCTGGTGCCCGTCGGCAAGGCCTATTTCGGCTTCACCGACGAGGAGCTGCGCCGCCTCGACCAATGGATCCGCAATCACACTGTCGAGCGCTTCGGGCCGGTGCGGGCGGTCGAGCCGGCCCTGGTGCTGGAGATCGCCTTCGACAGCATCCATCGCTCGACGCGGCACAAATCCGGCCTCGCCATGCGTTTCCCGCGCGTCCACCGCATCCGCTGGGACAAGCCCGCCGTCGAGGCGGACGAGATCGCATCCTTGGAGAGGTTGGTGAGCTGAGCGGCAAGCGCCGAACCGAGCGGAGAAATGCGGCACCCGGAAGGAACTTTCTGCCGAGGTCGGCGTTTGTCCGCAGCAGCAAAGGCGCTGCTTACACTTTGCAAAGGAAGGACACCGAATGAGCCCAGAGAAAACCGGCCAGGACAAGCCTGGTCAGCGAAATCCCGTCCAGGACGGCCAGCATCAGAACCCCGGCCAGGGTGGCGCACAGCACAATCCGGGCCAGGGTGGCGGCCAGCACAATCCTGGTCAGGGCAGCGGCCAGGAGCGGCCGGGCCAAGGCGGTCAGGGCGGCCAGCATAACCCCGGCCAGGGCGGCGGCCAGCATAATCCCGGTCAAGGCGGCGGCCAGGAGCGGCCCGCTCAGGGCAACCCCGACCGGCGTTAATCCGGACCGACACGTGCCCGCGCGCTCGCGCTTGCGCCCGGGCCGCAAGCGGGCGCGTGGAAAGAGCCTCGACGCGAGTTCGAGGCTCTTTCATTTTGCCGCCTCCTCGCCTTTCGAGAACAGGCGGCAGGCTTTCGCCTTGGGGAACCCGCATGGCGCGGTTTGCATAGTCGTCGATGTCAGGCCATATTTCGCTAGCCAGCTCGGAGCCGAGGGGGAAGCCGTTGCACCCTGAGCCGTCACGGTCATTGGTCGCGATCTCCCCCCGCTTGTCGATCGCCTTCCATGAACTCGCTCACGTCGCGCGTCGCGCCGTCGGCGGCTTCATCACGAATCGCTGCCTGATCGGCGCAAGCGCGCTGAGCTATGCGACGCTTCTGGCGCTGTTGCCGCTTACCGTGATCGTGCTGGTGATCTTCTCGGATTTCCCCGTGTTTGCGAGCGCGCGCGAGCGCTTCCTGGTCGTGCTGCTGCGGGTCTTCGCGCCGGAGGTGGGAGAGACGGCGGCGAAATGGTTCGAATATGTGGCGACGAACGCGGCGCAGACGACCGTGCTCGGCATCGCCGCTCTGGTGGTGACGGCGCTCCTGCTGCTCGCGACGATCGAGGAGCAGCTCAACGTGATCTGGAACGTGACCGCGCCGCGGACCTGGCTCCATCGCGTGCTCGTCTACTGGATGGTCTTGACCTTGGGGCCGGTGCTGCTCGGGACCGGACTGTCCCTGCCGACCTATCTGCGCAGCTTCGCCGCCCTCGCGAACGACAACGGCATCATGAGCCATGAGGACTTCGAGGCGTGGCTGAGCCGCGCGGCCCGCTTCCTTCCCTTCCTTCTCGAAACAGGCAGCTTCGCCTTGCTCTATCGGCTCATGCCCAATGGCGCCATCCGAATTCGCGACGCCGTCATCGGAGCCCTGGTCGCCGCGGCCTTGATGGAAGCGTTGAAGCTGCTTTTCGCCCTCTATATCGCGCGGTTCTCGTCCTACAGCGCGATTTATGGGGCGCTGGCCGGCATACCGATCCTGCTGCTCTGGATGTACATCTTCTGGGCGGTCGTGCTGCTGGGCGCGGAGGTCGCCGCCGCGCTCGGCGAGGAGCGTCGTGCCGAGCCGGCACCTGTCGCGCTGCTGGACGCCAGGCGCTCGGCGCTCGCCTTGGCCCTGCTCGCCGAGCTCGAGCGGAACCGGCTGCGCGGCGGCGTCCTGTCGACGGCCGAGCTTGCCGCGCGCCTCGGTCTCGAGCCCGCTTTGGTGGAGGAGCAGCTCACCGCGCTCGAGGGCGGCGGTTTCGTCGCCGCGACGGCCATGGACGGCTGGGTGCTTGCCCGCGCCTTGGGCAGCGCCACGCTTCGCGACATGAACGCCGCCCTGCAGATCTCGTTTGCCGGCGCTCGGCAGGAGGATAGTGGTGAATGAGGATCACCGAGCGGCGGCGATCCCGCCGCCGGACGAGGCCGAGCGAAAGGCGACAGCGTCGCCGCGACCGAAAGGCGCGCGTCCGCGACGCAATCTGCAGACTCTGTTGCTGGTCGGAATATTCTCCCTTCTGGTGCTCTACACGTTTTATTTCGCCAGCGCCTTGGTGCTGCCGGTCATCGTCGCCTTCGTGCTGAACCTGCTGGTGCAACCCGCAATGCGGGTGCTGGGGACTCTCCGCGTGCCGCGCGTCGTCTCCGCGCTCCTTATTATCACCGTGCTGTTCGGCGGTTGCACCATGCTCGGCTACAGCCTGTCCGGCCCGGTCTCGAGCTGGCTCTCCAAATTCCCGGAGGGGTTGGCGCGCGTCGAGCAGCGTCTCTCGTTCCTCGAGAAGCTGGTCACGAAGATCCAGCAGACGGGGAGCGAGGTCGAGAAAATGGCGGGGAGCGGCGCGACCGCCGCCGCACCGGTCACCATCCGGGGGCCCGGCCTCACCGGGTTCCTTCTTAGCGGCACGTTGAGCGGCGTGGCCGGCATCTTCACCACCGCGCTGCTGCTTTATTTCCTGCTGCTCTCGGGCGATCTCTTTCTCCGGCGCCTGGTCGAGGTGCTGCCGAGGCTGACCGACAAGAAGCAGGCCGTGCATATAGCGCGCGAGATCGAGAGCTCGATCTCCATATATCTCGTGACCATCAGCCTGGTGAACGCAGTGGTCGGCATCCTGACCGGCCTGGCCGCCTATTTCTGCGGCCTCTACGACCCGGTCCTTTGGGGCACGCTCGCCTTTCTCCTCAACTACGTCCCTATACTCGGTCCGCTCTTCGGCGTGGCGATCCTCTTCATGGCGGGGCTGGTGAATTTCGACAACAGCTTGCAGGCGCTGCTTCTCGCCGGCATCTATCTCACCATCCATATCGTCGAGGGCGAGACCGTGACGCCGATGCTGCTGGCGCGGCGCTTCACGCTCAATCCGGTGCTGATCATCCTGGCCCTTGTCTTCTGGTATTGGATGTGGGGCGTCGTCGGCGCGCTCCTCGCCGTGCCCATGCTGGGCGCCTTCAAGATCATCTGCGACCGCGTCGAGCCGTTGATGGCCATCGGCCATTTCATCGGCACCGAGCCCAAGGACTGAAGCAAAGAGCACGCCGCCACGGCCAGGGGCGGCATAAGCGGGGATCAGCGCGCTTTCGACTGCAGCGTTTGCGACATGGCTTGGCGCTGCGCGAGCGTGATCGACCAGGGCCGGCCCGCAATGTTGCCGCCATCGACGACGAGATCATGGCCGTTGACGAAGCTCGCTGCATCGCTCGCGAGATAAAGCGCCGCGCGGGCGATGTCCTCGGGCATGCCGGCGCGCGGAATCGGCTGAAGCTTGGCGAAGCCCTTCTCGAGACCCGCAATCGTCTTGTCCGCGACGCTGTCGGGCAGGCCGGCGCCCTTGCCGAAAATGCCCGTGACGATGGCGCCGGGCGAGATGGAATTGACGCGCACGTTATGCTCGCCGAGCTCGACCGCGGCGCAGCGGGTGAGGTGGATGACCGCCGCCTTGGCGGTGGAATAGGCAGGGGCCGAGATGCCGGCCTTGTGGCCGGCGACGCTGCCCGTATTGATGATGCTGCCGGAGCGCTGGCCTTGCAGCACCGGCGCGGCGTGTTTCATGCCCAGCATCACGCCGCGCACATGGACGGCCATGATGCGATCGAAATTCTCCATATCCACTTCGGCGAGAGTGGAGAGCTTGCCCGGATTGCCGGCATTGTTGAAGAGGCAGTCGAGCCGGCCGAATTTGGCCAGCGCATGCCCGATCATGGCCTTGACCTCGGGCTCATGCGCGACGTCGGTGCGGATGAAGCTCGCCGCCGGACCGAGTTTTCTTGCCAGCGCCTCGCCTTGCTCCGCCCGACGCCCGGCAATGACCACCTTGGCGCCTTCCTCGACGAAAAGCTCAACCGTGGCGGCGCCGATGCCGCTGGTGCCGCCGGTCACGACCGCTACCTTGCCTTCGAGCACGCCCATGTTCCGCCTCCCATTTTGCCGATCGCGACTGGAATGACCCTAGCCCGATGATAGCACGAGGCTGGGGTGCTAGCGAAACGCCGCCATCGCAAAGCCCGCGGCGAATCGATCGGGAATCATCGAGGACCCGACATGCAAGATTAAGGGACATGGAAGGCGAAATCGGTGTAAAGTACAAAAAGGGAATTGCATAAGGGGCATAACGCCGGAGCACCCGCGCAAGCGCGCCAAGACCGCTCGCGGAAAAGGGAGTGCCGAATGATCATGGACCCCAACGACGACATCCGTCGCGACATCGCGGCGGCCGTGCATGCCCATTGGAAGATGTTCCTCGCGCAAGGCATCGTCATGATGATCCTGGGGCTTCTGGCCGTGGCCCTGCCGAACCTTTCGACTTTAGCGGTCGAGCTCATGGTCGGCTGGCTCTTCGTCTTTGGAGGATTCTTCCGCGCCCTCGCAATCTTGCGCGGCCGCCATGTGCCCGGCTACTGGTGGTCGCTCATCACGTCGATCCTCGCCGTCGCCTTGGGGCTTCTGCTCATCGCTCGCCCGTTCGAAGGCATCCTCACTCTCACCATCCTGCTGATCGTGATTTTCATCGTCGAGGGCGTCGGCGCCATCCTGGTCGCGCTCGAGTTCCGGCGCTTTCTACCGCAATGGGGCTGGATGCTTTTCAGCGGCATCGTCGATCTGGTGCTCGCCTTCCTCATCGCGCAAGGCTGGCCGAGCTCGGCTATTTGGGCGATCGGGCTCCTCGTCGGCGTCAATATGTTCTTTTTCGGCTTTTCCTTGATGATGACGGCGATCGCCGCCCGCGCGCTCGCCGACTCCGGCGCGACTTGAGATGAAGGCCGGGCAGGCCCGCGGCGCCGAGCGATCGCGCTTGGACGAGCCGCACCAAGGCGGCTAAAGCCGGTCGATTTCGAATTCCTCGCAGGAATAGCCGAGGAGGGAGAGCCCCTCCTCGAGAAGATCGCCGAGCATCGGAATACCCATCAGATAGCGCGCGGAATGCTCGCGATGGCGCTCGCGCGCCAGCGCCAATGCATTCCGCCACTCGTCCCGGCCGAAATCGCCGCGGCCCAGCCAGAGCATCGCGATAAGGTTGACGGTCTCGTCCTCGTTGAGGTCGTCGATCGCCTCCTTGAGCTCCGCCGCAGTCGGGTCGTCGGCATAGTCCTCCAGGATCTCGCGCTCTTCGTGATCCGCCGGATTGGATCCCGGGTCGGGCTCGACCGGCGGCACCTTCACGTCGAATTCGCGCGCTTTGACGATGATGTAGCAGACCTTCTCGGGGCTGATATCGAGCTCGACCGGAGTGTCGTTGGGCGCCTTGGCCATCGCATCTTCTCCTGGAAGCGCAGCTGTCAATTCATTGTAGGGCGAAGAGGTCGCCCCTGCCAGCACGGACGGCCCGGACGGCGAGGAGGCGCTAACCCCAGCTGCGTGGGCGGCCGATGTCGACATGGACGAAATCGGACGCGCGGTAATAGCCGACACCGCCGCCCTTGAGTTCCAGCGCCGCCGCATGCAGGCTCGCGAGCGAGCGATTGGGCAGGCGGATGTCGATGGCCATGCCCTGAATATGCAGGCTATGGCTCGCCACCCCTTCCGACGCGGCCGCGAGCATCGCATTGGTTTGCGGCGAGCGGTAGCCCGAGATTACATGGAACGGTTCGCTAGTATCGAGCCGTGCGCGCAGCCGGACGAGCAGGTCGAGCAGCGGCCGCTCGATCCGGCGCACCTCGCCGGTGCGGAAATCGCGCAAGACGCGGTCGATCTCGTCCAGCGCTTCCGGCAGATATCCGCCATCGGCCCAGTAGGTTCGGTCGAGCGATTCGCCGGTATGCAGGCAGTAGAAGGAGAGACGCCGAGGAGCGGCGACGGGCGGAGCCGCCCTCGCCGTCCGCGCCCCAAGGCCCATGGCCGCGGCGCCGAGCCCGAGGCTCAGCAGATCGCGGCGCCGCCACAACGCTTTTTCGCCCACCGAGAGCCTATCAGCCGGTTTCGCCGCAACAGTTATGGATAGCATCGCCGCATCGGGGGCGCAATCGGCGAGAAGGCGATGCCCGGTCTTGCGCAGGATAGCCGTCAAGAGCGATAAGCGAGCGGCTTGGCGGTTCGCCGGACGAGCCGGCGGTAGAGGACGAGGGGTGCGACGATGATTGAGCGGAGAGCGCTCGAGGCACTTGGCGGCGACGATCATGGGTGGCTGCGCACCAAGCATCATTTCTCCTTTGCAGATTATTACGATCCGCAGCGGATGGGCCACGGCGCCTTGCGCGTCTGGAACGACGACGAGATCGCTCCGAATACGGGCTTCCCGCCTCATCCGCATGCCGACATGGAAATCATCACCTATGTTCGGCAAGGCGCGATCACGCACCAGGACAGCATGGGCAACACGGGCCGCACCGAGGCCGGGGACGTGCAGGTGATGAGCGCGGGCTCCGGCCTCCGCCATTCCGAATATAATCTCGAGCCGGTGCCGACCAAGATCTTCCAAATCTGGATCGAGCCCATGCGGCGCGGCGGCCGGCCGGCTTGGGGCGCCAAGCCTTTTCCGAAGGCGGACCGCTCAGGCCGCTTCGTGACCTTGGCGAGCGGCATCGCGGACGACGAGGGCGCGCTTCCGATCCGCGCCGACGCGCGGGTGCTGGGCGCCACGCTGAAGGCGGGCGATCGCGCGGAATACGCGCTCGGCGAGCAGCGCCACGGCTACCTGGTTCCTGCCACCGGCGCGGTGGAGATCAACGGCGTCCGCATCAACGCCCGCGACGGCGCCGCCATCCGGAACGAGGCGCTGCTCAAGATCGCCGCGCTCGAGGATTCGGAGATCATCCTGGTGGATGCCGCTTAGCATCGACGAGCCCGCCGAGCGGCGGTGGCGCAACGAGACGCCGCTAGGGCGCGACCGGCAGGACAGCACACGCCGCCGCCCATCCTTTCGGCCATCGCGCTACGGCTCGACGCGGCGCCCCGATCATTGATCTGGATCAACGATCTGCGATTGCCGAACGTGGCAGGCTGCCGGCCTGCCCGATCGCATTGTCGATCCAGGGAGAAAGTGGGATGTCGAATTACGAAGAATTCTATCTGGCCCTTGTCGTCATCGGCTTCGTCGTCTTTGCCGCGGCCCTCGGCGCCGTGGTGTGGAGCGAAGATAGGCGGCTGAACCACAAGAAGTAGAAAGAAGCCCGCGCGGCGGAATGGATCGAATGTGCCCAGATTGCGAGACCGGTCGGCGAACAGCGTTATCGTGTCTTTCCCAACGTCGAAGAGCCAAGGCTGGGTGTCGTGCGGATTGGACGCCAGGATCGCGGCGCGCAAAGGGCGCTTGATGCCGTCGGCACTATTGCCCGCCCAATCGCTCCAGGGCGCGTAAGCCGGACCTTCGCCGCCCGACCACAAGCCGCGATTCCAAGCGCGATAGCCTAATCCTCCAAGCGCGAGCGCGGCCACGCCGGCACCCCCGACCAAGAGCGCCCGCCGGCTTTGCATCACTGTCTCCGCCTCGGCAAAATCAGATCCGCAGCATTGCCTCCGGCGAGGATCGCCCCGGTGAAGCCTCCGCTGCCCGCGTAGGAAGAAGCGAGATAGAGGCCGGGAATAGGCGTCTTCGGCGAGCGACCGATCCCGCGCCAGATCGGAGCGGACGGCGGCAATGGCGCGAAGCCGTAAATCGCTCCTGCGGGCGCATTGAGATAATTGCGCATCGAGAGCGCGGTGTTGAAAACCGACGCGACAACATGCGAGGCGAAGCCCGGAAACTCGCCATCGATCGTTGCGATGACCGCTTGCCGCCATTGGTCCCGTTTGGCGTCGCAAGCCGCCTTGTCCAGCCCCGACCAGTTCGCGAGCCGGTCGACGCCTACCACGGACACCGGGTAAGGCGGACCTCCCAGGCCGGAGTCGATCGCGGAATAGTCGACGACTGTCATCAGCGGCTGCTCGCGCCCCGGCGCAGCGGCGAGAAGACCCGCGCTGCGGCGGTGGTCGGATAGAGTTTTCATCCATGGCGGCAGCAGAAATGTCGAATAATGGCGGAATCCGAGCGACGCGGGACGTGCCGACAAACCGAACGTTGCCGAAAAGAGCGAGATGGAGAGGGGACGGCCGGCATAGGCTGACCAAAAACGCTCGCGCGCCCGTTCCGGCAACATGGGCAGGAGCATGGCCGGGGCCGCATTGGCGAAGACGATCGACGCTCGAGCCTCCGTCGGGTCGTCGCCGTTCCGGCCCACATGCACGACGCCGGATGGGCGCCCGTCGGCGTCGAGGCGAATGCCGGTCGCCTGGCGGCCCAGCAAGATCTCTCCACCGGCCTGCTTCGTCGCATCCGCGAGCGCATTGCTGAGGCGCGCCGAGCCGCCGCGGACGTACCGACCGCCGGAGGCCAGATATCCGCCTTGCGCGACCGCGAACAAGATCCACCACAATGCCTCGGGGTCGTCGTGCCAATAGGGGAGATTTGCGGCCAGCGCGCATTTGACCGCCTCGTTGCTGCCGAACGCGCGATCGAAAACTTGGGCGACGGACCGCCGCCAATCGCGAAGCAGCGGGGCTAGTTTGAAGAGCGCGCCGAAACCCTCTCGCGGGTCGCGGAAGGCCTCGCGACGCCGGCTCAAGGTCCCGAGGGCGACCGTGATGCGCTCCATGTCGCCGAGGACCGCGGCGATCGGCGACTCGAGCGAAGGGAATCGATCGGACAAGGCGGCCTGAGCTGCCGAGAAATTGCCTGGCAAAACGAACGGCTGCCCTAAGGGTCCACCCCGAACTTCGTAGATCGCGCCGGTCGGCACCCATTCGACCGCATCGAGAACACCGATGCGGGCGAGGATGGCGTGCTTGGGATCAATCGGATCTTGCGGGTCGCTGGTTTCGTGGAGGGACGCCTCGACCACCAAATCGCCGATTTTGTAGGTCGAGGCCGCACCACCGACCGCAGCATTGCGTTCGATGACGAGCGTCTTGCGACCGGCGCGGGCGAGCAGCGCCGCCGCCGTCAGACCGCCGAGGCCGGCGCCGATCACAATGACGTCGTACGGCTCCGCCATCTACCCCATCCACCCCGGTCAGCTCACGATCACTTGGCGCTAACCGGCAATCCAGAGAATTTACGCGCGGAACGCCCTGACCACGTGCAACCTCCTCTTGAGCAAAGTCGGCCTCCTGAACTCGCCAGAATGCCGAAATCGCCGACGGGCGGTGTGATCCAGATCAAGGACTCCTGCCGCCGACCGGCGCATGAATTTCGAATTGTGACGCGTGGCGCCGGGCAGTCGAATTGACGTGCCTGGGGCCTCCCAGGAACCGAAGCATGGAAATGACCGAATTTTCAAAGCTTCGTCGCGACATGGTCGCGCATCAGATCGCCGCGCGTGGTGTCCGTTCCGAAGCGGTCCTCAACGCCATGCGAAAGGTGCCACGGGAGGCCTTTCTTCCGGCGCATCTGCGCGAATTTGCCTATGAGGATTCGCCGCTGCCGATCGCTGCGGACCAGACCATTTCCCAACCCTACATCGTGGCGCTCATGATCGAGGCGCTCGATCTTGAGGGTGGTGAGAAGGTCCTCGAGATCGGCACGGGGTCGGGTTATGCCGCGGCCGTGTTGGCCGAACTCGCCGGTGAGGTTTACACCGTTGAGCGCATCGGGCAGCTTGCCGAAAAGGCGGCTGCGACGCTGAGTGATCTCGGCTACGGCAATGCGCATGTATTTCACGCCGACGGCACTCTTGGAAGGCCTGAGTACGCGCCCTATGACGCGATCGTCGTCGCGGCCGGGGGGCCGGCGGTTCCGGACACGCTGAAGGAACAACTGAAGATCGGCGGGCGGCTGGTCATTCCCATTGGCACCGACCCGCGGGCGCAGGAGCTTGTGCGCGTGACACGATCTTCAAAAGACGAATTCTTGACCGAAGACATTGCCGACGTCCGCTTCGTCCCTCTGATTGGAAAGGAGGGATGGGCGCCGGAAGAGCTTCCTGTCGCGCGGCGGCGTCATCCGGAAGAGCTACGTCCGGCTGATCATGA
This sequence comes from uncultured Pseudomonadota bacterium, assembly GCA_963842155.1. GTDB lineage: Bacteria > Pseudomonadota > Alphaproteobacteria > JACZXZ01 > JACZXZ01 > CAWJFP01. The sequence continues at coordinate 47,656 of CAWJFP010000005.1, forward strand.
ATTGGCTCGGAGCATTGCCGGTTGCTGCGAGATTTTCGATTCGATCGAGACGGCAAAGCTTGAACCGCTGCTGGAGCGAATCGGCGACGCGAAGCTCGTGCTGCTGGGGGAGGCGACGCACGGTACGTCGGAATTCTACAAGATGCGGGAGCGCATTTCGCGGGAGTTGATCGCCAGAAAGGGATTTCGCTTCGTCGCGATCGAAGGTGATTGGCCGGATGCGGCTCGCATCGACCATTACGTCCGGCATTTCGAATATCCACCCGCTGAATGGACCGCCTTCGCACGTTTTCCCATGTGGATGTGGCGCAATAACGAGGTGCGCGCTTTCGTTGACTGGTTGCATGGGCTCAACGCGGGCCGCGCCCCGGAAAAGCGAGTGGCAATCTATGGACTCGACCTCTACAGCCTCTACACCTCCATCCGCTCCGTGCTGCGATATCTCGATTTTGTCGACCCCGAATCCGCGCGGACCGCGCGGCTACGCTACGGCTGCTTGAGCCCCTGGCAGGCCGATCCGGCAACCTACGGTCACGCGGCGCTCACCGGCGCCTATCGGACCTGTGAGAAGGATGTCGTGCGCATGCTGGAAGACATTCTCAAAAAGCAGAGCGCCTATGCCGCGCATGATGGCGAACGCTTCATGGATGCGGTGCAGAACGCGCGCCTAGTCGCTGACGCCGAACATTATTACCGCATCATGTATTACGGGTCGCGAGCATCTTGGAACCTGCGCGACAGCCATATGTTCGAAACCTTGAAGACGCTGATCGCTTTTCATGGACCTGAAAGCAAGGCCATCGTGTGGGCGCATAATTCTCATGTCGGCGATGCGGCCGCGACCGAGATGTCGGCGCGGGGCGAATACAATATCGGGCATCTGTGCCGCGAAGAATTCGGCGCCGGTGCTTATATCATCGGGTTTGGCACCAACTCGGGCACCGTCGCCGCCGCCACGGACTGGGACGGACCGATGGAGGTCAAGATCGTGCGGCCCGCCCTCGAGCGGAGCTACGAGGGATTGTTTCATAATGCCGGCCACCCGCGTTTCATGCTGCCGCTTCGTGATCGAGTACCGGCGGCGGTTCGCAGTGGATTGTCGAAACCTCGTATCGAACGTGCGATCGGCGTGATCTACCGGCCGGAGACCGAGCTCGCCAGTCATTATTTCCAGGCAATTCTGCCGCGTCAGTTCGACGAGTATATCTGGTTCGATGAAACCCGGGCCGTGACGCCGTTCGGGACAGAGGAGCTCGCGGGGCTTCCCGATACCTATCCATTCGGCTTGTGAGGTCGAGATGCCGACGGCAAAAGGGGACGGGATATGTCCTGGATAAAGTGAAATCGACGTGGATGGAACAGATTTGGCCCAATGGATTTCGGCGGCAGGGAAATCCGCTCATGAAAAAAGGAGTAACGATGATGACACGACGTCAAGCCAATGTCGCCATTCTCGCCAGCGCGGCGCTTGCGGCGGCTCCGGGCATTGCTGCGACGCAAGAGCTTGGGCCCCTCGACTTGCCGCCGGCGCGAAAGGAGGGCGGCCAGCCATTGATCTCGGCGCTCAAGCTGAGGCGTTCCACGCGCGAATATTCGGACCGACCGCTTCCGGTGCAGGTTCTGTCAGATACTGTTGTGGGCCGCCTTCGGCGTCAATCGTCCGAGCGGCGACCGGACTGCCCCCTATTGGCGCCATGTCATGGTGATGGACATCTATGTCACGATGGCCGATGGCGTCTGGCTCTACGAGCCAATGGCCCACAAACTGCTGCCCTATTCGAAGGAGGATATTCGCGCGCAGACCGGTCTGCAGGATTTCGTCGCCACCGCGCCGCTCAATCTCGTCTACGTCGCTCATGGCGAGCGCATGATGGATATCTCCGCCGAGGAGCGCCGCCTCTACGCTTCGGTCGATACCGGCTTCATCGGTCAGAACGTCTATCTGTTCTGCGCCTCCGAGGGGCTCGTCACGGTCTTTCGGGGAGCTGTCGATACACCGAAGCTTGCTCGCACGCTGCGGCTCCCCGACCAACAGTTCGTGACCTTCGCGCAGACGGTGGGATACCCTCGCGCGTAGACGCGATTCGGGATAAGGCAAGATCTGCTCGATGCCATCATGAGCCTTGCTGTCCCCGCGTCGGCGACGGGGCGGTGTGCGCGGTCAAGCCCCTCGCCAGGAGCGTTTTCCACACGGCTTCCGCGCTGTCCGCGAACGAAAACAGCCGACATTCGTCCGCGCTGATCATTTCTTCCTCGATCAGCGTGTCGAAATTGATCGTGCGCCGCCAATAATTCGTGCCGTAGAGCACGATGGGAAGGCTTGGCGCCTTGCGTGTCTGCACCAGTGTCAAAAGCTCGAACAATTCATCCATCGTGCCGAAACCGCCCGGGAAAATGACGAGGGCATTCGCCCGCATCGCCAGATGCATCTTGCGCATGGCGAAATAGTGAAATCGAAAGGTTAGTTCCGGCGTCGTATAGGGGTTGGGCTCCTGTTCGGTCGGCAGGCTGATGTTGAAGCCGATGCTGGGCGCGCCGATCTCGTGCGCGCCGCGATTGGCGGCCTCCATGATGCCGGGGCCCCCGCCGGTGGCGATGACGTTGTCGCGCCAGCGATGATGAGGGGCGAACGCACCGCCTTGTTGCGAGGCGAGGCGCGCGAATTGCCGGGCCGCTTCGTAATAGGCCGACCATGCAGCCATTTTTGCGGCGCGACGCTTTTCTTCATCGCTCCTTGCCGCATCGAGCGAAGCCGCCGCTTGCTCCGGCGAGGGAGCGCGCGAGCTGCCGAACACGACAATCGTCGAGCGAATGCCCCAATCGCGCAGCAAGTATTCGGCCTTGGCATATTCGAGCGCGAAGCGAATATCGCGCATCTCGTCGCGTAGCAGGAAATCCACATCCTCAACGGCCAGCCGAAAGCTCGGCGAGCTCTTTTGCGTCTCATTGTCAGCCATCCCGACGAACCTCCGGCGTGCGCCACGCTGCCGCCCCAGGGCGGCGCCTCGATCTAAGATCAACATGACGTGCGGACGTAGCGGCCGGCGCTACTACGGCGCGCCTTATCGCATCTTCGACTTCAGCCTGATCGTCTCGCCATCGACGACGAACTTGCCGTATCCGTGATGGTGGATGGTCTTAGGGTTCTTTTGCGCCGGATCGGTCCAGGCCTTGAGCACTTCGAGGACGAAGAGGTTGTAACGGTTGACAAGGCGCATGTCGACTACCTTGCATTCGAGATTGGCGAAACATTCGGCGATCAGAGGAGGGGTGACTCGTTCGGCCGGCCTCCGCGTCAGTCCGAACGCCCCGAACTTGTCGAGGTCGCGGCCCGAGCAGTTGCCGACATTTACGACCTTGGTGGCCAAGCCCAGCGCCGGCACGGCGATCACGCATTCGCGACTCGCCCGCAACGCGGCAAAGCTGTGGTTGGCGTTGCTGACGACACAGGCCACCAGCGGGGGCTCGAACTCGACCATCATATGCCAGGACATTGTCATGACGTTGGCGCGACCCTTGTGCGCAGTGCTCAGGAGGACCACTGGACCCGGCTCGAGCAACTGGTAGACCTTGGATAGAGACAGCTCTTTCATGGTGCCACGCCCCTAGCCGGTCCATCGCGCGGTCGCGGCGACGGGAATATCCCCAACGACAATGACGTCGCACGGCTCCACCATCTACGCCATCGGTCTCTGTCGGTTTGTCTTTCCTCCGGCCCTCGAGCGTTTGGACAAGAACGGGAAAAGGCCCCGACCAGCTCGACGGCAGTCGAGCCGGTGCCGGATGCATTACGGCCTTTCGTGTAAATGATGCTTTCCGATTGGCATCACCGTGCTCGCCTGAGGTCCTTTCTCGCCTTCGCCCGGGTGCATGGCGAAACGCACCTCGTCTCCCACCGCGAGCTTGTCGAAGCTCTCGTCCGCGACCGCATTGCGATGGAAATAGACTTTCGTGCCATCGGCCGCGTCGATGAAGCCATAGTCCTTCTCGGCGATGAGTTTGGCGATCCTGCCGTGGGCCGGGACCTCATGATGCTTGCTGTCGCCGCGCTGGCGGCGAACATGATCCTCGAGTTGCCGGCGGACGGCATCGAAGCAGTCGCGCACCGCGACATAAATGTCTTCATGGGCGTGATGCTCGGACGGATCGCGCTTCACCACGATCTCCCTGCCCGGTACCATCAGATCGACGCGAATGTGATAGAGGCGGCCCTCCTTGTGGTGCCGACTGGGCGCCTCGATCACGACATGGCAGCTCGTGATGCGATTGTAGAATTGCTCGAGCTCCTCGACGCGCTCGCGGACCTTCGCCTCCACTGCGGGAGAACTGGCAAGATTGCGGAACGAGATCTGAAGTGGCACTTGCATGGGCGGTCTCCTGTTTGACGCAGCTTGCACCGCCGGGATCGTGCGTGCCTTGATCCAGCGCAAATGTCGCGACGCTCATGGTGTGAGCCGGCTCATCCCGCCCGACCGCAGCAATGTCTTGGAATCGGATTTTTGCAGCGGGAGAAAAGCTGCCGATTACCTTGTAGAGTCAAAGACTTGCGGTAGGTCCTGCTCGCGCGCCGGCTATTGTTATTTTTTGCGGTGATGATGCGCGCTTTCGATGATCGCGGTCAGGCAACCGATAGCGAGCACTCCAAAAACGATCGCGGCGTCGGCCTTCAAGACAAAAGCGAAAAACGCGGCGGCAGCGATCACCCCCAAAATAAGCGTCGGCAGTTTGCGATCCGCGAATGCTTCGATTAGACCCGGAAACAGAGCCTTGAACCTGCCCATCATCGGAGTTCTCCCCGCGCGACCTTGTGCCGCCGCCCGCCATGGCGAAGCGGCGCTCCAAATCGCTTAGATCAACGATCGCGCGGGCTCGTATCTGCGGGTCTCATGCGCCGAAATGCCAAGCTGCGAGCCTGGCATTTCCCAGCTATTCCCCGGGCGTTGCCGTCGCGTGGGGCTGCGACGGATCGGGCTGGGTGCGGGCGCCTTCCTCCTCGAGCCATAAATTATGGTGTTCCTTGGCCCAATTGAGATCGACGGTTCCTTTGCCCATGGCCTCGAACGCGCCTTCCATGCCGATCGTGCCGATGTAGATATGGCCCAGCATGGCGGCGATGAAGAGCATGGCGACGATGCTGTGGATCATCTCCGCGTCCTGCATCGTGTGAATGCCCGTCCCGTAGAAGGGGAAGATCAGGACATAGCCGCTCACGGCCGCAGCGCTTCCGCCCAGCACCACGATCCAGTAGATCACCTTCTGGCCGCCGTTGAAGCGGTATGCCGGCGGATGGTCATGTCCGACCATGCCACCGCCGCGCTTGAACCATTCGACGTCGACGCGGTTCGGGATGTTGCCGGCGATCCACATGAAAAAGATCAGGATGACCCCGAGCGTGAAGGGGAAGCTCAGGTAGTTGTGGGCGTACTTCGCCCATTCGGACCAGACGGTGAACGCCTCGGGGCTCATCAGCGGCAGCAGCAGCGGTCTGCCGAAGGTGATGTTGAGCCCGGAGAGTGCGAGGATGATGAAGCAGGTCGCCGTCATCCAATGCACGAGCCGCTCGGCGGCATTGAAGCGCACGATCGTGCGTCCCGAGCGCCCACCCTCGATGCGCACCATGCCGCGCGACAAATAGAAGACGACGAGCAGGGCAAGTACGCCGAGAATGGCGATGGCGCCGATCCAGCGCAGCGTCACCTCGTGGAAATGGCGCCAATCACGGCCCGCGGGCTGCTCGAGCGTGTATGATTTCTTGTCGGGAATGGTGCCGAGACCCCGGATCGTCTTGAACTGCTGCAGGAGCTGCTCTTCGCTCACCACGCTCGCGTTCGGATCGACCGAACCGGGCTGCTGCGCCGCCGCCGGAAACGAAAACACCGCAAGTGCTAAGAGCGCAAGGCACCGACGAGAGCACGAAGTTCCGCAAATGATGTCGCCATGCCCGTTTCTCCCTGGTTCCGTCTCTGTGCCCGGCTCGCCGCCGGCGCCGCGACGCGCCGCCCTGGCGTTATGAGGTGACGGTCTCGCGATAGGCGGTCTTCCAGCCCCAGGCGCCGGAGCCGTAGCCGCGCTTGACGACGCGTTCCTTGTAGATCTGGGCGATGATGTCGCCGTCGCCGGCGAGCAATGCCTTGGTCGAGCACATCTCGGCGCACAGTGGCAGCTTGCCCTCGGCCAGACGGTCGGCGCCGTACTTCTCGTACTGCGCCATGGTGCCGTCCTTTTCGGGACCGCCGGCGCAGAAGGTGCATTTGTCCATCTTGCCGCGCGAGCCGAAATTGCCGACGCGCGGATATTGCGGCGCGCCGAACGGACAGGCGTAGAAGCAATAGCCGCAGCCGATGCAGATATCCTTCGAATGCAGCACGACGGCGTCCGCGGTGGTGTAGAAGGCGTTCACCGGACATACGGCCTGGCAGGGCGCGTCGGTGCAATGCATGCAGGCCATCGATACCGAGCGCTCGCCCGGCTTGCCGTCGTTGATGGTGACGACGCGGCGGCGGTTGATGCCCCACGGCACCTCGTTCTCGTTCTTGCAGGCGGTGACGCAGGCGTTGCAGTCGATGCAACGGTCGGCGTCGCAGAGGAATTTCATTCGAGCCATGGTCGTCGCCTCCCCTTACGCCGCGCTGATCTGACAAAGGGTAACTTTGGGCTCCTGCATCCCCGTCGCCGGATCATATCCGTAGGTGGTAATGGTGTTCGCGCTCTCGCCGAGCACGATTGGATCGGCGCCCGTGGGATAGTTCGCGCGCAGATCCTCGCCGCCGAACCAACCGCCGAAATGGAAGGGCATCCAGGCAACGCCTTTTCCCACCCGCTCGGTTACGAGCGCCTTCACCTTGGCCTTGGCACTGTTCTCCGCGCCCGTCACCCAAACCCACGCGCCGTCCTTGATGCCGCGATCGCTCGCGTCCGCAGGATTGATCTCGATGAACATGTCCTGCCGCAGCTCGGCGAGCCATTTGTTGGAGCGGGTCTCTTCGCCGCCGCCCTCGTACTCGACGAGCCGGCCCGAGCTCAAGATCAGCGGGAATTGCTTGGCGACGCCCTTGTCCACCGCGGTCTTCTGCACCGTGAAGCCGATGTTCGGCAGCCGGAACTGCTTGGCGTCGGGCAAGGTCGGGTATTTCGCGACTAGGTCGACGCGCGGCGTGTAGATCGGCTCGCGATGCGTCGGGATCGGATCAGGCAGGTTCCATGCGACCGTCCGCGCCTTGCCGTTGCCGTAGGGCACGCAGCCGTGCTTGAGCGCGACGCGCTGGATGCCACCAGAAAGGTCCGTCGACCACGACACGGCATCGGTCTTTTCGGGAGCGCCCGCGACCTTCTCGATGATGGCAAGCTCATCGGGGGTGAGATCCTCGATCCCAGCCAAGCTTTTTCAGGACAGCCATCGTGAACTCGGGATAGCCGTCCTGAATCTCGGATCCGGGCGGAATAGGAGCCCTCGGCCAGCAGCGTCGCGCCATTGCGCTCCAGGCCGAAGCGGGCGCGGAAGCCGCTGCCGCCATCCATCGCCGCAATGCCCGCGTTATAGAGAATGGGCGTGCCGGGATGCTTGATCTCGGGCTTGCCCCAGCAGGGCCAAGGCAGGCCATAATAGTCGCCTTTGCATGGGCCGTCCTTCGCCCGCAGCGTGACGAGATCGAAGTCCTTCTGGTTGGCCATGTGCAGCTTGAGGCGCTCCGGCGACTGGCCGGTGTACCCGGTGCTCCAGCTTCCGCGATTCATCTCGCGCAGAATGTCCTCGGGCACTGGCCGTCCATTCTCGACCGCGATGTTCTTGAACATCAGGTCGGCAACGCCGAGCTTCTTGGCCATCAGGTAGATGACCTCGTAGTCGTCCTTCGATTCGAAGCTCGGCGGAACGATTTGCTCGCCCCATTGCATGGACCGGTTCGACGCCACGCGCGAGCCCGAGGTTTCGAACTGGGTGCAAACCGGCAACAGGTACATATTGTCCTTGCGTCCGGCCTTGACCGCCAGCGAAGCCCAGGTCGTCGGATGCGGGTCGGCCACGACCAGCAGATCGAGCTTCTGCAGGCCCTTCAGCGACTCCGGGATGCGCGTGATGCTGTTGCTGGCGTGCCCTTGCACGAACATCGCCCGCACATTGTCCTTTTGCGCCACCTGGTCCTTCGGCAGCAACACCGCATCGAACCAGCGGGTCAGCGGAATGCCGGGCGTCTCCATGATCTTCTTGGAGTCGAACCGCGACAGCAGGTAGTCGTAGTCCACCTCCCAGACGCGGCTCCAATGCTTCCACGCGCCTTCGGTGAGACCATAGTAGAACGGCAAGGTCACGACATCGAGGCCGATATCGGTGGCACCCTGCACGTTGTCGTGACCGCGGAAGATGTTGGCACCGGTGCCGGGCTTGCCGACATTGCCGGTGGACGAACAGCGCGATGCAGCTCGCGCGCACGTTGGCGGTGCCCACGGTATGCTGGGTCTGGCCCATGCACCAGATCAAGGTCGACGGCTTCTGCTTGGCGAACATCTCGGCGACGCGCTTGAGCTGCTCGCCCGGCACGCCGGAGACGCGCTCGACTTCCTCGGGATTCCACTTTGTCGATTTCCTTGCGCGTCGTCCTCAAAGCCATAGACGCGTTGCTTGATGAACTCCGTGTCTTCCCAGCCATTTTGGAGGATATGCCACATCATCCCGTATGAGGACGGGAATGTCGGTGCCCGGCCGCAGCCGCACATATTCGGTCGCGTGCGCCGCCGTGCGCGTCATGCGCGGATCGATGACGATCAAGTTCGTCTGTTGAGCTCAGCGCCCTCCAGAAGATGTTGCAGCGACACCGGATGGGCTTCGGCCGGATTGCCGCCCATGATGACCTGCGTCTTCGAATTGCGGATGTCGTTGTAGCTGTTGGTCATCGCGCCGTAGCCCCAGGTATTGGCGACCCCGGTGACCGTCGTCGAATGGCAGATGCGCGCCTGGTGGTCCGGTATTGTTCGTGCCCCAGAAGGCGCGCGAGCTTGCGGAAGATATAGGTGCCCTCGTTGGAGAATTTCGCCGAGCCGAGCCAGTAGACCGAATCCGGTCCGGACTTCTCGCGGATTTCCACCATCTTGTCGCCGATCTCGTTGATGGCCAAATCCCATGTAACGCGCGTCCATTGGCCATTAACGAGCTTCAGCGGGTATTTCAGTCGGCGCTCGCTGTGCACCAGTTCGCGGACGGATGCGCCTTTGGCGCAATGCGAGCCGCGATTGAGCGGACTGTCCCAGCTCGGCTCCTGGCCGATCCACACGCCGTTGGCGACCTCGGCAGTCACGGTGCAGCCGACGGAGCAATGGGTGCAGACGTTCTTGCGGATCGGCGCACCACAGCGCCCGCGCGCAGGCGGCGGACCGGCCTCGGCCTTGCGCAGGCCTCCGAGCGGCAGCGCCCCGAGCGCTGCGAGACCGCCGGCGGCGAGGCCCGAGCGGCGCAGGAATGCGCGGCGGTCGAGCCCGCGATCCGATTGACCGGCAAGAGCGGCGAGAGATCCGCGCCGCGCCGGACGTTCCGTTCTTTTGATCAGCACGGATGCCTCCCTCAGCTCGCGCCCGGATACCGGTTGACGCGGTAATAGGTCTGCACCTCGGCGGAATCAGCCTGGTAACGCGCCTTGCGTTTCTCGTCGTTGCTCACGCCGTCGGCCATGGCCTCGGTCGCGAGCGGCGGCGCCACCGCCGCCGCAGCGCCGACGCCGAGCGCGCGAAGAAATCGACGACGCCCCAAGGCCGCGTTGCGTTCCGTTTTCATCGCCGGGTCCTCCCGTCCTTCCTGCCTGCGCGCCCGCTCACGCGGACATAGCGAATGCTTCCGTTTCGATCTCGATGAAGAGGCGCCCGATCGCGCCGACATGGCGGTAGAAATCGGCAGCCTCGGCCGCCTCCAGGTCGGCGAAGAAGCGGTCGATCCATGGCGCGAGATGTCTTGTCGAAGATCTGGCGCTGCTTCTCGATCGCCGTTGCGGAAAACTGTCCGCCGATCAGACCGGCCATGATCTCGCAAAGAACGGCGGCGTGGTCCTCGGGCTCAGGCTGCCGTTCGGCGCGTTCGATGCCGAACGCGCGCAAATCCTCGCGCAGGCGCGCCAGCGGACGCTCGTGGAGAAAGCCGGTCAGATAATATGAGGCGTAGGGCAGGAGCTCGCCGCGCCCGACGCCAATGAAGAGATCGAAAAACTCGCGCGCGATCTTCTCGGCGCTCGTATTGGCCGCGGCTTGCGTTAGAGCCGCATGCGCGACGCCGAGCGGTGTCGCATCGCCGCGCAGCCTGGCGATGCGCTTGAGCAGCGCCGCATCCGGCGCGCGTGCAAGGAGCGTAGCGAGTAGCGCATATTCCTGCGCCCGCGCGCCATCGACCTCGTCGACCTCGCCAGACGCCTCGCCGTAAAGATCCGGACGCAGGATCGCCCGCGCGACGCCCGTTGCCGCTTCGACGGAAAGGACGCGCTCCGCGGGAACCCGCGACCAGTTGGAGACTGATGGCTGGGAGATACCGATCCTGCGCGCGAGCTCTGTGATGCCGCCGGCGGCGCGGATCGCCTCGTCAAGTCCCGGGTCATTCATAGGAAGCCCGAAATGACGGCTTAAAGCATCAAACCATAGCATAGCCTAGTGCTATATCGCTCGCCGGGTCAATAGCTTCAGGCTATCGGCGCCAGATTAATTCCACATTATTCTACTCCGGGAGCGCGCGACCGTGACGTTGCCGCGAGGGCGGGCAGGATTCGCGCGTTCCGTGGTCATGTTGCGTCGCAATATCATTGTTATTTGTTTTGCCGAGGGGCATCGGATCGCAATTATCGCTCCCGGCCTGGTCGTTTTGTCTTGCCTGATCTGTGGCAAGATCGGGTGCTGCGAGGTCCGGGTCGCGCGCGGGGAGCGCAGTCGGATCGGCCGCCGATGTCTCCTCGGCGGGATGCTGAGGGCTGCCGACGTCAGGTTCTCCTATCGCTTGCGACAGAAGGCGGCGAGCTTCTTCCGCCGTCGCTGAACCGAATCCGGGCACGCCGTCGGGCGCGTTGAAATCCCACGAATTCTCGGCCAAGCCGATGAAATCGCGAATCGCGGGATCGGCCGACCAAGCGCGGCGTAGCGCCGCACGCGTCAAATCCGCGGGCACGCCGAGCGCGAGGAAGGCCCGGAGGTCGGATCCGGCCCCAATCGATTCGATCGGCGGCAGACTCGCGGGTTCGAAGACGCGGTTCGAGCGTCCACGGGCGGGGAAGAAGCGAGCGGAGGCCGCGGCGCGACGTCGTCCGCTGCGGTTTCCGGCTTAGGCTGGTCGCCCACATCGGAAGCCGCGCCGCGCTTGCGGCGCGACCAGCGCGCGAGGAAGGTTTCGTCATCGTTCATCGTCGGTGCCCGACTGCGGACCATGCCGCCCCAACGCCTCCAGATCGGCGCGATCGCGCTCACGCTTCTCGAAGACACGCTCGACATGGTGGTCCGCGACGAAAGCGGCAATGGCGTCGCGTAGCGGCGCGCACATCGGCAGGGCTTCGACGATCCCTTGGCCCGGTTCCGTCAAGCCTTCGCCTTCCGCCGGATCGGCGGTGACGGCCGCGATCTCGTAGGGCGGTTCGCCCTCCGTCGCCTGCAGCGCCACCCAGACGGAGGGCGCGCCCGACGCAAGATTTCTGCGGTAGTTGTCGGTCTCGGAGCGATAGAGCTCGATCTCCGCCGCGCCGGCATAGAAGGTCGCCGTTTCGCCATCGCTTGCGAGCGGCGTCCAGGGGGCCGCGTCGGGCAGGCCGGCGAGCACGGCGACCGGTCGCCAGACGACATCCGTCCATGGCGAGGCGGCCTTGCGCCGCTCGACGACGACGCCGACGGGAATGCGCAGCAGGGGCGCTAGAGCGTTCATGCCAGCGCCGCCGGTCGCAACGCCGGCATTCCGGTCAGTAGATTCTGCGGCTTCATGCGCAGCAACTTGTCCGCCGTCATCGCCAGGATGAGATAGACCGCATTGCCCTCGATCGGCGCCGCCGGCAGGTCCGATTTCCGGAACGTCAACCGAAACAACGCGGCCACGCGGCTTCGCGCCTTCTCGTCAAGACCGTCGCCGTTCCACAATGCGTCGCCGATGCGCGTGCCTGCCGCGTCGAGGCCGATATACCAGCTCAGCGGAACGTCGCGCATCTCGCTCAGCGCGTCGACCTCGGACTTCGAGGGACAACATATGTCGCAGCCACCGCTCGATGGCCGAGCCGAGTGCGGCGACGCCGCGACGGCCGACGGTGAGATCGAGCGCCATATCGAAGCGATCGCTCCGCTCCCAATAGTCTTGCGCGTTATCGTCGGTCAGGATGTCGATCTGCGCGCCCGCGGGAATTCCCAGCATGGAGACGAGAGGCGACAGCGGCGCGGCGCCGGTGCCGGCGATGGTTTCCTCGTCGGCGGCGATCAGGGCGCCTTCATGGGTCGTCATTCGTTGCGGGCGAAAGAACAGCTCCGCCGCGCGCAGCACGAACGGATCGCCGCAGCCGTCGAGGGCGTTGCGCAAAATCACCTGGACGAGCTGGTGGAGAAAGAGCGGCGGCGTGTCGCCGACGCCCCGGCGCACGAGATCGAGATAGGCCGCCTCCAGCGTCTCATGACGCAGCAGATGGTCGCGAAAGGCGGCCATCTGCCGCCAATTGTCCCGTGCGTCCGCATCCGCGATCGCGGCGATCTCATCGGCGCCGACAACACGACGCGGTTCGGCAAGCAGCGCTGCGTGCAGTCCGCGCTCGACGGCGCAGGCTTCGGGAGGCGGATTGAGCTCGGGCCGCGCCAGATAGGCTTTCAGGAATTCGTCCGTGACGAGCAGCCCGCCGCCGGCGTGGCGATCCGTCAGATGATGGCCGCAGGAGAGCCAAAAATCCTTCATTCGCGTTCTCCGCGCGCCAGCGCCGTCAAATCGACGGTCTCGGCCGGCTCGTCCCCGACATCGGCATCGAGAAAGGAAAACGCGCGCCACTTTCTGCGATCCGCCCGCGAATGCAGGCTGCGAAAGGCTTCGTGGATGGCGCCGCCTTCGTGCGAGCGGTGAACCGCGATCAGCGTATCCGGCGGGTGATCGCAAAGCGAAGCGGCGAAATCGATTTCCTCCTCCGCCGCTTTGCGGGCGGCGGCAAGATCGGGGGCGCCAAAGCGCTCGAGCAGGTACTGTGCCACCAGCTCGATCGCCGCGAGGCGACCCTTCGCGTCCGTTTCCACGATCTGTACCAAGGTCGACCAGCCGAGCGACGGCACGCCGAAAAAGCCGCTGCGGAATGCCGCGAGCTCCTTTCCCTGGAGCGTCGCCGGCTCGACGTCGGAGAAGACGAACGCCCCGGAGATCGCCCATTCGCCGGGCTCCGCGGCGGAAGGGAAGATGAACTTGTCCGACGGATCGAGACGGATGGTGCGCAGCAGCTTCACCGGCGCGGCCCTCCCGTCGTCGGATCGAGCCATGACGGCAGTTTCAGCGCCGGCAGCAATTTGCGATGCTCGATGGGCTTGCTCGCGCGCCGGATATGAAGATCGCCGTTCTCGTCGATCTCGCCCCGCGCCTCCCGCTCGGGTTTCAGTTTCGCCATGTAGTTCTTCGCGATGGTCTCAAACCCGGCTTCCTGCCAACAATCGATCGCGACCATGAAATGCCGGGCGAAGCCTTCGACGAGGCGCTCCGAAGCGACATCGCCGAAGCCTTCGCCTTCGAGCGCGGTCACCAGCGGATGCAGCCCCGCCTCGTCGCCGCTCATGGAAAAGGTACGAATTGCCGCCCCGAAAACGAGCCAATCGGGTCGCGCGCGCTCATCGGCGCGTTCGGGCCAACCGAGCCGTCCCCCGCCCACGAGACCGCCATCGACGAAAAATCCGTCCGGCCATTCGATGGCGATCGGCTTTTCCGGCGGCGCCAGCGCGGCGAGGGCATCGCCGAGCGCAACCATGCCCGCATAAAACGCGCGCCGCGCGACGGCAAGCGGCTCCTCGGGTTCCAATATCACGGCGAACTCGGCGAGGTCGAAGCGGCCGACGAAAACGAGCGTCCCCGCGCCGAGTTCAAGGGCGTGCGCGCAGGCATGGACGAAGGCGTCGCCGACCTCGCGCAAGACGACCGGTCGGAAAGGCGGCGGCAGGTCGAGCGCGTGCGTATCGGGCTTGCGTATCCGGCTGCGCTGCTCCAGCGGCATGATTAAATTATAGTCTTACGCTCCATCATTTAACAATATAGCCTTGGTGCAGAATGCGGTCAGGCCCGGCGATGCCTCGTGCATGACGAGAAAGCAGATGCCCGATCGACGCACGCTCCTGGTTTGCTCTTGCGAAGACACGATGCCGCTCGATGCCGGGGCCTTGCGGCGTGGCTGCCGGGGTGCCGAGATCGTCCGCGGGCGCCAGCTTTGCCGCGCCGAGCTCGATCGCTTTCGTGCGCTGGCGGCGTCGGGCGTGCCGATCACCGTCGGTTGCACGCAGGAGGCGCCGCTGTTTCGCGAGGTCGCGGAGGAAAGTGGTGCCGAATTGAGCTTCGTCAATCTGCGCGAAAGCGCGGGCTGGTCGAGCGAGGCCGCGAAAGCGGGACCCAAGATGGCGGCGCTTGCCGCCGCCGCCGCCCTGCCGATGCCCGACGTTCCCGTCGTTCGACTGGAAAGCGCCGGGGTCATTCTCGTCTATGGACGCGACGACCACGCGATCGAGGCGTCGAGCCTGCTGAAGGAGCATCTCGACGTCACGACGCTGGTCACGCGGCCTGATGATCTGACCCCGCCGCGCACCACCGATTTTCCGATCGTGAAGGGTACGATCCGCGCAGCGAGGGGTTATCTCGGCGCGTTCGAGATCATCGTCGACGACTACGCCTCGCCGCTGCCGTCCTCGCGTGGCGCGCTCGCTTTCGGCCCGGCACGCGACGGCGCCGTGTCGCGCTGCGACATCCTGCTCGATCTTTCCGGGGGGTCGCCGCTGTTTCCGGCGGCCGATTTGCGGGACGGCTACCTGCGCGCCGATCCCGGCGACCGCGCTGCCATGCTCGAGGCGGTGCTGCGCGCGCGCGATCTCGTCGGCGGTTTCGACAAGCCGCGTTATGTCGACTTCGCCGCGGATCTTTGCGCCCATTCCCGCTCGCAGATCGTCGGCTGCCACCGCTGCCTCGATCTTTGTCCGACGAGCGCCATTGCGCCCGCCGGCGATCACGTGGCGATCGACGCCGGGATTTGCGCCGGCTGCGGCCAATGCGCTGCGGTATGTCCGACGGGCGCGGCAAGCTATGCGCTGCCGCCCGCCGATGCGCTCCTGCGCAAGCTGCGCACGCTGCTCACGGTCTATCGCGAGGCAGGCGGCGTATCGCCCATCCTGCTTTTCCACGATGAGCAACATGGCGGCGCGCTGATCGACGCGCTCGCCCGTCACGGCGACGGCTTGCCCGCCAACGTCTTGCCGCTCGCGGTCAACGAGGTGACACAGATCGGCCTGGAGGCGATCGCCGCGGCTTTCGCCTACGGCGCAGTGGCCCTGCGGGTAATTCTGCGCGGCAAACCGCGCCACGATCTCGCCGGCCTCCACCAAACCATCGCGCTCGCCGAGGCGATCCTTGCCGGCCTCGGCTTCTCGGGCGATCCTCTTGCCGCCATCGAGACCGACGACCCCTTTGCCCTCGGCGCGGCGTTGCGCGCGATCGAACCGGGCGCAGCAGCCTCCCGGCCCGCGACCTTCCAACCGACCGGAGACAAGCGCGGCCTTCTGCGGTTCGCGTTGGGCGAACTCCATCGCGTCTCCCCCGCTCCGAGCGACGTCGTCGCGTTGCCCGCCGGAGCGCCGTTCGGCGCCGTCGAGATCGACGCCGAGGGCTGCACGCTTTGCCTGTCCTGCGTATCCGCCTGCCCGACCGGCGCGCTGTCGGACGATCCCGAGCGGCCTTTGCTGCGGTTCGCCGAAGACGCTTGCGTGCAATGCGGCCTGTGCAAGGCGACCTGTCCGGAAAAGGTGATCAGCCTCGCGCCGCGGCTCGACTTCCGCGCCGCGACGGCCGGCGCGCGCGTGCTCAAGCAGGAGGAGCCGTTCCATTGCATCCGCTGCGGCAAGCCGTTCGGCGTCAAGAGCACGATAGAACGCGTCGTCGCCAAGCTCGAAGGCAAGCATTGGATGTACCGGAATTCGGCCAGCCGCCTCGACGTCATCAAGATGTGCGAGGACTGCCGCGTCGCCGTCGTCACCGAGGAGGGTTTCGATCCCTACGGCGCGCCCGAGCGGCCGAAGCCGCGTACGAGTGATGACTATTTGCGCGAGCGCAAGGAGAAGCGGGAGACATGATCATTTCGTCGCCCGCTCGAGAAACTTGACGAGGGCGTCGCGATCTTCGGACGCGCCGATGCGCTGCTGGGGCATCTTGGTTCCCGGCGTGAAGGTTGCAGGGCCGATCTCGAAAAGCTTCGCAACGGTCTCCGGCGTCCAGACGATGTCGAGATGCTTGAGCGCCTCGGAGAACTTATAGCCCGGCAACGTCGCGATGCGCCGCCCGAAGATGCCGTGCAATGTCGGGCCGGCGCGGTTGCCCTGGTCGGGCTTGAGCGTGTGGCAAGCGACGCAGGCGCGAAATACCTGCGCGCCCGGATCGCCGGCATAGGCGGCGAGCGGGTCTTCGGGGCCGCCGGCCGCGACGCCGCCGATCGGCTCGCCCGTTTCGGAGTTCCAGCGGCGGATCACGTGGTCCGCGCCGCCGGTGAGCAGTGTGCGGCCGTCGGGAAAGAATGCCATCGACCAGACCGGCAGCCCCGGCCCGACGAGGTTGCGCGCGAGCGTGCGTGTCTTCCGCTCGATGATGGCGACCGAACCGCGAATGCTCGCCGCCGCAATGCGATCGCCGCCGCCCGATATCGCGAGCGAGACGATCGGCGTGGTCGAGGCTTCGAGCGCGGCGCGCCGTTCTCCCGCCGGTGACAGGAAGTAGACCTTGCCGTCGGCGCCGGCGGTGATGATTTCGCCGTCGGGCGCGACGCACCACCGCATTGAGCGGCGAAGGTAGCGTCGGCGACCAGCGGCGCTCCGGCTCCTTGGAGCGGCCAGATGCGCAGCGTCGCATCATATCCGGCGCTGACGAGTCGCTCTGCCGCTCGGCGTGAAGGCGACGCCGTTGACGTTCTGTTGATGGCCCTCGAGCACGCGCGGCGCGCCGCCGGCGAGCGGCCACACCCGGATCGTGCGATCCCACGAGGCCGACGCGAACGCGGCGCCGTCGGGTGACAAAGCGAGCGCGGCGATCGGACCCTTGTGGCCCAACAAAACGATGTCCGGCTCCTGTTTTCCCGGCGTCCAAATGGCGATGCGGGCGTCCGCGCCGGCGGTTACGGCGCGGCCGTCCATGAGGATCGCGACTGCGTTCACCGCGCTTTCATGAAAGCGCAGTACCTGCTCGGCGATATCGCGCCGCAGCGACCAGCGGATCGCCGATGTGTCGAAGCTGCCCGAGAGCGCCGTGCCCCCGTCGGCGGAGATCGCTAGCGCGCGGACGGGTCCGCCATGCCCGCTGAGTTGCGCTTCGGCCGGCGCAAGGCCGAGCAGCGCCGATACCGATATGAGCAGGGCGCAACGGACGAGACGGATCGGAACGAACCGCATGACAGGCATTTTAGCAAATTCGCGCCACGAGATGCCTCCGTCGCCGCAGAGCGACCCGGCGCCTTCGTCGTGCGGCGCGCTTGATCTTGCAAGTT
Source organism: uncultured Pseudomonadota bacterium (assembly GCA_963842155.1). GTDB lineage: Bacteria > Pseudomonadota > Alphaproteobacteria > JACZXZ01 > JACZXZ01 > CAWJFP01. The sequence goes on from CAWJFP010000005.1 coordinate 65,340, forward strand.
CCAGTACTCTAACCTGTATGTGATTTGGGCATCTATCCTGGAGAGGAATGCCGGAATGCGCAGCTTCATCTTCGCCTGCGTCGCGGCTGTCGTGATTGCGGGAATTGGGGCGGTTGCCCTGAATTGCTTCCAAGAGCCCGTCTCGACCGCTTTCGCGACGCAAGAGGTGCGCCTCTGATCGCGTGAGAATCGGCTCAATTGCCGACAGGAGCGGTCTCGCCGTCGATCGCGAGCGCCTGGCCGACGCCGAAACGCGGCCTAAACATGAGCCGCGCCAAGCCTATGGATGGCCCAATTCGGTGCCGGTTAGCCGATCGCGGCGTTCGACCTCCGGCGCGGGAAATCGCCGGCGGCGCACGGATAAGCCTTGCCCACGGTACGCGGAAACGGCCTTGTCTTGGTCGGGCGCTGTTGCTGCCGGGAGAGCTTTGAGAGCGTCTTCGAGGCGTGTGTGCACCGCCGCTACGAGCTGCTGCGCCTTAAGCCACGCATCCCACGCATCCTTCTTGGCCGGGTCCGGTTCGGTTGTGTCCTGCAACCCATTGAATTGATCGACGACGCCGAGACGCGCACTTGCGGTTTGATAAATCCACGTGACGACGGCGCCAAAGAGGACAAAAGCCGGGCCGGCAAACTTGGCCACGTCTATAAGATATTGCGCGATATAGAGGAGGACAGAAGATAGCCATTTAAGTACGAGGCCCACTCCAACCAAGTATGCTCCAGAGCAATTTTAAACCGCTTTTACCCTCTGAAGGCTGCAGCTCGCTGTGCGGCTTCGTTTGGGACGCTGTCGCCGCCGCCGGCGACGCTACCACATTTGTCTGGGCTGACATTTTTTCCGCTGAGCCGGACACGAGCATATGAGACTGCGGCGGGCTAAAACAACTCGCTATTTGGGCCAGCCCCACGAATGCGACGGATAGCAGCGTAAATAAAAGGGCAAGGGACAAAATCAATTTTCAGATCCAAGACATGTTTGGACGTGAAAAGTCGGTTGAGCGTCGCCTTCTGGCCATCGCGCCGAAGCTCCAAAACGATCGCTCGCGGCTGAAGGAGGGTTCAGAGGCCTTCCCAAAGCTTTAATAAGAAGGGCCAAAATTCCGCTCGTGAGCTCGATTGTGCGTCTAACTGCGCGGCCATGGGTCCCCCTGCCAGGCGAAACCGAGGCCGGCACCCTCCTGAATTGCTCTGTGGCGACCGGTCATCGCCGCCTCCATTTCAAACATCGCCGCCTCCATTTCAAACGAGGAGCCGCGTTTGTTCAGCGCCCCTCGATATTCATCCCAGCATCCTTCTTAAGCGACTAAGCGACCACCGGCTGTGAAATGGCTCACAGATTTGCGCGTATTTAGTCCCGCTGTTTGATGGAACAAGCTTGGGCGCCATCGACAAGGCGGCACTGTGGGTCAAATGCTTTATTGCAGCGCCAGCATGACGGAGGCGATCCGGAATAGAAAAGCCGCCGATCGTTTGAGGGAGATCAGCGGCTTCTGATGGTTGCGGGGGTAGGATTTGAACCTACGACCTTCAGGTTATGAGCCTGACGAGCTACCGGGCTGCTCCACCCCGCGATATGTCTTCGTTCCTCGTGTCGCCCGGACGCGATTTGGTTGCCGGCGCTCCGGGCTTTGCCCTCCGCTGGGGCGGGCTGCTCCACCCCGCGATATCAGGGATCGGGTATCGGGTATCAGGTATCAGGAGCGTTGTCGCGATTGCGGCATGGATGCGCGTTTGCGAAGGACGTGACTTTCGGAGGACGGAGGACAGAAGACGGAGGACAGATCGGAAGAAGTCCGTCGTGCGTCGTCCGTCATCCGGCCTTTGGAGGGCCTGGCGGCGACCTACTCTCCCGCGTCTTGAGACGCAGTACCATCGGCGCTGAGGGTTTTCACGGCCGAGTTCGGAATGGGATCGGGTGTTCACCCCTCGCCATGGCCACCAGGCCGTCCAAAGGTCAGGGATCGGATGCCAGGGATCGGGGATCAGGGATCAGAATCTGATATCTGATACCTGATACCTGATACCTGTCATCTGACCTTGGGTGTCTGTTGCGGTTGATCGGGGGCGGGGCTTGGCGCTACGCGGGG
>CAWJFP010000006.1:0-68954 GCA_963842155.1 uncultured Pseudomonadota bacterium
ATCCGGTCGGCCAGCACGCTGGCGTGCAGCTCCGTCAGCCTGGCCGCGGCGGCCTCGGCCGCGTCGCACCCGGCCGCGTCGGCCAGCGGCTGACCGCGCCACGCCTGCAGGGCCGAGCGCAGCACCCGCGCGGCCGTCTCGGCGTCACCCTCGGCCAGCGCCCGGCGGCCCTGGGCGGCCAGGGCCTCGAAGACCGCCGCGTCCACGGCGTCGGGCGGCACGGCCAGGCGGTACCCGGCCGGGTGTGACTCGATCACCTGGCCGAGCCCGGCCCGGCGCAGCTCGGCCCGCAGCCGGGAGACCAGGGTCTGCAGGGCGTTGCCGGGGTGGCCGGGCGGCTCGTCGGGCCACAGCTGCCCGGCCAGCGAGCCGGCCGGTACGACACGCCCGGCATCCAGGGCCAGCAAAATAAGCAGAACGCGAAGCTGACGGCCGCCGATGGGCACGCTGTGCCCGGCCTCGTCCCGCACCTGAAGCGGGCCGAGCACCCCGATACGCAGCGCGTCTGGCATCAGCCCTCTCCGGTCATCCGTCGGCAAGCCCGGACCGGCACCCGTGCCCCCGGACGATTCAACGCGCGGCTTCACCTTACGCTTCCTGGCAGGTTTTACACTCAACCGACGGCATGGCGCTGGCAGGAGGCAGGCGAGGGTGACATCGGGCCGGGACCGGAGCCGGAAGCCAGCGCGGCGCGGTGGACCGCCGTCGGCGCGGCCGTGCTGACGGCCGTGGCCCTGGCCGGGTGCGGAAAGGCTGGCTCCGGCGCGGCTATCGCGCCCGCGATGCTGTCGGTGAACAGCGCGGCGCTCAGTCAGAATGTGCTCCCGCAGCGCTATACCTGCCACGGCGCCGGCGTCAATCCCCCGATCAACTGGTCGGGTGCGCCGCCGGGCACCAAGAGCTTCGCGCTCGTGGTCGACGACTCTTCTGCACCGATCACGCCCTTTATTTACTGGCTCGTGTTCCACATTGAACCGGGTACTACCGACATCCAGGAAGGAATGCTGCCGACCGGGGCACGCCAGGCGCTGAACAGCGCGAACACCCAGCCCTACGACGCCCCGTGCCCGGCCGGCCATTCACACATGTATCGATTCACCGTTTATGCGCTAAGTACCGAGATTGACCTGCCCCCCGGCGCATCCCTGCAGGAGGTATGGACCGCGATCGCGGCCGCCACAATCGGGCGCGGGCGAAAAGTGGTCACTGGGTACCCGTAATCAGGCTGACACATTTCGTAACCAGCTCTCTACAGAAGTTTTGCAATCGTGTGACACGCTCCCCGCTCGTGAGTCAGAATCGGTGATCAAGCGGGTTCAGGGCGCTCGCGACTACGGGGAAAGGCTCGCGTCATTGGCCGCGTGCGCCTGGCTAGCGCCCCCCACGAGGCCCCGGCGTTCTGGATGGAGACCATGATTCTGGTCGCGGGACTGGCCATCGCGGGGCTTGCGGGCATCGCGGCGGCTTTCTACTTCAGTGTCCGCCCGGGCAACGGCAGTTCCCGCGCGCGGACCGCCGGATCGGGCCGGACCGTGAGCGACCTGGCTCCGGCGCGGGGCAGGACCTCGGCTCATCTGTCCCGCAGCGGCCCGGCCGCGGGGCGGACCAGGCCGGATCCCGACGCCGACTTCGAAGGACCGCCCAGGCGCCACGCGGGCGTCGGGCATCTCGCCGTGGGCCACCGGGGCCATCGCGAAGATGTGGCAGGTCACACGGCGCCGGTCGGCCTGCGGGCCGCGGGTGCTAGGGCCGACGCGGGCGCACGGCCAAGGCCCGCCGAGCGGCCCGACCCGGAGGCCGATGAGGCCGCGGACGCGATCAGGTCGACGCGGGGCCGGCGGCGGGTGGGCTTCCGTAAGGGCGCCGAGGTCGACGAGGAAATGTGGCCGACCGAGAACTTCGGCGGCGTGACCGACGAGCAGTTCTGGGACGACATGGCGTCGGACAAGCCGCTGGCGACCACCGCGCGGACCGCCGCCCAGGCGGATCCGGGCTCCAGGCGCCGGCTGCCGGACGTCGCTCCCCGGCCGAACGGGCGCGACGCCGACGACCGGGGCCGCCCCGACGGCAGCCGGATCGCGGGCGGGGGTTCGGGTGCTTATGCGCCTTCGTATGCGTCGCCCGCTGGCCGGCCTGGGCCCGCGGACCGCACCGGAAGCCAGCCGATCCAGACCGGCCCGCAGCGGATCCAGACGGGTGCCCAGCCGATCCCCACCGGCCCTCAGCCGATCCCGACTGGTCCCCAGCCGATCCAGGGCACCCAGCCGGTGCCCGTGGCCACACGGTCTTACCAGCCGGGCACCCAGCCGTATCAGGGTTCGCCGCCGTCCTACCAGCCGGCGACCCAGCCCGCCCCGGCCATGGGCCAGGGGATGCGCGGCGGGATGCCGGCCGGCCCGCGCGGGCGCGCGCGCCACGCCAACGGTGCCGACGCCGGCCCGGCGCCGGCGCGGGCGAGGACCCGCTGACCAGCGCGGCCTACGCCCTCAGGCCGCCCGGGGCGGTCGACGGCCGGTCCCAGTCGCCGCGCCGGTCCAGGGACAGGGACCTGACCAGGGAGCAGTACGAGGCTACGATCGCCCAGGACACGCAGAGCTTCAGCCTCGCCGACACCCAGGCGGCCACCGGAGGGTACCCCGGCGGGGTGCCCCCGCTCCGGCAGTACGAGCTGCCCGCGGGTGGAGGCCCGAGCGGTCCGACGAGCCTGAACGGCAACGGCAACGGGCGCGCCCCCGAATACCGGTCCGACGGGGGTCGCTCGGACACGGGTCGCTATGACCAGTTCAGGTCCGACCCTTACTGGTCGGGCGGGCGGCCCGAATCGGTCCGGGGGGCGGGCACCGCCGATCCCTACGGCAGCACCAACGGGCATCCGTACCCGGAACGCCCCTACGGCGATCCGGCCCAGTCGACGAGCACGCCGCCCTACGGCGAGACCTACGGATACGGGTATCCGGTCAGCCCGGTGGACGATCCCAGGCAACCGAACGGTACGCGGGGCACCCTGGGCAACGCCGCGCAGGGCCGATCCGGCGTCAACGGCGGCGGCACGGGCGCTCGCCCGGCGTACCCGGCGGGCAACGGCTACCGGGGTTCGTACGACCCCAGGGCGAACGGTCGCGGCTAACCCCCGCGCTCGGCCCGCGGGCAGACTAGGTCCATGCCCGAGGGAGATGCGGTCTGGTACACGGCCCGCCGCCTGCACGAGGCGCTGGCCGGGCGGCCGCTGACCCGGAGTGACTTCCGCGTCCCCCGGCTGGCCACCGCCGACCTGAGCGGCGACGTGGTGACCGAGACCGTCTCCCGCGGCAAGCACCTGCTCACCCGGACCAGCGGCGGCTTCACCGTGCACACGCACCTGCGCATGGACGGCAGCTGGCGGATCCGGCCCGCGGCCGAGCGGATGGCGGAGAGTCACCGGATCAGGCTGGTGCTCGCCAACAACCAGTGGCGGGCCATCGGGTACCAGCTCGGCGTCGTCGAGCTGCTGCGGACCAGCCACGAGGACCAGGTCACCGGGCACCTGGGCCCGGATCTGCTCGGCCAGGACTGGGACTGCGACGAGGCGGTGCGCAGGCTAGCCGCCGAGCCTGACCGCCCTATCGGCGAGGCCCTGCTCGACCAGCGAAATTTGGCAGGCATCGGCAATATCTACAAGGCCGAAGTCCTGTTCCTGCGCGGCGTCAACCCGTGGCGCCCGGTCGGCGAGGTCCCCGATCTCGCCGCGGTGGCCGAGCTGGCCCGCCGGCTGCTCGACGCGAACAAGGAGCGGCTGGGCCAGGTCACGACCGGCAGCTCGCGCCGGGGCGAGGAGACCTGGGTGTACGGCCGGCGCGGCCGCCCGTGCCGGCGCTGCGGCACGTTCATCCGCTCCGAGGGCCAGCAGGACCGGGTCACGTTCTGGTGCCCGGCGTGCCAGCCGGGGGCCTGACGGGGGCCCTGAACCGAGGCAATTGCGCCAGATCGGTGATTTTGCCATCACATTACGTTATCTTTGCGGATTGCCGATATTTGTTCTGAGCGCCGCGAAGTGTTTTCGCAGTGACGGGTCCGCAGCCGAGGCAGGCGACGAGGCGCGCGCCCCAGGCGCTCGTCTCCCGCTATGGCCGGCGCAACCTCGAGGAGGTCTTCCTCGATATCGCCCGCAAGGGCCTCGAGGAAACGGCGACATGACGATGGCGAATTCCGACGCGGCCGCGCTCCGCGAGCCCTTGCCCCATTTCCGGCCGGCGCCGCCGCCCACCGCCTTCTCGCCGCGCCGCGTCGGCGCCATGGTGCTGCGCTATGCCTATCTTCTGCGCGGCTCCTGGCCCAGGGTGGCCGAGCTCATCTATTGGCCGACCGTGCAGATGATCCTCTGGGGCTTCATCACCCAGTTCTTCCGCACCAACAGCTCCTGGGTCGCGCAGGCGGGCGGCGTGCTGATCGCGGCCGTGCTGTTGTGGGACGTGCTTTTCCGCGGCCAGCTCGGCGTCTCGATCTCCTTTCTCGAGGAGGTCTGGTCGCGCAATCTCGCCCAGCTCTTCGTGACCCCGCTCAGGCCTTACGAGCTGATGATCTCGCTTACCACGATGAGCCTGATCCGCACCGTGATCGGGGTGGTGCCGGCGGCGCTCTTCGCCATACCACTGTATCATTATTCGCTTTTCTCGCTCGGCCTGCCGCTCTTGGCCTTCTTCGTCTGCCTCATGCTGTTCGGCTGGGGCCTCGGGCTCGCGGTGGTCGGCATCGTGCTGCGCTACGGCCTGGGCGCCGAGAGCCTGGCCTGGCTCGCCATGTTCTCGCTGGCGCCGGTGAGCGCCGTCTATTATCCCGTCTCGGTGCTGCCCTGGTGGCTCCAGCCGGTCGCCTGGGCGATGCCGTCCGCCTATGTTTTCGAGGGCATGCGGGCGGAGATGTTCCAGCATGTCTTCCGCGCCGATCTGCTCTTGACCGCCCTCGCCCTCGATGGGCTCTATCTATTGCTCGGCGGGATGGTCTTTCTCGGTTTCTTCCGTGCGGTGCGGCGGCGCGGGCTGCTGCTGCAGATGGGCGAATAGCTCGAAATAGGGCTCCGAAGGGGGAAGGGCCAATATGACACGCCTCGATTGGCGCCGTTTCGACTGGTCGAGCCTCGGCCGCGATTGGCCGCGCGATTTGCGGGTCGCGGCGGTGTTCCTCACCATTCTCCCCTTGCGGGTCGAGGGCGAGATCGCCGGCTCGGACAGGGCCCAGGCCTTGCGCGCGGCGCCGCTCGTCGGTCTTGCGGTGGGGCTCCTGGGCGCGCTCGTCTTCGCGGCCCTGATTGGTCTCGCGCTCAGCCCCCTGGTTGCGGCACTCGCGGCGCTCGGCGCCATGGCCGCCGCGACCGGCGCCTTGCACGAGGACGGGCTCGCCGATTTCGCCGACGGGCTCGGCGGCGGCGACGCGGAGGCCCGGCTCGCCATCATGCGCGACAGCCGCCTCGGCAGCTACGGCGCGCTGGCCCTCGTCTTCAGCATCGGGCTCCGCGCCGCGGCGCTCGACGAGATCGCGCAGTCGGGGCTCGCCGCCTTCGCCCTCGTCGCGGCGGCGTCCGCCTCGCGCGGCCTCATGCCGCTGCTCGCGCTCTGGCTCGAGCCGGCCCGGCGCGACGGGCTCGGCGCCGGTCTGGGCGAGCCGAGCCAGGAGGCCGTGGCGACCGCGGCAATCATCGCCTTGCTCGCCGCGCTGCTGCTTCTCGGCCCTCTCGCGGGCCTCCTCGCCATCATCCTCGGCGCAGGCGCCGTGGCCGGCGTTGCCGCGCTTGCGAGGGCGCGGCTCGGCGGCTATACGGGCGACGTATTCGGCGCCGCGCAGCAGGCGGCAGAGACCGCGATCCTGCTCACCGCCGCGGCCTGGTTCTGATCGCTGCCGCCCGCGAGATGACCGCATGTCCAAGCTGACCCGATGGTGGTGGATCCGCCATGCGCCCGTGACCGATCACGGCGGCCGCATCTATGGCCAGCGCGACGTCGATTGCGACGTCTCCGACGGCGATGCCTTCGCCCTCCTGGCGCGCGCTTTGCCGCGCGACGCGGTGTGGGTGTCGAGCAACCTGAAGCGCGCGGTGCTCACGGCGCGGGCCATCGTCGAGGCCGGGCTTGCAGCGCCGCCGCCCGTCATCGAGCCGGCGCTGGCGGAGCAGCATTTCGGCGCCTGGCAAGGCGAGCTGCGCGACGAGGTGTTCGCGCGCAACCCCGACCGGCGCGGCTTCTGGCTGGCGCCGGCCGACATCGCACCGCCCGGCGGCGAGAGCTTCGTCCAGCTCGTCGCGCGGGTGAGCGAGGCGGTGTTGCGGCTCAACGGCCTTTATGCCGGGCGGGACATCGTGGCCGTGGCCCATGGCGGGACGATCCGCGCCGCATTGGCACTCGCGCTCGGCCTGGAGCCGTCGGCGGCGCTCGCCTTCTCGACCGATAATCTGGCGCTCACCCGCATCGACCATGTCGCCGCCGAGGGCGGCGACGCCTGGCGCGTCGTCGCCGTCAACCTCCCGCCGGGCTGGGCGGCGCCGGGCCTGGCGGCGGGGTGGCCGCGGTCCCGGCTTGATGGTAGAATCGGCGCATAAATCGTCGTCGTCTCGTTTCCCTTCCGCTCCGGGAGGCTTCGCCATGCGTCAGCTCGCCCGCCAGATCATTCTCGCCGCAGCCTGCGCGCTCGGGATCGCGGCCGCCGCGCCGGCTCATGCCGAATCGGACGCCGTGGCGCTGCTCTCCAAGGCGCAATTCACCTTCGAGAGCATGATCAAGGACCCCAATTATGGCGCGCTGCGCCAGCAGATCATGCAGGCCAAGGCCGTGCTGATCATCCCCAGCCAGCTCAAGGCCGCCTTCGTCATCGGCGGCCAGGGCGGCAGCGGCGTGCTGCTCGCCAAGGACGCGAACGGCGTCTGGGGCTACCCGGCCTTCTTCACGCTGAGCACGGGCAGCATCGGCCTGCAGATCGGCGTCCAGGATTCGGAGGCGGTGCTGGCGATCATGAGCGAGCGCGGCCTCTCGGCCGTCGTCTTCAACCAGGTCAAGCTCGGCTACGATCTGAGCGCCGCCGCCGGCCCAGTCGGCCAAGGCATGCAGGGCGACACCACCACGGCGGGCGGCGCCGACGTGGTGACCTACGCGCGCAACCAGGGACTTTTCCTCGGCGGCTCGCTCGACGGCGCCGTGATCGTCACGCGCGACGACCTCGACAGCCAGCTCTACGGCCCGGACGCCACGCCGCGCAGCATCATCTTCGAGCGCCGCTTCGCCAACCCGGCCGCCGACAAGCTGCGCGAGGCGCTGCAGCTCATGCGGTAGAGCGTTTCCACGTCAAGTGGAAACGCGAAAGCCGGCGCGGCTCAACGCGCTGCCCGCAGCTCGTGGCAAAGCCATAAGGCGATGGTGAAGAGGGCGAGTGCCCCCGCCTGATGGGCGGCGGCGAGCGATAGCGGCACCCCGAGCAGCAAGGTCGAGACGCCGAGGCTCGCCTGGAGGATGGCCATCAGCGGCAGCAGATCGAGCGCCAGCCGCGCGCGGGGCGGCAGAGCTGCCCGCCGCGCGCCGAGGCGGAAGAGCAGCAGCAGCGCTACCAGGGTCAGCGCCAGCACGCGGTGATCGAACTGCGCCGTGACCGGATTCTCGAAGGGATTGAGGTAAAGCGGCGCGAGCGCCCCGATCCCGCGCGGCACAACTCTGCCTTCCATCAGGGGAAATGTATTGTCGATGAGCCCGGCATGGAGCCCGGCCACGAAGGCGCCCGAGAAGGCGACGAGAAGCACAAGCCCGGTGAGCGGCACCGCCTGCCGGAAGAGCCGCGTCGCGGCGCTCCGAGGCGAGGCTCGATCCGATGCGGTCAAATCGGGCCCCGGCCCGGGAAACAGGAGATCGAGCGCGAGCCAGAGCATATAGCCGTAGATCAGGATGGCGGCGAGGAGATGGGCCGCGAGGCGATATTGGCTGACCGAGGGACGGTCGACGAGCCCGCTCTCGACCATGTACCAGCCGAGCGCGCCCTGCAAGGCGCCGAGCAGGAACAAGATGGCGAGGCGAGGCGCGAGGCGGCGCGCGATCCGGCCGCGCAGCAGCAGGACGAGGAAGGGCAGCAGGAAGACGAGGCCGATCAGCCGCCCCCACAGCCGGTGGAGATATTCCCACCAGAAGATCTGCTTGAAGTCGGCGAGGCTCATCCCCTGGTTCAGCAGAAGATATTCCGGGCTGCGCCGATAGGCGTCGAAAAGCCGCTGCCAGTCCTCGGAGGAGAGCGGCGGGATCGCCCCCAAGACGGGATGCCAGACGGTGATCGAGAGGCCCGAGGCGGTGAGGCGGGTGACGCCGCCGATGACCAGCATCGCGTAGACCATCGCGCAGCAGGCGAGGAGCCAATAGCCGACCATCCGGTCGCCGCCGGGGGCGGGCGGACGCGCCGCCGGGATCGCTCGGCTCAGCTCGGTCATCTCGCTCCTGCTCATAATCTTGACGGGGCGCGTCCTTGCGGACGACAAACTGCCGCGTCGCGCCCCGCTCCGCAAGCCGGCTCCGGCAACCGATCGCCGCAAGCGCTTGGTCGCGTCTTTTGGCGCGTATCATCGAGGGGCGCCGCGCCGGGTCGAAACGGCGGCGGCGGCCGTTTAGGCGGTTTTGGCGATCGCATGGTAGGATATAATGGCCTTGCGATCCTCGGCGACGCGGGAGCAATCCGGACCGTTCTGATGAAGGCTCGATATCTAGCGATACTGGTGCTTGCCGCCGCGGGGGCGGGAGCGGCCTATTATTACGAGCGCCAGGCCGTGACGCCGCCCGCCCACGCCACGATCGCGCCCGCGCAAGCGCCCGCGGCGCCGGTAACGGTGGCCCTCGTGGTGCAGAAGCCGATGCCCGTCCGCCTCGGCGCCGTCGGCAATGCGCGCGCCTACGCCATCGTCTCGGTCAAGTCGCGCGTCGACGGGCAGATCTTCAAGGTCGGCTTCCAGGAGGGCCAGCTCGTCCACAAGGGCGATCTGCTCTTTGCCATCGATCCGCGGCCCTTCGAGGCCGCGCTGCGCCAGGCCCAGGCCAATCTGGCGCGCGACCAGGCGACGCTCGAGCGCAACAGGCTCGACCTCGAGCGCTATGGCGAGCTCCTGAAGAAGGATTTCGCCTCGCGCCAACAGGTCGACCAGACCAAGGCCTCGGTCGATTCCATGGTGGCGACCTTGCAGGCCGACCAGGCGGCCATCGTGCAAGCGCAGCTCAATCTGGAATATTGCCAGATCCGCTCGCCCATCGAGGGCATCACCGGCAATCTGCTGGTGAACGAGGGGAACCTGGTGAAGGCGAACGACACGGTCAACCTCGTCGTCATCAACCAGGTGAAGCCGATCTACGTCTCCTTCTCGGTGCCGCAGCAGAACCTGCCCGAGATCAGGCGCCGCATCGCGGCCGGCAAGCTTGCCGTCGAGGTCGCCATTCCGGGCGACGCCGGCCCGCCCGAGACGGGCGCGCTCACCTTCATCAACAACAGCGTCGATATGAACACCGGCACGATCCAGCTCAAGGCGACGTTCCCGAACGACGACGGCCGCCTCACCCCGGGCCAATTCGTCAATGCGGGCTTGACCCTCAGCACGATCCAGGCTGCCCTCGTCGTCCCGGCCGAGGCGGTGCAGTCGGGCCAGCACGGCAACTACGTCTTCGTCGTCAAGCCCGACAAGACGGTCGAGATGCGCCCCGTCGAGCTCGGCTTCACGATCGAGAACGAGGCGGTGATCGACAAGGGGGTGCGGCCCGGCGAGCAGGTGGTGACGAGCGGCCAGCTCCGCCTCTTCCCCGGCGCGCGCGTCGAGATCCGCAATGCGGCCTAGGACGGCGCGTGCGCGATGCAGCTCGTCGCCGCCCTCGGGCATTTCGGTTGTGAACAGGGTCGCGTCGAGTTCAACGTTCGGGCCGTCATGGCCGGCCCCCGTGCCGGCCATCCACGTCTTGACTGCCAGCCGAGGAAAGACATGGATGCCCGGCACTAGGCCGGGCATGACGATGGGTGGCTGAATTGACCGCGACCAGACCACCGCAGCAGTCGGAGCTCAGATGAACCTTCCCGAGCTTTGCATCCGACGGCCCATCGCCATCACCTTGCTGATGGCGGGCGCGGTGGTGTTCGGGCTGGTGGCCTATCGCTCGCTTCCCGTGAACGAGCTCCCCAGCGTCGATTTCCCCACCATCGCCGTCTCGGTGCAGTTCCCCGGCGCCAGCCCGCAGACGATGGCCTCCTCGGTCGCCACGCCGCTCGAGAACCAGTTCTCCACCATCGCCGGGCTCAATTCGATGAACTCGACGAGCGCGCTCGGACTGACGACCATCACTCTCGTCTTCGCGCTCGAGCGCAATATCGACGGCGCGGCCGAGGACGTGCAGACGGCGATCACGGCGGCGGCGAAGCAGCTGCCGCCCAACCTGCCGGCGCCGCCCACCTTCAAGAAGGTCAACCCCGCCGACTTTCCCATCTTCTATCTGGCGCTCGCCTCGCCCACCCTGCCGCTCTACGAGGTGGACACCTATGCCGAGACCATCCTCGCCCAGCGGCTGTCGATGGTGAGCGGGGTGGCGCAGGTCAATGTCTACGGCTCGCAGCAATATGCCGTCCGCGTCCAGGTCGATCCCGACGCGCTCTCCTCGCGCAATATCGGCCTCGACGAGGTGCTCAACACCGTTAACGCGGGCAATGTCAACCTGCCGGTCGGCACCATCGACGGCGCGCATCAGTCGATGACAATCCAGGCCAACGGGCAGCTCATGTCCGCCAAGGCCTATATGAACCAGATCGCCCTGTGGCGGAACGGCGCGCCGATCCTCTACAAGGACCTTGGCCAGGTGCTGGACAGCGTGCAGAACAACAAGGTCGCCGGCTGGTACAACGGCCACCGCGCGATCGTGCTGGCGATCCAGCGCCAGCCGGGCTCCAACACGATCGCCGTGGTGGACGCGATCAAGGCGGTGCTGCCGGGCTTCCAGGCGCATCTCCCCGCCTCGGTCGACCTCAACATCCTCTACGACCGCTCGGAGTCGATCCGCGCCTCGGTCAATGACGTGCAGTTCACCCTGCTGCTCGCCGCCGGCCTCGTGGTGATGGTGATCTTCCTCTTCCTGCGCAATCTCTCCGCCACCATCATCCCCAGCCTGGCGCTGCCGATCTCGGTCATCGGCACCTTCGCGGTGATGTACCAGCTCGGTTACAGCCTGGACAATCTCTCGCTTCTGGCGCTCACGCTCTCGGTCGGCTTCGTCGTCGACGACGCCATCGTGATGCTGGAGAACATCGTGCGCCACATGGAGGCGGGGCTCGGCCCCTTCGAGGCGGCGCTCAAAGGCAGCCGCGAGATCGGCTTCACCATCATCTCGATGACGGTCTCGCTCGCCGCGGTGTTCATCCCGGTGCTCTTCATGGGCGGCATCGTCGGACGCCTCCTCCACGAGTTCGCGGTCACCATCTGCGCCGCGATCTTCGTGTCGGGCATCGTCTCGCTCACCCTCACGCCGATGATGTGCAGCCGCTTCGTCCACGCCCATGGCGGGACGCGGCATAACTGGATCTACCGGCAGACCGAGCGCGGCTTCGAGCTGCTGCTGGACGGCTACAAGCGCAGCCTCGGCTGGTGCCTCGCCTGGCGGCCCGTCATGCTGATCGTCTTCCTCGGCACGCTCGTCGCGACGGGCTATCTCTTCGCCGTGGTGCCGAAGGATTTCCTCCCCTCGACCGACACGGGCCAGATCGTCGCCTTCACCGAGGGGCCGCAGGACGCCTCCTTCGACTCCATGAAGGCCGTGCAGCAGCAGGCCGCGGCGGTCGTGCGCGAGGATCCGAACATCGCGCAGTCGATGTCCTTCGTCGGCGCGAGCGGGCCGCGCCCGACCGAGAACACCGGCACCATCTTCATGCGGCTCAAGCCGCGCAACGAGCGGGCGCTCAACGCCGACCACATCATCGACGAGCTGCGGCCCAAGTTGGCGGGCTTTCCCGGGCTCAAGGTCTATCTGCAGAACCCGCCGGCCATCCGCGTGGGCGGTCAGCTCACCAAGGCGCAGTACCAATACACCTTGCAGGATATCGACCTCGACGAGCTCTATGCGACGGCCGACAAGATCACCTCGGCGCTGCGCGGGGAGCCGGGCTTCCTCGACGTCAACACCGACATGCAGATCGCGAGCCCGCAGCTCCAGGTCAATATCGACCGCGACCGCGCCGCGGCCGTGGGCGTCACGGCGCAGCAGATCGAGAGCGCGCTCGGCGCCGCTTTCAGCTCCGAGCAGATCTCGACGATCTATACCGACCTCGCGCAATATTGGGTGATCCTCGAGGTCACGCCCAAATACCAGGCCGATCCCAACGCCCTGTCGCACATCTATATCCGCTCGACCAACGGCTCGCTGGTGCCGCTCGACGCCGTGGTCAAGATCACGCGCGGCGTCGGCCCGCTGACCATCAATCATCTGGGCCAGCTCCCCTCGGTGACGGTCTCCTTCAATTTGGCGCCCGACGTCTCGCTCGGCACGGCGGTGCAGCGCATTCAGGCCCTCGAGCGCAGGATCACCATGCCGGCGGCGATGAGCGCGAGCTTCCAAGGCACGGCGCAGGCCTTCCAGTCCTCCCTCCAGGGCATGGGCATCCTGCTCGTCATGGCGATCGTCGTCGTTTATATCGTGCTGGGCGTGCTCTATGAGAGCTTCATCCACCCCTTCACCATCCTCTCGGGCCTGCCCTCGGCCGCGGTGGGGGCGCTGCTCACGCTCTACCTATTCAACACGCCGCTCAGCCTCTACGCCTTCGTCGGCATCATCATGCTGGTCGGCATCGTCAAGAAGAACGCCATCATGATGATCGACTTCGCGCTCGAGCGTCAGCGCCATGAGGGGATGAGCCCGCCCGAGGCGATCTACCAGGCCTGCCTCATCCGCTTCCGCCCCATCATGATGACGACCATGGCGGCGCTGCTCGGCACGCTGCCGATCGCCCTCGGCGCGGGCCAGGGCTCGGAGGCGCGGCGCCCGCTCGGCCTCGCCGTCGTGGGCGGCCTCATCCTCTCGCAGCTTCTCACGCTCTATCTCACGCCCGTGGTCTACATCTATCTCGACAATCTCGCGGGCTTCTTGAGCTGGGGCCGCGGCCGTCCGCATCCCTCGCCCGAGGAGCTCGCGGCGGCAGCGGCGGCCGAGGAAATGCCGGCGCTCAAGAAAGCCGAGCCGCGCAGCGCGGCGCAGTGAGGGGATAAAGACCGTTGCAATCATCGTGAAGGTTCGAGACGCGCGGCCCAAAGCCGCGCTTCTCGCCATGAGGATGTTTTATTTCAATCTGTGTCCTTACGCTGAGGAGGCGGCGAAGCCGCCGTCGAAGCGCGAGGGGAATCGCCGCGCGTCAGGGCGGCGCGATGATCCCGTCGCGCGTCAGCGCGGGGCGATCACCCCGTCGCGCGTCAGCGCAGGGCGATCACCCCGCCGCGCGCCAGCGCGGGGCGATTACCCCGTCGCGCGTCAGCGCGGGGCGATCACCATGGTCATCTGGCGGCCTTCCATCTTGGGGAACTGCTCGACCTTGCCGATGGTGGCGAGGTCGTCGCGCACCCGCTCGAGCACCTTCACGCCGAGCTCCTGATGCACGAGCTCGCGGCCGCGAAAGCGCAAGGTCACCTTAACCTTGTCGCCCTCGCCCAGGAACTTCGTCACCGAGCGCATCTTGATGTCGTAGTCGTGATCGTCGATTGAGGGGCGCATCTTGATCTCCTTGATCTCGATGACCTTTTGCTTCTTGCGCGCCTCGCTCTTGCGCTTCTGCTCCTCGTATTTGTATTTGCCGAAATCGAGGATCTTGCAGACCGGCGGCTCGGCCAGCGGCGCGATCTCGACGAGATCGAGCCCGGCTTGCTCGGCCCGCCCGAGGGCCTGGGCGATCGGCACGACGCCGATGTTCTCGCCCTTCTCGTCGATCAGGCGCACATTCTGCGCCCTGATCTGCTCATTGACCGCCGGACCTTCGCGGGACGGGGCCTGGTCGAAAGGTGGCCTAGCTATCTAGTATCTCCCCAAAAAACACACAAGCCACACAGCCCCTCCGCGCTTGGGCGGCGGAGCGTTCCGGTCGGCATGCATCCGTTCCGGGCCGCCGGAACGGCGGCCATGGGGGCAGTCTATTGATGGCTCGGAGGAGCGCAAGAATTACTTGCGGAGAGGCAGGCTCTTGGCCCCTTGGGCCGCCTTGGGAAGCGCCGCCAGCACCTCTTCCAAGGTCAGATCCTCGAGATGCCTTCGCTGCAGAACCCGGACGACGGCGCCGCGCGGCGCGCATAGCTCGGGGTCTGAGGCGCCGGAGAACAGCACGAGCGAAGGGCAGCCTGCCGCCGCGATGAGATGCATGGGCCCGGTATCGTTGCCGACGGCGAGGCACGCCTGGCGGGCGAGGCTCGCCAGCTCCTCGAGGCTCGTGCGGCCGGCGAGGTTGACGGCCGTCCTCGCGGCCTCGACGACGGCCTCGCCCAGCGGATGTTCGCCGAGCGTCCCCAGCACGACCGGCGTGACGCCGCGCTCTGCGAGCGCGGCAGCGAGGGCCGCAAAGCGCTCGACCGGCCAGCGCTTGCGCGGCCGATGCGCGGCACCGCCCGGCACCAAGAGCGCGAAAGGCACGGGCAGCGCGAGCTTGGCGATATCGGCGCTGGCCCAATCCGCATCGGGCGGCGGCACCGCGTCGATCCCGGCCAGGCGAAGCTGGTCGGCCTGACGCTCGAGGGTATGCATGCGGTCGCGCGCGGGATTGGCGTGGAAAAGGGAGGCGCCATGGGCATTGCCGGACCATTCCGGCCGCGGCGCGGGGCCGAGCAGGCGGAAATACCAGCGCGTCCTGGTCGAGGTTTGCAGATCATAGACCCGGTCGAAGCGGCCGCCTTTCAGCCGGCGGCGCAGCTCGAGCCAAGCGGGGACGGCAAGCCAGGCCGAGCGGCGGTCGAGCCATATCTCGTCGAAAAGCCCCGTGGCGCGCGCGAGCGCCACAAAGGGCGGCGTCGTCAGCAAGACGATATGGGCGCCCGCATGATGGCGGCGTATGGCCTTGGCCGGCCCGAGCGCCTGGACGAAATCGCCCAACGCGCCCAGCTTGATGACAAGAATGCGCTCGCTTGCTCCGGTCACGCGCGGCTCAGGCGGCCGCAGCGCCGGCATGGCGGGCATAGAGTTCGTCATAGACCGCGAGCGTGCGGGCGCACATGGCCTGCTTGCCGAAATGGGCGCGGGCATGGGCCTTGGCGCGGATCGCCATCATCTTGCGCCCGGTGGGGTCGAGGGTGAGGGCCACGGCGAGCCGTGCCGCGAGCGCGTCCGCGTCGCCGGGCGGCACCAGCCAGCCGGTCTCGCCGTCGATCACCGTCTCGCGCGCGCCGCCATGGTCGGTCGCGATCACCAACCGGCCCATGGCCTGGGCCTCGACCATGACGCGGCCGAAGGCCTCCGGGTCGGTCGAGGCCGAGACCACCAGGTCCGCCAGCAGGTAGGCGGCCGGCATGTCGGCGCAATGGTCCACGAGGCGCATCACCACGCCGAGGCCGAGCGCCTTGATGCGCGCCTCGAGTGCCTCGCGATAGGCGGCGCGGCCCTGGTCGGAGCCCACCAGCACGCAGCGTATGTCGGTGCGGCCGAGCTTCGCCAGCGCCTCGATCAGCACCAGCTGGCCCTTCCAGCGCGTGAGGCGGCCGGGCATCATCACGACGGGCATCGATTCCTCGAGACGCCATTGCTCCCAGAGACGGAGCATGCGCGCCGCGCTCACCTGCTCCGGATCGAACTGCTCGAGATCGATGCCGCGCGGGATCAGCCTGATGCGCGCGGGGTCGGTGCCGTAGCGCGTCATGATCAGCTCGGCGATATGCTCGGAGATGGCGATGACGAGGTCGCCGCGCGCCATCACCGAGTTGTAAAGCCGCTTGAGGCGGCCGCGCTCGTTGTAGGTGCCGTGATAGGTGGTGAGGAACGGCCGCCCCGTGCGGCGCGCGGCGGCGAGCGCGCTCCAGGCCGGCGCGCGGCTTCGGGCATGGAGGATATCGACGTCGTTGGCCCGGACCGCCTCGACGAGGCGGGCGATGTTGGCGCGCATGACGAGCGGGTTCTTGCTGTCGAGCGGCAGGGCGATGTGACGGCCGCCGGCGCGAACGAGCTCGCGCTCGAGAGGCCCGCCGGCCGAGGCCACCAGCGCCGTGCCGCCCGCCTTGGCGAGCGCCGCCGCCACGTCGATGCAGCCGCGCTCGGCCCCGCCCGTGCCGAGCGCGGGCAGCAGCTGCAGCACGACCGGCCGGCCCGCTGGGCGCTCGGCGGCCGGAATGCTAGACTTGGCAGCAGTTTTCGCCGATATATCCATGCCCGCGATGTCGACTCCGGAAAACAGGCCCGCTACCTCGCCCGCCATGCTCAGGCGCGCCGAGGGCGGCGCTATCGCCTACCACAAGTCGGGCGGCCGGTCACCCACCCTCGTCTTCATGACGGGGCTGCGCTCGGACATGACGGGGGGCAAGGCGCTGGCGCTCGAGGCCCTGGCGCGCGCCCGCGGCCAAGCCTTCCTCCGCTTCGATTATCGCGGGCATGGCGCCTCGGAAGGCCGCTTCGAGGAGGGCTGCGTCGGCGACTGGCTCGAGGATTCGCTCGACGCGATCGACAAGCTCACCGAAGGCCCGCTGCTGCTGGCGGGCTCGAGCCTGGGCGGCTGGCTCATGCTGCTCGCCGCCCGCGCGCGGCGGGAGCGGGTCAAGGGGCTGGTCGGCATCGCGCCCGCGGCCGACTTCACGGAGAGCTTGATCTGGCAGCGCCTTTCCGAGGAGGAGCGCCAGCGGCTCGCGCGCGAGGGCGTGCTTCGCTTGCCGTCGGATTACAGCGCCGAGCCGACCGTCGTCACGCGCCACCTCATCGAAGAAGGGAGGCGGCATCTCCTGCTCGAGAATCCGATCATCTTCGATGGCCCGGTGCGGCTTATCCATGGCCTCGAAGATCCCGACGTGCCCTGGGAAACATCGCTCGCCATCGCCGAGCGGCTCAGCTCTACCGATGTCGAGATCATCCTCGTCAAGGGCGGCGGCCATCGCCTGTCGGAGCCGGCGGATCTGGCGCGCCTCTGCCGCATCGTTGCGGAGATGAGCGACAAGCTCGGGTGAAGGCGGCGACGGGGTCGCAGATTTCGAATCGACGAGCACAACCGCCAATACAACCAGGATCGTCGCCACCGGGCTTGGCCCGGTGGTCCACGTCTTGATTGCCGCCGAGCGAAAGTCGTGGATGCCCGGCACGGGGCCCGGGCATGACGAATGAGGGTTGCATGGCCAGCCGCGGCATCGGACCGCCGATGACGAATTACGCCTTGAATGAGGCGCCGAGAGCAATCTTCCACGCTCTTCTCATCCTCCGCCCGCGAGGATCGCGGCGAGGCCTGCGCGGTAGTCGGGATATTTCAGCACGACGCCGAGCTCGCGCTTGATGCGCTCGTTCCGCACGCGCTTGTTGTCGCGGTAGAAGCTCGCCGCCATGGGCGAAAGCCCGGCATCGGCCAAGGGAAGCAAGGGCGGCGGCGGCAAATGGAGGAGCTGGGCGGCATAGGCCACGACCTCGGCACTCGGCGCCGGATTGTCGTCGCAGAGGTTGTAGATCGCGCCGGGATCGCGCTGCGCCATCGAGGCGCGCAGCACGGCCACGATGTCCTCGACATGGATGCGGGAGAAGAGCTGGTCTGTGGCGATCCGCTTGGCGGTGCCCGCGCGGAGCTGGTCGAGCGCGCTGCGCCCCGGCCCATAGATGCCGGCGAGGCGGAAGAGATGCACGGGCAGCTTATGCGCGCGCCACAAGGCGAGCCAGCCCGCCTCGGCCGCGACGCGCCTTTGCCCGCGCGTGCCGGTCGGCTCGAGCGGCGAGCTTTCATCGACCCAGCCGCCGCCGCGATCGCCATAGACGCCGGTGGTCGAGAGATAGCCGATCCATCGCAGCTGCCGCGCGGCCGCGATCTCGGCGCCGAAACGCAGCAGCACCGGGTCGCCCGCTTCTTCCGGCGGCACCGAGGAGAGCAGATATGTCGCTGCGGCGAGCTCGCCGCGGATGCTCTCGACATCGCGCTTCGGCGCGGATTCCACGACCCGGATGCCGCGCGCGGCGAGCGCCTGGGCCTTCGCGGGATCGCGCGTCGTGCCGGCGACGACCCAGCCCTCGGCGATCAGGGCCTCGGCAAGCCGGCTCGCCACATAGCCCAGCCCGAAGCAGAAGAGACGCGGCTCAGAAATCGAGATCGGCATAATGGGGCGAAGGCGGCGCGCCGGGAACATGGTCGGCGAGGAGCGGGCGGAAGCTCGGCCGCGATTTGAGTCGCGCGTACCATTCGCGCGCGCGCGGATGCTTGTCCCAGGGCACATCGCCGATATAGTCGACGGCCGATAGATGCGCCGCGGCCGCGATGTCGGCGAGCGAGAATTCGTCGCCGGCCAGCCAATTGCGCCGGTCGGCGAGGTAGCTCAGATAATCGAGATGGGGATGGATGTTCTGCAGCCCAGCGCGGATCGCGGCCGAGCTCGGCTGGCCCGATCCCGCGAGCCGCTTCATCAGCTTCTCGACCACCAGGTTCTCGGTCACCTCCTGGCCGAAATTATGGTCGAACCAGGCGACGAGGCGGCGCGTCTCGGCGCGCCGCCGCGGCTCGTCGCCGAGCAAGCTCGGCGCGGACGAGGTCTCCTCGAGATATTCGCAGATGGCGTTGCTGCCGATGACGGCGCCGCCGTCCTCCTCGACCAGCACGGGCACCTCGCCGGCGGGGTTGATCTCGAGAAACTCGGGCCGCCGCTCCCAGACGCGCTCGATCCTGGCCTCGAACTCGATGCGCTTCTCCACGAGGGCGAGACGGACCTTGCGGCAGGCGGGCGAGAGCCAGAGATGGTAGAGGGTGCGCATGCGCCGCGCAGTCTAAAGGAAGGCGGCGCAGGGGTGTAGGGGGCGCCAAGGGCCTTTCGTCTTCGGCTCTGCCGAGCCTTATCTGATCTTGGCGAAATCGCCATGCCGGCCGAGGCCGCCCTTGAAGCGGGTGGCTCCCGCCACGCCGTCTTGGATCAGCGCCTCGCGCCCGTTGTACCATTCCTGGATCAGCGCATCGCGGACATCGAGCCCGTGGCTCTTGATGGCGGAGCGCCGATCGGCGCGCACGCAGACTTGCGGGAAGCGCGCGATCTCCTGCGCCAGCGCCTCGGCCTTCGCGCGCGCCCCTCCCTTCGGCGTGACATATTCGCACAAGCCGATGCTGAGGCATTCCTCCGCCGGCACCTTGCGCCCGGTGAGAATGATCTCCAGCGCGCGGCCCTGGCCGACGATGCGCGGCAGGCGCACTGTGCCGCCGTCGATCAGCGGCACGCCCCAACGGCGGCAATAGACGCCGAAATAGGAGTCCTTCGCCATCACTCGGAAATCGCACCACAGCCCCAGCTCCATGCCGCCGGCAACGGCGGGGCCCTCGATCGCCGCGATGACGGGCTTGTCGAGCTCGAGCCGCGATGGGCCCAGCGGACCGCGCGGAATCTCGCCGCCATTGCCGCGCGGCCGGGCGGGCGGAATATCGAGCTCGCCGAGCGGATATTCGGCATTGAGCGTGCTGACATATTTGAGATCCCAGCCGGCGCAGAACGCACCGCCCGCGCCATAGAAGACCGCGACGGAGGCGTGCTTGTCGGCGTCGAACTCGAGAAAGGCCGCGGTCAGCGCGTCCGCGCTCTCGGGGTCCATCGCGTTGCGCGCCTCGGGCCGGTCGTGGATCACCGTCCATACCGATCCCTCTTTCTCGATTCTCACTGCCATGCTGGATTCCCTTTTTTGCGAATGTTCGTTCGATTGCGCCTTACCGCGAACGATAGCGCGGGCGCGCGCGGCTGTTTCATACGCTTATTTGTGACGACGCTGAGCGTGATCGCCTTGCTACCGGTCTCCCGGCAAGCCTGTAGCCGACCGCCTGCGCAGCCGCAACTTGTTTGCGCCCCCGCCTTCTCTGATCCATTGCTCCATTGTCTCGGCAAGCGTTCGTCGGCAACGCCGTCGGGCGTCGGCTTTATGCGGCGGCTTCCCGGGAGCCCCGCCGTTCGCTATCGTTCACGCCGTTCCCGAATTCCTCTGGGGATGTCGGTTGATGCGTTTCTGGTATCTCGACCCCGGTCTACGCAATAACGTGGGTCATCACGCCAATTATTGCCGGTACATCGTTGGCGAGCTGCGCGCGCGGGGCATCGAGACCATCGTGTTCGGATGCGATAGTATCGATGGGGAACTCAGGTCCGAGACCGGAGCGAATCCTCACTTTCGAGCATGGACCTATATCCGGAGCGATCCCGATCCAATTTGCGGTTGGTTGATCGATTTTGACACTTTCACGCGTGTCACCGCCGACGACTTGGGGCGGCTGCCGGCGATCCAGCCATCGGATGTCGTCTACATGAACTCGGTACGGCCATTTCAATTGATGGCAGTAGGACTGTGGCTGCGAAACCTTCCAACCGATCGTCAGCCAACGGTCGTCGTCGAGATATGTGAAAGCGGATTGCTGGCCAGCAATGGCCGCGCCGGCTTGGAGTTTGCCTCACCCGACCCGCGGCAGGATGAGCGTCCCACACTGTTCCGGTTTGCTGCCCGCAAACTTCCGTCGCCCGGAGCATCCCGCCTTCATTTGATCTGCTTCGACCAGTCCCTTTCGCAGGCCCTCAGCCGTCTGCTGGCGCGGCCGGTTCGCACGCTCGCCCTTCCCTATCGGGCGGTTGCGATGTTGAGGAACCGGGCCGGCGCGCGGCCGACCGTCGTGGCGATGCTCGGTCACCAAAGGGCGGCAAAGGGGTTCCGCCAATTGCCCGAGATCGTTACCAGGCTGTTACGCTCACGCCCCGATGTGCGTCTCTTGATCCAACAAGTCGGCCACACGGATGCTCCTGAAACTGAGCGGGCGCTGCGTGAACTCGCGGCGACCGATGATCGCTTGATGCTCGAGGAGCGGCCGGCGGGAAAGATGCTATGGGCGGAACTCCTCGAGCGGTCGACGCTGGTTCTCTGTCCTTATCTCGCTCAGCCTTACATCGCGACCTTCTCGGCCGTCGCATCCGAGGCGCTCGCCAACGGTATTCCCCTCGTCGTCCCCGCCGGCACGACATTGGAGAAAATGCTCGTTGAGTTCGGTGGACCTGGAGTCGCTTTCGACGACTTTGAACCGGCATCCGTCGTTGCGGCGACGGAGCATGCGGTCGATCACATCGATCGCTACGCGACGCTCGCTCATGAGGCGGCGGTCAAGTGGCCGGAGCGGCATGGACCCGCGCGCTTGGTGGATGGTCTGGAATCATTGGTGTCTTCCGCACCGGCATTGGCGCGGATGGAAGGGGGATCGCAGCAGTGAAAACGCCGTTTCAAGGTGGTAGATGGAGAGGAGCTGCTTGCTGACGCGCCGGTAACCGGATGGAGCCGCGTGCCGGTGCCCCCCGGCAAGAATAATCCCCTTCATGCTACCGGGTGCTCGGCGAAGATGCCCGCGAGGATTGCCGGCAGGCTCGCGCGCCAGCCCGGCGAGGCGATGCCGAAGGCGGCCGCGATCTTGCCACAATCGAGGACCGAATTGGCCGGCCGTTTGGCCGGCCTGGGATAGTCGGCTGTCGCGATGGGCCGGATGGGTACGCGCCGCCCGAGATAGGGGCTCGCCGCCTCCACGATCGCGCGCGCGAAGGCATACCGGCTCGTCGCCGGTGCGCCGCAGAAATGATAAGTGCCCCAGCGACCGCTGCCGTCGCGGATCGCGCTGGCGACCGCAAGGAGCGCCTCCGCGACGCTACCGGCCGGCGTCGGGCCGCCGCGCTGGTCGTCGACGATGCTGAGCGCCGGCCGCTCGGCGGCGAGGCGCGCGATGGTCTTGACGAAATTCGTTCCATGCGCGCTGAAGACCCATGCCGTTCGCAGGATGACGTGCCGATCGAGGCGCTGTCGAACGGCTTCCTCGCCGGCGAGCTTGCTCGACCCGTAGACGCCGAGCGGGCCGACCGCATCGCCCTCCATGTAGGGGCCCTCTTTGCGGCCGTCGAAGACATAATCGGTCGAGACGTGAAGAAGCGGAAGCGCCGCCCGGGCGCAGGCCGTGGCAAGATTTGCTGGCCCGTCTCGGTTAGCCGCGAAGGCGGCATCGCGTTCGCTTTCTGCTTTATCGACCTGCGTGTAGCCCGCGGCATTGATGACAAGGGCCGGTGCGGTATCCGCGATGGCCCGCAGCACGCCGTCATAATCGCGGATGTCGAGCTCGCCGTGAGCGAAGCCGATGATGGGCTCGCGCGCCGCATCCCGGCGCAGCATGAGTTCGCAGCCGAGCTGGCCTCCCGCCCCGAAGAGAAGGATTGGTCGCACCCCTGCCTCAACGTCCCGCGGCGAGGCCGAGACGCTCGCCGCCGCAGCGTTGCTCCATGTGGGGCCGCCACCAGCTCTCGTAGGCGAGGGCCGCTTCAAGGAGCGCGAAGGCCCCTTGCCACGCATCGTCCTCCGTCTCAAGAACCATAGCTGAACGGGCTGTCGATTTCCGCCAGGCGAGGCTGGCGCCGATCCTTGTCGGAGAGGATCGCCTTCCGCGACGTCACCGGCCAGGAAATGGAAAGCGCGGGATCGTCCCATAGGATGCCGCAGTTATGCTGTGGAGAGTAGTAGGCGTCGACCTTGTAATGCGCCACGGTGCCGGGGACGAGGGTGCAAAAGCCATGCGCGAAGCCGCGCGGAATAAGGATCTGATTGAGCTTCTCGACGCTGAGTTCGACGCCGACCCAGTTCCCGAAGGTGGGCGAGCCACGCCGGATGTCGACGGCCACATGGTAGGCCGCCCCGCACAGGATCGTCACCAGCTTCGTTTGCGCGAACGGCGGCTCCTGATAATGCAGGCCGCGTATGGTGCCCACCTCGACGGACAGCGAAAGGTTGTCCTGCAGGAAGTCGATATCCGGGTAATTCCTGCGCGCGAAGGTTTCGCAGAAGAAGCCGCGGCTGTCGTAAAACTTCTTGAGCGAGAGGTGCTTCACCTCGGGGATGTCCAGTGCGGTCATTTCAAATCGAACGCCTCGGGGACCTGCCCTACCGGTGGTTTGCTGCAATTGAATAGCACGAACAACGGCACGAGCCACCTGTTGGCCGAAATGGCGCCGCTGACCCGCCCAGATCTCATCAACCCGCCTGTGCGATCGTTTCTGCGATTGCCGCTTGGTGACGATTGAGCCTCGCCGATGCATGCGTCGGGAAGACCGCTCCTGGCACTTCGGCGACATCCGGCATCGGGTAACGCCGCTTTCGAGCAGTAACCGGACGCTCGCGGGTGGCTGCAAGTGGCGCAAAAAAGAAAGAATGCTGGCGAGAGCCATGGCCCGTCGCCGCGGCGCGTCCCCTGCCCGTGATATATTCGCGAACTTCCCGTGCCGGCTCGCGTGCGCTCACTCCTCGCCGTCGAGGGTCGCGCGCAGTTTCGCCGCCAGCTCGCCCTTGCGGTAGGGCTTGCTCAGCAAGTTCTTGAAATCCCCCGAGGGCTGCCCGTTCTCCATCGAGGCCTTGGCGAAGCCAGAGGTCAGCAGCACCTTCAATCCCGGCCGCAGCGCCCGCGCCGCGCGCGCGAGCGCGTCGCCGTTCATCCCGCCCGGCATCACGACGTCGGTGAAAAGCAGATCGACCGGCTCGCCGCGCGCGAAAATCTCGAGCGCGTCGGGTGCGTTCGCGGCGTCGAGCACGCGGTAGCCGAGCTCGTCGAGCTGGACACAAACGACCCTGCGGACATCGGGATTGTCCTCGACCACGAGGATGCGCTCGTCTCCTTTGCTCCTGGGAAACGCGGCGGGCTTCGCCTCGCGCGCGGGCAGCGCGGCATCGACGGCGCGGGGCAGATAGAGCCGCACAGTCGTGCCATGGCCGGGCTCGCTATAGATCTTGATGTGGCCGTGGGACTGGCGGACAAATCCGTAGATCATGCTGAGCCCCAAGCCGGTGCCTTGACCCACGGGCTTGGTGGTGAAGAACGGCTCGAACACGTGAGCCAGAACGTCGGGCGCCATTCCCGTGCCGGTGTCGGACACCGCCAGCATCACGTAGTCTCCGGGCATCGCTTCGATATTCTCGCCGGCATAGCCCTCGTCGAACTGCTTGTTCTCCGTCTCGATGGTGAGCCGCCCGCCCTCCGGCATGGCGTCGCGCGCGTTGATGGCGAGGTTGATCACCGTCGATTCGAACTGCGTCGGGTCGGCGAAGGCCAGCCACAGATCGGGGTGCAGGACGGTCGCGACCTGGACCCGCTCGCCCAGCGTTCGGCGCAGCAGGCCGGTGATCGCGGTAACGCGCTTGGTTGATGTCGAGCGGCTCGGCCGCGAGCGACTGGCGCCGCGCGAAGGCGAGGAGCTGGCGCGTCAACTCGGCACCCCGCAAGGCGGCGGCGAGGGCTGCCTCGGTGAATTCCGCGGCCTTGGGATCGGCCTCGACCCGCTCGCGCAGCAGATCGAGATTGCCGATCGTCGACGGCCAGCAGATTGTTGAAGTCGTGCGCGATCCCGCCGGTGAGCTGGCCGACCGCGTCGAGCCGTTGCGCGCGGCGAAGCCGCTCCTCCGCCGCGACGCGCTCGGTCATGTCGCGGCCGATGAAGAAATGCTGCTGCTCGGGCTCGGACCAAACGCCGGTCCAGGCCAAGGGAACGACCCTGCCCAGCTTGTGGAGATAGCGGCTGTCGAAATTGCGCATGACCCTGCCCCGACGCGCCAGGCGCATCTCGTTGCGCGTGCTTTCGAGATCGCCGGGGTGGATGAATTCGATGCCGTTATGGCCGATCATCTCCTCGGGCTGATAGCCCAGGATCGCGGCGGAGCTCGGGCTGACGCGGATGAAATCGCCGTGGCGGCCCACCACCAGGATGAGATCGAGCGAGGTCTCGAAAATGCGCTGGTTGATGACGTGAGCGACGTCGAATTCGCGCTCGCGCTCGATGAGCGCCCGGTGGGCGTCCCGCTCCTGCGTCACGTCGCGGCAGAGGAGCGCGTAGCCGCCGGAATTGGGATAGCCGCGCAGCTCGAGCCATCGGTCGAAAATGTCGGAATGAGCGGTGAGGGCGACAGCCGCGCCGGTCTCCTTCATCGTCATGCAGCCGGCGCGGAACGCATTGTCCGGATCTGCGCTCAGGCAATCGAAAAAGCTGCGGGCGGCGACCTCGCCGCGCGCAACGCCCCATAGGCGCGCGGCGGCCGGGTCGGCGTCGATGACTCGCCAATCGCCATCGAGCGAGACGAGCCGGTCCGAGACGCCTTCCAGGATATCGGCGACCTTGCGCATGGATCGCTCCGCCTCTCGCTGCGGTCAGGCCCGAGGCTGTCGCGGCGGCGCCGACATCGACGGTCGCCTGCGCTCGTCAATAGTCGCGCCGTCCGCATTCGGCAACCCGTGGAGCGGCGCCGCCGAATCAGCATAGCCGGCATAGGAAGCGATACCACAGAATCGAAATCCGATGCCGAAAAAGCGGAGCGACAGGCGGTTGAAAGGCGGGCGACCTATTTGAGCTCGATATGCACGTTCCTGTTCGCCTGCTCGCGCACTTGATCCGCAGTCGGCACCTTGAGATCGGTCTTGCCCACGCCGATCGTGGCGACGTTCGTGACCGCCAGCCCGTGCTTGGCGAGATATTCCTTCACCGACAAGGCGCGTTCCTCGGAGAGCTTCTGGTTGAAGGCCACGGAGCCCACCGTATCGGCGTGGCCTTTCAGGATCACCTTCGGCACGGCGAGCTGCTTGGCGGCATCGACGACCGAGGCGAGGATGACGGCGGCGTCCGGGCGGATGCTGGCTTTCCTGGAATCGAAATAGACGAAGAAGTCGCGCGACGCCGGCGCGGCGGCCGTTTGCACGGCAGCGCCCTTGCCGAAGTCGCCCGTGGTCTGCGGTCCGAGGATCGCATAATAGGCGCCGCCGATACCCACTTCGGTGAAGAAGATCATGTAATAGAAATTGGTGCCGCAACGCGTGAGCGTCCATATCTCGCGCCATTTGCGCTCGGTGATTCCGCCGATATCGCGCGAATCCGTCGGGCCGACCGGTTCGGCCTTTATGAAATGCTTTTCCTGGCAGGCGGGGTCGGCCTTGTCTTCGCGCTCGAGGACGCTCATGCGCGTCTTGCTTTGCAGGAATTCCGAAGCGGTCGACCCGATATTGTATTTCTCGGTGAGATCGGGGGTGTCCTTCGCAGCCGCCGGGGCTGCCACGAGAATGGCGATGGCCAGAAAATTCGCGACGAGCAGCGCCGCATGAAGGTGCCGAGACGACATGATCACGATTGATCTCCTTGTCTTGCATTCCCCGCCGCTAGAGCGATATCCGCGTAGGCGGAATCGATCTAGCATTTCTTGCCTCCGGCCGCTCAGACGCCGCGGCTTTTCGCGCTTCCACTTAACGTGAAAACGCTCTAGCGAACCCCGATCAGTCGGCGAAAGCAAGCAGGCGTTTCCCCGAGGCGCGGCGGGGATAGCCGCCGCTTTATGGGACTGCAGGCAGGCTCGCGCCTCCGCATATCCGATTTGCGCTCATTTTGCGAGAGATTAGGTTACCGAATTTCGCCGCGGCGCGGCTGTGTTCTTATTTGCGCCGGACCGTGACGAGCAGGAATGCGAGGGTTTGTACTACGCCCGCGCTTCCGCCTCCGGCTCGCGCGCAACGGGATGCGACAGGCGGCCGATCATCTCCTTGGGCACGATCTGCCAGAAGCGCAGGCGCGCGCGGTCCCAATCGTTGAGCAGGCCCGCCGCCCAGCGCGACTGCGTATGCTCGACATGCTGCTCGATAAGCCGGCGGCAGACGCCTTCCCAATGCGGCATCTCGATGCGTTGCAGGATCACCGTCTCCTGGTTGACGCGCTGGGCCATGTCGCCGCCCGCGTCGTAGACGAACGCCATGCCGCCCGTCATGCCGGCGGCGAAGTTCTCGCCCACCGGCCCGAGGATGGCGACCGAGCCACCGGTCATATATTCGCAAGCGTTCGAGCCGCAGCCCTCGATCACGGCATCGGCGCCCGAATTGCGCACGGCGAAGCGCTCGCCCGCCTGGCCCGCGGCGAAGAGCCTGCCCGCCGTGGCGCCGTAGAGCACCGTGTTGCCCATGATGGTGTTGTCCTGGCTCGCCAGCGCGGCACCCGTCGGCGGGCGCAACACGATGGTGCCGCCCGAGAGCCCCTTGCCGACATAGTCGTTGGCGTCGCCGAAGAGCTCGAGCTTGAGGCCCTGCACGGCGAAGGCGCCGAGCGACTGCCCGGCTGAGCCGCGCAGCCGCACGGTGATATGGCCCGGCGGCAGCGCGCTCATGCCGTAGCGCCGCGTAATCTCGGCCGAGAGCCGCGTGCCGATCGCGCGCAAGGTGTTGCGCACATTGTAGGCGAGCTGCATCTTCTCGCCTTCCTCGAGCAGCGGCCGCGCATCCTTGATGATCTGCGCATCCAGCGTGTCGGGCACCTCGTTGCGCCCCGGCAGGGTGCAATAACGCGGATAGTCGCCGGGATCGGCCTGGGCCAGCACGGGGTTGAGGTCGAGATCGTCGAGATGGGGCCCGCCGCGGCTCACCTGGAAGAGCAGGTCGGTGCGCCCGATGATCTCGTTGAGCGATCGCGCGCCCAACGAGGCCAGGATCTCGCGCACCTCCTCGGCGATGAAGGTGAAGAGGTTGACCACCTTCTCGGGCGTGCCCTCGAACTTGGCGCGCAGCTTAGGGTCTTGCGTGCAGATGCCGACCGGGCAGGTGTTGGAATGGCATTGCCGCACGAGGATGCAGCCCATGGCGACGAGGCCGGCCGTGCCGACGCCATATTCCTCCGCACCCAGCATGGCGGCGATCACCACGTCGCGCCCGGTCTTGATGCCGCCGTCGGTGCGCAGCTTGAGGCGGTGGCGCAGGCGGTTCAAGGTCAGCACCTGATGCACTTCCGAGAGGCCCATCTCCCAGGGCGTGCCGGCGAACTTGATGCTCGATTGCGGGCTCGCGCCCGTGCCGCCGACATGGCCCGAGACGAGGATCACGTCGGCCTTGGCCTTGGCCACGCCGGCCGCGATGGTGCCGATGCCCGAGCGCGAGACGAGCTTCACGCAGACGCGCGCGTCGGGGTTGATCTGCTTCAGGTCGTAGATGAGCTGCGCCAGATCCTCGATCGAGTAGATGTCGTGATGGGGCGGGGGCGAGATCAGCATCACGCCCGGCGTCGAATGGCGCAGGCGCGCGATCATCTCCGTCACCTTGAAGCCGGGCAGTTGGCCGCCCTCGCCCGGCTTTGCCCCCTGCGCGATCTTGATCTCGAGCTCGCGGCAATTGTTGAGATATTCCGCCGTGACGCCGAAGCGCCCCGAGGCGACCTGCTTGATTGCCGAGTTCGGGTTGTCGCCGTTCGCCTTGGGCTTGAAGCGCGCCGGGTCCTCGCCGCCCTCGCCGCTGTCGGCCTTGGCGCCGATGCGGTTCATGGCGATGTTGAGCGTCTCATGCGCCTCGGGCCCGAGCGCGCCCAGGGACATGCCCGGCGTGACGAAGCGCTTGCGGATCTCGGTGATTGATTCCACCTCGTCGATCGAGATGCCGGCGCCCTTGGGGGCGAAGTCGAGCAGGTCGCGGATGGCGACCGGCGGCAGGCGCCGCGTGCCCTCGCTGTATTTCCTGTAGGTATCGTAGGAATTGGTGGCGCAGGCCGCCTGGAGCGTATGGATCAGGCTGCCTTCCCAGGCATGGCCCTCGCCGCCGCGGCGATATTTGTAGAAGCCGCCCACCGGGAGCGCCGCGAAATCCTCGGCATAGGCGCGCTCATGCAAGGCGCGCAGCTTGCGCTCGATGCCGCCCAGGCCGATGCCGGAGATGCGCGAGGGCATGCCGGGAAAGAACTCGGCGACGAGGCTGCGCGAGAGCCCGAGGGCCTCGAAATTATAGCCCCCGCGATACGAGCTGATCACCGCGATGCCCATCTTGGAGATGATCTTGAGGAGGCCCTGGTCGGCCGCCTGCTTGAAGCGGCGCAGCACCTCCTCGAAGGCGAGGTTGCCGAAGAGGCCGCGGCGATGGCGGTCGGCCAGGCTCTCCTGGGCGAGATAGGCGTTGACCGTGGTGGCGCCCACGCCGATCAGCACGGCGAAATAATGCACGTCCATGCATGCGGCGCTACGCACGTTGAGCGAGATGAAGGTGCGTAGCTTCTTGCGCACGAGATGGGAATGCACCGCGCCCGCGCTGAGGATCATCGGGATGGGCGCATGCTCGGTATCGACCGCCTTGTCGGTCAGGATGACGTGCTCGCAGCCGCCGCGCACGGCGTCCTCGGCCTCCTGCTGGATGCGCCTGATGGCCTCGCGCAAGGCGCCCTCGCCCTTGGCCGGCTCGAAGACGCAAGCGATGTCGACGGCGCTTTCGCCCATGTATGCGCGCAGCGCCTCGAACTCGCCGTTGGTGAGGATGGGCGAGTTGAGCTGCAACAGGCGGCATTGCGATTTATCCTCGTCGAGGATGTTGCCGAGATTGCCGAGCCGCGTGACGAGCGACATGACCCGCGTCTCGCGCAGCGAATCGATCGGCGGATTCGTCACCTGGCTGAAGTTCTGGCGGAAGAAATGATGCAGGCCCCGATGGCCCTCGGAGAGCACGGCAAGGGGCGTGTCGTCGCCCATCGAGCCGACCGGCTCCTTGCCGTCCTCGCCCATGGGATGGAGCACCATCTCGAGGTCCTCGAGCGTCCAGCCGACCGCGAGTTGGCGGCGGCGCAGCTCCTCGCGGCCGAGCTCGACCCGCTCGTCGGCCGCCTTCTTGATCTTGGCGTCGAGCTTCTTGATGTTCTTGACCCACTCGCCGTAGGGGCGGCGGCGCGCCAGGCTCTCCTTGAGCTCGCGGTCGCGATAGAGCCTGCCGGCCTCGAGATCGACGGCGATCATCTGGCCGGGGCCGATGCGTCCCTTCTCGAGAATCTCGGCCTCCTCCAAGCGCACCATGCCGGTCTCCGAGCCGACGATCAGCAGGCCCGAGGCGGTGATGCTGTAGCGCATCGGCCGCAGCCCGTTGCGGTCGAGCCCGCCCATCACCCATTGCCCGCCAAAGGCGCAGATCGCCGCCGGCCCGTCCCACGGCTCCATCACGGAATTGAGGTAGGAATAAAGCTCCTGCAGCGGCTTCGGCACGGTCGGCCGGTTGGCCCAGGCCTCGGGGATCATCATCGACTTGACCATGGGGAGCGAGCGGCCCGCCTGCACCATGACCTCGAACACGCCGTCGAGCGCCGCCGAATCCGAGCTGCCGGGCTGGATGATGGGCAGGAGCTCCGGCATATGCTCGCCGAAGGTTTCCGACGCCATGCGCGGCTCGTGGCTTTTCATCCAGTTGATGTTGCCGAGGAGGGTGTTGATCTCGCCGTTCTGCGCGAGAACGCGGAAGGGTTGCGCCAGCCACCAGGTAGGGAAGGTGTTTGTCGAATAGCGCTGATGGTAGACCGCGAAGCTCGAGACGAAACGCTCGTCGAGCAGGTCGGGATAGAAGGCGGTGAGCTGCTCCGCCAGGAACATGCCCTTGTAGATGACCGAGCGGCAGGAGAGCGAGCAGATATAGAAGCCCTGGATGCCCTCCGCCATCACCTGCTTCTCGATGCGCCGGCGGATGACGAACAGATCGGTCTCGAACTGGCGCTGCGGCGTGCCCTTGTTGTTGGCGACGAGGAGCTGCTCGATCTCGGGCCGCGTGGCGTTGGCCTTCTCGCCGATCACCGAGATGTCGATCGGCACCTGCCGCCAGCCATAGATGCCGTAGCCGAAATTGATGATCTCGGACTCGACGATGCAGCGGCAGCGCTCCTGCGCCGCGAAATCGGTGCGCGGCAGGAACAGCATGCCGACGGCGAGCCGGCCCTCGCCCGGCTCGTGCCCGCTATGGCGGATATGCTCCTTGAAGAAGTCTTGCGGGATCTGGACATGGATGCCGGCCCCGTCGCCGGTCTTGCCGTCGGCGTCGACGGCGCCGCGATGCCACAGCACCTTGAGGGCGGCGATGCCGGCGGCGACCACCTCGCGGCGCGGCTTGCCGTCGATCGCCGCGACGAAGCCGACGCCGCATGAATCATGCTCCTGCGCCGCATCGTAGAGACCTTCCCGCGCGAGATGGGCGGCGTTCTCGCGGTAGGCCGCAACGAATTGCCCGCCCAACTCGGCGCCGCGATCGCTTTCGGCCATGAGCGCCCTCCTCCTCAAATGCCCATGGCGCGGAAGCTCGCGGCGTAGGCGAGGCGCGGCTCGGATGGGGCCGCGTCGCCGGCGGCCTCGCCGACCGGATCGACGATCGCGACATGGCCGGGCTCGGCCGCGACCTCTGCGAGCCAGCGGCGCACCGCCTTGAAGCGGTCGAGCGCGAAGCCGCCTTCGGCCGCGACGTGGGTATAGGCGTAGAGCGCGATGTCGGCGATCGTGTAGCGCTCGTCGACGAAGAAGCGGCGCGTCGCGAGATGGCGCTCCATCACCTCGAGCGCGGCATAGCCGAGCGCCTGCTTCGCCGGCAGCTGGGCGCTCTTCTCCGCGTCGAGCAGGCGATGGGTGATCCAGTAACGCGCGGTCGCGATATTGGGCTCGTGACTATATTGCTCGAAGAAAAGCCATTGCAGCACGGCGGCGCGGCTGCGCCGCTCGCTCGGCAGATAGGCCGTGCCCTCGGCGAGATAGCAGAGGATGGCATTCGATTCGGCGAGATAGTCGCCGGGCGCGATCTCGAGCAGCGGCACGCGGCCGTTCGGATTTTTCGCGAGGAAGGCCGGCTTGCGCGTCTCGCCCTGGTCGATGTCCAGCTCGATCGCGCCGGAAGGGAACGCCGAGCTGGCAAAGCAGCAGGCGCACCTTGTAGCCGTTGCCGGAAGCGAGATAGTCGTAGAGCGTCGGCATAAGCATGACTGTTACTCCGCGGCTACGCTTGCCGCCGGCGAGATTGCCTTGGCGGCGAGATATCGATGCATGCTCTCGGCCGCGTCGCGGCCGTCGCGGATGGCCCAGACGACGAGCGAGGCGCCGCGCACGATGTCGCCCGCGGCGAAGACGCCCTCGAGGCTCGTCATCATGGTCCTGCGGTCGATCTTGAGCGTGCCCCAGCGGCTCACTTCGAGCTCGGGCGCGCCGAAGAGCGCGGGCAGGTCCTCCGCATCGAAGCCGAGCGCCTTGATCACGAGCTCGGCCGGGAGGTTGACCTCGAAGTCCTCGATGCGCTGCGGCTGCTGCCGGCCGGAGCCGTCGGCGACGCCGAGCCGCATGCGCGCGGCGCGCACATGGCTCACCTTGTCCTCTGCCGAGGAAAGCCTCGGGGGCGGAGAGCCAGACGAACTCGACTCCCTCCTCCTCGGCATATTGCACCTCGCGTTGCGAGCCGGGCATGTTGGCGCGGTTGCGGCGGTAGAGGCATTTGACCGACCGGGCGCCCTGGCGCACGGCGGTGCGCACGCAATCCATCGCCGTGTCGCCGCCGCCGATCACGACGACATTCCTGCCCGCGGCATCGAGCGTGCCGTCGTCGAACAGGGGCACCGCGTCGCCCAGCCCCTTGCGGTTGCTGGCGGTGAGAAAATCGAGCGCGGCAACGATATTGCCGAGACCGACGCCGGGGGCCGCGATGTCGCGCGCTCGGTAGACGCCGGTCGCGACGAGGAGCGCGTCATGGCGCGCGCGCAGCTCGGCGAGGCTCGCGTCGCGCCCGACCTCGAACTCGAGATGGAACGCGACGCCGCCCTCGCGCAGCAGTCTGTCGCGCCGCTCGACCACGCTCTTCTCCAGCTTGAAGTTGGGAATGCCGTAGACGAGCAGACCGCCGACGCGGTCGTAGCGGTCATAGACATGGACTTGGTAGCCCTTGCGGCGAAGCTGTTCCGCCGCGGCAAGCCCGCCCGGGCCCGCGCCGAGGACGCCGACCGATTGCCCGAGCTCGCGCGGCGGCCGCGGCGGGCGCACCCAGCCGCTCGCGAAGGCATTCTCGGTGATGAATTTCTCGACCGCCCCGATGGTGACCGAATCGAAGCCCTTCTCGATGACGCAATTGCCTTCGCAGAGCCGGTCTTGCGGGCAGATGCGGCCGCAGACCTCGGGCATGTTGTTGGTCGCGGCGGCGACCTCGTAGGCCTCCTCGAGCCGGCCCTCGGCCGCCAGCATCAGCCAATCGGGGATGTTGTTATGCAGCGGGCAATGGACTTGGCAGAAGGGCACGCCGCATTGCGAGCAGCGGCTCGCCTGCTCGGCCGCGCGGGCGGCGTCGAAATCCTGGTAGATCTCGCGGAAATCCACCCGCCGCGTCGCCGCGTCGCGCTTCTCGGGCGTGCGCTTCGCGATGGTGGTGAATTTGAGCAGATTATGCGGCATGGCGCGCGCCCGGCTCCTGCGATCCACTCAGCGGCGTCGCCTCTACCAGGTTCGCGGAAAACCGCGATCAGTCATAAATACTGACCTGTATGCTGCGACGCTCCCATAGAGACATCTCAATTTACCGTTGTTGCTGTGCAGCGAAAAGCGAAAATAGTCCAATAACGGTACTATTCTGCTGAAAATTTTGGCAATTCTGCGATCTAGTGCTAATGAATCCGCCATGTTATAAGCCGCGCCAGCCGAGCCATGCCTTCGGAGGCCGCGTTTGCCGCTCCTGCCCGTTCTCCTGCCGGCCCTCATCTTGGCGCTTGCCGAGCCGCTCCCCGTAAGCGCCACGGCTCATCTGAGCCTGCTGGAGATGTTCACGGACATGAGCCGCTTGAGCGGCATCGATCTCCTGGCCGCGCTGATCGGAATGCTGGCGGCCACAGCCTTGTATTTCGCGGCCGACATCTGGCAGCTCATGCTCGGCGTCTGGCATACTTTGCGCGGGCGGCAGCGGCCGCAGCGGCGCTTCCTCGGGCTGCTCATCCTCGCAACGCTGCCCGCCGCGATCCTGCTCCTCACCGACCCCACCCTGCTCGCTCCCGCCCTGCCGCTGGAGGTGACCGCCTGGAGTACGCTTGTCGGCGGGATGCTGCTGCTGCTGAGCGACCGGCTCGCCATGACCATCCGGCGCATCGAGCATATGCGGGTCTATGACGCGCTGGTGTTCGGCTTCTTCCAGCTCCTCGGCCTGCTGCCGGGCGCGAGCCGCACCGGCGCCACCATGACCGCGGGACGCATCCTCGGACTCGAGCGCGGCGAGGCGGCGCGTTTCGCGCTGCTGATGTCCTTGCCGGCGCTGGCCGGCACGGCGGGTCTCGTGGGCTATGATCTCTTCGCGCGCGACCTGCTGGCTTTCGAACCGGGCGCGCTGTTGGTGGGCGGCGTCGCCTTCGTCGCCGCCTTCCTCGCCATCGCCGCACTCTTCCGCTGGCTCAAGCGGCGCAGCTACGTGGCCTTCGCGATATACCGCATCCTGTTGGGACTGCTGCTGCTGGGATTGGCCTATCAGCCCTGATTCATGTGACGCGGCACCATCGCGAAGCGCTGCCGGCCGCCGGGACGATAGATGTCCAGGTAAGTCGGGATCATGATCTCGACGCCGGTCGGCTCGATGCCGAGCTCGGCGAGTCCGGGCGCGCCGCGCGAGACGACATTGTCGCGCCGCATGAGCTTGACCTGATCGCGGGTGAGCGGCGGCTTGGGCAAAAGGCCGAGGAAGAGCGCCTGGAGATCGGCGAGCCAGAAGGGCAGCGGGAAGAGGAGGCGCCTGCGGTGCGTCTCCTGCAGCACGAGCCGCAAAATCTGCGCGAAACTGTAGACGCGCGGACCGCCGAGCTCATAAAGACGGCCCCGCGCCGCCGGCTCCTCGAGGCTCCGTACGATCGCCTCGGCCACGTCGCCGACATAGACCGGCTGGAAGCGCGCGCCGCCGCTGCCGAGCCAATCGATGCGCGCGCCGCCCTCGGGCCAGCGCTCGAGCCGCGGGCTCGCGCCGATCACGGGCAGAGCGGGCAGTATCAGCGCCATGGCGCCGAAGCGGTTGAAGAACTGGTCCTCCGGCCCGAACACCACGCTCGGGCGCAAGATGGTGGCTTCGGGGAAGGCCGCGCGCAGGCCTGCCTCGCCGGCCGCCTTGCTGCGGGCATAGTCGGCGGGCGAATGGGGATCGGCGCCGATGGCGGAGAGATGGACCAGGCGCTTGACGCCCGCCGCCGCGGCGGCGCGCGCGATGCGGCCCGGTCCCTCCGCCTGGATGGCGCGGAAGCTCTGCTTGCCGCTCTCGTGGAGAATGCCGACGAGGTTCACCACCGCGTCGGCGCCATGGACCGCCGCGGCGACGACCGCCTCGTCGCGCAAATCGACCCGCATCGGCACGATCTGGCCCACGTCGCCCATGGGCCTGAGGAAATTGGCGCCCTCGCGGTCGCGCACCGCGATGCGCAATATGTCGCCGCGCGCCGCCAGCCGCCGAACGAGATGCCGCCCGATGAAGCCCGAGCCGCCAAAGACCGTGACGCGGCGCACCGCCATGAATGCTCTTCTCCCGCTTGCCCCCGAGGTTCTATCGCGCGGAGGGGTGCGGGGCAAGCAGACGACGAGCCACAACCGGGTTGACATGGAGAGTCGAGGAGGTTAGGCAAAGGCGGGCAAATTTCGTGCCGAGCCATGGGGTTCGCCTGCCCAGGTGGCGGAATTGGTAGACGCGCAGGTTTCAGGTACCTGTGGCCGCGAGGCCGTGGAAGTTCGAGTCTTCTCCTGGGCACCACTTCCATGGCCGAGGCACAGCAGCAAGGCGCCACGCGTGCGGGCGTGCGCGACGGATCGGCGGCGGTGAGCGCCCCGCCCCGCATCGCGCTCCATGAGGGCGACCTGCCGCCGGGCCTCGCCTTCGGCGCCACCGTCGCGATCGACACGGAGACCATGGGACTCGAGCCGCGGCGCGACAGGCTCTGCCTCGTGCAACTCTCCGCCGGCGACGGCAGCAGCCATATCGTGCGCTTCGCCGGCGGCCGCTACGAGGCGCCCCGTCTCAAGGCTCTGCTGACCGACCGCAAGATCACCAAGCTCTTCCACTTCGCGCGTTTCGATCTCGCCATGATCGCCCAGCATCTCGGCGTGCGTTGCGCGCCGGTCTATTGCACCAAGCTCGCCTCCAAGCTCGTGCGCACCTATACCGACCGACATAGCCTGCGCGATCTCTGTCGCGAGCTTCTCGGCATCGACCTCGACAAGCAGCAGCAATCCTCCGATTGGGGCGCGGAGCGCCTCTCCCAGGAACAGCTTGCCTATGCCGCCTCGGACGTGCTCCATTTGCACGCGCTGCGCGGGCGGCTCGACGCGCTGATCGAGCGCGAGGGCCGGCGCGCTCTGGCGGATGCCTGCTTCGCCTTCCTGCCCGACCGCGCGCTCCTCGATCTCGGCGGCTGGGACGAGCCGGACATTTTCGCGCATTGACGGCGGCGATGCGGAAGGACGAGAACGGCTCGCCGGCGCCCGCCGGGCATGTTTCTGATTCAGGCAAGAAATCGACCCCGCCTCTCGTATCAGGCCGGGGAAAGGCATAGAATCGGGACGGCATGGAACAACGCAAGAGACAACGAGCGGATCCGCTCCCGGGGACCAAGCCCTCGTCTGCCAAGGCTGAGCGCGACAACGCCGAACGCGGCAAGGCCGATCTGGAGGCGGCGTCGCGCGTGCTGCGCCTCGAGGCGGCGGCGGTCGAGGGCGTGGCGGCGACGCTCGACGGCGGCTTCGTCGCGGCGCTCGACCGGCTCGCCGCGGTGCGCGGCAGGGCCGTGGTGACCGGCATGGGCAAGAGCGGCCATATCGCGCGCAAGATCGCTGCGACCCTGGCCTCGACCGGCACGCCCGCCCTCTTCGTCCATCCCGCCGAGGCGGGCCACGGCGATCTCGGCATGATCACGCGCGACGACGCGGTGCTGGCCCTCTCGAACTCGGGCGAGACGGACGAACTCGCCAACATCATCGACTATGCCAAGCGCCACGGCATCCCGCTCATCGCCATTACCGGCCAGGCGCCCAGTACGCTGGCCGATGCGGCCGACGTGACGCTCGTCCTGCCCAATACGCCCGAGGCCTGTCCGCTCGGCCTGGCGCCCACCACCTCGACCATCGCCATGCTGGCCCTCGGCGACGCCATCGCCATCGCGCTGCTCGAGCGGCGCGGCTTCTCGGCGGACGATTTCCAGGTGCTGCATCCCGGCGGGCAGATCGGACGGCGGCTGCAGCGCGTCTCCGACGTCATGCATCGCGGCGAGGAGATTCCGCTGACGCGGCCCGGCGTACGCATGTCGGAGGCGCTGCTGGTGATGACGGCGAAGCATTTCGGCTGCGTGGGCGTGGTCGACGCGGAAGGCCGGCTGATCGGCATCGTGACCGACGGCGATCTGCGCCGCCATATGGGACCGGCGCTGCTCGAGATGCTCGTCGCCGACGTGATGACCGGACATCCGCAAGCGATCCGGCCCAAGGCGCTCGCCGCCGAGGCGCTCAATCTGATGAACACCCGCGGCATCGACAACCGCGGCATCGGCTGCCTCTTCGTGGTCGAGGACGGGCGTCCGGTCGGCATCCTCAATATCCACGACTGCCTGCGCGCCGGGGTCGGCTAGACTGGGCACGATGGCCGAAATCGCCAGCAGCAAGCTGCCCAGGCCGGGTCGCAAAAGGCAAAGCGGCGCCTCGCGGCCTCCGCCGCATTCGGGCATCGGCGGCATCAGCTATAGCCGCTTCGTCGGCTTCATGCGCATGGCGCTGCCGGCGACCGCCTTGGCCCTCATCTTGACCGTCATTGCCTGGGCCGAGTTCCAGAAGCGCCCGCCGGCGACGCCGATCGGCAAGGTCAAGATTTCCATGGAGGATGTCGAGCACAATTCCATGGCCGAGCCGCGCTACCAGGGTCTCGACAAGCATGGCGAGCCCTATACCGTGACGGCGCGGCTCGCCACCAAGCCGAAGCCCACCTCGGACGTGATCGAGCTGCAGTCGCCGCAAGCCGACCTCTCGCGCAGCCGGGGCGACTGGGTGACGCTGTCGGCCGATTACGGCGCCTACCGCGAGAGCGAGCAGATCCTCGACCTGATCGGCTCGGTCAGCCTCTATCACGACAAGGGCTTCGAGTTTCATACCCTCAGCGCCCATATCAACCTGGCGACGAACAGCGCCCAGGGCGAGGATCCGGTGAGCGGGCAGGGCCCCTCGGGCGAGGTCACCGCGCAGGGCTTTCGCATCGAGGACAAGGGCGACCGCATCTTCTTCACCGGCCGGACCAACCTGATCATCCGGCCCGGCCGCAAGGAAGGGTCGCCGCAATGAGACCCCGCTTCGGCGCGAGCGTCCTCGGCGCGGCCTTGGCGCTGGCACTCCTCGCGGGGGCGGCCCCGCTCGGCGCCGCCAATCCCGCGCCGGCCGCCGCCGCGCCGATCCTGCCCAAGCCGCCGCCGCCCGCCTCCGTGCCGGCCACGGCACCCGCGCCGGGCGACGCGGCGCCGTCGGCGCAAAATCCGCAAGGCATTCTCGACTTGACCACCAAGACCGGCGGCGCCCCGGTCGCCATCGTGGCCGACCAGGGGGTCGAATGGGACCAGAACGCGCAGCGCTATATCGCTCGCGGCAACGCCAAGGCGGTGCGTGGCGACAACACCGTCTACGCCCAGGTGCTGACCGCCTATTACCGCAAGACGGCGTCCGGCGGCTCCGACGTCTGGCGGCTCGAGGCCGAGGACGACGTCAAGATCACCTCGCCCAACGGCACCGTGCTCGGCGACCGCGCGATCTACGACGTGGACAACAACGTCTTCGTCATCACCGGCAAGAAGCTCTCCCTCACCTCGCCCAAGGTCAATCTCACCGCGCGCGACAGCCTGGAATATTACCAGCAGAAGCAGATCGCCGTGGCCCGCGGCGACGCGGTCGCCGTCAAGGAGGACCGCATCATCAAGGCCGACGTGCTGGAGGCCCATTTCACGCCCGATCAGCAGGGCAACCTCCAGGTCACCAGCATGGAGGCTTTCGATCATGTGGTGATCACCACCCCCACCAGCACGGCCCGGGGATTCTACGGCGATTACAGCTTCGCCACCGGCATGGCGGCGCTTAAAGGATCGGTTAAGATTACTCGTGGACAAGATGAGCTCGACGGCGACTGCGCCGAGGTCAACACCAACAGCGGGGTGAGCCGCCTCTACCCCTGCGGCGTGGCCAGCGACCAGGTGCGGGGCCTCTTGGTCCCCAAACAGGGCCAGGGCGAGAATGGCTTGACGAACCCGTTGTTGAGCGGCGGGGCGTCATCGGGCGGGACCTCCTCGGGCTCGCTGAAGAAATCGCCCGCCCACGGCAAGATGAAGCCGGAGGAATGAAGCCGAAGGAATAAAGGCGGAGGACTCAAGGCGGCGCGAGAGGGAAGAGGGCCTCGAACGGAGGGCCGGTTTTCCGTCGCTCGCGCGGGGGATAAGGAGTAGGCTCGGACGATGAAGCGAGCGAAGACGACGTCTCAGACGAGCGCGCCCGCGGCCGAGCAATCCGGCCCGCGCCTTGTCGCCGTTAATGCCGGCCTCGAGGCGCGCAATCTCGGCAAGCGCTTCAAGAAGCGCCCCGTGCTGCGCAATGTCAGCCTCGCCGTGCAGCGCGGCGAGGCGGTCGGCCTCCTGGGACCCAACGGCGCCGGCAAGACCACCTGCTTCTACATCATCACCGGCCTGATCTCGGCCGATTACGGCAGCATCCTGCTCGACGGCCAGGACATCACGGATTTCCCCATGTACCGCCGCGCCCGGCTCGGCGTCGGCTACCTGCCGCAGGAGGCATCGATCTTCCGCGGCATGACGGTCGAGCAGAACATCCGTGCCGTGCTCGAGGTGGTCGAGCGCGACCGCGACAAGCGGGCGCAGCTTCTGGACGATCTCCTGGCCGAGTTCTCCATCACCCATCTGCGCCGCGCGCCCGCCCTCTCGCTCTCGGGCGGCGAGCGGCGGCGCTGCGAGATCGCCCGCGCGCTCGCCTCGCAGCCCCATTTCATCCTGCTCGACGAGCCGTTGGCCGGCATCGATCCCATCGCCCTCTCCGACATCCGCGATCTCGTCTCCCATCTCAAGGACCGCGGCATCGGCGTGCTCATCACAGACCATAATGTGCGCGAGACGCTCGACATCGTCGACCGGGCCTACATCATCCATAACGGCCAGGTGCTGATGGAGGGCAAGCCGAGCGAGATCGTGGCGCATGAGGATGTGCGGCGCTTCTATCTCGGCGAGCGCTTCAGCCTGTAGCGCCGTCATGAACACGAGCCCTCCCGAGACGACCCTCCCCCTCAAGGGGGGAAGAGCCTCGCGCGCATAGGGGCAGCGGCCGTGGCCCTCACCACTCGCCTCGACGTCCGGCAGTCCCAGTCGCTGGTGATGACACCGCAGCTACAGCAGGCGATCAAGCTGCTGCAGATGTCGAACCTCGAGCTCAGCGCCTTCGTCGAGGGCGAGATCGAGCAGAACCCGCTGCTCGAGCGCGACGATGGTCCGGAGGAGCTCGGCGCCACCGAGGAGGGAGGCGCCGACCAGAACGGCGCCAAGGAAGGTGCGGAGGGCGAGCCGCGCGAGACGGCGGAGGCCGAGCCCGCGAGCCCCGAGGAGCGCGATTCGGACGAGCTCGCCGCCGCCGACAATCTCTTCGCGCCCTCCGACGGGCCGCTCGACACGGATTACGAGAACCTCTGGGAGGGTGCGGGCTCGGCGGACCATGCGGGGCCGCTGCCCGATTCCTACGCCAGCTGGGGCAACAGCCGCGGCGGCAGCTTCGAGGATGGCAGCTTCGATCTCGAGCAGACGATCTCGGACAAAGCCAGCTTGCGCGACCATCTCGTCGAGCAGCTCGGCATGGATCTGACCGACCCGGTCGACCGCATCATCGGCGTTCATCTCGTCGACATGCTGGATGAGGCGGGCTATCTCATGGGCGATCTCGGCCAGGTCGCCGCGCAGCTCGGCTGCGAGCGCGCGCGCGTCGAGGCCACGCTTCTGCGCCTTCAGCATCTCGACCCGCCTGGCGTCTTCGCGCGCAGTCTTTCCGAATGCCTGGCGCTGCAGCTGCGCGACCGCGGCCGGCTCGACCCCTGCATGGCGACGCTGCTCGAGCATCTCGACCTGCTCGGCAAGCGCGACTTTCCCGCGCTCCGCAAGCTCTGCGGCGTCCCGAGCGAGGATCTGCTCGAGATGGCGGCCGAGATTCGCGCGCTCAATCCCAAGCCGGGATTCGCCTTCGATGCCGCCGTGGCGCAGGCCGTCACGCCCGACGTCATCATGCGCGCCCATCCCGACGGCGACTGGCAGATCGAG
Source organism: uncultured Pseudomonadota bacterium (assembly GCA_963842155.1). Taxonomy (GTDB): domain Bacteria; phylum Pseudomonadota; class Alphaproteobacteria; order JACZXZ01; family JACZXZ01; genus CAWJFP01. The sequence continues at coordinate 41,252 of CAWJFP010000006.1, forward strand.
CTCAATGCCGAGACCCTGCCGCGCGTGCTCGTCAACACGCAGTATTACGCGCGGGTGAGCCGCAAGCTGCGCAGCAAGACCGAGCGGGACTATCTCTCCGAACGCTTCCAGTCGGCCAATTGGCTGGTCAAGTCGCTGCATCAGCGCGCGACGACCATCCTCAAGGTGGCGAGCGAGATCGTGCGCCAGCAGGACGGTTTCTTCGCTTATGGCGTCCAGCATCTGAAGCCGCTCGTGCTGCGCGACATCGCCACCGCCATCGAGATGCACGAAAGCACGGTGAGCCGCGTCACCACGAACAAATACATGGCCACCCCGCGCGGCATGTTCGAGCTCAAATATTTCTTCACCTCCTCGATCGCGAGCTCGGAAGGAGGCCTCGCCCATTCCGCCGAGGCGGTGCGTTTCCGCATCCGATCCCTGATCGACGCCGAGCCGCCCCAGGACGTGCTTTCCGACGACAAGATCGTCGAGATGCTGCGCAAGGAAGGCATGGATATCGCCCGCCGCACGGTCGCCAAATACCGGGAATCGCTCAAGATTCCGTCATCCGTACAGCGCCGGCGCGAGAAGGCTGCTGCGCTGTGACAAGCGGCCCCCCGAGGGCCGCCGCGCTTGACTTGGCGGCGGCGTCTCTCTAAGGTCCGGCGCCTTGATTGCCGCCGCTCCGTCAAGGGCGCCCGGCGATGGCCGTGTTAAGGATTAAGGCGCACGACAGGCGGACGGCCATGAAAGTTGCCACCTCAGGCAAGCAGCTCGACATTGGCGATGCGCTTCGGGAGCATATCCAGGAGACGCTCGATCAGGCGGTCGAGAAATATTTCGGTAACGCGCAGGAGGCCCATGTGGTGCTGTCGCGCCAGGCCCATTTGTACAGGGCCGACATCGCCGTGCATGTCGGCCGCAACATCCTCGTCCAGGGCCATGCCGAGGCGGACGCGCCCTATCCGGCCGTCGATCTCGCGGTCGAGCATGTGGGCAAGCGGTTGCGCCGCTACAAGCGCCGGTTGCGCGACCATTACCGGCGCCAGGACCAGATCGCGGCCGGCACCGAGGCGCAGCAATATGTTCTTGCGCCCGCCCCCGAGGCCGAGCGCGAGGAGGAGGCGGGCAGCGACAAGCCCGTAGTGATCGCGGAATTGACGACAACGATCGATACCATGACGGCGAGCGAGGCGGTGATGCGGCTCGATCTCGCGGACGTGCCGGCCATGCTGTTCCGCAACAGCGCCCATGGCGGCCTCAACATGGTCTACCGCCGCCCGGACGGGAACATCGGCTGGGTCGACCCGCGCGGCGGCGCGAGCTGAGCCCCATGCCCTCTGCTGGGACCATGTCATCTGGGGAGTGGTGATGGAAATCGCCGATCTCATCACGCTCGAGGGCGTGATCCCGAATCTCAAGGTCGCCGGCAAGAAGCAGGCGCTGCAGGAGCTCGCCAAGCGCGCCGCCGAGGTCACCGGCCAGCCCGACCGCGCCATCTTCGAGGTGCTGCTCGAGCGCGAGCGGCTCGGCACCACCGGCGTCGGCAACGGCATCGCCATCCCGCACGGCAAGCTGCCGCAACTCACGCGCCTCTATGGCCTTTTCGCGCGGCTCGAGAACCCGATCAATTTCGAGGCGATCGACGAGCAGCCGGTCGATCTCATCTTTCTTCTGCTCGCGCCCGAGCAGGCCGGCGCCGACCACCTGAAGGCGCTCGCGCGCGTCTCGCGGCTTTTGCGCGACCGCGGCATCTGCGAGAAGCTCAGGGGCTCGGATTCCGCCGAGGCGCTCTACGCGCTGCTCACCGATTCGGCGACGAGCCGGGCGGCATAGGCAAGTACAGACCGCGGAAACCTCAAGCGAACGTCCTCATGGCTCGAGACGCGCGGGCCTTGAGCCCGCGCTCCTCGCCCCGAGGATGTGTGCTTTCGACGAATTGCCTCGTCCTGAGGAGACGGCGAAGCCGCCGTCTCGAAGGGCGAGGCGCGTGCCCGTCAATGCACGCTGACGGGCTCGAGCTCGTGCTGCTTGGCGGCGGCGAAGGCAAGATCGCGACTCGGCGCGAGCGCAAGCCGCGTGCCGTCGGCGGAATGGATGGCGTAGGCGATGCTGCCGTTAGCCTCCACTTTCGCGACATAGGCGACGTTCTCGGCACCCCAGGCATAAAGTTCCTGGGAAGTCATCTGGCGAAGCGTCATTGCATTGGACATTTCTTTTCCCTCCATGACGGGCCGGCGTTGCGCGCCACCCGCCTCAAGGCTGGGTCTTCTGGGCCTCGATATCGATCGTCTCGGGTTCGCGTCCCTTCGCCGCCGGCTTGATGGCGATGGAACGCACCATCGTCTCGGGTCGCGGCCGGCGCAGGTCGAGATGGAGAAGGCCGTTATCGAGCTCGGCGCCCACCACCTCGATGCCGTCCGCCAGGATGAAGCTGCGCTGGAACTGGCGCGCGGCGATGCCGCGGTGGAGGAAGACGCGTCGCTTGTCGTCGCTTTGCTTGCCGCGGACGGTCAGCTGGCTGTCCGCGAGCTGCACGCTCAGCTCCTCGACGGCGAAGCCCGCGACCGCGAGCGTGATGCGGAGACCGTTGTCCCCGATCTGCTCGATGTTGTAGGGCGGATAGCCGTCGGCGGCGGCTTTGCTGATCCGTTCCACCGCCTGCTCGAATTGGTCGAAGCCGAGCAGGAGCGGGCTGTTGAACAGCGACAAGCGGGCCATCGATATCTCCTCTGACGAGCGAGTAAAGCCCACTGGGTCCAAAAACGGCACCCGGTCGTGACGGCCCGAAACGGCACCGCCACGCTCTTTAAATGGGCCTTCCGACCAAGGCGATCAAGTGGATAGACCCCGGCCGGGCGGAGGCTCGTCCATAACCATTCGGTGGCAGGGTTTCGGCGCTCCCTTAAGGCGAAGAGGTTTCGGGACTTTGCCGCAGGCGGCGGCGGCCGAAGCCGCGCGCGCCGGTACGCTGCCGGCGATGTCACGCCCCGGGCATTGTGCCCGCGGCTGTCCGGTTCCAGTCGCCCCTTTCTTACAGCCTCACATATTCGTAATCGACCGGCAGGTTGTTGATGCCGCGATCGGGCGGCGCCAACCAAGCGGCCATCTTGCCGGGCTCGCGCACGGGCTTCATCAGGCTGCGCACGAAGGTCTTGTCGGCCTCGCTCGGGATCCATTGCGCGAGGCGCGCCTGCCAGGCTTCGGCCGAGAGGGGGGTGCCGTCGGGGTCGAAATAGTGCCCCGCCCAGAGGCCGACCTGGCGGCGGAAGCGCTCGCTCGGCAGCTTGAGCTGGAAGTTGACGCCCGCCTTTTTGATGAGGCGGTTCCAGCGCTGCACCCCGATATCGCAATCCTTGAGATAGGCGCGGCGCAGGATCTCGTTCATGGCGTTGCGCATGGGGACGTCCTCGCTTCTGACGCTCCCGCCGTCGCCCGGCTCCTCCAGCGCCAAGCTCGTGTCCTTGCAGACATGGTCATCATATTGCGCCTCGTCGGGCCTGCCCTTGAGCCCGTTCGCGAAATAGCTCGCCGCGTTGGTCGAGATCTCGGAGCCGAAGAGGTCGAGCGAGGAGGAGCACCAGAAATTGAGATAGCGCTGCACGGTCGGAAGGTCGATCGCGCCATGCTCGCGGACGCGTTGCGGCTCCGCCGTGCCGAGCTCCTTCATCACCTCGAGGCAGCGCTTGACGACGCGGGCGATGCCGGTCTCGCCCACGAACATATGGTGGGCCTCCTCGGTCAGCATGAACTGGCAGGTGCGGGCCAAGGGATCGAAGCCGCTCTCGGCCAGGCTCTTGAGCTGGAACTTGCCGTCGCGATCGGTGAAGTAGCAGAAGCAGAAAAAGGACATCCAATCCTCGATCGGCTCGTTGAAGGTACCGAGGATGCGCGGATTGTCCCGGTCGCCCGAATGGCGCGCCAGCAGCGCCTCGGCCTCCTCGCGCCCGTCGCGGCCGAAATAGGCGTGCAGCAGATAGACCATCGCCCAAAGATGGCGCCCCTCCTCGACGTTGATCTGGAAGAGGTTGCGCAGGTCGTACAGCGAGGGGCAGCTCTGGCCGAGCCGGCGCTGCTGCTCGACCGAGGCGGGCTCGGTATCGCCTTGCGTGACGATGAGGCGGCGCAGGGTGGCGCGATATTCGCCCGGCACCTCCTGCCAGGCGGGCTGGCCGTAGAAATCGCCGAAGCCGATCTTGCGCTCGGGCTGCTGGTCGGCGAGGAAGATGCCCCAGCGGTAGTCGGGCATCTTGACCGTGCCGTAGCTCGCCCAGCCCTTGGCGTCGACGGAGGTGGCGGTGCGCAGATATACGTCCTTCTGCTGGAAGCCCTCGGGGCCGAGGGCGCGCCACCAATCGAGGAAATGGGGCTGCCATTCCTCGAGCGCGCGCTGCAGGCGGCGGTTGTCGGCGAGATGCACGTTGTTGGGAATCCGTTCGTTGTAGTCGATGGCCATATGCCGTTCCTCTCCTAAACCCGTCTCTTGTCGAACTCGGCGCGCGTGCCGCCGCCATAGCGCTTCAGCGCGCCCTTCTCGCCGACCGCGTTGGGGCGCTGGAAAATCCAGTTCTGCCAGGCCGAGAGCCGGCCGAAGATCTTCGATTCCATCGTCTCGGGCCCGGCGAAGCGCAGGGAGGCCTCCATACCGCTGAGCGCGTCGGGGGAGAAGCTGGCGCGCTCCTCGAGCACGAGGCGGATCTCGTCGGGCCAGTCGATATCGTCGGGCGTGAAGGTGACGAGGCCCGCTTCGTCGGCCGCGCGCGCGCCCAGCTCCTGTCCGATGAGGCCGCGCGCCGCCTCGAGCCGCTCGGGCTCGCCCAAGAGGCGGCTTTCGAGGCGGGTGAGCCCGTTGGGCATCGGATAAAGGCCGAAATTCATCTCCGTCAGGCGCAGGCTCGCCGGCGGCCGATTGTCGCCCTCGCGCGCGCCGTCGAGCATGTAGCCGCGATCGGCGGCGAGCACGAGCTCGAGGAGCGTGCCCGCGAAGCAGCTGCCCGGCTCGATCAGCGCGATGAGCGAGCGCGAGCTCACGTCGAGGCGCTTGAGGCAGCGCTTGAGGAAGAGGGTGATCTCGCGCACCAGCCAATCCGAGCGGTGGGCGAGAAGCAGCGTGTCATAGGCCTCGACGAGCGCGGCGTCGCCCTCGCTCTTGAACATCCAGCTGCCGATCTCGGGCTCGTTGGCGCGGAGATGCGAGGATGGCGTCGTCGAGCGCGCGGGCAAGCGCCAAGGGCCAGAAGCTGGCACCCTCGCGGTGGATGCCGGCGAGATCGCCGGGCGGCGCGCTCGCGGGTCCGAGGACGGTGAACTCCGCCACGCCCAGCGCGCGGTCGAGGGCCACGCGCAGGGTCGGATAGCGGATCTGGTCGCCCTCGATGCGGCGGCCGAGCGGCGTGAGCGCGATCCCCTTGGCCGAGGCGGGTCTGGCCGAGCGCGCGGCGAGCGCCTCGGCGCGCGCCCGCGCCGCCGCGTCGAGGCGGGAGCGCGGCACCAGCTCGTCCACCAGCCGCCAATCGAGCGCGCGGCGGCCCTTCACCCCCTCCTCGACAGTGCAGAAGAAATCGGCGCGGTCGCGCCGCACCTTGCGCTTGTCGACGAGGCGCGTGAGCCCGCCCGTGCCCGGCAGCACGGCGAGGAGGGCCACCTCGGGCAGCGAGACGGAGGTATTGCCGTCATCCGCCATGACGATATGGTCGCAAGCCAGCGCCAGCTCGTAGCCGCCGCCCGCGCAAGGCCCGTTCACCGCGCAGACGAAGGCGAGGCCGGAATGCTGGCTCGAATCCTCCATGCCGTTGCGCGTCTCGTTGGTGAATTTGCAGAAATTGACCTTCTCGTTATGGCTCGACTGGCTGAGCATGCGGATATTGGCGCCCGCGCAGAAGACGCGCTCTTTGGCCGAGGCGAGGATTACCGCGCCGACTTGCGGATGCTCGAAGCGGATGCGCTGGAGCGCGTCGTGGAGCTCGATATCGACGCCCAGGTCGTAGGAGTTGAGCTTGAGCTCGTAGCCCTCCTTGAGGCCGCCATCCTCCTTCACGTCCATGGCCAGGACGGCGACGCGGCCCTCGAAGCCGAGCTTCCAATGCTTGTAGCGGTCCGGATGCGTCTCGAAGCTGATCATGTCTCCCCGCTGGCTTCAGCCGATCGCCGTGATCGGCATTATAATGCATGTCATTCTCATTGCAAGCAGTATCCTGCCTGTGACGCCGGCGGCGCCGGCCTCAGGCCCGCGCCGCCGAGGCGCGGCGGCCGACCGGCTTGCGCTCGGCCATGCCGAGCTCGGGCGGCAGCGCGCGCAGCAGCGCCGCGAAGCTCTCCGCCTCGCGCCGGCCGCTGGTGTCGACGACGGCGTCGGCCTGGCCGTAGAGCGGCGCACGCTCCTTGAGGATGCGGCGCAAATCCTCCATCGCCTCGTCGTTGCCGGCCATGGGACGATAGTCGCCTTGCGCGATAACGCGGCTCATATGCTCCTCGGGCGCGGCCTTGATCCAGACGGCGAAGCAGCTCTGCAGCAGGAGCTCGTAGGTAGCCGGCTCGGAGACCAGGCTGCCGCCCGTCTCGATCACCACGCGCTCCTGCGCCTCGATGAGACGGTCGAGGCAGCGCCGCTCGAGGCGGCGATAGGTAGGCTGGCCCGAGAGGGAGAAGAGCTCGGAGAGGCTCATGCCCGATTCCGCCTCGATCTCGACGCCCATATCGACGAATGGCAGGCCGAGCCGCGCGGCGAGCCGTTTGCCGAGCGTGCTCTTGCCCGCGCCGCGCAGGCCGATGAGGGCGATGCGCCCGGCGCGCCGGCCGCCGCGCGCGCGGTCGAAGCGCCCGGAGAGCAGCTTGTAGGCGGCTTTGAGCTCGTCCGCCGTCAGCCGCTCGAGAAGCTGCTTCACCAGCGTAAGCTCGATGGGAGGGTCCGCGCCCTCGCGCGCGAGGTCGCCGAGCGGCATGCCCATGGCGCGGGCGATCTGCCGCAGCAGCAGGATCGAGACATTGCCTTGGCCGGCCTCGAGCTGGGCGAGATAGCGCTCCGACACGCCCGAATCCGCCGCCAGGATCCGACGCGTCATGCCGCGCCGCGCGCGGGCTTTGCGCACCCGCTCGCCGACGAGGCCAAGATAGCCCTCCCCGCCCTCGGCCTCGGCGCGCGCGCGCCGCTCCGCCGCCTTGCTCTGGATCATGCCGGCACTCCTGCCCGGGCAGGGTAGCGCGAACGCTCGCGACATGCAATATAATGCTTGTCAGCTTCGGGACGATGAACTAAGGTCGGGCGCGAGCGGCGGGAACAGGCGAGAGCGGCAAGGTGGCGACCTCCTTCACCATCCTGGTCGGCACGATGACCGGCACGGCCGAGCTCGTGGCCGAGGAACTGCGCGACGCGCTCGAGCCCGAGGGCCACGCGATCGAGGTCAAGGCGATGGACGGGCTCGACGCCGCCGTGTTCGAGCCCGGGCGAACCTATCTCATCTGCAGCTCGACCTACGGCCAAGGCGACGTCCCCGACAACGCCATGAAGCTTTATGAGGACCTGGCGGCGCGCCGGCCGGATTTGAGCGGGCTGCGCTATGGCGTGCTCTCGCTCGGCGACCGCACCTACGCCCAGACCTTCTGCCATGGCGGCAAGCGCTTCGACGAGCTCTTGACCGAGCTCGGCGCCGAGCGCATCGGCGAGCGGCTCGAGCATGACGCCTCGTCCGGCAGCGTGCCGGAAGAGGTCGGCGTAGAATGGGCGCGCGGCTGGGTGCGGTTGCTCGAGGAGCGGCTCAGCGTCGCGGCCTGATCCATCATCATCCGAAGGGACCATTCGCATCATGAGCAAGGAAGCTTTCGAAAGCCTGGTCGGCGAGGTGACGGGCGCCATCGCCGGCAAGCCGCTCGACAAGTCGCTCGAAGCCGATCTCAATCGGCGCTTCCCGGCGGGGGGTGCCACGGTCAAAGCGATCGAGGCGGCCTGCCATGCGGCCATCGCGGAGGGCTGGATGTGCGGCCGCGAGGCGGGCGGCATCAGATTTGGCCGCGTGGCGAAGCCCTCGCCCGCGCTGGCCGGGTTCAGCATCGACGTGGTGCAGATGCGCGACGTGAAGGGCCCGCATCACCGCCATCCCCATGGCGAGATCGATCTCGTCATGCCGCTGACGCCCGACGCCAAGTTCGACGGCCATCCGGCGGGCTGGTGCGTCTATGGGCCGGGCAGCGCGCATCACCCGACGGTGACGGAGGGTGCCGCGCTCGTGCTCTATCTGCTGCCCGAGGGCGCCATCGAGTTCAGCAAGTCCTAGGCAAATCCCGGATGCAACGCGCCGGCGGCGTCGACATGCCGCATCTCGTGGTCGAGGGCGTGCGGCTCGAGATCGCGCGCCTGGGCGAGCCCGCGCCCGGCCGCCCCACGCTCGTCTTCCTGCATGAGGGGCTCGGCTCGGTCGCGCTATGGCGCGATTTTCCCGCCGCCCTCGCCGCGCGCACGGGCTGCCCGGCGCTCGTCTATAGCCGGCAGGGCTATGGCGGCTCCGATCCCGTCGCCCTGCCGCGCCCGCTCGAATTCATGCATGACGAGGCGCGCCGCCTGCCCGCCTTGCTCGACGCGGCCGCCATCGAGGAGGCGGTGCTGATCGGCCATTCGGACGGCGCCTCGATCGCCCTCATCTATGCCGGCGAGGACGGGCGGCGCCTGCGCGGCCTGGTCCTCGAGGCGCCCCATGTCTTCGTCGAGCCTGTCACGGTCGCCTCGATCGCCAAGATCAGCGAGGCCTACCGGACGACCGATCTGCGCGGCAAGCTCGCGCGCTACCATGGCGCGAACGTCGATTGCGCCTTCCGCGGCTGGGCCGACAGCTGGCTCGACCCCGCCTTCCTCGCTTGGAACATCGAGGCCTTCCTGCCGGCCGTCACGGTGCCGCTTTTGGTCATTCAGGGCGAGGCGGATGAATATGGCACGCTCGCGCAGGTCGAGCGCGTCTGCCGCCAGGTTTCAGGCCCCGCGGAGAAATTGATGCTCCCGCGCTGCGGCCATTCGCCCCATCGCGATCAGCCCGAGGCGGTGCTTGCGGCGATGACGGATTTCATCGAGCGGCTGTTGTGAGCGCGCGACCGGCGCGGCAGCTCGGGCGGAAACGAGCGTCGATACTTCCCAACGGATCTAGCCGCGATCCTTGCGCAAAATATCGAGCATGCGGCGCAGCAACCCGTCGAGATGCTTGCGCTCGCTTTTGCTCATGATGGAAAGGACATGCTTGTCGAGGCCGCTTGCCTCCGCGGCGACGGCGTTGCGCAGCTGCCGGCCCCGTCGCGTCAACCGCACATTGAAGGCGCGGCGGTCCTCGCGGCTCGGCACGCGCTCGATGAGCCCGTCGCGTGCCATGCGGTCGAGCGTGCGCGCCATGGTCGGCTGCTCGACCCGCGCGGCGCGGGCCAGCGCCGCCTGGGTAAGGCCGTCCTGCTCCCAGAGCCGCTGCAATACCGCAAGCTGGCCCGGCGCCACGCCATGAGGCACCAATCTGCCGTGCAGCGCGCGAGCGAACAGCCGCCCCGCCAACATCACCAAATTCGCGATCGAGCGCTCGTCCACGGCACCGCTCGTCTCCCGCTTGCGTGCGGAAGGACTGCCGCCTGCGCCTGCGTCGGCACGCTTGGCGCGGGCCTTCGGCCCTGGCTTGTTCATTGTCCGTCTCCCCAGCGGGCCGTCAATATATCACATAGGGAGGTTGCAGAAATCGAATACGGTCACAGTTTCGTGACAGACGAATCCACGCCAGCTAATGGTAAGCGAAAACTACCTTTGGTTGCAATACACGTCCAGTGCTCATGCTAATGGACCGAACGGCGCTAGCGTGGTGGATTTGAAGTTCCTAAGATTTCGTTGGCCTCTGCGTCTAGGAACTTCAAATCCGGGAACCACACGAAATTCTATAGATTGCTGGTGTGGCTTTGAATCCGAAATTCGCTCGCGGACTTGCCCCGAGATATGGTGAATTTCGGATTCGCCACGCTAGCCGAAGTCGAGCTTCGGAAACGGGCCAATTCCCGCGCGCGACGGCAGGCTCTCACATGAAGCGCGGCTCGTAGTCTTCGACATTGCCGTAGGGCTTGGGCCAGGGCAGCGCATAGCCCTGCTTGGTCGCCATGTGACGCGTCCAATAGGGATCGTAGAGATGCGCGCGCGCGAGCACGCAGAGATCGGCGCGTCCGGCGGCCAGCACGCTGTTCACATCCTCATAGGTCGAGATATTGCCGACCGTCATGGTGGGGATGCCGGCCTCGAGCCGCACGCGGTCGGAATAGGGCGTCTGGAACAACCGGCCATAGACCGGCTTCTGCCATGGCACCACCTGGCCCGCCGAGACGTCGACGATGTCGCAAGCGGCGGCCTTGAGCGCGCGGCCGAGCTCGACCGCCTGCGCGCCGTCGAAGCCGCCCTCGGCCCAATCGGTCGCCGAGATGCGCACCGAAATGGGCTTATGCGCGGGCCAGACGCGGCGCACCGCCGCGAACACCTCCAGCGGATAGCGCATGCGGTTCGCGAGGCTGCCGCCATACTCGTCCACGCGCCTGTTGGTGAGCGGCGAGAGGAAGCTCGACAGAAGATAGCCATGGGCGAAATGCAGCTCGAGCAGATCGAATCCCGCCTCCTCCGCCATCTCCGCCGCGCGCGCGAAATCCGTGCTGACCGCGTCCATGTCGGCGCGGTTCATCTCGCGCGGCACTTGGCTATGCGGGAAATAGGGCAAGGGCGAGGGCCCGATGATCGGCCAGTTGCCTTGCGCAAGAGGCTCGTCATAGCCCTCCCAGCCGAGCCGCGTCGACGCCTTGCGCCCGGCATGGGCGAGCTGCATGCCGATCTTGGCGGGGCTGTAGCGATGGACGAACTCGACCACGCGCCGCCAGGCCGCGACATGCTCGGGCTTGTACATGCCCGCGCAGCCCGGCGTGATGCGCCCCTCGCGGCTCACGTCGGTCATCTCGCCGATGACGAGGCCGGCGCCGCCCATGGCGCGGCTGCCGAGATGGACGAGATGCCAATCGCCGATCGTGCCGTCCTCGGCCGAATATTGGCACATCGGCGAGACCACGACGCGGTTCTCGAGCAGCATGTCGCGCAGCCGGAAGGGCGTGAACATGGGCGGGGGCGGCGGATCGACCGGCACGTTGACGCCCGACTGGTTCGCCGCCTTCTCCGCCACCCAGCGATCCACCGCCTTGACCATGGCGGGATCGCGCTCCTTGAGGTTCTCGTGGCTGATGCGGAGCGAGCGGGTCAGGAGGCTGAAGGCGAACTGCATGGGCTCGAGATGGTGATAGTAGCGCTCGGTCTCCTCGAACCAGCGCAGGGAGACCTGCGCCGCGCGCTGCGTGCCCTCGACCGCGGGACGATGCGCCACCTCGTAGGAAGCGAGCGCGCGCCCGACGTCGCCCGGATGGGCGAGCATGGCGTCTTTGAGCGCGATCGCGTCCTCCATGGCGAGCTTGGTGCCCGAGCCGATCGAGAAATGCGCCGTATGCACCGCGTCGCCGATCAGCACGACATTGCCGAAATGCCAGTGCTTGTTGCGGATGACGGGGAAGTTGCGCCAGATCGAGCGGTTGCCGACGAGGACATGGCCGTCGAGGTCGTCCTTGAAGAGAGCCTGGCAATAGGCGATGGCGCCCGTTTCGTCGTCGGGGTCGAGGCCCGAGGCGGCGAAGGTCGCGTCGGTGCATTCGACGATGAAGGTGGCCTTGCCCGCCTCATATTGATAGGCATGGGCGCGCCAGAGCCCGTGGCGGTTCTCCTTGAAGATGAAGGTGAAGGCGGGGAAGCGGAAATCCGTGCCGAGCCAGACGAAGCGGTTGGGGCGGAGATCGATCTCGGGCTCGAACTCGCGCGCATATTTCTGCCGCACGATGCTGTTGATGCCGTCGGCCGCGACGACGAGGTCGGCGTCGCGATAGGGGGCGACGTCGTCGAACTCGTGCTGGAAGCGCACCGTTACGCCCAGGCTCAGCGCGCGCTTCTGCAGGATGTTGAGCAGCGCCTTGCGCGACAGCCCGCAGAAGCCGTGCCCGGTCGAGCGGAAGAGCTCGCCCTTGAGATGGATATGGATATCGTCCCAGCGCGCGAAATGACGCGCGATCTCGGCATAGCTCTCCGCGTCCGCCTCGCCCAGATTGGCGAGCGTGGCGTCGGAGAACACCACGCCGAAGCCGAAGGTGTCGTCCGGCCGGTTGCGCTCATAGACGGCGATTTCGGCTTGCGGCCAGGCCTTTTTCAGCAAAATGGCGAAATAGAGCCCGCCGGGCCCACCGCCCAGGCACGCGATCCTCATGCGCCGCCGCCCGCCGCCGCGTTCATGCCGTCTTGCCTTCCTGACGCCGAGGCTCGAGCTCCTGCTGGCGCAGCTTGAAGCGCTGCAGCTTGCCGGTCTCGGTGCGCGGCAGGTTGTCCACGAACTCGATCCTGCGCGGATATTTATATGGCGCGATCTCGGCCTTGACGAAGTCCTGCAGCTCCTTGGCGGTGCCCGGATGGGCGCGCGCCGGATCGCGCAGCACGACGAAGGCCTTGACGACGAAGCCGCGCTGCTCGTCGGGCGAGGCGACGACGGCGCACTCCCTGACCTCCCGATGGTCGAGCAGCACGGCCTCCACCTCGGGCCCCGAAATATTGTAACCCGCCGAGATGATCATGTCGTCGGCGCGCGCCTGGTAGTGGAAATAGCCGTCCTCGTCCTCGACATAGACGTCGCCGGGCAGGTTCCAGCCATTGCGCACATAGGCCGCCTGCCGCTCGGGATTGGCGAGGTAGCGGCAGCCCGTGGGCCCGCGCACCGCGAGGTTGCCGAGCTTGCCCGGCGGCAGCTTGTTGCCCTCGTCGTCGAGGATGCAGGCCTCGTAGCCGGGGATGGCCTTGCCGGTGGCGCCCGGGCGAATCGCGTCGCCCGAGGCCGAGACGAAGATATGCAGCATCTCGGTCGAGCCGATGCCGTCGATGATCTTGAGCCCCGTGGCGGCGCGCCAGCCCTCGAAGGTCGGCAGCGGCAGGGTCTCGCCGGCCGAGACGCATTTCTTGAGCGTGCCGAGATCGAACCTGGGCGCGAGCTCGGTCATTGCGCGATAGCCGGTGGGGGCGGTGTAGAGCGCCGTGCAACGGTAGCGCTGGATCGTCTCGAGGATCGTCTCCGGCGTGAACTTGTCCAGCAGCACCGTGGCCGCGCCGAAATAAAGCGGAAAGCAGAGCATGGCGCCGAGCCCGAAGGTGAAGGCGAGCGGCGGCGAGCCGGTATAGACGTCATCCGCCGCGCCCTTGAAGACATGCGGGGGGAAGCAGTCGCACATCGCCATCACGTCGCGGTGGAAATGCATGGTTCCCTTGGGCTGGCCGGTGGTGCCCGAGGTGAAGGCGATGATCGCCATGTCGTCGGCGGCGGTGTCGAGCGTGGCGAAGCCGGGCCTGGCCCGGGCGATGCGGCGATCGAGATCGGCCTCGCTGCGCCTGCCGTCGCCGCGATTGGTGAAATAGGCGATGCGCTCGAGGATCGGTGCGCGCGACTTCGCCGCTTCCATCTCCTCGCCGAGCGCCGCGTCGCAGAGGGCCAGGCGGATTTGCGCCTTGTCGATGATGTAGGCGAGCTCGCGCGCGCGCAAAAGCGGCATGGTGGCGACGCAGATGCCGCCGGCCTTGAGCACGCCGAACCACGAGGCCGCCATCATCGGGTTGTTCGGCCCGCGCAGCAGCACGCGGTTGCCCGGCACGAGGCCGAGCTCGTCCGTCAGCACGCGGGCGATGCGGTCGGCCTTGTCCTTGAGCTCGGCATAGCTCCAACGCAGGTCCTCGAAATAGATCGCGATGCGCTTGCCGCGGCCCTCCGCCACATGGCGGTCGAGGAGGTCGCGCGCGGCGTTGATGCGGCTGGGATAGGCGGCGAGCGCGGGCAGGGCGGAGAAATCCATCCGGGGCCAGGCTGCCTTGGCCGGCAGATTGTCCCGCGCGAAGCCGTCGCCATGCGCGCTCGGACTGCCGGTGGGGACGAAGGGCGCCCGCTCAAGCATGCAGCCTCTCCTTCATCTCCGGCGCCTTGCCCGTACCGGCTGCCGCGGGAGCCGGCGGCTCTACGGTCACGGCATTCGATGGCGGGCTCGCCCGCCCCGCCACGTCATAGGCGCGAACGTAATAGAGGTAGCGCATCCCGCCCAGCACGACACGGTCGACGAAGCGCGCGCCCTTGACCGCCTCGAGGCAACGCACCGCGCCCTCGTCGTCGGCGCGGTAGATGTCGTAGCCGGCGATCTCGGCTCCCTCGGCGCGGCTCCAGGAGAGTTTCACCTGGCCCGCCTCGATGCGCGCCGCGAGCCCGCCGCCGTCGGCTCCCCAACGCGGCCGCGGACCGTCATCCGCGCCCGGATCGCGCGGCGCCTGGCGCGCGCCCTTGGGCCAGAGGAAGCAATGCACCTCCTTGAAATTCTCGTCGAGCTGCTTGCAGACGTTGCAATAGATGCAGCGCAATATCTCGTCGCTCCGCCCTTGGCGCGTCTTGCGCACCCAATCCGGATCGGCCAGCAGCTGGCGCGCCATGCCGATGAGGTCGGCGGCACCCTCCTGCAAGAGGCGCTCGGCGTCGGCGGGGTCGGAGATCTTGCCGACCGAGGTCACCGGCACGTCGTAGCCCTTGGAGTTGATGAACCTCTTCACCTCGGCGGCGAGCCCGGCGTGAGGCAAGGGCGGATACCAGTCGCCCGGCATGCAGCGGTCGCCGGAATAGCCGGTATAGGGATAGAGGGGCTGGCCTTCGCGATGGACGGCGTCCTCGAACTTGCCGCCTACCGAAAGCGAGATGTAGTCGACGCCGAGCTGCGCCATGCGGAGCGCGATAAGCTTCGCCTCCTCGACGGTATAGCCGTCCTTGATGCATTCCTCGGCGAGGAAGCGCGCGCCGACGGCGAAATCCGCGCCCACCGTCCGCCGCACCTTCTCCATCACCCGGCCGAAGAGGCGCAGGCGGCCCTCGATGGTGCGGCCGTTATAGTCGTCGCGGCGCGGGTTGCGCTTGGAGAGGAAGGAGGAGAGCGTATAGGCGTGCGCGGAATGGAGCTCGACCCCGTCATAGCCGGCCTCGCGGGCGCGGCCGGCGGCGGCGGCGAACTGATCGACGATGCCGTCGATCTCCGCGAGCGACAAGGAATCGATGGTCTGCCGCCAGCCGGAGCGCGCCACCTTCATGAAATGGATGATCTGCGGCACGATGCGGCCCGCCGACGCGCCATGCACCGCCTTCACCAGCTCGCGATGGCCGGCGATGAAGCGGTCATGGCCCAGGCGCAAGAGCGGCCCCGATTTGGCCTCGTGCACGGCCGTCGCCTCGACCACGATGAGCCCGACGTCGCCCTCCGCATAGCGCAGATAGCGCTCGATCACCGCCTCGTTGACGAAGCCGTCCTCGCCCGAGAGCCGCGTCACCATGGCCGGCACCAGCACCCGGTTGGGCAGCATCATCCGGTTGATGGCGAGCGGCTCGAGCAGCTTCATGTGCCGCGCTCCTTCGCCGTCGCGCGCTTGGTCTTGCGCTCCGGCGGGGTCGGCTTGGCTGTGGGGGCGGTCGCCGCCGCGGCCTCGCGCGCTGCGGCGAGCGCCTGCGCCGCGATCACCAGCTTCTGGATCTCGCTGGTGCCCTCATAGATCCTGAGGGCGCGGATCTCGCGATAGAGCCGCTCGACCGGCACGCCCGAGACCACGCCGAGTCCGCCGAAGATCTGCACCGCCTGGTCGACGACCTCCTGCCCCGCCTCGGTGGCGTAGAGCTTGGCCATGGCCAATTCGCGGCTCACGCGGCGTCGCTGCACGTCCTTGGTCCAGGCGGCGCGGTAGATGAGGAGGGCGGCGGCATCGAGCTTGAGCGCCATGTCGGCGAGCTTCTCCTGGATGAGCTGATGCTCGGCGAGCTTCTTGCCGAAGGCCTCGCGCGCGACCGCCCGCCCGAGCGCCTCGTCGAAGGCGCGCCGCGCGAAGCCCAAGGCCGCGGCGCCGACCGTCGCGCGGAAGATGTCGAGCGTCGCCATCGCCACCTTGAAGCCGTCGCCCGGCGCGCCGATCATCGCTTCCGCCGGCACGCGGCAATGCTCGAAGGCGAGCGATCCGAGCGGATGGGGTGCGATCACCGGGATGCGCTCGGTGATGCGCAAGCCCGGATTGTCGGCCTCGACGACGAAGGCGCTGAGGCCCCGCGCCCCGGGCCCCTCGCCGGTGCGCGCGAAGACGACGTAATGGTCGGCCAGGCCGGCATTGGAGATCCAGGTCTTGCTCCCGTCGATGAGGTAATGCTTGCCGTCGCGCCGCGCGGCCGTGCGTAGGGAGGCGACGTCCGAGCCGCCCTCGGGCTCGGAGAGGGCGAAGGCCGCGATCTTCCGTCCGGCCGCGACCCGCGGCAGATAGGCCGACTTGAGCGCGGGCGAGCCGAAGAGCGAGATCGAGGCGCTGCCGAGCCCCTGCATGGCGAAGGCGAAATCGGCGAGGCCGGAGCGATAGGCGAGGCTTTCGCGCACGAGGCATAGCGAGCGCACGTCGAGCGTCGCATGCGCGCCGCCATGGGAGGCGGGGACGCAGAGCTTCAGCAGCCCGGCGGCGCCGAGCCTCGCCACCAGCCGCCGGCATTGGCGGTCGAGATTCGTGTCGTGCTGCTCTTCGCTCAGCTCGGCCGCGGCCCAGCTATCGAGCCGGGTCTTGAGGCTGCGATGCCCCTCCCCGAAAAAAGGCCAGTCGATGAAGCTGCGATCGGCCATCGGCTCAGCCGCCCTCGCTCATTTGGTCACATTGCGCCGCGGACGCCGCGCGGCGGGCCCCTCGGCGCGCTCGACCGAGGCCTTGAGCTTGGCGAGCAGAATATAGAGCTGCGCCAATTCGGGCCGGCTCAGGCTCGCCATCATGCTCGCGATCCAGCTTTCATGAGCCGGCGTCATCTTGTCGAAGGCGGTCTTGCCTGCGCGGGTCAGCCGCACGAGCTGGATGCGCCGGTCGGCCTGCGCCGTGCGCCGCTCGACCAGCCCCTCGGCCACCATGCGGTCGATCAGGCCGGTCACGTTGCCGTTGGTCACCATGAGCCGGCGCGAGAGGTCGCCCATGGCGAGGCCGCCGGGCGCGCGATCGAGCTGGGACAGGAGGTCGAAGCGCGGCAAGGTGGTGCCGAAGGCGCGCAGATGCTGCCGCACATGGCGCTCGATCAAGCTGGTACAGGTGAGAAGCCGCAGCCAGGCGCGCAGCTCGAGTCGGTCGGCGTTGCTGAGGCGGGTCTCGAAATCGGCGCGCGCGGGCCGTCGTGGCGCCGCCTCGCGCGCGAGCTCGGGCACGCTGCTCACGGCATCACCTCGCCGCCCGCGATCACGATGCTCTGCCCGGTGACGGCGGCGGATTCGGGCAGGCAGAGCCAGGCCACGGCGCTCGCCACCTCGGCCGGAGCGACGAGGCGGCCTTGCGGATTGAGCTTGGCGAGCTCCTCGCGCGCGGCCGCGGCCGAGCGGCCGGTCTTGGCCATGATATTGTCGATGGCGCCCGCGGTGAGATCGGTTTCGGTCATGCCCGGGCAGACGGCGTTGACGGTGACGCCCTTGCTCGCGAGCTCGAGCGCCAGCGCGCGGGTGAGGCCGATGAGGCCATGCTTCGCCGCGCAATAGGCGGTGACGTAGCGATAGCCGATCAGCCCCGCCGTGGAGGCGACGTTGACGATGCGGCCCCAGCCGGCGTCCAGCATGGCGGGAAGGGCCGCCTCGGTGCAAAGCCAGGCGCCGGTCAGGTTGACGGCCAGCATCTCGTCCCACAAGGCGCGGTCGGTCTTCTGGAAAGGCGCGCTGCGCGCGATACCGGCATTGTTGACGAGAATGAGCGGCGCGCCCAAGCCTTCGCGCGCCGCGTCGAAGGCGGCGGCGACCTGGTCGGCCGCGGCCAGGTCGGCGAGCACCGTGGCGACGGCGCCGCCATGCGCCGCCTCGAGGGCCCGCTTCTGGCGCTCGAGACGCTCGGCCGAGCGGCCGAGGAGGGTGAGCGTCGCACCGAGGCCCGCGAGCCGCTCGGCGATGGCGGCGCCGATGCCGCGGCCGCCGCCGGTGACGAGCGCATGGCGGCCCGCGAGCGGGCGCGCTCCGTCCCGCTGCCGCGCGAGACCGCCCGCTTCGGCGCCGCCTTGCCTGGCCTTCCGCTCCGCGCCCATCGGCGCTGCTCCATCGATCTCCCGGACCGGATTCGCGCTTGGCGCCCGAGTTGTTTTAAGTCTAAAATATATCCCTGGCTCGACGCAAGGACCATTCACCGATCCCGCCGCGCCTCGCCGGGGGCCCCATGGCCGAGAGATCCTGACCGAGATCCCATGACCGAGACCCTTTTCCGCTATCCCGTCGACATCCAGTTCCGCCATTGCGACCCCGCCGGCATCGTCTATTACCCGCGTTTCATCGACATGGCCGAGGGCGCCATCGAGGAATGGATGATGGCGGCGCTGGGCGAGAGCTATCGCCAATGGATTTACGAGGAGCGGCTGGGCCTGCCGCGGGTCAAGGTGAGCGCGGAGTTCATGCGCACCTGCAGCATGGGCGAGCGGCTCGAGCTCCTGCTTCGGCTGGTGAAATTCGGCCGCAGCTCGTTCGAGCTCCTGGTCGAGGGCCAGGTCGAGGGCGAGCTGCGCTTCAAGATCGCTCTCGTGCTTGTCGCCATCTCGCTCGAGACGATGAAGGCGGTGCCCTTCCCCGAGAGGGTCAGGCGCAAGTTCGAGCGTCACCAGGCGCTCGGCGCCGAGGCGCCGGGCACGACAAGCGAGGCGCGCGGAAGAAGCGCGAAAACACCAATCAGAGGGAGAGGCTGATGGCGATGCAAATTCTCCAGCCGCCGGGCTGGGCCCGGCCCAAGGGCTTCAGCAACGGCATCGCGGCCGCGGGCCGCATCGTCTTCGTGGCCGGCCAGGTGGCGACCAACCCGGCCGGCAAGATCGAGAGCGAGAGCTTCGCCGCCCAGGTGCGCCAGGCGCTCGCCAACATCCTTGCCGTGCTGGCCGAGGCCGGCGGCAAGGCCGAGCATATCGCGCGCATGACCTGGTACATCACCGACAAGCAGGAATATCTCGCCCAGATGCGCGAGGTCGGCGCCGCCTATCGCGAGACGATCGGCAGCCATTTCCCGGTGATGACCATGGTCGAGGTCACCGCCCTCATCGAGGGTCAGGCGAAGGTCGAGATCGAGGCCACCGCGGTGGTGCCGTAAGGGCGCGCGAGCGCGGGCGCGTAGGCCCTGTCGCAAGTCTTCCTGCCGGCGATATTCCGGTCGACGATCCGCGCCTAACAAAACGCTGCATGTCACGTCAGCGAAGCGATGCGGGAAGCAAACCAAAGTCCGGCTTGTTCCTCCTGGATCGCTTCGTCGGCTCGGCCTCCTCGCAAGGGCGATTGGGCGTTTGCCCTCATCGCATCGCGCGCCCACGCCGTCGCCCGCCCTCTCTCCGCTTGACCCGCCTAACTTATTTGAGTAGCAAGGCTTTACGCGCGGCAGCGAAGCCAGGCCCAAGAGCCTAGAACCAGGGAGGCAGCGGCGGCGCGCGGCTGGGAGAACCCGCGCCCCTGCGGCGAACGAGGTTGCATCATGGTTGGCGCAGAGCGTCAGAGCGAGGCAAGCGCGGCGCGGCCCGGCTCGCCCGGCCTCGACACCATCCCCAAGCTCCTGCTGCATCAGGCCAGGATCAGGCCCGAGCGGCCCGCCATGCGCGAGAAGGACCTCGGCATCTGGCAGAGCTGGAGCTGGCGCGAGGCGGCCGAATCCGTGCGCAAGCTCGCTTGCGGCTTCGCGGCGATGGGCTTGCGGCGCGGCGACAAGCTCGCCGTGGTGGGCGACAACCGGCCGCAGCTTTACTGGTCGATGGTGGCGGCCCAGGCGCTCGGCGCCGTGCCCGTGCCGATCTATCAGGATTCCGCCGCGGCGGAGATGGAGTTCGTGCTGCGCCATGCCGAGGTGCGCTTCGCCGTCGCCGAGGACCAGGAGCAGGTCGACAAGCTCGTCGAGATCAAGGAGCGCTGTCCCGCCCTCGAGCAGGTCTTCTACGACGATGCGCGCGGCATGCGCAATTACCGCCAGCCTTTCCTCACCAGCCTCGACAAGGTGCGCGAGGCGGGCGCGGCGCTCGACGAGGCGCAGCCCGATTTCTTCCTCGCCGAGGTCGCCCAAGGCAAGGGCTCCGACATCATGAGCTTCTATTACACCTCGGGCACGACGGGGCAGCCCAAGGGCGTCATCCTGAGCTTCGACAACGTCATCCGCACGGCCGAGGCGGCGGTCGAGTTCGACGGGCTCAACGACCGCGACAGCTCGCTCGCCTATCTGCCCATGGCCTGGGTCGGCGACAATGTCTTCTCCGTGGGCCAGGCCTATTGCGCCGGCTTCTGCGTGAACTGCCCGGAATCGGGCGCCACCGTGATGCAGGATTTGCGCGAGATCGGCCCGACCTATTTCTTCGCGCCGCCGCGCATCTGGGAGAACATTCTCACCGACGTGATGATCCGCATGGAGGACGCCGGCGCGCTCAAGCGCTGGCTCTTCAAGAGCTTCATGGCGCTGGCGCGGCGGGTGGGCGCCGCCATCCTCGATCGCGAGAAGGTGGCGCTCGGCGACCGGCTGCTCTACGCGCTCGGCGAGATCCTGATCTACGGCCCGCTCAAGAACACGCTCGGCATGAGCCGCGTGCGCCTCGCCTATACCGCGGGCGAGGCCATCGGGCCCGATATCTTCGTCTTCTACCGCTCGCTCGGCATCAACATCAAGCAGCTCTACGGCTCGACCGAGGCCTCCGTCTTCGTGACCATCCAGCCCGACCGCGAGATCTGGCCCGACACGGTCGGCAAGCCGGTCGCCGGCGTGGAGCTGCGCATCGGCGAGGACGGCGAGGTGATGTTCCGCAGCCCCGGCGTGTTCCAGGAATATTACAAGAACCCGCAGGCGACCGCGGAGGCCAAGACCGCCGACGGCTGGGTCCATACCGGCGACGCCGGCTATTTCGACGCGCGCGGCCATCTCAAGATCATCGACCGCGCCAAGGACGTCGGGCGGCTGGCCGACGGCACGTTGTTCGCGCCCAAATTTCTCGAGAACAAGCTCAAATTCTTCGCCTTCGTGCGCGAGGCGGTGGCCTTCGGCCACGGGCGCCCCTATGCCGCGATGTTCGTGAACATCGATCTGGGCGCGGTCGGGAGCTGGGCCGAGCGGCACGGCCTCGCCTATACGAGCTACAGCGAGCTCGCCGCCAAGCCCGAGGTCTATGCGCTGATCCGCGAGAACATCGAGGCGGTCAACCGCGACCTCGCCGCGGACCCGGTGCTGGCCGGCGCGCAAATCCGCCGCTTCCTCATCCTGCGCAAGGAGCTCGACGCCGACGACGGCGAGCTGACCCGCACCCGCAAGGTGCGCAGGCGCCATATCGCCGAGAAATATGCGGCCCTCGTCGAGGCGCTCTATTCGGACCAGGCCGAATGCGAGATCGAGACCCAGATGAAGTTCGAGGACGGCCGCACGGGGATGCTGCGCGCCACCATCGCCATCGCCGAGGCCACGGTCTTCGCGCCCGCCGAGACCGCGCCCGCGCCGCCGCTGCGCAAGGCGAGCTGAGCGCCGCCCGCCCGCGATGGATCAAGCGGTCTCCCCCG
Organism: uncultured Pseudomonadota bacterium; assembly: GCA_963842155.1. Taxonomy (GTDB): domain Bacteria; phylum Pseudomonadota; class Alphaproteobacteria; order JACZXZ01; family JACZXZ01; genus CAWJFP01. Next base: position 62,861 of record CAWJFP010000006.1, read on the forward strand.
GCCCGGCCGGCCCGGTCGTTCACGGACGTGGCCCCGCCGGTCAAGCTGCCGAGGGCGAGGTGCTGCTCGAGGTCGCCGATATCAGCCTCTCCTTCGGCGGGGTAAACGCGCTCTCGGCCGTGAGCTTCGACATCCGCAAGGGCGAGATCCGCGCCATCATCGGCCCGAACGGCGCGGGCAAAAGCTCCATGCTCAACCTCATCAACGGCTTCTACCGGCCGCGCGCCGGCACCATCGCCTACAAGGGCACGGTGGTGCGGCGGATGCGCCCGCACGAGGCGGCCAAGGCGGGCATCGCGCGCACCTTCCAGAACATCGCCCTCTTCAAGGGCATGACCACCCTCGACAACATCATGACCGGTCGGCTCTTGAAGATGCGCGGCAATTTCCTGCTCGACGCGCTCTATCTCGGCCCCGCCAAGCGCGAGGAGCTCGCGCATCGCGCCGTCGCCGAGCAGATCATCGACTTCCTCGAGATCCAAGCCATCCGCCGGGTGCCGGTCGGGCGCCTCCCCTACGGGCTGCAGAAGCGGGTCGAGCTCGGCCGCGCGCTCGCCGCCGAGCCGGACCTCCTGCTGCTGGACGAGCCCATGGCGGGGATGAACGTCGAGGAGAAGGAGGATATGAGCCGCTTCATCCTCGACGTGAACGAGGAGTTCGGCACCACCATCGCCCTCATCGAGCACGACATGGGCGTGGTGATGGATATCTCGGACCGCATCCTGGTGCTCGATTACGGCCGCAAGATCGCCGACGGCAAGCCCGAGGCGGTGCGCGGCGACCAGGCGGTGATCGACGCCTATCTCGGCGTGGCGCGGGACTGAGCCATGGAATTGCTCGCGAGCGTGCTCTTCGGCCCCTTCCTCGCCATGGCGGAGCACCCCACCTTCTTCCTCGAGGTGCTGATCGGCGGGCTGCTCTCGGGCGTCATGTACTCGCTCGTGGCGCTGGGCTTCGTCCTCATCTACAAGGCCTCGGGCGTCTTCAACTATGCCCAGGGCACCATGGTGCTGTTCGCGGCCCTTACCTTCGTGGGCCAGCTCGAGCGCGGGCTGCCCCTCTGGCTCGCTCTCCTCGACACCGCCATCGTCATGATCCTGCTCGCCTTCGCGATCGAGCGCGTCGTGCTGCGCCCGCTCGTCAACCAGCCGCAGATCATCCTCTTCATGTCGACCCTCGGCATCGCCTATTTCCTCACCGGCTTCGGGCAGCTCCTCTGGGGCGGCGACGTGCATCCGCTCGACATCGGCATCCCCTCGCGGCCGCTGACCTTCCACGGCATCCTGCTCAACCAGTTCGACCTCATCGCGGCGGGCGTGGCGGGCGCGCTGGTGGCGGCCCTCGCCCTCTTCTTCCAGAAGACCAAGACCGGACGCGCGCTCCGCGCCGTGGCCGACGATCATCAGGCGGCGCTCAGCGTCGGCATCCCCTTGCAGCGCATCTGGGTCGTCATCTGGTCGATCGCCGGGCTGGTGGCGCTCGTCGCCGGCATCATGTGGGGCTCCAGCCTGGGCGTGCAGTTCTCCCTCGCCCTCGTGGCGCTCAAGGCGCTTCCGGTGCTCATCATCGGGGGCTTCACCTCGGTGCCGGGCGCCATCGTCGGCGGCCTCATCGTCGGCGCCGCCGAGAAACTCGGCGAGGTGTTCTGGGGCCCGATCATCGGCAGCGGCATCGAGGATTGGTTCCCCTACATGCTCGCCGTCGTCTTCCTGCTGTTCCGGCCGCAGGGCCTGTTCGGCGAGCGCATCATCGAGCGGGTCTAGGGATGCTTTACCGCGAGGCCGGCCAGTTCAAGACGAGCTACGGCGCCGACCAGGCGATCTTCCCCATCCTGCAGGACCGCCTCGGGCTGCTCGTCATCCTTCTCGCGGCCTATGTCGCCGTGCCGCTTCTCGCCAACGAATATTGGCTCAGCACGATCCTCGTGCCCTTCCTCGTCTTCGCCCTCGCCGCCGTCGGGCTCAATATCCTGACGGGCTATGCCGGCCTCGTCTCGCTCGGCACCGGCGGCTTCATGGCGGTCGGCGCCTTCGCCGCCTACAAGCTGGCGACCGCCTTTCCCGGCCTCAACATCATCGTCGTCTTCCTCGCCTCGGGACTGATCACGGCATCTGTCGGCATCCTCTTCGGCGTGCCGAGCCTGCGCATCAAGGGCTTCTATCTGACCGTCGCCACGCTCGCCGCGCAGTTCTTCCTCATCTGGATGTTCACCAAGTTCCCCTGGTTCCAGAACTACACCGCCTCGGGCGTGATCTCGGCGCCGCCGCGCGCCGTGTTCGGCCATTTCTTCGTGACCGGCCCCGAGGCGAGCCCGATCGACAAGTATCTCTTCACCCTCACCTTCGTGGCGCTGCTCTCGCTCGCCGCCAAGAACATCGTGCGGGGACGCGCCGGGCGCGCCTGGATGGCCATCCGCGACATGGACATCGCGGCGGAGATCATCGGCATCCGCCCCTTGCGCACCAAGCTGCTCGCCTTCGCCGTGAGCTCCTTCTATATCGGCGTCGCCGGCGCGCTCTGGGCCTTCATCTATACCGCGAGCGTGGAGGCGCTCGCCTTCGACATCGACCGCTCCTTCCAGGTCCTCTTCATGGTGATCATCGGCGGGCTCGGCAGCATCCTCGGCTCCTATCTCGGCGCCGGCTTCATCGTGCTCCTGCCGACCTTGCTCAACAACCTGCCGCGCATGGTCGGGATCGAGGTGGGGGTGAGCCTGCTCTCCAACCTGCAGGACATGGTCTACGGCCTCTTGATCGTCTTCTTCCTCATCGTCGAGCCCAACGGGCTCGCGCGGCTCTGGCAGATCGGCAAGGAGAAGCTGAGGCTCTGGCCCTTCCCGCATTGAGGAGCGGCGCGCGGCGCCGCAGTCAGCCGCCGCGCAGATATGCCGGCTTCAGTGAAGGGCCGCTTCCGATATCCCGGCCGATATGCCGGTTGAGACGCCAGCTTCGAGCAGCTTGGCGAACTGCTGGGGCAGCACCGGCCGGCTGAAATAATAGCCTTGCGCCTCGTCGCAATTGAGAGCCTGAAGAAACGCCAGCTCTTCGGCCGTTTCCACGCCCTCCGCGACGACCCGCAGCTTGAGACTCTGGGCCATGCCGATCACCGCCGTCACGATCGCCGTATCCTCGCCGGCGGTGCTGATTTGGCGGACGAACGACTGGTCGATTTTGAGGGCGTCGAGCGGAAATTTTCGCAGATAGCTCAAGCTGGAATAACCCGTCCCGAAATCGTCGACCGCCACCTGCACGCCTCGTTGCCTCAGGGTTTGCAGGATGGTCGCCGTGGCCTCGACGTGCTTCATCAGAACGCTCTCGGTCAGCTCCAGCTCGAGAGAGCTCGGGTCCAGACCCGTTTCGCTGAGGATCGCGAACAGACCTGCCAGGAAATTCTCGTCGCGAAACTCGATCGCCGAGACGTTAACGGCCATGGTCAGTTCGGGCAGGCCTGCGTCCACCCAGGCGCGGGCTTGCTCGCAGGCTTCACGCAGGACCCAGGCGCCGATCGGCAGAATGAGGCCGCAGTCCTCCGCGACGGGAATGAACTGCGCCGGAGGGACCAATCCTCGCACGGGATGCGTCCAGCGTATCAACGCCTCCGCCCCGGTGATCGCGCCGGTCGTCAGGTCGATCATCGGCTGGTAGTGCAGCGCGAATTCCCGCCGTTCCAGGGCGCGCCGCAGACTCTCCTCGATGGATTGCCGCTCCACGGCGCGGATGTTCATGGCCGGCTTGAAAAACTGGCAGCTCTGACGCCCATTTTCCTTCGCTTGGTACATCGCGGTGTCGGCGTTCTTGATGAGCGTCTCCGCATCCAGGCCGTCGTCGGGATAGACGCTCACGCCGATGCTCGTCGTGACGTGAAGATCGTATTGATCGAAGTAATGGGCCTGCGCCACCGAGCGCAGCATTCTCCTCGCCGAAATGGCGGCGTCTTCCCAATGGTCCACTTCCGAGAGCAGCACGACGAATTCATCGCCACCCTGCCGGCTTACCGTGTCGGAGCCGCGCACGCAATTCACCAGCCGTTTCGCGATCGATTGAAGCAGTTTGTCGCCGGTCGGATGTCCTAGCGAATCGTTGATATGCTTGAAGCCGTCCAAATCCAAGAACAGCACCGCGACCTTTTTCTTGTGACGCGCCGCCAAGGCGATCGCCTGGTTGATCCGGTCGCTCAGCAGCATTCGATTGGGCAAACCGGTCAGAAAGTCGTGCTCGGCCGAATGAGCCATCTCCAGCGCCATCGCCCGGGCCGCGCTCACGTCGCGGAAGACGATGACCGCGCCGGTAGCTCGCCCTTCGCGATCGTGGATGGGGGCGACCGAATCCTCGATCGGAATTTCAAATCCGTCGCGGCGGATGAGGACACAGTTCGTCGGCAGGTGCACGGTCCGGTCTTGCTCGATTGCTCTCGCCATCGGATCCGGCGCGGCTTCGCGGCTCGTCGCGTCCAGGATGCGGAATATCTCGCCCATCGGCCTGCCCGCCGCTTCCTGCGACGACCAGCCCGTCATTTTCTCCGCGACGAGGTTGAAAAAGGTGATGTTTCCGGCGATGTCGGTACAGGCAACGGCGTCGCCGATGCAGTTGAGCGTGACCTGGGCGCGTTCCTTTTCCACGAACAACGCCTCTTCCAGCGTCTTGCGCGCCGATGGCATAGCGCAGGGCTCGCATAAGCCCGCGCGTCTCGATCTCACCCTTGATGAGGTAGTCTTGCGCGCCTTCTTGCAGGGCCTGCGCGGCCAGCGACTCGTCGTCCATGCCCGTCAGCACCACCAAGGGGACGCGCGGCGCGGCCGCGCGCGCGCGCCGCAGCGCTTCCAGTCCCTGTGCATCGGGCAGCCCCAGGTCGAGCAGGACAATGTCGACCACATGCTCGGCAAGATGCTTCTCGGCGTCGCCGATGCATCGCACCTGCGTGATTTCCAAGCCATGCGAGTCATGCTCGTTGATCATTTCGCAGAGCAGGCGCGCGTCGCCGGGGTTATCTTCGACGAGGAGAAGTATCTTGATCGATTTCTCGCTCATTCGGGACGCGCCCCCCGCGGCAGCTTGACCTTCGTGAGCCAGAAGTCATTGATGCTCTTCACCAGGCTCTCGAACGCTTCCAACTGCACGGGCTTGCTGAGATAGCAGTTTCCCTGGAGCTGATAAGCCTTAACGATATCCGCTTCCGCGTCCGATGTCGTCAGGACGACGATAGGGATCGCCTTGAGGCTGTCATCCGCCTTGATCTGCGCCAGAACCTCGCGGCCATCCATCTTGGGCAGGTTCAGATCCAGCAAGATGAGGTCCGGGCGAGGGGCGCGGTCGATACGGCCCTCCTGCCTCAGGAAGGCCATGGCCTCCACGCCGTCGGCCGCCAGATGCAAATTGATGGACCCATCGGCGTCCCGAAAGGCTTCCTGCGTCAAGCGCACGTCGCCGGGACTGTCTTCGACCAGCAGAACTTCCTTGGGCACGCCGTCTCCGTCGACGGCTTTCATGGTCTGCTCTCGCTTCCCGCCAGGGCAAAGCTGAAGGTGGAACCCTGCCCGGGTTGCAACTCGACCGAAATGCTGCCGCCGTGCCGCTCGACGATCTTCTTGCAGATGGCCAATCCGATGCCGGTGCCGGTGAATTCCTCCCGTTTGTGCAGACGTTGGAAGACGCCGAAAATCTTTTCGAAATATTGCGAGTCAATTCCCAGTCCGTTGTCTTGCACCGAAAACATCCACTTCTCGCCGCCATTCCTGGCGGCGGAGACATGCACCCGTGCTACTCCGGGACGTTGGTACTTGACCGCGTTGCCGACGAGGTTTTGGAACAGCTGTATCAATTGCATCTCGTCCGCCATGACGGCGGGCAGGGGATCATGCGTCACCACCGCGCCGCTCTCCTCGATGGCGCCGCGCAGATTGATGAGCGCCTGGCTCAATGCTTCCTCGGCCGAGGTGTCGAGCAGATCGTTCCCCTTTCGGTACTGACTCGCGAATAGGCCAGCAGATCCTGGATCGAGCGCTCGCATCCGGCTGGCCCCGTCCACGGCGAAGGCGATGAAGTCGTCGGCGTCGGGACTCCAGCTTCCCCTTGTAGCGTCTGGAGAGCAGCTGCAT
>CAWJFP010000007.1:0-19427 GCA_963842155.1 uncultured Pseudomonadota bacterium
GTTTCGTAATAGTATCCGCCCGTCCACGCCTAGATCGCCGGAGTGCTTGTTGCTGGCAAAGCCCCCTGCCAATTCGACAACCCAATGCTGAAACTGGCGCGGGTCCTTCTCAAACAATTCCGTCGCGCCCTCGACGCTTAGCGGCACGCCGTCAACTTTGAAATCTCTATCTTCCTTCAAGCCGTATCGCTTATACAAAACGTCGCGCACGAGTTGGACCGACAGGATTGCGATATCGCATCCGATCCACTGTCGCTTCAAAAGATGCGCGGCGTATATGGCCGTCCCACAGCCACAGAAGGGGTCAAATATTACGTCGCCTTCGTTGCTGGATGCGGCAATGATCCGTTGCAGAAGGCCTATGGGTTTTTGGGTTTGATACCCCAGGCTTTCTCCATGCGCCGCGCTCATGCGCTGTAGCGACGGGACGTCGAGCAAAACATCTTGCGCGGGGATGCCCTTCGCCTCGCCTAGATATCGCTTAAGTTTTGGCATCGCTCCGCGCGTTGGCGGCCAGTAGATGCGATGCTCTTTGTCCAGGCGGTCTAGCTCCTCGGGCGAGTAAGCCCAGTGGCGACCCATCGCCCGCACGTCAAACCCTCGCCACGGTTCGCCGGACGGGCCGTTACGCGTGCCAGCGCCAGTTATGTCCCCCGTCCAGTAGCGCCCGCGACCGTCGGCATCGTCAAACTTGAAAAACTGGTCAATGTATTCCTGGTCATACGGCTGGTAAATTCGATTCCAGGTGTACTTGTCCCCTTTTGTGTAGAACAGCAATACGTCATGCACTGGCCCCCAGCGGCGCGCTGAATTATGGGCGTGCGACCGCTTCCAGATGATCTCGCTTCGAAAATTGTTATGGCCGAAAACGTCGTCAGAATCACTTTGATGTAGTGGCTCGCGATTGGGTCACAGTGCAGGTAGAGAGAGCCAGTCGGCCGCAAAATCCGCCGCATCTCAAACAGGCGGTAGGACATATAAATTAGGTAAGCTAACAGGCGCGGCTGCGTGGTTTTGAGCGCCTTAATCCACGCCATCCAAAACTGCACTATGCCCTCGTCCACGCCATACTCGCGCAGCACGACGGGCATCTTGCGCGCCATCTCTTCCTTCTCTGGGTCCATTTCCCAAGCATCGCAAAACGCCTCTTCCTGTTCGGGAACTGGACGCCCGGTGAGTTGCTTGTAGATGAGGTTGTAATTTCGTTGGCTATTAAACGGCGGATCAAGATAGATGAGATCGATGGATGCAGATTTCATATTCTGCATGATCGTCAGATTGTCGCCGTAATAGAGGTGATTGCCGCTGCCTAGTTGCTTTTCGTCTAGCTTTAGGCGCGGTCGCGCGCGCGGCTTGCTCATGCAGCTACCCCCGCCATCTGGCGCACGAGCCCGGCGAACATATCTGGGTTCTTGCGATTGTTATATTTGTACGCAACCTCTGCGATGTAGTGGTCAGCCCATTTCCGCGAATAGAAATGATGCTGGCCGTACCATGACCGTTTCACTAGCGCCCAAAATCCTTCGATTGTATTTGTATGGGTTTCCCCAAGGGCATAGGCGCGCTTGTGATTGATCGCATAGTGCCGCGAGATCGCGCCAAGCGCCCGATACGGCGGGTATTCGTCCGTCATGACGATGGCGGAGCTAGCGTCAACATGCCGCCGATAGAATTTAGTGAGGGACGGAATATCTAGCTGGCCTTTATCCACGGCGCGCGCCACGGCGCGCCCGTTGCGCTCGACAATACCGACAACGGCCATCTTCTTCGTTCCGCGCCCGCGCTGGCTCTTGCCGCCCCCGCCAGCGCCAGTGTTCCCCTTGCGCGGCTTCCCGCCGATGTACACCTCATCCATCTCTACAATGCCATGGAACAGGCGCTTTTGCGCCGGGTCCGATATCATCGCGTTGCGGATGCGGAGGGCTAGGCTCCATGCCGTTTTATAGGGCAGCCCGAGATCGCGCCCGAGTTGCGCGTTGGAGACGTTCTTTTTGGCATTGAGCATGATCGCGAGCGCAAGAAACCACGTATTCAAGGGGAGGTGCGTATGATGGAAGATCGTCCCCACGGTCGCGCTGAAGGCGTTGTGGCAGTCTTGGCATTGCCAGCGTGGGAGACTCTTATCCTTGCTGGCATGAGTGCAAGTCTTGACGCTCCCGCAGTAAGGACACGTCGGTTCGCCGTTCCACCGCACCTTTTCGAGGTGTCTGATTGCGGCTTCCGGCGTCGGCCACCGCCGCATAATGTCCAGAACGCTGACGGGCTTTTCCATCTGTCGCTCCCTAGCTGACAGATGGATTTTGCCCCACCCCCGAAGTTGCTGTCAAGTCCTAAAAGTGATAGGTCCGATTATGTTTTTGGGCGCGCTACTTACCGCGACCGGATAGAATCCAAAGTTCTGGCAATTATCCCTTTGACAAACCATTTCTACCTATGGTACTCTCGCTTATTCAATGGAGAGTGCCATGTCCCTTACCAAAAACCCTGTTTTTACGGACGCCGAGAAAGCCCGCGAATGGCTTGAAAAGCTGCTTTGGCCGTCCGGCACGGTCTGCCCCCATTGCGGGCTGGTCGATTGCGCCTACCAGCTAAACGGCAAGGCGCACCGTCCTGGCGTCTACAAGTGCAAGGGCTGTGAGAAGCAATTCACGGTCACGGTCAACACGATCTTCGAGCGCTCCCATATCCCGCTCAATACGTGGTTGCTCGCCTTCCATCTCATGGTCGCGAGCAAGAAGGGGATCAGCGCCCATCAACTCCATCGCATGTTGGGCATGACCTACAAGACGGCGTGGTTCATGGCGCACCGCATCCGCGAAGCGCTCCGCGAGGGCAAACTTGCCGGTCCCTTGGGCGGCACGAATAAGGTTGTCGAGGCGGATGAAACCTACGTCGGCGGAAAGGCTGCCAATCGCAGGAACCACGTCCCGCCGAAGGAAGCCGTATTCGCGCTTGTCGAGCGTGACGGCAAGGTGCGCTCGCGCCACGTCCCGAACGTGAACGCCAAGACGCTACGCCCGATCTTGGCCGAGCAAGTCGCCAAGGCCAGCTACGTCATGACGGACGATGCGACGGTCTATCCCGGCATCGCCAAGGATTTTGCCGGTCATGGCACGGTCAATCACAGCATCCAAGAATATGTGCGCGGTGGCTTCTGGCACACAAACACGGTCGAGAATTATTTCAGCATTCTCAAGCGCGGCGTGATCGGCACGTACCATCATGTCAGCGCCGAGCATTTGAAGCGCTACCTTGCCGAGTTTGATTTCCGCTACAACGAGCGTGCTGCGCTAGGCGTGACCGATGCGGAGCGCGCTGAGAAAGCAGTACGCGGCGTTGCCGGGAAGCGCTTGACCTATCGGCGGGCTCGTCGGGCCGAAGCTTCCCCGCTCTGAGAAGCGCGCGCACCGTCGCCGCGTTTCTTCTTCGCCCGAGTCTCCACAGCTTGATCTGCCGTTCGATGATGCGGAGAAGCCTTAGCCGCTGTCTTTAGCGCGCGCTCGAAGCGCTCCCATCCGTCAGGATGCAGCTCGATCTCATCAATGCTGGGGTCCAGTTTGCGTGATTTCATAGCGGCATCCTAACACGCAATGGCGTCTACGCTATACCAAAGCCCAATGGTTCTTGCGCAAGGCCGGTGAAGGGAATCGTGGCGTCGCCTCCAGCACCGATTTGGCGAATTTGGAAAAGCGGGATTCGCCAGCCAAAAGGGTCGCGGTTTGTTGCATAACCTTTGCGCGCGCTGCATCGCTTAGTGCCTTAGGGAGGATGATGTCGAGCATGTCATCGTCCACGATCTCGGCCAAGCCATCGGAGCCCGTCGCAAACCCGCGTATCTGGACGCTGAATGCCTCGGAGCATAGTCCTACCACCAGGTCCGGCAGGATGTCCCCTTTGCCTTCTTTCAAGCGCAGCCGCGTACAACCATTTGTAACAATCAGATCGCGGCAATCGCCAGCGGCCATAAACCACTTGCCCGCGCAGCTCCATATGTGAGGAATAAAAATATCTCCTGGTTTGGCCGAAAGCTTTGCTCGCGATGGCAACTGCCAGCCGCGAGTCTCGGTATAGTCATAGTCCCCGCTGCCTACCCGCTCTATCTCGACGTATTTGTAAATTTTTGCCGGGTTGATCCTAGGATGAGTAGGTGCCACTGGTTCAAGCGCGTCACCCAAACGAAAGTGCTCTAGCTGCTCTATGGCTCGCCGCACTTGAATGAATTTGGCGGAGTGGCGTTTGGGATCGAGGTTGAGGTCAGGACGCTGGACCGCCTCCATGATGTCTATGCCTTCCGTCTGCGGCCCGGAAGCGGGATCGCGGCCCTCAATCGTCCATGGGAAAGAGTCTGCGGCGGGCGAGCGCAGGAACTCGCTAAGGATTTTCGCAAAGTCCGCTTCTAGCATCGGTTCATTTTCGTCATCGAGGATCAGATCCCCGTTTTGCTCGTCACGCTGATAGATGGGAACTGCCTTCTTATCGCCAGCGCGCCATCCTACGGACTCAATGTTGCCGGCAAAAAATGAATAGTCATTGCCTTCACTCGCTCGCGCGAGCGGAGTTTCCCGACGCTCTAGCAATACGACAGATGCACTCACGTCAGCGCCGGACTGCTTAAACGTGAATCTCGGGAAGGCGACGATCCCAACGAGTTGCGCATGACGGAGCAGCCATTCGCGAAGCGCTACATATTCCACGCCTCGATTCCCGAGATAACCATTGGGGAGAATGATCCCCACTCGGCCGCCCGGTTTCGTGAGCCGAACACATAGTTCGGCAAACAAAATCCCAGTCTGTTGTGCCTTTCTGACCTCGTCGCTCTTCTCTATGGCGGCGCTTCCGCGCTGCCATTTATGACCCATGTCGAATTTTCTAAGCACCCCATAGCGACGTTCCACAATCTTCGTACCGAATGGCGGATTGCAGAGCACCACTGAAAATTGCTTGGGACCGCGGCGAGTAAGCAGTCCAAACTGTCCTGCGTTTCAATTTGGGTTTTGCCGTCTCCATTCAAAACCATATTCAGGATGCTGATCTGCGTAGCCTGCTCGCTGTTATCAGCGCCCCAGACGCAGGGATCAGATGGCGTCCCGGCTCGCCGATATGCGCTGATTAGGAAATCCGCACTCCCGCAAGCGGGGTCATACACGTGCTCTCCCGGCGTCGGGTTTGCCAATTCCACGATGAAGTCGATGACTTCGTGCGGAGTGAAATATTGCGCCAAGTCCCACTTATAAAGGCTCTTCGCGAACTTCATATAAAATTGCTGGATGACCTGCGCTTTCGATTTCAGGATGTTCACAGGGGCAAGGATTTTTGTGGTGTTCCTGAGCACTTCAGCGCGGCAACGGAACCTGTCTTTAATTTTTTTGCCCGCTGGCAAATACATATTGTAGTGCCCGGCCGCGTCGGCCAGCGCGTCATTCATACGGCGGAGGACTTCGGAATCCGATACCGCTTCAGCCGTGTAATCCTGAAAGCTGAGCGCCTTCGTTCTTTTGCGGCCCGCTTTGTGGGTGTTCTCATCGTGGATTTTCAAAAGCAGCAATTGCTGAATTAGCGAATACCGCTCCATCTTATCGGCGACATAAGGATGGAAAGCATCGTCAATCTCATCGAATATGCGGACTAGGTCCTTAGCTGGCTCTAGATCGGCATAGACGAGCCGCGTCGAACCTACGTCGGCGCCCCAGTCCGGAATCTTACTGATTGGCGCTTCGTGGACGACAGAGGACCGGCCCTCGATCCGACGGTAGAAAAAACGCTGCTCTATGTCGTCCCAATAAACGCCCAGCGTTTCCATGCCGGGTACGAGCTGAAGCGCCGCACGCACCTGCGTTGCCTTAGCCTGCTCGGCCGTGCTGTTGTCTCGCTTGATCTCAGCAAGGACACGAACATGGCCGAGCCGCTGCTCAACCGGGAGCGGGCTTATGTTGCGGAAGTCGTCATCATAGATCGCGAAGTCAGTCCTAAAGGAATTGCGGCCCGCGCTTCCAATTTTAAACAGGGTGGTTTCAACGCCAAAATTCTCTTTTGGGTAACGCCGCTGTATCAGATAGCGGATAGCGTCTATTCGTTGCTTTTCTTCAGTGAAGGTCAGATGATCGGCGGCGCGCTGCGGAACGCGTAGGTTCCCGCAGAATCGGGCAATGAAGCAGTGCAGCTTCCACTGGCGCGCCCCCTCAGGCCGAGATGCGCCAATCCTTACCAAGGCCCGCCGCAATTCACCAGGGTGAATTTTCGAGTCGCTTCAGAAATCTGCCGACAATGGGAAGTCGCTGTGGTAGGTATTCGACCGCTTCGGGCGGTCTGGCCTATCGACGGCTGGGGGGTAGTACGGAGCTGGCGTGTCCCTGACCAGGGCGCTGTGAGGTCTAACGACCGCTGGGCCTCATGCGTTCACACGCCGCCCCTTTTCCCGCACGATAATGGATCGTTGCGCTTCTCAGCGAGCGCAACTGCCATGCGGTTTGCCAAGTCCTAGTAATCGTGTGGAGGGGCCGAAGCACTAGCTATTGATTGTGGTTTGCTAAAGGGATAATTGCCAAAGTTCTTTACAGGACTGATTTTTGCTTTGAAATAATCCTGACGGGGAACCCTAACGCGGGGTGGGGTGACAAGCCCGGCTCGGCCGAACATCTGCCCGAACTCAAAAGTACCGCCGTCCGCTGCGCGGCTCATAATTGTGCTGACCAAGAATGCGAAGCACAAGACCGCGCAGACGCTGCGCGCTTTCCCTCCAAGCCGCCTAAGCCACCGCCATAAGAACTGGTCGTCTTTTCTCATCTCGGGCTCCAGTCGGAATCCGGACGCAAGCTACCTGTCAGAATTAGTCAGGTGGCGTTTGCGCCCGAATACCGGACCCACTACCTTTTTACCTCCTAGAGCCGGCCGCCCTTGTAAGGCTTCGGCTTTCCTGTATTATCCGCCGCTTCGTCGCTCCTTGCCGGCCTGAGGCCGGCTAGGCTCGGGCGGCTGGCCTGCAATCGATGCGGGGCGCAGCGCCGGGCCCTCGTAACAGCCATAAGGAGTCAAAATTTGTCTTTCTACGAAAGCGTGTTCATCGCGCGCCAGGACATTTCCGCCGCCCAGGTGGATAGCCTGATCGAGACCTTCACCAATATCCTCTCCGCTCAAGGCGCCACGGTCCCCAAGAAGGAATCCTGGGGCCTGCGCAACCTGGCCTACCGGATCAAGAAGAACCGCAAGGGCCATTACGTGCTGCTCAACATCGACGGTCCCGCCGCGGCGGTCGCCGAGATGGAGCGCAATATGCGGATCAACGAGGACGTCATCCGCTATCTGACCGTCCGGGTCGAGGCCCTCGAGGAGGGCCCCTCGGTCGTGCTGCAGAACCGCGGCCGCGAGGGACGCGACGACCGCGGGGGCCGCGAGGGCCGCGAGGGCCGCTATCGCGACGATGACCGCCGCCCGCGCCGCCCGCGTCAGGATGCCGCGCCCGAGCCCAGCGCCGCCGAGCCCGCAGGAGAAGCGCCATGAGCCCCGCCGCCCCCCGCCGCCCCTTCTTCCGGCGGCGCAAGAGCTGTCCCTTCTCGGGGCCGCATGCGCCCAAGATCGACCACAAGGACGTGAAGCTGCTGCAGCGCTTCATCTCCGAGCGCGGCAAGATCGTGCCGAGCCGCATCACCGCGGTCTCGACCAAGCGGCAGCGCGAGCTTGCCCAGGCGATCAAGCGGGCGCGTTACCTCGCCCTCCTGCCCTACCTCATTCAATAGGCACGCCAATGGACGTTATCCTGCTGGAGCGCGTCGAGAAGCTGGGCAAGATCGGCGACGTCGTCAAGGTCAAGCCCGGTTACGCGCGAAACTTTCTGCTGCCGCAGAAGAAGGCGCTGCGCGCGAACAAGGCCAATCTCGAATATTTCGAGACCCAGCGCGGGGCGCTCGAGGCGGCCAACGAGGAGCGCCTCAAAGGCGCGTCGGGCGTGGCCGGCAAGCTCGACGGGCTCACCATCACCCTCATCCGGCAGGCGAGCGAGACGGGCCAGCTCTACGGCTCGGCCTCGGCCCGCGATATCGCCGAGGCGATAGCGGGCGAAGGCTTCGAGGTCGAGCGCCGCATGGTGCGGCTGGACCAGCCGATCAAGCTGCTGGGGCTGCACCCCGTGCGCGTGGCGCTCCATCCCGAAGTCCCGGTGACGGTCACGGTGAACGTCGCCCGCTCGCCCGAGGAGGCGCAGCTGCAGATCGAGCGTGGTGGCGCGGTCATCGGGCCCAGCGAGGCCAAGGAGGAGGAGGTCGAGACGGCCGCGGCGCCGCCGGCCGAGGGTGCCGAGCCGAAATCCCCGCCTTCCGAGGCCGAGGCGACTTGAACATGAGGCCCGGCTGCGCCATCTTTTAATCTACGGGGCGGATTTCGGCGCCGCCACATGATCGAGAAGCGGCTCGGGGTCGATTTCGGCATGGGTTGATACCGTGCTTTTCGGGAAGTACCTTCAGCGGCTGATCCACTCCGGCACGATCAAGGTCATCGACGCCGGCGGAAAGCTGCATAGCTATGGCGTCCCCGACGGGCGCAGCGCGACGATTCGCCTCCACGATCCCAAGCTTCAATACAAGCTCTTCCTGAATCCGGTGCTCTATGTCGGCGAGGCCTTCATGGACGGCACCCTCACGATCGAAGAGGGCGATCTGCGGGGCCTGCTCGAAATCGCGTTCAGCAATATGGAAAAGCAGCCGCCGCACCCGCTGCAGCATCATTTGGACAATCTGCGGGCCCTGCTGCGGCCGCTCATGACTTACAATCCGGTCAGCCGCGCGCGACGGAACGTGGCGCATCACTACGACCTTTCCGGCCGCCTCTACGATCTCTTCCTCGACAAGGACCGGCAATATTCCTGCGCCTATTTCGGCTCCGACAACGAGACCCTGGAGATGGCGCAGGACAACAAGAAGCGGCATATCGCCTCCAAGCTCCGCTTGCGGCCGGGAGTGCGTATCCTCGACATCGGCTCGGGCTGGGGCGGTCTCGCCCTCTACCTCGCGCGCATGTGCCAAGGTGCCGAGGTCACCGGCCTCACCCTTTCGGAGGAGCAGCTCAAGATAGCGCGCGGGCGGGCCGCCGCGGCGGGCCTCGGCGACCGCGTGCGCTTCGAGCTCCGCGATTATCGCGAGGAAGCAGGGCGCTACGACCGCATCGTCTCGGTCGGCATGTTCGAGCATGTCGGGCCGAACCACTACCACGCCTTCTTCACCAAGGTGAAGGAGCTGCTTGCCGAGGACGGCGTCTGCCTATTGCATTCGATCGGCCGCATGGAGCCGCCCGGCGGCACCAATCCCTGGCTGCGCAAATACATCTTCCCAGGCGGCTATTCGCCGGCTCTGTCGGAGACCTTGTCCGCCGTCGAGCGCGTCGGCCTTTGGGTCACCGATATCGAGATCCTGCGCCTGCACTATGCCAAGACCTTGCGGGAATGGCGTCACCGCTTCAACGCCAACCGCGACGAGGTGCGGAAGATCTACGACGAGCGCTTCTGCCGCATGTGGGAATTCTACCTGACGAGCTGCGAGGTGTCCTTCCGCTATCTGCGCCAGATGGTGTTTCAGATGCAGCTCACGCGCGAGGTCGACACCTTGCCGATAGCGCGCGATTACATGCTCGATTGGGAGCGCGAGCATGCGACGGCCGCGAACCTCGCCGCCACCGCTCCGAACTGAGCGCCCGAGTCGCATCGATTTGCGCGGCACGCCTTCGCATCGCGCCTTGGCCGCCGCCTGACCGGTAAAATGCTCCGCTCCCAGTCCGCGCCGCAAAGTCGCGCTTCCTTCAATGCGTTGATCGCGGCCCGCGACTTATCCCCGACACTCTCGCAATCCACCTCATTCGAGGTCGGACAGACGCGCGCGCTGCTGCTATCTTGGCGCGGCGATGGAAACGTTCGGCACTCAAGGAAATGTAGCGCGTCTTGTCGGCGGCGGAGAGGGGCCTCCGAGCCACCGCGCCCCGCCGCATAACTTCGAAGCCGAGATGGCGCTGCTGGGCGCCATCCTCGCCAACAACCGCGCGGTCGAGAAGGTGACCGAATTCCTGCGGCCCGAGCATTTCGCCGACGCCAAGCATGGCCGCATCTACGACGCCTGCCAGCGTCTCATCGAGCGCGGCCAGCTTGCCAACCCCGTGACCTTGAAGAATTTGTTCGAGCAGGACGATGCCCTGACCGAGATCGGCGGCAACGCCTATCTCGCGCGGCTGGCCGCCTCGGCCGTCTCGATCATCAATGCCGGCGAATATGGCCGCACCATCCACGACCTCTATCTCCGACGCGAGCTGATCGAGCTCGGCGGCGAGGTGGTGAACCACGCCTACGAGGTCACGCTCGAGGAGACGGCGCTCAACCAGATCGAGGAGGCGGAGCGCAATCTCTACGAGCTCGCGACCACCGGTCAGTTCGGCGGCGCCTTCGTGACCCTCGCCGAGGCCATGACCGAGGCCATCCATTCCGCCGAGAAGGCCTTCAAGCGCTCGAGCCACGTCACCGGCGTCACCACCGGCCTCATCGACCTCGACCGCAAGCTGGGCGGCCTGCACGCCTCCGATCTCGTCATCCTGGCGGGGCGGCCCTCGATGGGCAAGACGGCGCTCGCCACCAACATCGCCTTCAACGCGGCTGCGGCCTATCGCGAGGAGCCCGACCCGGAAGGCAAGGTCCAAGTCGCCGAGGGCGCCAAGGTGGCCTTCTTCTCGCTCGAAATGTCGGCCGAGCAGCTCGCCAACCGCATCCTGGCCGAGCAGACGGGGCTGCCGTCGGACAAGATCAGGCGCGGCGAGGTCGGCCGCGACGATTTCCCGCGTTTTCTCGAGGCCGTCCAGCGGCTCCAGCGCTTGCCGCTCTTCATCGACGATACGCCGGCGCTGAGCGTTTCGGCGCTCCGCACCCGCGCGCGGCGGCTCAAGCGCCAGCACGGCGTCGGCTTGATCGTCATCGACTATCTCCAGCTCCTCCAACCGGGCGGCACCACGCGCAACGAGAACCGCGTGCAGGAGGTTTCGGAGATCACGCGCGGGCTGAAGGCGTTGGCGAAGGAGCTCGACATCCCGGTCCTGGCGCTCTCCCAGCTCAGCCGCGCCGTCGAGCAGCGCGAGGACAAGCGGCCGCAGCTCGCCGACCTGCGCGAGTCAGGCTCGATCGAGCAGGACGCGGACGTGGTGATGTTCATCTTCCGCGAGCAATATTATCTCGAGCGCTCGCACCCCTCCCAGCGGCCGGACGAATCGGAAGAGAAATATCTCCAGCGCGAGGAGAAATGGAAGGAGCGCTGCGAGAAGGCGCACAACAAGGCCGAGGTGAACATCGCCAAGCAGCGCCACGGTCCGATCGGGACGATCAACCTGCTGTTCGAGGCGACCCTCACCCGCTTCGACAATCTCGAACAGGCGGCCTACGACGAGGACTGAGCCCTCTGGCGCCCGTCGCCCTTCAGCCCTTCTGTTTCTGTATCAGGCCCTTCGCCTCGAGCTCGTTGATCGCGCCGATCAGCACCGATTGCAGCTCGACCGCCCCGGCAAAGGGCAGCGCCAGCCGGGCGGTCACCGCGCGATGCTGCGCCGGCGGGTCCTTCGTGTGGTCGACGCGCACGGTGGCCAACGTCAGCTTGAAGATACCGTTCTGATAGAGGTACCCCGCGACGCTGTCCGCATAGATTTCGACCGCGTCGGGATTGTCCTTGAGTGGCGGAAGCTGGGTCCGCGTAGCCGGTGGGTTTGCCATGTGATCCTCTTCGGGCTCGCTTGTGCGATCAGCGGAAGGTCCGCCGGACGGCAATTCATAGCATATTCTGCGCCGGCACGGTCCTGTCCAGTGCGCGGCCCGTCGCGGGCGCCGGCTTGCGCGGCGCTCCCCAACCGAGGCGGCTGGCCGGTCTCGGCGGTCGATGATATGCATCTCCGATGACCGATCCTGAGCTCGCCGACGCCGTTCTCACCATCGATCTCGGCGCCATCGCCGCGAATTGGCGTCTCTTGCGCGATCGTGCTGCGCCCGCAGATTGCGCGGCCGTCGTCAAGGCCGACGGTTACGGGCTCGGCGCCGCGCAGGTCACGGGCGCGCTCGCCGCGGCGGGCTGCAGGCTTTTCTACGTGGCCCAGCTCGAGGAAGGGCTGCTGTTGCGTCAGCGGTTTCCCAAGCTCGAGATCGCACTGCTCGACGGCGTGGTGGCGGGGGCGGAAGGCGAGGTGGCGAAGGCGCGCCTCGTCCCCGTGCTGAACAGCCTGGAGCAAATCGAGCGCTGGACCGCCTGGACGCGGACGCACGGCCAAGGCCCGCTCCCTGCCATGATCCATATCGACACCGGGCTCAACCGCCTCGGTCTTTCCGCCGGCGAGGTCGAGAGCTTGGCGGCGCGGCCCCAGCTGCTGGCGGGCATCGGGTTGCGCGCCACGCTCAGCCATCTCGTCGCCTCGGACGTGGAATCGAGCCCGCTCAACCGCCGGCAGCTCGCGCTCTTCCACCAATTGCGTCGACGCCTCCCGCCGGCGCCGGCGGGGATTGCGGCCTCCTCGGGCATCTTTTTGGGAGCCGATTTCCATCTCGATCAGGTCCGCCCGGGAGCCGCGCTCTACGGCGTGGCGCCGTTTGCAGAGCAGCTCAACCCCATGGCACAAGTGGTTGAGTTGCATGGAAAAATCCTGCAAACCCGCGACGTTGACAGCCTCGGGACCGTTGGTTATGGTGCCACGCACTCCGTGCGCCGGCCATCGCGGATCGCCACGATTGGCGTTGGCTACGCGGACGGCTATCTCCGCGCCCTCGGCAATCGCAGCTTGGGCTTCATCGGGGACTACCCCGCACCTCTGGTCGGTCGCGTCTCGATGGATCTGATCACCCTCGACATCACGGACCTGCCGGCCGAGCTCGCGCGGCCGGGGGCGTCGGTGGAGCTGATCGGCCCGCACCGCTCGATCGACGCGCTCGCCGCCGACGCCGGCACCATCGGCTACGAGATGCTGACCAGCCTCGGCCGCCGCTACCATCGCCGCTATATCGGCGCGGAGTCAGAGCCGGTTCATGATTGAGTTCCTGCTCGCGCCGATCGGCCGCGTCTTCCTGGCATTCCTTGCGGCGATCGGTCGCATCACGATTTTCACCGCGAAGGCGCTCTCCCATTGCGTCCGCCCGCCCTTCTATCTGCGCCTGATCGGCCAGCAGATGATCCTGATCGGCTATTTCTCCCTGCCGGTGGTGGCGCTGACGGCGATCTTCACCGGCATGGTGCTGGCGCTGCAGAGCTATGACAGCTTCGCGCGCTTCAACGCCGAGTCGGCGATCGCCACCGTGGTGGTCCTGGCGATGACGCGCGAGCTGGCGCCGGTGCTTACCGGGGTCATGGTGGCGGGACGCGTCGGCGCGGCGATGGCGGCCGAGATCGGCACCATGCGCGTGACCGAGCAGATCGACGCGCTCGTCACCCTCTCGACGGACCCGTTCAAGTATCTTATCGCCCCGCGCCTCATCGCGGGGCTCACCATGCTGCCGCTGCTGGTGCTCGTCGCCGACATCATCGGCGTCTTCGGCGGCTATATCGTCGGCGTCGACAAGCTCGGCTTCAACCCGTCGAACTACCTCAAGCTGACATCCGACTACCTCAAGACGATCGACGTGGTGTCGGGGCTGGTGAAGGCTAGCGTGTTCGGCTTCTTCATCGCGCTGATGGGCTGTTATCACGGCTACAATTCGGAAGGCGGCGCGCAGGGCGTGGGCAATGCCACCACCAACGCCGTGGTTTCGGCCTCGGTGCTGATCTTCGCCTTCAACTATATCCTTACCGCGCTGTTTTTCGGGGCATAGGACGGCGCCGCGGCGGCTTTCCTCTCTTGGCGGGCCCGCCCGCTCTTGTTCCCTGCCCTGCCGGCGGCGCATAATCGTCGCATCGCCCGGCGAGTCGGGACAATCGACGGATTTTCGCAAATGAGAAGCCTCGCATGACCAATGTGACGCCGAAGATCAAGCTTCGCGACGTGCATAAATCCTTCGGCCCAAAGCATGTGCTGGCCGGCCTCGACCTCGAGATCGCGCCCGGCGAATCCGTGGTTGTGATCGGCGGCTCGGGCTCGGGGAAGTCGGTCATGCTGAAATGCATCCTGGGGCTGCTCGACCCCGAGCAGGGCTCCATCCAGGTGGACGGCGAGGAGATGATCGGCATGCCGGGACGCGAGCATGATCGCGCGCTCCACAAGTTCGGCATGCTGTTCCAGGGAGCGGCGCTCTTCGACAGCCTCTCGGTGTGGGAGAACGTCGCTTTCGGGCTGATCCAGGCCAAGGGAATGGCGCGACCCGCGGCCAAGCGCATCGCGCTCGACAAGCTCGCGCAGGTCGGGCTCGGCGAGGGGGTGGGCGAGCTCGAGCCGGCCGAGCTCTCGGGCGGCATGAAAAAGCGCGTCGGCCTGGCCCGCGCCATCGCGACCGATCCCGAGATCATCTTTTTCGACGAGCCGACCACCGGGCTCGATCCGATCATGGGCGACGTGATCAACGAACTCATCCGCAAATGCGTGAACGACCTCGGCGCCACCGCGCTTTCCATCACGCACGACATGTCGAGCGCGCGCAAGATCGCGGATCGGATCGCCATGCTCTATCAGGGCAAGATCGTCTGGGCGGGGCCGGTTGCGGCGCTCGACGGGGTGGATAATCCTTACGTCGATCAGTTCATCAACGGTCGCGCCGAAGGCCCCATCCAGATGGAGCTCAGGGCGTGAGCGGACGACTCCCCGCTCGCGCATCCTCACGCCGGGGGTATGGAGACTAGGTGCCGAAGCCCGCGAGCCGTTATGTCTGCCAGGAGTGCGGGGCCAGCTACGGGCGCTGGATGGGACGCTGCGAGGCCTGCAACGGCTGGAACAGCGTCATCGAGGAGGCGCCGCGCGAGGCGGTGCCGCGCGGCCTCGGCGAGGGGCGCGCGCGGCCGGTCGCCTTCACCCGCCTCGACGGCCCGGCCGCGGAGGCGCCGCGCCGCGCAAGCGGCATCGCCGAGTTCGATCGCGTCTGCGGCGGCGGGCTCGTGCCGGCCTCGGCCGTGCTGATCGGCGGCGATCCCGGCATCGGCAAATCCACCCTTCTGCTCCAGGTCGTGGCGCGGCTCGCCGGCGACTGCGCCGCGGTCTACATCTCGGGCGAGGAGGCGGTCGATCAGATCAGGCTGCGCGCCGCGCGCATGGGGCTCGCTCATGCCCCCATCGAGCTCGCCGCGGCGACCAGCGTGCGCGACATCGTGGCGAGCCTCGACGTCGAGGGAGGCCCGCGGGTCGTCGTCGTCAATTCCATCCAGACCATGTACGTCGACAATCTCGACTCCGCGCCCGGGACCGTGGCCCAGGTGCGCGCGGCGGCCCAGGAGCTGATCCGGGTGGCGAAGCGGCGCGGCTTCACCGTCCTGATGGTGGGCCATGTCACCAAGGAGGGCCAGATCGCCGGGCCGCGCGTGCTCGAGCATATGGTGGACACCGTGCTCTATTTCGAGGGCGAGCGCGGCCATCAGTTCCGCATCCTGCGCGCGGTCAAGAACCGCTTCGGCCCGACCGACGAGATCGGCGTCTTCGAGATGACCGACGGCGGCCTCATCGAGGTCCCCAACCCCTCCGCCCTTTTCCTCGGCGAGCGGGCGGAGGCGGTGACCGGCTCGGCCGTCTTTGCCGGCATCGAGGGGACGCGGCCCATGCTGGTCGAGATCCAAGCGCTGGTCGCGCCCTCCTCCTTCGCGACGCCGAGGCGCGCCGTCGTCGGCTGGGACGGCGGTCGGCTCGCCATGGTGCTCGCCGTGCTCGAGGCCCGCTGTGGCCTGGCCTTGGTGGGGCGCGACGTCTATCTGAACGTCGCGGGCGGGCTCAGGATCGCCGAGCCGGCGGCCGATCTCGCGGTGGCGGCGGCACTGCTTTCCTCGGTCAGCGACCGGCCGAGCCCCGCGGAATCGGTGGTGTTCGGCGAGATCGCCCTCTCGGGCGAGGTCCGGCCGGTAAACCACATGGATCAGCGCCTGAAGGAGGCGGCGAAGCTCGGCTTCAGCCATGCTATCCTGCCGCGCCGGCCGCGGAAAAGCGGCAAGGCCGCCCGGCGGGGCGCCGCGGCCACGGAGCTCGTCCCCGTCGCGGCGAGCGGCCTGCGCTTGACCGAGATCGCCCGGCTCAACGAGCTTGCCGATCTGTTCGACGGCGCGACGCGGCGCTCCGCAGGCGGTCCGGCACCCGACGCGAGAGACCGGGAGCTGGGTCCGGGCAAGCCATGAACGTCACCGACATCGTCATTTTCGGCGTTATCGTTCTTTCCGGCCTCTTCGCGCTGGTGCGCGGATTCGTGAAGGAGACGCTAACCGTCGCGGGATGGGTTGGCGCGGGCTTCGCGACATACTATTTCTTTGCTCTGGTGGACCCGTTTTTCCACAGGTTCATCGCCATCGCCTGGCTGGCGGATGCGGCGGCGGGCGTGACGCTATTCGTGGTTTCGCTCATCGTGCTGTCCGCCGCGACCCACGCCATCGCGCGGCATGTCCACCAGAGCGACTTCAAGGCGCTCGACAAGTCGCTGGGACTGGTATTCGGCTTGGCACGAGGTGCTGTCCTGGTTTGTGTCGCCTATTACGGATACGCGCAGGTCTGGCCCGATCGCGCGCAGGATCCGTCCTGGATCAAGGACGCGCGCAGCATGCCCCTTGTCGAGCGCGGCGCGCGCATGATCGAGCAGCTCATTCCCGAAGCCGCCCGCCGGCACGGCATCGAGGCGATGGGAGCGGCCAAGACCAAGGCGCAGGAGGGGCTGGATGCGGAGAAGGCCCTGCAGAAGCTCGCCCAGCCGCCGCCCAAGGCCGACGCGCCGAAAGCGCAGGATGGCTATAAGCCGAACGAGATCAAGGAGATGGACCGTCTGATCGACAACAGCCAGAGCAATCAGTGACCGCAGGCACGCGGACGCTCGCGAGGACAAGGGACATGTCGCTCACCACCAACCCGTTCGACGACGACAAGCTGAAGGAGGAGTGCGGCATCTTCGGCATCTACGGCCATCCCGATGCCTCGGCGCTCACCGCCCTCGGCCTGCACGCCCTGCAGCATCGCGGCCAGGAGGCGGTCGGCGTGGTGGCGTTCGACGGCCGGCAGTTCCATACCCATCGCGCGCTCGGCCTGGTGGGGGACAATTTCAATTCCGAGGCGGTGATCGCGCGCCTGCCGGGGCCCTCGGCGATCGGCCACGTCCGCTATGCGACCCAAGGCGAGACGGTGCTGCGCAACGTCCAGCCGCTTTTCGCCCACCTCCAGCAGGGCGGCTTCGCCATCGGCCATAACGGCAACCTCACCAACAACGTGGCGCTGCGCAAGGAGCTGGTGCGCCGCGGCTCGCTCTTTCAATCCACCACGGATACCGAGGTCATCGTCCATCTCATCGCCACCAGCAGCTACGGCACGCTGCTCGATCGGCTGATCGACGCGCTGCGGCAGGTCGAGGGCGCCTATTCGCTCATCGCGCTCACCGAGCAGTCGGTCATCGGGGTGCGCGATCCGCTTGGCGTGCGGCCGCTGGTGCTGGGCCGCACGCGCGACGGCGCTCACATCCTCACCTCGGAGACCTGCGCCCTCGACATCATCGACGCCGAGTTCGTACGCGATGTCGAGCCCGGCGAGATCGTGGTGCTCGACGAGCACGGCCCGCGCTCGATCAAGCCCTTCCCGCTATATGCGCAAGCGTTTCTGCGTGTTCGAATATATCTATTTCGCCCGGCCGGACAGCAAGGCCGAGGGCATCAGCGTCTATGACGCGCGCAAGCGCATCGGCGCCGAGCTGGCGCGCGAAAGCGGCGTGGACGCGGACGTGATCGTGCCGGTGCCCAATTCGGGCGTGCCCGCCGCACTGGGCTACGCGGCCGAGGCCGGCATACCCTTCGAGCTCGGCATCATCCGCAACCATTATGTCGGACGCACCTTCATCGAGCCGTCCGACCAGATCCGGAATCTCGGCGTCAAGCTCAAGCACAGCGTCAACCGCGCCTATATCGAAGGCAATCGGGTGGTGCTGGTCGACGACAGCATCGTGCGCGGCACGACCTCGCGGAAGATCGTCGAGATGGTGCGCCAAGCCGGCGCCCGCGAGGTACATATGCGCATCTCGAGCCCGCCGACGACGCATTCCTGCTTCTACGGCATCGATACGCCGGAACGCAGCAAGCTGCTCGCCGCCCGGCACGACATCGAAGGCATGCGCGAGCTGATCGGCGTCGACAGCCTCGCCTTCATCTCGATCGACGGCCTCTATCGCGCCGTCACGGGGAGCGCGCGGAACGACCAACATCCGCAATTCTGCGACGCCTGCTTCTCCGGCGACTATCCGACGCCCCTCACCGACCGCGAAGGCGGCGCGGCCACGCCGCAGCTCTCCCTCCTCGCGGAGATCGCCTAGCCGATGCAGCGTCTCGCCGGGCGCGTCGCGCTCGTCACCGGCGCCTCGCGCGGCATCGGCGCGGCCGTGGCCAAGCGCTTCGCCGCCGAGGGCGCGCACGTCGTGCTCGTGGCCCGCACGGTCGGCGGGCTCGAGGCGGTGGACGACGAGATCCAGGCTGCGGGCGGCACGACGACGCTCGTGCCGCTCGATCTCGCCGAATTCGACCAGATCGACCGGCTGGGCGCGGCGCTCTACGAGCGCTATGGGCGGCTGGACATCCTGGTGGGCAACGCCGGCACGCTGGGCGTGCTCAGCCCGCTGGGCCATGTCGATCCCGCCGTTTGGCAGGAGGTGATGGCGGTCAACCTCACCGCCAATTGGCGCCTCATCCGCAGCATGGACCTTCTGCTCAAGCGCGCGGAAGCAGGCCGCGCGATCTTCGTGACCTCCGGCGCGGCAACAGGCGCCCTCCCCTATTGGGGCGCCTACGTCGCGAGCAAGGCGGCGCTCGAGGCGATGGTGCGCGTCTATGCAGGCGAAGTCGCCAATATCAGCCGGCTCAGGGTCAACCTGCTCGATCCCGGCATCGTGCGCACCGCCCTTCGCGCCCAGGCCTTTCCCGGCGAGAACCCGGCGGACCTAGCCGGGCCGGAAGACGTGGCGCCCGCGTTCGTCGAGCTCGCGGCGCCGGATTGTCACAGGAACGGCGAGGTCGTGCGGCTCTATCGAAGCGGCGACGCATAGGGCGGTCGCTGCCTTACGCCTCCTCATGCACGTAGGGATTCTTCCCTTGCCGCAGGGTGATACGGATCGGCACGCCGGGCAGGTCGAAGGCCTCGCGGAGACCGTTCACGAGATAGCGGAGATAGCTTTCCGGCAAGGCGTCGAGCTTGTTCCCGAAGAGGGCGAAGCTCGGCGGCCGCGTCTTCGGCTGCGTCATGTAGCGCAGCTTGATGCGGCGGCCGGCGGCCATCGGCGGCGGATGGGCTTGGACCGTGCCCTCGAGGAAGCGGTTGAGCCGCGCGGTCGGGATATGGCGGTTCCAGAC
>CAWJFP010000008.1:0-119318 GCA_963842155.1 uncultured Pseudomonadota bacterium
AGAACTGGACGCCCGACCAGATCCGCGAATATCAGGATTATTGGGACAGCTATTTCGAGGGCAACACCGCCTCGCGCCGCCATGCCAAGTTCGTGCCCGGCGGCATCGCCAAGACCTTCATCCAGACCAAGGAGCCCGATCTCAAGAGCCCCTTCGACGAGTGGCTCGCGCGCGTTGTCTGCTTCGCCTTCTCGGTCTCCCCGCAGCCTTTCGTCGAGCGCATGAACCGCGCCACGGCCGAGAGCGCGCATGACAGCGGGCTCGAGGAGGGGCTGGCCCCGCTCAAGCAATGGGTGAAGCAGCTTGTCGACGGGGTGATCATCGACGAGCTGGGCGCGGCCGATCTCGAATTCGCCTGGGCGGACGAGCGCGCGGTCGATCCCATGGCGGCGGCGCAGATCGCGCAGATCTACGTGCAGGCGGGCATCAAGTCGGTGGACGAGGCGCGCGCCGAGATCGGGCTCGCGCCCATCGGAACGGAGCCGGCGGTCTATACCGGCCAGGGGCCGGTGCCGATCGGCGACGCGGGCGCCGAGGCCCGGCTCGCAGGCCAGGCGCTGGAGAACCCCGAGACCGGCCGGCTGGAAGGCGAGGGGACCGCGGGCCACGCGCTCGCGCCGTCGGGACAAGGCACAGAGCACGAATAAGCCGCTTGAAAACCCCTTCCCGGACGATCCAGAATGCGAAGAGGAGTGGCAACACGTAGAAGAATTCCGCGTCCTCCCTTGGCTGAGCTGGGGATGAACATGGCAGTCATCACGGTCGACGAGCTTTTGCGCCGGTTGTATGACCGGAAAGCCGATCCGCAGGAAAATCTTGCGCTCGCCAACGAATTCGTCAGGCAGAACCCGTCCGACGCGTCGGCCTATTACAGCCGCCACAATGCCTGGGAACATGTTGGCCGTCGAGACAAGGCGCTCGCGGATCTGGACACCTCGCTTGGCCTTGAAGAGCATTTCGAGACGCGTTGCAGCCGTGGAGAGCTGCTCCGCCAACTCGGCCGATATCCCGAGGCGATCGCGGATTTCAACCGAGGCGAAGCCCTAGACCCTGAAGCCTTCCGCTCGGGATTCATGCATTTATCCCGTGCCGATTGCCATGCGCGGCTCGGCAATAAGCAAGCGGCGATGGCCGATTGCGCGAAGTTGGCCGACGATCACTGGACGCCCAATCTATTCGGCGTGCCGGGCGGGACAAAGGCGGAGATAGCAGCCGAGCTGCGCGATATCGCCGATGCGGCCCAGAGGGAACGTAGCCAGGAGTAATTCGAAGCGGCCGTCGCGATGCGGTGGCTCACGACGATCAGTCGCTTGGAGATGTGCTCGTCGTCGGATAGGCACTCAGATGCGGGAAATCACCTCGGACAACCTCAACGAGCAGTTCGGTCTGACGCGAACGGACCCCAAGCGCTATCTCGCCTTGTGCAACGAATTCATTCGCCAGCATCCCTCCGATCCGGAGGGATACCACCGCAGGCACGACGCGTGGTGCTGTCTCGGCCGCGACGACTGGCGCTCGAAGACCTCAACAGATCGCTTGCCCTCGAGGAGTATCCCCTGACGTTTTATGCGCGCGGGAGATTGCTCGGCCAGCTTGGCCGCTATCGCGAGGCGATCGAGGATTTCGATCGGATCGAGGCGTTCGGCCGGCAGGATTTCATTGACTGCAGGGCACCCCTGTTCCGGCGTATTGTCACGCGCGTCTCGGCAACGAGGAAGCGGCGCTTGCCGATTGCGCGTTGTTGCCCGACGATCACTGGACGCCCAATCTGTTCGGCGCGCCGGGGGGCACGAAAGCGGAGATCGGCGGAGAAACTCCGACAGATCGCCGCTTCCGTCCGCGAACAAGGCGGCTAGGCGTCATTCGATTAGGTTGAAGCACTCACCCCCGCGCCCCGCTCCGGGCATCCGGTTCGAGTAGGCAGGAGGGAGAGCTCCAACGACAGCGGGCTCGCGCACCAGCCGCGCTAAGTCCGCTTTGGCGCTGAAAGCTGCGCCGACGGTCGCCGAACCAAGGATGTCAAAGATGCGAAACGTGACCGGTGACGGCGTCGTCGATCCGACGCTGCCGGGATCGCTGCTCGCCAAGATGGACGAGGCCGAGCGCATGCTCCTGGCGGCGTGCACGCCATCGGCGCTCCGGGTCGCGCTCGAGGCCGCCGACGAAGCGCTCCGCGCCGCGGCCGGTTACCGCGCGACCGAGCGTATCAAAGCCTTGCTCGCGATGCCGCGTCGAGGCTTTCCGCTGCTCGAGGTCGCGGAGGGGGCGCATGCCGACGCGACCCGCTCCGCCGCGGCCGTCGCCAAATCCGGCGGCTACGATCCCGGCGAGCCGCGCGTCCCCGCCGGCCAGCCCGGCGGCGGACAATGGACAACGGGAGGCGACGGAGAAGGCGCCTCGGCCGGCTCCAACGATCCGAGCGGCGATGGCGATCAAGGAAGCGACAAGAGCGGCGCGAGCGACGTCGATGCTGGCGCCGTGACGCAATCCGCCGGCATGCCGACCTCGGCCGCGAGCGACCCTCCCGTCGCGGCAGCCCCCGATCCGCCGCTCGACCCGCGCGCCCTTGCGGCCGGAGTGTCGCCCACGCCGCCCGATATCAAGCGCCAGGTCAATCCGCAAGATGACTGGACGGCGTTCAACAACGCGGTGGCTAACCTGCCCGGCATAACGCCGAACGAGCAATTCGCCTATTCGGAGATATTCGCTGCCGAAGGCGGGCTGCGTACGGATCAGAGTTCCGATGCTTCGAGCGGCATCACGCCCGCAACTTTGCTGAATGCACAGGCCGCCTTGAGCGGCCAAAATCCGCCGGCCATCCTGCAAGGCTTGGACATCGCGAATGTCGCGCAGCCGCAAGACCTCACCCCTGAGCAACGCGCGGCAATCTACGCATGGTATATCAACCGCGCGATGAGCGCGGTCGGCGCCTCGGCGCTTGGCGCGCTCGATGATCCCTACACCGCCGCTGCGGTGGCCGACACGTTGTTCCGCAATGGATCGGACGGGGGTAGCCGTCTCATCCAGCAGGCGATCGACAAGGTCATCGCGGAAATACCGTCCGACCAGCGCGCGGCGCTCGGCATTAGCGGCCCGATCGCGAAAGACGGCGTCTTTGGATCGGAGACGTTCGCAGCGCTGGAGGCACTCGCCGATGCCGGTTACGGGACCCAGTTCCGAGATGCCCTGGCGAACGGGCGGGAGATAGTTCTTAAGGGCGAGGAGCCATGGCGGACCGACTATTTCCGCTACCGCGGGCATTAGGCGTTTCGTTTCAAAATCCGTCGCGCGCCATGCCCCAATCGACCACCCGCCAATGATCGCCCTGCCTCCGCACGACGTAGATGATCGGCGGCAGATGGCCTATCTCGCAGCTTGCACGGAAATTCTCGTCGATATACTTCCAGCATTCGACGGCGATAATACCGATCTTGAGATCGCCGATCTTCCAAGCCCAGGGCGCATATTCGGGGTCGTTGGCAAATTTGGGATCGGTGTCGATGATTCGCAGATCCTTCTGGGTGAGCCGCTTCGCCAAGACGACCCGGTATCGTTCGTACATGGCGGGATGATTTCCTGCCTTTCACCACCCCTGGCCGCTGGTCGCGGCCCATGCCTATGCGGCACAGCTCGTCATCAGTGCGAACATAGCAGGCGCGGATGTTCTCGACCGCACAAAGCGGCGTGCTGGTGTCGCCCACGCATTTGCTGGTGCTGGTCGCCGAGTCTTGCATCATCAGGCGCCAGTGACCGGGCGGATCGATGGGCGGCAGGTCGGGGTCCGCGGCCAAGGCCGGCAGCGCGACGGTGCCGAGCAGGATCGTGGCAGCGAACACGGATGGCAGGGTCCTGAAATGCAACATTGGCGTCGCTCGAATTCGTTGAACTCTATTGACAATATTACAACCGAAAACGCGGGCAGCCAAGCACCGGCTTGGGGGAGGCGCGCCCGCGCCGCCCTGAAAGCGCTTCCGCCCGCCCCCGTCCGCACTACATTCATCGAAAGGAGTCGAATGATGGCGCTCGAGCTGTTTCTCCCCATCACCAAGGTCGACGAGCAGAAGCGGCTCGTCCACGGCACCGTCGCCGAGGAGGTGGCGGACAAGGCCGACAAGATCTTCGACTATGCGAGCTCCAAGCCCTTCTTCGAGAGCTGGTCGGGCGACATCGCGGCGGCGAGCGAGGGCCGCTCGGTCGGCAATCTGCGCGCCATGCACGGCCAGGTCGCCGCGGGCAAGCTCACCCGCCTCGCCTTCGACGATGCCGGCCGGCGCATCGAGGCGATCGCCAAGGTGGTGGACGACGGCGAATGGCGCAAGGTGCTGGAGGGCGTCTATACCGGCTTCTCGATCGGCGGCCATTATGCACGGCGCTGGCAGGACCCGGCCGACCCCGCGCGCACGCGCTATACGGCAAGGCCGGTCGAAGTCAGCCTGGTCGACAATCCCTGCATCCCGACCGCGACCTTCTCGCTCATCCGCGCCGACGGCTCGACCGAGCTGCGCAAGTTCAAGCCCGCGTCGGCCCCGCTGCGCCAGGTCTGGCTCGCGCCCGACGGCGCCGCCTTCGAGAAGAAGGCCGATGCCGAGCGCCATATGGCGTCGCGCGGTGCTGCGGCCGCCGACCATCACCCGGGCGCCGAGGCGCGGGGCGATTACGGCAGCGAGGCCGAGGCCGGCTATGCCGATCCCGGCTATCAGCCCGACCGCAAGCCGCGCTACCCGCTCAAGGAGAACGGCGCCTGGAGCGAGGAGCGCATCCGCGCCGCCTGGGCCTATATCCATCAGCGCGATAACCAGCGGCCCTATGACGCGGAGGATCTCAAGCGCATCAAGGCGCGCATCATCATGGCCTGGAAGGAGCATATCGACCCCGAGGGCTTCCCCAGCCTCGAGGATGGCGACGACGACCGCACCGCGGGCGGCAAGGCTGCCGGCGGCGCGCTCGCCAAGATAGGCGCGCGCCATTCCAAGGCCGATCTCGCGCGGGTCAACGCGATCCACCGCCTCGCCGTCGCGCTCGGCGCCGATTGCGCCGGCGCCCCTGCGGAAGCCGGCGAGGATGACGGCGCAGCACCAGGCGAAAGCGAGGAGGGCGAGGCGATCGACGCGAAGGCGGCGCGCGGCAGGTTGGTCAAGCTCGCCGGCGAGCGTGACGCGGCGCGCGCGCAGCTCGCGGCGCTCGAGACGCGCCTCGCGAAGCTGGATGACGAGCTCGCCGAACTGGCCGCGTTGCGCAAGACCGTCGAGGCTCTGCAGAACGAGCCCGCCGCGCCCAAAGCCGGGCTCTTCGTGGTCGACAAATCGGCCGACGGCGTGCAGCCGCTCGGCGGCGGCAACGCCCAGGCGCAGGAGCCGCCGACGGCGGAGCAGGCGATCAAGGCGGCGCTCGCGCGGCCCATGCGGATGTATGCGCGCTTCGGCGGGTGAGGGCGGCGGCTGATGGAATGGGCTTTCCTCCGTTTTCATATTCGCATAGAATTGCAACCATCGAATGCGGTTTAAGGTGTAGGTGAAGCACGAGCTTCCGGAGAGGTCTCCATGGCCGATGAGCAGGAAGACGCCTCCATCGTCTTACACGAAGCGCTGAGGGGCGGGCTCGTCACCACGCCCGAGCTCGCCGTGAAGCTCGCGGAGCTGCTTCTCGTCAGTGCCTATGACGAGCAGAGGCTCGAGCAACAAAAGCCGCTCATAGCGACGGACCAGGGCGATCGCTGGCTGATCGAGGGCAGCTACAACAAGGACGGCAAAATCGAAGGCATCGGACCGGCGAAAATTATCATGCTGAAGCGAAACGCCCAGGTTCTGTATCTCGCCATCCCACGTGTCATGCATCTCTCGCCGGAGATGAAGGAATATGTCAAGCAGGCGCAGGAGCGGAACCGCAAAATGCGCGAGGGGGAGCCATAACGCGCGACCGGCTTCTACAACCGGATTTTTGGGAAGCCCAAGCCGGGAGACGCCTCGTATAGAATCGACCAACGCGCAGTGAACAACATTACCCAAGGTTGGAACGATGCGCAAAACAGAGCGTGGGATCGGTGACGGCGAGAACTAAGCCCGCGGCGGCGCGGCAACTCGAACCATGAGTGCGACTGAGAAACTGAGTTACCGTCTCTCGACCGCCTATCTTCCGTTTTTGCCCTCCGTCCTCCGACATCCGTCCTCCGTCTTCCCGGCATCCGAGCCCGCGCCGGGGCCAGCGACCCGCCCTTGGGCAAGGCGATCCGCCCGCGCCGCGACGGCGCCGGCACTCCCATCGAAGGAGCCCGTCCATGGAACCGAACCTCGTCCAAAGCACGCTCGCCGCGTTCAAGGAGGCGCAGCGCAAGCCGCTCAACGATCCGCTGCTGAAGTCGACCTTCTCGGAATCGAGCGTCGCCACCTCCGGCATCACCTGGTACGACCTCGAGCCGGGCGCCAGGCTGCTCTATCCCGTGCTCACGCCCCTGCGCAATTCGATTCCGCGCGTCTCGGGCCGCGGCGGCATCCAGGCCAACTGGCGCGCCATCACCGCCATCAACAGCGGCAACGTCAGCGCCGGCGTCTCCGGCGGCAACCGCGGCGCCGTGATCGCGGTGCAGACCAAGGACTACATCGCCGCCTACCGCGGCATCGGGCTCGAGGCCAATGTCGATTTCGAGGCCGAGTACGCGGCCGAGGGGCTCGACGACGCGCGCGCCCTCGCCGCACGCGGGCTGCTCGAATCCGTGATGCTGCAGGAGGAGGCGATCATCCTCGGCGGCAATAATTCGCTCGCGCTCTCGACCACGCCCACGCCGTCGCTCACGGCCTCCACCTCGGGCGGCTCGCTCGCCAGCCAGACGCTCTCGGTCATCTGCGTTGCGCTCAGCTTCGACGGCTACCGCAACGGCTCGATCGCGGGCGGCGTGCAGGGGGCGATCAGCCGCACCAACGCCGATGGCTCGACCGACAATTTCGGCGGCGGCGCCGCCAAGCCGAGCGCCAACGCCACTGTCTCCGTCACCGGCCCCACCGGCTCGGTCTCCGCCACCGTCGCGGTGGTGCGCGGCGCCATGGGCTATGCCTGGTTCTGGGGCGCGGCCGGCTCCGAGACGATCGGCGCCATCACCACCATCAACTCGGTCGTGATCGGCGCCGGCGCCACCGGCGCGCAGACCGCGGCGTCGCTCGGCGCGAGCGACAATTCGACCAACGCGCTGCTCTATGACGGGCTCTTGACCCAGGCGAGCAACGGCGCGCTCGGCGGCTATTACGTGGCGCAGGCCACCGGCACGGCCGGCAGCGGCACGCCGCTCACCGCCGACACCGAGGGCGGCATCGTCGAGTTCGACACCGCGCTGCGCTATTTCTGGGACAATCTGCGCCTCTCGCCCACGGAGATCTACGTCTCGTCGCAGGAGATGCTCAACATCCACAAGAAGATCCTGCAGGGCGGCACCGACACCGCGGCGCGCTTCGTGGTCAGCATGGACCAGGGGGCGGTAATCGGCGGCATGATGGTGCGCTCCTACCTCAACAAGTTCGCCCTCAACGGCGCGGTCGAGATTCCCATCCGGCTGCATCCCAACATGCCGCCCGGCACGGTGCTGTTCCACACCGCGCGGCTGCCCTATCCGCTCTCCAACGTCACCAACGTGGTGCAGATCCGCACGCGGCGCGACTATTACCAGATCGAATGGCCGCTCCGCTCGCGGCGCTACGAGTACGGCGTCTATGCCGACGAGGTGCTGCAGCATTATTTCCCGCCGGCCACGGGCGTGCTGACCAATATCGCCAACGGCTGAGGGGCAGGCGGCTAAGCGCACGCCGTCGGCGGTATCGCAAACCTCCCTCACCCTTCCCTCTCCCCCCGATCGGGGGAGAGGTGCCTAGGGTTGGCGAGGCATGAGCCGAGCCTTACCCGAAGCTGGGTGAGGGGGCATGCTTTCAGCCCGAACGCCTCCACTTCTCCCGCGCAACCGAAGGAATCCTTGCCATGCTGTTGAAAGCGCCGGCCGGCGTCACGGCCGTCACATTGGGCGGCGTCGAGATCGCGGTCGAGGACGGCCTCGTCGAGGTGCCGGAGGAAGCGGCGGCCACGCTTTACGCCCATGGCTTCGTGCGCGCGGAAAGCGATGCCGGCCAGGGGCGGCGCGCGGCGATCCCCGATCCCTCGCGCATGACGCGCCAGGAGATGATCGCCTGGCTCAAGTCGCGCGGCGTCGCCGTCAAGCGCCCGATCGCCACGCCCGCCCTCCGCGCACTCATGCGCGAGCGCGCCGCCAAGGGAGAGTGAGCGATGGCGGCGGGCGATCTCACCAGCCTCGCCAATGTGAAGGCTTGGCTCTTCGGCACCGACCCCACCGGCTTCGCCGCGACGCAGAAGGCGATCACCGCCATCAGCCAGGCCGCGAACGCGCAAGTGACCTGCCCGGGTCACGGTTTCGCGCAGGGCCAGGCGGTGATGCTCTCCGATATCGCCGGCATGACGGCGCTCAACGGCGAGAGCGTGACCGTGACGATCCTCGACGCCAGTGACTTCACCATCGGCGTCGACACCACGGGCTATCCCTCCTATGCCGGCGGCGGCGTCGCCTCGGCCGAGGATCTGCTGCTCACGCGCCTCATCTCGGCCGAGAGCCAATATATCCAGAGCTGGTGCGACCGCGCCTTCGCGCTCGCCTCCTACAGCGAGAGCTATAACGGCAGCGGCGGCTTCAAGCTCGCCTTGCGCAACCTGCCGATCGTCGCCGTCTCCTCGCTCGCGATCGACGGCGTCGCCGTCCCTGCGGGCGTGCCCGGCCAGGCGGCGGGCCACGGCTGGTACAACGACGACAAGCTCCTCTATCTCATCGGCTACGCCTTCCATCGCGGCAGCCAGAACGTGCAGGTGAGCTACAGCGCCGGCTATGCCGCGATCCCGCTCGAGATCGAGCAGGCGACGATCGAGCTCGTCGGCTACCGCTATCGCAAGCGCAGCCGCATCGGCGAGGCGAGCCGCTCGCTCGGCGGCCAGGCGACGGCCTCCTTCAGCCAGAAGGACATGCCCGACGGCATCAAGTCGATCCTCGCCAAATATCAGCGCGTGATGACGGGGTGAATGCGATGCCGAATGCTGATCCGTCCGGGTCTGCTGCCATCATTGAATTCCAGGGGCCTGGGCGCCGAGCCTCGCCCAAGCCGCTGCCGGCGAGAGCCGACGAGCCGCACCGCCTCGCCGCCGAATTTTCTGCGGCCGACCGATTGCATATGGCATTCAAGACGGCGCCACGTGCGCGCGGCGGCTATGGCCTGCTGCACGCGCTGATGGCTGGCGAGCCGATCGCGGCGAGCCTTGCCTCGACGATCGGCAAGTCCGGCTACAACCCCGACGAGCCGCGCATTCCGGCGGGCCAATCCGGCAGTGGGCAGTGGACAACCGGTGGGGATATTTCATCCGAGACGGCCGCAGAGCCTGTCCGCCATGCGCTCGGCGATCCCGTACCGGTCGTACTGAGCGATGGTTCGGTTGTTCGTAATCCGAACACAGGAGGGCTGCTTCTTATGCCCTACGGAGTCTCGCTGGAGGAAAACGCCAAATTTGGCGAATCGATTTCGCAGGATCCCTCATCAATTACCGGACCGCCTCCGACGGTCTACGATACAAAAACCAAAGAAGGAGAAATGCTCGCTGAGTTTTACAGATACAATCATATGGATTACCAAAGAATTTATAGTATAAATGGTCTTCCGAATAAGACGTTTATAGATTTTGGTAATTATAATTATGGAGTTGTTGCGGCGGCTGCGGGCTACTCTAAGGAAGAGACACTCATTGCGGCTGGGGCCATCAATTTGACAGGCAGCGGAGATAAATCCGGCCCATATTTTAACAATCCGCGGAATGCGAGTATGATTGAAGCTGGGTATGACGATTATATCGCTGGAAAAATTAAAACCCACGGTGATTGAGATGGAATGGCAGCCCTGAGATAACATGGCGCTCGACATGAAACTGGGCAAGTCGATCAGGATCTTATCTTCTGGCGCTCGCCATTTTGGTGGGCGGAACGGCCATCGTTCCGGCATCGCTCGTCATTCCCATGATTCTCTCCTGCGGCACGGATGTCGCGGACCATCTCGCAGTTCCGAACTCGACATGGATTGTCGAAGAGCGGGTTCGCAGTTGCGGTCCTGTGGGCGGTGGCAGCATGCAAATTGTTGCGATCGATCGATCGAATTCCTCTGAAGTGACCTTGGCAAAACTCAACGAGGAAGCGGACGTGAAGCTGTCGATCGACGGCCGGGGACAATTGGTGATCAGTCTGCCCAATCTGGTCGATATCGCCGAAATGCAGGATTCCTTCGATGGCATTCCGATCGTCTATGAATTCCGGCCCGAGAATGACCCGAACGAGCGCGCACTTTACCAGCTCTGGATGCGTACATCGGGTGATCCGCGCGCCATCGCCTGGTGTCGCAAGACTTACGAATGGTCCGCCAGCAAATATGGTTGCCGTTGAAGGCTGGACCTGACTGAATTGATGGCAACAGTCTGTTGGCGTGCGCTTTTGCGATGGCACCGATGACGAAAGTGGCCCTGCCAATCATCCTGAGGGATAGAGTGGCAGCGCGAAGATGGCATGGCGTGCCACGGGCGGCCCAAAAAGGAAGGCTCGCGCTGACGGAGAGGGCTTGGGTTAGGAGGGTTGGTGGCGGTCGTCGATCACATCTTCGCACATGCGCGGGCGACCCCCGACAAGACCGCGGTGATCTGCAACGGGCATGGGCTTAGCTATCGCATATTCGCGGGCTGCATCGCCCAGGCGCGTGCCTTCCTGGAAGATCAGCATCTCAGCCGGAACCGCGTGGCGGTGCTGTGCATCCACGCCCCGCTGGAGGCCTGGATCGTCGGCCTGGCGCTGCGCAGCCTGGGCGTGACGACCGTGCATGGCCACGCGGTCGAGGACATCGGGCGGCTGGGCCTCGGCGCAGTCGGCGTGGTTTCGAACGAGGTCGAGGCCGAAGCGTGGCCTGGGCTAGCGCAGGCGGCGACCGCGGCGGGCGCGCCCGTGACCCTGGTGCCCGCCGCGAACTATCTGCGCGCGGCGGCGGTCAAGATCGGGAAGGTGGCGGCGACGGCTGCCGTTCCGCCCGGCGGCCACATCCTGCTGACCTCCGGCACGACGGGCAGCTACAAAAAGGTGTTGATCGATGCGGCGGTCGAGGCACGGAACGTAAAGCTGCGCGGCGATTTCTTCGCCCTGTCGAGTGCTTCGGTCGTCAACATGTTCAACATAGGCGGCTGGACCGGGGTGGGCTATCATCTGCCGGTCTGCGCCTGGGGGCTTGGTGGCACGGCGGTCATCCATTATGGGCCTGAGCTTTGGCGCTCGTTGACCGCGCCCGGACTGACCATCGCCTTCGCTACGCCGCAACTGCTGGCGCACCTCTTGGCGACCCCGTCCGAGATTCAAATCCGCAACGACGCCCTGATGCTGATCGTGGCCGGGGGAGCGCTGTCGCAGGCCCTGTGGCGTGGCGCGCGGGAGCGACTAACGGACGACGTGCGAACCTGCTTCGGCGCGACCGAGACCGGACCCGTCGCCTTGACGCCGATCCGGACGGCCGACGATCTGATCTGGTACCGCATCGCTCCGGCCCGTCGGGTCGAGGTGGTCGACGAATACGACAAGCCACTGCCGGCGGACACAACCGGAAACCTGCGTATCCGGACGACCGGCGTCGACGGCTATCTGAACGACCCGGCCGCTACTCAGGCCTTCTTCCGCGACGGCTTTTTCTATTCGGGCGACCTCGGAATCCTGCGCGATGACGGGCGCCTTTCACTGCGGGGCCGGGTCAGCGACGTGATCAATGTGATGGGCGAAAAGATCGCCGCGGCGCCGATCGAGGCCGCGCTGCAGGATCGGCTGGGCGCCGAGGCGGTCTGTATCTTCTCGCATCCCGGCCGACGCGGCGAAGAGGTGCATGTCGTGCTCCAACCCGGCCGCGCGATGGCCCCGGCCGATCTGAAGGCGGCGCTGATCGAGTCCCTGCTGAACGTCGCCGAAATGCGCGTCCATGCGGTCAAAGCCTTCCCGCGCAACCACATGGGCAAGATCGAGCGGGCGGCGCTGAAGGCGCAGGTGCTCTCCGAGGAGACGCCGCGAGAACGGCAGGCCTGATCGCCGGAACCATCCCGACACCGACGCGCTGTCCGTAACCGTTCCCAATCTAAATCGGGCCGCGCCGCGGGTTCCCCTTCGACCATCGCAGCATCTTGACCCGAGCCCTTCATGATCGACGCCACGCTCACCGGCGACGGCGAGGCGATCGCGCGCCTCGCCGCCCTGCGCGAGGGCGTGCCGCGACGCTTGCGCGCACGCATCGGCGCGCTCGCCGAACGCCTCGAGGCGCTTGTCGTCGCCAAGCTCTCGGACGACGTGCTGCATGTGAGAAGCGGGCGTCTCGCCGGAAGCATCCACGCCGAGGAGACCGATAGCGGCGCCGCGATCGTCGCCAGGATCGGCGTCGCGGGCGCGGCCGGCGTCTATGCGCCGGTGCAGGAATATGGCGGCGTCTTCACCATCCGCGCCCATCTCGCCACCATCCGCGAGGCCTGGGGCAAGCCCCTCGCCGGCGGAGCGCGGCAGGTCGCGGTCAAAAGCCATCTCGCGCGCTATCCCGAGCACTCCTTCACGCGCTCGGCGCTCGCCGAGATGCGCGGGGATATCGAGGACGGCATCGCCGACGCCGTCACGCAGGCGGTAATGGAGAGCGATGCATGAGCCTGGCGCGCGAAACCATCTATGGCGCCGTCTTCGCACGGCTCCAGTCGCTCGGGCCGGCGCCGTCGGGCTCGGCCGTCTTCGTCACCGTCTCGCGTCGCCTCAAGCATTGGACGGACGTGCCGCCCGCATTGCAGCCCGCCGCCTATCTCGTGCAGCGCCGGGAGAAGCCGCGCCAGGACAAAGGCCGGCCGCCGGTCTGGGAGCTCGCGGTCGATCTCTATGTTTATGTCCATGCGCCCGACCAGACGGCGCCCGCGGCGCCGCTCCTGAATTCGGCGCTCGACGCCATCGACGCCGCCTTCGCGCCCGATCCGACCGGAGTTCGACAGCTTGGGCGGCCTCGTCTCGCGCTGTTGGATCGACCAGGCCGGCATCGAGACCGACGAGGGCACGCTCGGCGACCAGGCCGTCGCCATCGTTCCGCTCTCGATCGAAGTCACCGGATAGGAGAGATGCGTCATGCCCGACAATGTCAGCGCCGAGACTGCCGCCGCCGCAAAGCCCGCGCCGGCGCCGGCATCCGAGCCCGCCCCGCCGAGCCGGATCGACGAGGCGATCGACGGCTGGGTCGCCGACAATTTCCGCAACTCGCTTCTCGCGCGCGACAGCGAAATATGGAACGCGCTGATGAGCGCCATCCCCGACCTGAAGCGCCGGCTCGCCTGATCCTTCCGTTCTCTCGCCCTCTCGCCCGCCTCATGCCTCTTGAAGGAGAACAGCCATGACGGAATATTCCTTCGGCTCCGGCACGCTGATCGGCGTGCGCACCGACATCACGAACGCGACGCCTTCGATCTTCGGCGTGCTGCAGGAGATCCAGGTGGATTTCGATTTCACCACCAAGGATCTCACCGGCCAATACCAGGCGCCGGTCGCCATCGCGCGGTCCAACATGAAGATCACCGGCAAGGCCAAGCTCGCGCGCATCCTGAGCTCGACCTTCCAGAACATCTTCTTCGGCCAGAGCCAGGCCACGGGCGGCATCCTGCAGGCCGTGAACGAGCTGCAAACCGTGCCCGGCAGCACGCCCTACAACGTGACGGCCGCCAACGCCGCCGCCTGGCAAACCGATCTCGGCGTGATCTACGCGAGCGGCGCCAATGCGGGCCTCGCCTTTTCCAAGGTCGCCTCCAGCCCTACCCAAGGGCAATATTCCGTCGCGGCGGGCGTCTACGGCTTCGCCGCCGCCGACGCGAGCGCCGCGGTCTGGCTCAACTACAGCTACACCGCCGCCTCGGGCGCGCAGAAGATCACGCTCACCAACCAGCTCATGGGCTCGGCGCCGACCTTCCAGGTGAACCTGGCCGAGACCTACAACGCGAAGGTCTTCAACCTGCAGCTCAACGCCTGCGTCTCCGACAAGCTGTCGCTGCCCTTCAAGAACTCGGACTGGACGATCTCCGAGCTCGATTTCGCGGCGCTCGCGGATGCGACCGGCACTCTCGGCTACATCACGACGACGGAGTGAGGATGATGGCCGACGCTTCGAGCCGCGCGCCGCGGCACGACGGCGCCGTCGTGCGCCTCGGCGGCCGCGATTGGGTCCTCGCCGACTTGGCGCCCAAGCAATACCGCAAGGTCATTCCGGCGCTGGTGGCGCTCGAGGCGCTGCGCTCGGTCGGCGATCTCGACGAGGCCAAGATCGACCGGCTGGTCGAGGCCTATTACCTGGCGCTCACCCGCGCTTATCCCGATCTCACGCGCGAGGAATGGGAGGAGGTGCCGGTCAGCGTCGTCGAGATGATCGACGCGCTTCCGATCCTCGCGCAGAAGGCGGGCCTGGTGCCGCGCAAGGATGGCGCGCCGGGGGAAGAGCCGGGCCCGACGAGTGGGGCGGACTCGTCGACGGCCTGATCGCGCATGTCGTCGCCGCGACCGGCTGGCGCTGGGAGTATTGCGAGGAGGCGCTGACCTTCCCGCGCCTCCAAGCGCTCGCCGCCCAGTGGCAGCGTTTTCCGCCCGTCCATGTCGCGCTCGCCGCCTTGCTCCTCCCGAGCGGGGCAGGGGCCCGGCCGGCCGTGGCCCCGCAGCCGCGCAAGCCCGGCCGCGGCAGCCTAGAGGAGCTCGCGGCCCTTTTCGCGGGCGGCGTGGTGCGGTAGCGCGCCGGCGCCCGAGCTTCGCCCCATCAAGACGCCGTTGAGAGGAAGCGATGGCTGACGACAACAAGGTCGAGGTCACTCTCGACGCGAAGATCGACGACTTTCTGGCGGGGCTCGCCGCCGCCAGCGCCGCGATGGACGGCGCCTCGAGCTCGATCCGCGCCTCGCTGGCCAGCCTTGCCTCCCCGCAACTCGATGGCGGCGTGCTGGCAGGCGAGAGCCAGGCTCTCGCCAAGGAGCTGGAAAAGGACGCGGCCGACGAGCAGAGGATCGCCCGGCTGCGCGTCGAGACGG
Organism: uncultured Pseudomonadota bacterium; assembly: GCA_963842155.1. GTDB lineage: Bacteria > Pseudomonadota > Alphaproteobacteria > JACZXZ01 > JACZXZ01 > CAWJFP01. The sequence continues at coordinate 15,130 of CAWJFP010000008.1, forward strand.
AGCGCGAGGCCTCGCGCCTCATGCTCGATACGCGCAAGGAGCAATATGAGGAGGAGCTTCGCGCGGGCGCGATCAGCGTCGACCAATATCAGGCGCTCATGCAGAAGGCGCTGCAGGACGAGCTCTATGCGCAGCTTGCCGCGATCGATGCCGAGCATGCCAACGACCTGCAGGGCTCGGTGGGCCACCAGGATGCGCTCGACCAGCGCAGCCTCGCCAATCTGCGCTACACGCAGCAGATCGAGCAGCTCGCCGAGCAATCGGCCGAGAAGCAGAAGGAGATCGAGCAGAAGCTTTCGAGCGACATCCAGGCGGCGTTCGAGCCGATCGACAATTACTGGACCACCGTCCTCGACCAGATGCTCGACCGCTCGAAAAACTCGGCGCAAGAGATCGAGCGCGCCTTCGACCGCATGGTCATCTCCTATATCGAGGACATCGCCAAGATGCTTGCCCGGTGGCTCGCCTTCCAGGCGGCCACGGCGGTGGGTTGGGGCAAGATCGCCGGCGCGATCGGCAATCCCTTCAGCGCGGGTGCCTCCGGGCTTGGCGGCCTCTTCGCCGCGCTCTTCGGCGGCGGGCGATCGAGCGGCAGCCTCGGCAGCGGCGATGCGATAGGCGACCTGCTCAATATGGGCTCGCTCATCCCCGGCGCGATGGGCGGTGCCACCAGCGCCGCCTCGACGGCCGCACTCTCCTTGAACACGACCGCGCTCACCACCATGACGCCGGCCCTGACCGCCATGGCGCCGGCGTTGACGGCGCTCTCGCCCGCGATTGCGACGCTCGAGGCCGGGCTCGCGACGCTTCAGGCCACCTTCACCGCGCTCGACGCCGATATTCTCGCCCTCACCGTCGCTATCGAGGCCAACACGGCCGCGCAGGGCGCCGCGGGCGGCGCTTCCGGGATCGGCGACGGCGCGGGGCTCTTGAGCGACCTTATCCCGAGCTTCGATGTCGGCTCCTGGCATGTGCCGCATGACACGTTGGCCATGGTTCATTCGGGCGAGCTGATCGCGCCGGCGGGCAGCCATGCCGAGGCCGCGCGCGCGGCCTTGTCGGGACGCGGCGCGTCGCGCATGCCTGGCGGGATATCGTCGATGGGCGCCGGCGACAGCCATGGCGGTCATGTCTTCAACGTCTCGCCGACAATCCATGTCCATCCGGCGCCCGGGCAGAACCTGCGACCCGAGGATATCGCCGGCGCGATCTCGGGCGAAATGCGACGCTTCTCGAAGTTCCTGAGGCCGTGACGCCGTGGCCTATCCCGTCTTTCCGACCTTGCCGGGCCTCGCCTACAGCGTGAAGCGCACGCCGACCTGGCGCACGCGCATCCAGGAATTGGTCTCCGGCAAGGAGGTGCGCGTCCCGGACTTCGTCTTTCCGCGCTACCTCTACGAGCTCACCTTCGACTTCCTCCGCGAAAGCTCGTTCCAGGGCGCGTCCTACAGCGAACAAGACACCCTCCTCGGTTTCTTCAACACGGCGTCGGGCGCCGCGGGGACGATCGCCTTCAGCGATCCGGACGACAATTCGGTCACGGGACAGAATTTCGGCACCGGCGACGGCTCGACGACGGCCTTCCAGCTCGTGCGTTCCTATGGCGGCTTTTCCGAGCCGGTGCAGACGCTCAACGGCAATCCGAGCGTCTACGTCAACGGCACGCTGCAGACCCTCGGCACGAATTACACGCTGGGCTCGACCGGCATCGTCACCTTTGCCTCGGCGCCCTCGAGCGGCGCCGCGTTGACCTGGACGGGCTCCTACTATTGGGCGGCGCGCTTCAACGACGACAAGCTCGACTTTGAGAAATTCATGAACGCGCTTTGGGAACTCAAATCCCTCAAGCTCTACTCGGTTAAGTTCTGATGAAGCCGAACCCGACCGCGCTCGTGAACCTGCTCGCGAGCGGCGTCTTCGTAATGGCCGATCTCTACACCTTCGATCTCGTGGTCGGCTCGGAATTCTCGAGCCCAACCCTGCTCTATTACACGACGGCCGACCTGCCGGTGGGCTGGAACGGGAGCTATACGGCGCCCGCCGGCGGCAACGTCTTCGCCTCGGGCGGCCCGCGCTTCGTCCGCAACAAGGCGCGCGCGAAGGCGCATTGGAAGACCGGAATCGAGGTCGGCACGCTCGATTTCGACGTCTTCCCGCAGCCCGGCATCGACATGGTGATGGGGCGCTATTTCCTCGACGCCATCCGGGCAGGGATCTTCGACGGCGCGACGCTCTCGCTCGACCGCGCTTTCTTCCCCTCCTGGCCGCAGCCGCCGAACCTCGCCGCGCCACTCGTGCCGACGGGCGTCGCCAATATTTTCTTCGGGCGTGTCGTCGAGGTGACGGCGACCCGCACCGGCGCCACCTTCTCGATCAACGACCCGCGCGAGCTGCTGAATATCAAGATGCCGCGGCGGCTTTATCAGCCCGGTTGCGTCCATACGCTCTACGACACGGGCTGCACGGTCGTGAAGTCCAGCTACACCGTGACCGGCACTGTGACGGGCATCGTCAACGCGGGCGATCTCTATACCAGCGTGACGAGCGAGCCAGACGGCTATTTCGCGCTCGGCGCCCTCGTCTTCACCAGCGGGATCAATCAGGGCCTCGCCCGCACGGTCAAGGTCTCGTTCGAGGCGAACGGCGAGGTGCAACTGCTCTCGCCCTTCCCGAACGCGCCTGCGCCGGGCGATGCCTTCACGATGTACCCCGGCTGCGACAAGACGATACTGACCTGCTCGACCAAGTTCGACAATCTGGCAAATCTTCTCGCGACGCCCTTCATGCCGACGCCTGAAACCGCCATATGACGACGGCGATATGAGCAAGCTCGAAGCGCGCCAGCGCGCCGCGGTGATCGCCGAGGCTGCCACTTGGCTCAAGACGCCCTACCACCATATGGGCCGGCTCAAGGGGAAGGGCGTCGATTGCGCCATGATCCTGGCCGAGGTCTATCACGCCGTGCTGCCCGAGCGCGTGCCGGCCCTCATGGTCGAGAGCTACCCGATGGATTGGGCCATGCACCGCTCGGCCGAGCGCTATCTCTCCTACGTGACGCGCTACGCGCGGGAAATCCCGGCGCCTCCGGCGCCGGGCGACGTGGTGCTTTATCGCTGGGGTCGCTGCCTCGCCCATGGAGCCATCGTGGTCGCCTGGCCCAAGGTGATCCACGCCATGGTGCGCGACGGCGTGACCTATGCCGAGGGCGACAAGGGCCGGCTCGCCGGGCGCGAGATGCATTTCTATACCCTCTGGTGAGTAGTGGACTGGTGACCGATGGGCATTCTCGGCGGCGGCAAGGGCGCCAACAAGCAGCAGCCGGCCGACACGTCGCTGCGCTTCAACACGGCGAATCAGGGCAAGCCGATCCCGCTCGTCTATGGCGTGAACCGGATCTCGGGGAACGTCTTCTGGTATGGCGACTTCGCGGCCTATTTCAACTCCGACAGCAGCGGCGGCGGCAAGGGCGGCCTCGGAGGGGGCAAGGGCGGCGGCAGCGGCTATTACACCTACTCGGCCAGCTTCATGATCGGCCTCTGCGAGGGGCCGATCACGGGCGTCCTCACGGTCTGGGAGGACAAGAACGTCATCAGCCAGACCGCGACCGTGTCGGAGACGGTGGCCTATACGCGGCTCCGAGACCGACACGGTGCCCGGCAGCCCCTATGGCGTGACGCCGGGCTCGTCGCTGTCGGGCGTCACCATCACCTCGATCACCTCGATCTTCGACAACACGGCCGACCAGGCGGTGAGCCTGATACCCTGGGCGGCGGTCTCAATCCGCTCGACGAATATCTGCCGCCGAACCTGTGGCCCGCCGGCCCGAACCAATGCTGGTCCTACCTCGGGCTGCTGCTATTTCTCGGCCGACCTCGCGGCCATTCGGTCACGATCACCTATTCCGGCACGCAGGTCGTCCAGGTGCCCGGCGAGCGCGACGTCATTCTTCTACGGCACGCTGACGCAGACGGCCTGGTCGCATCTCGAGACCTACTACCCCTCGGAGGCGCTCAACTATCGCGGCCTCGCCTATGGCTTCTCGGCCAATTTCGGGCTCGGGCAATCGACCGAGCTGCCGCAGTTCTCCTACGAGGTGGCCGGGCTCTGCGCCAACACGGTGCCGATCTCGGGCAACGAGACGACGACCATGACGGAGCAGGTGCCCGACGGCGCGACCTTGCAGGTGGTGCCGGCCGGCTCCGGCTTCTTCGTGGCCGATGGCGGCGTGGTGCTGACGGCGGGCAACATCTCCCTCACGGCCGTCAGCCTCGCCGGTTTCACCGGCGACAACGTCTTCATAAGCGACGATCCGTTCCCCGCCGGGCCGACAGAGTATTTCGTGATACCGGCCGGCACGGTGGTGGAGAGCGCGGACGGCACCATCACCTACACGGAAGGAACCTATTTCTTCTCGCCCGACCTGATCGGCGAGGAAGTCGCGATCACCTTCACTTTCTCCGGCCTCGAATACACGCCCACCTTCCTCGACGCCAACCCGGCCGACGTGGTGACGGATTTCCTCACCAACGAGGAGCATGGCGTCGGGATACCGTCCGCCTGGGTCGGCGCGCTCGATCGCATACCGCTCCTATTGCGCCGCGCAGGAGCTGCTGGTCTCGCCGGCCTGGACCGACCAGAGCCAGGCGTCCCAGATGATGGACGACCTGATCAAATACACCAACGCCGAGTGGGTGTTCACGAGCGGCAAGCTCTCCATCGTGCCGCGCGGCGATGTGGCGCTGTCGGCCAACGGCTCGACCTACACGCCGCCCTCGCCGCTCTACAGCCTCGGCGACGACGACTTCATCTATAAATCCGGCGAGGACCCGGTGAAGCTCGACCGCAAGCGACCGAGCGATCAGTTCAACGTCGAGACCTTCGAGTTCAACAACCGCTACAACTACTACAACCGGGACATCGTCGAGGCCAAGGACGAGGGCGCGATCGACCTCTTCGGCCTGCGGCCCGACGATACCCAGACGACGCATTTCTTCTGCGATCCCCAGATCGCCTCGACGGCCGCGTGGCTCTATCTCTACCGCCAGCAGGTGCGGAACACCTACAGCTTCCGCCTGGGGTGGAAGTACATCCTGCTCGACCCCATGGATATCGTCGAGATCACCGACGCCAATCTGGGGCTTGTGCAGCAGGCGGTGCGCATCCTCGAGATCCAGGAGGACGAGGACGGCACGCTGCAAGTGACGGCCGAGGACTATCTCCAGGGCACCGGCACGGCGGCGAAGTACAGCTTCCATCCGACGACGGGCTTCCAGCCCAACTACAACCAGTCGCCGGGTGCGATGAACCCGCCGCTCATCTTCGAGGCGCCGCTCGCCATCTCGGTGAGCGGGAACCTCGAGGTCTGGCTGGCGCTCTCGGGCCAAAGCACGAGCTACGGCGGCTGCGACGTTTGGGTATCGTTCGACAACTCCACCTACGCCTATGCCGGCAGGGCGCGGGGAAGCGCGCGGCAGGGGGTGCTGACATCGGCCCTGCTGGCGAGCCCGACCGCGACCGACGACATGGATATCATCTCCGTCGGCCTCTTGTCGCCCGGCGCCCAGCTGCTCTCCGGCTCGTCGCTGGACGCGCTGCTGACGAACACCGCTTGCTGGGTCGATGGCGAGATCATCTCCTACACGACCGCGCAGCTGACGGCGGGACCCGGCGAAGGCTCCGTCACGGCGCAGAGCTTCGGCACGGGTAACGGCGTCACGACCGCCTATCAGCTCGTCTCCGCGCCGAGCCAGCCGATATCGGCCACCGCCGGCGCGCCCGCGATCTATAAATCGGACTGGCAAGGCAACCAGCTCCAATACTCGACAGCCCGCTCGAACCTGCTGAAATATTCGCAGAGCTTCGGCAGCTCGCCGTGGAGCGGTTCCCACATAGCGGCGACGAGCTGGAGCGGCGGCAGCGCGCCGGACGGCACGGCGACGGCGGAAGTCCTGACGCCGAATGCAACAAGCGTCGCGCTCAAGGGTGCGCCGGTGACGATCGCCAACGATTCGTCGAGCTATCTGTTCTCGGCCTTCGTGAACTCGGCATCGGTTTCTGCGGCCGTCAGAATACAACACCAGCTCACCGGCGGCACGACGGTCAATGCCTTCGTGAACTTCGACCCCGCCACGGGGACCATCATCTCGACCGGTAGCGTCACGGCTTCGGGCGTCGTCTCCTATCCGAACGGCTGGTATCTCATTTGGGGTGTCTGCGCCAATAATTCCTCCGGCAACACGACGGCGACCTTCGGCCTCATGCCGGACGAAAGCGGCTCGACCGAGCACTCGGCCGTCCTCTGGGGCGCACAGTTCACCAACATAACGGCCCAAGGCCTGCCGGCCACCGGTCCGACCAGCTACATCAAGACGACTGCTGCCGCCGTCACGGTCACCGACTACACCATCACCGCCTCTGGCGTCGTCGCCTTCGCGAACGCACCGGCGCAGAATGCCGCCTTGACCTGGACGGGCAGCTATGAGGCGGCGGCGCTCAACCCCGGCGTGGTGCCGGACAACTACTACGCCCTCAGCGGTCTCCAGCGCGGGCAGTACGGCACCACGAACGGCGCGCACGCCGTCGGGGCAGCGTTCGCGCGGCTCGACAAGACGATCTTCCCGCTGCCGTTCCCGCCGGCCTATATCGGTGCGCCGGTCTGGCTCAAGCTCCTGCCCTATAACCAATATGGCGGCGGCCAGCCCGACCTGGCGTCGGTGCAGCCCTATAGCTTCAAGATCAGCGGCACCGGCTGGCTCACGCCGCTGGCCAACGTGATCAACCTGGCGGCGTCGGCGGGCACCAACGGGACGCCGGTGATCAGCTGGAGCCCCGTCACCGATCCGCTCCGCGTCGTCGATTACGAGGTGCGCTTTGGCGCCTCCTGGCAGACCGGCCAGGTGATGGGGCGTACGCCCAATACGAATTGGGGATGCCACTCCGACGGCACCTTCTGGGTCGCGGCCCATTCGCGCTCGCCCCAGGGCGTCGATGTCTATAGCGCCGTGCCGGCGAGCGTCCTCATGGCCTATCCGACCGTCCCGGCGGTCGAGCTCTGGAGCGAGACGGAAGAGACGGGCACGATCGCCGGCGTCTCCACCACCCTGCCGAGCGTATGGCCTTGGACGCTGGGCGGCAGCGCGATCGTCAACAAGGCGGCAGGCGCCTACGATCTCGAGCTCGACCTGGGCGCCGCGGCCGGAGTCAGCATCCTCGCTGTCGCCAATGTCCTGACGGACGCCGACATCCTCTGGGGCTCGACCCTCGGCGCCACGCTGGGCAGCGTGAGCGGGACCTACGGGGTATTCCAGAACTTCAATTCCGCCAGCCTGGGCATCGTGTCCGGCAGCACGCTGCTCTTCGTGCCGCACCTCACCATCGAAGCGGTATCGATTTACGACAACGTGCTGACCTGCCCATCCTTCCTCGGCTGGGCGGATGTCTTCGGTAACGCCATCGGGAGCTGCGTCTCGGCGATCCTCCAGGTGGCGATCGCGGCGAGCGGCGGCGCGCCAGCTTGGCAGCCCTGGTCGCCCGGCAAGACCTATTACAACGCCGCTTGGGGCGCGACCTATCCGCAGCTGCAGCTCGTCCTCACGACGACGAGCCAGCAGGTGCGATGTGTCGTAACCCATTTCCAGCTCGACGCCTATGCGATCGATTACAGCCAGTCCGTCCACGCGTTGTCGATCCCGGCCGGCGGCGCGGACATCGTGTTCCCCTTCGGCTTCAGCGGCGGCCCGGCCTCGACCTACGGCGCAATATCGACGCTGCCCTTCATCTCCGTGACGATCGACAACGCGCAGTCGGGCGACACGGTCGCCATCACGAGCGCGAGCCTTTCCGGCTTCTACGTGCAAGTGCTCAACGGCGGCGTCGGCGTGGCGCGCACGATCGATTGGACGGCCACCGGCTATTGATCAGGAGTTTCCATGTCGCAGAACTCGCTTGTGCTGCCCACCACCGGCACGCTGTCCGGCCTGCAGCTCGTCACCGACGCCAACAACGCGCTCGACAGCCTGAACACCAAATTCTCCGGGGCGAGCGCGCCCTCGGGGGCCGAGACCGGCCAGGACTGGTTGAATACGACCAATTCGCCGGTAGCAGCTCGGGCTCGTATGACGGCGCGAACTGGGTCATCGACAACCTGCTCGACGGTACCAATCACGTCATGCGGCCTCAGTTCGTGCCCTTCTATAAGACCGCCGCGAAGTCGGCGAATTATACGGTCGCCGCGACGATCACGGCTCGATCCTCACCGTCACCGGCACGACTACCATTACCTTGCCGGCGCCATCGGGTCTCTGGAGCGGTTTCACCATCACCATCGTGAACCTTGACGTCACGGGCGGCACGACGCCGCTCATAACGACGGTCGCGGCCTCGGCCGGCATCTACTTGCCTTCGGCCAATGCGAGCGTCTCGAGCCTGGCGCTGCCCAATACCGGCAATCAGGCGACCTTCGTGACCAACGGCACCAATTGGTTAGCGCTCGGCGCCAATCTCCAGGTGGCGTTCTCCGTCGCCATCACCGGCTCCCAGACGCTCGCCACCGCGACCGCCGCGAAGATCCAGCTCAACAGCAAGAACAAGGATGTCGGCGGCTATATGGATGCGACGACGAATTATCGCTACACGCCGCTGGTGCCGGGGCTCTATCTCTTCTCGGGCTTCGTCGGGCTGGTGAGCGAGGTCAGCGCCACGGCCTATCAGATGTACATCTACAAGAATGGCGCGAGCTATGTCGCGCAGGCGACCGGCATCTCCTCGGGCACCGGCGCGCAGGGCGAGGGCTGCTCCGGCATCTCCTACATGAACGGCTCGAGCGACTATGTCGAGCTCTGGGCGCTGCAAAGCTCGGGCGGCAACGTCAACGTCGGCAATACGAACCAGGTGACCCAGCTCTCGGGCTTTCGCATCGCATGAGCAAGCCGACAAGCGACAGCGCCCTCGGAGAGCATCGTGACGAGCGCAGGATGAGCGAGCAGCGCAACGAGCAGGGTGGGCGGCGCGCGCGCCTCGTCCTCGACATGCGTATCTCGATCGGCGCGGTGCTTCACGCGCTGCTTCTGCTGGCCGGCGGCATCTGGGCGCTCTCCGAGATCAAGACCGAGCTCTCGACCGAGATCGCCACGATCAGCGCGCAGATCGCGGCCATCCAGAAGGACCTGGACGAGTTCAAGAGCGACATGAAGAAAGACGTGGCCGAGCTGCGCGGCGAGATCAACGACAAGCAGGACCGTCTGTTCCCGCGCATTCCCGCGCGCCCTTGAGGGCGGCGGTCCTTCCGCCGCCACACATATATATAAGGTGCAGCATGGCTATTCCCGGTTACGAGCCGGCTCCGGCGGAGCCGAGCTTCGACTATGCGATGAGCCAGCTTCTGGCGCTTGAAGGCGGGCTCGAGGCCAATGCGGCGGACCCCGGCGGCGTCACGAAATACGGCATCTCGAAACGCGCCTATCCGGCGCTCGATATCGCCGCGCTTACGCTCGAAGATGCGAAGGCCGTCTATTACCGCGATTTCTGGAAGCATTATCATCTCGACGAGATCCAGGCGCCGCAGCTGGCGGCCAAGATGCTTTCGATCCTGGTCAATCTCGCGCCGCGCGAGGGCGCGCTCATCCTGCAACGCGCGCTGCGGGCTGCGGGCGCGCCCGTCGCGGAAGACGGCACGATCGGCGCCCAGACGATCGACGCAGTCAATTTGCGCGCGCCCTTGCCGGCGCTGCTCGCGGCGCTCAGGAGCGAGCAAGCCGCCCTCTATCGCGTCAATCTCGCCACCGGAAGGGTGAGCCGGCTGTTCGAAGCCGGCCTGTTGAACCGCGCCTATAAGTGAAAGGAACCCGCCATGACGGATACGAGCAACTCCGCGCCGCAAGCAGCCCCGCTCGCGAGCGCGCCGGCTTCGCAAGCGCCCGCGCCGGCGCAAACGCCGGCGCCGTCGCCCGCGCCGGCCGCGAGCATGCCGAGCATCGGCGCGGCGGCGCATCTCGTGGGCGCGGATGCGGCGGGGCTCGCCTCGGCCCTCGGCCAGCTCCTGGGCGCCACCGAGGCCAAGGCCAAGCAGGAGATTCACGACCATATCGACGAGGTGCTCGAGGGCTTGGCGACGCTCGAGGCCTCGCTTAAGAGCCATGTCACGAGCAGCACGAGCTCGCTCTCGGGCGTGCTCGCCGGCAAGGCCAGCCATCTGGTGACCGCCGGGCTCTTCTTCCTGATCGGGGCGGGCGCCGTCGCCAGCGCGGCGGCGCTCTTTCTCGGCCTCAAATCCTGGCTCGGTTGATGCCATGAGCTGGCTTGCCCGCCTTTTCAACTCGGCCGACAGGAGCGTGGAAGCGCATCTCGTGCTCTCCTCCATCGGCGTGCTCGCCTTCATTGCACTGGCGGCCTATGGCGTGGTCTGGCTCGGCCACCAGTTCGATCCCGCCGCCTACGGCCAGGGGCTGGGCCTCGCCTTCGCCGGCTCGGGCGCCGCCGCCTGGGGCCAAGGCGCGCAACGCCGCGCGGAGAATCGATCCAGCCCGGCCGGAGAAAATTGATGTTCGCCTCGCTCATCGCCTCCCTCGGCGGCAAGCTTTTGCTGCCGATAGCGCTCCTCGCCGCCGGTGGCGTGGTGTTCCTCCTTGTCCGCCACGAGCTCGACGCCCGCGCGGCGGCCGAGGCGAACGTGGCCATTGAGACGCAGCAGCTCGACCAGGCCCAGGCCGTCAACAAGGCGAACGCGGCGGCCCTTGCCGAGCTCAAGGCCGAGAGCGCGCGCGAGCTCGCGGCGCTGGCGGCGGATCGCGCCGCCTCGCGGCAACGCGCTACCCGGCTCCAGACCATCCAGAAGGAGATTGCCGATGCGCCGCCTTCCGACGACGCTCCTTTGGCTCCCGTGTTGCGCCGCGCTCTTGAGCGGCTGCGAGGCGGCGCCGGCGCCGCCGCACCTCCTCACTGAGACGCGCATCGAGCAGCCGCAGCTCCCGGCCGACCTCCTCGCCTGCGAGGACGCGCCCGCGCCGCCCGACGACACGGCTACCCAGCGCGCTGTCGCCGGCTACCTCGCCGAACTCTGGAGCGCCTTCGAGGATTGCCGCGCCAAACTCGCGGGCGTGGCCAAGCTTCTGGCGGAGGAGGGGAAGTAGGGGGTGGAAAATCCCCCGCCGTCTCGGGGTCGAGCGCGGCGGGGGCAAGTCGGCATAGGATTGTGATGGCCTGGATCGTAGTCGCGAAAGGCGGCTACGGCGCGTACCATAGTCGGGTTTGGTTAAGCTCGTGTGACAGGGGCGGGACTTTTAAGGTGGCCGGCAGGTCGCCCGGCGGGAGGCCGCCGCCCGCCCCCAAGGCCGCGGCCAAAATGCCACGCATCGCCGCTTTTAGCGGCGGGGAACGGAATCAGTCCCTGTACGATTTGCTTACCGGATGGTACTATGAGCCATGGCTAAGCGGCTTATCATACTGGGAATGACCCTGGCGGCGACCCTTCTGGTCGCCGGCTGCGAGGCGCATGACAAGCTGGCGGCTGCCGACGACGCCTCCTGCCGCAGCTATGGTCTCAGCCCAGGCACCAAACCCTATAATCAATGCCGCATGGTGCTGGCCCATGAGCGGGGCGCCGTCTTCAAGGGCTTCGAGCAGGGCGGCTTCGACCAGTCGATCACGGCCGGCTGCAATATCAGCACCCATGTCTGCCAGCCCGACGGCACGCGCGGCATCCCCGCTCCTTGAGGGCGGTCGACCGTGTTTTTCCGAGGTTTCCGCCGCCCTCGGTTTCCACTATCTTCCAGAAAGTCCGTTATTTCAATCGGTTGGTGCTCATGACGCCTGTTGAATATGGGTTAATCGTCTTGTGCAACGCACAATGCTCAAGCGAGTAGCCATGCATTAAGTGCGCATGACGCGAGCATGACGAGCTGCTAAAGTCCGCCCCGCCATGAGACCCAAAGCGAACGCCGCGCTCCGCCGCGGCTCAATTTTTGGCTTTCCGGCCGAGTACCTCGCCGACTGCCAAAAGCCCCAGCCCCTCACCTCCTATCGGATGACCGGCGCGATGCAAGCCGCGCGTCGCTTCGGGGGGGCGCCGCGATGAAGGGCCTGATCAACCTGTCCTTTGCCGCGATCTGGCTGCTCTGGATCGGCGGCGGCATCTGGGCCTATGTCGCGGGCGAGCCCTCCCTGCTCGGCATCGTTGCCCTCCGCGCCAAACCGGACAAGCCGGCCCTCGCGGGCGCCATGCTCTCCAAGGCCCCGCTTCTTGCCAAGGACGCGCCCGCCGGCGCCGCTCCGACCGCGCCGGCCCCGCATATCGTCAGCAATGTCCAGGACTGCACGGCGGTGACGCCGATCGATCAATCGGCGGGCAGCGCCTGCGATCGCCACAAGGCCAAGGGCGCGGTGATGGCGCCCGCGGTCTTCCACGAGCGCGAAGCCAATTAGCGCGAGGGCGCATGAGCGCGCCCGCTGAGCTGCTTTACGACTGTAAGGACGGCGTCGCGCGCGTCACCTTCAACCGGCCCGAGGCGCGCAACGCGCTCACCTACGCCATGTATGACCGGCTGGCGGAGCTCTGCCGCGCAGCCGAAGGCGATCGCTCCATCAAGGTCATGATCGTCACCGGCGCGGGCGACAAGGCCTTCGCCGCCGGCACCGACATCGCCCAGTTCCGCGAACTGCGCACGGCGGAAGACGCCGTCGCCTATGAGGAGCGGCTCGAGCGCGTGGTGGCCGCCGTCGAGCGCTGCCGCGTGCCCACCATCGCCGCCATCGCCGGCGCCTGCACGGGCGGCGGCGCCGCCATCGCCGCGGCCTGCGACCTGCGCATCGCCGCGCCCAATGCGCGTTTCGGCTTCCCCATCGCGCGCACCCTCGGCAATTGCCTGAGCATCGCCAACCTGGCGCGGCTCTCGGCGCTCCTGGGCCCGGCGCGGGTCAAGGACCTGATCTTCACCGCGCGCCTCGCCGAGGCCGACGAGATGCTGGCGAGCGGCCTCGTCAGCGAGCTCGTGCCCGATAGCGCGTCGCTGATGCCGCGCGCGGAGGCGCTCGCGCGCTCCATCGCGGCGAACGCGCCTTTGACCTTGAGCGCTACCAAGGAGGCGCTGCGCCGGCTTGAGGCGCGTCTCCCGCCCGATCTCGACCGCGACCTCGTGGTGATGTGCTATACCAGCCGCGACTTCCGCGAGGGGCTCGAGGCCTTCCTCGCCAAGCGCAAGCCGGACTGGCGCGGGGAGTAGCCGTCGGCCCGGAAGCTACAGCGCCGTCCAGGTGGCATCCGGATTGAACACGGTCATGCGGCTCGCGGCGCGCGCGGTGTCGGGGCCGAGGTCCTTCTCGTAGATCTTGCCGTCCTGATTGACGATGAAGGTCTTCACGCCGGAATTGCCGTACTCCGCCGGAAAGGCCACCAGCGCGAAGCCGCCGATCATATGGCCGTTCGCGACGTAGCTGTAGGCCCCGCCTGGCGCGTCTTTGCCCTGCCGCGTGAGAATCTTGTAGTAATAGCCGTGGTAAGGCTGCGGCTTGCCCGCCGGATGCTTGCCATAGCCCTCGGCCTGGGCGCTGGCGACGAGGGGCCCGAGCGGGCTCTCCTCCTCGTCGGGCGTGGCCTGCCAATAGAGCCCGTCATGCCGGCCGGGGCTGCTGCGGAATTTCTGCGCGTATTCGCGGATGCCGGGGTCCGTGCGATCCTTGCTGGCATAATCGCGCTGGGCCTCGACGAAGGCGCGGCAGACGGCGATGGTGCTGAGCTCGTTGCGGCCGATGCGCCGGTCGAGAATCTCCTCCTCGCCCGCCTTGGTGTCGAAACGCCAGCGGTCGCCCTGGCGCAGGATCGGTATCGGCGTCGGATAGTCCTCCTTTCCGATCACCAGCACGGCCTTGTCGTCGCCTTCCTTCTCGATCTTGTGGGCCTCGTCATAGCGCGCGGCGAAGTGGGCGCGCGCATCCTTGTCGGCCACGGGATCGCCCGAGCTCACGAGCTTGCCCGCCTCGGGGCCGAGGTATCTTCAGGATCGCGGCCATGTCGTTCTTGCGCGCCGCGGCGACGAGCGCATCGGCCGCCTGCTCGGGCGAGTCGAAGGTCGCTTGGCTCGGGGCCGCGGCGAGCGCGGGCGCGGGCGCCGCGCCGAAGGCAAATCCGATGCCCGCCGCAACGGCGAGCGACATGGCGATCTGCCGCAAAGCGGCGCCTAGGCTCTTGCGATTTTTTTCCGTCATCTCCGTCCTCGCTTCCTCCGCCCGGCGACGGCGCGCCCAGGCTCCCGCTCCCGGCAGGGCGTTCATGGCCGCTTCCCCCCGCCGCCGCGGGGTGCCGCAGCATGGGGTGCCGCCGCGTGAGGCGTCGCGGCACGGGGTGCTGCGGCACGGGGCGCTGCGGCACGGGGCGCTGCGGCGCGAGGCGCGCTGACCTGCGGCATCGACGCACGGCTCGAGGCGCCCCGCTGGGCCTCGTTCCTGACGTCGGCGCCGCGACTGATATTGCCAAAGGCGGGCGGCTGGACGGTCGGGCGGACGACGCTCGGCCGCGCCGCGGTAAAGCCACGCGTGCCGGGGGTGACGCCGCGGTTCGCCGGCTGCGCGAAGCTGCGCGCGCCGGTATTGGGCGTCGCATAGCCGCGCTCCGCGCGCCCGGCCGCTGGCGTTGTGGCCGCGTTTCGGCCGCCGAAGCGCGCCGCTGCCGCCGGACTGCGATAGGGCACGCCGCGGCGATGGCTGGGGTCATGCTGCCAGCGGTCGCCGGCGAAGCCCGGCGCCCGGCCCCCATTGATGCGGGAATAGCGACCGGGATCGACATAGATGTCGCGATGACCCCAATCGGGGCGTCCCCAGCCCCAATAGGGCCCGATCAGGTCGATCCCGATGCCGAAGCCGAAGCCGATCGAGAAGCCGGGCGCGAAGATGATGCCGGGCCAGGGTGGGAAGTAGTAAGGCGGATAGTCGGGATAGGGCCACTCGCCATAGACCGCATTTGGATCGTAATAGGGGACATAGACCTCGCCGTCGCCCGGCTCGATCACGATATTCGGGCCATCGGCGGTCACCGCCTCCTGAGGCGTGGAGGTCAGCTTGCCGGCGGCCTGCGCCTCATGGCGCAGCCGTTGCACCGAGGCCATCACGTCGGCCTGCTGCGCGAGGAAGGCGTCGCCGAGCTGCTGCGTCCAATCGAGCCGGTCGCTCATCATCTTGAGGATCTGGGGGAAGGGCACCAGCGACTTCACGCTCGGGTCCCAGCTCTGCTGCGCCAGCGCGGCGCTCAAGGCGTCGCCCTTGAGCGCGGCGTTGCTGGAGACCTGCACCCAGCGCGCGGCCTCCACCACCTCGAGCGGATAGGTGGAGGCCATCAGGATCTGGCTCAACAGCGGATCGGGATAGAGCGCGATGGGGGCGAGGAGCTGATCGAGCTGCGCGGCCTCCAGGAGCGGGGCGGGTTGTCCCGCGGGGGCGCCCGGCGGGGGCGCTGCAGCCGGCTGCACTTGTTGCGGCGCCGGCGCGGGCGTCACGACCTGCCCTTGCGTCTGCGCGAGAACGGGTGGCGCAAGGGCGAGAAGCCCGAGCAATCCGCCGACCAAAGCAACCTTCATCTCTTGCTTCCTCCGGAACGCAGCCCACCCTTTCCAGATACGAGCCAATTCTCGGCGCCCTTCGCAAGTCGGGGAAGTGAATGTTTCGTGATTTTCGAGCGCGTCAAGCGCGCGTCCCATTGCCTTTATTGTACATAAGTCGAATGTATGTATAAACATTTGACTGTTGATTATCGTATAATAAACGGTTATTGCTCTCCATCAATTTCGGTCCGGCCGAAGCGGCGGAACGTCGAGGGCGCCGTCGCCGTTGCCGGCAACAGGAGAGGTATCGCCATGACATTGCGCTCCAAGCATCCCGAGACGATCGTGCTTCATGCCGGCTACCGCCGCGACGCGGCGACCAACGCGGTGGCGGTGCCGATCTACCAGACGACCTCCTACCAGTTCAACGATACCGCCCATGCCGGCCGGCTTTTCGCCTTGCAGGAGCTGGGCAATATCTACACGCGCATCATGAACCCGACCAACGCCGTGCTCGAGGAGCGCGTGGCGGCGCTCGAGGGCGGCGTGGCGGCGTTGGCGCTCGCCTCGGGCCAGGCGGCCGAGTTCATCGGCATCCAGAACATCGCCCATATGGGCGACAATATCGTGAGCTCGACCGACCTCTACGGCGGCACCTGGAATCTCTTCGCCAACACGCTCTCCACCATGGGGATCGAGGCGCGCTTCGTCGATCCGGCGGACCCGGAGGCCTTCGCGCGCGCGACCGACGCCCGCACGCGCGCCTATTTCGCCGAGACCCTGCCCAACCCGAAGCTCGAGGTCTTCCCCATCGGCGAGGTGGCGGCGATCGGCCGCAAGCTCGGCGTGCCGCTCATCGTCGACAACACGGCCGCACCCGTGCTCACCCGTCCGCTCGACCATGGCGCCGCCATCGTGGTCCATTCCACGACCAAATATATCGGCGGCCACGGCACCTCGATCGGCGGTGTCATCGTGGATGGCGGCAATTTCGACTGGGAGGCGCATGCCGAGCGCTTCCCCATGCTCAACAAGCCCGACCCGAGCTATCACGGCGCCGTCTGGACCCAGGCGGTGAAGCCGCTCGGCCCCATCGCCTACATCCTCAAGGCGCGCGTGACCCTGCTGCGCGACATCGGCGCGGCCATGAGCCCCTTCAACGCCTTCCAGTTCATCCAGGGGCTCGAGACCCTGCCGCTGCGCATGGCGCGCCACGTGGAGAACACGCAAGCGGTGGTCGAGTTCCTCAAGGGGCAGAGCCAGGTGACGCGCATCATCCATCCCTCGGTGCAGAAGGGCGAGGCGCGGCGCCGCGCCGACAAATATCTCAAGGGCGGCTATGGCGGGCTGGTCGGCTTCGAGCTCAAGGGCGGCGTCGATGCCGGCAAGCGCTTCATCGATTCGCTCGAGCTCTTCTACCATGTCGCCAATATCGGCGACGCGCGGAGCCTGGCGATCCATCCGGCCTCGACCACCCATTCCCAGCTCTCGCCCGAGGATCAGCTCAAGACCGGCGTCTCGCCGGGCTATGTCCGGCTCGCCGTCGGCATCGAGCATATCGACGACATCATCGCCGATCTCTCCCAGGCCTTCGCCAAGACCGCGGTGAAGGCGGCGGCGTAGAGCGTTTTCGCTACTGCTGGAATCGCAAGCCCCCTCACCCTTCCCTCTCCCCCGATTGGGGGAGAGGGTTGTGTAGGGTTGGCGAGGCCCATCAGCCGCTTGCGGCGAGAGCCTAATGGGCCGAGCCTTACCCGGAGCTGGGTGAGGGGGCGTGTGCTTCAAATCGATCGAATCGTGATTTAAGCGTGGACGCCGACCTCTTACTGCGCCTGTCGGGTCCGCGGATGTGATAGTCTTTGCGCGAGGCAGCCGGATGCGCCATGCATCTGGGGAATTCTATAACCGGGGAGAAACGCCGTGGGAATGATCGTGGTTCATCACAAGGTCAAGGATTTTGCCGCTTGGAAGCCGGCCTACGACAAGCATGCGGCAGCGCGGAAAGCAGCCGGTCTGACCAAGGATCATGTGCTTCAGTCCGTGGACGATCCGAACGCGGTCACCATCGTCATGGACTTCTCGGACCTCGGCAAGGCGAAAGCCTTCGCCGCTTCGCCGGGCCTCAAGGAGGCGATGAAGGCGGCGGGCGTGGTGGGAGCGCCGGCCATCCATATCCTGAAGAAGGTGACCTAAAGCGGGATGCGGTGAGGTGGAATCACCCCTCTCCCCGTCATTGCCGGGCTTGTCCCGGCAATCCATGGACCCTCGGGACGAGTCGCCGAGCCCGAGGGTGACGGTTAGCGGAGCGGCTCAACCTCGTCGCATCTTGCTCTAACGCATGATCCGATCGGCGTGAAACGCCCTCACCCCATCCGGTTCGGCAGATATGTCGCGATGATGGGGAAGCTGATGAGGATGATCAGCCGCAATATGTCGGTGACGACGAAGGGGATCACGCCGAGGAAGATCGTCGAGAACTTCACGTCCCTCACCACGCTCTTGATGACGAAGACGTTCATGCCCACGGGCGGATGGATGAGCCCGAGCTCGACCGTCATCACGATGATCACGCCGAACCAGATCGGATCGAAGCCGAGTGCCGTGATCACCGGGAAGATGATGGGGATGGTGAGGATGATCATCGCCATGGCGTCCATCACGCAGCCCAGCGCCAGGTACATCACCATGATCACGGCGAGCACGCCGTAGCGCCCGAGGCCCAGGCTGGTGAAGAAGGCGGTGATGTGCTGCGGCGTCTGGGTGACGGTGAGGAAATAGCCGAAGAGCAGCGCGCCGATCAGGATGGTGAAGATCGCGGCCGTGGTGCGCGTCGCGCGCATCAGGCAGTCGACGAGCTGGGCGAGGGTGAGCTTGCCGCGCGCGACCGCGATGAGGAATGCGCCGCTCGCCCCCATCGCCGCCGCCTCGGTCGCGGTGAAGACGCCGCCATAGAGCCCGCCGATCACGAAGAGGAAGAGCAGGGTGATGGCCCAGACGTTGCGCAGCGCGCTCAGGCGCTCGCGCCAGCCATGGCGCGGGCCCTGCGGCAGGAAGTTGGGCCGCGCCCGCCCGATCGCCGTGATGGTCAGGATATACATGGTGATGGCGAGCAGGCCGGGCAGGATGCCGGCGATGTAGAGCCGGCCGATATCCTGCTCGGTGATGAGGCCGTAGACGGCGAGCACGAGGGAGGGCGGCAGCATGGCGCCGAGCGTGCCGCCCGCCGCGATCACGCCGGTGGCGAAGCTCTGCGGATAGTTGTAGCGCCGCATCTCGGGATAGGCGACGGCGGAGAAGGTGGCGGCCGTGGCGACCGAGGAGCCCGAGATGGCGGCGAAGCCGGCGCAGGCCGCGATCGTCGCCATGCCGAGCCCGCCGCGCCGATGGCCGAGAAAGGCGTTCGCCGTCTGGAACAGCTCGCGGCTCATGCCCGAGGCGGAGGCGATGGCGCCCATCAGCAGGAACAATGGAATGACGCCGAAGCCCTCGTCGGTCGCCGTGCGGATGGGCGATTCGGCGAGCAGCTTCAGCGCCGGCCCCATCCCCGCCATCATGCCGAAGCCGGCGACGCCGACCAACCCCATGGCGATGCCGATCGGCACGCGCAGGACCATGAGCGTGAAGAGCAGCACGAACCCGAGGGTCGCGATCAGATCGGGGCTCAAATGAACCTCAGTGGGTCGAGGAGGGGGGAGGGGCCGCGGCGCCATCCGCCCGCGCCCCGCGCGCGACGCGGGCGAGCCGCAGCAGCAACAGCGGCACCGATGCCGCGAGCCCGAGCCAGGCGACGAGAAAAAAGCCCCAGACGGGGATATGGAGATCGAAGGTGAGGACGTTCTCGCGCCAGGTC
The DNA here is from genome assembly GCA_963842155.1 of uncultured Pseudomonadota bacterium. Taxonomy (GTDB): domain Bacteria; phylum Pseudomonadota; class Alphaproteobacteria; order JACZXZ01; family JACZXZ01; genus CAWJFP01. Next base: position 34,504 of record CAWJFP010000008.1, read on the forward strand.
GACAGCACCTTGCCGCCCATCATCCAGACGAAGACGGCCATGCAGCCGAGCGTGACGAGGGCGGCGAACAGGTCCATCGCCCAGCGCGCGCGCGCGCCCGAGCGCGCCCCACAGCAGATCGACCGTGATATGGTCGCCGCGATAGCAGGCGAGCGTGATGCCCCAGAAGATGACGATGCCCAGGAGATTGCGCCCGATATCGAAGGCGTCGGGCAGGCCCCAGCTGAAGACGTAGCGCAGCACCACCGAGACGAAGGTGAGCGCGGTCACGAGCGCGATGAAGACCCCGGCGACGAGCTCGAAGCCGTGGACGAAGCGCTCGAGGGGGCTCCGGCCGGATGGCAGGCTATGATTCTTGTTCATCGAAGCGGCCTCCCCCAACCCGTCGATCCGCTTCGCGGCTCGACCTCCCTCCCCGTCAAGGGGGAGGGGGAAATCTTTGCCGGCGATCAGAATTCCCTCCCCCATTGAGGGGGAGGGTAGGGTGGTTGGTACGGGAGGCATTAGCGACCCCGAGCATCGGCACGGATTGGCGGATCGCGCAAATCGCGCGCCTAATAGGCCGCATCGTGCTTCTTGAGATCGGCCTCGAGGGCGGCGAAAATCGCGTCCGGATCGTCGTAGCCCGCCTTGCGCGCCGCCGCGGCCCATTCGCCCTTGAGCGGCTCGGCCGCCTTGCGCCAGGCGGCGAGCTGCTCGGCCGTGAGCGGATAGACGACATGGCCGGGCTCGGCCGCGACCTTGTCGCGCCCCGCCCGCTCGAAATCGGCCCAAGGCCCGGCCATCCGCTCGGCCCATTCCGTCGTGCAATGGTCGTCGATCGCCTTCTTCTGGTTGGCCGAGAGGGAATCGTATTTCGCCTGGTTCATGACCCAGACGAAGGTGGTGACGTAGAGCTTCACGTCCATGTGGAACTTCACCACCTTGTCGATGCCGAACAGCACCAGCGAGCCCCAGGGGAAGGTGATGGCGTCGGCCACGCCGCGCTCCAGCATGTCGCGCGCCTGGGGTGCCGCCGCCTGCACGTTGGTGCCGCCGAGCAGGGTGACGAGCTCGCCGATGGTGCCGTCCGCCGGACGCACCTTGAGGCCGCGCATGTCCTCGGGCAGCAGGATCTGCTTGCGCGCGTGCAAGGTGCCGGGGTCGTGCACGAAGGCCAGGCAGAAATGCACGTCCTTCATCTCGCGCGCGGCATAGGCGCGGTACCATTCGTCGAAGGCGGCGCTGCCGCCCTTGGCATCGGCGAAGAGGAAGGGCAGCTCGCCCGCGGCGATCACCGGAAAGCGGCCGGGCTGATAGCCGGGATTGACATAGGCCAGGTCCGCTATGCCGTCGCGCGCCATGTCGTAATGATCGAAGGCCTTGCCGAGCTGCTGCGCGGGAAAGATCGCCGAGGTGAGCGTGCCGCCGGATTCCTTCTGCACGCCGTCGGCCCAGTCCTGGATCACCGTCTGCAGCGGATGGGAGGGCGGCACCCAATGCGAGAGCTTGAGCTGGACCGGCTGGTCTTGCGCCAGCGCGGGCCCGCCGGCAAGCAGCAAGGCGGCGCAGAGCGCGGCGGTAAGGCTCCTCATGACGTCTCTCCCTGGCTGGCGGTTCGTCCGCCTTCGCGACGGGTTTCGCGCAAATCGCGCTCCGCCGCCCCGCGCGGCACTCTAAGTGGGAAGGCCAGCCATGACAACAAGCGCCCCCGACGACAAGGGCGCGCGGCCCTCCGCCCTATTGGTGATAATCGAAGACCTTGCCGTTGCGGATGATGCAGCGCGCGGAGAGCGGCCGGCCCTCGGCGTAGGCGAGATCGAGCGCCACCTCGTCCTGCTTGTCGCCGCGCGTGATCGCCGAGCGCGCGATATGCGGCTCGCCCGGGTTCTCGCCCTGCGGCTGGCGCGAGGCGATCTCGTCGAGGCAGAGCTTGATGAGCGCCTGATCGGACAATGGCGGATCGGCCGCGCGCGCTTGTCCCGCCGCGACGAGCGCGCCGGCGAAAATCATCGGAAGCAGCTTGATCCGGCGAGCTTGGCGCATTCTCTCTCTCCCTGCCTGCATCCTTCGTTGCCGCGACGACGTAGGAGAGATGGCAGATCGGGCAACATCGAGGCAAGGCCGCTCTTGGCGGCAAAATCGATCTTGCTCCCGCGACACGCCTGGTGTGACATCCCGGGATAGGGCCCGCCGATGGAGCGCGCGACCCTTCGGGCCATGCGATCACAGCCGAAAAGGCGTAGGCGACATGGATTTCGAATTGTCGGAAGAGCACCGGATGCTGAAGGATCTGGTGCATCGTTTCGTCGATGACGAGTTGCTGCCGTTGGAAGCAAGCGTGCTCGCGCGCGAGGCATCCGGCCAGGGGCTGTTCCTCTCCGACGGCGAGCGAAAGCGCATCGACGGGGTGTCGAAGCGGCTCGGTCTCTGGGGGCTCGACGCGCCGACGGATATCGGCGGCGCGGACCTGCCGGCCGTGGCGCTGATCGGCGTCAACGAGGAATTGGGCCGCGACCATCACGCCCTACACGCTGCCGCCGGATTCGCCGAACCTGCGCATGCTGATGGCGACCGTGAGCGAGCGCCAGCGCGAGGCCTATCTCGTGCCCTATGTGAACGGCGAAACCATATCCGCCATCGCGATTTCGGAGCCGGGCGCGGGCTCCGACCCCGCCGCCATGATCACGCGCGCGGCGCGCGACGGCGAGGACTGGATCTTGAACGGCCGCAAGATCTGGATCAGCCGCGCCGAGCACGCCGACTTCACCATCGTCATGGCGGCGACCGACAGGGAGAAGCGCGCCCGCGGCGGCATCTCGGCGTTCCTGGTGGACAAGGGAGCGCCGGGCTTCAACGTGCTGCGGCGCATCCCCATGATCGGCGGCGCCTTCACCTACGAGATCGCGCTCGAGGATTGCCGCGTGGAAGGCTGGAAGCTGCTCGGCAGGGAGGGTCAGGGATTTGCGCCCATGCAGCTGAGGCTCGGCACAAGGCGGCTCCAGATGGCGGCCTGGTCGATCGGCACGGCGCAGCGCGCGTTGGACATGATCTGCGAATTCGCGCCGCAGCGCGTGACGTTCGGTCAGCCGCTTGTCGGAACGCCAGGCGATCCAATGGTGGGTGGCGGACGCGGCCACGAAGATCCACGCGGCGCGCCTGATGACCTATGACTGCGCCTGGAAGCTGGATTCGGGCCGCGACGCGCGCCTCGAAATCTCGATGATCAAGGCCTTCGCGACCGAGATGGCGTTCGAGGTCGTCGACCGCGCCATGCAGGCCCATGGCGCGATGGGCATGACGAAGGAGCTGCCGCTGCAGCTCATGGCCTCGCAGGCTGCGCCCCATGCGCATCTATGACGGCCCGACCGAAGTGCATAAATGGGTGGTGGCGCGGAGCCTGCTGGGAACCAAGCGATGACGCGAAGGGCGCCTATTCGAAGCTACCCGGCCGGGCCGCGCTCCAGCGCCGCGCGATCCCACTCCGCGAGATCGGCGGCGGCGGCGTAGCTGCTCTCGAGGAACTCGAGGAGAAGGTCGTCGGGCGCCTTCGCTTGCCTTACTGCGTCGTAGGGCAGGATGAATTCTCCAAGCTCCTTCTGCCAATAGGCGCCGCTCGGCCGGACGGCCGCGGCGGCGAAGCCGGGCGGCTGCGGGTAGGCGTAGGAGTAGAAGGCGGCTCCGGCGACGGGACCGCCGCCGGGCCAGAATCCGCAGCTGCTGACCTCATGCGAATAGGCTTCGCGCATGACCCAGTTCCCGAGATTGGGGGAGGTTCCCATGAATTCGGGAGCGCGGCGGCCGGAGAACCGCGTGACGGCAAGATCGAAGCTGCCCCAGAAAAAATGCACCGGGCTCGCCTTGCCGACGAAGCGCGACCGGAAGCGATGGAAGACGCGATCGCATTGCACGAGGATGCGCCAGAACCGGTTGACATATTCCTTGTCGTAGGAAGCATGCGCGCGATCCGTCTCGAAGGGGACCGCGCCCGCGATCTCGACGGGCATCGTCCAGATCTTGACGGCGATGCCGAGCGCCGCGAGCTGCGCCATCAGCTCACGATGGAAATCGGCGACCGAGCGAGGCGCCAGGGCGAGGCTCGCGGTCATGCCGTCGCTGCAGGCGATGACGAGGCGATGGTCGATGAAATCGAAGTCGATCTGGAAAACGCGGGCGCCGAACGGCATCGGCGAGGTGGTGAGCCCGCGCGCGGTGACATAGAGCGGCACTTGCCACCAGTGATTCACCCGCGGCGCCAGCGCCAGGCGAATCTTGCCGACCATCTGCGTCCATAGCTGCAGCGTGGCGTAGCTGTCTTGCCATTCCGCGAGCGGCAAGCTGGGCCAGGCATCGGCATTGTCGGTCATGGACAACTCGGCGTGGCTCGTCATATCCGGCGCGTCCGATTACTAGCGCCAAAATTCGCCAAGCGGCAACAGCCTCGCTTTTACCGTCGCCCTCAAGGAGGCAGGGCAGGCGTTCGAGATTGACAGCCGCCGATGCCTCCGCGGAAGATGGCGCCCGCGCCAAAATCCGCCAAGAGATCGCGCGATCACCGACAAGACGGGGCGAGGACGATGCCGGGAAAAAGCAGGCGTGCCATGGGCGCGCTCATCGGGAGCGCGGTGGTACTTCTCGCCGCCATGGCTGCCGCCGGAGCGGCGCCGCCTTCGGGTCCGCTGAAGGATTGGCCTTGTCCCAAGCCGGAGGCCGCAGCGCTCTCGGCCGAGGCGCTTTACGGCAAGCCCTTGCCCGCGCCCTTGCCGCCCAAGGGCGCCTGGGACGAGCGATGAAGCGGTCAGGCACGTGGTCCGCTTCGCCGCCGCGCCCGAGAACATGGCGCAATTCGGCGCCGAGCGGATCGCCGTTCTGGCCCAGTCGAGCGGGGCGCGCAGGCGCGACGTTCTGCTGCTCGTCTTCTCGGGCGTGGTCGAGCGCATGGAGGCGCTCCGCGCCGTGATCGTCGAGGGCATCGGTCATCAGGTGGTGAACTCGCGCCTCGTGGCCGAGGAGCTCGCCGCCAACGACCGCGCGCTGGCCGCCCTCGGCAATGACGCCTCGGAGGCGACCGCGAAGCGCCGCAAGGACCTCGAGACGGCCCGCTTCTGGAACCGCCGCTCGCTCGGCGACATCGAGGACAAGGCCGAGCTGGCCTGCCACCAGCTCGACCATGCCGAAAAGAAGGCCCAGGCGCTCGCCGCCGCGATCCGCGGGCAAATCGAGCGGCCTTAGGGCTTCCGAGGGGTTGCGACGGCGACGGATTCGCTCGACCGGCCGGTAGGCCTATGGTAGGTTGACCGGAAATGCGCCGGTTCGCGACGGGGTCTGGCGAGAGCCGGCGGGCAGGACAAAGCTTTCGACAAGAAGCAATAATCAAGAAACGCGAGGGGCAAGCATGCGAATCCATATAACGGGAGGTTCAGGATGCGTAAGGCGATAATCCTCGCCGCGACGATGCTCGCGGCGGGCGCGGTGGGGGCCGCTCAGTCGGCGACATGGGACGACCTCGTGAAGGCCGGCAGCCAGAGCAAGAACTGGCTGCTCTATGGCGGCGATCTCGGCCAGCAGCGCTTCTGGCCCGGCAAGGGGATCAACACGGGCAACGTGCATGGGCTGCACGTCAAATGGGTGTTCCAGACCGGCGTCATCGGCTCGTTCGAGAACACGCCGATCGTCGAGAACGGCATCATGTACGTGACGACGCCCTACGACCACGCCTTCGCCGTCGACGCCAAGACGGGCGCGCAGCTCTGGCATTACGAGCACAAGCTCGGCAAGGTGCCCTATTGCTGCGGCCCCAACAATCGCGGCGTGGCGGTGCTCGGCGACAACGTCTATATGGCGACGCTCGACGCCGAGCTTGTGGCGCTCGACAAGAAGACCGGCACGAAGGTCTGGGAGGTCCAGGTCGCCGATCCCGACGCCGGCTATTCGCTCACGCTTGCGCCCACGATCTACAAGGACAAGGTGATCGTCGGCATCTCCGGCGGCGAATACGGCATCCGCGGCATGATCACGGCCTATAGCGCGGCCGACGGCAAGCTGGCCTGGCGTTGGTACACGGTTCCGGCACCCGACGAGGCGGCGCCCGACGGCGCCAAGGGCTGGGAAGGCGCCTACGTCGAGAAGGCCGACGGCATCAATCCGCTCCATCGCGACATCGCGGGCGAGAAGGCCGCCGCGGCCGATCCCAAGAACAAGGACGCCTGGATGCATGGCGGCGCCGGCAACTGGATGACCGACACGATCGACGTCAAGACCGGCATGCTCTACGCCACGATCGGCAATCCCTCGCCCGATCTCGACGGCTCCGTCCGTCCGGGCGACAACCGCTGGTCGGACAGCCTGGTGGCGCTCAAGGCCGATACCGGCCAGCTCGTCTGGGCCTACCAATATGTGCCCCACGACGTGTGGGATCTGGACGCCACCTCGCCGCCCTTGCTCGGCATGGCTCCGGACGCCGGCGGCAAGATGGTGCCCGTGGTCATCTCGGGCGGCAAGACCGGCTGGGTCTATGTCCATGACAGGGCGACCGGCAAGCTGATCCGCCGCTCCGTCGCGATGGTGCCCCAGGAGAATCTGTTCGCGCTGCCGACCGAGGGCGAGGGCACGCGCATGCTGCCCGGCGCCAATGGCGGCGTCGAATGGTCGCCCGGCGCCTTCGATCCGCATTCGGGCTACGCCTACTTCGTCAACCTCCATCAGCCCATGCATTACGCCTTCAAGCATGAGCCCTGGCAGAAGGGTGCTCTTTGGCTGGCGGGCGCCTTCACCGCGATTCCCGGCGAGAAGCAATGGGGCAACGTGATCGCGATCAACGCGGCCGACGGCAAGAAGGTGTGGGAGCACAAGACCGACGGTCCGATGATCGGCGGCGAGCTCGCCACCGCGGGCGGCCTCCTCTTCGCGGGCGAGGGCAATGGCTGGTTCAAGGCCTATGATTCGAAGAGCGGGAAGGAGCTCTGGGCCTTCAATTGCGGCGCCGGCGTCAACTCCGCCCCGATGGCCTTCGAGGTCGACGGCAAGCCCTATGTAGCGGTCGCCGCGGGCGGCAATTTCCAGCTCAGCTACCATCTCGGAGATTCGGTCTTCGTCTTCGGTCTCCAATAAGCCTACCGGCGCCGCCGCGCCTTCGCGGGCCGGCGGCGCCCTTCGAGCTCGGGGCGGGCCTTGTAGGGCCCGCTCTTTTTTTGCTTTTTTGCGGGCCGCCGCGGCTATGCTGCGCGCCGTTCGTCGTTTCGGGATACCCCCTTTTCCGGGAGGCACGATGCGGAACTCGCTTGCGATGGCCCTGCTGGCCGGCCTTTTCGCGGCCGCGGCCTCTCCCGCCGGCCGGGCCGACGAGAGCCTGACGCCCTCCTGGATGCAGGTCGACGCCGCCGCCAAGTCGGTGCGCATCGATCTCGTGGCCGGCTGGAACGCGAACGACGGGGCGCTCAATTTCAACGGCTATTTCAAGGGCAGCGCGACCATCAAAATCCCGCTGGGATGGAAGGTGGACGTCAAGTTCTCGAACCATGACGGCATGCTGCCGCACAGCATGCTGGTGACCAAGCCCTATGGCGAAGGCCATATCCCCGAGCAGGCCGGAGCGGACCAGGTGGCCATCAAAAAGGCCTACTCGCGCGACCCGACGACAGGCGTCCTGCCGAACCAGCAGGACGACATCCCCTTCACGGCGAGCGATCCGGGCCAGTTCTGGCTGATTTGCGGCGTTACCGGCCATGCGCTGGAGGGCATGTGGGTCAAGCTCGATATCGTGCCCGACCTGGCGCAGCCCGCCATAACGATCGCCCCGGCCGCCGAGCCCGGCCGGAAATAGCCCCCGGAGCCCAGGAATCGGGATGAATTTTGCCATTGATGTTCGGCGCCCGGCCGGGGATAATGGCTCATAAGTTGGGTATCCAACCGCTAACGATGTCCAAGGGAGGACAGCCTATGTGGACCAAGCCGAAGATTGTCGAAATCGCCGTCGGTCTCGAGATCAACGCGTACGCTTGCGCCGAGATCGCCTAAGCCATTGACGCCGCCCGCGCGCGGGCGGGGCGCGAACGATGCCCTTGCGTATCCTCGTGCTCGGCTCGGCCGCGGGCGGTGGTTTCCCCCAGTGGAACTGCCATTGCCGTAATTGCCGGCGCGCCCGGGCGGGCGACCCCGCCGCGCGCGCGCGTACCCAATCCTCGCTGGCGGTCACGGCGGATGGCGAGCGCTGGGTGCTGCTCAACGCCTCGCCCGACCTCCGTCAGCAGATCGGCGCCAGCCCGCCGCTGCATTCCCGCGCCGACCCCCGCCATAGCCCGATCGTGGGCGTCGTCCTCAGCAACGGCGACGTGGATCACGTGGCCGGCCTCTTGAGCCTGCGCGAGAGCCAGCCGCTCGCCATCTACGCCACCGATCGCGTGCAGGGGCTGCTCGCCGCCAATCCCATCTTCAAGGTGCTCGACCCGGCGCTGGTGGAGCGCCGGACCCTGCGGCTCGGCGAGCCCCAGGAGCTCAAGACCGCGCAGGGCGCGGCCACGGGCCTGGGCGTCACCCCCTATGTCGTTCCCGGCAAGATCGCGCTCTATGCCGAGGACAAGGCCGCGGGCGCCGATTTCGGCACGCGCGCGGGCGACACCATCGGGATCGAGGTCGCCGACCTGGCAACGGGCGCGAGCTTCCATTATTTGCCGGGCTGCGCCTCGCTGCCGCCCGAGCTTGCCGCGCGGCTCAAGGGCGCCAAGCTCCTCTTCTTCGACGGCACCTTGTGGCGCGACGACGAGATGATCGCCGCCGGCCTCGGCGGCAAGACGGGGCAGCGGATGGGCCATATGAGCGTCTCGGGCGAGGCGGGGACGATCGCGGCCTTCAAGAATCTCGGCGTCGGACGCAAGATTTTGATCCATATCAACAACAGCAATCCGATGATCCTCGATGATTCGCCCGAGCGCGCCCTTGTGGAGGCGGCCGGCTGGCAGGTCGCCTGGGACGGAATGGAGATCGCCTTATGAAAACGCCCATGGAACCGGCCGAGCTCGAGCGCCGCCTGCGCCGCATCGGCGCCGAGCGCTACCACAATCTCCACCCCTTCCATAAGCTCCTGCACGGCGGCAAGCTGGATCTGCGCCAGGTGCAGGCCTGGGCCCTCAACAGATATTATTACCAGAGCCATATACCGATGAAGGACGCGGCGCTGATGTCGCGCGTCGACGATGCCGAGCTGAGGCGCGAATGGCGCCGGCGCATCGTCGACCATGACGGCGAGCGCGCGGGCGAGGGCGGCATCTATCGCTGGCTCAAGCTCACCGACGGATTGGGCCTCGACCACGACTATGTGGAATCCTCGCGCGGCGTGCTGCCGGCCACCAAGTTCGCCGTCGAGGCCTATGTGCATTTCGTGCGCGAGCGCAGCCTGTTGGAGGCGGTGGCCTCTTCGTTGACGGAGCTGTTCTCGCCAACTATCATTTCCGAGCGGGTTTCCGGCATGCTGGCCGGCTACGATTTCGTCAAGCCGGAGACGCTGGCCTACTTCAACGCCCGCTTGACGCAGGCGCCGCGCGATTCGGACTTCGCGCTCGACTATGTCAAGCGCGAGGCGCGCACGCCCGAGCAGCAGGAGGCCGCCATGGCCGCGCTGGTTTTCAAATGCGACGTGCTCTGGGCGCAGCTCGACGCGCTCTACCACGCCTATGTCGAGCCCGGCCATGTGCCGCCGGGCGCCTTCGGCAGCGCCCAGCAGACATGAGCGAGCGCGTCGCGATCGTCGAAGCGAGCGTGCCGCGCCTGCCGCGCGGCGTGCGCCTGCGCTTCGACGATACGCGCAAGCAATGGATCGTGCTGGCGCCCGAGCGGATCATCGTGCCGGACGAGATCGCGCTCGAGGTGCTGCAGCGCGTGGACGGCAAGGCGTCGGTCGGGTCGATCTCGGACGCGCTTGCCGACAAATATCAGGCGCCGCGCGCCGAGGTTGGCTCGGACGTGGTGCAGCTGCTGCAGGATCTCGCGGACAAAGGAATGCTGGTCGCATGAGCACGCCCGCCCCGCCCTTGGCCGTCCTGATGGAGCTGACGCATCGCTGTCCGCTCCAATGCCCCTATTGCTCCAACCCCCTCGAGCTCGAGCGCGCCGCCGGCGAGCTCGACACGGCGAGCTGGAAGGACGTGCTCGCGCAGGCGGCGGCGATGGGCGTGCTGCAGGTGCATTTCTCGGGCGGCGAGCCGACGGCGCGGCGCGACCTCGTCGAGCTGGTGCGGCACGCCGCGGGCCTTGGCCTCTACACCAATCTCATCACCTCGGGCGTGCTGCTCGACGAGGCGCGCATCGCGGACCTCGCCGAAGCGGGCCTCGACCATGTCCAGCTCAGCTTCCAGGATTCGCGGCCCGAGGGCGGCAACCGCATCGGCGGCCATCCGGGCGGCCATCAGAAGAAGCTCGCGGTCGCGGGATGGATCAAGGCGGCCGGCCTGCCGCTGACCGTCAACGCCGTCATGCACCGGCAGAATCTCGACCATCTCGGCGAGCTCATCGAGCTCGCGGTCGCGCTCGGCGCCGGGCGGCTCGAGGTCGCGCATGTGCAATATTACGGCTGGGGCCTGGTCAACCGCCGGGCCCTGATCCCGACCCGCGCGCAGCTCGCCCGCGCGACGGAGATGGTCGAGGAGGCGCGCGTGCGCTTGAAGGGCCGGCTCGTCATCGACTATGTCGTGCCGGACTATTACGCCAAGCGTCCCAAGGCCTGCATGGGCGGCTGGGGCCGCCAGTTCCTCAATATTTCCCCCGCCGGCAAGGTGCTGCCCTGCCACGCCGCCGAGAGCATCAAGGATATGCGCTTCGAGCGCGTGACCGAGCGGCCGCTCGCCGAGATCTGGGCCCAATCCGAGCCCTTCCAGCGCTTCCGCGGCACCGCCTGGATGCCGGAGCCTTGCCAATCCTGCGAGCGGCGCGAGATCGATTGGGGCGGTTGCCGGTGCCAGGCGCTCGCGCTGACGGGGAACGCCGCCACGATCGACCCGGCTTGCGGGCTCTCCCCGCGTCACGAGGAGCTGGTCGCGATCGCGGAAGCGGAAAGTGCCATGCCCGCGGCCGAGTTCGTCTATCGCCGCATCGGAGCCGCGCCGGCGACGCCGGCGCCCATGCCGGGGCTCCTCGCGCGCAAGCCGGCCGCCGCGGAGAGCTAAAGCGTGAAACCATAAATCCGGGGCGACGCCGGCCTGCGAACTTCCGCTCCCGGGCGGAAAGCGGCTATTGCATTCCGATCCCTGCATATCGCGAAAATGCCAATTGCGGAAGTGGGCCCATCAATCCGACAACCCCGACGGGATGGGCGATCTCCGGTTGCGGGACGGTGAGGCGAAGCGTCTCGGTGACCTTGGATTTGACGATGAGAACGAGCTTGGTCGGCCGTGGGACGGCCAGCTCCGAGGGCCATTTTCTCGTTGCAGGACAAATTGCCCCTGAACTGACATTGAAACCGGGCACTCTGTTGGAGTTGTGCACGAAATAAGTTTCCTGGATACTGGCCAATGAAACGGCGAAATGGGGAACTGCCATGAGCGATAGGTCGTTCGTCGACAGCTTGCTGCATGGCCGGCTCAAAGCTGCATCGAGATGGCTTTTCTGGCTCGGTCTGGCCATGGTCGTGTTGGGAGCCGCCGCCATCATCTTTCCCGTTGTCTCCACCCTCGCAGCGGCGCTGTTCGTCGGCTGGGTGCTGTTGATCTCCGGTGTCATCACGCTCTTGGGCTCGTTCTCGATCCACGGAACCGGGCCGTTTTTCGGCGCGCTTTTCCTCGGCCTGCTCTCCATCATGGGCGGCATCTTCCTGCTCTTCAATCCTCTCGCCGGCGCAATTGCACTTACGCTCATGATGGGCGTGATCTTCATGCTTCAAGGATCGTTCGAGATTTTCCTGGCACTCGAGATGCGTCCGCATGCGGGCTGGGGAGGCATGCTGGCGTCCGGCATCGCCAGCGTCGCGGTGGCGGTCCTGATCGCGGCCGGCTGGCCCGGCATCTCGGTCGTCGCCCTCGGTATCCTCCTCGGCGTGAATTTCCTCAGCACCGGATTCGGTTATATTTTCGTGTCTCGAGCGTTGAAGCCCTGACCTAGTGCGTCGCCGCGAAGACCACACCGCGGAGGGGTCAGGAGCGGAGGAAACCGTGCCGCAGCGCCCAGACCTGCGCGCCGAGATCACCAACCTGAAGGCGGAGTTGGCGCCGCCGGGCGCCGGGCCGCGCCGCGAGGACTGACAATGGCGCAGAAGCAGTCCGAGGAGGCCCAGTTTGTCCTGGCCTCGCTTGTGCTGGAGCGGCTGCATGCCGCCGCCCCGAACGGTCAGTTCACCTTGGGATGGGTGTTGGACCGGCTGGATCGCCAATCGTTCGGGCTCATTCTGCTTTTGCTCGCCATTGTTGCCGCCGTGCCGGGAATTTGCACGTTTGCGGGACTGCTGATCGCGATGATCGGGTTTCAAATGGTCTTTGGACGACGGGCGCCTTATTTTCCGCGGTTAATCGCAAACCATCCTTTGCCCACGCGGCACCTCGGCCCAGTCGTCACGCGTGCCATCGCGGTCCTGCGATGGGTCGAGAAAATCGTTCGTCCGCGTTGGCCGACGGTAACCGGCAAAATGAAACCCGTCGTCGGCGTGGCAGTCATCCTGCTAAGCATCCGCCTGATTTTGGTTCCGATCCCGCTCAGCAACGTCCTTCCCGCGTTGGTCATTGCATTCGTCTCGCTCACCTATCTGGAAGACGATGGGCTATCGCTCTCGATCGCGCTCGCCTTGGCGGCAGTCATCATCGCACTCGATATTGTCCTCGTGTGGGAGATCATTCACGGTCGCGGCAACCATTGACGTCGAAGCCGCTCCTGAGGCGCTTACGTTCTCGTCAACGCCCGCGCGCCGAGAGGAGAGTGCTTTCGCCCAGGCATACCGGCAGGGCCCGCCGGCGACACTCGACGCGAAATCGCCTGAGCAGCATCGGCTCTCCGTCCAGGTTCACGTTCAGATCGTGCTCCGATTCGTATTCGATCCATGAGCTTCGCGTCGTGACCAGTTTGGCGCGGATTCCTGGGGTGCCTTCGCGGAGCAAATGGGAGAAAGCCTCGAGCCGCGCCCCATGGTCCAATTCGGGCATGATCACCAAATCAAGCAGGCCGTCGTCAATCAGCGCGTTCGGGCAAAGCGGTATGCCGCCTCCCGCCTGCCGGCCATTGCCTATTGCCAAGGCCAAAAAATGCCCTTCCCACGAAAACCCTTCGCCCCGGAACCTGCCTTGATTGGATGTAAGTTCGGCAAAGCGCGAGAGGCCAGTGATTGCATAGGCCAACCTGCCCAATCGCTGCTTGAGCTTCGGGTCCGTTTCGACGGTGATGCGCGAGCCAAAGCCGCCCGAAACGAGATTGATGAACGGCTTGTCGTTGAGAAGGCCGATGTCTATCCAGCACGGCCGCGAGCATGCCGCAATTTGCAACGCGGCCGTAATGTCCTCGATCGGTATGCCCGTTGAATGGGCGAAGTCATTAGCGGTACCCACGGGAAGCACGCCCAGAGAGCACCCTGCAGGCAAACCAATCCTGTAGGCGGCGGCAAATACTTCGTTGATCGTTCCATCACCGCCGCCCGCGACGATACAATCGACCTTGTTTCCGCGCGTTTCGGCAACTGCTTCGGCCATCAAACGTGCCGCGTCGCCGGGCTCCCAGGTGACCCGCACCTCCACAAGATGGCCCTCGTTGCGCAGCGCGTGAACCGCTGCTCTTACGCGAGGGTCGCCTCCCGCCTTGCCGTGCAGTATTATGCGTACTTGCGCCACCGTTTTGTCTTGCTCCCGGTTCAGCGCGGGCTGAGCCGTCATCTCCCGCTTGGCCGCAATAGCTAGACGTGCATCACGAACCCCTTTAAGAGGCGGCAAAAGCCGTCACGAATTCGATTTTGGCTCCGGCTGGTATCGGGTAGAGCACACTATTACGCGCCCCTCGCCTACTAGTCCAACCGGCGCTCAAACCCGGGCCATCCGGCGATTTCCCTCGGGCTGAGAGCCCGGCGTTGCACGCGCGAGACGGGCCACGGGTACGCATTCGGAGCGATCTGCGACATGGCGGCCCAACCTCGGACTGCGGCCGGAGCCGCAGACGGCCAGGAATTGCAGCTTCGTCCTGGATGGCGACGTTGCCGGCAATGCGCAACGGACTCGTCGCAAGAGGGGCGGCGAGATGCTCTACACGAAACGCCGCAGCGTTGGCAGGGCCTGTTCCACGCAGAGGCGGCCTTCCGCGATGGCCTCTTTGGCGCGGCTGAACTCCAAGAGGCCGATATGGCGCAAACGGGGAAGCAGCATCACATGTGGCGGCTCTCCGGCAAGACGACTGCGGGTGATGTGGTCCTGCATGATGTTGATCGAGTTTGCTATGACGTCGAAATATCCGGGAGTGGATGACTCGGGAGGCAGCATGTGACGCGCAATCTGCCCCACCTGGTCCCGCAGGCCCGGCGGCAATTGCTTCAAAACACGGCCAATAAATTCGTTGGGGACATGCGTCGGAGCTATTGTTCCCGGAGAACCCAGCTCGCTTTCAAAGCGCCGCCCCAGCAGCTCGCCGTTTAGATTAACCGCGATGATGGTGTCTGCACCCAGTGCTCGGCAGACCGAAACCGGAACCGGATTGGAGAGTCCTCCATCGACCAGCCAGGTATCGCCACGTCGGGCTGGGCTGAATATTCCGGGCAGCGCGATCGATGCTCGCACGGCCTCATCAATCGGTCCTGACTGCAGCCATATCTCGCGGCCGTTCACCAGATCAGTCGCAATAGCAGCGTATCGCTTCGGGTAGGCTTCGATGGCGTGCGTGAGACCCAGCTCACGCAGGAATGCAACTATTAGGCTGCCATTCATCAGCCCACCGCCCGATAGATGGACATCCATGAGCGCAACGACTTCACGCCAAGTCACTGCCTCTGCCCATTGCCGGAGCTTGTCCAGCTGCCCACCGACGTAGGCTGCGCCGACCAGCGAGCCCATAGAGGTCCCGCAGACAATGTCCGGCTCGATTCCGGCCTTTCGTAGGGAATCGATAACTCCAATGTGCGACCATCCGCGTGCAGAGCCGCTGCCAAGTGCAAGGCCGATCCGGCGACGCGACATGTTGTTTCTTACGAGCCTATTTCATGAGCCATTGAGCGGGACAGTGTATCCCGTTCTTCGTCCAGGGTCACAGCCGGTTATGGAGTCCGCTGGGGGTCAACCACATCGATTCCACGATGTCCGCCGTATGTCCGTTTGGAGGGTAGTCCCGGAAATGCGGGGAGGGTATAACGCCGACCGTATCGGGTCGCTTGTCAGCCAACAAGGCGCATGGGCGAACATCCCGCCGACGCGAGATCGTAAAGAACCGACATGCTTCGGCCCCTATCTCTGCCGAGCGTGCAACTCGGTAGAGCGGTTCTTCAACAAGATCAAGCAATGTCGTCGTATGGCGACCCGCCACGACAAGCTCGCCGCCGACCATTTCGCCTTCAGCAAGCTCGCATCTACCCGGATTTGGCTGCGTGCTTATGAGCCCGCGACCTAATCCGCCTTGAACAGCGGCGGCGGCGGCTTCCCCGTCGTCAGCGTGAACTCGACGAGACGCTTCATGCAGCGCCCGAGCGCCTCGTTGAAGGCCTCGACGATCTGCTCGATCTTGTCGCCCTCCGCGGGCGAGCGGTAGTTGCATTCCACGCTGCCGACGATCTCGCGTTGCGGGAGGCGGACGAGCTTGGCGTCGATGTCGACATGCGATTCGGGCTTGCCGCTCGTGTAGGTCGCCTCCATGTGGCGGATGTCGGTCTGCAGCACGTAGTCCGCGCGCAGGCCCACCGATTCGCGCGCGACGGCGGGAATGTCGTGCGTGTTCTCGAACGATTCGACGAGCAGCGTCTGGATCATCCCGGTGACCCGGTCGGTCCAGGCGGTCTTGGCGTAATATTCGAGCTCGAGCGGCTGGCGCCGCACGGCGATGCGAACCGTGTCGAGGCTCGCGGGCGCGGTCGGCACCTCGATCACGAGCTGCCAATCGGCCTTGGGCATGTCGGCCTCGAACGTCGTCTTCGGCGCGAGGGTGAAGAGCCGCGGCGGCGGCTCCGAGCCGGGCAGGCCGAGCATGCTGCAGGCGCCGAGCGCGAGCAGGAGCCCGCCCATCGCGAGCGGAGCGAGGAGGCGCGCGCGCCGGCCGCGGACGCGGATCGTCATGGTCCTCATCGGACGGGAATCCCTTGCTGCTGGTTGCCGAAGAAGAAGCGGGCGGGGTCCGCCTCGATCTTGTTGGCGAGCCGCGTGATGGCCTCGAAGGTCTGGCGCCCCTCCGCCAGGAATTCGGTGAGCTGGAAGAGGCCCTCGCTGGTGAAGTTGCGCAAGGGCGCGCGGTTCTCGGTCACGATGTCGTCGAGCTGGCCCGCGGTGTGCTGGAGCTTTTCGGCGATCTGGCGGATGTCGGCGACCGCGGGCACCGCGTTCTCGGAAATCTTGCGCTCGTCGACGGCGAGGTTCTGCAGCAGGGCGTTCAGCCGGTCGGCGGATTCATGCAGCGATCGCGCGGCCGCGGCACCTTGGCTGAGCGTGGTCTGGAAATCGCCGCCCTTCTCCGCCAGCCCGCCGGTCACCGAGCGCAGGTTGTCGAGCATCGCGGTGATCGCGGCGATATTCTCGTCGCTCAAGACCTTGTTGCCGCGCTTGATCAGCTGGTTGGCGTTGTCCATCACCTCCGGCGCCTCGGCGAACACGCGCTGCATTTGGCCCTCGCGCGATTTGATGATGGCGTATTTGTGCCGCTCCTTGGGCACCAGCGGCGAGCCGGTGGCGCTGCCGGCGAGCTGGATATAGACGCCGCCGGCGAGGCCCTGGGATTCGATGGTCGCGATCGTGTCGGTGTTGACCGGCGTGTCGGGGTCCACCTTGATGGTGACCTCGATCTCCTCCGGATTGTCCTGGTCGATGCCGAGCTTGTTGACCGAGCCTACCGGGATGCCGCGGTAGCGCACCGGGCTGCCGTTCTGCAGGCCGGTCACCGAGCCGCGAAACTCGATGCGGTAGTAGTTGGCGCCCTTGGTCAGCTCAAAATGGGTCAGCCAGATGATGAAGAGGAAAAGCCCGAGGACGAGCGCCAGCACGAAGCCGCCGACGATCACATAGCTTGCTTTGGTTTCCATCGCTGTTTCCTAATGATGGGTGGCCGCACGCCCCCGCGGCCCGTGGAAATAGCTCTGCACCCAGGGATGCTGGTTCTTCATCAGGGTCTCGAGGTCGCCCACCAGCGCCTTTCGATCCACCAGCACCGCGATACGGTCGCAGATCGAGACGAGGCTGTCCAGATCGTGCGTCACCATGAAGACGGTGAGGCCCAGGCTTTGCTGCAGCTCCCGGATGAGCTGGTCGAAGGCGGCGGCCGCGATCGGATCGAGGCCGGAGGTCGGTTCGTCGAGAAACAGGATCTCCGGATCGAGCGCCAGCGCCCGTGCGAGGCCCGCGCGCTTGCGCATGCCGCCCGAGAGTTGCGAGGGCTTCTTGCCGCCCGCCTCCGGCGGCAGCCCCACCATGGCGAGCTTGAGCTCGGCGAGCTCGCGGATGAGCGGGCGGGGCAGGTCGGTATGCTCCTTGAGCGGCACCTCGATGTTCTGCAGCACGTCGAGCGAGCTGAAGAGCGCGCCGTCCTGGAACAAGACGCCCCAGCGCTCCTCCAGGCGGCGCCGCTCCGCCTCGCTCATCTGCGCGGGCTCGCCGCCCAGCACCTCGATGTGCCCCGCCGCCGGTCGGTTCAGCCCGACGATGGTGCGCAGAAGCACGGATTTGCCGGCGCCCGACGCGCCGACGACGCCGAAGACCTCGCCGCGGCGGACCTCGAGATCCAGGTTCTCATGGATGGTCTGGCCGCCGAACCGGTTGACAAGGCCGGTGACCCGGATGACCGGCTCGTCGCCCTTGACGCCTCCATTCCCCTTGGCGCGCGGCTCCGCCATGCGTCTCAGATCCCGAGATAGGAGAACAGCACCGAGAAGCCCGCGTCGAGCACGATCACGAGGAAGATCGACTCGACGACCGACTGGGTGGTAAGCCGGCCGACGCTCTCGGCGCTGCGCTCGACGTTGAGGCCCTCGAAACAGCCCACCATGGAGATCACGAAGGCGAACACCGGCGCCTTGATCATGCCGATCCAGAAGGTCCAGTTGGTCACCGTCCCCTGCACCCGCGCCAGGAATTCGGCGAGCGACATATGGAGGTCCGACATCGACATGAGCGCGCCGCCGAAGAGCCCCATGACGTCCGAATAGAAGGTAAGCAGCGGCAATGTCAGCGTGAGCGCCAGCATGCGCGGCAGGACGAGCACCTCGACGGGATCGAGGCCGAGCGTCGTCATGGCGTCGATTTCCTCGTTGACCTTCATGGTGCCGATCTCGGCGGTGATGGCGCTGCCGGTGCGGCCGGCGAGGATGATGGCGGTGAGGAGGATGCCCAGCTCGCGCAGGATCGAGTGGGTGACGAGATCGACCGTGAAGATCTCCGCGCCGAAGCGGCGAAGCTGGTCGGCGCCCTGAAAGGCGGTCACCACGCCGATCAGAAAGCTCAAAAGGCCGACGATGGGCATGGCGTCGATGCCGGAACGCTCCATATGCGCGACGACGGCGACGAAGCGGATGCGTCGCGGATGGAGCATGGTGCGCACGATGGCGACGCAGACGAGGCCGAGAAAGCCGACCAGCGCTTTGGCGCGCGCGCCGACGGCGAAGACCCCCCGGCCCGTTCGCACCAGCAGCTGGAGAATGACGCCGGGCGCGCGCTCCGCCTTGACGGGAGGCCGGTCGGCCCGCGCCGCTTGCGCAAGGAGAGCTTCGTATTCCGGCCGCACGCCGACGAAGGCGCTCTCGACGCCCTTGCCGGAAAGCTGCTTCATCGTGCGGTGCAGAAGCCAGGCGCCGGCCGTATCGAGCGCCTCGAGCTCTTTGAGGTCGATCTCGATGCGTCGGACCGAATCCGCGCGCAACGCATGCAGCCGCGCGTCGAGCGGCGCGATGGTGGCGACGGTCCAGCGTCCGGCGGGGCGGATCGTGAGGGTGCGCCCCGAGCGCTCGGTACGAAAGCCGTCGGCGGGCTCGTTCAACGCCTGGTCCACGGGCTCGGCACTCGGCGGCATGCCGCAACGCGGCCGCGAAGCTCACGGCTCCGTGTCTTCTCCCCGCTCATAATCCCCCTCTCGCGAATCGGCCCTACGGGCCGCCTAGCCATTAGGCCGAGCCACTATAGCAATGAGTCAAGCCCGACCACTGTAGCAAAAACATGCGCGCGCGCTCACCGGTTAACCATAATGCGGCCGGCAAATTCGTGCTGCGATGCGGGATGCGACAGTTGGCCGCGCCCGGCAATGCCAGGGGTCGCGCCGCGAAAAAGGCTTTGCTTCAATCTATTAAAAAAAATTTCTTGATTTCTGGAAAGATTCCTGTTTGATTGTGCATTGCGGCATGACGCTCTGCCGCCCGGCAGGGCGTGTCGCATGCCCTCTTTGGGCGTTTCCTCCCTACACTTGGGCCGCGCCTTTGCGCGGCCCCCTTTTTATTTGCGTCTTGCGTCATATGCGGCGCGCGGATGGTTCAGATCAAGCCAAGCGCTTGGGCGGCGGCGTCGCATCTCCCGGCCCCAAGGCGCGCTGCATCGTGACGATGTCGACCCAGCGCCCGAGCTTGTAGCCGACCGAAGGCATCCGGCCGACCTCCGCGAAACCGAGCGCCCGATGCACGCCGATCGACCGCTCATTGCCCGAATCGCCGATCACGGCCACCATCTGCCGGTAGCCGAGGGCGGCGCACCGCGCCACCACCTCGCCCAGCAGCGCGCGCCCGAAGCCGCGCCGCAGCGCCGCCCGCGCGACATAGACCGAATCCTCGACCGTGTAGCGATAGGCCGAACGCGTCCGATAGGGCCCGGCATAGGCGAAGCCGAGCACGGCACCCTCGGCTTCGGCGACGAGGTAGGGCAGGCCGCGGCTCAGCACCTCCTCGCGCCGGCGCAGCATCTCGGCGAGCCCGGGCGCCTCCTCCTCGAAGGAGCCGAAGCCATGGCGCACATGGTCGCCATAGATGGCCTCGACCGCCGCCATGTCGGCCTCGCGGCTGTCGCGCACGCGCAAGTCGCGTCCCGCGGTCGGCTCTGCGGCGGTCATCGGTCCGCGCCGGTCAGGCCGCGGCGAGGCGCGCCGGCAGCCGCTCGCGCAGCCCGGCGGCGAGCGCCGTCATATGCGCCGCGAGCTTGGGCAAGCCGGCGCCGCGCGCGATCCTCGCCTCGTCCATGTAGAGGCCGCGGTTGAGCTCGATCTGCAAGGCATGCACGCCGCGCGCGGGCGCGCCGTAATGGCGCGTGGTAAAGCCGCCGGCATAGGGATTGTTGCGCGCGACGCGGTAGCCCTGGCTCGCGAGGAAGCGTTCGACGAGATCGGTAAGCTCCTGCGCGCAGGAGGCGCCGTGACAATCGCCCAGCACGACGTCGAAGCGCCGCCGCCCGGCATCCTCGTCGAGCGGCCCGCCGACCGACGGCATGGAATGGCAATCGATCAGGATCGCCAGGCCGAAACGCTCGCAGGTCGTCTCGACCAGCCGCCCGAGCGCGGCATGATAGGGCCGATAGAGCGCATTGACGCGCTCGAGCGCCTCGGCGAAGGAAAGCTTGTCGCGATAGATCTCCTCCCCGCTGCTGACGACGCGGGCGATGGTGCCGAGCCCGGCCGCGACGCGCGGCGAGCGCGTATTCACATAGGCGGGGAGGGGCTCGACGAACATCGCCGGATCGAGCTCGAAGGGCTCGCGGTTGGGATCGACGAAGGCGCGCGGGAAAAGCGCCTTCAAGAGCGGCGCGCCCTCCGCGACCACGCCTGCGAAGATCTCGTCGACATAGGAGTCCTCGGATTTGCGCAAGGTCACGGGATCGAGCCGCGCGCTCTCCATGAATGATTTGGAATAGGCCGCGCCGCTATGCGGGGAGGCGAAGACGAGCGGCATGCGTTGCTCGCTGGGGAGCGCCAAGTCCCAGGCCGAACCCGAACCGGCGATCGCGGCGGCGGAGAAATTCATCCTCTGTAACTAACCGATTCCAAAGGCGCTGTCACGACCGCGGCGCCGGCGGGGCGCGCCGAGCCGTCATGGGCCGTCGCCGCTCGGGCCTTTACCGATTGGCAAGATGCCTGCGCTAGGATTTCCCAACGGTCGGGCGGCCGGCTCGTCGCGGCGCCGCCTTGCCTCGCATTCCCGCGATCGTCACGGACTTCTGCATGGCCCGCATCCTCATCGCCGAAGATGACCCCTCGATGCGCGACTTCCTGGCGCGCGCGCTCGAGCGCGCGGGGCATCAGGTGACGCCGGTGGCGGATGGCGACGCGGCCCTTGCCGCGTTGGATCGGGCGGGGACGGAGCGCTACGATCTGCTGATCGCCGATATCGTCATGCCGGGCCTCGACGGCATCGAGCTCGCCCGCCTGGCCGCCGAGACGAGCCAGAACCTGCGCGTCATCTTCATCACGGGCTTCGCCGCGGTGGCGCTCGCGGGCGGTCAGCTCAGGCCGAACGCGGCCAAAATCCTCTCCAAGCCCTTCCATCTGCGCGAGCTGGTCGAGCGGGTCAACCGGGTGCTGGCCGCCTGAGGCCACCGCCGCAGGCGGCATCCCCACGCGCCGGCGTCGCGCCTCAGGCGCTTTCGCGCGCCGTTTCCCGCGTCGGCAAAACGCGCTCGCGCGGCAGCAGAATGGTCGCCGTCGTGCCGGCGCCGACGGCGCTTTCGAGCGTCAGGCTGCCGCCATGCTGCTCGATGAAGCTCTTGGCCAGAGGCAGCCCGAGACCCGAGCCCTCGTAGCGGCGGCTGTCTTTGTTGTCGATCTGGCGGAAGGGCAGGAAGGCGACTGGAATGTCGTTCGGCGCCATCCCTATGCCGCTGTCGCGCACCGTGATGCGCATCTCGCCCGATGCGGCCGGCTCGGCCGTGAGCCTGATCGATCCGCCCGCATCGGTGAATTTGACGGCGTTCGAGAGCAGGTTGATCACCACCTGCTTGATCCGCAGCGCGTCGGCGAAGAGGCGGGGCAGGTCGGCCGGCAGCTCGAGCGCGAGCTTGACTTTCTTGCGGTCGGCCTGCGGCCGCATCAGATGGGCGCAGCTCCACACCAGGCCGTGCAGGTCGATCGCGCTCTCCCTGAGCTCGACATTGCCCGCCTCCAGCTTCGAGAGGTCGAGGATGTCGTTGACGAGGTCCAGCAGGTGGCGGCCCGACATGTTGATGTCGGCGGCATATTCGCGGAACCGCTCGACGTCGCCCGCTCCCAGGAGATGGCTTTGCATCAGTTCCGAGAAGCCGATGATGGCGTTGAGCGGGGTGCGCAGCTCATGGCTCATATTGGCGAGGAAGCGCGACTTCACGCGGCTCGCCTCCTCCGCCGTCTCGCGCGCGCCCTCGGCCGAATCCTTGGCGCCGCGCAGATCGTCGACCAGCGCCGCGTTGCGCAGCTGGAGCGAGATCATGCTGGCGACCGAGCGGCTCGCCGCGCGCGCCGCCACCATCACGAGCGCGTCGTAGGCGAGGATCATCCCGCCCATGGCGAGCGATTCGCGCCCGCCATGCCAGAACGAGGCCGCGGCGATGGGAAGCGTGCAGGTCATGAGGTAGATGCGGCATGCCGGCAGATAGAGGCCGTAGCGGATGCTGCCGCCGGCCGTCATGGCGGCGGCGACGAAAAGCACGAAGCCGCGCGCCTCGATGCTCGAATCGGAATAGAAGGCGAGGCTGAAGCAGCCCCAGAGCATGCCGGAGCATAGGGCGCTGAGGATTACCCCCCGCGACCAAGGTTCGATCGCTTCCTCGCCCGGCTCCGCCGCTTCGAAACGGCGCGAGAGCCAGAGGGTCGCCGCCGCCCAAACGCCGACGCCGGCGGTCCAGCCCAGCAGCAAGGCATGATCGATGTAGGGCCACAGCACGAAGACCGCCACGACGGCCGTGATCGGCGCGCCGAAAACGATGGGCGAGGACTTGCAGAGAAGCCGCAGCTGCTGCGCACGGATAAAACCGTTCGTCTGAGACAAGGCCTCGATACCCCTCGCTTCGGCCGCGCCCTCTCCCTCCGGGCGGGGGCATGGGTGCGGCGCAACAGGATGGTGACTTATGATGTTTAGAAAATCGTAAACGCGGGCGGCGGCCATTCGCACGCCGGATTCTTGCGTGGCGGGAGCCGGCGGGCGCGAGGCTTGCCAAGGCCCGAAGGTCGGCGCTATAGCTCGCCTGCCGCCAGCGGGGCCCTTGGTCCCGGCCGGCCGGGCGCGTAGCTCAGCGGAAGAGCACTACGTTGACATCGTAGGGGTCGCAAGTTCAATCCTTGCCGCGCCCACCATCGCTACCCTTCCCAACGGCGCGTTGACATCATCCCGCGTGCCGCGCGGCGCGGGCGGCGGCCGCCTGTGACCCTATGCCGCGCCTCGCCGCCGCTGGACTTAGGCCGAGCACCTCGCGTAATTTCGCGCGAGCATCCGCCCGAGAAGCGGTGACGCAAAATATTCAAGACGGTGGGGAGGCCGGCGATGCCCGACGACTTCCGGAGCGATATCGAGATCGCGCGCGCCGCGAGGCTGCAGCCGATCGAGGCGGTGGGCGCGCGGCTCGGCATCCCGGCCGACGCGCTCTTCCGCTACGGGCCATACAAGGCCAAGCTGAGCCTCGACTACGTCGCCTCCCTCGAGGGCCGGCCGGACGGCAAGCTCATCCTGGTGACCGCGATCAGCCCCACGCCGGCGGGCGAAGGCAAGACGACGACGACGGTGGGCTTCGGCGACGGGCTCAACCGTCTCGGCAAGCGCGCCGTCATCTGCATTCGCGAGCCGAGCCTCGGCCCCTGCTTCGGCGTGAAGGGAGGGGCGGCCGGCGGCGGCCTCTCGCAGGTCGTGCCCATGGAGGACATCAACCTCCATTTCACCGGCGATTTCCATGCCATCGGCGCCGCCAACAACCTGCTCGCCGCCATGATCGACAATCACGTCTATTGGGGCAACAAGCTCGATATCGACGTGCGGCGCATCAGCCTGGCGGCGCGTGGTCGACATGAACGACCGCGCCTTGCGGCAGATCGTCTCCTCGCTCGGGGGCGCTGCCAACGGCTTCCCGCGCGAGGACGGCTTCGACATCACGGTCGCGTCCGAGGTCATGGCCATCCTCTGCCTGGCGCGCGATCTCGGCGATCTCACCAAGCGGCTCGGCGACATCATCGTCGGCCAGACGCGCGAGCGGAAGCCGGTGCGCGCGCGCGAGCTCAAGGCCGACGGCGCGATGAGCGTGCTGCTCAAGGACGCGCTGATGCCGAACCTGGTGCAGACGCTCGAGACGACGCCCGCCTTCGTCCATGGCGGTCCCTTCGCCAACATCGCCCATGGCTGCAATTCGGTGATGGCGACGCGCACCGCGCTCAAGCTCGCCGATTACGTGGTGACCGAGGCCGGCTTCGGCGCCGATCTCGGCGCGGAGAAGTTCTTCGACATCAAATGCCGCAAGGCGGGGCTCAAGCCCTCGGCGGCCGTGCTGGTCGCGACGGTGCGCGCGCTCAAGTCGCATGGCGGGGTCAAGCGCGAGGATCTCGGCAAGGAGGATCTGGCGGCAATCGAACGCGGCATGGCCAACCTGGCGCGCCATCTCGCCAATCTCAAGCAGTTCGGCGTGCCGGCCGTGGTCGCCATCAACCGCTTCGGCAGCGACACGCGCGCCGAGCTCGAGCTCGTGCGCCGCAAATGCGGCGAGCTCGACACCCCGGCCGTCGTCTGCACCCACTGGGCGGAGGGCGGCGCGGGCATCGAGCCGCTCGCGCGCGAGGTGGCCCGGCTCGCCGATCGCCCGGACCAGGAGTTCCACTTTCTCTATCCCGACGACATGCCGCTCTGGGACAAGGCGCGCACCATCGCGCGCAAGCTCTACGGCGCCGCGGACATCAGCGCCGAGCAGCGCGTGCGCGACCAGTTCAAGGACTATCAGCAGGCGGGCTTCGGACATTACCCGATCTGCATCGCCAAGACGCAATACAGCTTCTCCACCGACCCGACCGCGCGCGGCGCGCCCGAGGGCTTCATCGTGCCGGTGCGCGAGACCCGATTGGCCGGCGGGCGCCGAGTTCCTCGTCGTGATCTGCGGCGAGATCATGACCATGCCGGGCCTGCCGCGCGAGCCCGCGGCGCATCGTATCCATATCAACAAGGCGGGCCAGATCGAGGGGCTGTTCTAGCGCTGCGGTCTCGACGAGTCGGAATACCGGCGAGCGGCATTTCGCGAATTTTTCGCTCGCGCGGTCAAAATTTCGACGCAATATGCTCCTATCATTTTTCTGGACGCGACCCCCGCCGGTTCGCGGCGGCGTCGCGCGTATCAGAAGGCGAGCGAGGCATCGCGCGGTGGGTGGCCGCGAATCGGAGACTGACGTCCCGATTACGATGAGGGCTACCTGCCGCGAATGATCGCGAGCGGCGAGCGATGGAGGCGCGGATGAAGACGACGGGCAAGTTGCCTTGGCACGGTATCGAGCCGGCCATCGACGAGATATTGTCGGACCCGATCGTTCTGCTGCTCATGCGCAGCGACGGCGTAAGCTCGCGCGAGAGCCTCGCCGTGCTTCGTTGCGCCGCTTTGCGCGCGGAGCATGCGGAAACGCGCCTCTGCGAGTAGCGGCGCTCGACCGTTGCTTGCGGCATACGTCGACGTTCCCGGCTAAACCTTTCTCCGGCTCTTGCCGGTCGCGTCATTTTCCGGCAAGGTTTCGCGCGGCCTGATCCCCCTTCCCGACCGCACGGAACAGCCGAGCCATGGACGAGCGGCGCGTGACCGACGACAGAGCTGCGAGGGCGCCGGGGCCGGTCTCGGCGCCTCGCGCTATCGAACGCGCGCCGCGCGGTAGTCGCCTCGTGCGCTGGATCGCCGTCGGGGTGCTGCTCCTGCTCATCCCGCTCGGCTACTGGTATGTCAGCCGTCCGCAATCGGCGGGGCCGGCGACGCCGGCGGGGACGGGCCCGGGCGCGCCGCCGGCGGTGACGGTCGCCCATCCCATCACGCGCGACATCGTCGAATGGGACGAGTTCACCGGCCAGTTCAACGCCGTGGACTATGTCGAGCTGCGCGCGCGGGTGAGCGGCTATCTCACCGAAATCCATTTCACCGACGGGCAGCTGGTCAAGAAGGGCGATCTGCTCTTCGTCATCGATCCGCGCCCCTTCGAGGCCGACCTGCGTCAGGCGGAGGCCAATCTCGAGCGCGACAAGGCCCAGGTCGTGCGCTACGACCTCGATCTCAAGCGCTACACCGAGCTTGCCAAGAAGGATTACGCGCCGCAGCAGCAATATGAGCAGGCCCGCGCCAACGCCGAGGCCACCGCGGCGACGGTGAAGGGCGACGAGGCGGCTGTCGCGCAAGCCCGCCTCAATCTGGAGTTCACGCATATCGTGGCGCCGATCGGCGGCCGCATCGGCCGCCACGAGGTCAGCCTCGGCAACCTCATCCTGGGCGGCGCGACCCAGAGCCTCACCTTGCTCTCCACCATCGTCTCGCTCGACCCGATCTACTTTCTATTTCGACATGAGCGAGGCGGATTATCTCGCCTACCAGCGGCTCGTCGCCAAAGGATTGCTGAAATCGACGCGCGACAATTCCGTCGCCGTCTCCCTGCGGCTCACCGACGAGAAGGGCTGGCCGCATGAGGGCCATCTCGATTTCACCGACAACCAGCTCGACGCCGGATCGGGCACGATCCGCGCGCGCGCGATCTTCCCCAACCCCGGGCTGATCATCACGGCCGGGCAGTTCGGCCGCGTGCGCGTGCCCGCCTCGGAGCCGCACAAGGCGGTCCTCATTCCCGACGCGGCCGTGGTGAGCGACCAGTCGCAGAAGATCGCGATGACGGTGAAGGAGGACGGCAAGGTGGCGCCGCGCGTGATCGAGCTCGGCCCGCTCCATGACGGGTTGCGCGTGGTGCGCTCGGGCCTCGCCGAGAGCGACGTGATCGTCATCGACGGGCTCGTCCGCGCCCGGCCGGGGGCCAAGGTGGCGCCTCAGCCCGGCAAGATCGAGCCCGCGGCAGAGCGTTAGCGGGCGCGGCCGGACGCGATGCGCATCTCGCATTTCTTCATCGATCGGCCGATCTTCGCGACCGTCCTCTCGATCTTCATCACGCTCATCGGCGCCGTCTCCTACTTCACCTTGCCGGTCGCGCAATATCCCGAGATCGCGCCGCCCACCATCGTCGTCACGGCGAGCTATCCCGGCGCCTCGGCCGAGGTGGTGAGCGGCACCGTCGCCACGCCGCTCGAGCAGCAGATCAACGGCGTCGACAACATGCTCTACATGGTGTCGCAGGCGACGGGCGACGGCAATCTCTCGATCACCTGCACCTTCGCCCTCGGCACCAATCTCGACACGGCGCAGGTGCTGGTGCAGAACCGAGTCGCCATCGCGACGCCGCAGCTGCCGACCGAGGTGCAGCAGCTCGGCGTCACGGTCAAGAAGAACTCGCCCGACCTGTTGATGGTCGTCCATCTAAGCTCGCCCGACGGCTCGCGCGACCAGCTCTATATCTCGAACTACGCGACGCTCCAGATGCGCGACGCGCTGGCGCGGCTCGACGGTGTGGGCGACGTGCGCGTCTTCGGCGCGCGCGACTATTCGATGCGCATCTGGATCGACCCAGACAAGGCGGCGGCGCGCAACCTGACGGCGGGCGAGATCGTGGCGGCGCTGCAGGCGCAGAACGTGCAGGTGGCCTCGGGCCTGCTCAACGAGCCGCCGGTGCCGCAGCTTCGCGCTTTCGAGTTCAATGTCGAGACGCTGGGCCGGCTCAAGGACCCCGCGCAGTTCGCCGACATCGTCGTCAAGACCAGCGCCAACGGCCAGGTCACGCGCGTCCGCGACATCGGGCGGGTCGAGCTCGGCGCCCAGGACTACAACACCAACGGCTATCTCGATACGCGCCAGGCCGCGCCGATGGGCATATTCCAGCGCCCAGGCTCGAACGCGCTCGCGACCGCGGACGGCATCATCGCCAAGGTGCAGGAGCTCGCCAAGTCCTTCCCCACGGGCTTGCGCTACGACATCGTCTACAACCCCACCATCTTCATCGCCCAGTCGGTGCGCGAGGTCATCAGGACCATCTTCATCGCGGTGCTTCTGGTGGTCGTGGTGGTGATCCTGTTCCTGCAGACCTGGCGGGCCTCGATCATTCCCATCGTCGCCATCCCGGTGTCGCTGATCGGCACCTTCATGATACTCGCGGCCTTGCGCTATTCGCTCAACAACCTCTCCCTCTTCGGCCTGGTGCTCGCCATCGGCATCGTCGTGGACGACGCCATCGTCGTGGTGGAGAACGTCGAGCGCAATCTCCGCGCCGGCATGAGCCCGCGCCAGGCGGCGCACGAGACCATGGACGAGGTGGGCGGCGCGCTCATCGCGATCGCGCTCGTGCTCTCCTCGGTCTTCATCCCGGCGGCCTTCATCCCCGGCATATCGGGGCAGTTCTTCCGCCAGTTCGCGGTGACGATCGCGACCGCGACGGTGATTTCGCTCATCGTCTCGCTCAGCCTGAGCCCGGCGCTCTGCGCGCTGCTCTTCAGGCCGCATGAGGAGCGGATGGGGCCGGCGCCGCTCTACATCCGCCCCGTGCATATCGTCTTTCGCGGCTTCAATTTCCTCTTCGACAGGCTGTCGCGCGGCTATGGCGGCCTCACCAGGCGCCTGGTGCGCATGGCGCTCCTCATGCTCGTGGTCTATGCCGGCCTCGTGACCTTCGCCGGCTGGCAGTTCTACCGCGCGCCGAGCGGCTTCATTCCGCAGCAGGACCAGGGCTATCTCATCACCGTGATCCAGCTTCCGCCCGGCTCCGCGCTCAGCCGCACCGACGCCGTGGTGCGGCGCGCCACGCAGATCATTCTGGACACCCCCGGCATCGCCCATGCGGTGCCCTTCGCCGGCCTCGATGCCGCCACCTTCACCAACGCGTCCAACGCCGGCGCCATATTCGCGGTGATGGAGCCTTTCGAGGACCGCGCCGCGAAGGGCTTGAGCGCGGACCATGTCCGCGCCGACATGCAGGCGCGCCTCGGCGCCATCGAGGGCGCCTTCATCATCGCCATTCCGCCGGCGCCGGTGCGCGGGGTGGGCACGGCCGGCGGCTTCAAGATGATGATCCAGGACAGGCGCGGGCGGGGCTCGGACGCGCTCTACGCGGCGACGCAGGATCTCGTGGCCGCGGCCAACAAGGCGCCCGGCCTCACCGGCGTGTTCTCGCTCTTCAACACCTCGACGCCCAAGATCTTCGCCGACATCGACCGCGTGAAGGCTGAGATGCTCGGCGTCTCGGCCGACAATCTCTTCCAGACCCTCGAGGTCTATCTCGGCTCGGTCTTCGTCAACAATTTCAACTATCTCGGCCGCACCTACGAGGTGCTCGCCCAGGCCGACGGCGCCTTCCGCCAGGACATCCGCGACATCGCCAATCTGAAAACCCGCAACGGCAAGGGCGAGATGGTGCCGATCGGCTCGGTCGCCAGCTTCCGCGACATCACCGGCCCCTATCGCGTGCCGCGCTACAACCTCTATCCGGCGGCCGAGCTGCAGGGCAATACCCTGCCGGGCTACTCGACGGGCTATACGCTCGACACCTTGGACAGGCTGGCGGCGGAGCGTCTGCCGCCCGGCTTCGGCTATGAATGGACCGAGCTCGCCTATCAGGAGAAGCTCGCCGGCCATAACGGCATCTATGTCTTCGCCGCCTCGGTGGTGTTCGTCTTCCTCGTGCTGGCCGCGCAATATGAGAGCTGGGCGCTGCCCTTCTCGATCATCCTCATCGTGCCGATGTGCCTCCTCGCCGCGGTCAGCGGGCTCCTGATCCGCTCCATGGACGTGAACATCCTCGCCCAGGTGGGCTTCATCGTGCTGGTCGGGCTCGCCGCCAAGAACGCCATTCTCATCGTCGAGTTCGCGCGCCAGGGCGAGGTCGCGGGCGCCGACCGCTTCGAGGCGGCGTCGCAGGCGGCGCAGACGCGGCTCAGGCCCATCCTCATGACCTCCTTCTCCTTCATCCTGGGCGTGCTGCCGCTCGCGATCGCCACCGGCGCCGGCGCCGAGATGCGGCAGTCGCTGGGCACGACGGTGTTCTTCGGCATGATCGGGGTGACCGCCTTCGGCCTCATCTTCACCCCGATCTTCTATGTCGTGGTGCGCCGGCTGTTCCGCTCGCGTCTCGCCGGCGCGGTCGCGGAGGAGAAGCGATGAACCCGTCGAAGGAGAAGCACGCGCGCAAAGCCCGCGCGACCGAGCGCCGGCGCGACGGGCCGCCGCGCATCATCCGGCGCGGCGTGCGGTCGCGGCGGACGCGCGACATCTACCATACGCTTCTGACGATACCCTGGCCGGAAATGATCGCGCTCACGGCCGGTGCCTATCTCGGCATCAACCTGATCTTCGCCGTGCTCTACCTCGCCGACCCCGGCGGCATCGCCAACGCGCGGCCCGGCAACCTGGCCGACTGCTATTTCTTCAGCGTGCAGACGATGGCGACGATCGGCTACGGCGCCATGTATCCGAAGTCGCTCTACGCCAATGTCGTGGTCTCGTTCGAGACCGTCGTCGGGCTGATGTCCTTCGCGCTCATCACGGGCCTCTGGTTCACCCGCTTCTCCCGCCCGACCGCGCGCATTCTGTTCAGCAAATACGCCGTCGTGGCGCCCTTCGAGGGCAAGCGCAGCTTGATGTTCCGCATGGCGAACGAGCGCACCAGCCAAATTCTCCAGGCCGAGGTGAGGGTGACGCTGCTGCGCGACGAGACGACCCGCGAGGGCGTGCCGCTCAGGCGGATGCATGATCTGCGGCTGTTGCGCGACCACAGCGCCTTCTTCGGCCTCACCTGGACGGTCGCCCATGTGATCGACGCGACCAGCCCGCTGCATGGCGGCACGCCGCAATCCTGGGCCGAGAGCGGCGCCCAGATCGTCGTGCTCGTCGCCGGCGTCGAGGAGACGCTCAACCAGACCATCCATGCGCGCTTCAGCTATGAATGCGCCGAGCTGCGCTGGGACCAACGCTTCGTCGATATTCTCGTCGAGGACGAGCAAGGCCGGCAGGTCATCGACATGGAGCATTTCCACGATACCGAGCCGCTCGCCGTGCCGGACGAGGAGACGCAAGCTGCCGCGCGCCGGGTCGAGGGCTGAGCGCTCGGAGCGGGGCCGCGCGCGGGGTGAAAGCTCCCGGTCAGCAAGCGAAGCCGCGTGGGCCGCCGGGCGCGGTTCGACACCTGCCTAGCTTTCTCGCGGCTTTGTGGACGGGCACTTTAGAGATATTGACGCAAAATCGAGTCGCGTGCTGACATGCGCCCATGGATACGCTGACGCCCAGCGATCGGAGTGAGCGCATGCGGCGTATCCGGTCGAAAGATACGAAGCCGGAGTTGGCGGTTCGCCGGCTCGTACATGGGATGGGGTATCGGTATCGGCTTCATGACCGGCGAGTGTCTGGATCGCCCGACATGGTGTTCCAGCGGCGCCGAAAGATAATTTTTATTCATGGGTGTTTTTGGCACGGCCATAGGGGTTGTAGCCACAATCGCGCGCCCAAGAGCAGGGCTGACTATTGGGCGCCGAAACTGCGGGCGAATCGCGTCAGGGATCGGAAGGTTAGAAGGCTGCTCCACGCGGAAGGATGGCGCGTCCTTGTGATTTGGGAGTGCGAAATCAGCCACGTTGAACGCGTTGTCGCGAAACTCCGCCGCTTTCTTGCTAGAGAATAATTCTGCTTGACGCAATGTGGGCTCTGCATACAATGAGTCTCGTGACCAGCGCGAAACTCCCCCTTGCGATCGATCTATTCTGCGGCTGTGGCGGCATTTCTGCGGGCTTGCGGGATGCGGGATTTCGCGTCGTGGCCGGCGCCGACGTGGAGCCGAAATACGCTTGTACGTTCCGGCACAATTTCGGGGACGCGCAGATGGTGGCGGATGATTTGCGGCGTCTCTCTCCCGGAGATTTCATGAACCGACTCCAGCTTGCACGGGGGGAGCTAGATTTGCTTGCTGGCGGCCCGCCGTGCCAAGGCTTCTCGAAAAATGTCCCACGAAAATACCGTTTCCTAGACGACCCCAATAACCTTCTTGTGCTTGCATTCATCAGGTACGTCGAGGCCCTGGAGCCAAAGCTCGTCCTAATGGAAAACGTGGCCGAGATGAAGAACGGCTTCGAGCAATCATACACGGAGGAAATCGTTGGTCGGCTCGAAAGCGCTGGCTATCGTGTGTCGCATCAAGTTTTGAACGCGGCGGATTACGGCGTTCCGCAACGCAGGCGACGCGCCTTCTTCATCGCTTGGAAAGGGCGCTCGACGCTCGAGTTTCCAAAGCCGAACGCATGCCAAGCCCATCAACGCCCAGGATTCGTTGAGTTTCCCGTCCTTTGAAATTGGCCATGTCACTGTGTGGGACGCGATTGGTGACCTTCCGCGCGTTCGGCACGACGAGCGGCGGGATTCATTTCACTATCGCTGTCAGCCGTTTGCCGATTACCAGCGCGACATGCGGCGGGACCGAGTGGTTGTCACCAATCATAGGCCACGCGAACTCGCGCCAACGCAATATGAAAGGCTGGCAAGCCTCTTGCCCGGCCAGGGAATCAAGGAGCTTCCGCGACATCTGCGACCGAAGTCGGGCTACAGCGGCGCATACGGCCGTCTGACCAAAGACATGATCGCCCCGACCATAACGCGATGGGTATTCCATCCCGGTTCCGGGCGCTTTGGCCATCCCGAGGACTGCCGCGTCATTACGATCAGGGAGGCCGCGCGCCTTCAAGGCTTCGCCGATGATTTCGAATTTCTCGGCACCTATACGCAGCAAGCCGGCCAGGTAGGGAACGCAGTCCCGCCGCTACTTATCCGGAAGATCGCAGGCGCAATCATGCAACAGGCTGGCTATGTTGGCGGAAGCGGATTATCTGAAGCCGCGAGCAGATCGATGAAGGCCTCCAAAGACAACCGCCCGGCTCCCGATGGCAACCGAAAGGCAATCGCGTGACGATCACCGGGCTTTGGCCACCAGTTTCCTTCTCCACTGAAATGCAGTTGATTTTCACCCCTTCCGTGCCAGGCAAACCACTTTTTGCCCGTGGTCTTGTGCGTGCCGTGGAGCGCCGAAAGCTGTTCCTTTTTGTTTGTTTCCTTCGGCGTCGACCATCGCCAACTAAATTCCTCTGGACGGAATACGCGAGGATCATCTCGCGTGCATAGCAGCCGCTCAAAATAGACCGCTTGCTCGTCATCGCAAATTAGGAGCCTGGCATATCCGATCTTGCTCAAATTATAGCGTCGAATGCTTTCTTCGGCGTGCTCGTTGCAGAAATTTATGATTGCATCACCGAGAGCCTGTAACCCACTGCTCGACCTCTCGGACGCGATTATCAGTTCTGGCCTATCAGGGATTTTCGCGCGCTTCCACGTGACCGGGGTTTGGGCCAGCGTTGACTTCACCTGCCAGCCTACTGCGGCGCCGCGGTTCACCACATCAACGAAATCATAGGTCCGCAATATATCGCCATCCCGGACATGTCCTAAGACGCCTTCGATCACCGCGCCCGGTATGCTGACCCCAGAGAAAGGGAGGCGCAAATAATTCTCCAAGATGCGTGCGATCGTCTTCAGTTCTTTTGGGGTCGAAAAGATGTCTCTATTTGTTGCCACTGCCCCTCGCGCTCAGTAAAGCAGCGGGAGGGACGTTCAGAGCGTCCGCGATTTGAACGATGATTGTTAGCGTCGGGTTGCGAATGCCCCGCTCGATCCCGCTGATGTACGTCCGATGAAGACCGGCGATTTCGGCGAGACGTTCTTGCGACCAGCTACGTTTTAGACGGAGCTTGCGGACGTTCGCGCCAAATTCCTTCGCGTGGTGCATCGTGTGAGATGGTGCATTTAGCGAACAAAATGAGTCTACAGACAGGAGTTGACATTAGGCCGGTAGGCTAATCGGCTTTTCTAGCCTTTTTCTCCCGGACTTTCTTCGCTGATTTATGCTGCGATGGCGTGTTGAGAAGGCGGCGCACTGCATTCGTAAGTCGCTCTTTGGAGACGTCGCGGGTACCGTCCGTCTTGGACGAGGAGACGCACGAGGCCGCGCGCCGGGTCGAGGGCTGAGCGCCCGGAGCGGGGCCGCGACGCAGGATGAAAGCTCCCGGTCAGCAAGCGGAGCCGTGAGGGCCGCCAGGCGCGGTTCGACGCCTGCCTAGCTTTCTCCCCATTTGAGCATTAGGGTCGCTGCCCTGCGGCCGCAACTTCCGGAGCTCATCCCTTGACCCAACCGACCGACAAGCACGCTTCCGCGCGCCCGAGGACGCGGGCTTCCTTCCTTGCCCTAGCTCTCGCGCTCGGCGCTGTCGCGCTGCTCGGCCTCGCCGGGATGGCGCAGGCGGCGGAGGAGAGTGCGGGAGGGCTCGAAGGAGGCGTGCTGCGCGCGACGCTCTCGAACGGGCTCAGGGTCGTCATCGTGCAGAACAAGCTCGCGCCCGTGGCCACGACCCTCATGAATTACGTCGTCGGCGCCGACGAGACGCCGCCCGGCTTCCCCGGCATGGCTCATGCGCAAGAGCATATGATGTTCCGCGGCAGCCCCGGACTCACGCTCGAGCAGCTCGCCGAGATCTCCGCCGTCATGGGCGGCCACTCCGACGCCGACACGCGGCAGACGGTGACGCAATACGAATATACGGTGCCGGCCGAGGACCTCGAGGTGGTGCTGCATATCGAGGCGGCCCGCATGGCGGCGGTGCTCGACGAGGCGGACGCCTGGGCGAAGGAGCGCAAGGCGATCGAGCAGGAGGTGGCGCAGGACCTCTCCAGTCCGACCTATGTGCTCTCGACCAAGCTGCGCGAGGCGCTGTTCGCGGGCACCACCTACGATCACGACGCGCTCGGCACGCGGCCCTCCTTCGACGCCACCACCGCCGAGATGCTCCAGGATTTCCACGAGAAATGGTATGCCCCCAACAACGCCGTGCTGGTGATCGCGGGCGATGTCGACCCGGACAAGACGCTCGAGCGCATCAAGGAGCTGTTCGGCGCGATCCCGGCCAAGACGCTTCCCGCGCGTCCGGAATGGCAGCTCGGCCCGATGAAGCCGCAGCAGATCGTGCTCGATTCCGACCTGCCCTACGGCCTCGCGGTAATCGCCTTCCGCATGCCGGGCTCGGACGACCCCGATTGGGCGGCGGCGGAGATCCTGAGCGACGTGCTGTCGAACCAGCGCGGCGAGCTTTACGGGCTGGTGCCGGAGGGCAAGGTGCTCGATGCCGCCTTCTCCTACGACGCTCTGGCCAAGGCGGGGACCGGCGAGGCCATCCTCGCTTATGCCGAGGACGCGAACTCGCCATCCCTCCTCGCCGAGGCGAAGCGCATCCTCGCCGGCGTCGTCAAGGGAGGCGTGTCCGCCGATCTCGTCGAGGCGGCGAAGCGGCAGGAGCGCCGCGCCGCCGAGTTCCAGAAGAACTCGATCTCCGAGCTCGCCTTCACCTGGTCGGAGGCGATCGCGGTCGACGGCCGCCCCTCGCCCGAGGCGGAGCTCGCCGAGCTCGAGAAGGTCACCGTCGCCGATGTCGACCGCGTCGCGCGCAAATATCTCGATCTCGATCACGTCGTGGTCGCCACGCTCACGCCGCGCCATTCCGGGCAGCCGGCGAGCGCCAAGGGCTTCGGGGGCCGCGAATCGATTCCGCTCGGCGAAGCCAAATCGGTCGTGCTGCCCGATTGGGCGGAGAGCCGGCTCAATCGCATCGAGGTACCCGAGGCGACGGTCCATCCGGTGGAGAGCTGGCTGTCCAACGGCCTGCATCTGATCGTGCAGCCCGAGACGATCAACGATTCGGTGAGCGTGATCGGGCGCGTGCGCAATCGGCCCGAGCTGCAGGTGCCGGCGGGCAAGGAGGGCCTGTCGCAGGTGGTCGAGCAGATGCTGGGCTACGGCACGGAGACGCTCGACCGCGTGGCCTACCAGACGGCGCTCGACGATATCGGCGCCGACGTCCAGGCGGGCGCCGATTTCTCGCTCCAGGTGCTCGCCGACAAGTTCGATCGCGGGGTCGAGCTGCTCGCCGATCAGGAGCTGCATCCGGCGCTGCCGCAGAAGGCCTTCGACATCGTGCGCAAGCAGGTGAGGGACCGCGTGGCGGGCAAGCTCAAGAGCCCCGACTATCTCTCGCAGCATGCCTTGCGCGAGGCGCTCTACCCCAAGGGCGATCCCACCTTGCGCGAGCCCTTGCCGGCGACGGTGGAGGCGGTCTCGCTCGCCGACCTGCGCGACTATTACCAGGCGGCCTTCCGGCCCGACCTGACGACCATCGTGGTGATCGGCAACGTGACGCCCGAAGCGGCGCGCGCGGCGATCGAGAAATATTTCGGCGCCTGGAGCGCGGCCGGCCCCAAGCCCGAGACCTTGCTGCCCAAGGTGCCGCCCAACCATGCCGAATCGACCGTCGTGCCCGACGCCAGCCGCGTGCAGGACAAGGTGACCCTGGCCGAGACCTTGCCGATCGTGCGCTCGGACCCCGCCTATTACGCGCTCCAGCTCGGCAACCACGTGCTGGGCGGGGCCTTCTACTCGACGCGGCTCTATCGCGACCTGCGCAAGGAGAACGGCCTCGTCTACTACGTCGGCTCCTATCTCGACGTCGGGCTGACGCGCGGCATCTACCTGCTCGAATACGCCTGCGACCCGCCCAACGTGTTCAAGGCGCGCGACCTCATCGCGCGCGAGCTCGGCGACATGCGCGCGAGGCCGGTGCCGGCCGACGAGCTGCGCGCCGCCAAGGCGCAGATGATGCGCGAGATCACCTTGGCGGAGGCGAACGTGACCGGCATCGCGCGCGGCTTCCTCGATCGCGTGGCGCGCGAGCTGCCGCTCGACGAGCCCTTCCGCGCGGCGAAGCGTTACCTCGAGCTCGACGCCGCGGCGGTGCAGCAGGCCTTCGTGCAGAATATCCGGCCCGAGGATCTCGTGCAGGTGACGCAAGGCCCCGAGCCGCATTGAGCGGGAAGTACGGCGAACTCTTGCTCCACCGCGCGCCCGCGCGAGACCCTAAGCGACCGCCACCAACGAATAGCTCGTGCTGCGGCCGCCGGCCGTATCTTTGGTCAGCACGCCGCGCTTGACGAGATCGTCGATGTCCCGCAGCGCAGTGTCCTGCGAGCATTTGGCGAGCTTCGCCCATTTGGACGAAGTGAGTTTGCCTTCGAACCCGTTTAGCAATCGATTGATGACGGCGCGCTGGCGTTTATTGAAGGATGTGTCGGCATGCGCCTCCCAGAAGCGCGCCTTTTTGAGCACGGGCGCCAATATGATCTCGGCGCCATTGAAAGCGCGATCGAGACAGTCGAGGAACCATTCGAGCCAGGGCGTGATGTCGAGATCGCCTTTTTGCGTCACCTCGAGGATGTCGTAGTAGGCGGTCCGCTCCTTCCGGATTTGCGCTGCCATGCTGTAGAAGCGTTGCGCGCTGCCCTCCGAGCGCGCGAGCATCAGATCGGCAATCGCGCGTGCAATGCGGCCATTCCCGTCGTCGAACGGGTGAATGGTAACAAACCAGAAGTGCGCGATGCCGGCCTTCAGGACCAGATCCATGCTGTCCTTGCCGTCGAACCAGTCCAGAAAAGCACGCATTTCTCGAGGGAGCCGTCGCGCCCTCGGGGCTTCGAAATGGATTTTCTCGTGACCTGCCGCGCCCGAAACGATTTGCATAGGCCCCGAGCGCTCCTTTCGCCATGCGCCGACCGTAATTTTGGTCATTCCACTGCGTCCGGTCGGAAACAGCGCGGCATGCCAGCCAAGGAGACGCTCGCCGGTCAACGGCTCGTCATATTTTTGCGTTGCGTCCAACGTCATCTCGACGACGCCCTCGACATTGCGATCGGCGGGTGCAAGCGCGCCTATGTCGATTCCGAGACGGCGCGCGATCGAGGAGCGCACTTGCTCCTGGTCGAGAATTTCGCCTTCGATCTCGCTCGATTTGAGCACCTCCTCCGTCAGGGTTTGAAGCGTGGCTTCGGTACGGAGCTTGAAGCCAAGCGCCTCCATGCGCCCGATCAAGCGCCCCTGCCGGTGGCGCACGAGCGCAAGTCGATCGGCGACGCGCCTCTCGTTCCAATTGAATTTGGGCCAGGTCTTTAGCTGATGGATGTACCCGATCATTCTCCGCATTCTATGCGGAGATAATGGCGCCTATCCACCGCGAGAGCAAGGATATTCTCCGCACATTATGCGGTGAATACAAATTCTAATCTCCGCATGTCCGCGACGGTTATCCGCCGAATGTCGACCCGCCCGCTCGATTGACCGCCCCGCGGGCGAAAGTTATAAACTGTAACTAATAACGCCCGCGGACCGTCGTACCGGCGATGCTGCGCTCGTCTTCGGGCGCCCGCCAGCTGCGCCACTTCGGCGAACAACGCCGCCGGGCTCGGGTGGGAGGAAGGATGAGGCCGGTTCGCAAGATCAAGCTGGGCCCGCGGAGCGTGCTGGTGAGCCGCCTCGCCGACGGCGCGATCGTCATGCGCTCGCCCCAGCCGCTCGGCCCCTATCCCGCGCGCATCACCGAGCGCCTGGCGCGATGGGCGCGCGAGACACCCGAGCGGGTCTTCCTCGCCAAGCGCGATCCGGCCGGCGCCTGGCGGACGGTCACTTACGCCGAGGCCTTCGATCTCGCGCGACGCCTGGGCCAGGCCATGCTCGATCGCGGGCTCTCCGCCGAGCGTCCGCTCGTCATCCTCTCTGGCAACGATCTCGAGCATGGGCTGTTGGCGCTCGCCGCCCTCCATGTCGGCGTGCCCTATGCGCCGATCTCGCCGGCCTATTCGCTGATCACCAAGGATTTCGCCAAGCTGCGCCACGCCATGGGCCTGGTCTCGCCGGGCCTCGTCTTCGCCGCGCGCGGCGAGCCCTTCGCCAAGGCGATCGCGGCGTCCGTGCCCGATTCGGCGGAGCTCGTGGTGACCGAGGCGCCGCCGCCCGGCCGCGGCGCGAGCCTCTTCGCCCATCTCGCCGCGACCGAGCCCACCGCCGCCGTCGATCGCGCCCATGACGAGACCGCGCCCGACAGCGTCGCCAAGATCCTCTTCACCTCGGGCTCGACCGGCGCACCCAAGGGCGTGATCAACACGCAGCGCATGCTGACGAGCAATCAGCAGATGATGCTCGAAACGATGCCGGTGCTCGCCGAGCCGCCGCCCGTCATCGTCGATTGGCTGCCCTGGCATCACACCTTCGGCGGCAACCATAATTTCGGCCTGGTGCTCTACAACGGCGGCTCGCTCTATATCGACGACGGCAAGCCCATGCCGAGCCTGATCGAGCCCACCGTGCGCGCCTTGCGCGAGATCGCGCCCACGCTCTGTTTCAACGTGCCCAAGGGCTTCGAGGCGCTGATCCCCTATCTGCGGCGCGAGCCCGCGCTGCGCGAGAAATTCTTCAGCCGCCTCAAGATGCTGTTCTACGCCGCCGCCGGCCTGCCGCAGCATATCTGGGACGCGCTCGACGAGCTCGCCGTCGAGGCCTGCGGCGAGCGCATCCTGATGATCACCGGCCTGGGCGCGACCGAGACGGCGCCCTTCGCCATCGCCGCCAATTGGGAGGGCGCGCGCTCCGGCATGATCGGCCTGCCCGCGCCGGGGATGGAGCTCAAGCTCGCGCCCGTGGGCGAGAAGCTCGAGGCGCGCGTGCGCGGCCCCAACGTGACGCCGGGCTACTGGCGCAACCCCGAGGCCACGGCCGCCGTCTTCGACGAGCAGGGCTATTATTGCATGGGCGACGCGGTGCGCTTCGTCGATCCCGAGGATCCGCAGAAGGGCCTGATGTTCGACGGCCGGCTCGCCGAGGATTTCAAGCTCTCGACCGGCACCTGGGTCAGCGTCGGGCCGCTCAAGGCCAAGCTCATCCGCCATTGCGCGCCGCTCGTCCTCGATCTCGTGCTGGCCGCACCCGACCGCGACGATGTGACGGCCCTCATCCTGTGCGATCTTCCGGCCTGCCGCGCGGCTTGCGGCGCCGCGCCCGAGGCGAGCGACGTCGAGGTCCTGCGCAGCCCGGCCTTGCGCGCGCGGTTCCAGGCCATGCTCGATAGCCTCGCGGCCGAAAGCACCGGCACCTCGAGCCGCGTCCTGCGCGCCATCCTCCTCGAGGAGCCGCCCTCGATGGAGACGAGCGAGCTCACCGACAAGGGCTCGATCAACGCGCGCGCCATGCTCGCCCATCGCGCGGCGCTGGTGGAGGAGCTTTACGCGGCGGAGCCATCGCCGCGCGTGATCGCGGTCAATCTCGGGAGACGCGCGCATGTCGCCTAAGCAGAACGGCCTGGGCTCGCGCTACGACGATATCTGGCTGATCGAGGGCGTGCGCACGCCCTTCGCCGACTACAACGGCGTGCTGGCCCAGGTCTCGCCCATCGATCTCGGCATCAAGGCAGCGCGCGAGGCCTTCGCCAAGAGCGGCCTGCCGCCCGAGGACGTGGGCAGCGTCGTCGCGGGCTCCGTCGCGCAGGCGAGCTTCGACGCCTATATGCTGCCGCGCCATGTCGGGCTCTATTCCGGCGTGCCGATCGAGGTGCCGGCGACGCTCGTGCAGCGCGTCTGCGGCACCGGCATCGAGGCCATCATGCAGGTGGCCGACGCGGTGAAGCTCGGCAAGATCGAGCTCGGGCTCTGCGTCGGCGCCGAATCCATGACGCGCAACCCCATCGCCGCCTATACCCATCGCGGCGGCTTCCCGCTCGGCAAGGTCGAGTTCAAGGATTTCCTCTGGGAGGCGCTGCTCGATCCCGGCGCCCGACGCGACCATGGGCGACACGGCCGAGAACCTCGCGCGCGAATATCAGATCACGCGCGAGGAGGTCGACCGCTTCGCCTCCGAGAGCTTCGCGCGCGCGCTCCGCGCGCAGCAATCGGGCTTCCTCGCGGGCGAGATCGTGGCCCTGCGCAGCGAGAGCTTCGATCTCGCGAGGCTACCGGCCGCGCGGCATCAAGCTGCCGCGCCGGGTCGAGGAATTCGCGGCGCGACGACCATGTGAAGCCCTCGCCCGTCGAGGCGCTGGCCGAGATCCGCCCCGCCTTCGGCGGCGTGCAGACCGGCGGGCAACAGCTCCGGCCATCGTCGACGGCGCGGCGGCGGCGCTGGTCGGCTCGGGCGACTATGCGCGCGCCACGGGCGTCGCGCCGCTCGGGCGCCTCGTCGCGGGCGTGGCGGTGGGCTGCCGCCCGAGATCATGGGCATCGGCCCGGTGCCGGCGATCACGCGCGTGCTCGAGCTGGCCGGCCTCGCCGCTCGCCGACATCGACCGCTTCGAGATCAACGAGGCGTTCGGCGCGCAATGCCTCGCCGTCGAGCGCGCGCTCGGCCTCGATCACGCCAAGGTCAACGTGAACGGCGGCGCGATCGCCATCGGCCATCCGCTGGCGGCGACGGGCCTGCGCCTCTCCGTCACGGTGGCGCGCGAGCTCAGGCGCGCCGGCGTCCGCTACGGCATCGCGTCGGCCTGCATCGGCGGCGGGCAGGGCATCGCGCTGCTCATCGAGAATCCGGCGGGCGCGCGAGCATAAATATTCCGCGCGCGAAGCTAGGCCGACGCCTCACCAGCGAACTGCCGCTTCGGGCTCGCCATCTTTTGCCTATCGTGGCACGTCGTGGAGGTGCCAAGCGGTGACGCTCCCTCCCCGCGTCAGACTGCCGCTATGGCTTCGATCTCAATCATGAAATCGGGACCGTAAAGTCTCGACACTTCGACCAACGTCACCGCGGGAGCCGCCGGCGGAGTGGCGGTGGCGAAGAAGCGGTTCCGCGCCTCTCGATAGGCCAGCAAATTATTCATATCCCGGAGGAAGACCGTCAGCTTGACCAGGTTGCTTGCTTTGCAGTCGGCGGCTTGGAGGGCAAAGTTTAGATTTCGGAATACCTGCTCCACCTGCGCGGCAAAATCATCCTTGCCGACTAGCTTGCCGTCCTCGTCAAGCGCAGCTTGCCCTGCAATAAAGATGATGCGCCCGGCGCGGACGTCCACAACCTGCGAATAACCAGGCGGAGCACCAAGTTCGGGGGGATTTATGTGTCTA
Organism: uncultured Pseudomonadota bacterium; assembly: GCA_963842155.1. Lineage (GTDB taxonomy): Bacteria > Pseudomonadota > Alphaproteobacteria > JACZXZ01 > JACZXZ01 > CAWJFP01. The sequence goes on from CAWJFP010000008.1 coordinate 76,605, forward strand.
ATTGAAACGGTCTGATCGCGAGTCATTTCAGGGTTCCTCCATCGATTCGTCAGCCACGACAGCTTTACTTGCCCTTTGCCGCTATGTCCGCTTTCGGCCCTGGGCCGGCACCGTCGCGTACCGGCCCGCGCCTCTCGATCACCCTCGCGCGCGAGCTCGAGCGGGCGGGGCGCCGCTACGGCATCGCGTCGGCCTGCATCGGCGGCGGCCAGGGCATAGCACTGCTGATCGAGAATCCGGCGGGGAAGGGCGGCAAGGGCGCGGCAAGGGCATAAGCGTAGAGCGCGCGACGCGAGCCGAACTCTGACCCGCGAACTTCCGCTTTGGCCTCGAAAGCTGCCATCTTTTGCCTATCGTGGCATGTCGCGGAGGTGCCAATAGCGGACTGCCAATAGCAGACTCTTGTGGCAAAGCCGTGTAGTATCTCGCGTTAGTACTGCCAATTGAATTCGAAACGCCTGCGGCCTCGAACGGGAGGTTTCTAAACAATGGCGAGCATAACGTTTGACGAGCTGACCGACCGCCTTCCAACCGCGATGAGGTTGCCGCTAGGGCCGTCGGCGTCGCCCGCCGTGGAGGCGCCAGAGCACAAGGCCTTCTTTGTCGCGCCCACGCTAACGAACGTCTGGCAGTCGGAGCCGAAGCCGTCTGTTGTCCTCGTTTCTGCTCGTGGCGCGGTTGGGAAGACTACGTTTGCCGGTGAGCTCGCATCAAAAGCAGGTGCGGATCTCTGGCCCCTAGGAAAATTTCAGGTTGGGCACCAATTTCTGGAAGGAGCGCTAGCGGCGGCCTACGGCGATAAATCATATTCGCAGGTAGCGCGGGAGTTGCGCGAGGGGAAGCGTCTCGTGGTTCTCGACGGTCTTGACGAGGCATGGCTTCATGCAGGCCAGCGAAACTTTGACGCATTTCTTGACAGCCTCTTCAAGCGCTTCATTGAAGCAGGGGAGCGACCCTCTCTTCTGGTTCTCGGCCGCCCACTCGCCGCCGGTTACACGGCCGATCGGCTGTTTGACGCGAACGTAAGTTTCGAGTGGTACGAGATCGATTACTTCGACCGCAGTTCGGCCGAGCGCTTCATCGAGAATTACCTCGATCGTGGCCGCTACAAACCGCACCGGCTTCACCGGGCTGATTTCGAGGGCGCCAGAGATACGCTGTTTGATTGGCTTGAGGGGGGCCTCCCGGAGGGTGTTAACCCGAAAAGCCTCACCGGTTACGCCCCGGTGCTCCTGTTCACCGCCGAACTCCTCGACATTGGCAACCCTTACGCACAAGTCAAGCAACTCGAACGTGACGCGGACCGCGAACTGCCGGCGGCCCCACTGGCCGAGATCGCACTGGGACTCCTGAAGCGGGACATGACGAAGGTCGTTGACGAGATGCCTAATGAGGAGCTCAAGAAAGCGTACAGGATTGCCAAAGTTTGGACGCCCGAGGAGCAGTGCATTCGCTTCCTGGCTAAGAAAGCGGGCTACGAGCTTGAGGCGCGGCCGCCTAATGGCCTTCCTGACCGCCTCCGGTCGGAGTACGAGGAGAATGTCGAGCGTTGGATAGGCGATCATCCATTCAAAGACCATCCGTTGTTCGAGGATTATGTATATGCGTGGCTGCTTTCACGCAACGCGGTCGAAAGGGGCCTAGCCGAGTCGGTCCGCGAATACCTCAAGAGCGAACGAGCCAGATATCGGCCAACGCCGCTCCTCTTGTGGTTTGTCGGCCACACCGGCGTTGAGGAGAGTCCTAGAGAGCAAGTTTCCATTGATGCGGCAGACTTCGGGTTTGTCTACGAGTCGGTGCTCGCCGATGCCGCGTCTGTAGGCCGGGCCGGTTTCGAACTCTCGAAAGCGAATTATCCAAAGCTTACGCTGTCGTCGCAGCCTCCTGGTAGGCGCTTCGTTGGCGAGATTCGGTTTCCAGACCCGATCGGAACTGATGAGAAGACGGGCGGACGAAAGGTTCGCCTCGATCTCCAGGACACGGGGAGCGGCCTCTGGTTCTGGCGCAATCTCTTGGCTGCGGATATCGCAGTCGCTGGCGCGGTGAGGTTCGGAACCGCGGCGGCTGATTTCGTGCTGGGTCCGGACGTTGACCTCGAGTGTGACGCGTTCGCCTGCGATGCGGCAACTGTACGAGTGACAGCACCAAGTGAAGAAGAGGGCGTGGTGCTGTTAGCGAAAGAGTACCTCGGCGACGCAGTGCCGCAGCTCTCAAGTTGGGGCAACGGTACGCTGAACCTCCGCGTCGGATGGCAGCCATTGCGCTATCCATGGAACCGCTTTCCGCTACCTGAATCCAGGGACCCGCGCATTACGGGAGAGATAAAGGAGTCCTTCCTCAAGCTCCGACGGTTGTTGATACTCTTCCAAGCCAAAGGCTACGGGGATTTGGCGCGTTCCGTTGATCTAATCGAAAATCCGGCATTCGCGGGAAGTGGCCTAGCTCGCAAAGTGCTGGAATTTTGCCTCGAACAAAAGCTTGTTCGGAAGGTCGGCGGCTTATACGAGCTTAGCCGCAAAGAGGTAGATGACCGCGGCCTAAAGTGGGAAGACCTACGTGGACACCGAATTTCACCGACCATTGCTTCGTTTCTTGGCGATTTTCTAGCGTGGCGCGATCATTAGCGTGGCCGACAGCGAGCGGGGTCGTTGGCACTAATTTTTCGGCTGCTAGTGGTGAGGGTTGGCCATAGATTGAACTTCGCGTCATGCCAATGTCCGAGTCGGATCATGGGCGGCCAACACGCAACGTTCGCTTTATGTCAGCTTCGCCCTGCAAAGGCGAGATTCGCCGGCTCAACTGATGGTCGAATGAGTGCCAGGAAGAGACTCCCGCACGGCAAAAAGATCGCCGAGATTCAACGGCAGCTTTCTTGTCGTTCCCACGAGGAGACTTCGACTTCGATTGACGCAGGCGCTCGGCCAGGGCATCGCGCTGCTCATCGAGAATCCTGCGGGCGCGCGAGCATAAGCAATCCGCGGGCGAAGCTAGCCTAGCTTGGTCACAGGCGCTTCGTCAGCAGCACCCAGTTGGTGCCCGGATGCTGCCATTGTTCCTTGACGATCTTGCATTGCGCGGCCTCGCGGTAGCCGCAGCGCTCGTATAGTCGGCGTGCGCTCGTATTCGTGTCGGTGACGATGAGGCTCAGGCCGGGCTTGCCGGTAGAGGCGGCGAGCTTGTCGGCCTCGGCGAGAAGCGCCGTACCCCGGCCGCGGCCGCGGTGCTCCGGGTAGGCGGCGAGCGTTTGCACGTACCAGGTGTCGGGCGCCAGGTTCATCAGCTCGTGCAGCGGCACGAGGATCGCCGGCAGGCTGTGTGGAATGGGCTCCGGTTTATCGCCAAGCGCATGGCCGATGAGGGCACAAGCCGGCTTGCCCGCAAGCTCGGCGATCAGGGCATTGCGATAGGAAATGCCGCCCGTTTCGCTGCTCACGCGCTGGCGGCCGATCTCCCACGGGTCACCGCCGGGACCCGCCAACTGCGTCCACAGGCAGAGTGCCAGACCTTCGCTGGCGAACTCCACCAACTCCGCCAGGGCGGCGGCGTCGGCGGGCCTTGCGCGACGAAAGGGAGCAGCGATTTTTGCCATCGGGTGAAACGACTCCCCTGTCTCTTGCGTCATTCGATCACCTCGTCGGCGCGGGCTCAAGCGGCAACCGTATCGGCGGCGATCCGGGCTTGCGAAGAACCGCAAAACGTCGCAACTTGGGCTTGGACCAGCGGCCACCTGGAGAATTCGGCTTGGATGAGCGACCTCGCGACGCAGCCCAGCTTGCTCAAGATGTTGAGAAAGTCGAGACGCTGATCGTCGGCGGCGGTCAGGCCGGGTTGGCGATGAGCGAGCAACTCAGGCAAGCGCGGCCTGTCCCACCTCGTCGTGGAACGGCATCGGATTGCCGAACGCTGGCGCTCGGAAAGGTGGGACGGTTTGCACGCCAACGGTCCCGCTTGGCATGACAGATTGTCGGGCTTACCTATCGCCGGCGTCGATCCCGACGGCTTCGCGACGCGCGACCAGATGGTGGACTATTTCGTCTCCTACGCCGAACGGATCGCCGCACCCGTCCGCTGCGGCATCGCGGTGACGGCGCTGCACAAGAAGGCCGGAGGGACCGGCTTCCGCGCCGAAACGTCGGACGGCGCGATCGAAGCCACCAACGTGGTCGCAGCCACCGGACCGTTTCAGCGCCCGATCATCCCGGTCCTCGTGCCGCCGGATGCCGGGATCGTGCAGATGCATTCCAACGGATACCGCAATCCCGGCCAGTTGCCGGAGGGCGCGGTGCTGGTGGTCGGGGCCGGTTCTTCGGGTGCCCAGATCGCCGACGAGCTTTCGCGCGCGGGCCGGCGCGTCTATCTGTCCGTCGGCCGGCATGAGCGGCCTCCCAGACGATATCGCGGGCGTGATTTCTGCTGGTGGCTGGGTGTCCTGGGCCTGTGGGAGGCCACAGCCCGCCATCCGTCGGAGAAGCACGTCACGATCGCGGTCAGCGGCGCCTATGGCGGCCACACCATCGACTTTCGGCGCCTTGCGTCGCGCGGCGTGATGTTGTTGGGCAGGGCGGAGGCCTTCGGGGATGGCGTGATGCGCTTCTCCCCCGACCTGACGAGCAATCTCGCGCAAGGCGATGCGTCCTACCTGTCCTTGCTCGACGCGGCCGACGCATATGTTGCTCGGGAAGGTCTCGACCTGCCCGAGGAGCCAGCGGCTCGAACGGTCGAACCGGAGCCGACATGCGTCACCCACCCCATCCTGCAGCTAAACCTCCATGACGCCGGAATAGCCGCCATCGTCTGGGCAACGGGATACGCGCTCGATTTCGGCTGGGTGAAGGTCGACGCATTCGACGAACGCGGTGCGCCGGTGCATCGGCGCGGCGTAACAGATGTGCCCGGTCTTTACTTCCTTGGGCTGAGCTGGCTGTCTCGAAGGGCGTCGAGCTTCATCTTTGGTGTCGAACACGACGCGGCGCATCTGGCGGAGCATATCGCCGCGCGCGCGTAGCGGCCGCCATCCATCGGCGCGGCGACGGGCCTGCGCCTCTCGATCACGGTGGCGCGCGAGCTCAAGCGCGCGGGCGCCCGCTACGGCATCGCGTCCGCCTGCATCGGCGGCGGGCAGGGCATAGCACTGCTCATCGAAAATCCGGCGGGCGCGCGAGCATAAATATTCCGCGCGCGACGCCGGGCCGATCCTCACCCGCGAACCACCGCTTCGGGCTCGAAAGCCGCCGTCTTTTGCCTATCGTGGTATGTCGCGGAGGTGCCACTTTGCGCCCATGGCGGTCATTTAGGACCGTGATCGAAGTGGCCGGAAGCGGAAATGGGAGCCGCTTCCGTCGTCGCGAAACGCCTTGCCGCCCTGGTGGATCAGGCTGATCAATTTTCCCAATCCTTACAGGCGTCCTATCAAGACTGCGCCATGATATGCTGAACTGCCGGAGAGGAGGCTCGCCCCGGTGACCTCGCAGGAAAGCGCACTTACCCCGTCTGAGCGATTGGTGGCTGGCCTTTGCCATCGGTCCTTTCTGCGTCTCTGGACCCACCGCAATCCGAAGGGGAAGAAGGGAAAGGAGTTGTGTGACTGCCTCATCGTCTGTGATCGGGACGTCGTCATTATCTCTGTGAAGGACTGTGCTTATCGCAACACTGGCGACACCACTGGTTGGCAGCGATGGAAAAAGAAGGCGATCGAGGAATCCATGTCCCAAATTGCCGGTGCGGAGAGGTGGCTGGCGACCATCGATCATGTCGAACGCGCCGACGGAAGGATTGTGCAGCTTCCGCCTCATGATGTGCGGCAATACCACCGCATTGCGGTAGCCCTCGGCGCAAATGGCGAAGTCCCGGTCGAATGGGGCGACAAGGGCAAGGGGTTCATCCATTTGTGCGACGAGCGCAGCCTGGAGGCCATCTTCGCTTCCCTCGATACGATCACTGACTTCGGCAAGTTCCCTTCTGACACCGAGGCTTTGTTCGCCGGCGGCACCCGGATCATTTTTTCCGGCGGCGGAATCGAAGATCTACTCGCGCTATACCTGGGGTGGGGGGAGAAGTACAGCCTCCCTGGCAGTACGGATGGCGCGTTGCCTGATCTGATGCTCTTGGAAAACGATTTGTGGACCGGCCTGTCCTCGTCCGAGGATTTCAAGCAAAGGCAGAAGGATCGGGAGGTTTCCTATGCCTGGGATCGCCTGATCGAGCACTATACGGATGACCTATTGACCGATGGCATGTTCGACTTTCAAGCCAAGGAGGTCACCCAGGATCAGCTCGCGCTGATCGAGATGGCGAAACAGCCGCGGCACAATCGCGCGCAGCTCGCCAAGGCGCTTCTCGACTATCTTTCCAATTCCAAATCTGCCGCCAGAGTTGGGGTCGGGTACGGAGGAACAGCTTTTGTTTTCATGGCCCGCAGCAGCGGCGATAGGGACTTCAAAGTTAAGGAGTTGGCGTTGCGATGTCAGATCGTCAGGGCGCGCTGTCCAGGCGTTACCAAGGTCGTCGGCATCGGCACCGACCGACCGGGCTCCTCGGCGATCGGCTATTCCTCGGACATCGTCTATCTCGACTATCCAGAGTTTACCGACGAGCAGCGGGCGATCACCCTGAAAATGCAGGAAGACCTCGGGTATTTCAAAGGGGTGACCTGGGGCGAAGGGTGACGGCCTTGCTCTTAAGAAAATGTGGCGGCTTTGTCTCATTGGCACGCTCTAAGCGGACATTCTGCTCCCGGCCCCATAGCGGACGATCCTCGAACCCGTCAGGGATGACCGCACCCGGTCATTATGCGAAGAATTGCGGCCTACGTGCCGGCTCCGCTTGCCGGCTGACTCCGGAACTGACGATCGGGTCTTAATGGCGTCGTAGAGATGTAATTCCAGCTCCCAACCCGCGTTGCGAAGCATGCGCTATGAAGGCTAACCGGCTCCGGGAGACCTGATCCCCGCTCCCTACGATACCGATCAAAAGCACGCCAGCAAAGGATCACCCCGCTCACACAGCCTCCAGCGCCTGGGCGAGGTCGGCGATGAGATCGTCGAGATCCTCGACGCCGACCGAGAGCCGCACCATCCCGTCGGCGATGCCGAGCGCCGCGCGCTTCTCGGGCGGGATCGAGGCATGGGTCATGATGGCGGGATGCTCGATCAGGCTCTCCACGCCGCCCAGGCTCTCGGCAAGGGCGAAGATCTCGCAGCGCTCGAGGAAGCGGCGCGAGGCGTCGAGCCCGCCCTTGATGATCGGCCGTCACCATGCCCCCGAAGCCCGGCATCTGGCGCTTGGCCAGCTCATGCTGGGGATGGCTCGCGAGGCCGGGATAGATCACGCGCTCGATCTTGGGATGGCGCGCGAGCCAGGCCGCGATCGCGGCGGCGTTGGCGCAATGGCGCTCCATGCGCAAGGCGAGGGTCTTGAGGCCCCGCAGCGCGAGGAAGCTGTCGAACGGCCCCTGGATGGCGCCGACCGAGTTCTGCAGGAAGGCGAGCCGCTCGGCGAGACCCGCATCTTCGCCCGCCACCACCACGCCGCCCACCATGTCGGAATGGCCGTTGAGATATTTCGTCGCCGAATGCATCACCAGATCGAAGCCGAGCTCGATGGGCCGCTGGCCCCAGGGCGAGGCGAAGGTGTTGTCGCAGACGGTGATGGCGCCATGCTTGCGCGCCTGGCGCGCGACGGCTGCGAGATCGACCAGCTTGAGCAGCGGATTGGTCGGCGATTCGACCCAGACCAGGCGCGTAGCGGGCGTGAGCGCGCGCGCCAGCGCCGCCGGGTCGGCCAGATCGGCGAAGCTCACTTCGAGCCCCGCCGAGCGCTTGCGCACCCGCTCGAAGAGGCGGTAGGTGCCGCCATAGAGATCGTCCATGGCGACGACATGGCTGCCGGCGTCGAGCAGGTCGAGCACCGTCGCGGCGGCCGCCATCCCCGAGGCGAAGGCGAAGCCCGCGCGCCCGCTCTCGAGATCGGCGATGCAGCGCTCATAGGCCATGCGGGTGGGGTTCTTCGTGCGCGCATATTCATAGCCCTTATGCACGCCAGGGCTCTCCTGGACGAAGGTCGAGGTGGCGTAGATGGGCATCATGATTGCGCCCGTCGTGGGATCCGGACTCTGGCCCGCATGGATGGCGCGGGTGGCGAATCCGGGGCGGTTCGGCTTCCTGGCCATGGCAACTCCCCGAGAGCGCCGGCTATTTCATACGCCGGCGCAGATAGTTGAGCAAATCGATGCGGGTGATGAGGCCGAGCAGCCGCTCGCCCTCGGCGACGATGGCGACATGGCCGCGCTTGAAGATCTCGAGCAGCGCCGAGAGCGGCTCGCCGGGCGCGATGAGCTCGATCTTGCGCGTCATGGCGCTCGCCACCATGTCGCGGAAGCGCTCCTCGCGATCGAACACGCGGATGAGGATGTCCTCCTCGTCGATGATGCCGACGATGCGCTCGCCCTCGACGACGGGAAGCTGCGACACGTCATGCGCCTTCATGCGGCCATAGGCGGTGAGGAGGGTGTCGTCCGGCTTCACGGTGATGGTGGCCTGCTTGCCGTGCTGGCGGGCGATGAGATCGGTCAGGTCGCCGCGGCGCTCCTGGGTGATGAAGCCCTGATCGAGCATCCAATAATCGTTGAAGACCTTGGAGAGATATTTGTTGCCGCTGTCGCAGATGAGCGTCGCCACGCGCTTGGGCGCCGTCTGCTCGCGGCAATAGCGCAAGGCCGCGGCCACGAGCGTGCCCGAGGAGGTGCCGGCCAAGATGCCCTCGCGCCGCAGGAGATCGCGGCAGGTCATGAAGGCCTCGCGGTCGGGAATGACATAGCTCTTGCGCACGCTGCTCAGATCGGCGACCGGCGGGATGAAATCCTCGCCGATGCCCTCGACGAGCCAGCTGCCGACCTCCTTGGAAACGCGGCCCGTCGCGACATAGCCCGCGATCACCGAGCCCTGGGGATCGGCCAGCACCATCTCGACCTCGGGTGCCGCGCGGGCGAAGAAGCGCCCGAGCCCGGCGATCGTCCCGCCCGAGCCCACGCCGCAGACCATGGCGTCGAGCCGCCCCTCCATCTGCGCCAGGATCTCGGGCCCCGTCGTCTCCTCATGGGCCGCCGGATTGGCCGGATTGGCGAACTGGTTGATGTAGATCGCCCCGGCCCTCTCGCGCGCGACGCGCTCCGCCATGTCCTGGAAATAGTCCGGATGGCCCTTGCCGACGTCGGAGCGCGTGACGATCACCTCGGCGCCGAGGGCGCGGAGATGGAAGATCTTCTCCTGGCTCATCTTGTCGGGGATGACGAGGACGAGCCGGTAGCCCTTGAGCGCCGCGACCAGCGCCAGGCCGAGCCCCGTATTGCCCGCCGTCGCCTCGACGAGCGTGCCGCCGGGCTTGAGACGGCCGTCGCGCTCGGCCGCCTCGATCATGGCGCGGCCCACGCGATCCTTGATCGAGCCCCCGGGATTCTGGCTCTCGAGCTTGACGAAAAGCCGGCAGGGCCCGCAATCGAAGCGGGTGAGCTCGACCATGGGCGTATTGCCGATGAGATCGAGCACGCTCCGCACGGCCGGGGGCGGGATTGTCATCAGGGGGCTCTTTTGCCTCGAGGCCGCGAGCATAGCGGGTTCGTTTCCCAGGGCCTAGGGCGCCCGCCGCGCCGGCACGACCGGGGAAGGCCGCGCCACCACAGCTTTGTCACCAAGCGAGGGGCCGCCCCCGCGTGGGCCATGGCCCCGCTGTCGCCCGCAACCCGGCAGGTCCAGGCCGCCTTGTCCCAGCCGGGCCCGGATGGCTCAAATGATTGTTAACGAATGCAATCCATAGTCGCAGCCAAGGCCATGTCCGCCGTTTCCGTCGCGCCCCAGCTCGTGGCACGGCGCGGGCGGCGAAGAGGCGGCGGGCCGGGCGGGCGGGCGATCGAAACGGCCGAGACATGTCGAAAGTCATTTTGCAGCGACCGATCATCCTGCTCACCGGCTATCTCGCCGTCGGCATCGGCCTCATTCTCATCCAGACCTCGTTCTATGTGAACAAGGTCAAGTTGGCGGCGATCACGGAGGCTGCGGCCTCTTATTCCTACGCGATCACGACATTCCGCGATTTCTACACCACCGAGGTCGTGCCGCGGGCGGAGCGTGCCGGCGTGCTGGTGACGCATGACTATCATGCCAGGGACGACGCGATCCCGCTGCCTGCGACTTTGACCATCGAGCTCGGCGAACGCTTGAGCGCGCAGAATTCCGACCACGGCTTCCGTCTCTACAGCGACAGTCCCTTTCCCTGGCGGCGCGGCCGGGTGCTCGATCCCTTCGAGCAGGCGGCGCTCAGCGCTCTCCAGGCCGATCCGAAGGCGCCCTTCATCCGCTTCGAGACGATCGGGGGAAGGGACTATATCCGCTATGCGACCGCCGTGACGATGGGCGAGGCTTGCGTGAATTGCCACAACGCCCATCCCGATTCACCCAAGCACGACTGGAAGGTGGGCGATGCGCGCGGCGTGCAGGCGGTGACCCTCGCGGTGCCGGACACCTCGGACATCTTCTTCGAATATCTCCTCGAATCCTCGTTCTCGCTGGTCGTGCTGGCGGGGCTCGCCGCCCTCCTCGTCACCGTCCTCTTCCGCCGGCTCGAGGGCTCGCTCCGGGAGACGCGGCGGCTCGCCGGCGTGACGCAGGAGCAGAACAAGGAGCTGGTCGTCTCCAAGGTCAAGGCGGAGGAGGCCAATCGCGCGAAGTCGGTCTTCCTCGCCAATATGAGCCACGAGCTGCGCACCCCGCTCAGCGCCATCATCGGCCTCTCCGAGGTGATGAACGGCGAGCTGCATGGCCCGCTCGGCAACGACCGATACAAGGAATATCTGAACGACATCACCCTGAGCGGCCGGCATCTGCTCAGCATCGTCAACGACCTGCTCGACATGGCCAAGATCGAGGCCGGCAAGATGGAGATCAGCCTCGCCCCGCTTCATCTCGGCCCGGTGATCGAGACGGCGGCCCGCCTTGTCAGGCATCGCGCGGTCGATGCGGGGGTCGAGCTGCGCATCGACTCGAGCGAGGACGCGCCGGTCGTCCAGGCCGACAGCCGCGCATTGCAGCAGATCCTCATCAACCTCCTCTCCAACGCGATCAAGTTCACCCCGCGCGGGGGCCGCGTGGCGGTCGGCGCCGTCGCCGAGGGCGGGGGCGTTGCCGTGATCACCGTCGCCGACACGGGCATCGGGATCGCCGAAGCCGATATTCCGGAGGTGTTCAAGCCCTTCATGCAGGCCGACAACAGGACGTCGAAATCCTACGAGGGCACGGGCCTCGGGCTTCCCATCGCGGCCGCGCTCGCGCGCCTCAACGGCGGCAGCCTCGAGATCGAGAGCGAGCCCGGCAAGGGCACGATCGTCACCGTGCGGCTGCCGATGGCGATGGGATTGGAGAACGCCGCCTGATCTCGCCTGCGGCGCCGGCGCCGGTCAGCTTGAAATCTCGCCGCTGGCCTCCTGGCCGAGCGCGGTTCCGGAGAGCAGCCTCGCGGGAAAGCCGACCGCCGCCAATGCCACGAGAATCTCCTGCACATGGAGGCGGTTGCGCGTCTCGACCACCACGTCGAGATCGGCCATGGTGACCGGCACGTCGTAATAAAGCCGGTGGTGGAACACCTCGATGATGTTGGCGCCCGTCGAGCCGATGATGCCGGCGACGCGCGCCAGCACGCCGGGCGCGTCGCTGATCTCGATGCGGATGCGCGCGAGGCGTCCGTCGCGCGCCAGGCCGCGCATCAGGATCGAGGCGAGCACGCGCGAATCGATGTTGCCCCCGGTGACGACGAGCCCGACCTTGCGGCCGATGAAGCGGTCGGAGAAGGCGAGGAGTGCCGCGAGGCCCGCCGCGCCCGCGCCCTCGGCGCAGATTTTCTCGCTCTCCGCCATCAGCAGCACGGCCTCCTCGAGCGTCGCCTCCTCGACGAGCAGGATCTCCTTGACCAGCCTCTCGATGATCGGCCGCGTGAGCGCGCCGGGGCGCTTCACGGCGATGCCCTCGGCGATGCTGCTGCCGCCCGAGCTCGGCGCGACCCCCTCGATCGCCTGCCGCATCGAGGGGTAGAGTGCCGCCTCCACGCCGTAGATCTCGATCCGCGGATCGAGCGCCTTCGCCGCGATGGCCATGCCGGCGATGAGCCCGCCGCCGCCGATCGGCACGACGAGGCAATCGAGGTGCCGTGCGTCGGCGAGCATTTCGAGCGCGACCGTGCCCTGACCCGCGATGATGGCGGCATCGTCGTAGGGATGGACGAAGACGAGCCCCTCCTTTTCAACCAGCATCGCCGCCTGGTCCGCCGCTTGGCTCAGATCGTCGCCATGCAGCAGGACGCGCGCGCCGAGCCGGCTGGTCTGCTCGACCTTGGTGAAGGGCGTCCCCTTGGGCATGACGATGGTCGCCGGAATGCCGAGGCGCCGCGCATGGTAGGCGACGCCCTGCGCGTGATTGCCGGCCGACGCCGCGACCACCCCGGCCGCGCGCTCGGAGGCCGAGAGCCCGAGCAGCTTGTTGAGCGCGCCGCGGTCCTTGAAGGAGCCGGTATATTGCCGGTTCTCCAGCTTGAGCGTGACCGCGCATCGCGTCACCTCGTCGAGCCGCCGGGCGGGCAGGGTCGGCGTGCGCACCACGGCGCCCGCGATCGCGGCGGCCGCCTTCCGGATATCCTCGATCGTCACGGTCATGGCGGAGAGTAGCATGACCGCGCGCCGCCGGTCGCCTCCCGAGCAGGGCTCAGGCGGGCTCGAGACGCGGGCGGGGCGCGCGGCGCAAGCCGCGCAGGGCAGCCGCCAAGGCGACGGCGCCGCCGGCGAGAAGCACGAACCAGGCGGGCCGCGTTCCCGCCGAGAACATCAGATCGGCGGCCAGGATGCGCAGCGGATCGACATGGAACTTGAGCGCGAAATAGCTTGCCTCGGCCGCGGCGGTGACGAGCGCCGCGACAACGCCAAGGCCCGCGATGCCGGCGAGCGGCAGGCGGCCTTGGGCCGTCCGCGCGACGAGGACGCGATAGGCGAGGAGCCAGAACAACAGGCCGGCCATGACGAGCGGCTCGCTCACCTCGAGCTTCGCCTGGAGGAAATAATGGATATTGCCGAGCAGGGCGATCGCGTAGACGAGGCGGTGGAGGCGCTGCCAACGCGGGCCGCCCAGGCGGCGCATCATCCTGTCGGTCGAAGTCGCGGCGAGCGCCGAGAGGCCGAGCAAGGCGGCGAAGCCGATGGTGAGATAGAAGCGCAGAAGGATCTCGGCGGCGACCTTGCCGAGGTCGAAGGCCTCGTCGGCCGCGTAAGCGGTGAGATGGGCGAGCGCATAGGCGAAGGCGGCGACGCCGATCATGCGGCGCAGCTTGACGAGCTGCGGCCATTCGAGGATGCGGCGGAGCGGCGTGACGGCAAGCGAGATGAAGAGGAGGCGGATCGCCCAGAGGCCGAGCGCATGAATGAGCTCGTGCAGCGGCCGCGCCCCGAGCGCGCCCGTTGCGAAGGCGATCCCGTTCCACAGTCCCGGCAGGAAAAGCGCGCCGAAGACGACGAGCTTCAGCCAGGAGAGTTGGCCGTTGCGTTCGAGCCAGGGATAGCGCGGGCGTCGGGGATTCGTTGGCATGGCGGGATGTTCTACGCGGTCGGCGGCGCGGGCCGGCATCAATTCCGCTCACGAAGCCGCGAGCGATGTCAACGCGGACGCAAGGTCAGCACGCCTTCGCCGTCATGCGCGAGCGCATCGTGGCTCTGGTCGAGCCGCAGATAGTCGAAGCTGCGCCATAGCCCGGCGAGATCGCCGAAATGCCGCGACAGCGGGTTGCCCAATTCGCCGGTCGCGATGATGAATTGCGAGCGGCCGAGATCGGCGAGATCGTAGATGGCGCGATAGCCGGCGCCATAGATGTCGTCGAACGGCTCGGCCGCGTCGGTCATGTTGTAGGCGCCGCGGTTGAGCGTGTAGTCGCCGCCGTCCGCCGGGAAGCGGATATCGATGAAGCGGCCGCCCATGGGCAGATGGTCGAGCACGCGCGAGCGGAACTCGGCGCGATGCGCGTCGCCCCAGCGCCAGAGCGAGGGGTCGCGGCCATAGCGTTCGGCGAGCCAGGCCATGGCGCGGTCGAGCGCCTCCGTGCTCCGGGCGCGGCAGTCCTCGGGCGCGGGCTTGGCCGCGCCGGGCTTGGCGCACCATTCCGGATGGCCGGTGAAGACCGCTTTGACGAGGCCCGCGCGCGGCCCCCAGAAGGCGCCGAAAGCCTCGCCCATCCGCTCGGCGAAAAGCCCGCGATTGAGCTCGCGCAGCCAAGCCGAGAAGACCAGCGGCTCGGGCTTTTGGCGGTCCATCACGCCGTCCCAGCTCTTGAGCCGCTCGAGCATCTTTTGCCCCGCCGGCTCGGCCGGCGTCGCGGAGGCGAGGAAAGGCAAGAGGTCGCGCGCGGCGAGCGAGACGCTGTCCGCCTGCATGGCGGCGAAGCGCTCGAGGCTCGCTTTGGGCGTCGCGTCGAGGAGTGCCGCGATGCGCTCGGCGCGATAAGGCTGGTCCCAGCCGTCGCGCGTGATGAGATAGGGATAGCCGGGCGGCGTCACGCGGTTGTTGGCGTTGAGGAAGCGGCCCGAGGCCGGGTTGAAGCCGTGCGGCAGCTCCTCGAAGGGGATGAAGCCGGTCCAGTCATAATCGCCGCTCCAGCCCGGCACCGGCAGGCGGCCGTCGCCCGCCTTGCGGATCGGCACCAGGCCCGCGGTATAGAAGCCGATATTGCCGTCGACGTCGGCGTAAGTGAGGTTCTGCTCCGGCGCGCCGAAATCCTTGAGCGCCGCCGTGAAGCCGCTCCAGTCGCGCGCCCGATCGAGCTGCAGCAGCGCCGCGGCCGTCTTGTTCTCGGGCTGCAGCCAGGTGGCGGAGAGCGCGATCACGGTGCCGCGCTCGGCGACGGCACCCAAATCCTCGAAGAGATCGGACAGCACCGGCCCATGCCGGGTCTCGCGCACCGTGAGCTTGTCGTCCGGCGCGCCGCGCACGACGATGGTCTCGGCGCGCGTCCGGAAGGGGAGCGGGCCCTCCGGCGTCTGGTAGCGGCCGGCGTCCTGCGGATCGAGGCGCTCGATGAAGAGATCCTCGACGCTGCCGGTGGTGGTGGTCATGCCCCAGGCGATGCGGTCGTTATGGCCCAGCACGACGACCGGCACGCCGGGCGCGGTCACGCCGGCGAGGTGAAGATCGGGCGTCTCGATGGTGGCGAGGTACCAGAGGATGGGGAGGCTGAAGCCGAGATGGGGATCGTTGGCCAGGATGGGCTTGCCCGTCTCGCTATGGGCGCCGTCGACGACCCAGGCATTGGAGGCACCGCGGCCGTCCAGGAGCTCAGCCGCCGCATCCAAGGCGGCGAGCGGCAGGCCGCGAAAGAGGCCGGCATCGCCCGCGAGCGTGACGGGCGCCTCGTCGGGGTAAGGCGGCCAAAGCTGCTCGACCTGCTCGGGCGACAGCTTCTTCAAGAGCCGCGCGCGCAACAACGCCTGGCGCCAATGGCCGCTCAGCTGCACCGCCATGAGCTCGCCCCAGACCAGCGAATCCGCCGGCCGCCAGGGCCCGGGCGCGGTGCCGAGCAGGAGGAACTCGGGCGGCCAGGCGCCGCGATGGTCGCGGATATAGGCGTTGACGCCGGCGCAATAGGCGTCGAGCAGCGCGCGGCCTTGCGGATCGAGCGTCTCGACCGCGGCCTCGGCGGCGCGCCCGAGGCCGAGCGTGCGCGAGATGCGATCGAAGGTCAGCGTGGCGGGGCCGAAAATCTCGGAGAGGCGCCCGGTGCCGGCGCGGCGCGTCTGCTCCATCTGCCAGAGACGGTCCTGCGCATGGACGTAGCCGAGCGCGAAAAGCGCGTCCGGATCGGTCTGGGCGAAAATATGGGGGATGCCGTATTTGTCGCGCATGATCTCGACCGGCGCCTTGAGCCCATCGAGCGCGATCGTGCCCGAGGTTTGCGGCAATGAGGTCGAGCACCAGTACCAGAGGGCCGCGAGGACGACGACGAGGGGCGGGCCGACGATGAGCGCCAAGCGAATGAGCCAGCGCCGAAGCCCTCGTCCCAATTTCCGCATCCGCTCGATCCCGCCGTCAATCGCCGCACGGCGCCGGCCGCCAACGGGCGGGCGGGCGAGACCACCGTGAGCTGGAAAGATATGGGAAGCGCCCCGCGCCGGCCATAAGAATTGCCGGCGGCGCCGTGCTCGTCACGCTCCGAATTGCGACATTTCTTCGGCTTCAGGACAATGTTGTCGCGGCCAGCGCCATCGGACGCACGGCGGCGTCAAAAGAGGCGGAAGCCTCCGCGAGATAGTCCTTCGTCGCGCGCGGAAGCAGGCTCTCGAGGTCCCCGTCCTTGAACCAGCCAACCGCCTTGGCGATGTCGAGCGGATTCAGTTGATGGGGGTAGAGCGCCAGCGCGGCGGAAATGCCGCGATTGAGCGCCAAGCCGCTGCGCAGCAGCACCTCGATATCGAGATAGTCTTTCGCCTCGACACGTTGGAGAATGGTCTTGAGCTTGGTCGCCAAAAGATCGAGCGGCGATGCGATGGGCACCTTGCCGGCGATCGAATCCGGCACACCCACGCGGCCGAACTTGATGTTGCCGAAAAACGAGATTCTTACTTCCTGGCCGGCGATCATCGCCGCGGTGACCAGCGTTTCGGGCTGCCGTTGCAGCATATCGGCATGCTCAAATGCGGGCAGGCATTGTCGCAATAGTGCCTCGTCCAGCGGCTGATGCGAGAAAAAGTCGAAGTCGATGGAGTGGCGATGCCCGAATCGCAGCGCGATCGCCGTTCCGCCATACAGCACCCAGCCGCGGGGGACCTTTTCGGCTTGCCGATCCCAAAATTCACGCTGACCGGCCGGCAGAACCTCAAGATGCGGCGTCATCGAACCGTCTCAGGGGCATCGGCCGCGCCGACATGCCGAAAAGCCGATGCCAGAAAATCCAAGACCGCTCGTCCATGGCGCCCGGCGGCGCATGCGTGAGGGCGCCGCGGAAGGCTTGCTCGCCCCAAATCCGGCGCGCCGATACATAGTCGCTTGCGGTGCCCGTCGCCATGATCTGGCAAAGCAGCGTGGGAAGCCGCGCCAGCGCGTCCTCCGCCGGTCGCCACCAGACATAGCGCCTCGCCAGTCTTTCGCGCTCGCTTGCGCTGTCCGACGCTACACTCGCCATCGGCCGTCACGCCATGTTGATGATGATCGTCTTCTTCTCGGTGAAATGATCGAGCATGGCCTCGAGCGAGGCCTCGCGGCCGAGGCCCGAATGCTTGGTGCCGCCGTAGGAGAGGCCCGGCTGCACCACGAGGTTCTGGTTGACCTGGACGAAGCCGGCCTGGAGCCGCTGCGTCGCCTCGAGCGCCTTCCTCAGATCGTTGGTCCAGACGGTGGCGGCGAGGCCATATTCCAAATCGTTGGCGGCGGCGATCACCTCCTCGTAATCGCGCCATTTGATGACCGCCGTCACGGGGCCGAAGATCTCCTCGCGCGCGATGCGGTGGCTGTTGTCGACGCCGGTGAAGATCACCGGGCGCACGAACAGGCCCTTGGCGAGCTTGGGATCCTTGGGCATGGCGGAGCATTCATGCGCCGTGGCCCCCTTGGTCTCCTTGCCGAGCTTGATATAGCCGGCGACGCGCTCGAACTGCTGCGGCGACACGATGGCGCCGATATCGGTCTTCTCGTCGAGCGGATCGCCCATCACCATCGCGTCCACCTTGGCCTTGAGGCGCTCGACGAAGGCGTCATGCAGCGTCTCGTGGACGAAGATGCGGCTCGCCGCCGTGCAGCTCTGGCCCTGGCGCGTGAAGCGCATGCCCGACACCGCGCCCGCCACCGCCTTGTCCAGATCGGCGTCGGCCATGACGATCATCGGGCTTTTGCCGCCGAGCTCGAGCGTCACCGGGATGAGCTTTTCCGCCGCCGTCTTGTAGACCGTCCTGCCGGTCTCGACCGAGCCGGTGAAGGTCACCTTGCTCACGTCGGGATGGGCGACGAGCGGGGCGCCGCATTCGGGCCCGTAGCCCGAGATGATGTTGAAGACGCCGGCCGGCAGCAGCTGGTTCAGGATCTGGGCCACGCGCAGGACGCCGAGCGGCGCCTCCTCGGCCGACTTGACGACGACCGCGTTGCCCGCGACGAGCGCCGGCGCGATCTTCAGCGCCATCAGCATGGCCGGCACGTTCCACGGGATGATGGCGCCCACCACGCCGAGCGGCTGGCGGATGGTCATGGTCAGCATCTTGGGATTGAAGGGCACCGTCTCGCCCTTGAGCTCGGAGCCGAGCCCGCCATAAAAGACGAAGACGTCGGCCAGCACCGAGGCCTCGATGCGGCTTTCGGTCCTCAGCGCCTTGCCGGTCTCGAGCGCGATGAGACGGCCGATCTCCTCGAGATGCTCGTTGAGAAGTCGGCCGCATTCGGCCACGAGCTTGCCGCGCTCGCGCGCCGGCTTGGCCGACCAGTCCGGCTGCGCCTTCTTGGCCGCGCTCACGGCATGGTCCACGTCCACCGCCTCGCCGAAGGGCGCGCGCCCGATGACCTCGCCCGTCGCCGGATAGATCACCTCGAAGCTGCGGCCCGAGACGGCGGGGGTGAAGGCGCCGTTGATCAGCATTTTGTTGGAGAGCTCGGCCGCCAGGCGATGGGGGTCGAGGAGGGGCTGCAAGCGGTTCTGGGTCATGGCGTTCCCTTCCATTCCTAGAGGCCGAGCTCGCGCAGCAACGCGGCGCGGTCGGCGTCGAGCTCGGGCGCCGGCTGCCTCGTCGGCGGATCGGCGAAGGCGCTGAGCTTCATGGGATTGCCGGCGACGCGGACGGTCCCGATCTCGGGGTCCTCCACCTCGACCAGCATGTTGCGGGCGGCGACCTGCGGATGGGCCAGCGCCTGGGCGATATTGTTGATCGGCCCGCAAGGAACGCTCGCGTCCTCGAGCAGCGCGATCCAGGCGGCCGTCGGCTTGCCGCGCAGCAGGGGAGCCAGCACCGCGCGCAGCTTGTCGCCGTTGCGGCTGCGCAGCTCGTTGGTGGCGAAGGCGGGATCGCTCGCCAGCTCGGGGCGCTCGAGCGCCGCGCATAGCCGGCGGTAGATCCCGTCATTGCCGGCGGCGATGATGATATAGCCGTCCTCGGTGGCGAAGGCCTCGAAGGGCGTGATCCCCGGATGGCGCGTGCCCATCGGCCCGGCAATCTGCCCGCTGAGGGTATAGCGCAGCACGGCGTTCTCGAGGAGCGCCAACTGGCAATCGAACATGGCGACGTCGACCTTGGTGGCCTCGCCCGTGCGCTCGCGATGGAGGAGTGCCGCGTTGAGGGCGACCGCGGCATAGAGCCCCGCGGCGATATCGCCGATCGAGGTGCCGACGCGCACGGGCGGCTGGCCCGGATGGCCGGTCAAGCTCATGATGCCGCCCAGCCCCTGCACCACCATGTCGTAGGCGGGATGGCGCGAATAGGGCCCGCTATGGCCGAAGCCCGAGGCGGCGACGTAGATGAGCCGCGGATAGCGCGGGTGGAGCGCCTCCCAGCCATAGCCGAGCCGCTCCATCGTGCCGGGGCGGAAATTCTCCACCAGCAGGTCGGCCCGCTCGAGCAGGCTCTCGAAGATGCGCTTGTCGGCGGCCGCCTTGAGGTCGAGCGCGATCGATTGCTTGCCGCGATTGATCGAGATGAAATAGGCCGATTTCCCGTCGCGGAAGGGGCCGTAGTGACGGGCGTCGTCGCCCTTGCCCGGCGGCTCGATCTTGATGACGCGGGCGCCCAGCTCCGCCAGCAGAAGCGTGCAATAGGGCCCGGCGAGCGCGCGCGTGAGATCGACGACGGTGACGCCCGAGAGGGGACCCTTGCTCATCGACAGTCTCCTTGCCGCGCTCCTCGCTTCGCCCGCTTCGCCGGTTTGCGCCATGCATGGTTCTTAGCCGAGCGCGCCGTCGCGATCAACGGAGGGTGGGATTGGCAACCATCCTTCCTCTCCCCCGCGAAGCGGTGGGAGAGGAAGGCGCCAAGACGCGGGAGCGGCTTGGCGCAGGTGAGGGGGCATTTTGCCGAGCGCGCGGACACGCAAGATGCCAATCGTGACCCCTCACCCTCCCGTCGCTTCGCGACGGGCCCCTCCCTCTCCCACCACTTTCGTGGGGGAGAGGGTAAACTGGCGTCGTCTTCCACCACTTTCGTGGGGGGAGAGGGCTACCTAGCGCCCCCCTCGCCCAGGCGTTATAACGCCCGAGCATCGCAACATGGATCGGGAACCGATCGATGAGCACGGATATGAACGGCGAGCCGCGCCTGCTCGCGCTCAAGGGCCTCGGCCCGCACGGCTTTCACAAGCTCGCTTATGCCGAATGGGGCGATGCGGCGAGCCCGCGGGTGCTTGTCTGCGTCCACGGGCTCACGCGCAACGGGCGCGATTTCGACAAGCTCGCCCAGGCGCTCGCCGGCCGCTATCGCGTCGCCTGCCCCGACGTGGCGGGGCGCGGCCGGAGCGACTGGCTGCCGGTCAAGACCGATTACGGCTACCCGCTTTATCTCTCGGACATGGCGGCGCTCGTCGCGCGCCTCGGCACGGAGCAGGTCGACTGGGTCGGCACCTCCATGGGCGGCATCATCGGCATGATGCTGGCGGCGATGCCGAATTCGCCGATCCGCCGCATGGTCATCAACGATGTCGGCCCCCTCATCCCCAAGGCGGCGATCGAGCGCATCGGCTCCTATGTCGGGCGCGATCCCCTCTTCCCCGACCTGGCCGCGGCCGAAGCCTATTTCCGCGAGGTCGCGGCGCCCTTCGGGCGGCTCAGCGACACCGAATGGCGCCATCTCACCGTGCATAGCCTGCGCGAGGACAAAGCCGGCGGCTTCCGGCTGCGTTACGACCCCGCCATCGGCGACGCCTTCCGCGTGCCGGATATCAAGGATGTCGATATGTGGCCGATCTGGGACCAGATCCGCTGCCCCATCCTGCTGATCCGGGGGCGGAGTCCGACCTGCTGCTGCGCGCGACGGCGGAGGAGATGGCGCGCCGCGGGCCCAAGGCCCGCCTCGTGGAATTCGCGCAATGCGGCCACGCGCCGGCGCTGATGGCGCCGGAGCAGATCGCCGCGATTCGCGATTTCCTGGCGGAGGGCGGCTGAGCGGGGCGGCTAAAGGAAGAACAGCGCCAGGAGAACGAGGACCGCCACGACCCCCGCGGCGCCGAAGAACAGCAGCCGGGTGAAGTCGTGCCACATCTCGAGATGCGAAGTCATGTCGAATTGGTCGGCCATGCCTGATCTCCGGTTGAGCCGCGCGAATTTCGCGGCTGATATAGCATAAGACGCCGAGGTTTCGGCAAGGGCAAAAGCGCGCCGGCGCGGTTTCTCGGCGCCGCGCTCACCCCGGCGGGTTGAGCATGGCGGCGAGGGAGGGCTTGGCGCCCGCGACGAGGGCGCGTTCCTCCGCCACATGCACGCGCCCTTCCGCGATCAGCTTGAGGGCGAGGGGATAGCAGCGATGCTCGGCCTCGAGCACGCGCGCGGCCAGGCTTTCGGGATCGTCTTCCGCCAGCACCGGGAGTGCCGCCTGCAGGATGATCGGGCCGTCGTCCATCGCCGCGCGCACGAAATGGACCGTGCAGCCGGTGAAGCGGACGCCGGCCGCGAGCACCCTCTCATGGGTCTGCAGGCCGCGAAAGGCCGGCAGCAAAGAGGGGTGGATATTGATCATGCGGTCGCGCCAGCGCTCGACGAAGCCCGCGGTCAGGAGCCGCATGAAGCCCGCGAGGCAGACGAGCTCGACCCCCGCCGCGCGCAACGCCGCATCGAGCGCGGCATCGAAGGCCTCGCGGCCGGGGAAATCGCCATGGCGGATCACTTGCGTCGCGACCCCCGCGCGGCGCGCGCGCTCCAGCCCTTGCGCGTCTGCGCGATTGGCGATGACGAGCGCGATCTCGGCGGGGAAGCCGGGCGCCGCGCAGGCATCGAGCAGCGCCTGCAGATTGCTCCCGCGGCCCGAGATGAGAACGCCCGCCTTCAGCCGCCCCATGCCCGCTCCAGATCGCGGATGATCACTTGCGGCCCGCCGGGCTTGCGCGCCGCGACCTGCCCGATCTCGAGCACCCGCTCGCCGGCGCGCGTGAGGAGCGCCTTGGCCGGAGCGACGTCTTCCGGCCGCAAGATCGCGACCATGCCGATGCCGCAATTGAACACCCGCGCCATCTCGCGCGCCGGAACGGCGCCCTCGCGCATCAGCCAGGCGAGCACCGGCGGCAGGCTCCAGGCGGCGGCGTCGAGCTCGACCGCGGCGTCCTCCGGCAGCACGCGCGGGATATTCTCGATGAGCCCTCCGCCCGTGATATGGGCGAGTGCCTGGAGGAGGCCCGCCCGCACGACCTCGAGGCAGCTCCGCACATAGATCCGCGTCGGCGTGAGCAGCGCCGCGCCGAGGCTCTCGCCGGGCGCGAAGGGCGCCGGCGCGTCGTAGCCGAGGCCGAGATCCTCGACGATGCGCCGCACCAGCGAGAAGCCGTTGGAATGCACCCCGCTCGAGGCGAGGCCGAGCAGCCTGTCGCCCGGCCTGACGCCGGCGCCGGTCAAGGCGCGGCCGCGCTCGACGGCGCCGAGCGCGAAGCCCGCGAGATCGTAATCGCCGGCCGCGTACATGCCGGGCATCTCGGCCGTCTCGCCGCCGACGAGCGCGCAGCCCGCCTCCGCGCAGCCCCGCGCGATGCCGCGGACGATCTCGACCCCCTGTTCCACGTCGAGCCGGCCGCTGGCGAAATAGTCCAGCATCAAAAGCGGCTCGGCGCCCTGCACCACGAGGTCGTTCACGCACATGGCGACGAGGTCGACGCCGGTGCCCTCATGGCGGCCGACCTCGATCGCCAGCTTGAGCTTGGTGCCGACGCCATCGGTGGTGACGACGAGGACGGGATCGCGATAGCCCGCGGCCTTGAGATCGAAGAAGGCGCCGAAGCCGCCCAGCCCGGCGTCGGAGCCCGCGCGTCGCGTCGCGCGGGCGAGCGGCTTGATGCGCTCGACCAACGCCGCGCCGGCGTCGATATCGACGCCCGCCTCCTTGTAGCTTCGGGTCTTAATCGCTTCCTCGCTTGGGCGAGAGGGGCTATAAATTCCGGGCATAGGCCGGTTTCGGCCGACAATAATCTCGATCAAGAACGGTTTGCAATGCGCCAGCCTCGCTCGAGCATCATCCTCGTCCTGCCGGCGCTGCTGGCGATGGCATCGTGGGCGTGGGGGCAGGCCCAAGGGCCGGACTCGAACGAGGCCTTCACCGTGCGCGACGTCGCCGTCGACGCCACCGCCCAGACGGCGGCGCAGGCGCGCGACAACGCGCTCGCCGAGGCGCAACGCCAGGCCTTCGACCGGCTGCTCGCGCGTCTCGCCGTATCGGGCGGCTCCGGCCGCCTCGCCAAGCTCTCGAACGCGGATATCAGCAATCTCGTCGCCGGCTTCGAGGTGCAGGATGAGAAGAACTCGGACGTCCGCTACATCGCCAAGCTCACCTTCCATTTCAAGCAGGGCCCGGTCGAGGATCTCCTGCGGCAGAGCAATATCGGCTTCGCGGCCGCGGCGAGCCGGCCTCTGCTTGTATTGCCGATGCTGCGTCAGGGCGGCAAGGACCTGCTGTGGGACGAGCCCAATCCCTGGCGCGCGGCTTGGGCCAATCTGCCGCCCGCCGCCGGGCTGGTGCCGATCGTGGCACCCATCGGCGACCTCAAGGACATGGCCGATATCACGGCCGAGCAGGTGGTGAAGGAGGATGCCGCCCGCCTCCAGCAGATCGCCGGCCGCTACGGCGCGGGCGGGACGCTCGTCGTTACCGCCGTGCCGCGCGAGGATCATGGCAAGATGTCGCTTGAGGTCGTGGCGCTCCGTTACGACGCCGGGCTCAAGCGGCCCTACCCGGCGATCGAGGTCGCGGCGCAGTCGAACGAGAGCGCGGATCAGCTTTATGCGCGCGCCGCGCAGGCGGTGGAGGCCGCCATCTCCGAGCGCTGGAAGCAGGAGAATGTTCTCCATTTCGACCATCCCGAGCAGATGACGGTCGCGGTGCCGCTCGGCGGGCTCGACGACTGGCTCAAGGTGCGCGCGCGGCTCGGCCGCGTCGCCGTCGTCAGCAAGGCGTCGCTCGTCTCGCTCTCGCGCAAGGCGGCGGTGGTCGAGCTGCAATATTTCGGCGATCCGGCGCAGCTCAAGCAGGCGCTCGGCCTCAACGAGCTCGTGCTTTCCGACGACGGGGGGCAGGGGGTGCTGCGATTGGGCGGGCAAGCGAATGTGGCCCCGGGCCAATGAAGCGGCCGCCGGCGAGGCGGTCGTCAACCTCCCCAACCTGATCTCGCTGGCGCGCCTCTGCGCCGCGCCCGTCATGATCTGGCTCATGCTCGACGGAGCCTGGACGACGGCCTTCGGCCTCTTCCTCCTCGCCGGGCTCTCGGACGCCGTCGACGGGCTCATCGCGCGGCGCTTTCGCGCCCGCTCGCGCCTCGGCGGCTTCCTCGACCCGCTCGCCGACAAGACCATGCTGGTCAGCGTCTTCGTGATGCTCGGCTATATGGGCCATCTGCCGGCTTGGCTCGTGATCCTGGTGGTGTTCCGCGACGTCATCATCATCGGCGGCGCGCTTCTCGTGCATACCGTGACCGGCAAGCTCGAGATGCATCCGCTCATGATCAGCAAGCTCAACACGGTGGCGCAATTCGCGCTGCTCGCCTTCCTCCTCGCGCGCCTGGCGATGGGCGTCGATCTGCGCATGATCGAGATCCTCCTCGTCTACGCCGTCGCCGTGACGACCACGCTCTCGGGCGCGGCCTATGTCGTCAGCTGGGCGCGTCGCGCCGCCGCCATGGGCGACGCCTGATGGGCGGCGACCGCCAGCTCCGCTTCTGGCTGGGCGGCCTGTTGATCGCGGCCGTGGCGCTCTATCTTTTGCGCGCCATGCTGCTGCCCTTCGTCGCGGGCATGGCGATCGCCTATATGCTCAATCCCGTGGCCGATCGCATCGAGCGGCTCGGCCTTTCGCGCACCATCGCCACCAGCTTGATCACCGCGGCGTTCTTCCTCGTGCTCCTCGTCATCCTCATTTTCCTCGTGCCGCTGCTCCAGGCCCAGGCGCTGAGCTTCGCCAAGCGCCTGCCGCATTACCTCGATACGGTGCGCGACAGCGTGGTGCCCTGGATCCAGAGCATCGAGATGAAGATCAAACCGGCCGACGTCGAGCGCATACGCGACGCGGCAAGCAATTTCGTGGGCAGCGCGCTGTCCTGGCTCGCCTCGGTGCTGAGCAGCCTGTGGAGCGGCGGGCTCGCTCTCGTCAACCTTCTCGCCCTCGTCTTCATCACGCCGATCGTCTCCTTCTATCTGTTGCGCGATTGGGGACGCGTGGTGAACCACGTCGATCGCTGGCTGCCGCCGCGGCACGCGGAGACGATCCGCGCGCTCGCGCGCGAGATCGACCGCACGCTCGCGGGCTTCGCGCGCGGCCAGGCCATCGTCTGCGTCTTTCTCGGCACCTTCTATTCGGTCGGGCTGTCGCTCGTCGGGCTCGATTTCGGCGCGCTCATCGGCATCACCGCTGGTCTGCTCTCCTTCTTTCCCTATGTCGGCACGACCGGCGGCTTCATCGTCAGCGTCAGCTTGGCGTTGCTGCAGTTCAACGATTGGGGCTCGGTCGGCATGACGGCCGGCGTCTTCATCCTCGGCAATCTGATCGAGGCCTATTTCCTGGCGCCCAAGCTGGTCGGCGAGCGCGTCGGGCTGCATCCGGTCTGGGTGATCTTCGCCCTCCTCGCCGGCGGCACGCTCTTGGGCTTCGTGGGGGTGCTGCTCGCCGTGCCGGTGGCGGCGGCGATCGGCGTGCTCGCCCGCTTCGGCCTGCGCCGCTATATGACCAGCCCTTATTATGGCGGGCCCGGCGCGGACGATCGGCCGCCAGGCCCCTCCGGAATTTAGCGCTTGGCCCAGCTCGCTCTCGATCTCGGACATCGGCCCGCCTTCGGGCGCGAGGATTTCCTCGTGGCGCCCAGCAATGCGGAGGCGGTGGCCTGGATCGACCGCTGGCCCGGCTGGCCGGCGCCGATGCTGGCCCTCTACGGCCCGGCCGGCTGCGGCAAGAGCCATCTGGCGCAGGTCTGGCGCGCGCGTTCGGGCGCGCTCGCCTTGTCGCGCGCGACGCTTCGCGCGGAGGGCCTGGATGTCGGGCTCGCGGACGCGCGCGCGGCTCTCCTCGAGGATGCGGAGGAGGGCGTCGAGGAACGCGCCCTCCTTCATCTCTACAACATGCTCGCCGAGCGCGGCGGCCATCTGCTCTTGACCGGGCGCGCGCCGCCGGCGCGTTGGAGCACCGAACTCGCCGATCTGCGCTCGCGACTCTCGGCCGCTCCCGCCGTCGCCATCGCGGCGCCCGACGAGGCGCTGATCGGCGCCGTTCTCGTCAAGCTCTTCGCCGATCGCCAGATCCGCGTGGGCGCGGAGCTCGTCGCCTATCTCTTGCCGCGGATGGAGCGCTCCTTCGCCGCGGCGCGCGCCATCGCGGCGGCGCTCGACGAGGCCTCGCTCGCCGGCCGCCGCCCCATCACCATCCCCCTCGCGCGCGGGCTGCTCGAGCAAATGCACTCGCGCGAGCCCGGTTGACGCCTTCTCCTGTGGATAAATCCGGCGCGCTTATCGTAACGAATTCACGGCGCTAATGCGCCTCTTGCAGACGCGAATCGAGGATATCCTGGCAAGGTGGCAGCCGCTCCGGCGATGTGTTAGATATGGTGGCGGAGCGGATGCGTCGACGTGCAATGGCGAGCATCGAGCTCCTAAAAGGGG
Organism: uncultured Pseudomonadota bacterium; assembly: GCA_963842155.1. GTDB lineage: Bacteria > Pseudomonadota > Alphaproteobacteria > JACZXZ01 > JACZXZ01 > CAWJFP01. The sequence continues at coordinate 103,425 of CAWJFP010000008.1, forward strand.
TGGCGTGGAGCGCCGCAGGCGTCTCCTTTCCGTCTTTGCGTCGTCAGGGTCGGATGAGCGAGGAGATCGAGCTCAAGCTCGCGTTGCAGCCCGAGCATGTCGAGCGCTTGCGCCGACATCCGATTTTGCGCGCCCTCAAGCTCGGCCGCGGCTCGACCCAGCGGCTGGTCAGCGTCTATTACGACACGCCCGCATTCACCCTCATGCGCAACAAGGTGGCGCTGCGCGTGCGGCAGGTGGGCGGCGAGCATATCCAGACCATCAAACGGGACGCCGGCGAAGGCGAGAGCAGGCTTGCGCGAGGCGAATGGGAGCAGCCGATCGAGGGAGACCGCCCCGACCTTTCCGGCGTCGAGGATATGGCGCTTCGGCGGCTGATCGAGCCGCATGAGGCGAGCGGCGAGCTGAACCCCGTCTTCACGACGGAGTTCCTGCGCCGCACCTGGCCGCTCCGGCTGGGGGCGAGCGAGATCGAATGCGCGCTCGATATCGGCGAGATCAAGGCCAACGGCACCAGCCAGGCGCTCTGCGAGGTCGAGTTCGAGCTCAAGGCGGGCGAGGCGTCCGAGCTCTTCGAGCTGGCGCGCGAGATCAACCGCACCGTGCCACTGCGTCTCGAGCCCACCAGCAAGGCGGCGCGCGGCTACAGCCTCGTGGCCGGCACGCCGCCCGCGCCGCAGCGCGGCGTGCCCGTGCGCCTCGCGCAAGGCATGACCGTGCGCGAGGGCGTCGCCGCGGTCGCGCGCGCCTGCATCGATCATATCGTCGCCAACGTCGACAGCGCCCATCATGGCGCCGATCCGGAAGGCGTGCATCAGCTTCGCGTCGGCATCAGGCGGCTGCGCGCGGCGCTGGTGATCTTCCGCGACGCCATCCCGGAGGAGGAGCGCGCCGGGCTGTCCGAGGACTTACGCTGGCTGCAGCGCGAGCTGGGGCCGGCGCGCGAGTGGGACGTGCTGATCGACGAGACCATCCATCCGGCCGCCAAGCGGCTCGCCGCGCCGGACATGGACGCGCTCATCGCGCTCGCCGAGGAGCGTCGCGTCCAAGGCTACGAGCGCGCCCGCGGGGCGCTCAACGAGGCGCGCTACACCGATCTGCTGCTGCGGCTCGAAAGCTACATCGACGCCCATCGCGGGAACGGCAACGGCTCGGCGGAGCGCGTCGAGGGCGAGGCCGACACCCTCGACCGCCCGCTCACGCAGTTCGCGGCCGAAGTGCTGCATGCTCGCCAGGCCAAGACGCAAAAGCTCGGCCGCCAGATCCGCAAGCTCGACCTCGAGGCGCTGCACAAGCTGCGCATCCGGGTCAAGAAGCTGCGTTACGCGACGGAGTTCCTGCGCGATCTCTATGCGAACAAGGCGGCCAAGCGCTATATCGCGAGCCTCAAGGAGCTGCAGGACACGCTCGGCAAGGTGCATGACGGCGCCGTCGCGGCCGGCCATGTCGAGGCGCTCGAGGCGGCGGCGGGGCCGCGCGCCGAGCGCGCCGCGGCGTTGCTGCAAGGCTGGATCGCCGCCAATCTCAAGCGCGACCGCAAGCGCCTGGTGGCGCTTTGGCACGACTTCGCCGCGCGCAAGCCCTTCTGGAAGGATGCGTAGGCGCGGCCTCGCGCGCCACCGCGCTCAATCCTCCTTGGTCTCGCGCGGCGCCGCGAGCATGACGAGCTCGGCGCCGCCGGGCTCGACCGTCCGCCATCGCGCCACCGGAGCGACAAGCTCGGCAAGCGCGCCGGTGGGGAACTTGGTCGCCAGCCGCTCGAGCAGCGCGGGCTCGCCTTTGCCGGCGAGCGCCAAAGCGAGCCGTTGCAGGCCCGGATTATGCCCGATGAGCATGACCCGCCCGATCGTGTCGTCGAGCCGCGCCAGCCGCGCCAGAAGCTTCGTGGCGCTCGCGAGGTAAAGCCCGCGCTCGACTTCGATCGCGGGCTCGTGGGCGAAGCCTGCCTTGACGGCCTGCCAGGTCTCTTGCGTCCGCCGGGCGGCCGAGCACAGCACCAACTCGGGCTCGAGCTCGAGGCGACGGATGGTCGAGCGAATGGTCTTGCAGGCGCGCTTGCCGCGCTCGCTCAAGGGGCGATCGAAATCGGCCGTGCCGGGCTCGTCCCAGCTCGATTTGGCGTGGCGCAGGAGATAAAGCCGCTTCATCCTGGATTCGTCTCTGACCGGCCCTCGTGCCTCCCTGCGGCATGCGAGCGGAATGAGCGAGGATCGGCTGGATTTAAGTTCCTAAAATCTTGATGGACGCGTCAGGGACTTCAAATCCGGAAACCACACTAGATTACTAGTGTGGCTTTGAATCCGAAATTCGCTCGCGGACTTGCCCTGAGCTATGGCGAATTTCGCATTCGCCACACTAGGCCCGCCGCGGCCGTCATGACAATGGCATAATGGCAAGCTAGAATGACGCGTTGCGAAGAATTGAGGAGCTTGTCGTGACCGAGCTGTCGGAAAGCGCGCCGGTCGAAGTGGTGGTTGCGGCACCGCCGCGCGCCGCGATCGATCTTTCTTCCGAGGCGCGCTTCATCAATCGCGAGCTGTCCTGGCTCGCCTTCAACGAGCGCGTCCTCGACGAGGCCGAGAACCCGAACCATCCGCTGCTGGAGCGGCTGCGCTTCCTGTCGATCTCGGCGAGCAACCTCGACGAGTTCTTCATGGTGCGGGTCGCCGGGCTGAAGGCGCAGGTGGAGGCCGGCGTCACCACGCCGAGCCAGGAGGGACGAAGCCCGGCCGAGCAGCTCGAGGCCGTCAACAAGCGGGCGGGCGAGCTGGTGCAGAAGCAGCAGCATCGCTGGCGCCTGCTGCGCGAGGAGCTGCGCGAAGCGGGCATCGCGGTGATCGAGCCCGAGGAGCTCTCGCCGCGCGACCGCGACTGGCTGGGCGAGTATTTCGCCGACAACATCTTCCCCGTGCTGACGCCGCTCGCCGTGGACCCGGCCCATCCCTTTCCCTTCATTCCCAATCTGGGCTTCGTCATGGTGCTGGAGCTGCTCCGGCCCGAGGACAACAAGACGCTTCAGGGGCTGGTGCCGCTGCCGGGCGCTGTCGACCGCTTCACGCGGCTGCCCGGCCGCAAGATCCGCTTCATGCCGATCGAATTGATCGTCGGGCTCTTCCTCGACCGGCTCTTCCCCGGCTTCGAGGTGGTGGGGCGCGGCGTCGTCCGCGTGATTCGCGACAGCGAGGTCGAGATCGAGGAGGAGGCGGAGGACCTGGTGCGGCTCTTCGAATCCGCCCTCAAGCGCCGCCGGCGCGGCAGCGTCATCCACCTCACCATGAACGAGGGCATTCCGGAGGAGCTGGCGCGCTTCGTCATCGAGCGCTTCCACGTGGCGCCCGGCGACGCCTTCGCGCTCGACGGGCTGCTCGGCCTCGCCGCCACGAGCGCGCTCATCGTGGCCGAGCGGCGCGATCTCCTCTTCCCGCCCTATACGCCGCGCTTCCCCGAGCGCATCCGCGATTTCGGCGGCGACTGCTTCGCGGCCATCCGCAGCAAGGACCTCATCGTCCATCACCCCTACGAGAGCTTCGACGTGGTGGTGCAGTTCGTGCGCCAGGCGGCGGCCGACCCCGCCGTCGTCGCCATCAAGCAGGCGCTCTACCGCACGAGCGACGATTCGCCCATCGTCAAGGCGCTTATCGAGGCGGCGGAAGCCGGCAAGTCGGTCACCGCCATGGTCGAGCTCAAGGCGCGCTTCGACGAGGCCGCCAATATCCGCTGGGCGCGCGACCTCGAGCGCGCGGGCGCGCAGGTCGTCTACGGCTTCCTCGACCTCAAGACGCACGCCAAGGTCTCGCTCGTGGTGCGCCGCGAGGGCAAGGGCCTGCGCTGCTACGTGCATTACGGCACCGGGAACTACCATCCCGTCACCGCCAAGATCTATACCGACCTCTCCTTCTTCACCTGCGATCCCGCGCTCTGCCGCGACGCGGCCGCCTTGTTCAACTTCATGACGGGCTATGCGCGGCCGCGCAAGCCGGAGAAGATCGCGATCTCGCCGCTCAATCTGCGCGAGACGCTGATCGGCCTCATCGACGCCGAGGTCAAGAACGCGCGCAAGGGCCTGCCGGCGCAGATCTGGGCCAAGCTCAATTCGCTGGTGGACCCGGCGGTGATCGACGCGCTCTACCGCGCGTCGCAGGCCGGCGTGCGCATCGATCTCGTGGTGCGCGGCATCTGCTGCCTGCGCCCCGGCCTGCCCGGCCTCTCCGAGCAAATCCGCGTCAAGAGCATCGTCGGCCGCTTCCTCGAGCATGGCCGCATCGTCTGCTTCGGCAACGGCGCCGAGCTGCCCTCGCCGCAGGCCAAGGTGTTCATCTCCTCGGCCGATTGGATGCCGCGCAACCTCGACCGGCGGGTCGAGACCCTGGTGCCGATCGAGAACTCGACCGTGCATGCCCAGGTGCTCAACCAGATCATGGTGGCCAATCTCAAGGACGTCGCGCAAAGCTGGATGCTGGGGCCCGATGGCGTCTATGTGCGGCTGCCGGCCGAGCCGGGCGCGCTCTCCTGCCAATCCTATTTCATGACCAACCCGAGCCTTTCCGGGCGCGGCAGCGCCTTGCGCAAGAAGCCGATTCCTCGGCTCGTCTCGAAGCCCGCCTGACTTATGGCGGAGGAGGCGTCCCGGCGCCGCGAGCGGGTGCTCTCTGCCCATGATCGCATCGGCGTCATCGACCTCGGCTCCAACTCCATCCGCCTCGTCGTCTATGACGGGCTGAGCCGCGCGCCGGCCACCTTGTTCAACGAGCGCGTGCTTTGCGGGCTCGGACGCGGGCTCGCGCGCAGCGGAAGGCTCAACGAGGACGGGCGCAGGATGGCGCTCGACAATCTGGCGCGCTTCGTGCTCCTCGCGCGCCAGATGAGGGTCGCGCGGCTCGACGTGCTCGCGACGGCCGCGGTGCGCGACGCCGAGGACGGTGCCGCCTTCGTGACCGAGGCGATCCGGCGCTGCAAGGTGCCCATCCAGGTGCTATCGGGGCAGGAAGAGGCCCGGCTCTCGGCCCTGGGCGTGCTGTCCGGCTTGCCGGCGGCCGACGGCGTCATGGGCGATCTCGGCGGCGGCAGCCTCGAGCTGGTCGAGCTCCATGACGGCAAGATCGGCCCGCAAGGCACGCTGCCGCTGGGGCCGCTGCGCCTCATGGAGCTCGCGGAGGGCGACGGCAAGCGCGCGCGCGAGGCGATCGAGGAGGCGCTCGACGGCCTAGCCTGGCTCGCCGATTGCCACGGCCGCGCCTTCTACGCGGTGGGCGGAGCCTGGCGGGCCATTGCGCGGCTCCATATCGAGCAATCGGACTACCCGCTCCACGTCATCCATCACTACCGCGTGCCGGCGGCCGAGATGATCGAGGTCTGCCGGCTCATCTCGCGGCAGAGCCGCAAGTCGCTCGAAGCCATGACCACGGTCTCGCGCAAGCGTCTCGAGACCTTGCCGCTCGCGGCCCTCGTGCTGCAACGCGTCTTGCGCCAGAGCCAGGCCTCGCATGTGGTGTTCTCGGCGCTCGGCATCCGCGAGGGCCAGCTTTTCGCGCTCCTCTCCGAGGCGCAGAAGCGGGAGGACCCGCTGATCGCGGCGACGGCGGCGCTGGCGCAGGCCGATGCGCGCTTCGATCCCTTGGGCGACCCGCTCTTCCGCTGGATGGCGCCGCTCTTCGCCGACGAGGAGCCGGAGCTCGCGCGGCTGCGCCAGGCGGCTTGCCATCTCGGCGACATTGCCTGGCGCGAGCATCCCGACTACCGCGCCGAGCATGCCTGCCTACGCATCCTGCGCCTGCCCCTCGCCGGCATCGATCATCCGAGCCGCGCCTTCCTGGCGCTCGCCGTCTGCGTGCGTTACGACGGGCGGGTCAACGGGCCGGAAGCCGCGCGCGCGCGCGCCTTGCTCGACGAGGATCTCGCGGGCCACGCCGTGCGCATCGGCCTGGCGCTCCGGGTCGCGATCGCGGTCTCGGGCGGCGCCGCGCGGCTCCTGAGCCGCACCTCGCTGTCCCTCGAAGGCGACAAGCTCATCCTGCGCCTGCCCAAGCCGGAGGAGGCGCTGGGCGAGGGCGAGGCGATGCGCCGGCGCTTCGCCGCCCTCGCCGAGGCCTTCGAGCGCAAGCCTTCGGTCGAGGCGGGGTGACATTCGATTTGTTGCGGGAGAGCACCTTCCGTCCCGGCGAAAGCCGGGACCCATCGTCGAGCGGGCTCGATGTTTTTCGCCTGCCTGCTCCGCCTGAGTGAAAACCTCCAGCAGTTGCGATGCCGGTCTATGGATACCGGCTTCCGCCGGTATTAGGGGTGGGTTGTTGCGGGCGACGAGGCCGCCTCCGATTACCGTTCGCTCGGCTCGGCTTCGCTTTCCTCGCGCTCGGTCTCGCCCGCCTCGGCAAGCGCGGCTTCGTCTTCGAGCTCCGCCTCGTAGCCAGTGCCCGCCGCCGCCGGCAGCGGCGGCCTGCTCGCGTCGCGCTCGACCAGAACGAGTCGCTTGCCCTCGATGGCGAGCGCCAGCCGCCCGGCCTTGAGCGCGAGCGCCGCCTCGCCGAAAATCTCGCGCCGCCATCCCTTGAGGGCGGGCACCGCCGCCTCGTCGTCGGCGGCGATACGCTCGATGTCGGCGGCGGAGGCGACCAGCCGCGGCGCCACGCGGTGGGCGTCGCATTTCATCTTGAGCACGACCTTGAGCATGTCGATCACCGCGCCGAGATCGCGCGGCAGGTCGAGCTTGGGCGCCGGACGCGGACATTCCTCCTCGGGGACGGCGAGGCCGCGCTCGACGGCGGCGAGGATGGCCTCGCCCATGCGCCCCTCGGCATAGCCGCGCGAGAGGCCGCGGGTGCGGGCGAGTGCCGCGGCGCTGGTGGGATGATGGGCGGCGATTTCGACAAGGGCCTCGTCGCGCAGCACGCGATTGCGCGGCAGGTTGCGCCGCTGCGCCTCGAGCTCGCGCCAGGCGGCGAGCTCGCGCAGGATGGCGAGGAAGCGCGCGTTGGCGCCGCGCGTCTTGAGGCGCTGCCAGGCGTTCCACGGCTCGACGCGATAGATCGCCGGATCGGCGAGCGCCGCCATCTCCTCCTCGAGCCAGGCGGCGCGGCTGGTGCGCTGGATGCGGAGCGACAGCCTCTCGTAGACCTCGCGCAGATGGGTCACGTCCTCGATGGCGTAGCGGATCTGCCGCTCCGTCAAGGGCCGCGCCGCCCAGTCGGTGAAGCGCGAGGATTTGTCGATATGGGCGCCGGTGAGCTTGGCGACCAGCGTATCGTAGCCGACCGAATCGCCGAAGCCGCAGACCATGGCCGCGATCTGGGTATCGAACATGGGCGTCGGCAGCTTGTCCGACAGCAGGAAGAAGATACTCGATATCCTGACGCCCGGCATGGAAGACCTTGAGGAGGGCCGGGCTGGCAAGCAGCGCCAGGAGCGGCGCCAGGTCGATCCCCGGGGCCAACGCGTCGATCGCGGCGGCCTCTTCCTCGCCCGCGAGCTGCACGAGGCAAAGCTGCGGGTAGTAGGTCTTGTCCCGCATGAATTCGGTATCGACCGTGAGGAAGCTGTTGGAAGAGGAGAGGCGCCGGCAAAAGGCGCTCAAACTCTCGCTGTCGGCAATGAGATTCATTGCCCGTTCTCATACACGCTTTCGCCCTCCGGCAAAAGCGCGCGAGGGCCCGTGCTTGTGACAAGGAGGCTCCGGCCCGCGCGCCGGGCGGCGAGAAGCGCCGGCCCGCGCCCGCGCCGGCTCGGCATTTCTTATTGCCCGGCGGCGGGGATTGGCATAGCGTTCAAGCGATGGTTCCCCGAGTTTGGGGATGAAAAGGGAATACGGTGCGGCCCTTCCGGGCCTAGGCCGTAGCTGCCCCCGCAACTGTGAGCGGCGAGCCGCGCGTCACTCGAGCCACTGGGAAACCGGGAAGGCGACGCAAGGCAGAGACCCGCGAGCCAGGAGACCTGCCATCGGCCGTGGTCACGCACGAACACATTGGGCGGGGTGAACCAGTGGAGACCGGAACCGCTCCCGAGGTCGGGTCGGAATCTGGGCTTTGGTTCGTGGTGACGTTCGCATCACCACGGAGCCGAAGCCATGTCCCTGAAACTGTCCCGAAACCGACAAGCGCGCGCCATTTGCCTCGCCGGCGTCGCCGCGTCCTTCGCCGTCTTGCCGGCCCATGCCGATGACGAGACCACGCCCGTTCCGGTGCCCCCCGTGGTGGTGAGCGCCACCCGGCTGCCTACGCCCGAGAACGAGGTGGCCAGCAGCGTGACCGTGATCACCAGCGAGGACATCGAGAACATGCAGGCCCGCACGCTTCCCGACCTGCTCGAGCAGGTGCCCGGGCTCAATGTCGTGCAAACGGGGGGTCCGGGCGAATCCGCCTCCGTCTATATCAGAGGCGCCAACGCAAACCAGACGAAGGTGCTCATCGACGGCATCGACGCGAGCGATCCGAGCACCGCCGACGGCACCTTCGATTTCGCCCATATCCTGACCTCGGACATCGAGCGCATCGAGGTGCTGCGCGGGCCGCAAAGCGGCCTCTACGGCGCCGACGCGATCGGCGGCGTCATCAACATCATCACCAAGAAGGGCTCGGGTCCGGCGCAGTTCACCGGCACGCTCGAGGGCGGCTCGTTCGGCACCTTCAATCAATCCGCCGGCCTGAGCGGGTCGCTCGACCGCTGGAGCTATGCCTTCAACGTCGCGCATTTCCATGCCAACGACACGCCGGTGACGCCGTCAGGCGCCGTGCCGGCGGGCGTCAGCGTCCAGGGCGACAGCTACGACAACAAGACCGTCTCGACCAAGCTCGGCGCCGGCCTCACCGATAATTTCGACCTCGGCCTCGTCGCGCGCTTCGTGGACACCGCGCTCTTCTTCACCGGCAGCGACTTCTTCGGCATGGCCGAGCCGCTGCAGAGCGAGGCCGACACCCATCAGCTCTTCACGCGCGGCACGGCGCATCTCGCGCTGTTCGACGGCGTCTTCGAGCAGACCGTGGGCCTCGCCTACACGGACTATCGCCGTCGCTATTTCGATCCCAATCCGGCGGACATCGCGCTCGGCGGCGATCCGACCTATTACGACGGTGACCGCGTCAAGGTCGACTGGCAAGGCGACATCAAGCTGACGCCTGGCCAGACCCTGACGCTCGGCGCCGAGCATGAGCTCGACCAGATCAGCGACAGCTCGCCCGTGAGGGCGCGCGTCGCCAACGACGCCGGCTACGCCCAGCTGCAATCCAGCTTCGGCGAGCGGCTCTTCGACAGCCTGAGCCTGCGCTACGACAACAACGAGCAGTTCGGCGGCAAGGCGACCTGGCGCGTGGCGCCGGCCTATCTCGTTCCGGAGACCGGCACCAAGCTCAAGGGCACCGTCGGCACCGGCTTCAATCCGCCCACCCTCGACGAGCTCTATGAGAGCTTCCCCGCCTTCTTCTTCTTCGCCAACCCGAACCTCCAGCCCGAGACGAGCCTGGGCTACGATCTCGGCTTCGAGCAGACCCTGCTCGACAAGAAGCTGCAGTTCGGCGCCACCTACTTTCACAACGACATCAAGAACCTCATCACCCTCAACGATACGGCGACGAGCTTCGTCAATGTCGGCCGCGCGACCACCTCCGGCGTCGAGAGCTTCGCCGACTACCGGCCCTGGGCCTGGCTCGATTTCCGCGCCGACTACACCTATACCTTGGCCGAGGACGACATCCTGCATGAGGAGCTGCTGCGCCGGCCCAGGCACAAAGCCACCCTCAACGCGACCTGGCAGGCGACCGACGCCTTCTCGATCACCGCGACATTGCTCTATGTGGGGCCATGGTACGACGCCGACCGCGCGGGCCTCTATACCGGCATGAAGGCGAGCGGCTACGGCCTGGTGAACATCGCCGCCTCTTACGATCTGGGCCATGGCGTGACCGCCTTCGCGCGCATCGACAATCTGCTCGACCGCCATTACCAGGACCCCATCGGCTTCCAGCATCCGGGCCTGGGCGTCTTCGGCGGACTCAAGGTCACCTTCACCGCCGACAATTTGGGGCTTTGACGGTGGCGCGGGCAACTGGGACGAACCCGCGATTTGCGCCGCTGTTTCGCGTCTCGGCGCTGCTCGGTGTCGCGCTCCTGTCGGCCCTGCTGCTCGGCGCCATGACCGTCGAGGCCGCGCCGCACCGCATCGTCTCGGCCAATCTTTGCGCCGACCGGCTCCTGCTGCAACTGGCGGATCGCGCCGATATCGTCTCGGTGAGCCATTATGCGACCGATCCGGACATGTCGACGGTCGCGACGCAGGCGGTCGGCATTCCGCCCAACCATGCCGACGCCGAGGAGATCCTGGCCTTCCGCCCCGATCTGGTACTGCTCGGCTGGCATGGCTCGCTGACGGCGGGGACGCTGCTGCGCTCGCTTGGCGTTCCCGTCCACGCCTTGCCCGTGGCAAGCAGCATCGCCGAAGTCCGCGCCGCAATTCGCGGGCTCGCGGCGGCCCTCGACGTGCCGGAACGCGGCGAGCGCATGATCGCCGCCATGGATGCGCGCTTCGCGGCGTTGGCGAGCCGACCTCGGCGGCGGCGCGCCGCCATCTATCTCGCGGGCGGCTGGAGTCCCGGCCGCGATAGCCTCGGCGGCGATCTCCTGACCAGCGCGGGCCTCGTCAATATCGCCGCCGCGGCGGGGATTTCGGGCCTCGGCGGCCTGCCGCTCGAAAGCCTCGTCGCCGCCGGCCCCGACCTGCTCGTCTTCGAGGAGGTTGCCGACAACGCGCCGTCGATCGCCGGGGCGCTGCTCGCCAATCCGGCGCTCGCGCAGAGCGGCGCCAAAATCCTCTATATGCCGACCCGTCTCTGGAGCTGCCCCGATCCGGCCATCGCCGAGGCCGCGGCGCTTATCGCCGGAGCCCTGCCGTGAGGCGACCGCTGCCGGAAATCCTGCTCGCCTCGGCGCTGCTCCTGCTTTGCCTCCTCTCGCTCTTCGCCGGCAGCAGCCATCTCCGGCCCTGGCAGCTCTTCGCGGCCGAGCCGGAAGCCCGCCGCCTGGCGCGGCTCGTGGTGCTCGATATTCGCCTGCCGCGCACGGCGCTGGCGCTCCTCGCCGGCGGCTCGCTCGGCCTCTCGGGCGCGGTGCTGCAGGGGCTGCTGCGCAATCCTTTGGCGGATGCGGGCATCATCGGCATCTCCGCCTCGGCCTCCCTTGGCGCGGTGCTGGCCTTCTATTTCGGCTTCTGGTCGGTGGCGGCGGGCGGCATCGTCGGCGGCTTCGTCGGCTTGGCGCTGCTCATGCTGCTGGCCGGGCGCAATGCCGGGACCCTGACCCTCATCCTGGCCGGCCTGGCGTTATCCAGCCTGGCGGTGGCGCTTACCTCGCTGGCCCTCAACCTCGCCCCCAGCCCGCTCGCCGCCTACGAGATCATGTTCTGGCTGCTCGGCTCGGTCGCCGACCGGAGCTGGCAGCAGGTGGCCACGGCGGCGCCCTTTATCCTGGCCGGCATCGCCTTGCTGCTGACGACGGGACGCGCGCTCTCGGCGCTGACGCTCGGCGAGGATGTGGCCCATAGCCTGGGCACCGACTTGCGCCGGCTGCGCTGGTCGGCGGTGGGCGGGACGGCACTCTGCGTCGGCGGCTCGGTGGCGGTCACCGGCAGCATCGCCTTCGTCGGGCTGGTGGTGCCGCATCTGCTCCGCCCGCTCGTCGGCCATGACCCCGCGCGTCTGCTGCCGATCAGCGCGCTGGGCGGTGCTGCCCTGCTGCTCTTGGCCGACATCGTCATCCGCGAAGTCTCCATCGGCCAGGAGCTCAAGCTCGGCGTCGCCACCGCCATCATCGGCGCGCCGTTCTTCCTCTGGCTGGTGCTGCGCCTCAGGAGGGAGGCATGAACGCGATAAGCTGGCGCGGGGTGTCGTTGCGCAAGGGCGGCCGCAGCATCCTCGACGGCGTCTCGCTCACCGCGGCCGGAGGCGAGGTGCTCGGCATCATCGGGCCGAACGGCGCGGGGAAATCCTCGCTCCTTCGCGCCGCCGCCATGCTCGAGCCGGGCATGTCGGGCAAGATCGAGATCGACGGCATCGACCTCTCGGAGCTGCCTGCCCGGCGCCGCGCGCGGCTCCTCGCTTTCCTGCCGCAGCAAGCGGAGGCGGCCTGGCCCATCGCCGTCGAGGAGGCCGTGGCGTTGGGACGCCTGCCCTATCTCGGACCCGCGCAGGCACTCGGCGAGGCCGACCGCGCGGCGGTGCGCAAGGCCATGGCGGAGGCGGACGTGGCCGCGCTCGCCGGGCGCCCCGTGACGAGCCTCTCGGGCGGCGAGCGCGCGCTCGTGCTGCTCGCCCGCGCGCTGGCCGTGGATGCGGCGCTCTTGCTGGCCGACGAGCCGACGGCGGCGCTCGATCCCTATCACCAGCTTTTGGTGATGGAGCTTTTCCGCAAGCTCGCCGCGGGCGGGCGGACCGTCTGCGTGGCGTTGCACGACCTGCCGCTCGCGGTGCGCTTTTGCGACCGGCTCGCGGTCATGATGGCGGGGCGGATCGAGATGGTGGGCAAGCCCGAGGCCGCGCTCGACGACCGCTCGCTCGAGCGCATCTATGCGATCAGCGGGCGGCGCAGCCGGATCGACGGCCAGAGCCTGCTGATCCCCTGGGAGCGGCTGCGCACGCCTCAACCGCGGTAGCGCACCGGAGTGGTGACGCGCTCGAACTGACGTACCATTCCAATTCATTTTGACGCGTTTCATTTGCATAGTGTAAACAGTATCGGGGCAGTACGGGAGAAAGCCATGGAGCCTCAACATGTTTCGTCGCCTGGCGCCAGGCTTGCTCGACAGGCCACTTGGGCGATGGTCATCGGCGCGATGTTCGCGATTTGCGGTCCCGAAACCGCGTCCGCGCAATCCTGTATGGGCTATCTTACGCAGCAATTGCTTCAAGCGAAGCGCAACGCGGCAAATTGCGGATTGTCGGACCAGCTGATCGCTTCGATCGATACGCAAAATGACCCGGACGAAGGCGCGAACTGCGATGCACCAATAGACGTGCAGTCGCAGCAAGAGGCATTCAATCAGTGCTCGCGCGTTTATTATTGCGCCTCCTTCGCCTACAAATGCGCAATCGATCGCGCCAGGAACGGCGAGGAATGCCAATCTGCAATGCAAGCCTGCCTAGACGAGCATCATGTGCCAAAGTAAGCACCATGGCAAAATTGCGTCGTCTTAGTCTTTTCGCTATCGCGGCGGCCACAACGCTTGCCTGTTATCGTCGGGGTTGGGCGGACGATGCCTCGCGCTGCTGATAGGGTTATCCGTGGTTCAGTATAAGCAACCGATCTTTGCCGGACTGGCACTGGTCGCGATCGCCGCCGTCTCGGCACCGACTAGAGCCGACTCCATCTGTGGCCCCGGACGTCATGTCGGCGCCGAGAGCGACGCTCCCGGGGCGTCATGGCAGGGGTGCTGGCCCGACAGCAGCCCGAGTATCAACAGCGCTCCCCCTACGGGCTCGGGCGGCAATTCTGCCGCGACTGTCTTGCAGGGCGCCGGGTCGGCGCTGCAACTTCTGGATTCAATTTTCAACTCGCGCGGTGAAGATGCCAAGCGAGCCTCGGCTGAATACTGCGATAACCTTCGTCAACGCTGGCAGTATCTCCAGAAGGACATGAAGATGCCGCCGGAATTCGGACGCTTCCTGATAAACCAAGGTCTAGCGATCTTGGGAATGATCGACGAACCTGACAAAGCGTGCCAGGACGGTGACGTTTATATCGATATCCGCCGCCAAACGCTGACGGTCGAGCGCCAGTTGGTGGCCGATTGCGGACAAACCTTCACCGACGGAAACGGTAATACGATAGATGCCAGCAACATCGATGAGCGCATAAAAACCGAATTCGAGGATTTTGCTGAACATCGCGATAAAATTTGCAGCCTGGCGCGGGAGAAACTAGCCGCGGCTACGGAACCGACGCCATCGGTCGCTCCAGCAGTCCCTCCGGTGGTTCCGGCAGTCGCTAAGGCAAACTCCGACTCTTGCGTGGACGTGCACAGCAAGCCGGCCGATCAGTGCGGCGGCGACAGCATTACAGTGGAGGCGGTAAACCGCTGCAAAACCGCTCAGAAAGTTTATGTCTGCATCGTCGAACGACTCGGGACCGGACTCGGGCAGCGTCGTGTGGGTAGCGATCCGAATAACTGCCAGGACATCGGCCCCCTCTCGCCGGCCGGTTCAAAAGGCGACCGCGATTCGACATTTTGGTGCTACCCGACGGACCCGCTCCAGGCTGGGTGGCGGATCATTCCGGCGGGGAATTCGGCAGAGCAAAGCACCAACACTGGTCCAAAATGCGGGGACGACGGCGTCTTTGACGTTGGAGGGATGGCCTGTCCGCAGTAGGCGTGCTCCCGAAGCTTGCTCGACAGGCCAGTTGGGCGGTCATCGATCGCGCCAGGAACGGCGAGGAATGCCAATCGGCGATGCATGCCTGCCTAAGCGGGCATCATGTGCCAAACTAAGCAGCCATGGCAAAATTGCGTCGTCTTGGTCTTTTCGCTGTCGCGGCGGCAATAACGCTTGCGTGTCATCGTCCGGGTTGGGCGGACGATGCCTCGCGCTTTCGCAATCTAAAATACTTTTGCACCGAAACGGGCATCGATCCATCCGACGGCGTGCTACTGGGATGCATCAATCTGCGCGACGATGCCGATCTCTTGCGCGAGGGCATTCATCAATATGCCGAAACCATTTGCGCTGCAATCAGCTCGGCCTGCAGATTGATTTCAAACAGGACAAAGCTGGACCTTTATTCGAATTACTCAACATTGCTGGGCTGCGCCGAATATGGCTACCAGTGTGGGGGCAGCGAGACCAATCAGCTCAAAGCGGGATGCGATCAAGGAAACATCAATCCTGTGGTCAGCGCTATTGAGCAGATCGAGAACGCCGGCGGTCGCGTCTCCAATGCGCTTAAGCGTGCAATCCGCGCCTACGTCGAGATTTGTGCAGTCAACAATGACGTCGGCGCAGCAATGGCCCGGGCAAACGCGGAGCTGACCACCTTCTACAACAATCGACATATCGGCTGCGCCGAGGCTGGCTTCGAGGGCCCCGTCAATGAATGCACTGCCGCCGTCGACAGGCAATGGCAATATTTTTCAACCCGAGCCGTACTTGATTGGACGAATTCTCACTCGGTCGTCTCGCAAGTGACGATCGCGACCGTGCGCCGGTGGGCCGGTGCGGGACAATGAGCATGCTTGTTCTGTACGCTTTGACGCGTTGCGACCGCAATTTAACCCGATGATCGGCACGCGACGGGATTGATCGCGGCTCCCGCTGGCCACCGAGTCCCGTTCTTGCGGGAAGATTCGAAGTTGCGAGCGCAATTCAGCCGCTACCAGCGTCTGGAGTAATCCGGCGGGCGCCCGCTTGACAAACCGCGACCGTCATGCGCTTTTGCCGCCGATCCCGACGCCCCCCGCGAGGCCGCCATCATGCATTCCTACCGTACCCATAGCTGCGGCGAGCTGCGGGCGGCGCATGCCGGCCGCGAGGCCCGGCTCTCGGGCTGGGTGCATCGCAAGCGCGACCATGGCCAGCTCCTCTTCATCGATCTGCGCGACCATTACGGCATCACGCAATGCGTGCTCGACGTCTCGAGCCCGCTTTTCGCCGCCATGGAGGCGCTGCGCCTCGAGAGCGTGGTCACCTTCACCGGACAAGTGGTGGCGCGCAGCCCGGAGACGGTCAACCCGGGGCTGCCGACCGGCGAGGTCGAGCTTCAGCTCCGCGCCTTCGCGCTGCTCTCGGCCGCCGAGCCGCTTCCCCTCCAGGTCAACGCCGACCGCGAGGACAACGAGGAGATCCGGCTGCGCTACCGCTATCTCGATCTGCGGCGCGAGCGCATGCACCGCAACAGCAATACGTAACGGCGCTCCGAAACGCTACA
>CAWJFP010000009.1:0-13742 GCA_963842155.1 uncultured Pseudomonadota bacterium
CGGGAGCGAGCCGCGATTCGGCGTCAGATCAACTCGGCAGCGGCAAGTCTTTCGGCAATCTCCTGCGGATTTAGCGCCGTCAGGTCTTTCTCGAACTCGGCCGCGATCTTCGCTTTGGCATGGCGGCCGAGTGACGCGCGCAGATCGCCGATTACGCGGGGCGGCGCCACGAGGATCAGGCGGTCGAACTCGTTGCGCTCCGCCGCGGTCTCCAGCAGCTGCGCCAACTTCTGCGCGAACTGCTGCTTGCCTTCGCGGCGCCAGTCGACGCGCGGTTCGATCGCGTGATGGCCAGCGCCCGCGCGCTCGTTGACCCGTCCGGGCCGCTCGCTGCCCATCTCATGCGCCGGCACCACTTCATGCTCAAACGCGTCGTCGGGCGCGCCGTGGAGCGCGCCGCCCGGCGCCGACTGCTTGAGAATTCGCGCCCGCCCGCCGTCCGCAACCAGGATCCACGTTGTCTTCCTCGTCATGTCGATCCGCCTTTCATTCAGTTCGGCTCCGTGCCCGCCCCCGATCCAACGCTGCAAGCCGTCAATGGGCCATCAGCACCGGTAGGGCCGATTCATTGATAACTGCGCGCGTGGCGCCTCCGAAGATCGTCTCGCGCGTCCGGCTATGGCCGTAGCCGCCCATCACCAGAAGATCGGCGCCGGCCGCCGAGGCCTCGAAGACGAGCTCCTCGCCGACCGGCCAAGCCTCGAGCCAGACCTGTCTCGTCGCGGCGCGGACGCCGTGACGGCCGAGCCATGCCGCGAGAGCGTCGAGCGGCGGCTGCACGGGCTCGCCGCGCATGCCGGCGAGTAGCATTACATGCTCGGCCTGGGCAAGGAAAGGCAGGGCCGCGCTGGCCGCATGGGCCGCCTCGACGCTGCCGTTCCAGGCGATGGCGATCGAGTTCCCGATGGCAGGGCTCGGCGCGGGCGGAAGCAGCAGGATGGGCCGGCCGCCCTCCAGAAGGGCCGCCTCGAAGCTCAGGCGCCATTCGACCTCGCCCGGCTCCGGCACCCGGCCGAAAACGACAAGGTCGTGCACTCGAGCGCGCAGCGCGATCTCGCCGGGCGCGCGCCCGACGAGCGTCGTGTAGGCCACCGTCGCGGCGGGCCCTTCGGCAAGCGCTCCCGCGCTGCGGCAAGCCGCATCGTAGACCGCGCGCGCCTTGGAAGCGCGGCTCTTCGCCTCCTCCTCGGCGATCTCCATGATGCGCGTGATGACGGAGACGGCGGCGCCTTCGGTCACCAGTGGGATGGCGTCGCGCGGATCGGGGCTGACATGCAGAATATCGGCGAAGGCGCCCAGCCGGCGCGCGGTCCCAAGCGCGCTCGCGAGCGCGGCCTCGCTCTCCTCGTAGCCCATAACCGGGGCCAGGATGCTCTTGATCGGCATGATCTTCCCTCCAATATCGAAGGCAAGACATATCCGCCCGGCGGCAACTGCGCAGTGACATAAATCAATCGCGGAGCGGGCCACCGTTCCGAGGGATGGCGGAGGATGCTGCGGCATGTCGAGGGCAGCATTCTTGTTGACCTGGATCAAGGAAGATTGGCGGCCAACGTGCAAGGATGATGCCGCGGAGGATGGCGGCTCTGTCCTTCGCTCTCAACCGGCCGCAATGAGGAGGACAAGCCATGTGTGCAGCCAAGACGGTACCAGTCGAGAAGCAGAACGGCGGCGAGACGGGCGCCCCTGCAACGGTGGGCCATCCGCTGGTGAGCCTGCGTAATCAGGTCGATCGGCTGTTCGATGATTTCTTCCAGGGCTGGCCCAGCCTGATGTCGTTCCCGCGCAACATGTTCGATTTCGATCCCTTCAAGCGTCTTTCCGCGCCGCTCGCCACCTCGATCGGCGTGGTCGCGCCGCGCGTCGACGTGTCGAAGAGCGACACGGGCTACCAGATCGAAGCGGAGCTGCCGGGCGTGGACGAGAAGGACGTCAGCGTCACCCTTTCCGACGGCGTGATTACGGTGAAAGCCGAGAAGAAGGTGGAGCGCGAGGAGAAGAAGAAGGACTATTACCTCTCCGAACGCAGCTTTGGCACGATGCAGCGTTCCTTCGAGCTGCCCGACGGCGTCGATGCCGAAAAGATCTCGGCTCAGTTCAAGAAGGGCGTGCTTGCGATTTCGCTGCCTCTCTCCAAGGAGGCGAAAGCGAAGGAGCGCAAGATCGACGTCAAGGCGGCTTGACGCGCAAGCGAGAACCTGGGTTAAGCCCGGCGGCGTGTCTGGCTCTTCTCCGAAGTATGCCCGGCTCGCCTCCAGGGCTTAGCCCCGCCCTTGATCCAGGTCAACGCGTCCGGAAGAGAACTTGGCTAGCTTCGGAGCGAAATCCGGAGTTAAGTCATGCTCACCATCGAAGACTGCATTGCCTTGAGCGAGCTTACCGAGGAGGAGATCGATGCGATCGCCGAGCATGATCATCTGCCGGAGACGATTGCGGTGGAGCTCGGTGCCTACCTCTACCATCTGCCCGACGGGAGAGCGGCGATCAAATCCATCATTCGCGACGATATAGCCGCGGCGCTGGCAGGTGGCGATCGCCGTCACGTGGCGAAGCTGAAGCTTGCCTTGCGGCATTTCATCGAGCGCACCGTCCCGGCGCGCCGGGTCGGCGGGGCTTGAAGCCGGCAAGGGCGGCCCTTCCGGCCAGGCATCCCCAATCAGGACTAAGGAGCACTACCGTGATGCGGAATATTGCGATCGGTCTGGCGATCGTCCCATTTCTCGCCTCGGCTGCGCTTGCCGCGGGCGATCCCGATGCGGGCAGGGCGCTCGCGAAGCAATGGTGCTCCTCCTGCCACCGGACCGAGCCGGGCGGCGTCTCCTCCGACATACCGCCCTCTTTCGCCGCGCTGGCCGCCCGAAACAAAAAGGATCCGAACTGGATCCGCGCCTGGCTCGCCAACCCGCACCCACCGATGAAGGGAATCGACCTCTCGGGCCGCCAGATCGACGACATCATCGCCTATCTGCAAAGCCTGCAGCCCTAAAGCGGCTGAGCTCGACATGGAAATTCCGAGCGAGGCCACGCTGTTGCGCGTCTTCATCGGCGAAGACGACGCTTATGACGGCCGACCGCTCTACGAGGCGATCCTGCTGAAGGCGCGTGAGCTGCAACTCGCCGGCGGCCACTGTACTGCGCGGGCCCTTGAGCTATGGGCCCGAAAGCCGCCGCCGCAAAATCATCCTTCGGCTTTCCGAGGACCGTCCGATCGTCATCGAGATCGTCGAAAGCGAGGCCAAGATCAAGGAGCTGCTGCCCCTGATCGAGCCGATGCTGGGCGATGCCAGCGCGCTTGTCACCCTCGAGCGAGTGACGGTCCTGCGCTACGGCTTCGAGGGCTCGCTCGTGAATGCGGCCGCAGCGCTCGGCTAAGCGATCGAGGGGCGGGAGAAGCCTCTTTGCCTGGCTCACCGGATCTCCCGATCGCACTCGTCCCGCCACCTCACGGCCCCGCGGCATGCCTGCGACAATTCCTGATGGGAGGTGCGCCGTCTATTTGCGGCGAACACTTGATGATGAGCCCGCCTGCTCAGTCCAAGGCGTAATGATGCCCGTAAGGATAGCCGCCGGGAATGCCGCCTTTGGAAAAGACCAACTGCCAGACGCGCATCTTCTCGGCACGGAAGGCGCCGGCGCATGCCTGCAGATAAAGCTTCCACATCCGATAGAAAGTACCGTCATAGTTCTGCTTGAGCCGGTCCCAGCCGGCATCGAAGCGCTCGAACCAGGCCATGAGCGTCTTGTCGTAATGTGCGCCCTCCCAGCTTTGGAAATCCTCGAGCACGAGCCTCGACCCGACACCGTCGATGATGTTGGGAACGGTCGGGAATTCCACGCCCGGCATGATATATTTATCGTACCAGGGATTGATCGGCTCCTCCTTGAGATAGCCGACCGTGTGGAGCAGGAGGATGCCGGACGGCGCCAGGCATCGCTCGCATGCGGCGAAGAAATCCGGATAATGGCGCCGGCCGACATGCTCGAACATGCCGACGGAGACGACGCGGTCGAAGGTCTCGTTCAAATCCCGGTAGTCGGCGTAACGCAGCTCGACGGGAAGGCCTTTGCTTAGGCGGGTGCCGAGCTCGACCTGCTGCTTCGACACCGTGACGCCGACAACCGCCACGCCGTAATGCTCGGCGGCATAGCGCGCGAGGCCGCCCCAGCCGCAGCCGATATCGAGGAGGCGCATGCCGGGAGCGAGTTGGAGCTTGCGGCAGATCAGCTCCAGCTTGTCCCGTTGCGCCGCCTCCAGCGTTGCCGCGCGCTGCCAATAGCCGCAGGAGTAGATCATGTAGTCATCGAGCATGAGCTGGAAGAGATCGTTGCCCGTGTCGTAGTGCCATTTGCCGATCTCGAAGGAGCGGTAGCGCGAGCCGAAGGGGCTGATCCTGACCTTGATCGCCTGGAAAAGCGCCTGCCTCACTTCGAACCGCTCGGTGAGCCGGGCGCGATAGGCGCGTTCCGCCATCAGATCGACGCGCTCGCAGTCGATCCAGCCCTCCATGAAGGCCTCGCCGAAGCCGATGCTGCCGTCGCGGAGCACGCGGCCATAGGCCTTCGGCTCGCGCACCTGGAGATCCCATGGTCGACCGCCGTTAATGGCAATATCCGCCTTGGCGAGCAGATCCCTGATGAAGGCCTCGGGTGACATCGTTACGCGCCTCGATCTCGCGTCATGGGCTCAGGCTCCCAGATTGGAGAAATCGCCATGGCGGCCGCTCCCCCCGGCGAAGCGCGCCGCGCCGTCAATCCCTTCGGCCTCGACGACGGCGACGCTGTTGTCCCATTCCCTTCTCATGGCCTCGCGCACGCTCAGGCCGTGCTGCAGAAAAACGGAGCGGCGGTCCGCCCTCACGCAAGCTTGCGGAAAGCGCGCGATCTCATGCGCGAGCGCCTCGGCCTCGCGCCGCGCAGCGCCCACCGGGACGACCTTCTCGCAAGCCCCGATCTGGAGGCATTCCTTCGCCGGCACCTTGCGCCCCGTCAGGATGATCTCGAGGGCGCGGCCCTGGCCGACGAGGCGCGGCAGGCGCACCGTGCCGCCGTCCAGAAGCGGAACGCCCCAGCGGCGGCAGTAGACGCCGAAATAAGCATCTTCCTCCATCACGCGAAGATCGCACCACAATGCCAGCTCCATGCCGCCGGCCACCGCCGGTCCGGCGACGGCCGCGATGACCGGCTTGTCCAGCTCGAGGCGCGTGGGGCCGAGCGGGCCACGCGGGGGCACAGCGTCGCCCGCGGGGAAATCGAGGCTGTGGAGCGGCGCGGTCGACCCCTGGAGCGATGCGCCATATTTGAGGTCCCAGCCGGCGCAGAACGCGCCGCCCTCGCCGTACAATACCGCGACGCTCGCTTGGGAGTCGGCCTCGAACGCCAGGAAAGCCGCCATAAGCGCATCGGCGGAGGCCGGATCCATCGCGTTGCGTGCCTCGGGCCGATGATGGATCACAGTCGTGACCGGGCCGGACTTTTCCACCCGCACGCTCATGCCTGTTCCCTCCGCGCAATTCGGGCTTCGACGGCCAGTTTCGTCTGGCCACGGCGGCAAGTCCAGGCTATCATTCTCTCCAACAAGATAACAAGATATGGGTTCCTTCAACCGGCGGCGATACCGCCGATCTTAAGGCTGCGCCGTCCGGGCATTGTCGGTTCCAGACAAATGTTTGCCGCGTGGGGGCGAGCGGTGGTGTCTTTGTCCAATTCTTCGACAGTGCCGGTCTTTTCGTCGCGGCACGTGCTTTTCATCGTGCCGCTTATCCTGCTGCACCTGGCCTGCGGATTGGTGTTCGTCGTCGGAGCGAGCGAAGCCGCGGTGGCGGTCTTTCTTGCGGCGAGCGCGGCGCAGGTGCTCGGCATCACCATGGGCTATCACCGCCTGCTGGCGCATCGCGCATTCAAGACCAGCCGGGCGTTCCAGTTCATTCTCGCGCTTCTGGGCGTGCTCGCCGGCCAGAATGGACCGCTCTGGTGGGTCGGGCATCATCGACACCATCACAAATACGCCGACCAAGAGAAGGATACGCATTCCCCGCGGGCGGGCTTCTTCTGGAGCCATATGGGTTGGCTCTTCTCCCCTCGCTGCATCCCCTTGCGCAATGCGCTGATTGCCGATCTCAGGCGGCTGCCGGAGCTTCGGCTGCTCGAGCGCTACTATTATCTCGTGAGTCTCGCTTATGTGCTGCTGTTGTACTTCGGCGGCGAGGCTTGGCGCCGCTCCGATCCCGGCGCCGGGACGAGCGGCTTCCAGCTCGTCGTTTGGGGCGGCATTCTCAGCACGGTCTACGCTTATCACGCGATCTGGTCGGCAAATTCCGTCTGCCATCGCTTCGGGACGCGCCGCTATCCGACGCCCGACGACAGTCGAAACAACTTTATCGTCTCGCTGCTAACGCTGGGCGACGGGTGGCATCACAACCATCATCACTGCCCCTATTCCGCGCGACACGGGTTCCGCTGGTGGGAGATCGACGTCAATTACGCGATCCTAAAGCTGCTCGCGGGCCTCGGACTGGTCTGGGACATCAAGCTGCCGACCGAGCGGGCGCGCCGCGCCGGTCTGCCGCCACGGCGCAAAGAGCACGAGGCGTCGGCACCATGAGATGCGGCAGGTGCCAGAACGAGAATCCGGCCACCAACAAGTTCTGCTCGGCTTGCGGCGCGCCGCTCGCGCTGCGCTGCCCGAAGTGCAATCACGAGAACGGCCCCGGAACTCGCTATTGCGGCGCCTGCGGGCAGTCTCTCGCCGAGCCGACCGGAGCTGCGCCTGTGCGCCCTGCCGCCAGCGCACCCACGCCTCCCGCCGCGGGCGAGCGGCGGCAGGCCACCGTCATGCTTGCCGATCTCAGCGGCTACACGGCGATGACCGAGCAACTCGATCCCGAGGAGGTCGACCAGGTCGTCGGCCTCGTCAAGCAGGCCGCCGCGCGCACCATCGAGAGGCATGGCGGCACGGTCAATCAATTCGTCGGCGACGAGGTCGTGGCGCTCTTCGGCATCCCGCAGGCGGAGGAGGACGATCCTGTCCGCGCCGTCAGGGCGGCACTCGCCTTGCACGCCGAGATCCGCGAGAAGACGGAGGATCTGGCGCAGCGCACCGGCAGCCGTCTTGCCATCCATACCGGGATCAACACCGGGCTGATCATCGCGCAACAGGGCGACGCTCGCGAGGGCCGCTACCGCCTAACGGGCGACGCCATCAACACGGCGGCGCGGCTTCGCTCGCTGGCGGAGGCGGACCAGATCCTGATCGGCCCCGCCACCGAGCGGCTGGTCAGGCCTTATTTCGCGCTCGAGGCGCGCGCTCCGACCTCGGTCAAGGGCAAGGCGGCGCCGCTGGTCCCTTACCTCGTCATGGCGGAGTCCCGCATCAGCTCGCGCTTCGAGGCCGCGCGCGAACGCGGCTTCCAGCGCCATATAGGGCGGATCGGCGAACTCGAAGCCTTGCAATCCTGCTTCGCCCGCGCGGTCGGCGGCGAGGGTCTGCTCGTAACCATCGAGGGCGAGCCCGGCATAGGCAAGAGTCGCCTGCTGCACGAGTTCCTGAGCGGTCTCGACCGCGAGCAGGTCACCGTCCCGCAGGGCAGGTGTCAGTCACATGCCGGCGAGATTCCTTATTTTCCCTTCCTCGACGGGTTGCGCCGCGGCCTCCATTTGAGCGAGCACGACAGTCACGCCGACGCGCTGCAAAAGGCGATCGCGAACATCAAGCGCATCGACCCATCCCTGGAGAAGTTTCTGCCGCACCTGCTCCATCTGCTTTCCATCCCCAGCGACTACTCGCTGCCGCCGGAGCTTACGGGAGAGGCCCTTCGGCGCGCATTGGAGGACGCGCTTGTCGCCATCACCACGCTGACCGCGAAGACTACCCCCATGGTGTTCGCCATGGAGGATTGGCATTGGAGCGACCCGGCTTCGCAGTCAGCCTTGCGCCATCTGTTGCGCCTGGTTCCCTCCTACCGACTGATGGTCGTGGTGTCCTACCGCTCCGGCTACAGCTTCGATTTCGGGCCGACCGGCCACCGCACCGCCATCCACCTCCACCCCTTGGACGAAGCCGCGACCGAGGAACTCATCATGACGGTGACGGGCGCCGAATCATTGCCCCCGAGATTGAGCGCGCTCATCTGCCAGAGCGCCGACGGCAATCCGCTCTTTGTCGAGGAAGCCTGCTACTCCTTGCTCGAGTCGGGCGCCGCCTCCGTCAGCGATCGCCGGCTCGTCCTGGATCAGCCGCTGGACCAGCTGCTCCTCCCCGACACGGTGCAGGCCGTGATCCGGGCGCGCCTGGACCGGCTCGACCCCCATGCGAAGAAGTTGGTGGGACTTGCCTCGGTGATCGGGCGCGAGTTCAACAGGCGCATTCTCGAACGCATCTGGAGCGCGCGCGCTCCGCTCGAGGATTCGCTCGAGATCCTGCAGACGCAGGAGATCATTCGACAAACGAATATCCTGCCGGAACCGGAATACAGCTTCAGGCATGTGCTCACGCGCGAGGTGGCCTACGACACGCTGCTTCTGCAGCAACGCAAGCAACTGCACGAGGCCGTGGCGTTGGCCATCGAGGAGCTTTACCCCGAACGGCTGGACGAGAACGCGCCCATACTGGCGCACCATTACGCCCGCAGCCCGCAGGCGGCCAAGGCCGTTCATTACGCGCTCCTGGCCGGCGATCGCGCGGCGCGCTTCTACGCGAATGTGGAGGCGGCCAAATACTACGACGACGCGCTTGCTCTCGCGACGGCTCTGCCGAAATCGCCGGACGTCCTGCGTTGGCGGATCGACGCGATTCTCGGCCAGATCGCCGTCGCTACCGCGCCGCGCGACATGGAGCGCGACCGCGGGAACCTCGAGCAGGCCCAGGCCCTCGCCGAGGAGCTCGGCGACCGGCGCCGCCTGGCGCGGGTTCTCTATTGGCTCGGCAGGCACCATTACGTGATCGCGAAGCTGGAACGCGCGATCGAGTACGCGCGGCGGAGCCTCGAGATCGCCGACGAGCTCGACGACGCGACGCTCGCGGCACCCCCCGTCAATCTGATGGGACGGGCCTATTGGCAGCTCTCCGACTTCCGCAAGTCGGCCGAGATGATGGAGCGAAGCGTCGAGCAGATGCGATCGCTCGGGAACGCGACGGAGGAATCGACGGCCGCGGGGTTCGTGGGCGCCCTTCTCGGCTATATGGGCGAATTCGAGAAGGCGCTCTCCTATTCGGACCGCAGCATCAAGCTGGCTCAGGCTCTCAAGAACCCTTTCGCTGAAGCTGCAAGCTTCCATTACCGTGGCATCACCCGCGATCAGCAGGGGCAATGGGAGTCGGCGATCGCCGATTACGCGACCGCGCAGAAAATGGCCGAGAAGGCAGGCGACATGTTCCGCGTCTATCTCGCGAAATCCATGGAGGGCCGTGCCTATCAGATGGCCGGCGATCTGCCGCGCGGTCGCAAGCTGATCGAGGACGGCATCGCCCTCGCGAAGCAGATCGGCACAACCTTCCTGCTGGGGCAGGCGAAGACTTATCTGGCCGCCTGCTGTCTCGCCGAGGGCGGCGTCGAGGAGGCCAAATCGCTTTGCGCCGACGCGATCGGCCTGGCAGAGAAGGCGGGCGACAAGTTCACGGAGGCGCTGGCGCTTCGCGCCCTTGCCGACGGACTCTGCATGAGCGAGTCGCCTGGAGATCGCGACAGGGCGAGGCGCAGCGTGCAGGATGCCATCAGGATACAGGAGGGCATCGGAGCCAAGCCCGAGCTCGCGCGCAGCTATCTGAGCCTCGCTTGCATCCTGAAGGCCGAGGGCGAAGCGGAAGAAGCCGCAAAACTGGCCGAGCGGGCGAAGCGGACGTTCGCGGAGCTGGGCATGTCCTGGGATCTTGCCTGGGCCGCCCAAGCGCTCGATGCGGCGGCGAGGCCGGAGAAGCAAGGCGCGAGCCGTAGGGCGCAATAATCCCCAATAAGGGCCGCTTGCCTGATGGGACGCGCGGGCAAGCTCCTCGCAGCGCAGAGGGTCGGCCGGCAGGCCTGCGTCGTCCGAAGGCGAACTCAGATCACGTTCTTCTCGCGGAGCTGCGACAACCGGGCCGCGCCCAGTCCCAGCCGCTCACGGAGGATCTCCACCGTGTGTTGGCCAAGGATGGGCGGCGGCAGGCGGTAGTCGACTGGCGTTTCCGAGAGACGCACGGGGTTGGCGATCACTTTTACTCCCTCGGGCGTCGCGGGATGGGGCATCTGCACCACCGCGCCGCGCGCCTTCACCTGCGGATCGGCGAAGACGTCCCGCAGCGTGTTGATCGGGCCGCAGCCGATCTTCAACGCCTCGAGCTCGCTCACCCATGCCGCCGTGGTCTTCGTCTTGATCACGGGCGTCAGCATGTCGGTCACCAGCTTGCGGTTCTGCACGCGCGCGGCGTTGGTGGCGAATCGTTCGTCATCCGGCAGATGGCTCAGGCCGAAGCTGTCGCAGAAGCGCTTGAAGGTCGGGTCGTTGCCGATGGACAGCACCATGAAGCCGTCGGCGGTTGGAAAAACCTGGTAGGGCACGATGTTCGGGTGCTGGTTGCCCAGGCGCGGCGGGTTCTCGCCGGTAGCGAGAAAGTTCATGCCCTGATTGGCCAGCCAAGCGACATGCGCGTCCAGCATGCCGATGTCGATCTGCTGTCCCTGACCGGTGGCGTCCCGATGGCGCAGGGCCGCGAGGATGCCGATGCAGCCGTAGAGTCCCGCGAACAGGTCGGCGAGCGGAACGCCGACCTTCTGCGGCGCCCCCTCCGGCTCGCCCGTCAGGCTCATGACGCCGCCCATCGCCTGAACGAGGCTGTCGTAGCCCGGGCGGGGCGCATAGGGCCCGGTCTGCCCGAAGCCGGTGATCGAGCAGTAGATGAGGCCCGGGAATTTTTCGTGGAGCTGTTCGTAGCCCAGTCCGTATTTCGCCAGCGCGCCGACCTTGAAGTTCTCGACGAGGATGTCGCTCTGGGCGATCAGGTCGAGCGCGATCTGCTGGCCTTCGGACTTTGCGATGTCCAAGGTGACGGAACGCTTGTTGCGGTTCACGCCGACGAAATAGGCGCTTTCCTTCGTCCCCGGCATGAAGGGCGGCGAGAAGCCCCGCGTATCGTCGCCCGATCCCGGCTTTTCGATCTTGATCACGTCGGCGCCGAGGTCGGCGAGCATCTGAACGCAGGTCGGCCCCGCAAGGACGCGGGTCAGGTCGAAGACCTTGATGTCCTTGAGCGGTCCGAGCGGCTCGGTCATGACGGCTTCCTCTCGATGGGATAGGCGGCGCGGCTGCCTTTGCTTGGAAAAGAGTAGGTCTACCGGAGCTGCCGCGCATGCCCGGCCCCCGATTGCGCAGCCGGCTTTCATGTAACAAAGGAAGCGGGCTCCGGTCCAGCCGGATGGGGCGGCGTCTCCATTCCGAAGCGCCCCAATTCGCCAGGTCAAATGGGAGATTCGGCTGACTTTGCCCGCTCGGTGCCGTTCATCGCCAAGCGGGCCTCGGCGACCCGATTGATCGTGGCCCTCGCCTCCGGGTTGGCTTTCATGAAGCGCTCGAAATCGGACCGTCGAAGGACGAGCATTTGGCAATAGGTCAGGGCGACGACGTCGGCCCGTCGCGGCCGGCCCGACAGCAAGGCCATTTCCCCGAAGAGCTCGCCGCTCCCCAGCCGCACGCGCCGCTCCGGCAGGATCACCTCGACCGCTCCTGAGGCGATGAAGTAGACCGCATCGCCCCGCTCTCCTTTGCGAACGATGCGATCGTTCGGCACGACGAGCAGCGGGCGCAGCAGTCGGCACACGCGGTCGAGCTGGAGCTCGTCGAGGCCGGACAAGATGTCGAGCCGTCCGATCAGCTGGCGGGTATCGAGGCCGATGTCGAAGCGTGGCCGCTGCTGGTTGGTACGGGCGTCGAGAACGCTGCGCTTCAAATCGTCGTAGACCTCGTGCGCGATCAGTCCCTCGTCGAACAGGCTTTGATATCGCGTCATCTCCTGGCGCAGCGTCGACTGGCGCAGAAACCGCGCCTCCAACTCGACCGCATAATCGGGGTATTGCCGACGCAAGGCATCGAGCGCACCTGTGATGGCGTCCCGTCGCCGGCCGAGGATCTCGCCGGTCACGCCCGCGATGCGCGGGCCGAAGATCGAGCGAATCTGCTGCTCGTTGAAGGGATGGAGTCGCTCTATCGCAAAGCGCATGATCAGGAGGATTTCAACGCGCTCGGCAAGGCGATCGGCGAGCGGCCGAACGATCCCGAGCCGGCGATAGAGGAAATAGGCGATGCGGAGGCCCGCCGGAAAGGCGAGCGCCGCCTCGCTGGCCCTCCGATAGCCGAGGCGCCCCTCGCTCCGTGCCGCTTCGGTAATCGCATCCGCGTTGGCGAGCA
The DNA here is from genome assembly GCA_963842155.1 of uncultured Pseudomonadota bacterium. Taxonomy (GTDB): domain Bacteria; phylum Pseudomonadota; class Alphaproteobacteria; order JACZXZ01; family JACZXZ01; genus CAWJFP01. The sequence continues at coordinate 12,376 of CAWJFP010000009.1, forward strand.
AGACCTGCACCGCAGCCGGCGAAGCGATCCGGTCGCTGAGCATCCCGAGGACGAGCGCGCGCTCCTTATTGCCGAGAGCGACGAGAGCGATCCCGAGACGGTCTCGGTCGGTCAAGTCCCGCGCGGCGGTCTCGCCGGCATTGGCCGCGGCTATTCTGGCTTCGTAGGGCGCGATCACGCGCTCGAGGGCCGTTGCGGAGATCGCGTGGGTACGCGCGATCTCGGCTGCCGCCACGCGAGCCTCGGCGTAGGATAGCGTCAGGATGCGGTCGCGCAGCGCCCGATCTTTCGACGAAAGTCGGTCCAGCCCGAGGAGGCCGATCACGATACGCAATGTCGTGCCGTTGACGAACAGCGTGAACAGCACGAAGCCGGTGGCGAGCACCGCGACGAAGCGCTGTACATCCTGCGGCAGCGCTTCGTTTTCAGTGACCGCCAACGCCAACACCAATGTCAACGCGCCGCGCAGACCGCCCCAGATGATGGCGAGCTTGTACGAAGCCGCGATGCGCCGTATCCATCCGAGCCGCTCGAGCGGCGGCATGAGCACGAACAGCGAGAAGATGCGCGCTCCCGTTGCCGCCGCGATCAGCACCGCCAGCAGGACCACGTCCCGAAACCCGACGTCGACCAGCAGTCGCGGCACGAGAATTGAGGCCAGCACGAAGATCAACGAGCGCGCCCAGAAGGCGATTTGCCCCCACAGATCGGTGAGGAACGACCAATTCTCGGGCGCGATGCGCGACGGCCCGACGGCGCTCACCGTCAGGCCCGACACCAGCACCGCAACCACGCCGGATACATGGAACAGGCGTTCGGCGGCGATGAAGGCCAGATAGGCAAATGCCAACGTCAGCGTCGCTTCCGCCAGCCTGTCATCGTCCACCCGCGGGACAATCCAGAGCAGCAGCCGGCCGGCAAAGAGCCCGACCACTCCGCCACCGACGAAGGATACGGCAAACTTCCCGAGCCCCGCGATGGCGTCCGGTTGGCTCCCGGTCACGATCATCTCGAGCAGCACGACGAACAGGGAAATCGCGGCTGCGTCGTTGAGAAGGGCTTCGCCCTCCACCAGCCGCGTCAAGCGGGCCGGTGCGCCGACATCGCGGAATATGGCGATGACCGCCGCCGGATCGGTGGTGGCAACGACGGCGCCGAGGAGCAAGCAAACCACCAGCGGGACCTGGGCGAACGGCCATAGCGCAAAGCCGATCACCGCCGTCGTGATGAGCGTGGCGACGATCGCGAGGAGCAATATCGCGGCGGCGTCCTCGATGGTCCGTCTGACGTCCGTGGCGATCCCAGCCTCGAATACGAGGAGCGGCAGAAACACATAGATGAAGGTGCCCGAACTGACCGGCAGGTGG
>CAWJFP010000010.1:0-36685 GCA_963842155.1 uncultured Pseudomonadota bacterium
CAGCGCAGGAATAACGTCCTTGGTTTCCAACGCAGACATACAGTGACCGAAATTACCGACACCGCAGAAGAGGACTTTCTATAAATTAGTTGGACTTGGCGAGGATGGGTGAACGTTGGCTGCTTCCAATTGTTTTGGATCGGTGACGCGATTGACTTTGAAGCCTAGTTGTTTACAGGCATTGACGAGGGAATGGACGTTGCCGAAAGGTATCGAGCATCCATACTTCGCCTTTGCTTCCTGGAACATCGTCGGCCATCGTACAAATCAATCGGTGATAGAGAAGGGGATCAGGTGGGGAGGCGGGGAAGAATTTATAGGTGATGTGATGATTCCGATGAAATTTCGAGTCATCGCCGATCCCTTATTCAAGTATTTATATCGAGGAAATGAGATAAGTATAGACATGAATGAGTGGATCACATCCCACAAGTATGGATTTTGATATTCATAAATACTCGATATTGCTATTATTTTGTATTGACTTCGCTATAGGAATTACAGAATTAATCCCTCTTGAGGCGGACTGAATTGTCGAACTTTGACACCTCCAGCCCTCATAACATTTTCCGCTTGCGTATCCATGCTATAAGAGACGTTATAAACAACTTCCGAAACGCCAACCTGCACAATCTTGACACTACAAGTCAAGCAAGGACACCTAAATCAGACAACAAACTCTAACTGGATATACGTATTACAATACAATATCGCCTCCATTCCAACACGTTCCCTCCCAGCTTCCAACAACGCGTTTTCCTACCAATAAGCTTCCCGTGTGTGCCAGAGAATACCTCAGCATGCATACATAAACAACTCGATAATGATTGTCCACTTCCTTCTCCAATGTTACATCGTGGACATCCCCCCTCATTACAATTCTGGGTTCCCCTTGGTGTGCCATTATATCCTGTACTTATCACCCTTCCAGATCGTACTAGAACACATCCAACACGTCGTTTCATACAATTACTCCGTCGAGCGGCTAAATCAGCGAGATGCATGAAGTAACTATCCCAACTAGGGCGTAATCGTGATGAATCCAGAAGATTTGCATGAACTAATGTTGAATGTAATTCTGAGACTGTTGCGTAACGATTTATGATTTTTACCGTTGCACGTTGGAGGAGTATCATTATTCCATCGGGGGAATAAATATTTTTGTCGGAATTTGTTACGAAATCTTCGAGTGTTGGGGAGGTTGTTCCAAGGTTTATACACCTAAAATAAGCTTTATTTCGAGAAAAGTAAGACCTTTCATTAAATCGTTTCCATCGAACAGTAAGAGGAGCATCGACACTAACAAGTAGAAAGAACGGTCTTTTAATGACAATTTCCAAATCTTCTTCCGTCCAAATATCCACAGTAACGAAATTCTCTCTCCATCGTTTCGTTACAAAATCAACCATTTCTCCCATCGATTCAAACCACACATCTCCATTTCCCAAGCTCTGAATACCATTGCTTAGATTATGTATGTGTATGTCGCCAACGGGAGATGTGTGTAACTCACCGTTTGGTGCAGTCTTGTCGCGTCGTAGTCGAAGACGAGTAAACTCATGATTTGTAATAAGGAAATTCGCGATTGTGCGCTTGCCTGAGCATATCGGTCCTGCAATGCCTATGAGCATGATATGGCGACGCGTATGCGCTGAATAGTCACGCTACAACCTGCACTGCCTGCTCTCGTTTCTTTTTGCGTTCGTTTCACGCGGCGAAGTTAGCCCTATTAAATGCGGCGATATCTTTTTAGGGCAAAAATATCCAGCTGTAAATGACGTCACCGTTAGCTGAGAGATTAAGATGGAACCTCGGGGAATAGTTACAACAAAGTTGAAATTTTCTTCCTTCATTAACGGAGCTATTTTCATCGCTCAGCTCGGATAGTTTTGGTCATATGCTTAGACCTTATTCTTTGTGTTTTGCTATAATTTTCCAGCCTTCTGGCTCAGATGACACGATTCCTTTGATCGCGTTAAACGCTCAGCTGTGGCAGTTCAACCTCGCCAAGCAGTCGCATCTGAACTGCATCGCCTCTCAATCTACACGGAGAATTACAATTTTAAGTGCTTCGATCGTCTCAGGTGTAACACCGCCCAATGCGCGGTAAAACCCAATCTTGAATTTTTCCACCACAGCCTCATATTCACTCAAAATCTCATATTAAGGTGACAAATTTAAAGTACTTAGGTTAAAATGTCGCGGACCGTGATTGATTCCCATTGGTTGATTTTCAATGCGACTACCTTCTGGTTGTCGGGGCAACTGGCGGTGACTAAGGCGGAGGAGCACACCGCCTCAAAAGGATGACGAAACAGCGGGGCTGTCCGAACGTTCGACATAAAAGGACCATTGAATCCTCTCAACTATGACAATCTACAACAAAAATGACTGTAATGGATACAATCAGCAAAGTCGTCCTTATACCTAATGAGTATAAGGAACGAATGTCAAAAGGTCATTTTAATGCCACTTCTACACCCGAGTTTCATAAACCATTGATTTATGTTACTCATCCTGATAATATGGAGTATGAACTCTGGGTTCCTCCAGTTCAAGAGGACATTAACGTTCACTCTTCGGACTCTGATGATGGAAGTTGTCCATGCACAGAGAAACATTATTGGGAGGATGGATGTAATGAGAAGGATACAATGGTGGATTCACACAGTGTCGCTTCCCACAATGAAGCTGTCACGGAGAAAACGGAAATGTGGTTCTACCGTACTGGCTGGCAAAACCGTGGAGTCTATGCAACGGACAATAAAACCAATATGATGTATTACGTCGAGATCCCATGGCGAGGATGGGGAACTTCACTCACAATTCGAAACGGAAGTAGCTCTGGAGACATCATCGCCGAAAGTACTCGAAAAGGTCCAGGCAGCCCTTTCGAAATCACCTTCGTCGACCAAAATCAACTACCCTTCGTCGACGATTACGGTCAACTCATCCTCAAATTCGGATGTATATATTCACGAACTCATAAATTTTCGTACAGCGGCCGAAATCTCGCCTGGAAATCGGGATTGACGGCACACCGATTAAAAGATCTCAATACAGATGAAGTAATTGCTGAATTCTATTCAAAACCTTTAAGTATTCATGAAGATGGGAAATTGGTAATATTTGGAGAATATGGGAAAGATCAGATGTGGGTTGATGTTATTGTTGCTACGGCTTTGACTTATCAGCAACGGGAGAGGGAAGATGCGAAGAAGAGCTGTGAATAGTGGCGGTGGATGAGGCGGAGGGTCGTGCTAAAGAGTAAACATAGTAGTGGCGTTTGGACAAGAATTAGTATAGCTAGTTTATAGCGCCATCATAGTATTTCAGATCTTGGATAGAAAAAAGGGGTTCATTTCATTAAGCGTACTGAAATCACAATCTTGAATCTCTGCATCGATCTATTACAATTTCTATGTTAAATGAAATGATCTGAAGTTCACTAGTTAATTGATATAAGAATAGAGTTTTCATGACGAATTGTTGGGCGGGATTATTTCCACATTGGGAAGGAGCCACCTTGGCATGACGGACGCGGTTTGACATCACAACCACAACTTCATCAGTGACGGTGTTCTCAAAATAATGGCATCCATTGCAGTCACCGCCTCCACAGCCACAAAACTCGGCAATTCAAGAGTAAAAATTGACGATTCCAAATCGGCTAGTCTTGGCAGACGATTGACCGTTACACAATCAACTCCAGCAGGATCCCTCCTCGTCCGTCTAGATCCGTTAATTTCGGTTCTCGACAATACATTACTCGATAAAGCATGTTCAACGTGTTTCTCACCCTCTAAGACAGTCGATGAGAAAGTTGGAAAGGAGTTGTTTAAATGTACGGGATGTGGTTTCCTCCGATACTGTTCAAAGGTCCCTACACTCCCGCTCTTTTGCTGATTGAAGGCATGTCAAAAGAAGGATTGGAAGACTCATCATTCAAGGGAGTGCAAGTATTTACAAATAAATACAAATGTTCCTCCTATTGTAGTCCGAACGGTGATGAGACTGGTCAATTTATATGCCGGTGATGAAAAAAATTTAGCATTTGCGGAAGATATTGCGAAATTAATTTCTCATATAGAGAAGATTGAAGAGTCTAATCGTTGGGAAGCTGTTGAACAGATTTCACATGGAATCAATGAAATCACAACAGCTGGAGGAGGCAAACCTCTAAGTGCAGATGGAATTCGCGGGATTCAACAACTCATTTGCAAGGTATTCACGTACCTATGTGTATATTGATGTTAGGTTCTTATTAACTCGATTACTTTGGTTTCGCCGAGTTTTGATCAATTGGGATTGACGTTTGACCCGACTATTGCATTGTTGAATCATTCCTGTAATCCAAATGCTGCGGTTGTATTTGATGGCAATATCGCTTCTATTCGGAGTATTCGGGATATCGGTGAGGGCGAACAAGTCACTACTTCATATATCGACAACACGTACAAAAGAGCTACAAGACGACAACAATTACGAGAACAATACTATTTCGAATGTAAATGTGCAGGATGCGAACCTCCTGACAACAAATTCACTGGAAGAGATTCCTTCGTCTGCGAAAAATGCAAAGCATTAATCCCAGAACCTCTGCTCAAAGGTCATTTCATTTGTCCTAAATGTCAGACGACTCAACCTACCTCCCTAGACTCCTTACGAAGTCTCGAAGTGAAGGCATTTTCAGCGCTAGATTCTCTCTCAAATCCCCCTTCAAACGCCTTAATAAACGACATCCTCCTCCCCGCATTATCATCCCTAACAACCTGTCCATCATGGCCACCAGTCCGTCAACCCGCGCCATCCCTCCGTCGTGAAATCACCCAGCTAGCTCTCTCTTCCCAAAACTTCCCAGCAGCGTTCCACCACTCTAACGTCCTCTCCACTCCTCCTCTTTTAGACCTCCATCCAGAACCATACCACCCATTACGAACGGTTCAGGTATTTACTACAGCATCGTTACTTGCGTTGCTAGCTTCTCAGGAGAATTCGGTAGAGTATTTGAAACGGGCTTGGGAGTTGTTGAAGGTCAGTTGGGGATTGTGCAAAGGGAGTCATGGCGAAGGAAGTAGCTTTGCTAAGATTATTGCTGCGAAGAGGGGGGAGGTTGAGATGGATTTATCGATGGGTGGAGAGGATCTTAGACAGTGGATGAGAATGAATTCGTAGATATATCACAAGACTGCAATTCAACATCTTGTGCGCGTTTAGCGAATATCAGAAGAAACATCAGATTCAATAATTCGATCCATGCCGCCCTTTAACCCATTATTGGCAGACACACCATCCATAGATATATCAAGTCTCCGTCGGATTGGATACTCGGAACCCAAAAATCACACCCCATATGTCTTATGACAGACTTTATCGCAAGTACTTTTAGGAACAGAGCAACTCTGAAATGTGGCCCCTTCTACAATCAAACATGAAACTGGAAAGACAGAGAAACCCGCTAAACAAGATGTAAACCCTTAAAGAGCTAGTGAGACACGCGTTCACCGCCGCCTTTCGTGCCTGACCGACCTGCTGCGGTACCGGAACAGCTATCACGGTTGTGCTAATGAGTTCAATTGACGAAAGAAAAGAGAAAACGGGAGAAGAAAGCATCGAGACGGTTCTGTTTGAAGGAGATTTAGGCGGAAAAATCAAGGGAAAAGAGGTATTATATACGCTCCGCTAACTGGTAAAGACAATATCAGAAGCTTTCCAGTAGGCCAATCGGGACAAAGTCTTAGCGAAACTTGGGGAAATGTTTCTCTGATTATCCTTAGAAATGACCGTGGGGGAAAGGATATCTCAATCGCGGGTGTTTCACTGTTCCAAATGCGGACCATGCTACATCTATTTCGAGATTCAGGAACCGGTGGTCCGATCAGGATCAATCCAAATCCCTTATTTACAGACTCTAATTAGTTACATCGTCTTAACTCTTGAATCAAAAGTAATGAGAATCAGTGAGATGTAAAAGTATCCAGAGATTTGCACCACACAAAAATGTTCGAATATTGTTGAAATATATAGGTCTCAACCCTAGCATAGTCTTCAATAGCTGTCACACACGTATATATTAATAACAAGAGACGTCACCGTCTCGTCGTCGTTCTTTACATTTAACCTCGTTTTGGTCTTCTCAAGACCTTCAAATCCTTCAAATATCGTCGGTCGCTCTTTCGCGAACTTCACCTCCATCAAAAATTGTGATGAATCGCGAATAGTTGAATTCGACAGCAGCCTCTCTGGTTTTCTATCAAAATGACGTTCCATCGTCTTCCAATTGCGCGTCAAGACGTGAATCTAGCGTTAGTGTTGAAGTGTGGACAATCGTTTCGCTGGAGAGTCAGTGGTCCAAATGAATGGTACACGTCTTTACATCAATTTCTTACACCAGGTCCTGTGGTATGCATGGTAGAATAATAACGCTTCGTCAAGACTGTATTTCTTGTTATGACACCACTGACATCCAGCCGAGGGGGTGTGTTACCGTGTTCATCACGCAAGCACGAAGAAAGCCGCCGACGACACTGCAAAGTTATTACATTCATACCTCTCTCTCGATGTGTCATTACCAGAACTATACGCGCATTGGTCAAATGTAGATACTCACTTTAAGAATACTGCCCTGCGTTTTGCAGGAGTTCGAATATTACGACAAGATCCATGGGAATGTTTAGTGGGATTTATTTGCAGCAGTAACAATAATATCGCACGTATCAGTCAAATGGTATCCATTGGATAAAGCGTCTTCTCACTATAGATGGAGAAACTGTGTATCCATTACGGCACAAAAGTCGGGGCATTGAATGGTGATGATTACGTTTATTACGATTTTCCAAATCCAGGGGCATTAGCGGATCCTTCTGTTGAACAGAATCTGCGACAATTGGGATTTGGATATCGCGCGAAATATATTCAGGCGACAGCGCATAAAATTGCTCACGTAAAACCAAATGGATGGCTTTCCTCTCTTCGATCAGAATCTTATCCTGTCGCCAAGGAATCATTACTTGAATTATCCGGCGTTGGACCAAAAGTCGCTGATTGTGTCGTATCATCTGCTTCAGACTTCACTGATATAGTGTTTATTTTTCGTTAGACCAACCTTCTTCTGTGCCTGTGGATACTCATGTTTGGCAAATTGCCGCACGAGATTACTCCGGCGCCTGACGCGGACACGATTTTCGTCGCCGATCCGACCGTGGCGGACGTCAAGGTGAAATCGCCGCGGCTGGTCTATCTCTTCGCCAAGGCTGTCGGCGAGACCTCGCTCTACGCGGTCGATGCGCACCAGGCCGTCGTCATGGGCCGCGCGGTGCTCGTCAATCGCGACGTCGGGCGGCTCCAAGCCGCGCTCGCCCGGCTGCTGCCGCAAGCGCGGGTCAACGTGGAATTGGTCGACAACACGCTCGTCCTTGCCGGGCAGGTCGCCTCGCCGCTCGAGGCCGAGGAAGCCAAGCGCATGGCTCGTCCTTTCGTTACGGATGATAAACAGCTCGTAAATCGCCTCGAGGTGACCACGCCGAACCAGGTCGATCTCCATGTCCGCGTCGCCGAAGTCTCGCACGACGTGGTAAAGGAGCTCGGCATCAACTGGGACGCCGTGGAATATAACGGCACCATGGTTTTCGGCCTCGCCACCGGCGGGACCGCGGTGCTCGGCACGGCATTCGCCCCCTCTACCGCGGCGGGCGCGGTCACCAACAGTTTTACCACGCGCACGTCGGGGCTCGAAGGGGTGGCGCAAAACAGCTTCTTTGCCGGCTCCAACACGGCGTCCCACAGCGTCAATACGATGGTCAACGCCTTGAACCAGGACGGCCTGATCAAGATCCTGGCCGAGCCCAACCTGACCGCCATGTCGGGCGAGACGGCGAGCTTCCTCGCCGGCGGCGAGTTTCCCATCCTGATACCGGCGACGCTCGGATCCGCTCCGACGGTCGAGTTCAAGCCGTTCGGCGTGGCGCTTGCCTTCACGCCGGTCGTGCTCAATAGCGGACGGATCAGCCTGCGGGTGCGGCCGGAGGTCAGCCAACTTTCGACCAACGGCGAGGTTCAGATCAGCGGCGAAACAATCCCCGCGCTGACGACGCGACGCGCCGAGACGACGGTCGAGCTCGGCAGCGGGCAGACTTTCGCCATCGGCGGGCTGATGCAGAACAACATCAACGACACGATCGGCAAGGTGCCCGGCCTGGGCGATGTGCCGGTGCTCGGTCCGCTCTTCCGCTCGACGGCGTTCCAGCGCCAGGAGTCCGAGCTCGTGATCCTGGTGACGCCCTATCTCGTCAGGCCCGTTTCCGGCAAGCGCATGGCGACGCCGGCCGACGGCATGACGCCGGGCAACGAGATCGAGCACATTCTCCAGGGCCGGATGACCCAGCCGGCATCGCCCGCGGGCGGTGCCCAGCCGGTCGCCCCGGACGGTGAACGCCTGGTCGGTTCGGCCGGGTTCGTCTTGAACTAATAGCGAAGGAGGGGATCGGCCATGTCGTCGCGCCACAGGATAATGCTGGTGCTGCCCGCCATGCTGGCGGGGGCACTCGCGGCGAGCGGCTGCTCGTCCGAGGACATTGCCGGAACTCCCGATCTGGCGCGCTGGTCTCCGACCGAAGCGACCCACGAGAACAGGGTGGAGTTCGTGACGCTGAACCATGCGGTTCGCTTCGATACCAATTCCGTCAAGCTCGCGCCCGGCGAAGCGGCTGCGTTGCAGCAGTTTCTGGCGCAGATCCAGCTCAGCTACGGCGATCAGGTCACCATCGAGACAGCGCCGCATTATGGCGTGGTGTCGTCGGATTCGCTGGCCTCGCGGCGCGCCGACGCGCTTTCGATCATCGTTCACAACTTCAACGTCGGCGTCGCTGCCAACCGGCGCATATCGGAGAAGATGGCCGGCCGTCGCGACGAGCTCGGCATCGTCGTCGGCCGCTATGTCGTGAGCACGCCGGCATGCCCGGATTGGCGCAAGCCCGAAGGCGACGACTATACGAACGAGCCTTCGAGCAACTACGGCTGCGCCGTCGAGACCAATCTCGGCCTGATGGTCGCCAACCCCGGCGATCTGCTTCATGGAACGACGACCGGCACCGCGGACGGCGAGTTCTCCGCGCGCGCGGTCGAGCAGTATCGCAAAGGCATGCTCGCCAAATCGCTTTCGCCCGAGCTCTCCGGCGCCGTCGCCGGCGCGCCCCAGGGCGGCGGCGGCATCGGCACCACCAGCGGTCAGTGAGGTAGCAATGAACGCGGTAGCTCCCCTTCTGGCGAACGCGCCCGGCCAACACAGCGAGCCGCATGACGACGCGCTTGCCGCCTTCGTCCGCGACGAGCCGACCCGCGAGGCGCTCGCGCTCGCGATCGGCATCGATTGGCCCGGCGCGACGATCATGTCCGGCGGCCTAGCCGATGCGATCGAGCATCTCGTGCGCGACCCCTCGGCGCCTTTTCTCATCGTCGACATCTCGGGCGTGCCCGATCCCTTGGCGGCGCTCGACAGGCTCGCCGATGTCTGCGCCCCCGGCACCTGCCTCATGCTGATCGGCGACATCAACGACGTGACGCTTTACCGCTCGCTGCGCGGGGCGGGCGTCGCCGACTATCTTGTCAAGCCGGTGAGCGCGGACGGATTGCGCGCCTCGCTCACTGCCGCCAGGCGGCGCGACGTATCGCTCGACGTGCAGAAGCCGGCCGGCGCCAACGGTAAGATCCTCGCCATGGTCGGGACGCGCGGCGGCGTCGGGGTGACCACCGCCGCGATCACGCTCGCCTGGTTTTTCGCCAACGAGCAGAATCGGCGCACCATGCTGGTGGATCTCGACCTCCATTGCGGCTCCGCCGCGCTGGCGCTCGACGCCGAAGCCAGTCACGGGCTTTGCGAGGCGCTCGAGACGCCGAACCGCATCGACAGCCTCTTTGTTTCCAGCGCGGCGTCCCCCGTCGGCGAAAATCTCTACCTCCTGAGCTCGGAGGAGCCCTTCGATCAAGCGACGGTGGTTCGCCCTGGCGCCATCGAGCGACTGGTCGGCGAGCTGCGGCGGGACTTCGCGCGTATCGTTCTCGATATTCCACGCATGGACCCCGAGCTCGTGCGCCAGGCCTTCTCGGAGTCGCATAGCATCATCATCGTCACCGATCTCTCCCTCGTCGGCTTGCGCGAGGCGGGGCGGCTAATCGGGCTGGCCAAGGTCGCGGCGCCCTCCGTCAAGCCGATGGTCGTGGCCAGCCGCGTCGGCTCGGCGCGCAAGGGGATGGTGCCGGCGGCGGAGTTCCAGAAATCGATCGGGCAAAGCTTCGCCGCGATCATTCCCGAAGACGACCGCGCCGTTCCGCTGGCATTGAACGCCGGCAAGCCGCTGCCGGTGGTGGCCAAGGGAAGCAAGGCGGTTCTGGCGCTTCGTCAGCTCGCGACCCATGTCGGCGATCCGGCGGTCGCCAAGCCCAGCTTGATGAACCGCCTGTTCGGCGGCGTCCAAAAGGCGAAGAAGTAACATGGCGAACTTTGGCCGACGTTCCGACGACAGCAGCCGGGGCCCGCGTCTCGTCGTCCTAGGCACGCAGGCGACGGAGCCGGAGGCGGCACCGAGCCCGGCACAGCCCGCGGCCCCCGCCGCGCCGAACCTGAGCGGCTATTCCGCCTGGGTCCACGCGACGCGGGCTCAGCTCACGCCCTTCGTGAAGGAGCGCATTCCGACCGAGGAGGCGGACCAGCTCGGCCGCAGCAGCATCGCCGGTCGCATCACGACGCTCGTCGACGAGTATATCGCCAAGGAGAAACTCACCGTCGATCCGGTCGAGCGGCGCAACCTCGTGACCGCGCTGACCAACGACTTCATGCCGAAGGAGACGGCGGCGCGCGCCGCGACGCTCGACGCGCAGCGCGGCCCGATCGACCTCGCCAAGGAGCAGATCCAACCCAAACTCCTGGCGCGCCTCGACGTCATGGCCGCCTCGACGCTGCCGCGCGAAGAGCTCGGCCGGCAGATCGCCGAGCTCGTCTCGGAGATCCTGCTCGAGGAGAAGCTGCAGCTCAACAGCATCGAGCAGCGCGATCTCATCACCAAGCTGCTGAACGACATGCTCGGCCTCGGACCGCTCGAGCCGCTGCTCGAGGACGACGCCATCACAGACATCCTGGTGAACGGGCCGAACAAGGTCTATGTGGAACGCGCCGGCAAGCTCGAGCTCACCCCCGTCACCTTCCGCGACCACGCGCATGTCATGAACATCGCGACGCGCATCGTCTCGCGCGTGGGGCGCCGGGTGGACGAGACCCTGCCGCTCTGCGATGCGCGCCTCCACGACGGCAGCCGCGTGAACATCATCATTCCGCCGCTCGCCATCGACGGTCCGAGCATCTCGATTCGCAAGTTCTCGAAGAAGCGGATCACGCTCGACGTCATGGCGCGGCAGAACAATCTGTCGCCCCAGATGGCGACCGTCCTCAAGATCGCCGGCCGCTCGCGGCTCAACATCCTGATCTCGGGCGGCACGGGCTCGGGCAAGACCACCTTGCTCAACGCCATCAGCCAGCTCATCGATCCGGGCGAGCGCATCGTCACCATCGAGGACGCGGCCGAGCTGCAGCTGCAGCAACCCCACGTCATCCGGCTCGAGACGCGGACCGCAAACCTCGAAGGCGACGGCGAGATCGCCATGCGCGACCTGCTCAAGAACTCGCTGCGCATGCGTCCCGACCGCATCATCCTCGGCGAGGTGCGCGGCGCCGAGGCCGTCGACATGCTGCAGGCCATGAATACCGGCCACGAGGGCTCGCTCGGCACCATCCACGCCAACCGCCCGCGCGAGGCGCTGACCCGGCTCGAGAACATGGTGGGCCTGGCCGGCATCCATCTGCCTTCCAAGGCCGTGCGGACGCAGATCGCCGCCGCGCTCGACATGATCATTCAGGTAAGCCGCATGCGCGACGGCGTCCGCCGCATCACCCACATCATGGAGGTGGTCGGCATGGAAGGCGACATCGTCACCACCCAGGATCTCTTTATTTACGAGGTCGAGGGCGAGGATTCCAACGGCCGGCTGCGCGGGGTATACCGCTATTCCGGCCTGCGGCCGCATTTCATGATCAAGGCCGCCTATTTCGGGCTCGACAAGGCGCTGCAGGAGGCCGTCGCATGAGCGAGGCCGGCGGCGATCTCACCCTGATCGTCGTGCTGATCGGCATCGGCGCCGCAGTGGCCGTCGGGCTGATCATGCTGGCGATCTCGGCGATAATCAACAACAAGGGGAACCGACTGCAGCGCCGGTTCGAACGCGTGCGCGGCTCGCGCAAGGCATCGGCCAAGCAGGAGGCGGTGAGCGTCCGGCTCGACGTGAGCGACAGCTCGATCGCCAGCTTCGACAAGCTGCTCAAGCGCATCGTGCCGAACCCGGCGAACCTGCGCGAGCGGCTGGCCATGACGGGCCGCAAGATCGCGCTCGGCAAATATGTGCTGACGATGGTGGGGACCGCAATTGTGGCCTACGCGCTCATCGAGTTCTTCTTCGGGCTCAAGATGCTCGTCACCTTCGCCTTCGCCATCGCCATCGGTCTGTTCCTGCCGCATTTCGTGGTGGGCAGGATGATCAAGCGCAGGCTCAACCGCTTCACCGCGCTCTTTCCCGAGGCGATCGATCTCATCGTGCGGGGCCTGAAATCCGGCCTGCCGGTGCCCGAATCGATCAAGATCGTGGGCTCCGAGATGCCCGACCCGATCGGCGTGGAATTCCGCCGCATCGGCGATTCCTTCGGCCTCGGCGTGACTTTGGAGCAGGCGCTCACCGGCGCGGCCAAGCGTATCGACACGGCGGAATTCAAGTTTTTCGTCATCAGCCTCTCGGTGCAGCGAGAGACTGGCGGCAACCTGACTGAAACGCTGGAAAATCTCGCGATCATTCTGCGCCGGCGCAAACAGATGAGGCTCAAGATCCGCGCGATGTCGTCGGAGGCGCGGGCAAGCGCCTACATCATCGGCGCGCTGCCCTTCATCATGTTCGGTCTGCTCATTTGGATGAACCCCGACTACGCGATGATGCTGGTGAAGGATCCGCGGGGCGAGATCATGCTCGCCGCCGCCTTGAGCTCGCTCGTCGGCGGCATCTTGGTCATGCTCAAAATGGCGAAGTTCGACGTATGATGGACCTGCTCCCCACCCACCTTTCCCTCGACCTGGTGCTGTCGCTCTCGGCGGCGGCCGCGGCGTTCTTCGCGCTCCTCGCCATCTGGATCGCGCTCGTCGTGCGCGACCCGCTCAGCCATCGCGTCCGCGCGCTCGCCGAGCGCCGCACGGTGCTGCGACAGGCCAACCGACAGGTGATGCGCAACGCCACGCGCAGCGAGCTGCGCCAATCGGGCCTCTCGGCCATGCGCCAGGTGGTGGCGCGCTTCAACTTGATCAAGGGGAACCAGCTCGAGAAGAGCTTCGGCAAGCTGACGCGCGCGGGCTACCGCTCCAAGGACGCCGTCGTCGTCTATCTGTTCGCCAAGGCGGTGCTGCCCTTTATCGCGCTCGCCGGCGTGCTCCTCGTATTCGGCCTCACCGCCGAGCCGCTCGGGCCGACCATGAAGGTCTTCGTCATCATGTGCGGAGCGGTCGTCGGCCTCTACGGCGCCGATCTCTTCGTCAAGAACGTCGGCGACAAGCGCGTGAAGATCATGCGCAAGGGAGTGCCCGACGCGCTCGACCTGCTCGTCATTTGCGCCGAGGCGGGCTTGAGCCTAGACGCCGCGCTCACGCGCGTGGGTCGCGAGCTGCTCTCGGCCTGCCCGCCCTTGGCCGACGAGTTCGCGCTCTCCGCCCTGGAGCTCGGCTTCCTGCCGGACCGCCAGCAGGTGTTGCAGAACCTCATGAAGCGCACGGACATGTCGGAGATGCGCGCGCTCGTGAACGCGCTTCAGCAGAGCGAGCGCTACGGCACCTCGCTCGCCACCTCGCTCAGGGTGCTGGCGGCGGAATATCGCGACGAGCGCATGATGCGCGCCGAGGAAAAAGCGGCGCGTCTGCCCGCCACCATGACCGTGCCGATGATTCTCTCATCCTCCCCGCGCTCTTCATCGTGCTCGGCGGCCCAGCGGCGCTGCGGATCATCGACACCTTCTCCCATATGTGAGCGCCGGAAAGGACGGTTTGCGGCAAGAGCCGCAATGTCCGTCCCGGCGCGGACGCCGAGCGACCGGGCCTCCACCCGTACGCGGCGCCTCCCGTCTTATACCTCTCGAGCGAGCGCGCCCGCAGCGCTGAGGACGGCGTCGCCGGAAGGCAAAAGATGCCGCGCGAGTTGGAGAGGGGCCGCGTCGGCCCTCCAACGGATCGGCCAGCGCATCGCCCTTCGGGCCGGCGCAACGCGGGAATTGTCAAGTAGCGCCGTTGCGCGCACGACCGGCGCCGCCGTCGAGCACGGCTTGGAGCAGAGCGTCCCAGCCGCCACGTCCGATGCGCTCCTTGTTCATCCGGCCGCCCGCGATTGAGGGCGATCGAGACGAGGAGCCGCTGCCGCTCGGTGAAATTTGGTGTCGCGACGACTTGCAGGGATCAAGAAGCGCCGGATTGCACCGGGCGCCTGGCGCGTTCGCGGCCTACGACCGCACCCTGATGCAATCGACCTTGCGCTCGGCAAGACCGGAGCAAAGCTTGTCGGCCGCCTCGCGACTGTCGAGAGGGCCGATCAGCACGCGATAGACCAGCTCGTGGGAATCACGCAGCTCGAACTTGCGGATCTCGACGGGAGCGCCCTGCAGCAGGTCCTGCTCGTCCTTCGCCACCTTGTCGCGGTCGGCCTTGGCATTGTTCTCGATGCGGAAGGTGCCGATCTGGACCCAGCTCTTGCCGCGCATGCTGCCCGGCTTGGCTTCGGGGGTGGTGGTGTCGGGTGTCGCTGCGGCAGCGGCGGACGGCTCGGTCGCGGGCGCGCTCGTCGAGGGCGTCGCCTCGGACGGCGCGTTCGCAATCTGGGGCACGGCCGCCGCTTTCGCTTTCGCGCCGCGGTGCCGTTTCGCGTGCGGCGGCGTCTGCGTAGGTGCGGTCGCCTCCTGCATGGCCGGCGCCGGGGCGCTCGCGGCGGCTGTGCTCGGCTCGCTCGCCGGCGGGACCGCGGCGGCTTGAGCCGGCATCGGGGTCGAAGTCGCCTCCATCGCAGGAGCGGTCGGCGTCTGCCCGGCCATCGGCTGGGCAGGCGGCGGCGCGAGAGGAGCGCTTTGCACCGGCGGCACGGGGACGGCCGGTGGCACCAGACCCGGTCCGCCGGCGGTCGCGGTCGCCGCCATCGGCTTGGTCTTGCCGCCCGAGCCCGGATTCAGCAAGGCTTGGGCGCGCTCCTGCGGCGGCAGGCCGCGCAGCTCGGCGTAATTGGCGAGATTGCGCTGCACGGTCGCGTCGTCGAGATCGATGCGCGCGACCTCCGCCGCCTGGTCGGTGCGGCCGGCGAGAGCCAGCGCCAGCGCCAGGTTGGAGCGCTGGCGCGGGCCGGCGGCGGGATCGGTGGCGACCGACCGCAAGGTCGTGATCGCCGCGTCATATTCGCCGGCCAAGCGCCTCGGAGAGCCCCAGATTATTGCGCAGCAGGAGATCGTTCGGCGCCAAGGCGAGGCCCTGCTGATATGCCGCCTTGGCGGCCGCGAAGTCGCCCAGCAGATCCTCGGCGACGCCGATCCCGTCATAAGCGCGGGGATCGGGCGCGATGGCGATCGATTTATTGAAGTCCTCGATCGCGCGCTGCGGCTGGTTCAGCGCGAGATGGGTCGAGCCCAGGCCACGAAGCGCTTCGGCGTTCTTGGCGTCGTGACCGAGCGCCTTATTGAAGGCCTCCGCCGCCTCGTTGGGCGAGCCGATCGCATTGAGCGCCTCGCCCAGCCCGACGAGCGCGCGCATGTTCGAGCCATCATCGGCGAGAACGCGGCGGTAAAGCGTGACCGCGCGCTGGAGATCGCCGTTGGCGCGCGCCCGGTCGGCGAAATCGAGCAAAGTATCGGTCTTCACCGCCCCGGATGGGGTGCTGGGCGTGTCGCGCCCGGCGACGAAGGTGCCGATTTCCACCCAGCGTATCGCATCCCCCCAGCATCAAGGCGCATAGCGCCGTGCTCAGCAGGGCAACTCGGCCGGCGAGCCGGCGGGCGGCCTTCTCATCCATAGAGGTGGTCTCCTTCCCCATCGGCCTCGAACGATAAGCGGCTATCGTTACTAAAACGTAAAGACTCGTGGCCGCCATTAAAAGATTTCTTGAGGATTCGACAGTCTAGAATCGCCGGCGCATGTATAACGTCGCGCACCCGGTTTTTCGCCCCTGGCGGCCGCGTCGCCGCGCAAAAACGAATCGCAACCATGTTTTATTATACACCATTGGCCGGTGCGCGAATGATTTCCGCGAGCTGACAGCGGTTGGGATCGGGCGGCACGCGGCATGAAGTCGCGCCGCCACTTCTTGAAATGTCGCGCTCCATGGGCTACGTCAACATCGGACGCGAACTCGTGGGGGCGAGTTCGGCCGACGGAGGAAGCGACGACAGGGCAGCAGATCAAGGGACGCGGCAGCGAGCCGGTGGAATTGGCGCCAGGGATCGGCGTACGCGAGGCCGCGCGGGAAGCCGAGCTCGAACGCTGGGCATGGCGGCGCGTCAAGGCGCTGCGCCTGTTCTACTCCCACCTCACCGTCTATGTCGTGCTCAACATCGTCATCCTGCTGATCGACGTCTCCACGCCCGGCGAGGTCTGGTTCTACAAGGTGCTGCTCGGCTGGGGCCTGCTGCTGGCCCTGCATGCGGCCTATACCTACGAGCTTCTGCCGTGGTCGAGCGACAATTGGGAGAGGCGCAAGGTGCAGGAGCTGGTCGACGAGGAGCGCACGCGGCGCCGGCCCTAACAGGGCCTCGATCGGCGCCGCACCGCTTCCCGCGTCATGCGGGCTTCAGAACGAAGTCGTACTCGACCGCCACTTCCTTTGCGTCGCCTTTGGGCTTGAAATCGACGACGAGCGAGCTCTTCACGCCGAATACCGGGTCGGCGTCGAGATAGGGATCGGCACTGTCGAAGAGATGCGTCGTCACTGTCTCGAAGCCGGGCGCCGAGACCATGAAATGGACATGGCCCGGTCGAAACCAGGGGCGCCCGACGGCTCGCAGCATCCGCCCTACCGGCCCGTCGTAAGGGATCGGATAGCTCGGCGGTCTGATGGTGCGGAACATGTAGTTTCCGTCGGCGTCGCTCCTCAACCGACCGCGCAGGTTGAACAGATCCTGCTTCGGATCCTGCATGCTATATAGACCGTTCGAAGCGGCTTGCCAGATATCGAGGATGGCGCCCGCGATCGGCTTGCCCTCCATAGTCAGCACGCGGCCATGCATCGTGGCGGGCGTGCCCGGCGTGGCGCCCGCGATATTGGCTCCGTTCTCGATATCGGGGGCGCCTTCGAGATAGAACGGGCCGAGCACGGTCGGCTCGGTCGCGCCCGCGGGCTTCTTGTGATTGAGCGCCACCACCAGCATCGAGATCGCGAGCACGTCGGAGAGCAGGATGAATTCCTGTCGCTGGTCGTCGCATTTTTGCCCGGTAGCGGTCAGGAATTTGATGCCTTCCATCCATTCCGCCTCGGTAAGCTCGACATCGCGAACGAAGTCGTGTGCGTGACGGATGAGCGAGGTCATGATCCGCTTGAGCCGCGGATCACGGCAGTCCGCAAGCCGCGCGATGGTGCTCTCGGTCAGATTCGCTTCCGTGACGTTCCGCATCGACTCCTCCAGGCTCGGGCGGCGTGCCCGATATTCAAAATTCCATCATTCGCGCGCGACCCGGGGCGCGGAAGGCGGGCGAGCGGCGCCTCAAGTGGCCGGCCGCGCTCCCTCCCAGGCGTTTTGCAGCAGCGCGCGTATGCGTTCGCGCGTGATCGGCTCAGGGTTGGCATAGGAGTTGGCGCTCGCCAGCTCGGCGACGCGGTCCAGGCTCGTCTCGGCGACGCCGAGATCGCGCAAGGCCGTCTTGGCGCCGACGGCGACCGCGAGGTCGTAGAGCGCGGCGGGGGCGTCGGCAGCCCCCAGCGCGCGCGCCACCCGGGCCAGCGCTTCCGGCGCCGCCCGCCGGTTATAGGCGGCCGCATGGGGCAGGATGATCGCATGGGTCTCGGCATGCGGCAGGTTGAGGCTGCCGCCGAGCGTATGGCAAAGCTTGTGATGGATCGCCATGCCGACCGAGCCGAGCGCGCTGCCGGCGAGCCAGGCGCCGTACAGGGCGCGGGAGCGCGCCTCGATATTCTGGGGCTCGCGCACGACGATGGGCAGGCTCGAGCCCAACGCGCGAACGCCCTCCTCCGCCATCAGCGAGGTGATCGGATTGGCGTTTTCCGAATAAAGCGCCTCGACGCAATGGGCGATGGCGTTGATGCCGCTGGTGCCCGAAAGCGCGGGCGGCAGGCTGAGCGTGAGCCGCGGATCATAAATGACCGCGCGCGGCAGCACCTTGCTGTCGCGTCCGGTGCGCTTCACGCCCGCCTCCGTCAGCCCCCAAATGGGCGTCATCTCCGAGCCGGCATAGGTGGTCGGGACGGCGATGATCGGCAGCGCGAACTCGAGCGCGATCGCCTTGCCGAGCCCGATGGTCGAACCGCCCCCGATCGCGACGCAGCAATCGGCGCCCAGGCGCAGCGCCTCCTCGCGCGCCGCCCGCGCCGTCTCGACCGGCACATGCATGACCGCTCGGTCGTAGATGCCGACCGCGCGCGCGCCCAGCCGCCGCGCCGCTTCCTCGGCGCCCGCACGCTGCTCCGGCGTCGAGAGGACGAGCGCCTTCCGGCCGAGCCGCGCCACCTCCGCGTCGAGCTCGTCGAGCGCGCCCACGCGAAAAACGACCCGGCTCGGCAGGGCCTCGTAGACGAAGGTGATCATGATTTCAGTGAAGCATAATCGCGCAAACAAGTCTCGGACCGCAGGATCGACCTCCGTCTAAACCTCTTCCACCTGGACGACGCCGCCGAGCGCCTTGATCGCCTGACGGAGCGGCGGCGAACAGCTATAGCGGCCCGCCAGCGCGATCTCGGTCTCGCGGCCTTCGCTCATCGCCACCAGCCAGATGCGCCCCTTGCCGCGCGCCTCGCGCTCCAGCAGGCGCTTCAGGCTCTCGACCGGGGCGGGATCCGAGAGATAGATGCGCAAGGAGGCGCCGACATTGGCCGCCGCCTTGTCCAGCGGCTCGATCGTCTGCGCCGTGTAGCGCACCTGCTCGCCGTCGAGGCGCCCATCGGCCGCGATGAGCAGCGGCACGCCTTGGTCGATGAGCTCGCGCGCCGCGGACAGGACCTCGGAGAACAGCATCACCTCGAACACGCCGCTCATGTCCGAGAGCTGGAGGAAGGCGAAGCGGTTGCCGCTCTTGGCGGTGCGCTCCTGCCTGGCGATGGGCGTGCCGGCGAGCCGCACCCGCGCGGCCCCCCGTCCAGCGAGCAGCCGCTCCTCCGCTTCCACCGCCGAAATCACGCCGAGCCGCTCGAGCGTCTTGCCATAGGCGTCCAGGGGATGAGCCGAGAGATAGAAGCCGATGGCGTCGAATTCGCGCTTGAGACGCTCCATGGCGGGCCAATCGGGCAAGGGCGCGAGCGCGATCGCCGCCGCGGGCGCGCTCGCGCCGTCGAGTGTCGCGAAGAGCGAGCCCTGGTTGCTCGCGCGATCGCTCGCGGCGAGGCCCGAATAGCGCAGGATCTGCTCGACGGCCTCGAAGGTCTGGTGGCGGTTCGGATTGAGCGAATCGAAAGCGCCGGCCGCGACGAGGCTCTCGAGCTGGCGCTTGTTGAGAAGGCGCGCATCGAGCCGCTCGGCAAGATCGCCGAGGCTGCGAAAGGGCCCTCTCGCCTCGCGCTCCGCCACAAGCCCCGCCATCGCCTGGCGGCCGACATTCTTGACGGCCGCGAGAGCGTAGCGGATCGCCGTCGTCATGCCGTCGCCCGGAGCTTTCGGCGCGACGGGCTCGACCGCGAATACGACCTCCGACCTGTTCACGTCGGGCGGCAAGAGCTTGATGCCGAGGCGCTGAAGCTCCTGACGAAACAGGTTCAGCTTGTCGGTATTGCCGATGTCGTAGCTCATCGAGGCGGCGAAGAACTCGACAGGATAGTTCGCCTTCAGATAGGCCGTCTGGTAGGCGATCATCGCATAGGGCGCCGAGTGGCATTTGTTGAAGCCGTAGCCGGCGAATTTGTTGACCTTTTCGAAGATGCCTTCGGCCTGGGCGTGATCCACGCCGCGCACGACGGCGCCCTCGACGAAGGCTTTGCGCTGCGCCTCCATCTCCGCCCTGATCTTCTTGCCCATGGCGCGGCGCAGCAAATCGGCGCTGCCGAGCGTAAAGCCCGAAAGCTCCTGCGCGATCTGCATCACCTGCTCTTGATAGACCATGATGCCGAAGGTCTCGCGCAGGATGGGCTCCAGCGAGGGATGCAGATAGTCGGCGCGCTCCTTGCCTCCCTTGACGTTGATGTATTTCGGAATGTCGTCCATCGGCCCCGGCCGGTAGAGCGCCACGATGGCGATGATGTCCTCGAAGCGGTCGGGCTTGCAGGCGACGCAGCACGTCGCGCATGCCCGATCCTTCGAGCTGGAACACGCCCATCGTGTCGCCGCGGCCGAGCAGCTCGTAGGTCCGCTTGTCGTCGAGCGGCAGGTCGGCGAGATCGATCGCGACGCCGCGCCGCGCGATGAGCTCGACCGCGCGGGTCAGCACGGTCAGCGTCTTGAGGCCGAGGAAATCGAGCTTCACCAGCCCGGCCAGCTCGACATATTTGAGATTGAACTGCGTCACCGGCATGTCGGAGCGCGGATCGCGGTAGAGCGGCACCAGCTCCTCGAGCGGCCGGTCGCCGATCACCACGCCCGCGGCGTGGGTCGAGGCATGGCGGTAGAGCCCCTCGAGCTTCATGGCGATGTCGAAGAGGCGCGCGACGGATTCGTCCTCGGCGCGCATATGCTGCAGCAGGGGCTCTCCGTCGATGGCCTGGGCGAGGGTGACCGGATTGGTCGGATTGTTCGGCACCATCTTGCAGATGCGGTCGATCTGCCCGTAAGGCATCTGCAGCACGCGGCCCACGTCGCGCAGCACGGCGCGGGCCTGCAGCTTGCCGAAGGTGATGATCTGCGCCACGCGGTCGCGGCCGTAGCGCTCCTGCACATAGCGGATGACCTCGTCGCGCCGGTCCTGGCAGAAATCGACGTCGAAATCCGGCATCGACACGCGCTCGGGATTGAGGAAGCGCTCGAACAGCAGGCCCCAGCGCAAGGGATCGAGATCGGTGATGGTGAGCGCCCAGGCGGCGACCGAGCCCGCGCCCGAGCCGCGGCCCGGCCCCACCGGAATGCCGTGCGTCTTGGCCCATTTGATGAAGTCGGCGACTATGAGGAAATAGCCGGCGAAGCCCATCTGGCCGATCACGCCGAGCTCGTAATGCAGCCGGTCGCGATAGGGCTTGGCGGCGGCCTCGCGCTCCGCCTCGTCCATCCCGGGCTTGAAGACATGCGCCGCCAGGCGGTGCTCGAGCCCCTCCTCCGCTTGCGCGCGCAGCTCGCTCGCCTCGTCGCGTTCGCCCAAGCCGGGGAAAGGCGGCAGGATCGGCTTGCGCGCCACCGGATAGGAGGAGCAGCGCTGCGCGATGACGAGCGTGTTGTCGACGGCCTCCGGAATATCGGCGAAAAGCTCGCGCATCTCGCGCGCCGACTTGAAGCGGTGCTCGGGCGTGAGGCGCCGGCGCTCAGCGTCGGCGACGAAGCGCCCCTCGGCGATACAGAGCAGCGCATCATGCGCCTCGAACATCTCGGCGTCGGCGAAAAAGGCCTCGTTGGTGGCGACGAGCGGCAGTTCATGCTTGTAGGCGAGCTCGATCAGGCCGGGCTCGATGCGGTCCTCGATGTCGAGCCCGTGGCGTTGCAGCTCGACATAGAGCCGCCCCTCGAAAATCGCGGCGAGCCGCTGCAACAGCGCCTCCGCCGCCGGGGCCTGTCCCTCGGCGAGCAGCCGGCCGACGGGACCCGCCGGACCGCCGGTCAATGCGATGAGGCCGCCATTGAGCGCCGCCAGATCGTCGAGCGCCAGCTGCGGCGTCTCGCCGTTCGGCGTCTCGAGGAAGGATTTGCTGACGAGCTTGAGCAGCGAGCGGTAGCCTTCGTCGTCCTTGGCCAGCAGCACGAGCTGGTCCGGGCGCTGCGGCGGCGCGCTGCCGCGCGGCTCGGCCTCCTGGCGCCGCAAGGCGAGCTGGCAGCCGATGATGGGCTGCACGCCCGCGACCTCGGCCGCTTGCGCGAACTCGAGCGCGCCGAAGAGATTGCCCGTGTCGGTGATCGCCACCGCGGGCATGGCCTCGCGCCGGCAGCGCTCGGCCAGCGCCTTGATCTTGATCGCGCCCTTCGGAGAGCGAATAGGCGCTATGGACGCGGAGATGGACGAAATCGGCGTGCGGCATAGCGGGGACTCGGGACTAGGGGAAAAAAGCATGGCATAGGCCGGCCGCGAAGTCAGCGGCAAAGTCGGAGCCGCTCCCCCTACCCCACCTGCACCACCACGCCATCGCGCAGCTCGAGCACGCGGTCCATGCGGTCGGCGAGATCGAGATTATGGGTGGCGATGAGGGCGGCTAGGCCGGTCTGATGCACGAGCTGCAAGATCTGGGCGAACACGATGTCGGCCGTCTGGTGGTCGAGATTGCCTGTCGGCTCGTCGGCCAGCAGTACAAAGGGCGCGTTGGCGACGGCGCGGGCGATGGCGACCCGCTGCTGCTCGCCGCCCGAGAGCCGCGCCGGGCGATGCTTCGCGCGGGCCGCGAGCCCCACCATCTGCAAGAGCTGGCCGGCTATGCTCGCGCGCCACCCGGCGCGTCAGCCCCGCCACCATTTGCGGCAGCATGACGTTCTCGAGCGCGGTGAACTCGGGCAGCAGATGGTGGAACTGATAGACGAAGCCGAAATAGGCCCGGCGCAGCTTGGTCCTGGCGTCGTCGCCGAGCCGGCTGCAGGGCCGGCCGCGGATCAGCACCTCACCCGCGTCGGGCCGCTCGAGGAGCCCCGCGATCTGCAGCAAGGTCGACTTGCCGGCGCCCGACGGGCCCACCAGTGCCACGATCTCGCCCGCGCGCACCTCGAGCGAGGCGCCGCGCAAGACCTCGAGCGCCTCGCCACCCTGGCGGTAGGTGCGCACGATGCCGTCCAAGGCGAGCGCGGGCGCTGCGTCGCCGGCGGCCGCGCTCTCCTCCCCGCCGTCATTCATAGCGCAGCGCCTCCACCGGATCGACGCGCGCCGCGCGCCAGGCCGGATAGATCGAGGCGAGGAAGGAGAGGCCGAGGCTCATGGCCACCACCAGCGCCACCTCGCGCATGTCCACATGCGCCGGCAGCTGGGTCAAATAGAAGAATTCGGAGGGAAACAGGTTCTGCCCCGTCGTCCGCTCCAGCCAGCGATGGATGGCCTCGATGTTGTCGCAGAACAACAGCGCCAGCACGAGGCCCGCCACGGTGCCGACCACGCCGATGCTCATGCCGCTCATGAAGAAGATGCGCAGGATCATGCCGCGCGTGGCGCCCATGGTGCGCAGGATGGCGATGCCGCGCGCCTTGTCCTTCACCAGCATGATGAGGCCGGAGATGATGTTGAAGGCCGCCACCACGATGATCAGGGTGACCACGAGGGTGTAGAGATTGCGCTGCAGCTCGACGAAGTTGAAATAGCTCGCATGGGCGAGCTGCCAGGGGATGGCGCGGAGGTCGCCGCCGATCGTGCGTTGGATATTCGCCGCCACCGCCACGGCCCGCTCGACGTCGGCGATGCGCACGTCGAGCTCGCTCACCGCGTCGGGCAGGCGGAAATAAAGCTGCGCCGCGGAGAGCGGCATATAGATGAAGCTGCCGTCGTAGAGCGACATGCCGACGTTGAAGATGGCGGCGACGCGGTAGGATTTCATGCGCGGCACCGTGCCGAATGCGGTGACCGGCCCGTTGGGCGTGATGAGGGTGAGCTCGCCGCCCAAGGTGATGCCGAGCTGGCGCGCGAGCGCGTAGCCGATCACCACGGAATCGTCGTCGAGGCCGTCGAGCGAACCGCCGACGAGCTTGCTCGAGACGATCGTCAGTCCCTTGAGATCCTCCGGCCGCACGCCGCGCACCACGGCGCCGGTGAAGCTGCTGCCGGCCGAGGCGATGGCCTGACCATCGACCTGCGGCACCACGTTGACGACACCGGGTACCGCGCGAATGCGCTGGGCGAGCGCATCGAAGTCGCCGACCTTCCCTTGCGTGCTCTCGACCGAGATATGTCCGTTGAGGCCCAGAATGAGGCCGATCAGCTCGTCGCGGAAACCGTTGAAAATGGCCAGCGTGATGATGAGCGACATCACGCCCAGCAGAATGCCGATAAGCGAGAACCAGGCGATGACGGAGATGAAGCCCTCTTGCCGCCGCGCGCGCAGGTAGCGCATCGCCACCATGCGCTCGAAGGCGGAGAAGATCATCGCGCGCCCGCCGTGAGCCGCGCGAGCGCGCTGTCGACCGAGAGCTCCTGCCGCTCGCCGGTCTTGCGCGACTTGAGCTCGACCAGCCCCTGCTTCAGGCCGCGCGGCCCCAGGACGAGCTGCCAAGGCAGCCCGATCAGGTCCATGTCGGCGAACTTCGCCCCCGCAGCGGCCTCGCGGTCGTCGTAGAGCGCCTCGATTCCCGCGGCGCCGAGCGCTGCATAGATCTCGTCGCTTTTCGCGGCGCAGGCCGCGTCCGAGGGGCGCAGATTGATGAGCCCGACCTTGAAGGGGGCGACGGGCTCGGGCCAGACGATGCCGTTCTCGTCATGGCTCGCCTCGATGATGGCGCCGACGAGGCGCGACACGCCGATGCCGTAGGAGCCCATATGGACGGGCGCCTCCTTGCCGTCCGCGCCGGCGACGAGGGCCTTCATCGGCGCCGAATATTTCTCGCCGAAATAGAAGATATGGCCGACCTCGATGCCGCGCGCCTCGATGCGCTTCTCGGGCGCGATCTTCGCGAAGCTCTTCGGATCGTGCTTGTCGTCGGTCGCGGCATAGAGGCTGGTCCAGAAATCGACGACGGGCTGCAGATCGGCCTCGTAGTCCACCGTCGAGCCGAGCATGTCGAACTCGATGAAGTCGCGGTGGCAATAGACGGCGCTCTCGCCCGTCTCGGCCAGGATGATGAACTCGTGGCTCATGTCGCCGCCGATCGGCCCGCTCTCGGCGGCCATGGGGATCGCCTTGAGCCCCATGCGCGCGAAAGTGCGCAGGTAGGCCACGAACATCTTGTTGTAGGCGCGCTTCGCCGCCGCGAAATCTACGTCGAAGGAATAGGCGTCCTTCATCAGGAATTCGCGTCCCCGCATCACGCCGAAGCGCGGCCGCACCTCGTCGCGGAACTTCCATTGAATATGGTAGAGCAGCTTGGGCAACTCGCGGTAGCTCTTGACCGAGGCGCGGAAAATGTCGGTGATCAGCTCCTCGTTGGTCGGGCCGTACAGCATGTCGCGCTCGTGGCGGTCGCGGATACGCAGCATTTCCTTGCCGTAATCCTCGTAGCGCTTCGATTCCCGCCATAGATCCGCCGATTGGATGGTCGGCATGAGCATCTCCTGGCAGCCGGCCGCGTCCTGCTCCTCGCGCACGATCTGCTCGATCTTCTTGAGCACGCGGAAGCCGAGCGGCAGCCAGCTATAGATGCCCGCGCTGGCCTGGCGGATCATGCCGGCGCGCAGCATATAGCGATGCGAGACGATCTGGGCCTCGGCCGGCGTCTCCTTGAGCGTCGGCATGAAATAGAGGGAAAGTCGCATGGGGCCCTTTGCGCGGCTCTAGGCGGCAGGCGGCGGCAAAGCCGCAGAAGGCCGGAATCTAGGCAATGGCTTCGGCCATGGCAATTGACAAAGGCGAAGCCGCCGCGCGGATCGCCCGCCTATTCCCGCGCGTGCAACGGCAAAGCTTCGCCGTCTCTCGCGAGCATTTTCCGCATGGCGAAGAGATGGGCAAGGCAGCGTCCGATTTGCCGATTTGATTTGCAGTCAGACAGGAAATCAAGGATACTTCCTCGCCTGCTACTCATCGAAGGCGGGAAAATCTCCCCGCAGGCATTTAAAAAAAGGGGGCCATGCCCTCAGGGCGGGCCAGTGTAGGGTGAGGAGACGCGGGCGCGCCGAGCGCAATGACGTTCCGGACGCGTCTCGCTTAAAATCTTCGATTGGCCAACAAGGCATGGCAAGTACCCTTTAGGGCGCTTGCCTTTTTTTCGCGCGTCCGCGCTCGGCTTCTCGCAGGGACGCGCTGCCGTCGGGAATCATTCCGGCTTGCCGGCGACCGGGTCGTTTTCCATCCGGCGCAGATGAGCGACGTTCTTGTTATGCTCGTCGAGGGTCTTGGCGAAGACATGCCCCCCCGCGCCGTCCGCGACGAAATAGAGATCGTCGCTGTCGGCGGGATGCAGCACGGCCACCAAGGATGCCTTGCCGGGATTGGCGATCGGGCCCGGCGGCAACCCGTCATGCAGATAGGTGTTGTAATAGCTCGCCACGTCGAGGTCGGCATGGGTCAGCGGGCGGCCAAGGGGGCCCTTGCCGTTGGCGAGCGCATACACGACCGTCGGATCCGACTGCAGCCTCATATGGTGGGCAAGCCGGTTGAGAAATACGGCCGCGACACGCGGGCGCTCCTCGGCGCGTCCCGTCTCCTTCTCGACGATCGAGGCGAGGATGAGCGCCTGCTCCGGCGTTTGCAGCCTGATCTCGGGGGCATGGGTCTTCCATAGCGTCGCCAAGGTCTCGGCCATCGCCTTGCGCATGCGCACGATCATCTCCTGCCTGCTGTCGCCGTAAGAGAAATCATAGGTCTCGGGCAGCAGGCCGCCTTCCGCCGGCAGGGTCGAGATCTTGCCTTCCAGCCCCTCCGTATGGTCGATCTGCGCGAGCACCTGCTGGGTGGTGAGGCCCTCGGGCACCGTCAGGCGGCGGACGACCGGCTTGGCGAACATCAGGACGTTCATCGCGTCGCGCGGGCTGGCACGGGGGGAAACTGGTATTCGCCGGCCCGCAAGGCGTGGCTGTTGCCCAGCAGGCGGACGGTCAGGCTGAAGACGCGCGGGCTGCTGAGGACGCCGCCCTCGGCCAGCCGCGCGGCGATGCCTTCGACGCCGAGACCCCTGGGCACCACCAGCACGGTGGCCGTCTTGAGAGGGCCGGGCCCGGTGAAATTGGCGAAGCCCCAGAGCAGCACGCCGCCGGAGAGGACGGCAAGCGCCACCACAATAGCAAGCAGCCGGCCGATAAAGCTCATCTTCCGCTGTCCCGAGGCCTCAAGGAGCCGGGCCGAGGATCAAGCTGGCGTTCGTGCCGCCGAAGCCGAAGGAGTTGGACAGCGCGTGGCGCACCGGCCGCTCCTTGGCGTGATGGGCAACAAGATCGATGTCGCAGCCCTCGGAGGGGTTGTCGAGGTTCCGCGTGGGCGGCACCACGCCGTCGCGCATGGCGAGGATGCAGAAGATCGCCTCGACGCTGCCCGCGGCGCCGAGGAGATGCCCGATCGCGGATTTCGTCGAGGACATGCTGAGCTTGTACGCGTGATCGCCGAACACCCGCTTGACCGCCGCAAGCTCGATCTCGTCGCCGAGCGGAGTGGAGGTGCCATGGGCGTTGACGTAGTCGATCGCCTCGGGCGGAAGCTTGGCGCTGCGCAGTGCGTTTCGCATGGCGCGGAAGGCGCCGCCGCCGTCGGGTGCGGGAGCGGTGATGTGGTAGGCGTCGCCGGACATGCCGTAGCCGATCACCTCGGCATAGATCTTGGCGCCGCGCTCCCTGGCATGCTCGAGCTCCTCCAGCACGACGATGCCGGCGCCCTCGCCCATCACGAAGCCGTCGCGATCGCGGTCCCAGGGACGCGAGGCGGCCGGCGGATCGTCGTTGAAGCCGGTCGAGAGCGCGCGCGCCGCGGCGAAGCCGGCGACGCCCAGGCGGCAGATGGCGCCTTCCGAGCCGCCCGCCACCATGACGTCGGCGTCGCCAAGCTGGATGAGGCGGGCAGCGTCTCCGATGGCGTGGGCGCCCGTCGAGCATGCCGTCACGACCGAGTGGTTCGGCCCCTTGAAGCCGAAGCGGATGGAAACGTTGCCGGCCGCGAGATTGATCAGGCAGGCGGGGATGAAGAAAGGCGTGACGCGCCGCGGCCCGCGCTCCTCTAGCGTGCGTCCCGCATTGGCGATGCCCTCGAGCCCGCCGATGCCGGAGCCGATCATGACGCCGGTACGCTCGCGCAGCTCTTCGTCCTGCGGCTCCCAGCCGGCGTCCTTGACGGCCTGGATCGCCGCCGCCATGGCGTAGATGATGAACGGCTCGACCTTGCGCTGATCCTTGGGCGCCATCCAATCATCGGCGTTGAACAGTCCGGCCGAGGTCTCGCCCAGCGGAATGATGGCGGCTATCTTGCAGGGCAGGTCGGAGACGTCGAAGCTTTGGATTGCTCGGATACCGGATTCACCGTCGATCAGCCGCCGCCAGACCATCTCGACGCCACAGCCAAGCGGTGTGACCAGACCCATTCCGGTGACGACGACACGTCTCATGGCCAGTTGATTCCGCTCCGATGGGCGGCAGTATCGCAGGGTGCTTGCGGCGAGCCCGACGGATCAGACGTGCTGCTCGATGAACTGGATGGCGTCCTTCACCGTGACGATTTTCTCGGCGGCCTCGTCCGGGATCTCGCACCCGAACTCCTCCTCGAAAGCCATGACCAGCTCGACCGTATCGAGGCTGTCCGCGCCCAGATCGTCGATAAAGCTCGCGCTTTCGCTGACTTTGCTCTCGTCGACACCGAGATGCTCGACGACGATCTTCTTAACGCGCTCGGAAACGTCACTCATTTATGCGACCCTCGTTGTAGTCGAAGTTCATCGTTGTAGACGAAGCTCGGGGCGGGATTTCTGCCTGAAGCGACCGCATTACGCGCCTCCCGCCGGGCAGGCACAAAAAGCGGGCTTCTCTAACATACTTCCCTGGGCTTTGCCAGCAACTCTCCAGCGCGCGGGAAGCTCAGGATTTGCGGCATCGGCCCGCCGCGGCCCGATGCGCCGAAGCGCAGCCGGCTCAGCATTGTTTTATCACAAGGCGCAACGGCCATGGTGCCGACCCGCGGCCTCAAATCATCGCCAAGCCGCCATTCACATGCAATGTGTGGCCCGTTATGTACGCGGCCTCCTCGCTCGCCAGATAGACGACGGCGGCGGCGATCTCCTCCGGCTTCGCGAGCCGGCCCAGGGGCACGCGGGCGAGGATACGCTCCCGCTGCTCCCCGGTCAGCGCGTCCGTCATGGCCGTCTCCACCAGCCCCGGCGCCACGCAATTCACCGTGATGTTGCGCTGTGCCATCTCGGCGGCGACCGCCTTGCCGAAGCCGACGATGCCGGCCTTGGCCGCGGCATAGTTCGATTGCCCCGGGTTGCCGACGGCGCCGACGACCGAACCGATATTGATCACGCGGCCCCAGCGCCGCTTCATCATGCCGCGCAGGCAGGCGCGGGTGAGGCGGAAACTCGCCGTGAGGTCGATATCGATGACCGTCTGCCACTGCTCGTCCGTCATGCGCGCCGCCAGCATGTCGCGCGTGATGCCGGCATTGTTCACCAGCACGTCGACCGCGCCCATGGCCCGCTCGGCGCTCTTGGCGAGCGCCTCTACGCCGGCGGGATCGTCGAGCCGGCAAGGCAGGATATGCGCCCGCTCGCCGAGCTCGGCCTTGAGCGCCTCCAGTGCCGCCGTGCGGGTGCCCGAGCAGGCGACGGCGGCGCCCTGGCGATGGAGCGCGCGCACGATGGCGCCGCCGATGCCGCCGGTCGCCCCCGTGACCAGTACGCTTTTGCCGCTCAGCTCGAACAACGGACGCTCCTCGCGTTCCGGCCGGTCACATCGTCTTGAGGAAGCCCTCGATCTCGGCCGGTGTCTGGATCGAGATCGCATTGAGCTCGCGCGCGATGCGCTTGGCAAGCCCGCTCAGCACGCGGCCCGAGCCGATCTCGACCAGCATATCGACGTCGCGTTCCTTCATCGCCAGCACCGATTCGCGCCAGCGCACGCGGGCCGTGACCTGTGTCACCAGCAGCTTGCGGATGATGCTCGGGTCCTCGACCGGCGCCGCGGTGACATTGGCGACGAGGGGCACGGCGGGCGCGGACATCGCGGCTTGCGCGAGCGCTTCCTCCATCACCTCCGCCGCCGGCGCCATCAAGGCGCAATGGAAGGGAGCGCTCACCGGCAGCATCAAGGCGCGCATGGCGCCCTTCTCCTTGGCCAGCGCGGCGGCGCGCTCGACGGCGCCTCGATGGCCGCTGACCACGACCTGGCCCGCGGCATTGTCGTTGGCGACGGCGCAAACCTCGCCCTCGGCCGCCTCCTCCGCCACCTCCTCGGCCTTTTCGATATCGAGGCCGAGCAGCGCCGCCATGGCGCCCTGGCCTACCGGCACGGCCTTCTGCATCGCTTGGCCCCGCGTCTTCAACAGCCGAGCCGCGTCGGAAAGAGCGAAGCTCCCCGCCGCGGCAAGGGCCGAATATTCGCCGAGCGAATGGCCGGCGACGAAGGACGCCGCCTGGGGCAGGCGCAATCCGCCGTCGCGCTCGAGCACGCGGAAGGCGGCGAGGCTCACCGCCATCAAGGCCGGTTGGGCGTTCTCGGTCAAGGTGAGCTCGTCTTCCGGGCCCTCGAACATGAGCTTGGAAAGACGCTGGCCCAACGCCTCGTCCACTTCCTCGAAGACCAGGCGCGCGGTGGCGAAGCCCTCGAAGAGCGCACGCCCCATGCCCACGGCTTGGGAACCCTGCCCCGGAAAGACGAATGCGCGTGCCATGCTGCCAATGCGCGATTAGACCAAACCCGGCCATGCGGCCGGGTCGGGCCAAGACAGATAGCGGTTGAGGCGCCGCTGTCAAGTCTGGCGGCCATGACAGGAAGGCCTATTTCAGCGAACGGGTGGTGTTTGGATTTTCCACCGAGCGGCGCCCTCATTTAGTAGTCGCGCAGCGCCAGATAGAGCGCGGCGCCGAATAAGACGATTGCCACCGCCACGAGGATGGCGGCGGCAATGAGCGACGCCATGGCAACGGCCACTCGCGATGGAAGCGGTCAATTCGATCTTCTTTTTTTGACCGCGCTGACGCGGGGCGTCGCCTTTGGTGACCCGCGCTGCTGGCCGCAGCGCGGAGCGCTCTGCTAACGGCGGTGCCCGAACAGCAGGCCCAGGACGAGGCCAATTCCGAACGCGGTGAGCGCCGCGGCGACCGGTTTCTCCTCGATCTCCTTGGTCACGCTCTGCGCCCGCCGCTTCACCTCGTCGCGCACGCGCTCGCCGGCGTCGGACAGCCCGTCCACGGCCTCCCTCTTGCCATCGCGCAACAAATTCTTGAGCGTATCGCCGATGCTGCTCAGATCCTTGTTCAACTTCGCCATGTCGGCGCGCAAGTGCTTGACGTCGGCTTCGGTGCTCGAGGGTAATTCGTTGGTCATGTCGGGGCCTTTCACATGCTCATGCGGCGTCGCGAGAGCGGCGCGGCTTTTCGGGGAATTGCCCATCACTGACAGGTTCGGGTGGAGTTAATTCCCGGCCTCCATACTGGAATCCGCAACTTCGCGCTCTCCAACATCGCGCAGGCGGAGATTCTCGTCACAATCTCCCGTGCCCGGCCAACAAATAGACGATGAGCACGATCAGCAGAATACCGCCGATGCCGATGCCGCCGCCATAGCCCCACCGGGAATAACCGAAACCGCCCCCGAAGAGGAGGATCAGTACAAGAACAATCAGGATTATGTCCATTCTCTACCTCCGTTGAGGCTTCATCCACCTTTGGCCATTGTCGATCCTACCGCCGAATTGACGGCAGCCGGCGGGCATTGCTGCGGCCGGCTGCCTTTCGGATCGACGTGAAGCCTAGAAAATACTTATGCCGATGCCCGGCAGGCCTATGCCTATGGCAGGACCGTAAACTACCGGCGGGGGATAATAGTATGGCGCACCGTAGTACGGCGAGCCGTAATATGGTGTGCCGTAGTATGGTGAGCCATAGACCACCGGGGGCGCGGCATAATAGCCGCGGCCACCTCGATATACACCGCCATGTCCACGATAGCTGGAGTAGCCCGTGTGGCGGCGTTCTTGCGCTGCCGTGCTAGCCGATGCCACAACCGTCCCGAGCACGAGAAAGGCCGAGATTGCGAGCCCTGCCGCAAGCCTCGCCGACAGGCGGCGTTTCGATTTTGCCTCGATGATGCAGGTCATAGCGACCTCCTTTGACGAGCATGTTGTCGCGTTGCGGAACGCGATCGTTGGCCCCGTTAGTTATGTGACGCAGCGCCCCTGCGAGCGGAAGTCCTGAACACCTGGTCGGCCACCTTCTTCTGGTCATCGGGCATTGCATTGTAGAGCGCTTGGAATGCCGAAATCAGGTTCTTCAGCCCGTCGACATGCGCCTGGGCGAATTTCTCGTAGGCCGTCAAATCGTCCATCGCGGTCATGTTTTGCGGCGGCGTTGCCCGATTTGCGGCGACTACCTTTTCCATGTTGGCGGCATTTTCGCGCATCGCCTGCGCGACGGCGTTCCAAAGCGGTTCCTCTTCGGGCGTGATTTTCAGCGCTTTGTGAAGTGTCGCGATGCGCTGCTCGACGGTCTCTCCCTTCGTCCTCTTGGTGGCTCCCGTGTTGGTGGCTCCCGCGGCGGCCTGGTTCGCTGGCGCAACGGTCTGCGCCGGCTGGTTGGCGGGCTGTGCCGGTTGGGTAGCCGCCTGCGCCAGCTGGATGGGCACAGTGGCGGCGCTGTCGCCGCGAGCCGCGGTCAGCGGACTGGCGAGCATCGTGGCACCCATCAACACCGCGATGGCAACCGAGCGCAGGAACGGCGCAGGAATAGCAATCGGGTGGATGAACGATGACATGGTGATCTCCTTTTCTGGATTTTCGATCCTAGGTTCAGCTTTTCCGGATGTGCAGGTCACCGCAGTTCCTTCGCTGCACATGATTGTAGGATATGCGCCGATTGAGGCTGTGGGATTGACTTGGATCAACTGCGGCAGCACAACGCCCGTCTCATCGTCAAAGCCATGGAGCACTCCGATGCCCCACCGCCATTACAAGACCGTTCCGGAAAGATCACCACGTCTTTGGACAGCGTTAGCCGAGGACGGATGTTGAGCGCACTAATATTCAGCGCCGGCCATCGGCGCAGCTTTAGGCGCCCTATATAAGGAACTTCGCGCCGTTTAGTCCGTAGCGTCGCTCAAATGCGTTACGAGGCCTCTAATCGAAGCTGCCGGCCGGTCGCCTTGAGCGTCCTGCCGGTAGGGCTAGTCGTCGTGACAGCCATCGCTGCCGTGCTGGCGCCCGCTCTGGCTCGATTCGCAGCGTGAAGGCCGCTCGGTACAGTCCCGCTACCCGCGCTTCTCGGCCAATAGGTCGCGGATTTCCCCGAGCAATATCTCGCTCTTCGGCGGCACAGGCGGAGCCGCGGGCTTTGCTTCCTCGCGCACGTGCAGATGCGTGAGGGTCTTGATCAGCCAAAATATCGCAAAGCTGACGATCAGGAACTGGATGACGGCGTTGAGGAAGAGCCCGATGTTCAAGGTCACCGCGCCGGCCTTTTGTGCCTCGGCGAGCGTGGCGCCCGATGGCCCCTTCAGCGTGACAAAGACGTTGGTAAAGTCGATACCGCCGACCAAGAGACCGATGATCGGGGCGATGACGTCCTTCACCAGGCTATTCACCACGCCGGTGAAGGCGACCCCGATGATTACGCCGACGGCGAGGTCGACGACGTTGCCGCGCATAATGAAGGCGCGAAATTCATCGAGCCAAGCTGGCCGCCGAAGGCCGATCGGAGATGGTGTTCGTTCGCTCATGAAGAGTCCCTCCTTGTCGTTTATCCGAGATTCCCGCGGGGCGCGCGCGGCCGAGCTTCCTGCCTTTAGCCTTGCCATGGAGCGGAAATCAAACCGAGATTTTACCTGGTAGTGGGTCCATGAAGTGGACCCACTCGGTATTCGGGCGCAAATGCCACAAGCTGCCCAATAAAGAGAATCCGGCTATTATCTTCCCGGGTTCCCAATGACGGCAACTTATCTCAAACGCCTTCTGGGCTGGCTGGCGGCCCCTGGCCAGCTTGCCGAAATGCTTACGCTAGGGGCTCCTGCGGCCTTGGCAGTCATGGGGGCCGTTGTGGCGATTTGGCCCCCTGACCCTAATAGCGGATTTGAGAAATTTTGCTGGGTTGCTGCGTTCGTGGTGGTCGCCTTCGTAGGCACATTGGCGGCGTGGCGAAGCTCTCGCTCTCAAAAAAGTGACCAACAAAAACTCGTAGCCTTAATGACGGGCGGCGATAACTATTGCTATTTCGAGATTGTAGACCCTGCCGTTGACGATGGTAGGGGCAACTATCAACTGGCTCTCACAGGAAGTGAAGGCGGTCCTGTATTCAAGGTGAATTATTGGATTAGCCCAGCAGGATCAAAATCGAACAAAGAATATATGTCTATAGATGTCCGCACTCCGGAGCTTTCAATTGTGTACCCTGGCAGAAGAGCATGGGGTAGATTTTTGCCTATTGGGAAGTATTGTATAGAATTTGACGGCCAAAATGGATCTTGGGTTGAAGCGCTTGAACTAGAGTTACGGGAAGGGAAAATCTGGCAAAACATCAAGATTGTAAATCGGGATGGGCGCTTCCGTTATTCTTACGGTAGTGTGATTGACATAGTGCCACCGCCTAACGCAGCGACCACCGCTTAGGTCTGCCTTCCTTCATCACCACCAAGCGGCCCCGGTGGCGCATGAGCGATGTATGCACGGCGCCAAACATATTATCGATGGCCAGCTGACTCGGCTTCGCAACGCCGCGCGCTTGCAGCACTCGAATTGCGATTTCCTTGGACGTTAGCAGCCCCTCCGCGCGCCGTAGAACGTCGATAGCCGCTCGGAAGCACTCCCCTCGCTTGAACCACGGATTAGGAATGTTACGGATGGGGTCGGCTATGGCGAGCTGGCAGCCCGTCTCAAAAAGCGGGGCTTCGCTGAAACCGAGGCTTCGATAGCCGGGAAGCTAAATCGCGGCACATTCGCCGCGACATGGTTCCTCGCCGTGCTGGCGTCGCTCGAATTGGAAGGGGTGAGGCTAGAAGACCTGTAGGAGCGTCCAAAAAACGCCTACGGAGCCCAACGCCCATCCTACCAGGATCAGCGCCATTCCTGGTATAAAGGCCCGCATCCCATGCTCGGGGGCCTTGAACAAGACATGGCACACACCCCAAACGGCGAGGGCAGCCCCCAAAAGCGCAAGCACGATGGATTCGAGTGGGCCACTCTTATCGCCACCATCTGCGGGGTGATTGTTCTTTGCGTCTATACCGGCCTGACTGGCTATCAAGCGTTGGTTTCCGAACGCACGCTGAAAGAAATTCGGTCGGGCTCCGCGCAAACCGAGCGCGCAATCAATGCGGCTACCGACATTGCCCGTGAGACTGCCGATTCCGTTGTCGCCTCCAACAAGCTTGTGGATGCGACAACGGAGGCCGTCAAAGCATCCAAACGGCTCGCTGATGAAACGGCCGCGTCCGCCGCCATCTCGAAGAGACTTGCTGACGCTGCCGAGACAGCGAACACCGTAACTCGTTCGCTCGCCGAAGCCGCCGCAAAGTCCAATCAGATTAGCCATGATGCGTTGCTGGTCGGCCAACGGCCATTCATGTTCCCGATCAGCGTCGATCTTCTGAAGATCACCGCCTCCTCGTTCCCCCTTGGTAGCCTCGGCGCCGCAATCCCGAGCGGGGACAAACCACTTTCCTGGCAAGCGAATGTAAAATGGGAAAATAGCGGCAACACCCCAACGCGAGAGTTGGTTATAGATACCTATTGTTTGCTTAGCGCTGAAGCGATGACAGAGCCCTATCATGTGCAAAGAATAAAACACTTCAATATTAGAGAGGGGAACGTCCTCGCTACTGATGGGTACAAACAAATACTCTATGAAACTGAACAACAGTTGCTCTTTGGCCCAAAGCAGACCTATAGTGGTGGGATTTGCTATATAAACCCGGTAGATATTTTGTTTCAACTCATTGTTCCTGGCAGTACGGGTTACCATAATTATGTTCGGAACGATCACCTTTAGGACTTTAAACGACGACTCGGCGGTGCAATTAGAAGGAAAATCAATATGTTAGGCATAGTTGCTGAGTCGCTTGTGGCGCGGAACGGCCTGGAGTATAAGGGCAAGCGCCCGTAGCTCAGATGGATAGAGCAACCGTTTCGTAGCGGTAGGCCGTGGGTTCGAATCCCTCCGGGCGCACTATCCTAGAACTACGGGCCTCAGATTCTACCTCGCCCCCGCCGCGAGATGCAACGGCCCCATCTCATACAGCCAAGACGTGCTGTTTTTCCCAGCTTAGCGTCTCTACGCGGGATGGGGTGTCAAAGCCTCTGCCGTGTAGCAGTTCCTCGACGGTCTGAATTTGGACCTTGGGATAATCCTTGCCCAGATAGGTAAACATTCCGGCTTTCGCGGCTTCATCCAGCATCCCCTTCGTTGGGCGCTGAAGGGAAATAAACCCAGCAAGCTGGGTATCTGCATCTGCCTCTAGGGTACCGCGCAGCTCTCGCACATATGCCGGACTTAGCTTCCCACCCTTGACCGACAGGACCATGTTTCGGAGTCCGTCTGCGG
>CAWJFP010000011.1:0-94014 GCA_963842155.1 uncultured Pseudomonadota bacterium
CCCGGCTTCGGCGACGAGCCGCGTACGCCGGCACCTCCTTCGCCACGCCGGACACGAGCTGGGCCGCCTTCAGTACTCGGTCACCGCCGCCACGATCACGGGCGATCGCACGGTCCCCCACGGCCTGGCCGCCTGCTATGTCCATCTCTTCGGCCCCGGCGCGCTGCTCGATGTCGGCTGCGGCGCCGCCGGGCTCTATCGCCATCTCGATCCGCGCCGCGTCAGCGCCTATACAGGCGTCGATCTCTCCGCCGTGGCGCTCGAGCAGGCGCGCCGCGAGGTCATCCCGCCGCCGCGCGCGGCCGCCATCCCGGCCGAGCTCGTCGAGGCCTCGGCCGAATCCTTCACCCCGCCCAGGGGTCGCCGCTACGACGCGATCGTGCTTGCCGAAGTGCTTTATTTCGTGCCCGACGCGCTGGCCGAGATCGCGCGCTATGGCGAATTCTTGGCACCCGGCGGCTGCCTCATCGCCTCCATGACTTATGTCCGCGCACGCCGCCCGACCCCCGACAGCAAGACCGAGGCGATCTGGCGAGCGCTCGCGGAGGGACCGTTCGAGACCCTCGACGAGATGCTGCTCCAGCATCCGCCCTCGGGCAATGCCTGGCGGCTGCGCGCCATGCGTCCCCAAAGGCGACGCCATGAGTGAGGATCGCATGAGCGCGCGCCGGTCGCGCGGGAGGCGCTGATGCCCGACTTCGCCCTCGAGCGCGCCCATGGCGGCGTCGTCTGCGGCGTCGACGAGGTCGGGCGGGGACCCTTGGCGGGTCCGGTGCTGGCGGCGGCGGTGATCCTGGGCGACGGCAAGCGGCGGCTGCCGCGCCTCCTCTACAAGCTCGACGATTCGAAGCGGCTGCTGCCCGAGCGACGCGCCGAGCTCGCCGCCGCCCTGCACGACGCGGCGCGGCGCGGCCTGGTTTCTTTCGCACTCGCCGCGGCGAGCGTCGAGGAGATCGACCGGCTCAACATCCTCGCTGCCGCGCATCTCGCCATGACGCGCGCCGTCGCCAAGCTCGCCTTGCGCCCCGACATGGCGCTCGTCGACGGCAACCAGCCGCCCGACTTGCCTTGTCCCGTCACCATGGTCGTGGGCGGCGACGGCATAAGCCTCTCCATCGCCGCCGCCTCCATCCTCGCCAAGGTGGCGCGCGACCGCCTCATGGAGCGGCTTCACGCGCGCTATCGGGGCTATGGTTGGGGCAGCAACAAAGGCTATGGCACCGAGGAGCATGTCGAAGGTCTTGTGTATCTCGGTCCGACCGCCCACCACCGCTTGAGTTTTGCTCCAGTCCGTCTGAGCATTCGCCCCTAAGTAATTGACTCCACAACAAAAACTATTGACCCCATATCGCCGTTGACTCAGGATAGCGCCCTTCCGATGGGGGGAAGGGCATGCCGCTCAACGAGGTCCTGGTGGGGGATTGCATCGAGCTGATGGCGGGGCTGCCCGCCGGCTCGGTCGACATGGTCTTCGCCGACCCGCCCTACAATCTCCAGCTCGCGGGCGAGTTGCACCGGCCGGACAACAGCCGGGTCGACGGCGTCGCGGCGGGCTGGGACAAGTTCGACGGCTTTGCCGCCTATGACCAATTCACCCGCGCCTGGCTCGGCGCCGCGCGGCGCCTCCTCAAGGAGGATGGCACGCTGTGGGTGATCGGCACCTATCATAATATCTTCCGCGTCGGCGCGATCCTGCAGGATCTCGGCTATTGGATTCTCAACGACGTGATCTGGCGCAAAAGCAATCCCATGCCGAACTTCCGCGGCCGGCGCTTCACCAACGCGCATGAGACGCTGATCTGGTGCGCGAAGAGCGCCAAATCGCGCTACGGCTTCAATTACGAGGCGATGAAGGGGCTCAACGAAGATCTCCAGATGCGCAGCGACTGGCTGATCCCGCTTTGCACCGGCGGCGAGCGGCTCAAGGACGAGGAAGGCAGGAAAGCCCACCCGGCGCAGAAGCCGGCGGCCTTGCTCCATCGCGTCGTGCTCGCCTCGACCCGGCCCGGCGAGCTGCTGCTGGACCCTTTCTTCGGCACCGGCACTTCTGGCGTCGTCGCGCGCCGGCTGGGACGCAACTTCATCGGCATCGAGCGCGACGCCGGCTATGCGCGGCTCGCGCGTCGCCGCATCGCCGAAGAGGCGGCAGCACCCGAGCGCGCGCTGGTCGAGACGGCGGGACGCCGCGAGGAGCCGCGCATTCCCTTCGGCTGGCTGGTCGAGCAGGGGCTGCTGCAGCCGGGCGAGATCCTGTTCGATCCGGCGCGCCGTTGGACCGCCAAGGTGCGCGCCGACGGCACCATCATCTCCTCCGACCACCGCGGCTCGATCCATCGCGTCGCGGCCGCGGTGCAAGGAGCGGCCGCCTGCAATGGGTGGACCTTCTGGATGGTCGAGCGCAACGGGCGCCCGGTGCCCATCGACCTGCTGCGTCAGCAGCTCCGCGCCGGCCTCCACTAAGCGGCCGACCCGACCAGCCACGGAGAGACGCGATGTGGGTGCTCCATCCGAAGCTCGCCGCCGATTGCCACGGCATCGCCGACTGGCCGCTCTCGCGTATCTTGCTGATGGATGATCGCCGCTTCACCTGGCTCGTGCTGGTGCCGCGGCGCGAGGCCAAGCGCGAGCTCCATGAGCTTGAGCGCGCCGACCGCGCCCTCCTCATCGAGGAGATCGCGGCCGCTTCCCAGGCGCTGAGCGACGGCTTCGGCGCCGACAAGATCAACATCGCCGCCCTCGGCAACGAGGTGCCGCAGTTTCACGTCCATGTCGTGGCGCGGCGCAAGGACGATGCCGCCCAGCCCGGCCTGGTATGGGCGGCGGGCCCGGCAATCCGTTATGACGAGGAGGAGCGGCGCGACATGATGGCCAGGCTGGTCGCCCGGCTGGCGCGATAGCGGGTATCGAATAGTGATTCTCATACCACATATAATGGCAAACATCGGCCTTCTCGCGCGGCCCGGCAGCGAGGGCGCGGCAGCTCCGTGGCCGCGGCCTGCCCGAGCCTGCGCGCGGGCGCAAGGATTCCATTCACGCCGCGTATTATGGCAATGACGCAAAGGGCGTTCGGCAAATGGCCGCTCGCCGATCAAGGACCAGGAGCATGTTAATGAGAAATCCGCAGAAGATCGCCCTCGCCGCGACCGTGGCACTCGGCCTCGCCGGAGCCGCGGCGATCCCCGCTTTCTCCGCCAACGACCCGCAAGCGGGCAACGCCCAGGGCGAGCATGGCAAGGACTGGCATCACGGCCATCACGGCATGGGTTGGATGAGCCCGCGCTTCGTCGATGCGCGCATCGCCTTCCTGAAGACGGCGCTCAAGATCACCGACGCGCAAGAGCAGGCCTTCGACGGCGTCGCCAAGGTGATGCGCGAGGATGCCGCCGAGCGCATGAAAATGCATGAATCCTTCCGCGCCGAGATGCCGAAGAACGCGCTCGAGCGGATGGAGCTGCATGCCAAGATCGCCGAGATGCATGCGCAGCAT
This sequence comes from uncultured Pseudomonadota bacterium, assembly GCA_963842155.1. Taxonomy (GTDB): domain Bacteria; phylum Pseudomonadota; class Alphaproteobacteria; order JACZXZ01; family JACZXZ01; genus CAWJFP01. Next base: position 3,488 of record CAWJFP010000011.1, read on the forward strand.
CTTGCGGCTTTTGTCGCCGCCTTCAAGCCGCTATACGATGGCCTGAGCGATGATCAGCGCAAGGCCGCTGACGAGCTCCTCGGGTCGCATCTCCATCATCGCGGCTGAGGCGCCCGTGATGGCCGGCCTCGGGGCCGGCGCCGCGCGGAGGGCGCGCCCATGGACGGCGCCCCCCTGCCGGCCGGCCAACCTGATCCCGCTGAGGATGGTCGGCCCGATGGCGGATGAGAGCGACGAGGCGTTGATGGCGCGCACGGCGGAGGGCGACCAGGCGGCCTTCCGGCTGCTGATGCAGCGCCATATCCAGCGCAGCATGCGCCTCGCCCAGCGCGTGATGGGCAATGCGAGCGACGCGGAAGAGGTGGCGCAGGAGGCTTTCCTCCGCCTCTGGACCAAGGCCGATACCTGGCAGGAGGGCCGGGGCCGCTTCACCACCTGGTTCTTCCGCATCGTCATGAATCTCTGTCTCGATCGCAAGCGGCGGCAGCCCTTCCTGCCGCTCGAACTCGGTCGAGGAGCCGGCCGATCAGCGGCGGAGCGCGACCGAGGGCATCTATGAGCGGCAGGTGAGCCGCCAAGTGGGCGGGGCGATCGCCGAGCTGCCGGAGCGCCAACGCGCGGCGCTCGTCATGTGCTACTACGAGGAGATGAGCAACATCGAAGCGGCGGCGGCGCTCTCGGTCTCGGTTTCGGCGCTTGAGGCGCTCCTGGTTCGCGCCCGCCGCACACTGAAGATCAAACTAGCCTCGCTCGGGGCCTTGGGGCCCAAGGAGGAAGGATGACGTTCGAACAGTTCAAATATCTCCTCGACGCCTACGGGGCGTCGATTCAGCGCTGGCCCGCCGAGAGGCGCGCCGAGGCGAAGGCCTTCCTCGCCGATTTCCGCGGCCGCGGCGGCGGCGCTCGACGAGGCGCTGCAGCTCGATGCCGGCCTCGACCTTGTCGTCGTCGCGCGCGACGAGCGCGCGGAGCGCCGCGTCGTCGCCCGCCTCGGCCGGCAGGTCGCCGAGCTGCGCACGCGGGGCTTCAGCCTGTTCGAGCCGCTTTTCGGCTCCTTCGGCTCGGTCTGGTCGCGCGCCGCCATCGTCGCGGCGGTGGCGTTGCTCGGCATCGTCACCGGCGTCATCGAGCTGCAGCAGTCCGCGGTCGATAGCGCGGTTCCGGACTATGTCCAGGGTCCGGCCGATGTCGGGCCGATCGAGCTGGCGGATCTATGATGCGCGGCGGGGCCACCAGCCGGCCGGTACAGATCATCCTGTTGGTCTGCCTCGCGCTCGGGTTGCTTTTGGCCGGCTTCGTCGCCGGTCATTTCGTCGACCGGCACGGCCCGCCGCCGCCGCCGCCCAAATTCTCCGCCGAGGCCATGGTCGACCATATCGTCCGCGGCCTGCCCAAGCCCGATGCCGATATCCTGCGCGACGCCTTCAAGGCGAACGAGGCCCAGCTCCGGGCGGCGCTCGCCGAGCTGGAGGCGGGCCGGCAGGAGGTGCGCGCAAAACTCGCCGCCGAGCCCTTCGACAAAGCGGCGCTGCAATCCGCCATGGACGCCGCGCGCGACAAGCGCGAGGCGCTGGCCGTCACGGTGCAAGGCACGGTGATGGGCGTGATCGACAAGCTTTCGCCCGAGGGCCGCGCGCGCCTCTGGAACGCGCCCGGGCATTAACCTGCCGGCAATGCTCCCGCCGCCGCGCGCTCGAGGATGGCGGCGACGAAGCGCTCGCACTTCGCCACCTGCTCCAGCGCCACGAACTCGTCGGGCTTGTGCGCCTCGTTGATCGAGCCCGGCCCGCAGACGATCGTCGGGATGGCGAGGTCACGCTGGTAGAGGCCGCCCTCGGTGCCGAAGGCGACCTTGGCATGGTCGTTCCGCCCGACCAGGGCCTTCACGAAGGTGACGGCCGGATGGTCGGGCGCGATGCCCATGGCGGGATAGGCGAAGAGCTGCTCGAAGCCGATGCCCGCGTCGGGCGCCAGCTTCCGCATGCGCGGCTCGAGCGCGCTCTCGGCGTGGCGCTTGATGCGCGCGAAGATGGCCTCGGGATCGACCTCGATGAGATGGCGGTACTCGATGGCGAGCTCGCAATCCTTGGGCACGATGTTGATCGCCGTCCCGCCCGCGATCATGCTCGTCTGCAAGGTCGAGTGCGGCACGTCGAACGCCTCGTCCCTTGGCCCCTTCTCGGCCATGTCCCGCGCCATCTCCGTGAGGAAGACCATTAGCTCGGCGGCATATTCGATGGCGTTGACCGCGAGCGGCGCCAGGCTGGAATGGGCCTCGCTGCCGCGCAGGCGCACGCGATAGCCGCGGCTTCCCTTGTGCCCGACGACGACGCGCATCTCGGTCGGCTCGCCCACGATGCAGAGCGCCGGCCGCACCGCCCGCTTGCCCAGCATCGCGATGAGGCTGCGCACGCCCATGCAGCCCACCTCCTCGTCGTAGGAGAAGGCCAGATGGATGGGTGCTGCGAGCGTCGCGCGCGTCATCGCCGGCACGGCCGCCAGCACCGTCGCGATGAAGCTTTTCATGTCGGCCGTGCCGCGGCCGTAGAGCCGTCCCTCCGTCGCGCGCGCCTGGAAGGGATCGCTCGACCAAGCCTGGCCGTCGACGGGCACCACGTCGGTATGGCCTGAGAGGATGATGCCGGGCCGGTCGTCCGGGCCGATCGTCGCCCACAGATTGGCCTTGCTGCCCTCCTCGTTCCAGATGGCCTCGCTCGCGACGCCCTGGCCCGCCAAATAATCGCGCACGAAATGGATGAGATCGCGGTTGGGCTCGCGGCTCGTCGTGTCGAAGCCGACAAGGGTCTCGATCAGGCTGCGGACGCTGTCGGCGGTCAATTGAGGCAACCTTTCGCTTTCCGGGCCGGGCAACATTACTTTGTCACATAGACGCCCGAATCTTCATTTATATCGGCATGCCGCGGACAAAACGCCGCGCTTTCGGGCCGAATGCTGCCCGGGCGGGGCGAAGCCATTGGCTTAGCGGCGCAATCTGACAGAAAATTAATCCTGCCTCCATTCCCTTGTAAGCACAGATACGCAATTGCTTGGAGTATTCTTGCCACTGCAAACACCCATTCCCAAGGAGCGGAACAATGACGAAGACAACGACCCGCATCGCGGCCTTCGCGGCGGCCTTGATGTTCGGCGCTGCGACCATCGTCCCGATGGCGGCCTCGGCGCAGGGCACCGGCACCACCTCGCCGAGCACCACCCCGAGCACGACCGAGCCGAGCGCGGCCGCGCCCAGCACGGCGGCGCCGAGCAGCAACATGTCGACTGGCAAGAGCATGCCTGCGAAGAAGATGGGAATGCATCACGGCATGCATCATGGCAGCCAGAACGTATCGGCCGTGCAGGACGCCCTCAACAAGGAGGGTGCGAATCTCAAGGTCGACGGCAAGTACGGCCCGAAGACCCGCGCGGCGATCAAGAGCTACCAGCAGGCCCATGGCCTCAAGGCGACCGGCCATCTCGACAAGGCGACCCGCGACGCCCTCAAGCTGAGCTAAATTCGGGTCCCTTCGTCTTTCCGATGTCGGGCCGTCGCGTTGCGACGGCCCGATTGTTTTTGCGACGGCCGCAGCGCGCGTAGCGCTTTTTCCGCCGTCCGCATCTTCCTCTTGATTTCATCGCCCGAAAGGCGAAATCTATCTCGGTATCAGGCTGGGGTGCTGGCCGTCGGGCCGGCTGAGAACAAACCCACTGAACTTGACCTGGGTAATTCCAGCGCAGGGAGCCTGTTTGATGTCGGCCTCGATTTCTTCCGTCTCCTCCGTCGCGCAGCCCTCGCTCGCCGTCATCGGCGCGGGCGTGATGGGGCTGGGCATCGGCTGGCGTCTCGCCGAGGCGGGCTGGTCGGTCGATATCTATGAGCGGGCTCAAGCGGGGCGCGGCGCGAGCTGGGCCGCGGCGGGCATGCTGGCCGCCGGCCTCGAAGCGGAGCCGGGCGAGACGCGGCTCCTCGCGCTCAACCGGCAAAGCCAGCGCCTGTGGCCCCGCTTCGCGGCCGAGCTCGCGGCCAAGAGCGGCGTCGATCTCGGCTACCGCGACGAGGGCACGCTCTTGCTGGCGCTCGACCGCGACCAGCTCGAGGAGCTGCGCTTCGCCTTCGATTTCCACCGCGCAGCCGGTGTGGCGCTCGAATGGCTCGACGGGCCCGAGCTGCGCCGCCGCGAGCCTTTCCTTCATCCGCGCGCGCAGGCGGCGCTTTATTGCGCGCAGGATCATCAAGTCGACAACCGCGCCCTCGTCCAGGCCCTGCTCGCGAGCTTCCTCGCGGCCGGCGGAAGGCTGCATGAGGGCAGCGCCGTCGAGGCGATCGAGATCGAGCGCGACCGCGTCGTGGCCTTGCGCGTTCGCGACGAGCGCCAGGCCGTGGAGCGGCGCCCGGCCGAGCGCGTGCTGCTCGCGGCCGGCGCCTGGTCGCGCCAGATCGAGGGGCTGCCCGAAGGCCTGCGCCCGCCGGTGCGTCCGGTGAAGGGGCAGCTCATCGCGTTGCAGATGGATCCCGCGGCGCCGCTGCTGCGCCATGTCGTCTGGGCGCCCAAGATCTATCTCGTGCCGCGCCGCGACGGCCGCCTTGTCCTCGGTGCGACCGTCGAGGAGCGCGGCTTCGACGACCGCCTCACCGCTGGCGGCATCTTGGCGCTGCTCGAGCCCGCCTGGCGCGCCCTGCCGGGCATCGAGGAGCTGCCGGTGGCGGAGAGCTGGACCGGCTTCCGCCCCGGGTCGCGCGACGACGCGCCGATCCTCGGGCCGAGCGGCATCGACGGGCTGAGCATGGCGACCGGCCATCACCGCAACGGCATCCTGCTCGCGCCCATTACCATCGATTGCATGAGCCGCTATATCGCCACGGGCGAGCTCGACCCCGCGATCGCGGCCTTCACCATGGCGCGCTTCGCCCCGCGCCCGGCGCGCGCCGGCCAAGCCTCGCTGCAAGTCTCATGAGCGCCGTCATCCGCATCAATGGCGAGGATCACCCGCTCGAGGTGGAGAGCCTCGTCGAGCTGCTCGCGCGCGCCGGCATCGACCCCGCCGCGCGCGGCACGGCGGTGGCGCTCAACGGCGCGGTGGTGCCGCGCGCCGCCTGGCCCTCGACCCGCATCGGCGCAGGCGACGATGTCGAGATCGTGCGGCCCTTTCATGGCGGGTGATGGCCATGGCGGGCGCTGGCCATGGCGGGTGAGGGCGCGCGCGTGAGCGGGACGGCGGCCGGCGCGAGCGAGGATGCGCTCGTCATCGCGGGCAGGCGCTTCACCTCGCGCCTCATGCTCGGCAGCTCCGCCTATCCCAACCGGCAGATCATGCTCGACGCCATCGAGGCGAGCGGCACGGAGATCGTCACCGTCTCGATCCGCCGCATCAGCCTCGAGGGCTATGCCGAGAGCATGGTCGATCTCTTGGGCGGCAGGCTCGCCCTCCTGCCCAACACCGCCGGTTGCGCCACGGTGCGCGAGGCGGTGCTGACCGCGCAGCTCGCGCGCGAGGCGCTGGAGACGGACTGGGTCAAGCTCGAGCTCATCGGCGACCGCGAGACGCTCTATCCCGACGCCGAGCAGCTCCTGGAGGCGACGCGGCTGCTCGTCGCCGAGAAATTCGCCGTGCTCCCCTATTGCACCGACGATCCTGTGCTTTGCCGCAAGCTCGCCGATCTCGGCGCCGCGGCCGTGATGCCGCTCGGCTCGCCGATCGGCTCCGGCCTCGGCATCCGCAACCCCTACAACATCGAGCTCATCTGCGCCCGCAGCCCCGTGCCGGTGATCCTCGATGCGGGCATCGGCACGGCGTCCGACGCCACGCTCGCGATGGAGCTGGGCTGCGCCGGCATCCTGCTCAATTCGGCGATCGCCAAGGCGCATGAGCCGCTTCTGATGGCGCGCGCCATGCGCCTCGCGGTGGAGGCAGGGCGGCAGGCGCGGCGCGCCGGGCGCATCCCGCAACGGCGCTTCGCCGATCCCTCGAGCCCGCAGCTCGGGCTCATCGGCGGCTGAGGCGGCGCGGGTTTCCCTTGGCCCTGCCGGTCCTGCCGCTTCTTCTCATCACCGATCGACGCCGCGCGCGCTTGGCGCTCGAGGCGGTCGTGGCCGCAGCGTTGGCTGCCGGCTGCCGCTGGCTCTCCTTGCGCGAAAAGGACATGGCGCCCGTGGAGCGCGCGGCATTGCTCTCGCGGTTGGTCGCCCTCGGCCGCGCGCAAGGCGCCAAGGTCACCTTGCACGGCGATGCGGAGGAAGCCGCGCGAGCGGGCGTGGACGGCGTGCATCTGCCCTCGGGCGGCGACGCAAGGGCGGCGCGCGCGCGGCTCGGCCCGGAAGCGCTCATCGGCCTCTCCTGCCACGGCTTCATCGAGGTCGTCCGCGCGGCGCAGACGGGCGCCGATTACGTCACTCTGAGCCCCATCTTCCCGTCGTCGGGCAAGCCGGGATATGGGCCGACGCTCGGCCCGCGAGCGCTCGGCGAAGTGGCGCGCGCGGTCGCGATTCCGATCCTCGCGCTCGGCGGCGTGACGTCCGAGAATTTGCCGCGCTGCCTCGAAGCGGGAGCGGCGGGTGCCGCGGTGATGAGCGCGGTGATGGCGGCGGTCGATCCGGGCGCCGCCATGGCGGCGCTGCTGCGATGCTGGAACGCGCCAGCCGCCATCCAAAAGAATGGGCGGGCCCTCGGACCCGCCCGCGAATGACCGCTCGGAATTGTCTCGGCGGCGCCGGAACGGCGTTGCTGCGTGTTGCTGCCGTCCTTGCAGTTGCTCGACCCGGGTGGGGACAGTGCGGGTAGCGGCGAGAGTACGCGGGCTATGACAAATCTGGGACATTGCGCTGCGGTAGCGCAAAGGGCGCGCCGACATTGTCAAGCAAGGCAGCCATGCGATCGCGAGAGGAACAAACGCCAAGCCGCGGCGTTTATGTCGGATCACTGTTCACAATCGGAGGAAGCCATGTCCGCATCGGATCGCAATAGTTCCCATAGCTCGCCTGATCGGCGCGATATTCAGTCGCAATCGCGCGACCGCGACCTGTCGCGCGAGCATGACAGCAAGGATGCGTCGCGCCGCCGCGAGGATGTCACGCGTCGTGATGAATCTCCACGCGGTGAGTCGCGCGAAGGTGCTAACGAGGGCGAGGGCAACCGCACCGCGGCCCGCCGCTTCAACGAGGCCGAGCGCAAATTCGTCGAGGAGGGCAAGGTTGCCGCCAAGGCGAAGGAGGCCAAGGAGGCGCTCGAGGGACCGGAAGCCGACGAGCTGCGTCGCGCCGAGGAGATCGGCAAGCAGCATAGTCACGGCGAGGACCCGCAACTCGAGAAACGCGGCTCCGACAAGCGCTGACGGCTGCGCAAAAGACTCAATCGACCATCCTCATGGTTCGAGACGCGCGGCTCGTGGCCGCGCCTCTCGCCATGTGGATGCATGCTGCAACGGCTTGCCTCACCCCGACGAGCGCGCGCCGCGGCAGGCGAGCGGCCGTCAGCCGATCTCGCTTTCCGTGACGACCCGCTCCTGCCCTTTGCCGCATTCCTTGATGCGATATTGAAACTCGGTGCCGTTGCTGGGCAGCAGGCGGGTGACCTCGTATTGTTCAGGCGAGGCGTCGGGAACGTCCTTTCGCGGCGTCAGCGTGACCGCGCGCTGAAAAAACCTCACCCTTTGCCCGATCTTATATTTATGCGGTTGCATTGACGCCTCTCAATGACCGAAATTGCGACATGACGGCCGACCGGCGCGCGGTCGTCCCGGGGCGCGGATGGAATCTCGCGCCGCCATCGCGACCCTGGCCTCGCTGGTCACGACGGCTCCTGTCTAGGGATAATCAATAAGTCTAGGCCTTTCGGCCCGCGAATGCGACCTTATTTCGCAAGGGCCCAGGCAGACGCGCTTGCGCAGCGAAGGACGGATTCAGGCGGCGGCGGCGAGCGCGCGTTGAATGCCCAGAGCCAGCTCCGCTTCGCGAAATGGCTTCTGCAGCATTACCGCATCCGGCCTAAGCACTTTGACCCTTAAAATATCGCCGCTGACGAACAAATGCGGGACGAAGCCGTTGCGGAGTATTTCCTCGACGGCCAAAATGCCGCTTCCCTCGCCCAGCCGCGCATCGACGATCATCAGATCCGGTCTGCATCGAACGGCGGCGGCCACCGACTCGGCCTCATCGCCCTCGATCGCGCAAACCTCGTAACCCATCTCTTCGAGCATCTCGGCAAGCAGCATGCCGAGAACGGTGTCGTCCTCCATCACGAGGACGCGGAGCGCTTTCATCGGTTCACTTCGCCTCCAGCCAAATCAGCCGACTCAAGGTTCGAAAATTAACCACGGTCAAAGCGGCAGCGTAGCCTCGGAATCTACTCATATCCATGCGAGCCCTGTCCTATGAGCGGGTTGAGCTTCGATGCCGCTGAGCCGGTATTTTCGGCGCCCCGACCGACTTGATCCGTCAACGGTCGGCGCTCGGCGGCGCTATATGCGGGGCAGTCATGCTGGAGGCCGGCGCGCGGGCCTCGTCGGGCTGGGCCGGAGGCTGGCGGCTTGTTATGAGATATTGGGCGCCCAACAGGAAGGCCATAAAGATCACATTGATAAGGATCACATAGAGGGCGCGCCGGGGATTGCTCACCGCGCCGACGCGGAGGGGCGTCTCGCGCGAGGCGACATTCGAGCTAGTCGGGCCCGGCAGAAGCGCGATCAAGCGAGTGGCCATCGTCCCCGGGTCCGGATGCGTCGAGGGCCGGTCGGGCAAGGTCGCAAGCAGCGAGGCTAATCTTTCGGTCGCGGTCGCTCCCGGCAACCGAGCCAATTTGGTAGCCTCCTGCCAGGGGTCGAGGTCAAGCCGCGCCAACGCCGAAACGACGGTGAGCAGCATTCCATTCCTGTCTTCACCGATCGGCGCGAAGAGAAACTCGTTGAACTCGGATCCGAGGAAGGAGCGTGAGGTGGCGCCTAAGGTTGCAGCCATGACCGATCTCCTGGACGGGCCGCGCCCGGAGCGCTGCCCGATATGCGACCGCCTTGTCGAGGACGAAGGCAAACGGCCGACATTGCTGCCGGCCGTCTGCATTTCCGATCAGTCTGCCGCTTACTGAATGCCGATATTGATGCCCGGGAGGCCTATCCCGATGCTCGGACCGTAAACGACCGGCGGGGCATAATATGGCGCGCCGTAGACATATGGCGTGCCGTAGACCACCGGCGGCGCGCTATAATATCCGCCGTTCCAGCTGTTATGTTCCCCGCGATGGTCCCAGCCGCCGCGATCGTCGTGGCGCTCTTGCGCGCTGGCCGATGCGACAAAGGTCCCGAGCACGAGAAAGGCGGAAATCGCGAGCCCTGCCGCAAGCTTCGCCGACAGGCGGCGTTTCGATTTGCTGTCGATAATGTAGGTCATAACGACCTCCTTCTGATAGGCATGATGTCGCGTCGCGAGACGCGATCGTCGGCGCTGCTAGCTGTGCGAGGCCGGGCTTTTGTTGAGACGGGACTGGAATACCTGGTCGGCGACCTTCTTCTGGGAATCAGGCATCGAGTTGTAGAGCGTTTCGAACGACGCGGTCAGGTTCTTCAGCCCATCGACATGCGCCTGGGCGAATGTCTCGTAGGTCTTCAGATCCTCCACTGCGGTCATGCCTTGCGGCGACTGGGCGGCCTTGTCCGCGGCCAGCTTGTCCATGTTGGCGGCATTTTCGCGCATCGCCCGCGCGACGCCGTTCCAGTTGGCTTCCTCGTCGGGCGTTATTTTCAGCGCCGCGTGAAGGTTGGCGATCCGCTGCTCGACGGTTTCCATCTTCGTCTCGGCGGTTCCCGCGGCGGCTTGGTTCTGCGGTGCGGCCTGCGCCAGCTGGATCGTCGCATTCGCGCTGCCGTCGGCGCGCGCCGCGGTCAGCGGACTGACGAGCATCGTGGCGCCCAATAGCGCCGCGATCGCAGCCGAGCGCGTGAACGGCGCGGACATGGCGATCGGGTGGGAGAAAGATGACATGGTGGGTATCCTTTCTGGGTATTGGCAATGGTGGCGATATCGCCGAACGGTGATATCGCCGCGTTGCCGCTGGTAAACGTTTCAAAGGAGATACGTCAGAATGGAGGCTAGTCTCGAAACTCTCGCGCGTCAGCCCTCGGAAACTACTCACCGCGGCGACCGACGACGAACCGCCATTATTCCGTCGCCTGTACGTCCTTCTTGGCCCAGTTTGGGCGGCGTATCGCATGGAGGATCAGCGGTACGCCGCAGAACAGCACCGTGCCGACGATGACGAGCGTCACATAGAGCACGGGCGAGCCGACCGGCAATTGATCGGGAGGGAAGAAGGCCACCAAGAAGCTGAAGAGCACGCCTGCGAAGCCCACCCCAGCAACCAGCCACATGCCCGCCAGGCCACCGGGTACCTTGAACGGCCGCGCGAGCGCCGGCGCGGCGTAGCGAAGCTTGATGGCGGCCGCGTACATGAACATGTAGGCGATCAAATAGAGGGCGATCGTCATCGCCGAGACCAGAAAGAATACGACGGAGACGTCCTTGATCACGAAGTACAGGCAGGACATGACGGTCACCACGACACCCTGGACCAGAAGGATGTGCGTGGGCATGCCGTGACGGTTCATCGCGTGCAGCACAGGAGGCAGCTCCCCGTCATGCGCGGTCGCGAGCAACCCGCGGCTCGGGCTGCCCAGCCAGGCAAACACGCCGCTGATCGCCCCTATTCCCACGAGCAGCGAAAGCAAGGAGGTGAGCCATCCGGCATGCCAAATATCGCCGATCACGGCGCCGAACGTGTCGAAGACGCCCGATTGCAGAGAAATCTTGTCGTACGGCAAAATCGCCGCGACGGGAATCGCCCCCAGGGCGAAGATGAGCAGCGAGACGATCGCACCCAGCCCTATCGCCGCCGGAAATTCCCTGCTCGGATTCTTCATGTCCATGACATGCACCGCCTGCACCTCCACCCCGGCGAACAGCAGCACGATCCCGGCGAGAAATGCGATCGTTCCCAAGCCGTGGATTTCCGGCCAGTAACGCGCATGTCCGAGGTGCTCCACGGCGGGAGCCGTGAGGTGCTGCCAGGCGATGGGATGCCCGGAGGCGATCCAGTAGCCGAAGAGCAAGAGGAGAAATATTCCCGGAAGGATCGTCCCGAGAACGAACGTCCAGTTGGCGATCTTGGCGAAGACTTCCACGCCTTGCAGAACGACGACGGTCGCCAGCCAATAGACGACGATGCAAAAAATCCCGACGTAAATCCCGTTTTTCGCCAAGTCGGGACGGCCGATCGTATAGGCGAAAGCGGCCGCTCCGAAGGTAAGCGCCACCGGGAACCAGACGACGTTTTGGATCCACTGCAGCCAGATAGCAAGGAATTCCCCAGCGTATGCCGAATGCTTCGCCGACCCAGGCGTAGATGCCGCCTTGCTTATTGGCGAAGGCACCGCCCAACTCGGCCGAAACGAGCGACGCCGGAATGAGGTAGAAAACGACCGTGAACGCCAGATAGGCGAACATCGTCATTTCCTCCTTCGCGAGCAGCGGCAGGCCGCGCAGGCTGGTCACCACGGCCGCCGCCGTCATCAGTCCGATCGAAATGACGCCCAGGGCCTTCTTGCGATCCCTTGTCTGTTCCACCACGTTGTCTCCTTTCTCCGGTTGCTATCCCCAACGTTCGCGGCCAAGCCGACGAGCACTGGGCATGATCCGAGAGCTGGAAAGCCCTCGGATGGGGCGTCCGGCTCGTTGTCAAGCTGGCAGCTTTTCCTTCGGCAAGGCGTGATGAGTGAAGGTCGTGCCCTCAGCCGCCGTCGACGGCTTGGTCAATGGATGTTTCAGCAAATGGTCGATCGAGCGCCGCAGGTCTTCCAACAGCATGTCGGCCATATCGCGGCTGAAGCCGTGCCGGACCAGCACCCGCATCACCACGACATCGGCGATGTTGGGCGGCATCGTGTAGGCCGCGACTTGCCAGCCGCGCACCCGAAGCCGATCGGACAGATCGAACAGCGAGTAGCTCGGATTCGCGCCGTCCTTGATCACCCAGGAGATCGCCGGGATGCCGTTGCGGCTGCTGCCATCGAAGAACAGCTCGAAGGGGCCGATCTTGCAGACTTCGCGCCCTATATATTGCGCGGTATCGTACCCGTTTTGCTCGATCCGCCGATAGCCTTCGCGCCCGAGCCGAAGAAAAAGGTAGTACTGGGAGATGATCTGGCCGGCGGGTCGCGAGAAGTTCAGTGCGAAAGTCGGCATGTTGCCGCCCAGATAGTTCACATAGAAGATCAAATCCTCCGGCAAGTCGGTCCGGTCGCGCCACACCACCCAGCCGACGCCGAGCGGCGCCAGCCCGTATTTGTGGCCCGAGGCATTGATCGATCGCACCCGCGGTATGCGGAAGTCCCAGATCAGATCCGGCTCGACGAACGGCGCCACGAAGCCGCCCGACGCCGCGTCCACATGCATCGGCACGTCGAGCTTCTTGTCGCGCGCGAGGCGATCCAGCGCCTGCGCCACCTCGGCCACGGGCTCGTACTGGCAGGTGAAGGTGACGCCGAAGGTCGGCATCACGCCGATCGTGTTCTCGTCGACCCGCTTCAGCACCTCCTCGGGCGTCATGCCTAGCCGGCCCCGCTCGAGCGGAATCTCGCGTAGCTCCACGTCGAAATATCGCGCGAATTTATGCCAGCAGACCTGCACCGGCCCCGTGATGAGGTTGGGATTCCCGGTGGGTTTCCCGGCTGCGCGCATGCGCTCGCGCCACTTCCACTTCAGAGCCAAGCCCCCGAGCATGCAGGCCTCGCTCGAGCCCGTCGTGGAGCAGCCGATCGTGTCCGCCGCCTCGGGCGAATGCCAGAGATCGGCCAGAATATGGACGCAGCGGCTCTCGATCTCCGCCGTGGCCGGATATTCGTCCTTGTCGATCATGTTCTTGTCGATCGAGAGGTCCATGAGCTCATGGACCTCGGGGTCGAGCCAGGTTTGACAGAAGGTGGCGAGGTTCTGCCGCGCATTGCCGTCGAGGAACAGCTCGTCACGCACCAGCGCATGGGCCACATCGGAGGGCAGCTCGCGCGTCGGCATGCGATATTTGGGCACCGCTATATCCGCCGCCTGGGTCCCATAGATGTCCGCATCGAGCTCGCCGCGAATGTCGGTTCGTTTATGCAGCGGCATGTCGCGCTCCTTCCACCCTGCCGTGATCGCGCTCCGCTCGTTCCGCCGCCTGCCGGAGCGGCGCTGCCCGGCTTTTTGCCTCCGAATCAACCCGCATAGATGTTGGCCTTGAGCTGATCGGCGATCCAGGCGATCGCGCGCTGCGCGCGCACGCTGTTGCCCGCCGCATCCAACGGGGGAGAGAAGGCCGCGATCGCCCAATTCCCGGGGGAGACGGCCATGATCCCTCCGCCCACGCCGCTCTTTGCCGGAAGACCGACGTCGTACTGCCAGGCTCCGCTCGTGTCGTACAGCCCCTCGACCGCCATTTCGGCGAGGATCTTCGGCACATAGGCGTTTTCCAAAAGTCGCTTCCCCGATACCGGATTGACGCCGCCGTTCGCCAGCGTTCCGGCCATGATCGCGAGATTTCTGGGCGTGATGCCGATGGAGCATTCCCGTGTGTAGACGTCGCACGCCTCCATCGGATCGCTGTACATATAGCCGGCGCTCTCAAGCAGATATGCGATCGCGCGGTTATGTTGGTTCGTATCGGATTCGGACTTGAACACGGCTTGATTGAGCGAAAGCTTCGCGTCGGCAAAGTCGTCCATGTTGGCGCTGATCTTCTGCCAACGCTCGTCCGCGCTGCTTGCTTGCACCAGGCTCACGGTCGCCATCGCGCCGGCGTTCACCAGCGGGCTCAACGGATTGCCCTTGTGCAACTCGAGGGCCATCACCGAATTGAAGGGCAGCCCCGTGGCGTTGGCGCCGAGTTTCTTCTTCACGACATCTGGCCCGGATTCGCTCATGACCAGGGCCAGCGTGAACACCTTGGCGATGGACTCGATGGCGAAGGCGTAGTTCGTATCGCCCGCTTCGATCACCTTGCCTTCCGGCGTCACCATTGCGATTCCAAACAGCTGGGAAGGCACGGTGGCGAGATAGGGGATGTAATCCGCGTTCTTGCCGTCGGTCACGGAGGCGAAGCGCGCATGCGCGTCGGCGACGAGTTGCTTGAGGCGAGCCTCGCTCACGGGCTCGGCGCTAGTCCGTGCCTGCGCCGCGCGCGTGGCTAGCGGCATCGGCAGCCCCGCCGCCAGGGCGCCGGCGGCGCCCGTCATCACGAACCGGCGCCGCGACAAGGCAGCGGTCGAAAAATCCCGGACCTCATCGCCCGCGCTATATGCCATGACATCCTCTCTTCGCGCATGATTGGCGCCGCACGCTTCCCGCTCTCGAATTCTTTGCGAAAGAAGCTGAGCGACGGACGGAAGACAAAAAATAACACCAGGTTCCCGACCCTCATTGATTCACATCAACCATGCTGCTCGTTGGAACGCCTGCGCGGCAATGAAGACCGGAGACCGGGGATTGAAGCGGCACGAGGCAAGGTGCAACAACGCTGGTCGAATTTGATTTTCATCAAGGCCTGCAGCCGCGCCTTGAGCCGATCGGAAGTCGGGATCGATCTTGGTGCAAAGCTGTCCCATGCGTCAGCCCTCGGAAACTACTCACCGCGGCGATCGACGGCGAACCGCCTTCGCAACCGGGGACGCAGGCTGCGTTGCGAACCTCTTCGGCGCCATGGAAGCCGCGAATCACTCCGCGCATTTTATCGTCTTGGCCCCGTTTGATCGGGCCGCCCGATCCCCCCAGCCGAGGCTGACATCGCATGATTGTGACTTGCAACTATCGCCGCAGCGCAGATAATGTGATAAGATAGGAAGGCAACCGCTGAGAGAATAATTACGAATGCCGGGAAGCCGTCCGCATCCAGCCAAAGCGGCCCGGCCGCGATCAGGCCAGCGCGCCTTGCGAGCGCGCAGCCGTTCCCGCGGCGCCAGGGACTTCCCCGTCGTCGGAATCGGCGCCTCGGCGGGCGGACTCGATGCCAGCAGGAAGCTCGTCGACGCGCTGCCCGCCCGCAACGGCATGGCTTTCGTCCTGGTCCAGCATCTCGATCCGACCCACGAAAGCATGATGGTGGACTTGCTGGCCGGCCACACCTCGATGACCGTGCGGCAAGCGGCGAACGGAATGCCGCTCGAGCCCGATCACCTCTATGTGATCCCGCCCGGAACCTATCTCTCTGTCGCCGACGGGGCGCTGCGCCTTTCCAAACCGCAAGCGCGTCACGGGATGCGTCTGCCGTTCGACTTTCTGCTGCGCTCGCTGGCGGAGGATTGCGGCGCGCGCGCCATCTGCGTGATCCTGTCGGGCACCGGGGCCGACGGCAGCCTCGGGCTGAAAGCGGTGAAGGAAAAAGGCGGACTCGTCATCGCGCAGGACCCCGACGAGGCCGGCTATGACGGCATGCCGCGCAGCGCGATCATGACAGGTGCCGTGGACCTTGTGCTTCCCGTGGCCAAGATTGCGGCGGCGCTCGTCAAATACGACCGGCGGATGGCCCTCACGCGCGCGCAGAACGGTCTGCTCCCCAAGGACAGCGCGCAGGACTGGCTGCCCGAGATCATCGATCTCCTGCGCACGAAGACCAACCATGATTTCGCGCTTTACAAGCCGGGTACGCTGCAGCGCCGGATCGAGCGTCGCATGGCGATGGCGGCGATCGAGACCGACGACATGGATCGCTATCTCGAAATTCTGCGGCACGACGCCGGCGAGCTCGACCTTCTTGCCAAGGACCTGCTCATCAACGTCACCGGCTTCTTCCGGGATCCGAAGGTGTTCGATTTCCTGGCGGAGAAGATCGTGCCCGAGCTCGTCCGCAAGCACTCGCCCGATCATCCCCTGCGCATCTGGGTCGCGGGATGCAGCACGGGCGAGGAGACCTATTCCCTTGCCATGCTCTTCCGCGAGCAGATCGCGGCGGCGAGGCGCAACATCAAGCTGCAGGTCTTCGCCTCCGACGTCGATCCGGATGCCGTCGCCGGCGCCCGAGAGGGCTTCTATCCGGAAACGATCGAGGCCGAGGTGTCGCCGGCCCGGCTTGCGCGTTTCTTCTCGAAGGAGGAGCACGGCTATCGGGTATCGCCCGAGCTGCGCGCGGCGGTCGTCTTCACGGTACAGGACCTGCTGGCCGATCCGCCGTTCTCGCGCCTCGACCTGGTCTCCTGCCGGAATCTTCTGATCTATCTGCGCCCGGAGGCGCAGGCGAAGGTCGTCTCGCTGTTCCATTTCGCGCTGCGCGAGGGCGGCCTTCTTCTTCTCGGCAGCTCGGAGACGGTCGGCAATCCCGACGGCCGCTTCGAGGTGGTCTCCAAGCCGGCGCGGCTCTATCGGCATATCGGCCGCAGCCGGCCGGGAGAATTTGGGTTTTCGCTGAGCGTCGGCGACGGCGTGCGCGCCCCCGCGCGCCTGGGACAAGGCCATGCGCCCACGCGCCAAGCCGTTCTGGCCGAGCTTTGCCGACGGCTGGTGATGGAGAGTTATGCGCCGGCGGCGGTGCTGATCAACCGCAAGCACGAGTGCCTCTATTTCCTGGGGCCGACCGACCGCTATCTGCGCGTGCCGCCCGGGCACCCCACGCATGATTTGCTCGCCATGGCGCATAAGGACATGCGGACCAAGCTCCGCTCGGCGATCCAACGGGTCAGTCAAGAGAAGACGCGCGTCGTCGTCGCGGGCGGGCGGACGACTCACGATGGCAACGCGCTCTCGTTCAGCATCGCGGTACAGCCGGTTCCGAGCGCGGCCGAGGAGCTGCTGTTGATCTGCTTCATCGACGAGCCGAAGCAACAGAATAAGCGCAGTCGTCCGACTGCTCCGGGGGACGTCGGGCGCGTCGCCGAGCTCGAGCGGGAACTCGAAGCCGTGAGAACGGAGTTGCAGGGCGCCATCCGCAACCTCGAGATCTCGAGCGAAGAGCAGAAGGCGATCAACGAAGAAGCCTTGTCCGTCAACGAGGAATACCAATCGACGAACGAGGAGCTGCTGACGTCGAAGGAGGAGCTGCAGTCGCTCAACGAGGAGCTTACCGCCCTCAACAGCCAGCTCCAGGAAACGCTGGAGCGGCAGCGCACGACCTCCAACGATCTGCAAAACGTCCTCTACAGCACCGATGTGGCGACCCTGTTCCTCGATACCAACCTCAATATCCGTTTCTTCACGCCGGCCACGAAATCGCTCTTCAACGTCATTCCCAGCGACGTCGGGCGACCGCTCGCGGACCTGAGCTCGCTGGCCGCCGACGGCGCGCTACTGGCGGATGCCCGAACGGTGCTGCAGGACGCTCGCGCCGCTCGAGCGGGAGATCGAGGCGCGGAGCGGCGCCTGGTATATCCGCCGCATCTTGCCTTACCGCACCCAGGACAACGGCGTGGAGGGCGTCGTCATCACCTTCGCCGACATCACCGAGCGGAAACACGCGGCGGACGCGCTGACCGCGGCCAAGCGGCAGGCGAATCTCGCCAATGTCGCGAAGTCGCGCTTTCTCGCCGCCGCGAGCCATGACCTCCGCCAGCCGCTGCAAACGCTCGTCCTGCTTCAGGGGCTGTTGGCGAAGACCGTCGAGGGAGCGAAAGCGCAGAAGCTGGTCGCGCGGATCGACGAGTCGTTGGGCGCCATAGCGGGCATGCTGAACACGCTGCTCGACATCAACCAGATCGAGGCCGGCACCGTCCGCGCCGAGATCGTCGGTTTCCCGATCAACGATCTGTTTGACCGGTTGAGGGACGAATTCACCTATCACGCGCAGGCGCAGAAGCTTGCCTTGCGCGTAGTCCCCTGCGGCCATTCGATAAAGAGCGATCCGCGTCTGCTCGAGCAGATGATCCGGAACCTGCTGTGGAACGCGTTGAAATACACCAAGCGCGGCAAGGTGCTGCTCGGCTGCCGTCGGCACGATGGAATGCTGAGCATCGAGATCTGGGACAGCGGAATCGGCATCCCCGCGGACCAGCTCCAAGCGATCTTCGAGGAGTATCACCAGCTCGACAATGCCGCGCGCGAGCGCAGCCGCGGCCTCGGGCTCGGCCTCTCCATCGTGCAACGCTTGGGGAATTTGCTGGGCCATCGTGTGGCTGTCCGCTCGCAGCCGGGCAAGGGCTCGGTCTTCGCCATCGAGGTCATGCTCCTTCCCTCGAGCGGCAAGGCGCGCCAGCCCGAACAGCATCGCCACGGCATGGATGACGGGATCGTCGAGGATAGTCGCCGGACCGGCGAGATCCTGGTCGTCGAGGATGATCCCGGAATGCGCGAGCTTCTCGAGCTCCTTCTGAAGCATGAGGGCCATCGCGCGACGACGGCGCCGGACGGCGTCGCCGCGCTGGAATTGGTGACGCGAGGGGCGCTCCAGCCCGACCTCGTCCTCGCGGACTATAATCTGCCGCAGGGCATGGACGGGCTGCAGCTCACCGCGAAACTAAGGGAGGTACTTCATCGCGAGGTCCCCGTCGTCATCCTGACCGGCGATATATCGACCAGTACCTTGCGCGATATCGCACTGCAGAACTGTGTGCGGCTCAACAAGCCGGTGAAGTTGAAGGAGCTGGCGCAGGTCATCCAGCGTCTCCTCCCGACGGCGCAAGACGCGGCTCGCGCGCAGGCTCCGTACCCGGCCGCAGCGGCCGGCGCCACGCACCCCGTCATCTTCGTCGTCGACGACGACAGCCATGTGCGCGAAGGGATCCGCAGCGTCCTCGAGGAGGACGGCCGCATCGTCGAGGATTTTGCGACCTGCGAGGAATTCCTCGAAGCCTATCGTCCGGGCCGCGAAGCATGTCTCTTGGTCGACGCCTACCTGCCCGGAATGAACGGCCTCCAGCTGCTGCAGCGGCTGCATGATGCGGGCCATCGGCTGCCGGCGATCATGATCACCGGCAACAGCGACGTGCCGATGGCGGTTCAAGCCATGAAGGCGGGCGCCTCGGATTTCATCGAGAAGCCGATCGGCGGCAAGGAGCTGCTCGCCAGCCTCGCGCGTGCGCTCGAACAGGCGCGGGATTCGAGCAAGCTGTCCGCCTGGCGCGAGGATGCGGCCAACCGCATCGCGGGTCTGACGTCGCGGCAGCGCCAGATCATGGAGCTGGTCCTCGCCGGCCACCCCAGCAAGAATATCGCCGCGGATCTCGGCATCAGCCAGCGCACCGTCGAGAATCATCGCGCCTCGATCATGAAGAAGACGGCCGCGAAGTCTCTTCCGGCGTTGGCCCGATTGGCGCTTGCCGCGGCCGGAAATGTCGCCGACCGGCCTGATGTCGAGACACGGCATGCGGCGCATAGCCAGTAAGTAGTTTCCGAGCCTGGCGCCCGCGCTTCGCCGGGCGGTACTCTGGCGCCGCAATCCCCGAACGCAGGCTTTGCGGCGCGACGCTCCCGACTGATAGCGACGGGTGCTCGCATCGAGGTATTCAGCGGCTGCGCGCCGCCGCACGGGGATGAGAGTCAGTTGCTCTCGCTCTGATAAGGAACAACCCTATGTTCTCCTCATTTTTCTCGACTCTATTTTTCATCCCGATCGTCCTGGTCGCGGCTCTCGTCCTGATTAGGGCGAGCGTGAAGATTTTGCGCGAATATGAGCGCGCCGTGGTCTTCACGCTGGGCCGTTTTCAGAGGGTCAAAGGGCCGGGTCTTGTGCTGTTGCTTCCCTTCATCCAGGAAATGGTGCGCGTGGACTTGCGCATCCAGGTCATCGAGATACCAAGCCAGGACGTGATCTCCCGCGACAACGTATCGATGAAGGTCGACGCGGTGCTCTACTTCAACGTGGTCAATCCCGAACGGGCCATTATCCAAGTTCAGCACTACCTTCCCGCCACGAACATGCTGGCTCAGACCACCTTGCGCGCCGTGTTGGGGCAGCATGAGCTCGACGAGATGCTTTCCGAGCGGAAGAAGCTCAACGCCGACGTCCAGAGCATCCTGGACGCCCAGACCGAAACCTGGGGCATCAAAGTCAGCAACGTCGAGATCAGGACCGTCGAGCTCACGGACAACATGGTGCGCGCCATCGCCAAGCAGGCGGAGGCGGAACGCGACCGGCGCGCCAAGATCATCCATGCGGAAGCCGAGTTCCAGGCCTCGCAAACGCTCGTGAACGCCGCGAAGATTCTCGGGAGCATTCCGGCCGCCATGCAGTTGCGCTACCTGCAAACGCTGACGGAGATCGGCGCCGAACAGAATTCCACCGTCGTCTTTCCGATGCCGATCGACCTCGTCAAGCCGTTCCTCGAGCTTATCGAGAAAACCGGCAAGCCGACCGGCGCCAACGGCGCCGCACGCGACCCGCTCACGAAGGAGCTTCCATTGAGCGCGTGAGGAAGGGACTTCGCGGCGATGCCGCAACCGGCAACTCGCGCCCGATCCAAAACAACAGGGACGTCGGTGATGAAAGCTCTCATCTATCTAGAGCTGGCGACGAAAGCCGCGTCAACGTACCTGTCGGGCCGTTGTGCGCGAGCCTTGGCGGTGCGAGACGGGCCACGCCTCCTTTATCAGCCGCGGCCAATTCATCTAGGGAGAGACCCATGAAAGATGCAGAGAAGATCCGGTCAACAGAGCTTTCTCGCCGCTTGCTGCTCCGGAGTGTTGCGTTCACCGCTGGCGGCGCTGCCATACTCGGCATGAGCGCGGGTCGCTTTGCTGCGGCACAGAGCAAGATGACGCAGAACGCAGTTGGCTACCAGGACACGCCACAGGGCGCGCAGCGCTGCGACAATTGCACGCAATTCGAGCCGCCCTCTTCGTGCAAGGTCGTCGAGGGCAACATTAATCCGGCCGGCTGGTGCAAGGTCTACATGAAGAAACCGGCCGGCTAATGACAGCCTGCCGTGGCCGTTGCGGTTGCCGTTCTAGGCCTGGCGGGCAACCCAAAGAGGCGACGCGATGCCAGAGACCATCCGAGAAGTAGTCGCCGCATTCGATGACGCGACATGTCTCCGCATCTATTCGATGATTCGAAAAAGCGGCCTCGCGCTGGGTCGTCATTTTATTGACGGGCTCGCTTCCTGGCGCGAGCGCGACGCAAAGATCGAATGAGTATTTTCCGAGTTTACCGCTGCCGCGCGGCATGGCGTTTTATGAGATGAGAGTACCAAGCGCCCAACCGTCACACAGCAGCGATTTGATGGCGCGTGGCCGGGTTACTCGCCGAAGCGCAGGCTCGACTGGTTACCCTAGGCAACATCGACTTAAACTTAAGGGGAAAAGCGATGGCTGACGCACCCGTCGTCCACATTGGCGATAATTCGCCGGAGTATGTGGCTTATCTCCTATTGGGCCGGCTCCTCGGCATCGAAGAGCGAATAGGATCAAGCCGACAATCATATCTGGACGCGTATGCCGAATGTCTCCTGACGGTCAAGGCGCCGGCCTCCCGTTTCAATCACGAACTCGCCCCCAGGGCCGGAGCGAACGGTGCGCGAATCTCCCGACTGTTCTCGCCCCAGATCAGACATGGCTGAATTGAGGTCCGGTCGGTTCGAGACATTCGCAGGAGTTTTTTCGAGATACGGGAAGGAACAGCCGTGAGCCGTCTCGAACAAGCCATCGATCGCCATATGCTCGACCTGCGGCGCTATGCCAGGGCGCTGATCAAAGACCCCCATGACGCGCAGGAGCTTGTTCAGGAATGCCTGCTGCGCGCCCTCTCGCGGCCGCCGCCGTTCTGGCAAGGCATCCACAATCCGCGCGCCTATCTCTTCACCATCCTCCACAATATCCATGTCGACCGCCTCGCCGCCCGCCAGCGCGCCGGCACCCAGGTCGATCTCGATGACGTGGTGACCTATCTCTCCCACCCCGCTCCGCAGCCGGTGGCATTGGAGCTGCGCGACCTCCAGCGCGGCCTCGCCGAGCTGCCCAACGAGCAGCGCGAGGCGGTGCTGCTGATCGGGCTCGAGGGCATGAGCTATCAGGAAGCGGCCGAGGTGCTTCAGGTGCCGCTCGGCACCGTGATGTCCCGCCTCTCGCGCGGGCGCAAGGCGCTGCGCCGCTCCATGGACGGGGACCACGACCGCCGAGACCTTACGCAGCAAAGCCCGGTCCCGTCTCTCCAGCCTCCGCCAAGAGCGCTCTCCGCCGCACTCTGACGCGCGCGCGCGACGCGGTTCCATGATCGGGAGCGGCGGAGCGCCGGTCTCTCTTCCCGCGAGCGGCAAGGAACAAGCGATCACGCCTAAACGCGGCGGTCGTTAACGCCGTCCGCATGAGTAGATTCCGATCCTTGCTTCAATAATCGATCGCGCATCAACTTAAGCTGTCGAACCCCGTCGGCGAAAGGCATTAACAATGATTGACGATTCGCGGATCATCGAGCTCGATATCCAACATTATCGGGAACTGCTAAAGCTCGATCGTCATACGACAGAGACCCGACAACGCCTGGCGGGGCTGCTCGCCGAAGCGCAGGCTAAACTGTCCACGCGCGTCGCTCGTTATGTCGTTCCGGCTTTCCTTGCCTTGGCGACGTTGGCGATACCGCTCGTCTCGCACGCGCAAGGCATCGGCATCAGCATCAACCTGGCACCGCCGGGGCTCCCGGTCTATGAGCAGCCGGTCATTCCGGCGCCGGGCTATCTTTGGACTCCCGGCTATTGGGCCTGGGCCGATGGGGATTATTACTGGGTGCCCGGCACCTGGGTCGAGCCGCCTCAGGTGGGGCTGTTGTGGACCCCCGGCTATTGGGGCTTCGCGGACGGTCATTACGGCTGGAACGTGGGCTATTGGGGGCCGCAAGTCGGCTTTTACGGCGGCGTCAATTACGGTTTCGGCTATAGCGGAACGGGCTATTATGGCGGGCGCTGGGAAGGCGGAGTATTCGCCTACAACCGCACGGTCAACCACATCGACCCCAGCATAGTCCATAATGTCTATGACGAGAGGGTCAATGCCGGCAGCGCGAGCCATGCCAGCTTCAATGGCCCGGGCGGCGTGACCCGTCGGCCGACGGCCGGAGAAGAACGCGCCGCGCAGGGGCAGCATGTGCCGGCGACGGCGATCCAAACGCAACATGAGCATGTGGCGGCAACCACCCCGACGCTGCGCTATTCCGCAAACCACGGCAAGCCCGCGGTTGCCGCGACCGCCAAGCCGGCCGAATTGACCGGCCACGGCGTGGTGCCCGCCAAGGCAGCCGGCGCCGCCCCGACGCACGCTCCGACGCCCGCTTCGAAAGCGGCGACGACAGCGGGAGCCAAGCCGGAAGCGAGAACGGCGCCGGAAGCCAAACCGGCGACGAAGCCAGCCTCGGCGCCCGCCGCCAAGCCCGCCGCGACGACTGCGGCGAAACCGGCATCGGCACCGGCCGTGAAAGCTGCCGAGAAGCCCGCCGAGAAACCGGCGGAGAAGCCAAAGATCGAGTAGCCGGAAATTTCTTCGAGACAGCCGTTTAATACGCCACCAACGAAGTAGCGCGCAGCAAGCGCGGGGGAGATGATGCGATGACAAGCGACACATGGCGCCCGATCGACGGCGCCGTTCAATCGCGAAGTCTCGACGATAGAGGCGGGGCGTCGCATGCTCCAATGCATATTGTGCTCGTCGGCGGCGACGACGATTTCCGCAAAGCGCTTTGTCAGGATCTTGCCGAAGACGTGACCGACGTCGTTCATTTCGCGACGGCGTTGTCGGCCTTTCCCTATCTCCTCGCGGGCAATAGCTGCAATGTGCTGGTGGCCGACCTCAAGGATTATGACCGCTCGGGGCTGGAGCTCCTCTTGCAGCTGCAGCGCTCGATCAACCCCCTCCCGGTCGTCATCCTCGCCGAGAACGACGGCCTCTTCCGCGCCGCCTCCAATGGCTCCTACAAGCGCGACAGCACGGATATCGTCGACAAGTCGCGCGGCCTGAAGATCATCACCAAGACGATCGAGCTGGCGGCGGCGCGCGCCAAGGCCACCGAGCAGACCGTGCTCGCGGCGCAGGATTTCGAGATCGGCCCGCTCGAGCTGCGCGCCACCCATGCCGCCTACTGGCGCGGCGGGCGCCTGCCTCTCACGGTGACGGAATTCCAGACGGTCTGGCTGCTGGCCAAAAACTACGGCGATAACGTGTCGTATCGCGAGATCTACGACGTCTTTCGCGGCAAGAATTTCGTCACGGGGCGCGGGTCGGAAGGCTACCGCACCAATGTGCGCTCGGCGATCCGCCATATCCGACGGAAGTTCCGCGTGATCGACGCCGAATTCGCGGAAATCGAGAATTTCCTGCGCTACGGCTATCGCTGGCGCGCGCCGGCCGTGGCCGAGCTCGGGTACGGGCCGCGCGCCCGGCTCGCCTAACTAGAGGGCGCCGTTCGCCGATCGATTTTTTCGAGGCCTTACCGTGGCCGTTGATCCAGCTCAATTTCAATCGCTCTGTCGGCGCGCATTCTGAGCTTTATGCGTGGCCCAAGGAGTGCCTTGGAGTGCATTCGATGTACCGGGTTCGGAAAATCCGAGTCTCAAGCCGTAAATCCAGAAAGGACATGCCGATGTCATCCTTCACGCACCCGATTGCCATTTCCGCGTTGCTCGCGCGCTCGGTTGCCATCGCGGCGCTGATGGGTGCCACGATGCTGGCCAGCCCGCTGACCGCGGCTCGTGCCGACGGCGCCGCCACCGCGCCGATCCAGCTGGCGCAGGCCGCTACCCCGCCGGCGCAGACCACTGCCCCGGGAGCCGCCAAGAAGACGCGGGGGGAGACCGTCGAGCTGCGGATCGCGAAACTTCACAGAGAGCTGAAAATCACGCCCGACGAGGAAGCGAATTGGAGCGCCGTCGCGCAGGCGATGCGCGAAAACGCCGCCAAGATGGACGAGGTCATCGCAGCGACGCGGCCGACGCCGCCGCAAACCTTGACCGCATTGGACGATTTGAAGGCCTACGAGCAAATCGCCCGGGCGCATATCGAGGGGCTGAAGAACCTGACTGCCGCGTTCGAAGTGCTCTACAACTCAATGCCCGATGATCAGAAGAAGATCGCCGACAAGGTGTTCAGCGCTCCCGGTCTCAGGCGCGCTGCGTCGCATCACTAACAAGGCCGCCGATCGCGCTACGCGATATGACGCCAAGCTCGTCAAAGGAGGTCGTTATGACCTGCATCGTCAAGGCAAAATCGAAACGCCACCTGTCGGCGAAGCTTGCGGCAGGGCTCGCAATCTCCGCCTTTTTCGTGCTCGGGACGTTTGTCGCATCGGCTAGTGCGGCACCGAGCCGATCCGGCCACGCCAGCGTTGGACATGCCAGCCGTGGACATGCCAGCGGCGCATATCGCGGTGCAGGCGGTGGATATCGGGGCGGACGGGGTGGATATTACGGTGGCGGTTATGGCTACGGACCGCCGGTGATCTATGGCCCGGGATGCGGTCCGGCTTATTACGGCTCGCCATACTGCTATCCCCCGCCGCTACTTTACGGGCCCGTTATAGCCGCGCCGGGCATTGGCATATCCATCTTTTGAGCTTCACGCCGATCCGGAAGCCAGCCGGTCGGCAACGTCGGTTGAACGAGGCAAATAGCCGCGACGCGTTCGAACGCCTGTTTCTCGTAGCTCCGGCGCAGGCGCTCGGCGAGTTCCGTCATGCGCGCGATGCGCCCACATGTCGCCGCTCGCCTTGCCCTCACAGCTTCACGCAGATATTGGTGAGCTCGCTGTAGAACTCGAGCGAATGCGACGCCGCCCTCGCGGCCGACCCCTCGCGCCTGTTGCGGCAATTGATCGGCCGCGCCCAGATGGCCTCTCGCACCAGCCGCCGCGGCTAAAGCGATATCCGCACGCGCCTGCTTGCTTCGCAACGCGTCCCGGTCCATATCAAGGCCGTTTTGCCATTGCGGCAAGCTCGGGCGATGCTACCATCGCGGCAAGCAGCGCCGGTCAAGGCGAATGAACTGGAAGCGGGAGAGCGGAATAACATGAAGCGAAAAGTCGCCATCATCGGCTCGGGCAACATCGGTACCGATCTCATGATCAAGGTCATGCGCCTCGCCAAGCGGCTCGAGATGGGCGTGCTCGTCGGCATCGACCCGGACTCGGACGGGCTCGCGCGGGCGCGCCGCATGGGCGTCGAGGCGACCCATGAGGGCATCGAGGGACTCCTGGCCTCGCCGAGCTTCCCCGAGATCAGCATCGTCTTCGACGCCACCTCGGCCGGCAGCCATCGCCGCCATGACGAGGTGCTGCGCCAGCATCGGCAAGAAGGTCATCGACCTGACGCCTGCGGCGATCGGCCCCTATGTCGTGCCGCCGGTCAATCTCGACGCCCATCTCGACGCACCCAACATCAACATGGTGTCGTGCGGCGGGCAGGCGACCATCCCGATCGTGGCGGCCGTCTCGCGCGTGGCCAAGGTGCATTACGCCGAGATCGTCGCCTCGATCTCGAGTCGCTCGGCGGGGCCGGGCACGCGCGCCAACATCGACGAGTTCACCGAGACGACCGCCAAGGGCATCGAGATCGTCGGCGGCGCCGAGCGCGGCAAGGCCATCATCATCCTCAATCCGGCGGAGCCGCCGCTCATCATGCGCGACACGGTGTTCTGCCTCGCCGAGGACACCGAGGAAGCGGCGGTCGAGCGCTCGGTCGGCGAGATGGTCGAGGCGGTGAAGCGCTACGTGCCGGGCTATCGCCTCAAGCATCGCGTGCAGTTCGAGCGCATCGGCAACAACAATCCCCTGCGCATCCCGCATCTGGGCGACCGCTCGGGCCTCAAGGTCTCGGTCTTCCTCGAGGTCGAGGGCGCGGCGCATTACCTGCCGGCTTATGCCGGCAATCTCGACATCATGACTTCGGCGGCGCTCGCCGCGGCCGAGCGTCTGGTGGAACTCAACTTGGCGGCATGAAGACGGGTGAAGCATCCATGAGCAAAGCAACCAAGAGCAACGCGGCTCCCACGGTCCGCGTCATCGACGTGACCTTGCGCGACGGCATGCACGCCATCCGGCACCGCTACAGCCTCGAGCAGGTCAAGACCATCGCCCGCGCCCTGGACGAGGCCGGGGTCTGGGCGCTCGAGATCTGCCATGGCGACGGGCTCGCCGGCTCGAGCTTCAATTACGGCTTCGGGGTCGAGAGCGACCTCGCCTGGATCGAGGCCGCGGCCGGTGCGGTCGAGAAGGCGGTGATCGCCACCCTCCTCATTCCCGGCATCGGCACGGTGCATGATCTGCGCGAGGCCTTCGAGGCCGGCGCGCGCTCGGTGCGCATCGCCACCCACTGCACCGAGGCGGATATCGCCAAGCAGCATATGGAGGAGGCGCGCAAGCTCGGCATGGACGT
Organism: uncultured Pseudomonadota bacterium; assembly: GCA_963842155.1. Classification (GTDB taxonomy): domain Bacteria; phylum Pseudomonadota; class Alphaproteobacteria; order JACZXZ01; family JACZXZ01; genus CAWJFP01. The sequence continues at coordinate 30,770 of CAWJFP010000011.1, forward strand.
GGCCGGCTTCCTCATGATGGCGCATATGCTGGAGCCGGAGCCGCTCGCCGAGCAGGCCAAGCTCATGGAAAGCTATGGCGCCCATTGCGTCTATTGCACGGATTCCGCGGGCGCCTTGCTGGTCGAGGGCGTGGCGACGCGCGTCGACGCGCTGCGCCAGGCCTTGGCGCCGGCGACGGAGGTCGGCATGCACGCCCATCACAACCTCTCGCTCGGCGTGGCCAACTCGATCACGGCCGTGCAGCATGGCGCGCGCCGCGTCGACGCCTCGCTCGCCGGGATGGGTGCGGGCGCCGGCAACGCGCCGCTCGAGATCTTCGTCGCCGTGGCCAAGCGCATGGGCATCGAGACCGGCTGCGATCTCTACAAGCTGATGGACGCGGCCGACGATCTCGTCCGTCCGCTGCAGGACCGCCCCGTGCGCGTCGACCGCCAGACGCTCTCGCTCGGCTATGCCGGCGTCTATTCGAGCTTCCTGCGCCATGCCGAGAACGCCGCGGCGCTCTACGGCATCGACCCGCGCGAGATCCTGGTCGAGCTCGGCCGCCGCCGCATGGTCGGCGGGCAGGAGGACATGATCGTCGACGTGGCGCTCGACATCACCGCGCAGCAAGGCAAGGCATAAGGCGCGCCGCCGGTCTCGCCCCGGCAGTCAGCTTCCGGCGCGGCGGTCCTTGACCCGGGCCGCCTTGAACTCGGTGCGCGGGAGCGTGCCCGGAGCCAGAACCTCGACCGCCACCCGCACCTCGCATTGCGAGCGGATCTCCTCGACCACGGCCGCCGCCACCGCCTCGCCGGCGTCATGCTCGACCCGCACCGTCATGACGTCGAGGCCGTCCGCATTGGTCATGAGCAGGATCTCGAACTCGTCGCCGATGCCGGCCACCGAGCGCACCGCATGCTCGATCTGGCCCGGGAACATCTTGATGCCGCGCAGATTGATGAGGTCGTCGGCCCGTCCGGCGAAGGAGCCGACGGCGCGGACATGGGAGCGGCCGCAGGCGCAGCGCGCGCGGTCGAGCGTCGTGTAGTCGCCCACGAGGAAGCGGAGCTGCGGCGAGGATTCGGAATTGAGGTTGGTGCAGACGGTGAGGCCGCGCTCGCCCTCGCCTTGCGGCGCCAGCGTCTGCGGATCGACCGTCTCCCAGACCTGCACGTCCTCGAGCAGATGGGTGGAGACGGGGCCGCCCGGCGGCTGCGAATGGGGACAGGAGAAGCCGCCGACATGGGGTGCGGCTTCGGTGCAGCCGTAGAACTCGACGAGCCGCGCCTTCCACAGATCCTGGATGCGCTCTCGCGTCGCGGCGATGCTCATGCCCGGCTCGCCCGCCACGAAAAGCGTCCGCACGGCCGTCTTGCCCGGGTCGACGCCCAGCGCCTGGACAGTGCGGGCGAGGTGCAGCGCGTAGGAGGGCGTGCAGAGCAGGATGGTCGGCTGGTAGCGGATCACGATATTGGCTCGCGCCCGCGCGTCCATGCCGCCGCCGGGCAAGGTCGGCAGACCCATCTTCGCGAGCGCATATTGCACGCCCCAGGCCCAGACATGCGGGCCGTAGCCGGTGATCATGAAGACCGTGTCGCCCTTGCGGAAATCCATCGAATGAAGCGCTCGCGCGTTCGCCCAGGCCCAGAGCTCGCGGTCGAGATGGGAGTAGCGGAAGACGCGCGGCGCGCCGGTGGTGCCGGAGGAGGAGAACATCATCCAGCCGCGCTCCGCCCAGACCGCGTCGGTCATCGTCGTGTAGCTGCCGTAGGGAGGATCGGCGGCGGCGTCCTCCGCCATTTCGAGCTTGCTCACGACGGGCCATTTCGCGACCAGGTCGTCGACGTCGCGCAGATCGGAGGGCAAGAGACCCAGCCGGTCGAAGCGGCGGCGGTAGAAGGCGCTGTTTTCGTAGAGGAAGGGCGCCAGGGCGGCGATCTTGTCGTCCTGGATCGCTCTGATCTCGTCGCGCGAGGCGGTATCGAGGCGCGGCGACCAATATTCCGCCGAGCCGGGCGCGTCGCGGTCGCTGCGATGCCGCTCGATGGCCTCGAGCCAGTTTCGCCGCGTCCTGTCGGCGCGGATCGTTCGATCCGTCATGGCGTCCTCCCTGTAATGCCATAAAATTATAGAAAGCCCGCGGGTCGAGTACTAGAACGGGAGCACCTCCAGGGAGCCTCCATGCATCGCCCTCCGTTCCGCGCCGACCATATCGGCAGCCTGCTGCGCCCGCCGGCCCTGCGTCAGGCCTTCCGCGCCCATAACGCCGGCAAGCTCGATGATAGCGCCCTCGCTGCCGCTCAGGATGAGGCGATCCGCAACGTCATCCGGCTCCAGGAAGAAGCCGGGCTTTCCGTCGTCACCGACGGCGAGTTCCGCCGCGGCTCCTATTGGAGCCGCTTCGTCGAACGCTGACGAAGGCCTCGCGGTGCGCGAGGCGCGCTTCACCTTCCACGACGAGCATGGCCATGAGCTGGCCTTCACCGCGCCTTATCTGACCGGCAGGGTGGCGCGGCGCCGGCCGATCGCCCTCGACGAATTCGCCTTCCTCCGCGACAACGCGAGGGCGCTGCCCAAGGTGACCCTGCCGGCGCCCTCCACCATGCATTTCTGGCGCGGCAGCCGCTATGCCGAACCGGGACTCTATGGCAGCCCGCGCGAATTCTTCCGCGAGCTTGGCGCCGTCTATCGCGCCGAGATCGCGGAGCTCGCCGCGGCCGGCTGCCGCTACGTCCAGCTCGACGAGGTGGCGCTCGCCATGCTGTGCGACCCGGCGGTGCGCGCGCGCGTAGTCGCCGACGGCAACGATCCGGCCGCGCTGGTGGCGCTCTATGTCGAGGCGATCGGCGAGGCGGTGGGCGGCGCGCCCCCGGAGATGGCGGTCGGCGTCCATATGTGCCGCGGGAATTTCAAGGGGAAGTATCTCGCCGAAGGCGGCTATGACGAGATCGCTCGCAGCCTGTTCGGCACGGCCGGGGTAAGCCATTTCCTGCTCGAGTTCGACACGGCGCGGGCCGGCGATTTCGCGCCGCTCCGCTTCGTGGCGGCGGACAAGGGCGTGGTGCTCGGCCTGGTCAGCTCCAAGAGCGCGTCACTCGAGCCGCTCGAGGCGCTGCTCGCGCGGATCGACGAAGCGGCGCGCTTCATCGACCGAGACCGTCTCGCGATCAGCCCGCAATGCGGCTTCGCCAGCACCGTCGCCGGCAATCCGGTGAGCGAAGCGGATGAGCGCGCCAAGCTTGCGCTCTGCGTCAGGGCGGCGCGGGCCGCCTGGGGCTAAGGATGCGGCCGGCCGCATCGCGACAAGCGGGGATTGCATTGGTCGGAACGTCTCTGCTGGATGGGTGCGTGGGGTATCTCGCCCCCGAAGACTTCCTTGCCGAGCTTTGCGATGAGCTAGGGGACGTCGTCGGCGACATCCATGGCCGTCTGGTTCTGGCAAAGGGGCCGGAGAAACCCGTGGCGTGGGCGGCCAATGTCTGGCGCGATCCGATGCGAATACCGATCTCCTCGATCGGCGATGCGGCAAAGAAGCTTCGCGCCATCCAGCGCAACTGGGCGCTTTATTCCTTTGCTTCTCATCGTCGCGCCGCGCTGATAGCGGAGAAATTGCCGAAAGTTTCGGCGAAACCGATCGTCTTCGGCGCGGGAGCGCCCAAGGCCCCTTTGGGCTCCTGGACGTTGCTCGATGCGGACACGATGCTCGCCTCGCGGCATTGCTCGAGCCCGTTCCCCAACGGCGAGGTGCAATTCGTCGAAGACCTCACGGTGCCGCCGAGCCGCGCTTATCTCAAGCTCTGGGAGCTCTTCACGATCCAGGACGAGCGGCCCAAGCCCGGCGAGTTTTGCGTCGATCTTGGCGCCAGTCCGGGCGGCTGGAGCTGGGTCTTGCAACAGCTCGGCGCGCGAGTGCTCAGCGTCGACAAGGCCCTGCTCGATGACCGGGATCGCGAGGCTTCCCGGCATCGAGTATCGGCGCGCCAGCGCTTTCGCGCTCGACCCGCTGAGCGTCGGAGCGGTCGATTGGCTGTTTTCGGACGTCGTTTGCTACCCCGAACGGCTGCTCGCTCTGGTGCAGAAATGGCTCGCGGCCGCAAGCGTCCGCCGCTTCGTCTGCACGGTCAAGTTCCAGGGTGCGACCGACTTCGAGACGGCGCGGCGGTTCGCTGCCATACCCGGATCTCGGCTGCTTCACCTTCACCATAACAAGCATGAGCTGACCTGGCTCAAGCTCAGCTCTCCCGGTGGTTCCGCTTCGACCTGACCTTCGGCTTGGCCGGGCGAGAGGCGCGCTCGATGTCGGAGCGGGAGAATATCCGGCAGAAAGGCCACGAGCGGGCACGCTTCGGCGGCCTTCAATCGGCGACGTCGTCCTCTTCGGCGAAGTCGCCGCCCATCCGGAGCCCCTCGATCCAGGTTTGGCCATCGCGCTTCATGACGATGCGCGGCTTGATCCTGCCCTGCGCGGCCAGCGCCGCCGCGAGTTTTTCCGAATGCGTGACGAGCCAGATTTGGGTCCGCTCCGCGGCACGAACGATCAACCGGGCGAGCGACTCCAGCAGATCGGGATGGAGGCTGGTCTCGGGTTCGTTCAACGCGATAAACGCCGGCAGGCGATAGGCCAGCAGCACGCCCGCGAGCGCCAGATAGCGTAGCGTGCCGTCGGACAGATCGCCCGCGTCGAATATGCGCTTGGGGTAATCGGGGAAAATCATGCCGAAGGACGCGGTGCGTCCAGGCGACGGGACGACGAGCTTTGCGCCCGGAAACGCGTCGTCGATGGCGCGATCGAGATCGGTGGTGTCCTCGCGGATATGCACGAGGGTCGCGAACACGGCGGCGAGATTGGCGCCATCGGAGAGGAGCGTCGGGCTCGTCACCGCGAGGCAGGGGCGGCGCAGGGTGGAAGCCTTGTCGGTTCGCAGCTCGTGGTAGAAGCGCCAATCCAGCATGGTCCGGCGAACGAGGTGCAGATCGGGGAAGCGAGCGGGGTCCTGGAGGGACCCCAAGGCCGTTTCCGATGCCAGCAGCTCGGTCTCGAGCTCGACGCGAATTCCTTCTTCGTCGCGCGCGGCGACATGGGGTCCGCGACGCTCGAGCAGCTTCAGCGGACGCCGCGCGTCCTGGAAGATCAGCGTTTCCTCTTTGACCTGCGGTTCGAGAACGAAGGCCGCGGCCCTCGACCGCCGCTCGCCTTCCTCCGTCATATAGGACGGGGCGAGCCCGATGCCGATCTCGTAGCGATAGCTTGGCTCGCCTGCCGCCGTCTGCCCGAAGCCGACCCCCAAAACGATCTGGGCAGGCTGCTTTGCCGGGCGCGTGCCTGCCCACAGCGCCGATTCCATGCCGCCCTCCGCGGCAAGCTCCTGTGAGAGACTGCCCGCGGCCGACGCTTGCAGAAGCTGCAACGTGCGGTAGAGATTCGTCTTGCCGACGCCGTTCGCGCCGACGAAGACGCTAAGGCCCGCGACAGGCATGCGTAGCGCGCGCAGCGAGCGATAGCCGGCGGCATGAATTTCTCGAACGGTCAAAGCCATGCTTCGTCGCAAGCCCAGGAATGGGGTCAGGGGGCTTCTCGATCAATGATCTACCCTTTATCCCATTGAAGAGATAGAAAATCGAGTCGCCGGCGACGGCCGTCTGCCTGCCCACCTTGTTCTCGATGAATGAGCATAGCCATGAAGATCAATTCGAAGGATTTTCGCGTGCGGGAGGGAGACGAGGTCGACCTGAAAAAATGGCCGACGATCGTCGATCCCGTCTACGAATCGAAAGAGCATTATCAGAAGCTTCTGGGCGAGCATGTCGCTGAATTAAGCGCGCAACAGCAGCTGCTCTACGCCTCCGACCGCTATGCCGTCCTGCTGATCTTTCAGGCGATGGATGCGGCCGGAAAAGACGGCGCCATCAAGCATGTGATGTCCGGGGTCAATCCGCAAGGCTGCCAGGTCTTCAGCTTCAAGCATCCCAGCCCCGCCGAACTGCAGCATGATTTTCTCTGGCGCACCACCCGCGATCTGCCGGAACGCGGCCGGATCGGCATCTTCAACCGGTCCTATTACGAGGAAGTGCTGATCGTGCGCGTCCATCCCGAGATCCTGCGCGCCGAAGGACTGCCCGATGCGCCGTCGCACGACAAGGCGATCTGGCATCGCCGTTATCGCTCGATCGCCAATTTGGAGAAACACCTCCACGACAACGGAACCCGTGTCATCAAGTTTTTCCTCCACCTCTCGAAGGAGGAGCAGCGCAAGCGCTTTCTGGCGCGCATCGACGAGCCGGAAAAGAATTGGAAATTCAGTCTCGCGGACGTCGAGGAGCGGAAATTCTGGAAGCAGTACATGGAGGCCTATGAGGAATGCCTCGGCGCGACGAGCGCCCGACACGCGCCCTGGTATGTCGTTCCCGCCGACGACAAGCAGAACGCCCGGCTGATCGTATCGCAAATCATCCTCGATACTTTCGACGGACTCGCCATGACTTTCCCGAGAACGAGCGCGGCGCGGCGGCGGGAATTGCTCTCGATCCGCAAGCGGCTCGCGGAATGAGAGCTGGGGCGTCCTCGCGCCGGTTTCGCTAAGCCTTTAGCTTTTTTGGAGCGGGTGAAGGGAATCGAACCCTCGTCGTAAGCTTGGGAAGCGGGTCAGAGGACCTTTTTCGATCAGGGACTTAGGGTCGATCCTTTGCAACAGATAGAAAATACAGGGGCAGCCTCCCGCCGGGGCTGAACCTCCAGGTGCGCCTTCATTCGGCGGCGATCTTCCTCGCAGCGAACTGGTCGAAGGCTTCCACTGCCTGGGCTGCATACATAACACTAGGGCCGGCGCCCATGTAGATCGCCATGCCCATGGTTTCCATGATCTCGTCGCGGGTGGCGCCCTGCTCAAAAGCGGCCTCGGCATGGAACGCGATGCAGCCGTCGCACCGGATCGCAACGGAGATGCCGAGGGCAAGAAGCTCCTTGGTTTTGCCGTCAAGCGCCTTCGACTGGAGCGCGGCGCGGGCGAGCGCGGAGAACGCCTTCATCGTCTCAGGCGATCCGGTCCGCACTTCCTTGAGGGCTTGGGACAGCTCGCCGGCCATCCGTGGCCAATCCTTATGCATGCTTCCTACTCCCAGGTCTCACCATCGGACCCAGCCTTGGGCGGGTTATTGGAATGCGTTTCCGGGCCTGATGCCGAGCTTCTTGAAGAGCATGGCAGCGGGGCAGAAGCCAGTGATACCCGCCTGCAGCTGATTCAGGCCGACGAAAGCCGTCAGCAGCAGCCAATAGGGACTGTAAACCTGCGCCAGCACGAGGCTCAGCAGCACCATAATGCCGGCGAATGAGACAACAGCCTTGTCGATGTTCATTTCAGCCTCCTTGAGCGGTGTTGGGCGCGGCCAGATGCGCGCGCGCCCAGCGGACGATGGTCTCGGTGTTCCTCACGCCGGAGCTCTGGCCGAGAATCCGGCCGTTTTTGAACAGATACAGGGCCGGGATGCCGTGGACGCCGAGCCGGGAAGCGGTGCTCTGCGCCTCGTCGACATTGAGCTTGAGAAGACGCACCTCCGGCTCGAGAAGCTGAGCCGCCCGTTCGAACAGAGGCGCCATGGTTCTGCACGGTGCGCACCACGGCGCCCACATGTCCACGAGGATGGGAACTTCGTCCAGCCGGAGGTGCGATTCGAAGCCGGCCTCGTCGACAGGGGTCGCTCTGCCGGCGAATAGCGGATCGTGGCAGGATCCGCACTTCGCCTCCGCCGCCGAACGGCCTGCCGGCAGTCGATTGACGGAACGGCAGCGCGGGCAAAGAACGTGGCTCGTAGCGGCTGCTCCCGCGGCCGGGGACGGTTGGCGAGCCTGCATCTCAGGCCGTCTCCTTGAGCTTTCTGAGGTTGAGCTTGTCCATCAGGAAACGCTCATAAAAGGGCTCGCTCTCGCCGCGTCTGATCTTGCGGAGGAAGTATTTCTCAAAGGCGACCTTGGCGAGATGTACCCAGCTGCCTTTGGATGACCAGTTGACGTTTCGCGGCGGAATCTGCGGCTGCGCCACGAATGCGACGCCACCGTCGCCGAAATCAGCGAGGCAGACCGCGTTCCAGGTGGGCTGTCGGCTCGGGGTCCGGCCGGCGAGGAGCGCGCCGATATTCTCGGCGGTCGCGGTGACCATGGATTCGATCATGAAGCCGGTCTTCGGCACGCCAACCGGCACCGGCGTCGGGCCGACCGGCGGGATCGCGATGCACACGCCGATAGCGAAAATATTCGGGAAGGCGGCATTACGCTGATGCTTGTCCACCAGGATGAACCCGCGCGGGTTTGCCAGCTTTTCGATCCCGCGCAGTGCGGCCACGCCGCGAAAGGCGGGAAGCATCATTGCGTAGGCGAAGGGCAGCTGGTGCGAGCGGCGGACCGTGCCATCCTCCGCAATTTCCTCGACCTCCATCGTTGCGGCCTCGACTGTCTTGACGCGAGCATTGGTGATCCACTTGATGTGACGCTCGCGCAGCTCGCTCTCCATGAGGGTCTTCGTATCGCCGACGCCGTCGAGTCCGAGATGGCCAATATAGGGCTCCGGCGTGACGAAGGTCATCGGCACGCGATCGCGGATACGGCGCTTCTTGAGCTCGGTGTCGAGGATGAACGCAAACTCGTAGGCGGGGCCGAAGCAGGAGGCGCCCTGCACCGCGCCGACCACAAGGGGGCCGGGGGCAGCGCAGAACCGCTCGAAGGCGTCGTGCGCCTTCGCCGCGTGCTCGACATGGCAGATCGACTGAGTGTGGGCGTCCGGACCGAGACCGGCAATTTCGTCGAAGGCCAGATCGGGCCCGGTCGCGATCACGAGATAGTCATAGGCTATCGAGCTGCCGTCCTCGATCTCGATCCGGTTTTCGCCCGGATGAAGGCGCTTTGCGCCTGCCGTGACGAAACGGATGTTCTTGCGTTTCATGATTTTTGCCAGATCGACCTCGATCTCGGGCCGCTGCCGCCAACCGATGGCGACCCACGGGTTGGAGGGCACAAAATGGAAGACGCTCCCTTGGCCGACCACCGTGAGCCGATCCTCCTTACGCAGCTGGGGGACCAGCTCATAAGCCATGAGCGTTCCGCTCAGGCCCGCGCCCATCACCACGATTTCCGCCATCTTCCGCCTCCCTAGGGTTACCCCGCCCGATCCGCGGCTTCCACGCGGGCGCTCGACACATGCAGCGATACAGCATATATATTCATTATACCGTATATTCGCAAGCACGTACTTATGAGGCCGATCTCGGCACTGCTTGTCGGAACTGGCCTATTCGAACCCTATGTCTTTGCCCGGATGCGCGCGTTGACCCATATCAAATCGCCTCGCCCGCGATTGCGCTCTACTCGACAGGCAGGCACAGGGCCGTGACCCTTGCCCTCGAGCGCATTTTCAACGGCGATCCTTGACATGAAATACGTCTACTCGTATTTACGTAGATATGAAAATAGAAGCTGCAGCCATGAGCGTTGCCGCGGAGCGTGCCAGCGACCTTCTGAAGTCGCTGGCCAACCGGCATCGCCTCCTCATCGTGTGCCAGCTGATCGAGGGCAAGCGATCGGTCGGCGAGCTGGCCGCATTCCTGGGCATCAGGGATTCGACCGTCTCCCAGCATCTTGCCCTCCTCCGAAAGGACGGCATAGTCGCGGCGCGGCGCGATGGGCAGACCATCTGGTATACGATTTCGAGCGCCCCGGCCCGCGAGGTGCTCGAGACGCTTTACCGGGTCTATTGCGGGCCCAAACCGCTCTGCAAGCCAGGCTCGCTCAGAGCATCCGCCGGAACCGCCGGCCAAAACCGGAAGAAGGGCCAAATATGATGGCCTCCCGCCGAGCTGTCTGCGGCCACCGATAAGCGCGCTCCTTCAAGGACGGTGCCCCATGCGCAAGGCCATTCTTGCGGCCTCGGCCGCGCTTCTGCTGCTGGCGGGCACTTCCCAAGCCGCATCGACCTACACCGTCGAGCCCCGCGCCGCTGACGACGATAAGGCGGTGTTCGCCACAGTCGAGAGTCGGGACGTCATGGCGGCACGCGTACGCACCGGCGGCACCATAGTCAGTCTCTCGGTCAAGGAAGGCGACCGCGTCGAGGGCGGCCAAGTCGTGGCGACGATCGGCGATCAGAAGCTGATCCTCCAACAGGGGTCGCTCGACGCACAGATCGCTGGTCTGAAGGCGCAGCTGATTAAGGCTCAGGGCGATCTCGAGCGCGCCGCAAGCTTGTTCAAGAGCGGCGTTACCAGCAGGGCGCGCCTGGATGAGATGACCGCGGCGGCAAACGTCGCCGCGAACATGTTGAAGGCGCGTACTGCCGAACGCGCCGTTCTTGAGCAGCAGCTGGCCGAAGGCCGTGTGCTGGCGCCGGGTGCCGGGCGCGTCCTGAATGTGCCTGTCACGGTGGGCACCGTGGTGCTGAGCGGCGAAACCGTTGCCACGATCGCGCAGCAGGACTTCGTGCTGCGCTTGCGCGTGCCGGAGCGACATGCGCGTTTCTTGAAGGCCGGCGATCCCGTCCGTCTCGACGGCGAAGACCTTGTGCAAGGAGCTGCCAGCTTCGGGACCGTAACGCTCGTCTACCCGCAGATCCAGGACGGGCGGGTCGTTGCCGACGCGCGCGTCTCCGGGCTCGGCGATTATTTCGTGGGCCAGCGAGTACGGGTGTGGATATCCGGCGGCGAGCGACGGACCTTCATCGTGCCGGCCAGCTACATCGTGACCCGCTTCGGGCTCGACTATGCCCATCTCCGCAAAGCCGACGGGACGGTCGTCGACGTGCCCGTCCAGCGTGGCCGCTCGCGGCCCCGCCCGGACATGCCAGACGCCTTGGAAATTCTCTCAGGTCTTCAGCCGGGTGACGTGCTGGTGCCGCCGTGAAGCTCGGCCTCTCCGGCCGGCTTACCCAGGCCGCACTCCGCTCTCCGCTGACCCCGCTCTTCCTGATCGCGGCGCTGGTCGCCGGTCTGATCGCGTTGTTGACCATCCCGCGGGAAGAGGAACCGCAGATCAGCGTCCCCATGGTGGATATCATGGTGAACGCCGACGGGCTCAAGGCGCCGGATGCGGTCGAGCTCGTGACCAAGCCCTTGGAAGCGATCGTCAAAGGCATCAACGGCGTCGAGCATGTCTACAGTCAAACCCGGGACGATCGGGTCATGGTGACAGCGCGCTTCTTCGTCGGCACCAGCGAGGACGACGCGATCCTGCGGGTCCAGGCGAAGATCCGCGCCAACTACGACCGCATCCCCACCGGCATCCCGGAGCCGCTGATCGTCGGTCGCGGCATCAACGACGTCGCCATCGTCACGCTGACCTTGTCGCCCACCCCCGAAGCGGCATCGCGCTGGACCGACAAGGACCTGTACCAGCTCGCCGATCGGCTGCGATCGGAGCTGATCAAGGTCGACAATATAGGCTTGAGCTACATCTCGGGAGGCACCTCCGAACAGATCCGCGTCGAGCCCGACCCCGAAAAGCTGGCGCTATTCGGCGTCACGCTCGAGCAACTGGTCGCCAAGGTCCGGGGCGCCAACCGCTCCTTCCTCGCGGGTGCGGTGCGCGATGCCGGCACGGAGCGCGCGGTGGCCGCCGGCCAGACGCTCGCCGGCATACCCGATATCGGGCTCTTGCTGATCACGACGCGTGACGGAAGACCGGTCTATGTGCGCGACGTGGCCGAAGTCGTGATCGGCTCGACGCCGCTGGAACGCAGGGTCTGGACCTTCACGCCGGACAAGGATCGGCGATGGCAGCGCGCGCCGGCCGCAACGGTCGCCTTCGCCAAGCGCGCCGGCGCCAATGCGGTGGTCGTTTCACGCGATATCCTGGCACGCGTGGACAGCCTGAAGGGACGGCTGATCCCCGACGACATCCGGGTCGAGGTGACACGCGACTACGGCGCCACGGCCAACGAGAAGGCGAACGAGCTGCTGTTTCATCTGGCGCTCGCCACGATCTCGATCGTCGCGCTCATCGCATTCGCTATCGGCATGCGGGAGGCGGTGGTGACGCTGGTCGTTATCCCGACCACGATCCTCCTGACGCTCTTCGCATCCGAAGTGATGGGCTACACGATCAATCGGGTGAGTCTCTTCGCGCTGATCTTCTCGATCGGTATCCTGGTCGATGACGCCATCGTCGTGGTCGAAAATATCGCACGGCACTGGGCGATGCGCGACGGCAGAGATCGCATGCAGGCCGCGGTCGAGGCCGTAGCGGAGGTCGGCAATCCGACGGTCGTCGCCACGCTCACGGTGATCGCGGCGCTCCTGCCGATGCTGTTCGTCTCCGGGCTGATGGGCCCGTATATGGCGCCGATCCCCGCCAATGCCTCGGCGGCGATGCTCTTCTCGTTCTTCGTCGCGATGGTCGTCGCACCCTGGCTAATGCTCAAGCTGACGCCACGCGGAAATGCCACTACGGGGGGGCATGGCGAGGCAGCGGATGGCGGAAGGCTCGGACGCCTCTATCGGCGCTTCGCCACGCCGATCGTGCGGTCGCGCCGTTCGGCCGGAATATTTCTCGGTGCGGTCGGCATCGCGACCCTGCTCGCCTGCGTCCTGTTCGCGACCAAGGACGTTACCGTCAAGCTGCTGCCCTTCGACAACAAATCCGAGCTCGATGTCGTGCTCGGGCTGCCGGAGGGGGCCAGCCTCGAAGACACCGAGCGCACGCTCTTCGCCGCCGCCGAGATCGCTCGCCAGATGCCCGAGGCGCAATCGATCCAGGCTTATGCGGGCACCGCGGCGCCGTTCAACTTCAACGGCCTCGTGCGGCATTATTACATGCGCGAATCGCCCGAGCTCGGGGAACTGCAGGTCAATCTTTTGCCGAAATCGGAGCGCAACCGAACGAGCCATGCCGTGGCGCTCGATCTTAGGCAGCAGCTAAAGGCATTGACACTCCCGTCCGGTGCGGTGATCAAGCTGGTCGAGGTGCCGCCCGGTCCGCCCGTGCTCGCGACTTTGTTGGCGGAGATCTACGGTCCGGATGCCGCGACGCGGCGCGCGACGGCCGAGGAAGTGAAGAAGGTCTTCGCGTCCGTACCTTATATCGTCGATATTGACGATTCATACGGTCATCCGCGGCCGCGGCTGCGGATCTCGATCGACGAGGACCGGCTCGAATTCTTCGGCGTCGAGCAGAGCGATGTCTACGATACGATCCGCGCGCTGCTGGGCGGCGTTCCGGTCGGCTATTCGCACCGCGGCGCGGAGCGGGATCCGATCGATATCGTCATCGGTTTGCCTAAGACCGATCTGGCCTGGACCGAGCGGCTCGCCTCGACGCCGGTGCCGGCAAATGTCATCCCGGGCAGCAACCGTGTGGTCGAGCTGAGCGATGTGGTGCGGGTCACGCGGGAGGAAGGCACCCCGGTCCTCTTCCGCCGCGACGGACATTTCGCCGACATGGTCACCGCAGAACTCGCCGGCGCCTTTGAGGCGCCGATCTACGGCATGCTCGCGGTCGACGACGGGATTGCCAAGCATGATTGGGGCTCGCTGCAGCCGCCTGCCGTAAGCCTTCACGGCCAACCGGCGGACGAGTCCAAGCCCAAGCTGCTCTGGGACGGGGAATGGGAAATCACCTATGTCACCTTCCGCGACATGGGGGTCGCCTTCGGCGTCGCTATCCTCGGCATCTACTTCCTGGTGGTCGCGCAGTTCGGCAGCTTTCGACTGCCGCTCGTCATCCTGACACCCATCCCGCTTACGCTGATCGGCATCGTGCTCGGCCACTGGTTGTTCGGTGCGCCCTTCACCGCAACTTCGATGATCGGCTTCATCGCGCTTGCCGGCATCATCGTGCGCAACTCGATCCTTCTCGTGGATTTCATTCGGCACGGCGCCGGGCAGGGCAAGACGTTGCGCGCGACGCTGTTGCAGGCGGGCGCGGTGCGTTTCAAGCCGATCCTCTTGACCGCGCTCTCGGCGATGATCGGCGCGGCGACGATCCTGCTCGATCCGATCTTCCAGGGGCTTGCGATCTCGCTTCTCTTTGGGCTTGCCTCCTCGACGCTGCTGACCGTCCTCGTCATTCCCGCGATCTACGTGGTCTTGCGCGACGCAGACCAGACGATCTGAGCGGGATTCGGCCGCCCTGAGCCGCCCTCAACATGCCGAGCAGGCCGCACGACATCGGCGACGCGCTCGGGAGCTCGATGACAAAGATGGGCCTCCGAGGCAAGATCATTGCTTTATTTGGAGCGGGTGAAGGGAATCGAACCCTCGTCGTAAGCTTGGGAAGCTTCTGCTCTGCCATTGAGCTACACCCGCGCCGGCAGGGAGGAAATCTTATAGCCGGGGAGTGCGCCCCGACAAGAGGGGCCGCGAGCCTTTACGCATCTCGCCTGCGATAGACCAGATAGCGGCAGGCGGCGCCGCCGGCGAGAGCCTTCGCCTCGTAGCGCGTTGGCGGCCAGTCGCCGGGCCGCAGGGCAAAGCCTTGCGCGCCGCCTGCCGGCCCCTCGAAGGCTTGCGCCGCGGCCAGGGTCTCGAGCATGGCGTCCTGATAGGCGGGATCGTCCGTGGCGAGGCGCAGCTCGGCGCCCGGCGCCATCACGCGGGCAAGTGCCGTGAGCGTCTCCTCGGAGACGAGCCGGCGCTTGTGATGCCGCGTCTTGGGCCAGGGATCGGGGAACAGCATGAACACCCGCCCGATCGAAGCGGGCCGCAGCGCCTCGATCAGGAGACGCGCATCCTCGGGGAAGATGCGGATATTCTCGAGCGGCGCGCGCGCGGTCGGCGCCTTCACGTCCGCCGCATCGGAACCTGCGATGAGGCCAAGCAGCTTGACCACGCCGTTGAGATAGACCTCCGCGCCGATGAAGCCGATCTCGCGATGGGCCGCGGCCTGCGCCGCGAGATGCTCGCCGCCGCCGAAGCCGATCTCGAGCCAGACCTCGCGGCAGCCGGAGGCGAAGAGGCCGCGCGGGTCGAGGAGACGGCCCGGCTCGGGCAGGCCGACGGCGAGGCGCGGCAATGCCTCGCGCAGCAGAGCCGCTTGTCCGGGACGAAGCTTCTTGCCCTTGCGGCGGCCATGAAGACGGTAGCGCGCCGCCGCAAAATGATCCTTGCCGCTTGCGGCCTCAGCCCCCATTGACCTTGAAGAGGCGCTTGAGCTCGGGCCCGAGGTCCGTCTTCTCCCAGGAGAAGCCGCCGTCGGGCTCGGGATCGCGGCCGAAATGGCCGTAGGCCGCCGTGCGGGCATAGATGGGCCGGCTGAGCTGCAGATGCTCGCGGATACCGCGCGGGGAAAGATCGACGAGCTCGGTCAGGGCCGTGACGAGCTTGGCCTCGTCGACGCGGCCGGTGTTGTTGGTGTTGACATAGACCGAGAGCGGCTTGGCCACGCCGATGGCGTAGGAGAGCTGGATGGTGCATTCGTCGGCGAGATTGGCGGCGACCACGTTCTTCGCCAGATAGCGCGCGGCATAGGCCGCCGAGCGGTCCACCTTGGTCGGATCCTTGCCCGAGAAGGCGCCGCCGCCGTGGGGCGCCTTGCCGCCATAGGTGTCGACGATGATCTTGCGCCCGGTCAAGCCGGCATCGCCGTCCGGGCCGCCGATGACGAAGCGGCCCGTGGGGTTCACGTAGAAATCGTCCTCGCCGCACATCCAGCCCTCGGGCAGCACGTTCAGCACATGGGGCCGCACGATCTCGCGTACCTCATGCTGGTCGAGATCGGCGCCATGCTGGGTCGAAACCACGATCGAGGCGGCGCCCACCGGCTTTCCGTCGACATAGCGCAAGGTGACCTGGCTTTTCGCGTCGGGGCCCAGGCCCGGTTCGGCGCCGGAATGGCGCGCCTCGGCGAGCGAGCGCAGGATGGAATGCGCGTAATAGATCGGGGCCGGCATGAAGGCGTCGGTCTCGCGCGTGGCATAACCGAACATGATGCCCTGGTCGCCCGCGCCCTCGTCCTTGTTGCCGGCGGCATCCACGCCCATGGCGATGTCGGAGGACTGCGCATGGACATGGACCTGGACCTCCGCCTTCTGCCAATGGAAGCCGGCCTGCTCGTAGCCGATCTCGCGCACGCAATGGCGCGCCACCTCCTCGAGCGTCTTCTTGGTGATGCTCGAGGGTCCGCGCACCTCGCCCGCCAGCACGATGAGGTTGGTCGTGACCAGCGTCTCGCAGGCGACGCGCGCATGCGGATCGGCGGTGAGGTAGGTGTCGACGATGGCGTCGGAGATGCGGTCGCACACCTTGTCGGGGTGCCCCTCGGAAACGGATTCGCTGGTGAAAAGATAATCGCGCAGGGTCACGACCCGAGCCTCCATGAAAGCGAGCGGAGCAGAATGGCGTCAGGGCGCCCGGGCCGGAGAGAAGCCGGCACGCGGGCGGAGCGGAGCGCGCAACTTTTCGCAGCCCGGCGCACGCGCGTCAAGCGGGTGACGCGTGAAATCCTTGCGCGAGCTCGCATTTCCCACTCGGCCAATGGGCAATCGAAGGGGCCAGGGCAATGGAAAAGCCCGCCGCCGCCCGAAGCCGGCGAGGGGCGCGCGACGCCTAGACCGTGTCGCCCGAGCGCGCCAGCGCCTTGGCCAGCTCGAAGACCTTCTTGCGCACGCCGGGATCGTTGATCCGGTAATAGGCGCGCACCAGCTCGAGCGTCTCGCGCTTGGCCATCGGATCGAGCTCGAGCGTTTCGCCGTCCTCCGACAGATGACCGACCCTGCCGCCGCGCGCGGCGAGCGTATCGGCCGACATGTCGTCGAAGAAGAAGGAGACGGGCACGTCGAGCACGCGGCTCAGCTCGAAGAGCCGGCTGGCGCCGATGCGGTTTGCGCCGCGCTCGTATTTCTGCACCTGCTGGAAGGTCAGGCTGATCGCGTCGCCCAACTTCTCTTGGCTCATTCCGAGCATGGTGCGCCGCAGCCGCACGCGGCTGCCGACATGGACATCGACGGGATTGGGTTTCCCGGTCTTGACCCGGGTTGCACGAAGTCGCGGAGCCATTCCGATCGCCCATTAGTTGTTAAGAATTGCAATTATTTTGTTTTGCACCATACGCATAACGTGGGAGGCGGTCAAACCTTTATTTGTAAAGCATATGGAGGACGCAACCCGCATACATCCCGCCGCCGGGCTTAACGCCTGCGCCGCAGCAGCCAGGCAAGCGCCGTCGTTGCGGCGAGCAAAACGAGGAGCGAGGCGTCGCCGAAACGGGCATAGGGGGTGGGCGACGCCAGCGGGAGGGGCAGGCCGGAATCGATCGCGCCGCGCTTGTCCAGGCCGAGCCGCGCGATCACCCGGCCATAGGGATCGATCACGCCCGAGATGCCGGTATTGGCCGCGCGCACGAGCGGCAGGCCCTGCTCGACCGCGCGCATGCGCGCGCTCTCGAAATGCTGATAGGGCCCCGAGCTCGCGCCGAACCAGGCGTCGTTGGTCACGTTGAGGAGCCAGTCCGGCCGATGCTCGGGCTGGACCACCGCGTCGGGGAAGATCACCTCGTAGCAGATCAGCGGGCTGACGGGCGGCAACCCCGGCACCGTCAAGGTGCGCGGCCCCGGGCCGGCGCTGAAATCGATGCTCCCGGGGGTGATCTTCTCGATCGGCAGGACCGAGCGGAGCGGCACATATTCGCCGTAGGGAACGAGATGGAACTTGTCGAAGCCGGCGACGATGCTCCCCTCATGGTCGATGAGCTCGAGGCTGTTGAAATAGCGGTAGCTCGGCCTGCCGCTCGCGCTCTCCGCCGCCTCCCGCCGCGGCGTGCCGGTGACGAGATAGCCATGCTCGGGCACCAGCGCGCCGAGCTCCCGGCGCAGCTCGGGCTCCGTCGCCAGGTCGTAAGGCACGCTCGCCTCCGGCCAGATGACGGCGCTCAGGCGCTCGAGGCCGGGGCCGCGCGAGAGCTTCATCGTCGCCAGCAGATTCTCGCGCAGCCGCTCGGGCTGCCATTTGAGGCTCTCGGCGATATCGGGCTGCACGATCCTGAGCGCGATGCCCGGCTGCATGGCGTCGGGCGCGTTCGCGAGGCGCCAAGCGCCGCCGCCGCAAAGCGCCGCCACGAGCGCCGCCGCGACGAGCAGCGGCAGCCAGGGACGCCGCGCCACCCAGGGCTCGGGCCCGGCGGGGGCTGCGAGGATCGAAGGGAGGCCCGCGACGATCACGGTCAGGAGGCTCAAGCCATGGATGCCGACGGCGGCGGCGAGCTGCATGGGCGCGGGCGCGAGCGTCCAGGCATAGCCGATCAGGTTCCAGGGGAAGCCGCTCAGGAGATGGCCGCGCAGCCAGTCGCACAACACCCAGCTCGCCGCGAGCAGCAGCAGGCGGCTCAACCCGCGCGCGCCGGAGAGCCGGGTGAGCCAGAGCGCGCCGCCCGCATAGAGCGCCATGCCGGCCGAGAGTCCGCCGACCGCGAAGGAAATCATCCAGCCGAAGCGCAGCGGATCGACCAGCATCGAGATGCCGATCCAATAGAGCCCGGCGAGGAAATAGCCGAGGCCGAACCACCAGCCCAGCGCGAAGGCCTGCCGGCCGCTCGCCACGCCGTCGAGCAGCCAGAGGAGGCCGATGAAGGCGGGCCAGAGGAGCGGGAGCGCATAGACCGGCGGCAGCGCCGCCGCGGCCAGAATGCCGAGGAGAAAAGCGAGCCCGTAGCGCCGGCGTCCCTCGAGCGCGGCAAGCCGCGCCGCCGGCGAGGCCGCGCGCTCGAGCAGCCAGGCTCCCTCCCCGGCGCTGCGGACGAGCGCGCTCACGAGGCCGCGGCCTGCCGGCGCGGCAGGTTGCGGATGCGAAGCCGCTTGATGCGGCGCGGGTCGGCGTCCATCACCTCGAATTCGAGGCCCGAGGGATGGCGGATCACCTCGCCGCGCGCCGGGATGCGCCCGGCAAGCGCGAAAACGAGGCCGGCGAGCGTATCGATATCCTCGCGTTCCCCATCGAGCAGCACGCGGCCGATGCGCTCCTCGAGCGCCTCGATCGGGAGCCGCGCATCGGCCACCAGCGTGCCGTCCGGCCCCGCTTCCAGGCTCGGCCCGGCTTCGAGATCGTGCTCGTCCTCGATCTCGCCGACGATCTCCTCGACCAGATCCTCGATGGTGACGAGGCCGTCGATGCCGCCGAACTCGTCGACCACGAGGGCGAGGTGATGACGCGTTGCGCGCATCTGCAGCAGGAGGTCCAGCACATGCATGGAGGGAGCGACGAACAGCACCGGGCGCAGGATCTTGGCGATCTGGAACTCCGCCTGGCGGCCCCACCAGGCGAGCACGTCCTTGATGTGGATCATGCCGATCACCTCGTCGAGGCTCTCGCGATAGACCGGCATGCGCGAATGCGGATGCTTGCTCATCTTGCCGAACAGCTCGTCGAGCGTGAGGTTATGCTCGACCGCGCCGATATCGGCGCGTGGCACCATCACGTCCTCCGCCGTCACGTCGTGGAGCTTGAGGATGTTGCCGAGCAGCGCGCGCTCCTGCGGCTCGATCTCGGCTTCGGCGGCGGCGACCGTATCTTCGATGAGCTCCCCGATCGTCTCGCGCACCGAGGTTTCGTGGTCGCGCAAGAGATGCATGCGCCGCAGCCCGTTGCGCAAGGCGCGGAGCAGCGAGGGCCTGGCCTCGCCCTCGCGCGACCCGCGGGAGACGGGGTCATCCGCCATCGGAGTGCCGCGCGCGGTAAGGATTGGGTACGCCGAGCCGCTTCAGGGTCGCGATCTCGAGCCGCTCCATGCGAAGCGCGTCGGCCTGGCGCTTATGGTCGTAGCCGAGAAGATGCAGGGTGCCATGGACGACGAGATGGCTCAGATGATGGGCGAGGGGCTTGCCCTCGCGCGCGGCCTCGGCGCGCGCGGTCTCGAGCGCCACAACCACGTCGCCCATGAGCCGCGGCGGGCCCGCTTCGCCGTCCAGGTCGCGCTCGGCGCCTCCGGCCGGGAAGGCGAGCACGTTTGTCGGGCTGTCCTTGCCGCGATAGGTCCGGTTGAGCCGGCGCAGCAACGCGTCGTCCGCCAGCACGAGGCTGAGCTCGGCCCAACCGCCGGTGGCGGACAAATCCGCCGGCGCATTGTCGAGCGCGAGGCGGGCCGCGCGACGGCATAAGGAGGCCGGTCCGGCCACCGCCTTGCGCCAGGCCGGGCAGGAGATGGCGACCTCGATCGCGGCGGCCCGGCTCATGGCGCGCGGCCCACGAGACGCTTGCCGGCATTCCGCTCATTTCTCCTATGCACCCTTCTTGCGGCCGGCGCGCGCCGCGTCGAGCAGGCGACGGTCCTTGGCGTCATAGGCGCGCACGAGCCGCGTCACCATGGGATGGCGCACGACGTCCGCGTCGGTGAAGCGGATGAAGGCGATGCCCTCGACATTCACCAGCACCTCGAGCGCGTCGGTGAGGCCCGAGCGCGCGCCGAGCGGCAGGTCGATCTGCGTGAGGTCGCCGGTCACCGCCATGCGCGAATTCTCGCCGAGCCGGGTGAGGAACATCTTCATCTGCACGGGCGTGGTGTTCTGCGCCTCGTCGAGAATGATGAAGGCGTTCGACAAGGTGCGGCCGCGCATGAAGGCCAAGGGCGCGATCTCGATCTCGCCGTTGGTGATGCGCTTCACCACCTGGTCGGCGGGAAGCATGTCGTAGAGCGCGTCGTAAAGCGGGCGCAGATAGGGATCGACCTTCTCGCGCAGATCGCCCGGCAGGAAGCCCAGCCGCTCGCCCGCCTCGACCGCCGGGCGCGAGAGGATGATGCGGTCGACCCGCCCGCTCGCCAGCATGGTGACGGCGGTGGCGACCGCGAGATAGGTCTTGCCCGTGCCGGCGGGGCCGAGGCCGAAGGCGAGCTCATGCTCCTGCAGCGCCTTCATATAGTCGGCCTGGGTCGGCGAGCGGGGCGAGATCACGCGCCGGCGCGTCACCAGCTCGATCTCGCCTTGGGGCCGGCCGGCCGCCGGGCGCGCGGCGAGGCGGAGTGCCGCATCCACCTCGCTCATATCGACTTCCTTGCCGCCCTTGAGACGGCGATAGAGCGAGGTGATCGCCTCGCGCGCGGTTTCCGCCTCGGCGACCGGACCATAGATGGCGAGCTCGTTGCCGCGTTGGGCGAGCTCGACGCCGAGCTGCTGCTCGATGCGCGCGAGATGCTTGTCATGCTGGCCGTAAAGCCGTGACAAGAGCCGGTTGTCCTCGAACTGCAGATGGATGGGCTTGTCCTCCTTGCTCCTCCTGCTCACCCGCTTACCCTCGCTTCCCCGGCCGCCGCCGCGCGCGGCGCGGCTTGGCCGGTCAATGTTCCCGTGAGGCTCTGGCCGAAGGCGGCCGTGATCCGAACCTCGGCGACGGCGCCGAAGAACTCCGCCGGCGCCTCCAGATGGACCGCCTGCATATAGGGGCTGCGGCCCGCGAGCTGGCCCTCATGCCGGCCGCGGCGGTCGAGCAGCACCGGCATGACGCGGCCGACGCTCGCGCGGTTGAACGCGGCCTGCTGGGCGGCGAGGAGCGCTTGCAGCCGCGCCAGCCGCTCGGCCTTGACCGCCTCGGGGAGCTGCCCGTCCAGCACCGAAGCCGGCGTGCCCGGGCGCGGGCTGTAGCGGAAACTGTAGGCCTGGGCGAAGCCGATCTCGCGCACCAGCGCGAGCGTGGCCGCGAAATCCTCCTCGCTCTCGCCGGGAAAGCCGACGATGAAATCGGAGGAGAGCGCCAGATCGGGGCGTGCCCGGCGCAGCCGTTCGACGAGGCGCGCGTAATCCTCGGCGCGATGGCGCCGCCCCATGGCCGCCAGCACGCGGTCGGAGCCGGACTGAACGGGGAGATGGAGGAAGGGCATGAGCTGCGGCAGGTCGCGATGGGCGGCGATGAGCTCGTCATCCATGTCGCGCGGATGGGAGGTCGTGTAGCGCAGACGCCGCAGCCCCTCGACCTCGTCGGCGAGATGGCGGATGAGCCGCCCGAGACCCCAGGCGCCGCCGCCGTCAGGCGCGGCGCCATGATAGGCATTGACGTTCTGACCGAGCAGCGTGATCTCGCGCGCGCCCGCCGTCACGAGCCCGCGCGCCTCGGCGAGGATGGCGGCGACGGGGCGCGAATATTCGGCACCCCGCGTATAGGGGACGACGCAGAAGCTGCAGAAGCGGTCGCAGCCCTCCTGCACGGTGAGGAAGGCGGCGGGTCCCTGCGGCAGACGTGCCTCGGGCAGCTCGTCGAACTTGCGCTCGACCTCGAAGCGCGTCTCGAGCTGGCCGCCCGCCCGGCTCGCCCGCGCCACCATCTCCGGCAGGCGATGCAGGGCCTGCGGGCCGAACACCATGTCGACGGCGGGCGCGCGGGCCATGATCTCGGCACCCTCGGCCTGGGCGACGCAGCCCGCGACGGCGAGGATGGTGTCGGCGCCCTGTTGCCGCCGGGCCTCCTTGACGAGGCGGAGCCGCCCGACCTCGGAATGCACCTTGGCCTCGGCCTTCTCGCGGATGTGGCAGGTATTGAGGATGACGAGATCGGCCTCCTCGGGGCGATCGGTGGCGGCGTAGCCGAGCGGTGCCAGGAGCTCCGCCATGCGGGCGGAATCATATTCGTTCATCTGGCAGCCGTAGGTCTTGATGAAAAGCCTTTTCACGCTCCGCTCGCTTTCCCTCCCATCGCTCACGAGGCCGGCTCCAGCGCCTTGGCGTCGGCGGGCGCGGCGGCGGGTTCGAGGCGCCAGACGCTGCCGCCGATCGCGCGCGCCAGTCCGGCCGCGACCTCGCGCTGGCAATAATCGGCCAAGGCCTTGCGCGAGACAATCGCCTCGGGCGGCGCCGGGGGATGGAACTCCACCACGATGGTCGGATTGCCCAGCCCCGCCACGCCCCAGATATGGCTCACCAGATCCATGTCGCCGTACCAGGCGTAAAAGGGTCTGAGGAAGCGGCCGATGGGCAGCCCGTCGAGCCCGACATAGGCGATCGAGACGGGCTGCACCGCCGGATGGCGGCCGGCGACGCCTTCGACGGCGACCGCGAACAATGCGCTCTTGAAGGGCAGCACCCGGTTGCCGTCGCTGCTGGTGCCCTCGGGAAACAGGACGAGAGCGTCCCCGGCGGCGAGCCGCTGCGCCATGAGGCCGCGTTGCGCGCCGGCATGACGCCGGTCGCGCTCGACGAAAAGCGTGCGCTGGAGCCGCGCCAGCAGCCCATAGAGGGGCCAGCTCGCCACCTCGCGCTTGGCGACGAAGGAGGCGGGGACGAGCGAGGAGAGCACGGTGACGTCGAGATAGGAGCTGTGGTTGACGGCGAAGAGCGCGGGGCGGGCGCGCACCATCTCGCCGCGCACGACGATTGTCATGCCGAAGATGCGGCAGCAGGCGCGATGGTAGTAAAGCGGAATGCCCTCGCGCAGCCGGCTGCGCAGCAGGAGCGCCATCGCCTGGGCCGGAATCAGCGCGAAGGTCAAGCCGAGATAGAGCAGCAAGCGGACCGCTGCGCGCAGGGGCGAGCCCATCGGGATCAGTCGGGCCCCCCGCCCTTGTTGACTCGCTCGATCGAGTAATGCTCGCGATATTTCTCGGTGACCCAGTTCGTCTTCACCAATATGAGAACGTCCGTGGTGTTGAATTGCTCGTCGATCACCGCGCCGTCGCCGACGAAACCGCCGAGGCGGAGATAGCCCTTGATGAGCGGCGGAAGCCCCGCGAGGGCACGGCGCGAATCGATCGTCGCGGGATCGAGCTGGCGCATCTCGACATAGCGGCTGGGGAGCGCGCGGGCCCTGAGCTCGGGCGGCGCCAGATGATGCGTGTAGAGATAGGTCAGCGGCACGGCGAGCGCCTGAGGCTCGGTGCCGGGCAGGCTGGCGCAGCCGAACATGAGCGCGATCTCGTGCTTCCAGACATAGTCGGCGATGCCCTTCCACAAGAGCTGCATCGTGCCGCGCGTGCGGTAGCGCGCATCCACGCAAGAGCGCCCGAGCTCGAGGATCTCGCCCGGATAATTCTCGATCCTGCCGATATCGTATTCGGCCGCGCTGTAGAAGCCGCCGGCCGCGGCGGCGGCGGAGCGGCGGATGAGGCGGTAGGTGCCGATCACGCGGCGCTCGGCGCCCTGCTGGTCGCGGTCGATCACGAGAAGATGGTCGGCGACGTCGTCATAGCGGTCGAAGTCGCGGCGGCGCGCGGCCATCTCGGGGGTCGGACGGGCCGCCATCTCCTCGTAGAACACGCGATAGCGCAAGCCCTTCGCGGCGTCGATCTCCTGCGCGCTCTCGGCGAGCCGCACTTCGAGATTGCTCGCGTGCGCGGGTCGCTCCGGCGCCCGCGGCAGGCTTTCAGCTGGTGTGGCCTGGCTCACTCGAAACGCCCTCCCTGATGCGGCCGGGCTCGCGGCGCGCCGCGCGGGACTTCTCATTTTTTTGTCTTGTTGTTCTTGCGTGCCGCGTCGAGCGGCACACCGTAAAGCTCGAGCCGGTGATCGACGATTTCGAAGCCGAGCTCGGCCGCCACCTGGCGTTGCAGCTGCTCGATCTTCTCGTTCGTGAACTCGATGACGCGGCCGGTCTGGATGTCGATCAGATGATCATGGTGCGATTCCGGAATCTCCTCGTAGCGCGACCGGCCGTCGCGGAAATCATGGCGCTCGAGGATATTCGCCTCCTCGAACAGCCGCACCGTGCGGTAGACCGTGGAAATGCTGATATGCGGATCGAGAGCGACCGCCCGCTTATGGACCTGCTCGACGTCGGGGTGATCATGCGCGTCCGAGAGGACGCGGGCGATGACCCGGCGCTGATCGGTCATTTTCAGGCCCTTGTCGCTGCATAGGCGCTCGAGGCGCGACGGCATGGTCCAATCCGTTTTTCGAGCTTAACCACAATATAGCGACAAAGGCGCCCCTCGCCTACGGCCCATCGGCCGCAGCGAGGCGCTCGCGCCCGCCGTTCAGGGTCATTTCCCGGGCAGCCTGCGGTAAATTCTTGATTTTTCTTAATTCAGGCCGCAACGCGGTCAGTTCTGCCGCGCGCCGCCTTTGCGCGCCCTGGTGCCCAGCCCGATCTCCTTGGCGAGACGGCTGCGTTGGCGCGCATAGTTGGGCGCGACCATCGGATAGTCCGGCGCCAGGCTCCAACGCTCGCGATATTGCTCCGGCGTGAGGTTGTAGGCCGTTTTCAGATGGCGCTTCAACATCTTGAGTTTCTTGCCGTCTTCCAGGCAAACCACATAGTCGGGCGTGATCGAGCGCTTGATCGGCACGGCCGGCTGGGGGCGCTCCGGCGCGGCCTCGACGGGTTTTTCCAGTCCTGAGAGGCTGTGATGGACGGATTTGATGAGATGGGGCAACTCATCGACCGGCACGCTGTTCTTGGACACGTGGGCAGCGACGATTTTGGCCGTCAAGGACAATAGCTCGCCTTGGTTCGACTGATCAGTCATTATTTGGGGTCCTCCAGAGCAACAGTGGCCTTTATATAATTATTTTCCCCGGATTCACAACATCCTTGAATCGTCCAAGTCTTTCACGCGGAGACCTGCGGTAACGGCCGGCTAATCCCGGCGCCTATGCCGCAATATCAGCGCGTCGGTGACATTTCCGCTTCCGTCGCGGTAATAGGCGGCGCGCCGACCGACGGGCTCGAAGCCGAGCCTTGCATAGAGCTGGCGCGCGGGCTCGTTGTCCTCGGCGACCTCGAGAAAGACCGTCGCGGCGCCCACCTCCCTTGCATATGCGACGGCCGTCTCGAGCAAGGCGGTGGCGATACCCCGCCGCCGCATCTCGGGCAGGACCGCGAGGGTCGCCACCTCGCATTCCCCACCGGCAACCCGGCAAAGAATGAAGCCCAGCGCCTCCTGCGCCGCCTCGCCCGCGGGGGCCGGGCGGGGGGCCGAAAAGGCGATCAGAGCGAAACTGGTCGGCCAGGCAAGCAGCTCGGCAAACGCCGCCGCCACCCAGGATTGGGCAAAGCTCTTTTCATGTAGCGCGGCCAGGCGATCGGCCTCGGACATCTTCGCCACGCGGATAGCGAAGCCGCTCACGCGCGCCCTCCGGCCGCGGCCGGCAAGGTCACGTCCGGCGGGCGCAGATAAAGCGGCGCCGGCGGCCGCATCGAGGCTTGGGCCACGCGCTCGGCCGCGATCGCCGCGACGAGCGCGGCGTCGGGCAGGCCGGAACCGGTGGCGAAGCGGAGCTCGCAGCCGGCCGCGCGCAAGCCGGCCTCGGCGCGATGGGCGGCGTCGCCCGCGAGGAGCAGCTTCTCGCCGGCGAAGCGCTCGGCGAGTTCGCGCGGCTCGAGCGCGAGGGGTGGAGAAAGCGGCGCGAGATCGGCGTCGAAGGCTTGGGCATAGAGATCGGCGCGCTTGCTTTCGAGCAGCACCAAAAGCTTGCGCCCCGCGCGCTCCTCGGCGAGCGTGGCGCGCGCCACGGCTTCCAGGCTGCCGATCCCGAGCATGGGCCGGGCGCTGGCGAGGGCAAGGCCCCGCAATGAAGCAAGCCCGATGCGCAAGCCGGTGAAAGTGCCGGGGCCGACCGTCGCGGCGATGAGGTCGAGATCGGCGAAGCGCCAGCCGGCCTCCTCCAGCACCGCGAGGATCATGGGCATCAGCCGCTCGGCCTGGCCGCGCTCGAGCGCCTCGCGCCGCGCCGCGACCACGCCCTCCTGCCAGAGCGCGGCCGAACAGGCGGCGCCCGAGCAATCGAAGGCCAGGATCCTCATGGCGCTGGCCTCATGCTAGTGTTTTTGATCGGAGGTTCGTTCGAACCGCCCATGCCGCCGCTGACCATCAGCTCCCGAGGAGCCCCGCTCATGTTCCTGGCGCCCTGATGCTGGTCGAGATCGCCCCGCCCCATGATCCCGTGACACTCGAGATCGCCTATGCCACGGCGGAAAACTTCACCGCCAAGCCGATCTATCGCCGCGCCGCCTGCTATCTCCGTCCAGAGGCGGTCGAGCGCCTGCGGGCGGCGATCGAGCTGGCCGGCGCGCTCGATCTCCGCTTCAAGATCTTCGACGCCTACCGCCCGCCGGAGGCGCAATGGGTGATGTGGAACCATAGCCCCGATCCGGAATTCCTCGCCGACCCGCGCCGCGGCTCGCCTCATTCGCGCGGCGTCGCGGTCGATCTGACCCTGCTCGCGGCGGATGGAACGGCGCTCGACATGGGCACGGCCTTCGACGCCTTCACCCCGCTCTCCCACCATGGCGACCGGACGATCTCGCCCGAAGCGCAACGCAACCGCCATCTTCTCCTCGGGCTGATGACCGCCGCGGGCTGGGATTTCTACCGCAATGAATGGTGGCATTATCAGCTTTTCGAGGCGCGGCGCTATCCGCTCATCGCCGACGGCGCTCTCGCGCCGGCCATGATGTAGGGGAAAAGGCAGGGGCCGGGCGAAGAGCGCGGCCGCGCCGCTCAGACGGCGCGGACCTCGGTGACCTCGGGCAGATAATGGCGCAGCATGTTCTCGATCCCCGCCTTCAAGGTGGCGGTGGAGCTGGGGCAGCCCGAGCAGGAGCCTTGCATATGGAGATAGACTACGCCGTCCTCGAAGCCGTGAAAGATGATGTCGCCGCCATCCATCGCCACGGCGGGGCGCACGCGGGTATCGAGCAGCTCCTTGATCTGGACGACGATCTCGCTCTCGTCCTCGGCGCCGGCTGAGGCGGCGGGCGCCGCATCGCTCTCGAGCAGCACGGGCTTTCCGGCAGTGAAATGCTCCATGATGGCGCCCAGGATGGAGGGCTTGAGGAGCTGCCATTCGCGGCCCTCCTCCTTGGTCACGGTCACGAAATCCGAACCCAGGAAGACGCCGTTCACGCCCTCGATATGGAAGAGCCGCTCGGCCAAGGGCGAGCGCGCGGCCGTCTCGGGCGAGGGGAAATCGGCGGTGCCGGATTTCATCACCTCGCGGCCGGGCAGGAATTTGAGCGTCGCGGGATTGGGCGTCTGCTCGGTCTGGATGAACATCGAGAACCTTCCTCGGGGCTTCCGCGCTGGGCCTCGCGACAGTTCGCTGGCGTCCCTTAAATGGAGCATAGCCCTAGGAAGGTCAAGGCTTTGCGCGATTTGCGGCGGCGTGATTGGACGCGCCGGGGAAGGCGCCATATATGCTAAGCTCGCTGCAGTTGCGAAAGGAGCTTCCGTTTGAGTCAAGTCGAGCTGAGCCGCCACGCGTCGCGCGAGGTCGTGCCGCAACGCGCCCCGCGGCTCGTCCTGCCGCCGGTGACGGAATGGCTGCTGAACGAGGGGCGGCTGATCGAGAACGGCGCCGAGCTCTTCGTCTCCCTTTGCGAGCGCCTTCATGACAGCGGCATTTCGATCAGCCGCGCGACGCTGCACGCGCGCGTGCTGCATCCGCAGCTGCTCGGCTTCAACTATCTCTGGCGCAAGGGCCAGCCCTTCCAGGTCATCCAGCGCGAGCACGGCGTCGAGCTGACCGAGTCCTTCCTGCAAAGCCCGATCCGCGTCATCATGGAGGGCGCCTCGGGCCTAAGGCGGCGGCTCGACCTGCCCAATCCGCAGCTCGATTTCCCCATCCTCGAGGAACTCAAGGAGGAGGGCTATACCGACTATGTGGTGATGGGACTCAACGAGACCGACGGCCCGCGCACGGTATTGACCTGGGCCACCGACCGGCCCGGCGGCTTCCCGACCGACGATCTCGTCATGCTCTACGACCTGCTGCCCTTCCTCGCGCTCATCGTCGAGGCGAAGAAGCAAAAGCGCACGGCGGAGAACCTGCTCGACGTCTATCTCGGCCATCTGAGCGGCCAGCGCGTTCTTCGTGGCAGCATCAAGCGCGGCGAGATCGAGACCATCCACGCGGCGCTCTGGTATTGCGACATGCGCGGCTTCACCGCGCTCTCGGACACGCTGCCGCCGGAAGAGATGATCGCGTTGCTCAACGATTTCTTCGAGGCCATGGCCGAGCCGGTCATCAAGCGCGGCGGCGAGGTGCTCAAATTCATCGGCGACGCGATGCTGGCGATCTTCCCGCTCGATCGCGAGCTGGGCGACAACCGCATCTGCGCCGCGATGGAGTCGGCGGCCGAGGCGCTGCAGAACCTGCGCGCGCTCAACGCGCGCAACGAGGCCGAGGGGCGGCGCGCCTTGCGTTGCGGCATAGCGCTCCATATCGGCGACGTCGGCTACGGCAATATCGGCGCGCTCACGCGCCTCGACTTCACCGTGATCGGCGCCGCCGTCAACAAGGTCGTGCGCATCGAGGCGCAGACCAAGCGGCTCGAGCGCCCGCTGCTCGTGTCGGCGGATTTCGCCCGGCGCTGCACCTATCCGCTCGAGTCGCTCGGCTTCCATGCGCTCCGCGGCATCGCCGAGCCCGAGGAGCTGTTCTGCTCGCCTGCCGCGGAAGCGGGCCTCGAAAGCCTCGTCGCGGTCAAATCCAAATAGCGGGCGGCGCCCGGCGCGCGCGGCGATCAGGTCAGCGCGTCGATCTGCGCCTCGCTGAGATTGCCCGGAACGATGGTGAGCGGCACCTTGAGCTTGCCGACATGCTTGCCGGCAAGGGCGGTGACCAGCGGGCCCGGCCCCTTGAGGCCGGGATCGGCGCCGAGCACGAGTGCCGCGATGGTCGGGTCCTCGTCCATGAGGGCGAGCAGCTCGTCGAGCGGCCTGCCCTCGCGGATATGGATGACCGGCATGGTGCCGGTCCATTCCACCACCTTGGCCGAGAACTCCTGCAGCTTCTGCTCCGCCTCCTCGCGGCTCTCGCTCGCCATCAGCCGCTCGACCGCCATCCAATGCAGCCCCTCCGCCGGCTCGATCACATGGAGGAGGGAGATGCGCTGCCCGCGCGCGCGCGCCCGGCGGCAGGCGTAGCGCAGCGCCACCTGGAGCTCCTCGCTGCGGTCGATGACGACGAGGATGGACCGCTCGTCGCTCGCGCTGTCGGTTTCGGCCATGATGCCCCCCAAGCTCTCAGATGCGCCTGAAGATCGCGCCCGCCAGCCAGCCCGCGAACAGCGCGAGCAGCACCGCGATGACGCCGTAGGCGGCGGCGTCGCGATGGGCGAACTCGAAGATATCCGCGTCGACGCCCGCCTTGCCGACGACGAGCGGCGTAGTCTGGGCGCCGACCGCGGCGCCATGGCGGAAGAGGAACACATCCACTTGATAGGCGCCGACCGGCACGTTCGAGGGGAAATGCACGTCCACCCTGAAGAGCCGCGCGCCGAGGAAGCTCACCTTGGCGGTCGCACGGGCATAGAGGCCCTCGGCGCGCTTGTTGCGGATCAGCGCCTCGCGATAGCGCGCCACGATGGCGGGATCGCGCGCCTCCTCCGGCACGAGGCGCAGATATTCCGTGCCGATCTCCGCGCGCGCCCGCTCGGCGGGCGGCACCGTCTTGTCGAGATCGCCGCTGGCCGCCACGAAATAGAAGGACGGCACATGGTCGAAGACCATCGACTTGCGGTTCACATAGATGCCGAGGTCGCGCGACTTGCGCCGCACCGTGACCTCCTCCTCCGGACCGCGCACCACGACGACCACGTCGCCCTCGCCCTCGACCGCGCCGAAAAGCAGCACCTCGCTGCCGGCGAAGCTGGTG
Source organism: uncultured Pseudomonadota bacterium (assembly GCA_963842155.1). Lineage (GTDB taxonomy): Bacteria > Pseudomonadota > Alphaproteobacteria > JACZXZ01 > JACZXZ01 > CAWJFP01. The sequence continues at coordinate 61,232 of CAWJFP010000011.1, forward strand.
GTGATGGCGACGAGATGGCTCGAGAGGTCGGCGATGAGGGCCTGGCCATGCGCCGCTGCGGCCCCGAAGAGCACGAGGATGGCGGCCGCGGCGCTCGCCGCGCGGCTCATGCGCCGCCCTGCCGGACGATCGAGTAGAGGTCGGCCGGCGGGACCACCAAATCCCACACGAGCTTGGCCGCGACCGCGAGGAGCAGAAGGCCGAGGAGCGCGCGGATCTGCTCGCCGCGCAGCCGGTCGCCCGCGCGCACGCCGAGCTGCGCGCCGACGGCGCCGCCCACCAGCGTGATCGCGGCCAGCACCAGGTCCACGGTGTGGGTGTTGACCGCCTGAAGGAAGGTCACGTTCGCGGTGACGAAGACCATCTGGAAGAGCGAGGTGCCGGCAACCATCGCCGTCGGCATGCCGAGCAGGTATATCATCGCCGGCACGATGATGAAGCCGCCGCCCACTCCCATCACGGCGACGAGGACGCCGACGAAGAGCCCGATCCCGAAGGGCACCAGCACGCTCACATAGATGCGCGAGCGGTAGAAGCGCATGCGGAACGGCAGCACGCGCACCCAGCGCGGATGGCGCCCGGCGCGGCGCTGGGGCGAAGCGGGCAGCCGCGCCTTGAGCGCGGCGCGCACGCTTTCGAACAGCATCAGCCCGCCGATCAGCCCGAGCAGCAACGCGTAGCTCAGCGAGATCACCAGCTCGACCTGGCCAAGGCGCGAGAGCAGCTTGAAGAGCCAGACGCCGAGCGAGGAGCCGAAGAGCCCGCCGACCACCATGACGAGCCCCATGCGGACATCCACCTTGTCGCGCCGCCAGGAGGCGAAGGCGCCCGAGCTCGAGGTCGCGATGAGCTGGTTCGCTTGCGTGCTCACCGCAACGGCCGGCGGCACGCCGATGAAGATGAGGAGCGGCGTCATGAGAAAGCCGCCGCCCACGCCCAGGAGACCCGAGAGAAAGCCGGTGACCCCGCCGAGCCCCAGCAGCAGCAGGAAATTGACGGAGAGCTCGGCGATGGGCAGATAGATTTCCATGGCTCGCTGCTCACCCCTGAGCGAAACGCGATGCTAAGCGCGCCTGGCCGCACCGGTCATGGCGTCGCTCCCCTCAATGCCGGAAATGGCGCATGCCGGTGAAGACCATGGCGATGCCGGCCGCGTCGGCGGCGGCGATCACCTCCGCGTCGCGCAGCGAGCCGCCCGGCTGGATCACCGCGGTGGCGCCGGCGGCGATCGCCGCCTGGAGCCCGTCGGCAAAGGGGAAGAAGGCGTCTGAGGCGACCACCGAGCCTCGCGTGCGCGGCGCGCTCTCGCCCGCCTCGCGCGCCGCCTCCTCGGCCTTCCAGGCGGCGATGCGCGAGGAATTCGACGCGGCTCATCTGGCCCGCGCCGATGCCGACGGTGGCGCCGTCCTTGACATAGACGATGGCGTTCGACTTCACGTGCTTCGCCACGCGGAAGGCGAAGAGAAGATCGGCGAGCTCGGCCTCGCTCGGCCGCCGCCGCGTGACGCATTTGAGATCCTCCTTCGTCACCCGCCCATTGTCGCGGCTTTGCACGAGATAGCCGCCGGAGAGCGAGCGCAGCACCATGCCCGGCGCCGCCGGGTCGGGCAGCGCGTGGGTGAGCAGCAAGCGGAGATTCTTCCTCGCCGCCAGCAGCTTGCGCGCGGCCGCGTCGGCCTCGGGCGCCATGACGACCTCGACGAAGAGCTTGGCGATCTCGGCCGCCGTCGGCGCCTCGAGCGTGCGGTTGAGTGCCACGATACCGCCATAGGCGCTCACCGGATCGCAGGCCAGCGCCTTCCTGTAGGCATCGAGCTGGCTCGCGGCCCTCGCCGCGCCGCAAGGATTGGCATGCTTGATGATGGCGACGGCACTCCCCTCGAGCTCGGCCACCAGCTCGAACGCCGCGTCGGCATCGTTCAGATTGTTGTAGCTCAGCTCCTTGCCTTGGATCTGCTCCGCCGTGGCGATGCCCGGCCGGCGCTCGCCCGAGAGATAGAATGCGGCCGCCTGATGCGGGTTCTCGCCGTAACGCAAAAGCTGCTTCCGCTCGCCCGCGATCAGCAGCCGCTCGGGGAAGCTCTCGCCGAGCGCGGCGGCGAACCAGCGGCTGATCGCGGCGTCGTAGCTGCCCGTGCGGGCATAGGCCTTGGCGGCAAGGCGGCGCCTGAGCGCGAGGGTGGTGGCGCCGTTGCCTGCGCGCATCTCCTCGATCACGGCCGCGTAGTCGGCCGGATCGGTGAGGACGGTGACGAAGTCATGGTTCTTGGCCGCGGCGCGGATCAAGGCCGGCCCGCCTATGTCGATATTCTCGACGCATTCCGCGAAAGCGGCACCGCGCGCCGCCGTCTCCTCGAAGGGATAGAGGTTGACCGCGAGGAGATCGATCGGCTCGATCCCCTGCGCCGCCATCTGCGCGCGATGGGCGGCGCTGTCGCGCCGCGCGAGGAGGCCGCCATGGAGCTTGGGATGGAGCGTCTTGACCCGCCCATCCATGATCTCGGGAAAGCCGGTATGCTCGGCCACCTCCTTGACCGCGATGCCTGCCTCGCGCAGCGCGCCGGCCGAGCCGCCCGTCGAGAGCAGCTCGACGCCGCGCGCGGCGAGGAAGCCCGCGAACTCGACCAGGCCGGACTTGTCGGAGACCGAGAGCAGCGCCCGCCTGACGGTGACGGCGTCCCCGCTCATCGCGAGGCTCCTCTCATCGCGTGCCCGGTCATCGCGCAGCCATGACGCGGCCGAGATCGCCGTCGCGGCGATATTCCGGCACCAGCCGCTCGAGCAGGGCGAGGACCTGCTCGTCGCGTCCGGCGGCGGCGGCGTCGCCGATCTCCTCGATGGCGCGCGAGAGCAGCGCGAGATCGGCGGTGCGCGGCGCCGCGAGCAGGATGCCCTGGAAGCGCGTCGGCACCAGCTCCTCGCTGGCATGGAGGAGCTCCTCATGGAGCTTCTCGCCCGGCCTGAGGCCGGTGAACTCGATGCGGATATCGGCATCGGGCCTGAGGCCCGCGAGCCGGATCATCTGCCGCGCGAGATCGAGGATGCGCACAGGCTCGCCCATGTCGAGCACGAAGATCTTGCCGCCCTCGATGCCCTGCCCGCCGCCGAGCGCCGCCGCCTGCAGCACCAGCTCCACCGCCTCGCGCGCGGTCATGAAATAGCGCGCCATGCCGGGATGGGTGACGGTGAGCGGGCCGCCGCGCTCGAGCTGGCGCTGGAAGAGCGGCACGACCGAGCCCGTCGAGCCCAGCACGTTGCCGAAGCGCACGGTGACGTAGCGCGTGCCGCCGCGACCCGCCGAGAGGATGTCGCGCGCCTGGCAATAGCTTTCCGCCGCGCGCTTGCTGGCGCCCATCACGCTCGCGGGGTTGACCGCCTTGTCGGTCGAGATCAGCACCATGCTGGCGACGCCAGCGGCCTGGCAGGCGTCGGCGAGGTTGCGCGTGCCGATCAGGTTGGTGAGCACGCCCTCGCTCGGCTGCGCCTCGACGATCGGCACATGCTTGAGCGCCGCGGCGTGGAAGACGAGCTCGGGCCGCGTGGCGGCGAGAAGGGCCGCGACGCGGTCGCCGTCGCGCACGTCGCAGAGTAGCGCCCGCCGCGGCAGGGTCGGCCGCCGCTCGATCAGCTCGCGCTCGATGCGGTAGAGGGTGAACTCGCTATGGTCGACGAGCACCAGCTCCGCCGGCGCGAGCTCCATGATCTGGCGGGTGAGCTCGCCCCCGATGGTGCCGCCGGCGCCGGTCACCAGCACGCGCCGCCCGGCGATCATCGCGGCCATGGAGGCGCGATCGAGCACGGTCTGCGGCCGGCCCAGCAAATCCTCGATCGCGATGGCGCGCGTCTCGAGCGCGTCGGTTAGCCCGGCCTTGAAGTCGGTGAGCCGCGGCAGGCGCGCCAGCGTGATGCCGAGCGCATCCGCGCTCTCCAGCAGCTTGCGCAACAGGGCGGGATCGAGATGCTCCTTGGTGACGATGATGCGCTGCGGCGTCTTGCCCCGCTTGGCGCAGCGCGCGACGATCCGCTCGAGCTCCTCCGGCGCGCCCATCACCGGCACGCCGTGGATGTCGCGGCCGATGCGTCCGCCTTTCTCGTCGAGCACGCCGATCACCTGATATTGTGCCGCCGGCGCGTTGCCCATGGCGCGGATGAAAAGCTCGGCGCCGTCGCCCGCGCCCAGCAGCAGCACGGGCACGCGGCGCGGCCGCCCTCGCCCGCCCCCGAGGAGATCGAGCCGCCGGTCCTTCGCGAGGCGGTAGAGCAGGCGCGGGCCCATCAGCAGCGCCGTCAGCACGAACCACTCGATCACCATCATCGAGCGCGGGAGCTGGGCGAGCCTCGTCCAGAGGAAGAGCAGCGGCAAGTAGACAAGCAGGATCAGCGTCACGGCGCGCAAGAGCGCGAGCAGATCGCTGAGCGAGACATAGCGCCACACGCCGCGATAGGTGCGCAGCCAGATGAACACCAGTCCCGAAACGGCGACGAAGAGGAAATAAGCCGGCCAAAGCCCGTTGTTCAGGAATTCGAGCGCGTGATCGCCAACGCGCAGATAAAGCGCGACGGGAAAGGAGAGCGCCGCCATGACGAGGTCATGGAAGAAGGCGGCCGAGGCGCGGGGCAGATATTGTCTCAAGATCGATTCAACGAAAAATCGTCACCGCCGGACTTGTCCCGGTGGTGACGAGCTGAGGTTTGGATCGGGCACCGACAGCTCCTCTCGACCGTCGTACGGCTCAACCGAAGGCAACGACTATAGAGCATATCGCCCTGCGGCCCTCAACCGCTCGATGGGCTCGGCTTGCGGCTCCCGAGATATGCGAGGAGCAGCGCCGTCGCCGCCGCGGCGAGGAGAAGCGGCGGCCAGGGCTCGAACTGGGTCGACCACAGAGCGAGGGCCAACAGGATCATGTTCAGGCGCAGTACCTGCCGCACGACCTCGCCATGGCCGAGTCCCGCCTGGACGGCGCGCTGATAGAAATGGCCGCGATGAGCCCGCCAGATCCGCTCGCCGCGCGCCAGCCGGGCCAGGAGGGTGAGCGTGGCGTCGGCGAGGTAATAGGCCGGCAGGATCAAGGCCGCCGCCCATTGCCCGCGCCCCGCCAGGACGAGCAGCAGCCAGCCGAGCAGATAGCCGAGCGGCACGCTGCCGACATCGCCCAGGAAGATGCGGGCGGGCGGGCGGTTCCACCAGAGAAAGCCCAGCGCCGCCGCCGCCGCCGCGAGGCCGTAGAGCGGCAAAGCGGCACCTAGCCCGGCGGCGAGCGCCACCAGGGCGACACCCAGCCCGAGCGAAAGCGTCTCCGCGCCGGCGATGCCGTCGATCCCATCCATGAAATTGAATAGATTGACGAACCAGAGCCAGGCGAGCCCGGCAAGGATTTTATCGAAGAGGGGCGGCAGCAAGCCTTGGCTGACCGAGCCCGCGCCGCCCAACGCGAGGAGCCCGAGGCAGACGACGCCGAGCTGGCACAAGAGGCGCAGCGAGGCGGACAGGCTCTCGAGGTCGTCGCGCCAGCCCATGGCGCCCAAGAACAGCGCGGCGGCCAAGACCCAGCAGGCGCCGGAGGGGGCGTTCGGGACAAGGAGGGTGACGGCGAGCCAGGCCAGCAGCAGCACCGGCAGCAGCGCCAGCCCGCCCCCGCGCGGCGTGGGCACCTGATGGCTGCTGCGCGGGTTGGGATGGTCGAGCAGCGCGCGGCGCTCCAGCTCGCCCAGGACGAGGCGCGTGGCGCCCAGGCTGGCGCCGAAGCTGAGGAGGGCGAGGATGGCCGTCCAGACATAGGCGAGCGCGGACATGGCCGGGCTTATAGCCCCGCCGCTTGGAGGCGGCAAAGCCGGCTTCGGCGAGCTCCGCGCCCGGCTTGAGCCTGAAGCTGTTGCCGGCAAGCCTCGCAAGCGGGGTTTCCCTTGCGCCTGGCGGGCGAATTGGCGCTAATCCGGCTTGCAGCCGTGCGCCAGCGTACTTATATGCCAGCCTGGAGCGACGACATGCCGTCGCCTAAGCGAAGGTAAATTTTTGGGGGCTGCGGGAGGCGCTGTCTCAGGCCTCGACAGTCCGCCGCTAGAGGGATCAAACCATGGGCAAAGTCATCGGAATCGACCTCGGGACCACGAATTCCTGCGTGGCCGTGATGGAGGGCAAGGAACCGAAGGTGATCGAGAACGCCGAAGGCGCGCGCACCACGCCTTCTATCGTCGCCTTCACCGACAATGGCGAGCGCCTGGTCGGACAGGCCGCCAAGCGCCAGGCGGTGACCAATCCGGAGAACACTTTCTTCGCCATCAAGCGCCTGATCGGACGGCGCTACGACGACCCGATGGTGGAGAAGGACAAGGAGCTGGTGCCCTACAAGATCGTGCGCGGCGACAACGGCGACGCCTGGGTCGAATCGCGCGGCCAGAAATACTCGCCCAGCCAGATCAGCGCCTTCATCCTGCAGAAGATGAAGGAGACGGCGGAATCCTATCTCGGCGAGAAGGTCGAGCAGGCGGTCATCACCGTGCCGGCCTATTTCAACGATTCCCAGCGCCAGGCGACCAAGGATGCCGGCCGCATCGCCGGCCTCGAGGTGCTGCGCATCATCAACGAGCCGACGGCGGCGGCACTCGCCTACGGGCTCGAGAAGAAGGGCAGCGGCACGATCGCGGTCTATGACCTGGGCGGCGGCACCTTCGACGTCTCGAACCTCGAGATCGGCGACGGCGTGTTCGAGGTGAAGTCGACCAACGGCGACACCTTCCTCGGCGGCGAGGATTTCGACAAGCGCATCATCGACTATCTCGCGGACGAGTTCAAAAAGGACCAGGGCATCGACCTGCGCCGCGACCGCCTCGCCCTCCAGCGCCTCAAGGAGGCCGCGGAGAAGGCGAAGATCGAGCTCTCCTCGGCCATGCAGACAGAGGTCAACCTGCCCTTCATCACGGCGGACCAGACCGGGCCCAAGCATCTCAACGTCAAGCTCACCCGCGCCAAGCTCGAGGCCCTCGTCGAAAGCCTCATCGAGCGCACGATCGAGCCCTGCAAGTCCGCCCTCAAGGATGCCGGCCTCAAGGCTTCCGAGGTCGACGAGGTGGTGCTGGTCGGCGGCATGACGCGCATGCCGAAGGTGATCGAGACGGTGAAGAACTTCTTCGGCCGCGAGCCCCATCGCGGGGTCAACCCCGACGAGGTGGTGGCGGTCGGCGCCGCGATCCAGGCGGCGGTGCTCAAGGGCGAAGTCAAGGACGTCCTGCTGCTCGACGTGACCCCGCTCTCGCTCGGCATCGAGACCTTGGGCGGCGTCTTCACGCGCCTCATCGACCGCAACACCACGATCCCGACGCGCAAGAGCCAGACCTTCTCCACCGCCGAGGACAACCAGACCGCGGTCACCATCCGCGTCTTCCAGGGCGAGCGCGAGATGGCGACGGACAACAAGCTGCTCGGGCAGTTCGATCTCGTCGGCCTCCCAGCGGCGCCGCGCGGCATGCCGCAGATCGAGGTCACCTTCGACATCGACGCCAACGGCATCGTCAACGTCTCGGCCAAGGACAAGGCGACCAACCGCGAGCAGGCCATCCGCATCCAGGCCTCGGGCGGCTTGAGCGAGGCCGATATCGACCGCATGGTCAAGGACGCCGAGCAGCATGCGAGCGAGGACAAGAAGCGGCGCGAGCTCGTCGAGGCGAGGAACCATGCCGAGGCCCTGCTCCATTCGACCGAGCGCAGCCTGAAGGAATATGGCGACAAGATCTCGAGCGCCGAGCGCGACACCATCGCCAAGGCCGTGGAAGACCTCAAGAGCGCGACCGCGGGCGACGACGCCAAGGCGATCACCGAGAAGACCGAGGCGCTTGCCCAGGCCTCGATGAAGCTGGGCGAGGCGGTCTATCGCTCGAGCCAGGAGCAGCCGCAGGCCGGCGGCGGGCCGGGTGGCCCGGGCGCCGGAGGTGCTGGACCGGGCGGCGGGGAGGGCGCCGCTCCGGGCAAGGAAAAGGTCGTCGACGCCGACTTCGAGGAGGTCGACGACGAGAAGAACAAGAAATCCGCCTGAAGGCGGTCGGAAGGGGATTGATGTCGCCGCGGGCCGCATGCCTGTCGTCAGCCGATGACGGGCATGCGCCGCTAGGACGGCAGGCGGGCTTCGGGGGAAGCGCCGCTGCCCCGTCCCGCCCGCGCGGCGGTCTATCGGGAATCGGGGTCGATGGCCAAGGCTGATTATTACGACACGCTCGACGTGAAGCGCGGAGCGAGCCCGGAGGACATCAAGAAGGCCTACCGCAAGCTCGCCATGAAGTTCCACCCGGACCGCAATCCGGGCGACAAGGCGTCCGAGCAGCGCTTCAAGGATGTCAGCGAGGCTTACGACGTCCTCAAGGACGATCAGAAGCGCGCCGCCTATGACCGCTTCGGCCATGCCGCCTTCGAGGCCAACGGCGCCGGCGCGCGGTCCGGCGGCTTCGATTTCTCCGCCGGCTTCGCCGATATTTTCGACGAGATGTTCGGCGAGTTCGCGGGCGGACGGCGGCGCGGGCCCGCCGCCGCGCGCGGCGGCGATCTGCGCTACAATCTCGAGGTCGGCCTCGAGGAGGCCTTTCGCGGCAGCCAAGCCAAGAATTCGCGTCCCCACCGGCATCACCTGCGACGCCTGCGGCGGCTCGGGCGGCGAGGGCGGCGCCAAGCCCGCTACCTGCCAGACCTGCCATGGCCATGGCCGCGTGCGCGCCCAGCAGGGCCTCTTCACCATCGAGCGCACCTGCCCGACCTGCCAGGGCTCGGGCCAGGTCATCGCCCATCCCTGCCGCGTCTGCCACGGCAGCGGACGCGTCACCAAGGAAAAGACGCTGTCGGTCTCGATCCCGCCCGGCGTCGAGGAAGGCACGCGCATCCGGCTGGCGGGCGAGGGCGAGGCGGGCATGCGCGGCGCGCCCCCCGGCGACCTTTATATCTTCCTCACCATCAAGCCGCATCTCTTCTTCAAGCGCGACGGCGCCAACATCTTCTGCCGCGTGCCCATCCCGATGGCGACGGCGGCCCTGGGCGGCACCATCGAGGTGCCGACCATCGACGGCTTGCGCGCGCGCGTCGCCATCCCGCCGGGCACCCAGACCGGCCACCAGTTCCGCCTCAAATCCAAGGGCATGTCCGTGCTGCGCAGCCAGGCGCGCGGCGATATGTACATCGAATCGGTGGTGGAGACGCCGGTCAACCTCACCAAGCGACAGAAGGAGCTGCTGCGCGAGTTCGAGGAGAGCGCCGGCACCAAGGCCCATAGCCCGCAATCCGAGGGCTTCTTCGCCAAGATGCGCGAATTCTTCACCGAATAGCGAGGCGCCGCTGCTCGCAGGGTGAATTGGGGGAGGTCGCCATGCTCCGCAACGCCTGCGTGCTGCTAGTGGCCATCGGCGCGCTCTCGGCATCCTGCCCCATGCCCGCGAATGCGGCCGAAACGATGGTCATCGATCTCACTTACGATGCCGTGATGGACATGGTGCGTCCGGAGGTCCGGCCGGGGCTTGTGGTGCATCACAATCTTCACATCGCCGTGTCGGGCAGTGGCGCGCTTTCGGAGAACCGCGACCGCAATATCAAGGAATGGGAGGATCGCAATGCGACGACGCAGGCGCCCGGCAATGCCGGACAAGGCGGGGCCTATGTGTCATGGAAGGTAGCGACGGACGGGAGGCTCGTGCGCACCCAGAACGATCCGCAAAGCACGCGGACGATGATCGTCACCCTGATGCCGGGCAATAGCTGCCGCCTCGAGGTCGCGGACCAGTTGAAGCCGGGCTTCACCGAATATGCCTTCCTGCGCGTCTCCACCCATACGCTCGGTTATTTCTCGAGCTACCGCGTGATAAGCACAAGCTGCAACATCCATTGATCGGAGGCGGCCCCCTCCCCCTCGCGGGGCGGCGGGCGGCTAAGGGGGCTCATGCCGGATCTGCATATCGGGCCTGATCTGCGTATCGGCATCGTCGGCTGCGCCGGCCGCATGGGTCGGGCACTGATCCAGGAGGTCGCGCGCAGCAAGGGCTGCCGGCTCGTGGGCGGCAGCGAGCAGCCGGGCCATCCCGCCATCGGCCGCGATCTCAGCGCGCTTGCCGGGCTCGAGCCGCTCGGCCTGGCGGTTGGCGACGACGCAGGCAAGCTCTTCGCTGTCTCCGACGCCGTGCTCGATTTCACCGCGCCTAAGGCGACCGCGCGCCATGCCGCCCTCGCCGCCGAGCAGGCCAAGCTTCTCGTCATCGGCACGACGGCGATCGACAAGAAGGCCGAGGCGGCGATCCGGGTTGCGGCCAAGAGCGCGCCCATCGTCTGGGCGGCCAATATGAGCGTCGGCGTGACGCTGCTGGAGGCGCTGGTCGAGCAGGTCGCCGCCAAGCTCGATGCGCGTTACGACATCGAGATTCTCGAGATGCATCATCGCCACAAGACCGACGCGCCCTCCGGCACGGCGCTCGCGCTCGGCCGCGCCGCAGCCAAGGGGCGAGGGGTCGCGCTCGACAAGGTCGCCGTCCATGGCCGCGAGGGTCAGACGGGCCCGCGCGCGCCGGGCGCCATCGGCTTCGCCGTCTTGCGCGGGGGCGACGTGGCGGGCGACCACAGCGTCATCTTCGCGGGCGAGGGCGAGCGCCTCGAGCTCACCCACCGCGCGTCCGGCCGCCAGATCTTCGCCCAAGGCGCCGTGCGCGCCGCCCTCTGGGGCCGCGGCAAGCCGCCCGGCCTCTATTCCATGCGCGACGTGCTGGGGCTCTGAGATCGGTCGCGAACAGCCGAATTCGTCATGGCCGGCCCCCGTGCCGGCGATCCACGATTTGCCGTTGCGATCAAGAAAGACGTGGACCACCGGGACAAGCCCGGTGGTGACGATTTTTGGCTGTTTTGGCAGACGCGTTCCACATCATGTCATGCCGCGGTCGCGGCGGCGGCGGCGCGCTCGCGCCGCATGATCCAGAGCAGGACAAGGATCCCCGGAACGCCGAAAAACGTGCTTACGAGGAAGAAGGTCGGCCAGTCCATGCGGTCGGCGAGCCAGCCGCTCATGGAGGAGAGCAGGGTGCGCCCGACCGCCGCGAGCGAGGAGAGCAGCGCATATTGCGTGGCCGTGTAGCCGGGCGAGCAGAGGCCGGAGAGATAGGCCACGAGCGCCGCCGAACCCATGCCGCCTGTCACGTTCTCGACCGCGATGGTAAGGGCGAGCATGCGGATGTCATGGCCGGCCATCGCCTGCAGCGCATACATGAGATTGGCAAGCGATTGGAGGATGCCGCAGACGAGCAGGCTCGGGAAGATGCCGGCGCGCGTCACCACGAGCCCGCCCAGCAAGGGCGCCGGCGAGCGTCGCGGCGAAGCCGAAAATCTTGCTCACGCCGGCGATCTCGCTCAAGGAGAAACCGAGATTGATATAGAGCGGATTGGCCATCACCCCCGCCACCACGTCGGCGAGCTTGTAGAGCAGGATGAAGCCGAGGATCGCCGGCCAGATCGGCCGCCGCATGAAATCGGCGAAGGGCGCTATGACGTGATCGGCGAGCCAGGCGGCGAAGTAGTCGAGCTCGCTTTTCTTCGGCACGGCGGCTTCTTCCTCCGCGCGCGCGCCACGCCTTTTGCCCGGCTCGGGATTGGCGAGGATGGTGACGATGCCGACCGTCACCAGCGCCGCCATGGTGAAATAGGCCGCATGCCAGCCGAAGCGGTCGGCGATGAAGAGCGCGCCGGCGCCGGCCACCAGCACGCCGATGCGGTAGCCGGCCTGGATCATGGCGGCGCCCGCGCCCTGCTGCTCGGGGCGCAGGATCTCGACGCGATAGGCGTCGATCACGATGTCCTGGCTCGCCGAGAGGAAGGCCACGAGAAGCGCCAGCGCCGCGGTCGCCCAGGGCTGCGCCCGAGGCGTGAGGCTGCCGAGCGCGACAACGGCCGCCATGAGGAGAAGCTGGATGAGGATGGCCCAGCCGCGCCGCTGCCCGAGCCGGCCGAGCAAGGGCAGGCGCAGCCCGTCGATGAGCGGCGACCAGAGGAACTTGAAGGAGTAGGGTAGCCCGACCAGGGCGAAAAGCCCGATCGAGGTCTTGCTCACCCCCTCGGTCGCCAGCCAGGCGCTGAGGGTGGAGAAGGTGAGCAGCAGCGGGAGCCCGCTCGAGAATCCCAACGCCAGGATCGCCAGCACCCGCCGGTCGCGATAGACGGCGAGCGCGTCAAGCCAGCCGCGGATCATCAGAAGGCCCTCGCGCGTCCTTTGCGACGGCCGATCATAGAATGGCGGAATCCGCGAAGCCAGCTAAGCGATGGTGAGGGGGCGGCGATTCTGCCCCAACGGGAAATGCCCTATCCCGCTTCCTGGGCGCGCTCGGCCTTCTTGCGCAGATGCGAGACGAGATGGCGCTTGCGCAGGCGGATGCTCTTGGGCGTGACCTCAACCAGCTCGTCGTCGTCGATATAGGCGATGGCCTGCTCGAGCGTCATGACGCGCGGTGGGGTGAGCCGCACCGCCTCTTCCTTGCCGGCGGCGCGGAAATTGGTGAGCTGCTTGCCCTTCAAGGGGTTGACCTCGAGATCGTTCTCGCGGCTGTGCTCGCCCACGATCATGCCCTGATAGATGCGCTCACCGGGAGTGACGAAGAGCGCGCCGCGCTCCTCGAGGTTCCACAGCGCGTAGGCCACCGCCGGGCCCTCGGCGAGCGAGATCAGCACGCCGCTGCGCCGCCCGGCGATCGGCCCCTTATAGGGCGCGTAGCCGTGGAAGAGGCGCGAGAGCACGCCGGTGCCGCGCGTATCGGTCAGGAACTGGCCCTGATAGCCGATGAGCCCGCGCGCCGGCACGTAAAGCACGAGCCGCGTGCGCCCCGCGCCCGAAGGCTTCATCTCGACGAGCTCGCCCTTGCGTTGCGAGAGCCGGTCGATCACCACGCCGGCATAGCCGTCGTCGAGATCGATCAGCACCTCCTCGACCGGCTCGAGCCGCTGGCCGGTCGCGGGATCGTTCTTGAACAACACGCGCGGGCGGCTGATGGAAAGCTCGAAGCCCTCGCGGCGCATGGTCTCGATCAGCACGCCGAGCTGCAGCTCGCCGCGCCCCGCCACCTCGAAGGCGTCCTTCTCCTCGCTCTCGCGGATGCGGATGGCGACGTTGCCCTCCGCCTCGCGCCTGAGCCGCGTGGCGATCTCGCGCGAGGTGAGCTTCGTGCCCTCGCGCCCGGCGAGCGGCGAATCATTGACCGAGAAGGTCATCGCGATGGTGGGCGGGTCGATCGGCTGGGCGGTCAGGGGCGCCGTCACCTCGGGGGCGGCGAGCGTATCGGCGACCGTCGCCCGCTCGAGCCCGGCGATGGCGACGATGTCGCCCGCCTCCGCACTCTCGATCGGCACGCGATCGAGGCCGCGGAAGGCGAGCAGCTTGGTGAGCCGGCCCTCCTCGAGGAGCGAGCCGTCGCGCGCCAGCGCCTTGAGCGGCATGTTGATGCGCGCCGTGCCCGAATGGATGCGGCCGGTCAGCACGCGCCCGACATAGGGATCATATTCGAGCGTGCTCGCCAGCATGGCGAAGGGTCCGTCGGGCTCCGTGGTCGGCGCCGGCACGTGAGAGGTGATCAGCTCGAAGAGCGGCGCCATGTCCTCGCGCGGGGCGTCGAGCGAGGCGGCGGCCCAGCCTTCCTTGCCCGAGGAATAGAGCACCGGGAAATCGAGCTGCGCGTCGCTCGCGTCCGAGGCCGCGAAGAGGTCGAAAATCTCCTCCAGCACCTCGTCGGGCCTCGCGTCGGGCCGGTCCACCTTGTTGATCAGCACGATGGGCCGGAGGCCCAAGCGAAGCGCCTTGGAGAGCACGAATTTGGTCTGCGGTAGGGGCCCCTCGGCCGCGTCCACCAGGATGACCGCGCCGTCCACCATGTCGAGGATGCGCTCGACCTCGCCGCCGAAATCGGCATGGCCGGGCGTGTCGACGATATTGAGCCGCACGCCCTTCCAGGCGACGGAGGTGCATTTGGCGAGGATGGTGATGCCGCGCTCGCGCTCGAGATCGTTCGAATCCATGGCGCGCTCGGCCATCGCCTGATGCGCGCGTACCGCGCCCGACTGGCGCAGCAGCACGTCGATCAAGGTCGTCTTGCCATGGTCGACATGGGCGATGATGGCGAGGTTGCGGATATCCATGGTTGCCTTGGCGTGAGCGGACGCGCCGCTATCGTCACGGGCGCAATGTCGTGGGCGCGATGATCGGGGGGCGCTGGGATAACATAGGGATCAGAAGCGCGTGGAGCAAGGAGGGGGGCGATGCACCGCGCCTGCCTGGATGAGTCCTCGCAAGCGGCCCGGACGCGCAGCGTCACGGGGCGGCGGGCAACACCATGAGGGTCGAGGTGCCGTGCGCCAGGACTTTGCCCTCCGCGTTCAACACCCTGGCCTCGGTCGAGATGATCCGGCGGCCCTTGGCGACCACGCGCGCTTCCGCGCGGACGCGGCCAGTGTCCTTGGTGATCCCGCGCGCGAAATTGCCCTTGGTCTCGATCGTCGCGTAGGCCGACCCCGCCGGCAACAGCGATTGCCCGGCGCAGCCGCCGACGCTGTCGATCAGGGTCAGCGCCCAGCCGCCATGCACGCCGCCCATCGGGTTGAGCAGATGCCCGCCCGGCTCGCCCTCGAAGACGGCGAAGCCGTCTCCCACCTCGGTGATCCAGAACGACATCGTCTCGGAAATCGGCGGCTGCGGCAGGGCACCGTCGATGATCGCCTGAAGAACCTCCTTGCCGGATTTATGGGCGACCTCGGCCGCGGTCGGCAGGCCATATCTGATCTCGGTCATCGGATGATTTCCTTTGCTTGTATATGCAAATGTTGCATATACATAGAACCATGAGCGTCGCAAGTCAACCGCGAAAGACCCTTCGGAACGACGCCCGCGCGCTCGTCGAGGGCTGCGCCGGCTGGAACAGCCGGCTGGCCGCGCGGCGCATTAGCCAGTTCCTCGATCGCGAGATGGCGGTGCTGGGCCTGAGCGCGGCGCAGCTCGGCCTTATGGCGCAGATCGCCGTGATATCCGACGACACGCTGGGCGCGTTGGCCCAGCGCACCGGCCTGGATCAGTCGACGCTCTCGCGCAATCTGCGCACGCTGGAGGCGGACGGGCTGATCGAAATCGCCATCGTCGAGGCCGATCAGCGCCGCCGGATTGTATGGCTTACCGAAAGCGGTGCGCGGCGTCTGGAGGCGGCGATCCCGCTCTGGCGTGCCGCCCAGGCCAAACTATCGAAGCGGCTCTCGCCCGATTTGGCCCGCCGGCTGGCGGAGCGAGCCGAGGCGCTCGCAGAAGAGCCGGCACCTATGCGAGCCCCTTCTCCTTCGCGAGTTCGCTGAGCGGCGTTTCGGGCCGGGCGCCGATATGGCTTATCACCTCGGCGGCGCAGAGGCTGCCGAGCCGGCCGCAGGCGGCGAGGTCGCGCCCGCCCGCAGCATCGCCTCCCGCCGGGCCGCCCCGCGTCAAGCCATGAAGGAAGCCCGCGGCATAGAGATCGCCCGCGCCCGTCGTGTCGACCACGGCCGGCACGGGCGCCGCCGGGATCACATGCGTCGCGTCGCCCGCCAGCACGACCGAGCCTTGCGCGCTGCGCGTCAAGGCCGCGATCTCGCATTTGCCGCGCGCCTCCTCGAGCGCCAGCTCGAAATTGGGCGTCTGGTAGAGCGCCATGATCTCATGCTCGTTGGCGAAGAGGATATCGACATGGCCGGCGACCAGCTCCTGGAACTCGTTGCGGTGGCGCTCGACGCAGAAGGGATCGGAGAGCGACAGCGCCACCTTGCGGCCGTTTGCGTGCGCGATCTCGGCCGCCTTAAGGAAGGCCTCCTTGGCGCGCGGCGGGTCCCAGAGATAGCCTTCGAGATAGGTCACGCGCGCGGCCGCCACCGTCGCCTCGTCGATATCCTCGGGCCCGAGCTCGACCGCCGCGCCGAGATAGGTCTGCATGGTGCGTTGCGCGTCGGGCGTAATGAAGATGAGGCAGCGCGCCGTGGCCGGCCCCTCGCCGAGCGGCCGGGTCGCGAAGCCCACGCCCAATGAGCGGATGTCATGGGCGAAGACCTGCGCCGAGCTGGTCGGCCTTGACCTTGCCGATGAAGGCCGCGCGGCCGCCGAGCGAGGCCAGGCCGGCGATGGTGTTGGCGGCCGAGCCGCCCGAGCATTCGATGCCCGGGCCCATGCGCGCGTAGAGCGCGTCGGCCTGGCTCGCGTCGATCAAGGTCATGGCGCCCTTGGCGAGGCCGAGCTCCGCGAGCAGCTTGTCCGGGGCATGGGCCAGCACATCGACGATCGCGTTGCCGATGCCGAGCAGGTCGAACCGGCTGCCGTCGGACGCCGTCTCCGCCATGAAATTCTCCCTGCTGTCGGAATAGGCCGGAGCCGGCCGGATTCGAGGCGGCGCGCAGTATAGCGAGGAGGCGATGTCGGGCAAGCCGCGGCCGTTCTGCAGCAATATTCATTTGCGCGTGCGTCATTCCAAAGCCCCGCTACGACTCGATAGCGGCGCTTTCCTCTTCCGGCTTCGGCAACGCCGCCACGAGGCAGGCCGCGGTGAGCCAGAGGAAGCAGAGCCACCAGGGATGCCAGAGGTCGTAGCCGCCGGCGGCGTTGATCGTGGCGGTGGCGAGCGCGGCAAGCGCGAAGGCCTCGGCCGGCGGCCGCTCCTCGAGCTGGCCGATGCGGCGCGCGAGCGCCAGGATGAGCGCCACGCCCAGGAAGGCGCCGGGCAGCCCGAGCTCGAGCCAGATCTGCAAGGCCATGTCGTGCGGATGCAGCGGCAGCAGCTCGGAATTGGCATCGTATCTCTCATGCCCGCCCGGGATGGCGCGCGAGCTGTCGAGGCCCCAGCCGAGGAGGGGCCGCTCGGCGATCTTGCCGGTCACGAAATCCCAGATGGCGACGCGATGGGCGAACGAGGCCTGCTTGGCGCTCGGCACCAGCGCTTCCTCGGTGGTCCAGCCGATCACCGCCGGCCGCAACAAGAGCGGCGCCGCGAGCAGCGCCAGGCAAAGCAGCAGCGCGAGCGCGGGCGTCGCCGCGCGCGGCCATCTGAGCGCCAACAGGAAGAAGGCCATGCCGCCGAGATAGCCGAGGCGCGCCGTCTCGCTATTGGCGATGAGCAGCAGGCCAGCGGTCAAGACCGCGAGGGCGCCCTGCCCAGAGCCAGCCGCGTTGCCGCTGCAGGATCGCCGCCGCGGGCCAGGAGAGCAGGCTCACCAAGCTCGCCTCGCGGCTGAAATAAGCGGGGAAGTAGAGCGGCCGCTCCTGCCCGAGAACGGCCTCGATCCAGGGCGCCTTGCGAAGCGCGTCGATCAGGCTCGCGTGGCTCGCGCTCTCGAGGAGGATGAGCAAAGCGCCGAGGATGAAGCCCGCGAGGAAGGCGCGCTCGAACCAGCGGCGCTCCTCGGGCGCGAGTTGCGACGCGCCGTCGAGCAGCAGGAGGCCGGCCGCGAAGATGCCGGCGAGGCGGCCGGCAAGGACGAGGCTTTGCCTGGGCTCGACCGCCCAGAAGGCCGATAGCAGTCCATAGAGGACGACAAGCCCGAGGATCGCCGCGATCTCGCGCGGGCCTTGCGGCCAGCGCCGCTCGCGGATGGGCCCGACCAGCAGCAGAAGCAGCGCCGTTAGAATGACCAGCGGCGCTATGAATGGCACCGAGAAGACGCATCCCGGCAAAGCGAGAAAGGCGGCCAGGCCCAACACATGACCTTTATGGAGGGAGCGCAAGAAGGAGAGCGGGCGGGGTGTCACGGGAGAGGCAGCATAGGCCCGAGGCCGAGCAAAATCATCTGCCGGTCCACCACCTTGTCCTCGTCGTAAAGCGCCGTCGCGCGCGCTCGTCCCGCCTCGCCCTGGCGTGCGCGCAAGGCGGGGTCGGCGGCGAGACGGCCGAGCGCCGCCGCGAGCGCCGCCGGGTCGTCGACCGGCACGAGCGCGCCCGTCTCCCCCGACACCACCTCCTCGCGCGCGCCGCGGATGTCGGTCGCCACCACGGGCAGGCCCGAGGCCATGGCCTCGATGATCGAGCGCGGCATGCCTTCGCGGTGGGAGGGCAGGGTGAAGATGTCGGCCGCGCGCATCAGCGCCGGCATGTCCTCGCGATGGCCGAGCAGCCGCACGCGGCGGCGCAAGGCCTCGTCCCGCGCCACGGCCTCGAGCGCCCGGTCGATGGCCGAGGCGTGGTCGCTCGGCAGGCGCTCGCCCGCGACCCATAGCACGGCATCCAGCTTGCGCATCGCCTCGAAGAGCTCGGGATAGCCCTTCTCCGCGACCAGCCGCCCCGCCACGAGGATGACGACCGCGTCGGCGGGCGTGTCGAGGCTCGCGCGCAGCCGCGCGCGCTCCCCATCCTCCGCGCGCGGGTGGAAGCGCGCGAGATCCACGCCGTTGCCGATCGCCTCGATCCGTCCGCCGGCGCAAAGCCTGTAGCGCCGCGCCGTCGCGGCGTCCTCCTCGGCCTGGGTGAAAAGCTGCTGCGTGACCCGCCCGGCGAGCCATTCGAGGAAGATGAAGAAGGCGCGCTTCCAGCGCGGCATTCCGTCATGGAAATAGAAGCCGTGCGCCGTATAGACGATGCGCGGCACGCCTTCGCGCCAGGCGGCGGCCCGTCCGATCAGCGCGGCCACGGGCGTATGGACATGCACGAGGTCGAAGCGCTCGCGCCGGAAGAGGGCGCGCAGCCGGCCATAGGCGGCGAGATGCTTGGCGAGATCGAGGCTGCGCGCGATCTCGACCGGCTCGATCCTCAGCGCCATCGCCTCGAGCCGCGCGCGATAGGGCCCGTCCGAGCAGACGCCCACCACCTCATGCCCGGCCGCCTGGAGCCGCAGCATGAGGCGCGTGAGGAAATGATACATGGTGAAATCGACGGCGCAGAGCTCGCAGATCTTCATCGCGGCATGCTAGCGGAAACGACATCGGATTGCCTCGGGGATCGCGCGGGCGCGACTTCGGCGGCGCGGTATGATATGAGACGCCCCCGGGGAATCGGAGGAGCGGCGGGAGGCGGCGGAATTCCGATGTGGCGGCTGTTGGCCAAGGGCGCGATCTCGGCGCTGCTGATCTGGCTCTTGGTGCGCAACCGCGATCTCGGCGCGCTCCTGCGCGAGATGCTGGATGTCGAGCGCGCGCCGCTGTTGGCGGCGGGCCTCGCGCTTTTCGCTCTCGCTTTTCCCGTGGCGCGACGCTGGTCGGTCGTGCTTGGCCGGCTCGGCGCGCCGCTCGTCTTCCGGCGCAGCTTTCCCATCTGCCTGGTCGGCAGTTTCTTCAACATCGCGCTGCCCTCCTCGATCGGCGGCGATGCCATGCGCATGTGGCTCGCCTTTCGCGCCGGCGTCCCGGGCCGCGCCGCCGTGACCGGCGTGGTGATCGACCGGCTCGCGGGCGTCGGCGCGCTCCTCATCCTCGTCGCCGCCGGCCTGCCCGCGCTTGTCGTGCGCGGCGACGCTCCCGCCCTCGCGCTCGGCGCCGCGGTGCTTCTCGTGCTCGGCTGCTGCGGCCTGGGCGCGGCCCTGCTGCTCGATCGCCTGCCCGCGCGCCTCCGCCGCTTCAAGCCGGTGCGAAGCGCCGCTCAATTCGCCGCCGAGGCGAGGGCCGTGCTGCTCGCGCCCGCAACGGCGTTGCCGGTGATCCTCTTGAGCCTCGCCAACCAGCTCGGCTATGTGCTCGTCGTCTGGCTCCTCGCGCGCGGCCTGGGCTTGCCCATCGATGCGACGCAATGCCTGATCGTCGTGCCGTTCGCGATCCTCGCCGGCACGCTCCCCGTCTCGATCGCCGGCTGGGGCATGCGCGAGGGCGCCTTCGTGGCGGGCTTCGGTTTTTTCGGCATCGCCGCGCCGCAGGCGCTCGCGCTCTCGGTGCTGCTCGGCCTCTTGACCATCGTCGTGGCGCTGCCGGGCGGGGTCGTCTGGCTCCTGCTGGGCGGGCACAAGCCCGAGCCGCTCGCGCGCCCGGCGGCCGAGCCCCTCGGCCGCGCCGCGGGCCGGCCATGACCGGGCCGGACGCCATGCCGGCAAGCGGGGCAGCGGACATCGTCGAGCCGGAGCATGCGTTCTCCCTGCGCAAGCGGCGGCTCAAGGAGAGAGTCGACCGCCAGGCCGTCGACTGGAATCGCTGGATCGCGCGCAACGCCTATTTCCACGCCGAGGACATGCTCTATCTGCGCTTCCTCATCCCGCCGGGCCTGCGGGTGCTCGAGCTCGGCTGCGGTCTCGGCCACAACCTCGCCGCGCTCGCGCCCGCCCATGGGGTGGGGGTCGATTTCAGCGCCGAGGCGCTGGCACTCGCCCGCGCGCGCTATCCCGAGCTCGAGTTCGTCCTCGGCGACGTGGAGGAGGAGGACACCATCGCGGGGCTCGAGGGCCCCTTCGACGTCATCCTCCTGGCCGACACCATCGGCATGTTGGAGGATTGCCAGGCGACGCTGGCGCGGCTGCAGCGCCTCGCCACGCCCCAGAGCCGCATCGTCATCGTTTATTACTCGACCATGTGGGAGCCGATCCTCTCGCTCGCCGAGCGGCTCGGACAGAAGATGCCGCAGGAGCCGCAGAACTGGCTCTCGACCGACGACATCATGGCGCTGCTCGACCTCGCCGGCTTCGAGCCCTTGAAGCGCGAATGGCGCCAGCTGCTGCCCAAGCGGCTCTTGGGCCTGGGTCCGCTCGTCAACCGCTATTTGGCCACGCTCCCGCTGTTGCGCCGGCTCTGCCTCAGGAACTATGTGGTGGCGCGGCCCCGCGCGCGCGGACCGCTCGGCCCCCTCTCGGCCAGCGTCGTCATTCCCTGCAAGAACGAGCGCGGCAATATCGAGCCCGCGCTGCGGCGCCTGCCCGCTTTCTGCGAGGAGCTCGAGATCCTCTTCGTCGAGGGCGGCAGCAGCGACGGCACGCGCGAGGAGATCGAGCGCGTGATGGCCCTCTTCCCCGAGCGCCGCGTGCGCCTCCTTGGCCAGGACGGCAAGGGCAAGGCGGACGCCGTGCGCAAGGGTTTCGAGGAGGCGCGGGGCGATGTGCTCATGATCCTCGACGCGGACCTCACGGTGGCGCCCGAATGGCTACCGCGCTTCTACGAGGCGATCCGCGCCGGCCAAGGCGAGCTCGTCAACGGCTCGCGCCTCATCTATCCCATGGAGGACGAGGCCATGCGGTTCCTCAATTTCGTCGCGAACCGCGTCTTCTCGCTGCTTTTCAGCTGGCTCATCAACCAGCGGCTGACCGACACGCTCTGCGGCACCAAGGCGCTGAGCCGCGCGCATTACCGCCAGATCGCCGCCAACCGCGCCTATTTCGGCGAGTTCGACCCGTTCGGCGATTTCGACCTGCTGTTCGGCGCCGCCAAGCTCAATCTCAAGCTGCTCGAGATTCCCGTGCGCTACGCCAGCCGACGCTACGGCGAGACGCAGATCTCGCGCTTCCGCCACGGCTGGATGCTGTTGCGCATGGTGCTTTTCGCCTTCCGCAAGCTCAAGGCGTTCTGAGCATGGCAAGCATCGACGCGGCCGCGCGCGCCGACGGCTGGGCGCGCTTCCGGCGTCGCGACGCCCTCCTCGTCCTGCTCGCGGCGCTCGTCATCCGCCTGGCCTATCTGGCGCTCGTCTATCACGGGCCCGACAGCCTGCGCCTGCCCGATTCGCCGACCTACGAGCAGGCGGCGGCGGGCTGGCTCGGCCTGGCAAGCGGGGTCGATTGGACCGAGCGCATGCCGGCCTATCCGTTTTTCCTCGCCGCCGTCCGGCTCGTCGCCGGACCCGCGCCGCTCTGGCCCGTGCTGGCGCAGCTTTGCATCGACAGCGCGAGCTGCCTGCTCGTGGCGCTCCTCGCCGCGGCGCTCGACCGGCGGCTTTTCCTCTTGGCGGGCCTGCTCGCCGCGATCGATCTCAACATGATCACGGCCGCTTCCGCGATCCTGACCGAGAGCCTGTTCCTGCCGCCTTATATCGCGGGGCTGATCGCGGCGGTGCTCTACATCAAATCGCCTTCCGCCGGCCGCGCGGGCGCCGCGGGGCTCTGCCTCGGGCTGGCGCTCCTCGTGCGCTCGGTGCTGCTCTTCTTCCTGCCCCTGCTGCTGGCGGCTTTGGCGCTTGCCGCCTGGAAATGTCGCCTGCCGCGTGGGCGCGCCCTCACCCATTTGCTGCTTGCCTTCGTCGCGGCGCTGCTGCCCGTGACGCCGACGGCGCTGAGCAACTACGCCCATTGGGGCCATCTCCAGCTCGTGACCCAAGGCGGGCGCCACGCGCTCCTCTGGGTGGCGCCCGCGGCGCTCGAGTTCGCGCGCGGCATCCCCTTCGAGCAGGGCCAGGCCGAAATGAACGCGCGCTTGGCGCAAGCGCTCGCCGCGCGCGGCGAGACCGCCCTGCCGCGCGACCCCTTCGAGGCGGCGGCGATCCGGGAGCAGGTGGCAAGCCGCGCCTTGCGCGAGCTGGGGCTGGCCGGGCTCGCCGAGGCCTGGCTCGCCGGCGGTGCCATCAATCTCGCGGCGCCTGCGCTTGTCGCGGTGCCGCCCGTGGCGGCGATGGCAAGGCCCCATTTCTACGAGACCGCCGGCGGCGGCGCCGTCGGCAAAGTGCTGGCCTTCGCCGAGAAGGCCGCTGGCAGCGGATTTTTCTTGCTCATGGTGCCGGCGCTGCTTTGGACCCTGGCGACGAGATTGATCGAGCTCGCGGGTCTCGCCCGCGTCGGCCGGCCCGGCGGCCTGCCGCTTGCGCCGATGCTCTACCTCCTCGCGGTCGCCGCTTATTTCCTCGCTGTCACCGGTCCGGTGACGGGGGTGAAATACCGGCTGCCGCTGGAGCCGATCTTCATCCTGCTGCTGGCGAGCGGGCTCGCATGGCTCGGGGATTTGTGGCGCGCGCGGTGGACGGCGGAAAATCGCGAGAGCCCAGCTTGACCGATTGAATCACCCGACCGTCGCTGCTTGAGCTGGTGGAGGCTGCGCTAGATGGTACGATACCGCTCGCCCGGCCGGCAGGTCAGCCGGCTCACGCTCATCGACGGAAATCGCGGAGGCTGAGATGCATCGAAAAATCAATCAGCTAAAAAGCTTGCTGGGTGTCGTCGCGTTAGGGCTTGTCGCCACAAATGCCTTCGGAGCGACAACCAATCTCAATTGTACGTTTGCTAGCGGAAATGCGGATAGCGGAGGCGTACGTGTCGTTCTTGACGATAGTGCAAACACGGCGGTTGCCGGCGATGATCCTGTCTCACCGGCGACTTTCACCGATGCGACGGTGACTTGGGGGAAGGTGGAGACGAGAGATTCTTATCGGCAGTATAACAAATTTTATAAGTTCAACCGCGACACCGGGGTTTTGACCTTGTCCGGGGCAGAGAAGCCTGAGAACGAAACTCAGTGGACATTATTGAAAGGGATTTACCGGTGCGCCGCGGCTAAAAAGTAACGCGAAAAATGGCGATGCGCCGCCGATTTCAAACGGGCCGCGTTCGACAATCTGCGTGGCCTGATTCGACCAACATCTTCGCCTTGATCCGATGCAACTTGATCCGATTCCCGGATCACGACCCGAACAGGCGCGCGATGCGCGCCTGGATGGCCTCGGCCGCCTTTTTCGGATCCGGCGCGGCGCCGATCGGCCTGCCGACCACGATGTAGTCGGCGCCGTTTTGGAAGGCCTCTTCGACATCGACGGTGCGCTTCTGGTCATCGACATTCGCCACGGGACGAATCCCGGGGACGACGACGAGAAAATTCTCGCCCAACTCGTCGCGCAGACGCGGCGCCTCCAGCCCCGACGAGATGACGCCGTCGCAGCCGATGGCGAGCGCTCGCCGCGCCCGCGAGAGGACCAGCGCTTGCGCGTCGACTTCGAACCCCAAGGCCGCGAGGTCGCCGTCGTCGAGGCTCGTCAGAACCGTGACGGCGAGGATCTTGATGTCGCCCTTCTCGGCGCAGGCGGCGCGCAGGATCGCGTCGTTGCCGTGGACGGTGGCGAATTCGACGCGATGGCCGCGAAGCTGGCGGACCGCCGCGGCGACGGTGTTGGGAACATCGAAGAATTTCAAATCGACAAAGATTTTCTTACCCCTCTCCGCCAGCCAGCCGATCAGCTCGTAATAGCCGCCGGCCATGAAGATCTCGAGGCCGAGCTTGTAAAAGCGCACGGCGTCTCCCAGCCGCTCGACGAGCGCCTTCGCGCGCTCGACCTCTGGAACATCGAGGGCGAAGATCAATCGCTCGCTCGCCGTTATCGCTTTAGTCGACAGCATGGCTCACCCTTCCGCGCCAATGCGCTTGATCGACCATTTGACGCTGGCCTGCTCGCCCGCGAGGTTGCTCTCGACCACGAGCTGCTCCGAGCGCCGCAGGGGGCCGCGCTCGCCTAGATAGATGCTCTCGGCGAGCGCGAGCTGGCCGCCCGCGACGTCGAGGCGGAAGCCCGCCCCGCTTGCGAGGCGCAGGATGACGGCCGAGCGGTCCTGGACGAGCGAGGCGCTGACCTCGGGATGGAGATGGAAGCGCAAGGCGAAGGGCAGCGACGGGCCGGGCCGCACGCGGCTCAGCCAATCCTCGCCGCGCAGATCCTCGCCCATCGGCGCGAGATAGAGCGAGCGGCGATGCAGCACGCCGAAGCGCTCGACATAGCCGTCATGGCTCGCATCGACGAAAATCGCGTGCTCCGACTCCTCGCGCCGGCATCGGACTTGACGCGGCCGCTGCCTGAGCCCGCCCGCGGGATCGAGTTCGGCCGAGTTGGTGGCCGCCAGCACCAGGGTGGAATGGGCGGCGGTGGCGCGTTGCGCGAGGCTCCATGCGGCGCTCGGATGGCGCCGGGCGCCGCAATTCACGACGAGCCGCTCATGGCCGAGGCTGAGCTCGAAGCTGAGCGTGCCGGCATGGGCGGCGCCCTCGCCTTCGCGCGGCGGCGCGCCGGTGTCGACGATGACGAGGGTGCGCTCGGCGGCGAGGCGCTGAAAGCCCGTATAGGGCGCGTTGCCGGGCGCTTTGCCGCCGGCGTCGGCGCGACCGAGCACGGCGTCGATCTCGGCCGCATCGCCCTCGTCCGCGCCGTTGAACAAGGCGAGCCTGCCGTCGCCATGGCGGAAGAAGCGCAGCATCGGCGCCATGCGGTCGATCACCCCCTGGAGGCCCTCGGGCACCCCTTGCTGGCCGGCGAGGAGTGCCGCGCGCAGGCCCACCAGCTCGCGCAGCAAGGCGAGCTGGAGCGCGGGGCTGCGCTGGTAATGTCCGCCGTCGGGCAGCACCTGCCGCGCGCATTCCTGCAGCAGCAGCGCGAGCGCGCGGTCGAGCCGCTCGCGCCGTCCCGGCAGCACGGTATGAGCCAAGGCGAGCGAGACGAGAGCCGCGAGCCGCGGCGCCCCGGGCGGCCCGAGCGCGCGGCCGCCAATTCGCGCCAGCCGGTCGAGATGGCGGAGCTGGCCGCCCAGGCTGCGGAAGAGGCGGGCGCGGAAAGCGTCGCCGGCACTGGCGCAGAAGAAATCATGCTCGCCGAGCCACGCGGCGATGCGTTGCGCCAGCACGTCGCCGCGCCAGGCGCCTTCCGTCCAATCGCCATGCAGCTCGATCCAGCGATCGACGAGCGCGCGCGCCTTGGTGCGCGCGGCGTCGGAGCCGAGGGCCCGCAGATCGGCGAGCCAGGCGAAACCATCGAGCGCCTGGCGCCAGGCTTCGCCGCCTTGCGCCGTCCAGGGATCGGCCGCCTCGACCTGCTCGCCCGCGAGCGCGAAGCTGTCGCGCAGGATGGCCGCACCCGTCCGCGCCTCGCCCGCGGCCCGGTAGGGCACATTGAGGCGAAGCGGCGCCGCCGCCGCGCCCGCGAGGGTCATGCGATAGAGCGCGCCGCCGAAGACGAGGCGCTCGAGTGCCGCTAGGAGACGATCGTTGGGCGGCGACCGACCCGCCGGCCGCTCTCGCGCGGGCTCTTCGCCCGGCCTTGGCCGGCTCATCGTCAGGGCCTCTCGCCCGGCCCTCGGTCGCCTCGCATCAGGCAGCACCCCTGAGCTTGGCGATATTGGCGGCATAGGCGCCGGGCCCGCCCGCGAAGCTCGCCGTGCCCGCGACGAGCACCTCGGCGCCTGCCTCGACCGCCTGGCGGGCCGTCTCGACGTTGATGCCGCCATCGACCTCGAGCTCGATCGGCCGGCCGAGTAGGTCGATACGCCTGCGAAGGGCGCGGATCTTCTCGAGCTGGGAGGGAATGAAGGACTGGCCGCCGAAGCCCGGATCGACGCTCATCACGAGCACGAGATCGACCTCGTCGAGCACATGCTCGATGGCCTCGATCGGCGTCGCCGGGTTGAGCGCCACGCCTGCCTTCTTGCCGAGCGACTTCACGATCTCGACCGTGCGGTGGAGATGCGGGCCCGCCTCGGGATGGACGGTGATGATGTCGGCGCCGGCCTCGGCGAAGCCCGGCAGAAAGGGATCGACCGGCGAGATCATGAGATGCACGTCGAAGGGCAGGCTGCTGTAGCGCCGCAAGGCATGCACCACCACCGGCCCGATGGTGAGATTGGGCACGAAATGCCCGTCCATCACGTCGACATGGATATAGTCGGCCCCGGCTTCGCCGATGGCGCGAACCTCCTCCCCCAGCTTGGAAAAATCGGCGGAAAGGATCGAGGGGGCGATGCGCACGCGGCGTTG
The DNA here is from genome assembly GCA_963842155.1 of uncultured Pseudomonadota bacterium. Lineage (GTDB taxonomy): Bacteria > Pseudomonadota > Alphaproteobacteria > JACZXZ01 > JACZXZ01 > CAWJFP01. Next base: position 87,844 of record CAWJFP010000011.1, read on the forward strand.
CATGGCCCGTTTCCTATCAGCTTGGTCCGAGTGCCGCAAGCAAAGGGGGCGCGTGTCAGGGCGCCGCGACGAGGCGCGCGAGCTGGACGCGGAGCTCCGCCACGCGCAGCGGCTTCGCCATGCTGGCGACGATCTTGAGACCGCGGGCCTCGCCGAGCCGCATGGCCATGCCGCGCAGTTCCTCGCCGCCGCTTATGATGATGATGCCGGCCTCGCATTTGCGCTCGGCGAGGTAGGTGATGAGCTCGAGCCCGTCCATGTCGGGCATGAGCACGTCGAGGACGACGCCATGGGGCCGGAACTCGTCGTAGGCTAGTTTGAAGCTCGCGCCGTTCCGCACGCTGCGGACTTCGAATCCCACGCCCTCGGCGACACGGTGGATGAGATCGGCGACGCCGTCATCGTCGTCGACCACGAGCAGGCGATTCACGAGCTATCCACTTAGTACGCTTGTTGATTACGCGCTAGGATAGCTACGCTGTAAGCAACTTGCCAGCCCATGGCAAGCGGCTTTTTTTCAGCATGCTATGGATTGGCGCGTGCCGCCTCGGTGGGATCCGCCGCGAGGGCGGGGCTCAATGCTTGATGAGGTCACGCAAGAGCGCGCGCAGCCCCGGGCTCGCCCCGAAAGCGATGCCGGCGAGAAACGAGCCCAGCACGGTCTCCTTGGCATGCTGTCGCGCGAGGGCCACGAATTCCTCGCCCAGCATGCCGGCCAGCGCGGCCGCCATCCTGTCCTCGCCGCTCGCGGGACGGGCCTGATCGCGGCCCGGCCGCCTCCGCCCCTTGCGAGGTGCCATTGCCAGGCGCGCCGACAGGAGGACGATAAGGGCGCCGAGCAGCGCCGCGCCTCCCGTACCCAGCGCCGCGAGCGGTGGCGTCGTGACGCCGCGAAGCGCCAAATAAAGCGCGGCACAAAGAAAAAGGATCGCCGCCGCCAGGATGATCATCGCGGCGAGGGCCGCCGCCAGGGTGACGATGATCTGCGCGCAAATCCGGTGCATCCTGGCGGCTCGCCCGGCGTCTTTTAGCGCCGGCCCGAGAAGAGCATGCCCAGGATCACGCCCGCGCCGAACGCCACCAGCGCGGCCGTGACGGGACGCTCCTCGATCTCGTCGGCGACGGACTGCACGCGCCGCTTCGTTTCGTCGCGCACCTTCTCGCCGATCTGCTGGACCCGATCGATAGCCTCGGCCCCGCGGGCCTGCGCTATGTCCTGCAGCGTATCGCCGATCTTCGCGAGATCGGCGCGGAGCTTGGCGACGTCGGCGCGCAAGGTGCGGATGTCGGGATCGCTGTTCGCGCTGCTGGCGGCATTGCCGGCAGCGGCATGGGCCGTGGACGGGTTCGTCATTTCATTTCTCCATCGCCTTGCGGAATTTGCCAGCTTGGCACGGCCCCGCGATGTTCTCCATACAGGAGGAAAGCGCCCGCGAGAAGCGTCACCGGGCGATTTCGGCCGCCGGGCCGAATCTGGCAGACATGTCATGGACGCTCCCGGCCGGCTCTTCATCCATGCGGAACGCGGAAAACCGCCGCTCGGCCCGATCTCGCCTGACCCGGGCGCGCGGATCGTCTAAGCTGGGATTGGCCGGGTTCGCATCGCGCAGGTGCGCTCGGGCGACGAGCAACGCGCGACGGAGAGACAGGTCATGCGGCTCACCAGCCTCCTCGGGCTCGTCTTGCCGGCGCTGGGCCTGCTCTGCCCGGCGGCCGGAGCCGCGAGCTTCGACTGCGCCAAGGCGAGCGAGGCGCATGAGAAGCTGATCTGCGCCGATCAAGCGCTGTCGGGCAAGGACGAGGAGATGGCCCGGCTCTATAAAGGCGCGCAAGCGGCGCTCTCCGAGGAAGGAAAGCGGCTGCTCACGGCCGGCCAACGTTCCTGGCTCCTCTTCATCCGCAAGCTCTGCCCCCTCCCCGCGGCACCCGCCCAGCCCGAGGCGCAGGATGCCGCCCGCGCTTGCATCGACGGCCAATATGACGGCCGCATCGCGGCGCTGAAGCGCGCGGTCGTGACCAAGGGGCCCTTCCGCTTCATGCGGGTGGAGAGCTTCGAGGCGCGCAAGGGCAGCCCGGACGACGATAGCGCCAACCATCCCGGCATCGACGAGCTGCAACGCGCCTATCCGCGCATCGACGCGCCCGACGATCCCGAGACGAGGCGCTGGAACGAGCATGTCGCGGCCTTCGCGAAAAAGCTCGCCGGCGCGACCAAGGAGGCCGACAAGGCGGGCGAGGAGGAGGAGGACGACAGCGATTCCTGGCTCGATTACGAGATCGTCTTCGCCTCGCCGGCGCTGATCTCGGTCGAGTTCACGCTCTCGACCTACGGCCATGGCGCGGCCCATCCCAATAGCGCGAGCGCCGCCTTCAACGCCGTTCCGGCCAAGGCCGAGCCGATCAAGGCCGCCGACCTGTTCGACGGCAAATCCGCCTGGCAGGACTTTCTCGCCAAGCGCTGCTTCGACGACCTCAAGCGCCGGGACCTGCTGGGCGAGCCGCCCGCCTTCCCGAGCAATGCGGAGGGGATCAAGGCGATGGCCGCGGATGCCGAGCGCTGGCTGATCGACGCCAAGGGGGTCAGGGTCGAGTTCAACACCTACGAGGTAGCGCCCTATGCGGCGGGCCCGCAGGAGGTCGCCATCCCCTGGGCAGAGCTCAAGCCCTATCTGGCGGCGCATCCGCCTTTCCCGATCCCGCCCGGCTGAGCCGGAGCCCCCGTGGGCGGACCAAACGGCCGATCGTTCGAGGCAGCTCGTTGGCGCGCACGGCAGCCGACGCAACGAAAGATCGTCGCCACCGGTCTTGCACTGGTGATCCACGTCTTCCTTGAGCCTGGAAGAAAGACTTGGGTACCAGGAACGAGGCGCGGCAGTCACAACCCTGGCGTTGCCGGCTTCGCCTCCCTTACAATCGCGCGGGCTGGAGCGAGGGGGGATTGCCCGAATGGTCGCGCGGGTGAGCACGGTCGCCTTCCAGGGCGTCGACGTGCTCGACATCGACGTCCAGGTGCAGATGGCGAGCGGCCTGCCGGCCTTCACCCTCGTGGGGCTGCCGGACAAGGCGGTGGCGGAATTGCGCGAGCGCGTGCGCGCGGCCTTGGGCGCGCTCGGCCTGGCGCTGCCCAGCCGGCGCATCACGGTCAATCTGGCGCCCGCCGACGTGCTCAAGGAAGGCAGCCATTTCGACCTGCCGATCGCGCTTGCCTGCTCGTCGCCATGGAGGTGCTGCCGGCGGACGAGCTCGCGCAATATACCGCGTTGGGCGAGCTCGGGCTCGACGGCACCTTGGCGCCGGTCGCGGGCGTGATCTGCGCCGCGCTCACCGCCTCCTCCCATGGCCGCGGCCTCATCTGCCCCGCCATCCAGGGCGGCGAGGCGGCCTGGGCGGGCGAGATCGAGGTTCTGGCGCCCGCCTCCCTCCTCGCCCTCATCAATCATTTCAAGGGCACGCAGGTGCTGAGCCCGCCCGCGCCCAAGCTCGCCGAGCTGCCCGAGCATTATCCCGACTTGGCCGACATCAAGGGCCAGGAGACGGCGAAGCGCGCGCTCGAGGTCGCGGCCTCGGGCGGCCACAACATGCTGATGATCGGGCCGCCGGGTGCCGGCAAATCCATGCTCGCGGCGCGGCTCGCCGGCATCTTGCCGCCGCTCGACCCGGCCGAGGCGCTCGAGGTCTCGATGGTGCATTCGATCGCGGGCCAGCTCACCGACGGCAAGCTGATGCGCGCGCGGCCCTTCCGCGATCCGCATCATTCGGCGACCCTGCCGGCGCTGGTGGGCGGCGGATCGCGCGCGCGCCCGGGCGAGGTGTCGCTCGCCCATCACGGCGTGCTCTTCCTCGACGAGCTGCCGGAGTTCGCGCGCGCGACGCTCGAGGCGCTGCGCCAGCCGATCGAGAGCGGCCGCGCCACGGTCGCGCGCGCCAACCATCACGTCTCCTATCCCGCGCGCTTCCAGCTCGTGGCCGCGATGAACCCCTGCCGCTGCGGCCATCTCGACGACGCGGCGCTGGCCTGCGGCCGCGCGCCCAAATGCGCGCTCGACTACCAGTCGCGCATCTCGGGCCCCTTGTTCGACCGCATCGATCTGCATGTGGACGTGCCGGCGGTCGCCGCCGCCGACCTCTCGCTGCCGCCGCCGGCCGAAGGCTCGGCCGAGGTGGCGAAGCGCGTCGCCGCCGCCCGCGCGCGTCAGCGCGTGCGTTACGACAAGCTCTCGCCCGAGCGCCCCATCCGCGCCAACGCCGAGGCCGACGGCCAGCTCCTCGAGGAGGTGGCGTCGCCCGATCCCGAGGGCCGCGCGCTCCTGACCGCCGCCGCCGAGCGCCTCAAGCTCTCCGCGCGCGGCTATCACCGCGTGCTGAGGGTCGCCCGCACCCTCGCCGATCTCGACGAGAGCGAGCGCGTGCGCCGCCTCCATGTCGCCGAGGCGCTCTCCTATCGCCGTATCGCGCTGGGACGGTGAAGCGATAGAGCGCGCTGTAGAAGCCGTGTTTGCTTGTAAAAAGTTCTTGTTCTTTGTTTGTTCACGTCTATAATGGGAATTGGCAACAGCGCACCGGTCACTCGCCGTCATTCCGTGGCGCGGCGAGAGGCTGCGGATAGGAGGAAGTGCTTGGCCACTAAAACACCATGTTTAAGCTTGGCAATGCGGGCAAGCCTCGCCGCGCCCTCCGGGGCCGCGAATCGACCCGCGGCGCCGCGGTCGAACCCAGCATTTTTTAAGACTGACCTCGGCGAAATGGTCGTTGGGGACTGCCTCGCCGTGCTGCGGGATTTGCCACCCAACAGCATCGACCTCGTGGTTACCTCACCCCCGTATGATGGGCAATCAAGGTATGGGAACGGTGAAAGATATGAGCGCGATTGGTACCAAGGATTTTTTTTGGCAGTCACTAAAGAAGTACTTAGAGTTTTAAAGCCATCGGGTAGCTTTGTTCTCAACTATCGTTCTAAACGCCGGGGCAACGAGCGCGGCATATTGCAATATGAACTCGTATTTTGGCTGCGAGACCAGGGGTTCATTTTTTGCGAAGATTTTGTATGGGGGAAGCCCTCGCCGCCGCCGGGTCGATTTAACCGATTTCTCAAGGACGCCGTGGAATACTGTTTCCAGTTTGCAAAGACGCCGGACTGGGATTTTTTCCCGGAGCACTGTCTATCGCCAGCACGATGGGATGCGAAGGATCGGGAACGCCGGAAGAAGCTCGCTCACAACTATGTAAGAGCAAACGCACCGTCCGGTCAGGGGCGCAAGAGGGTACAGGCAGGCCCCGATTATGTACGGCCCTCTACACTGTTGCACCTAGAGCCAGATTTCAGCCCGAATCCAGCAAAGCACCCGGCTCGATTCCCGCTCGTATTGCCGACGTTTTTTATCAATCTCCTGACGAAGCCGGGTCAAATGGTCATTGATCCGTTTGGGGGCACTGGCACGACCGCTCTAGCGGCCGAGCAGCTTGGGCGCCGGTGGCTTGTAACAGAGATCGACCCGAAGTACGCCGCAATTGTGCCCTCTCGCTTTGAAGCGCGGCGATAGCCACGGTGTCCGACGCGGAGCAAATCGCCGCCGTCGTGAGCAAAATCGCCGCCGCTGAGACCTGGAACAAGCGGGTGGCGCTCGTCCGCGGGATTCCGGAGGAGTTTGGAAAGGCCCATCATCAAGCGGTCTACGCGGCGATTGCAGAGGCCGTTTATGTCTCAGATCTAGCGCCAGACTTTGCATTCATTCACTGGCGCGACGACTACGAGCTCCCGAGCATAGAGGACGCATATAATCAGGTGTTTTCGTTCACACAGGGGTTTGTCGAAGTAAGCGCCAACGCATTGGCGAACGCCATTGTGGCGCATCCGGCCACCCTGAAGATTTTTCGTCTGATTTTGGGATTTACCACACAGGAATTTGCGGCTTCGACGGTGGTCGTGGCAGCTCGTGGCCGCGATGAACCCCTGCCGCTGCGGCCATCTCGACGATGCGGCGCTGGCCTGCGGCCGAGCGCCTCAAGCTCTCCGCGCGCGGCTATCACCGCGTGCTGCGCGTGGCCCGCACGCTTGCCGATCTCGACGAGAGCGAGCGCGTGCGCCGCCTCCATGTCGCCGAGGCGCTCTCCTATCGAAGGATCGCGTTGGGGCGGTGAAGCGAAGCGCGACCGCCATCGGTCGAACTGCGC
>CAWJFP010000012.1:0-286648 GCA_963842155.1 uncultured Pseudomonadota bacterium
AGTGATAACCTTCCCGTTGACCCAACAGGCCGAAGATATCATGATGGGTGCTCCGTCGCCGGTCGACCCGGCGCGGCTGAAGGAGCTGCATCTCAAGCTCGACCTGCCGGACGCCAAAAAAGCAGGCCCCAAAGAAGCTTAGGGCTGGCCGACAAAGGGGGAAGGGCAAACCCCGCTCTAGGATGCGACCGGCCCGCATGCCGTGGCGTGCGGGCGCGCCGTCCTGAAAAATGCAGCAAATTCAACAAAAATCTTTTGTTTTCTTAAGCTATTGTTTTCTTACACCAAGGTGAGCAGAATGTTGCGGGCGGTAAGTCATTTCGCGAGGGGGCCCGGCTGGTGATCCCTAGATACCGCGTTGCGCTCTTGCTGGCTCCGACGGCGTTCCTGCTCTCGGGCTGCTTCATTCCCATGGCCGTTTCGATCGCCTCCTACGGCTTCTCCGGCATCACCTATGCCTCCAATGGCAAGTCCTTGACGGACATGGCGATTTCGCAGGCTTTGCAACAGGATTGCGCGACCTTCCGCGTCTTGGAGGTGGAATGGCCCTGCCGCGATTTCACGCCCGAGCAGCAGCGCGAGGCGGTGATCCAGGAATGGCGCATGGCCGAGCGCGTCAAGGAGCGCGCCGCGCAATATGCCCGTTATCCGGCGCTTTACCAGGAGCCGCCGATCGAGCTGCCCGACAGGCCGATACCGCATAGCGTGATCGCTCAGGCCGATGCCGCCAAGGCGAAGGCCGAGCAGAAGATCATGCTCGCCGAGCTCAAGAAGAACGGCGGCAAGACCCTCGCCTCCGCCGAGCCTGCTGCCGCCGAAGATCGATCGGATAGCGGCGCGGCGGACGCGCAGCCAGCCGAGCAATATGCCGCCGCCGACACGACCGCCGATCTCTCCGGTGGCAGGCGTTCCAATGGCGCGGCCACGGGCGCGACGCCGGTCCAGCTCGCGGCGCTGCCGAGCCATAGCGCCGTCGCCGCGGCTCCGAGCCTCGCGGTCGCGGTGGATACGCGAAGAGCAGCCCCGGCCGTGCAGGCGGCGGCCGCCGAAAGGCCCGCGACGGCGCAATTCGCCGCTGCCGCCCGGCGCTCCGCCGCGGCCCCGGCGCCCTCCGCGACCCAGATGCTCGGCACGTCTCTTTCGTTCGACGGACAAGCGACGGACGGCTTGAGCGAGCTTCCCACCACCTTCGTTCCTCCGCTTGGACTGCTGGCCACGCCTCGCAAGAAGCCGCTGGTTACTGCCAAGGCCCCCGCCTCGGGCAGCGCCTACCTCGTCCTCGCGACCTATGAGAGCCGCGCGGGCGCCGAGCAGGCCATGACGAGCCTCGCCGGCATCGCGCTTCCCTTCGTCATCTCGCGCGCCGACAACCAGACGCAATATCGCCTGGTCAGCGGACCCTATGCCGAGAGCCAGATGCCGTTGGCCCGGAAGAGATTGGCCGCCGCGGGCTTCCGCGATGCGCGCCCCGTCGAGGCCTGCCACCGCGCGAGCGAGACGGATTGCGTTGCAATGGACAACCGTCAGCTCGCTCATCTCGCGGTCGGCCAATAGGCTCGATCCGACCGGCTCGATTCGACCGGGCGCCAATGCCCGGTCTGCCGCCGGGCGGAGGATCGAGCCTCCGCTAAACCAACCGGTCGCGGGGTGCTTTGCCGGCGAAATAAGCGTCGAGATTGTCGAGCGCGCGGAAACCCATGGCGTCCCTGGTACCCAGGGTCGCGCTGCCGAGATGGGGCAGCAGGAAGACATTGTCGAGCCCGACATAGCCCTGATTGATGCGCGGCTCGCCTTCGAAGACATCGAGACCCGCCGCGCGCAGCCGTCCGCTCTTGAGCGCCGCGATGAGTGCCGCATCGTCGACGATGTTGCCCCGCGCGCTGTTCACCACGACCGCGTTCCGCCGCATGAGGGCGATGCGCCGCTCGTTCAGCCAATGGAAGGTCTCGGGCGTGGAGGGGCAGTTGATCGACAGAACGTCGATCTCCGGCAGCATGGCTTCGGCCTCCGCGTGATAGACGGCCCCCTGCTCGAGCTCGGGCGGCAGCCGGCGCTGATCGGCATAATGGATCTTCATGTCGAAGCCGCGCGCGCGCTTGGCCACGGCCTGGCCGATGCGCCCCATGCCGAGAATGCCCAGCGTGGCGCCCGTGACATCGACGCCGAGCATGAAATCGGGCGTCCAGGACGACCATTTCCCCGAGCGTACCAGCCGCTCGCCCTCGCTGGCGCGCCGCGCCGCCGCCAGCATCAGGAGCATCGCGACGTCGGCCGTCGAGGCCGTCAGAACCTCGGGCGTGTTGGTGACGACGATGCCGCGCGCCTTGGCCGCGTCGAGATCGATATGGTCGGTGCCGACCGAGTAGGTGGAGATGATCTTGACGGAGGCCGGCAGGCGCCCGATCGCCTCCCTGGTCAAGCTGTCGGTCGGGCAGGGCAGGAGACCCGCGCAGCCCTCGGCCAGGCTGACCAGCCGGGCGGTATCGTGGAGCTCGTCCTTCTCGTTGATGCGCGCGTCATAGTCCCGCCGCGCGCGCGCGATGACTTTGTCGGGCAGCTTCCGCGTGATGAGGATGGTCGGCTTCGCTGGCATGGATGGACGCTCCGCATGATGTGGCCGGGCCCGGGCTCGCCAGCCGAGCGCGAGGCGCCATTCTATCCTTGCCCTGCGAGGCATGCCATAATCCGTCGCGGACCCGCCTTGCCGCCTCCACCGGGAGCCATCGATGCCGCGAACGACGCTTGCCGTCCTGGCCTTGCTGCTCTGTTGCCTGCCCGGCTTGACGGGAGCGGCGGAGCTCGTGCCGCACCACGCCTTCTATGTGCTCAATCTCAGCAACAAACGCGCGTCGAGCGGCATCATCGAGGCGAACGGCGGCATGGCGATCGAGGTATCGGAGAGCTGCGACGCCTGGATCACGAAACAGCGGCTCAGGCTCCGCATCCTGCGCGACGAGGGCGACGAGGTGGTGACCGACGACAGCTTCACCAGCTGGGAATCGAAGGACGGCCAGCGCTATCGCTTCAGTACTCGCAACAAGCTGAGCGGCGACAAGGACGAGAACCTGCGCGGCGAGGCGGAAATCCGGCCCCATGGCGGCGCCGGGGTGGCCAACTTCACCTTGCCGGAGCGCAAGAAGATCGCCCTGCCGAAGGGCACGCTTCTGCCGACGGCCCATGTCTCGGCGTTGCTGGACGCCGCGCACGCGGGCACGCATATCTTCCGTCGCGTCGTCTTCGACGGCTCGACGCTCGACGGGCCCGACGAGATCAATGTGGTGATCGGGCGCCCGGTGCCGCTCGAGAAGCTGCCGGGCCTCGACAAGATGCTGGGCAAGCCGAGCTGGCCGACCCGCTGGGCCTTCTTCCCGGTCAGCAGCACGGACGCGGCGCCGGACTACGAGATCTCCATGCGTATGCTCGATGACGGCGTGGTCGCCGACGTCGGGCTGGTGTACGAGGATTTCGAGGTCCGCGGCCTGATCCAGTTTTTCGAGGCCTTGCCGCACCCGAAATGCTAGAGCGACATCCGCTCACGCGGAATCGCTTTAGCATATCCTGCCTCCGGCCGCTCAAGCGCCGCACGGGCTTGTCGCGTTTCCACTTGATGTGAAAACGCTCTAGCTGCGCGGATGCCGCCGCGCCTCCTTGCCACGCGACGGTGATGTCCTTGTTCTGTCGCGCGGCCCGGCGGTTTTGGGCGCGAAGCCGCGGCCCTTGACGATGGCGTCCTCGCCATGGCGCGTGCGAACCGCGTCGATCGCGCGCTCGACCTGCGCTCTTCGGCCCGCCTGGGGATCGAGCAGGTCGGGCTGGTCGCCGTCGCCCGCCGCTACGATGCCGCCCGCGCCGATGCCGATGAGACGATAGCGCAGCCCCCGCGCCTCGCCCTCGAGCAACGGGAGCGCCGCGCGAAACAGGCTCTCGGCAAGCTGGGTAGGCGCGGGGAGCTGGCGGCTGCGCGTCAGCAAGCGGAACTCGCCCGTCTTGAGCTTGAGCGTGATCGTGCCGCCGGCGAGGCCGGCGCGCTTGAGCCGCGCCGCCACCTTCTCGCAGAGCGGCCAGAGCTCGCCGCGAAGCGCCTCGAGGCCGGCGATGTCCGTTTCGAAGGTCGTCTCGGCCGAGACGCTCTTGGCGGCGGAGAGCGGCTCTACGGCGCGCATGTCCTCCCCGCGCGCGAAATGCGCGAGGCGGACGCCGATCGCGCCATAGCGCGCGACGAGCGCGGCTTCCTCCATCGCCGCGAGCTGCCCGATCTGCGTGATGCCGTCGCCCGCCAGCCGCTTTTGCAGGACCTTGCCCACGCCCCAGATGAGGCCCACCGGCTGAACGGCGAGGAAGCTCGGCGCCTCGACCCGGCCGATCACCGAGAAGCCGCGCGGCTTGTCGAGATCTGAAGCGACCTTGGCGAGAAACTTGTTGTAGCTGAGCCCGATCGAAACGGTGATGCCCAGCTCGCGCTCGATGCGGGCGGCGAGAAGGGCGAGCGTGCGGGCGGGGCTGCCGTGATGGAGCCGCTCGGTGCCGGAGAGGTCGAGGAAGGCCTCGTCGATCGAGAGCGGCTCGACCAGCGGCGTGGTCTCGAGCATGAGCCGCCGCACCTCCTGGCCGGCCGCGCGGTATTTCCGCATGTCGGGAGGGATCACCACCGCCTCGGGACAGGCCTTGAGCGCCTTGAACATCGGCATTGCCGAGCGCACGCCGTAGATGCGCGCCACATAGCAGGCAGCGGCCACCACGCCGCGCCGCCCGCCGCCGACGATCACCGGCCGGTCGCGCAAGCGCGGATCGTCGCGCTTCTCGACGCTCGCATAGAAAGCGTCGCAATCGATATGGGCGATCGAGAGCGCGTTCAGCTCCGGATGACGGAGAAGGCGCGGCGAGCCGCAAGCGGGACAACGTCCCGCCAAGACGCCCGCCGGCTCGGGGACGGGCCGGGCGCAATCGCGGCAGAGCGCCGCAGTCATGTCGTCTCCTCCAGCGGCCAAAGCCAGGCGGCGCCGCGGACGCCGCTGGAGGCGCCATGCCGGGCCGGCCGCAACGCCGTCTCCACCCGGTCGGAGAAGATATGCCGGCCCCAAAGCGGCGGGACCCGCTCATAGAGCCGCGCGATGCGCGAGAGGCCGCCGCCCAGCACGATCACCTCGGGGTCGAGCAGGTTGATCACCGCGGCAAGCGCGCGGGCGAGTCGCTCCTCATAACGCCCGAGCGTCGCCGCGGCGGCCGCGTCGCCGGCGTTGGCGGCGGCCGCGATCTCCTCGCCTGCGAGGGCCTGTCCGGACGCCCGCGCATGATCGCGCTCCAGCGCCGGGCCCGAGAGGAAGGTCTCGATGCAGCCGCGGCGCCCGCAATAGCAAAGCGGGCCGGGCCGCTCGTCGTCCTCGGGCGCCGGCAGCGGGTTGTGGCCCCATTCACCGGCGATCTCGTCCCGGCCGGTCCAGAGCCTGCCATGGACGTGGATGCCGCCTCCCACGCCGGTGCCGAGGATGACCCCGAAGACGCAGAGCGCACCCGCCGCGGCGCCGTCCACCGCCTCGCTCAAGGTGAGACAGTTGGCGTCGTTGGCGAGGCGCACCGGGCGGCCGAGCGCCTCGGCCAGATCGCGATCGAGCGGCCTGCCGTTGAGGATGGTCGAATTCGCGTTCTTGATCAGGCCGGTAGCCGGCGAGATGGCACCGGGCGTGCCGACGCCGACCGGGCAGCGCCGTCCCAGCTCGCCCTCGATGCTCTCGACGAGTCCGCGAATAGCCTCTATGGTGGCGCGGTAGTCGCTGGCGGGGGTTGGCACGCGCCGGCTGACGAGCAGCCGGCCTGTTTCGCCGAGCGCCGCTGCCTCGATCTTGGTGCCACCCAGATCGACGCCGATGCGCAAGCGCTTCACCAAGCGAACCTCTCTTCGGGCCGGGACTGCGGGCCCGGTTCGGCTAACGAAAAATTAACGAGCTGCCCCTACCCTGCTGATTGGGCGACGCGGAGTTCCCGGGCCGCCATGCCGCGACCATAGGGTCGCCGGCCGTTGTCGGGCAAGCGTGCGGCGGGTGGTTCGACGCAGAGAGTGAAAGCAGGAGACCGCAATATGGGCGTTCGGCCGGAGTGGAACGGGGCCATGCCGAAGACGGTTTTGATCGTCGAGGACAATGAGCTCAATATGAAGCTCTTCCACGATCTGCTCGAGGCGCACGGCTATCGGACGCTGCAGACCAGGGATGGCCTCGAGGCGCTCAAGCTCGCGCGCGAACACCATCCGGACCTCATACTCATGGACATACAGCTACCGGAAGTCTCCGGCCTCGAGATCACCAAATGGATCAAGGAGGACGACAAGCTGCGCGCAATCCCCGTCATCGCCGTGACGGCGTTCGCCATGAAGGGGGACGAGGAGAAGATTCGCAAGGGCGGCTGCGAAGCCTATATCGCCAAGCCGATCTCCGTGCAGAAGTTCCTGGAGACGGTAGGACGATTCCTAGGCTAGAATTGCCGCTCGGCGCCACGCCTCTTTAGCAAAGCATGTCCGCATCATGTCCGCCCGCGTTTTGGTTGTCGACGACATCCTGCCGAACGTCAAACTGCTCGAAGCCAAGCTGACGAGCGAGTATTTCGACGTCGTCTCGGCCACGGACGGCGCCTCGGCGCTCGACATCATCCGCAGCCAGGCGCCCGACATCGTGCTGCTCGACGTGATGATGCCGGGGATGGACGGCTTCGAGGTCTGCCGTCGGATCAAGGCCGATCCCAAGATGCAGCATATTCCCGTCGTCATGGTCACGGCACTCTCCGACGTGCAGGATCGCGTGCGCGGGCTCGAGGCAGGTGCTGACGACTTCCTCACCAAGCCGGTGAAGGACCTGGCCTTGTTCGCGCGCGTGCGCTCGCTCGCGCGCCTCAAGATGCTGACCGACGAATGGCGCATGCGCGCGGCGACGGGCGAGCAGCTCGGCGCGCTGCAGAACGAGAGCAACGCCAACGAGGTGAGCGCCGCGAACGCCTCGGTGCTGCTGATCGACAACAACCCGAACAACCTGCGCCGCGTTCAGGAGACGATCACGGGCGCAGGCCATTCGCTCGTCACCGTCAATGTGAGCGACGATCCGATGCACCGCGCGCTGCAGGGCGATTTCGACCTCATCATCGTCAACCTGCATCTCGCCGGCTATGACGGGCTCAGGCTCTGCTCGCAGTTCCGCTCGCAGGAGCTGACGCGGCAGACCCCGATCCTGCTCCTGATCGAGAACGAGGACACGGTGCGGCTCGCCAAGGGGCTCGATCTCGGCGTCAACGACTACGTCGTCGCGCCGATCGACCGCAACGAGCTCCTGGCGCGCGCCCATACGCAGATCCGGCGCAAGCGCTACCAGGACATGCTGCGCGCGAGCTTCCAGCGCAGCCTGTCGCTCGCGCTGACCGACAGCCTGACGGGGCTTTACAACCGCCGCTATCTCGAAGCGCATCTCGGCACCTTGATGAGCCGCGTGCTGGAGGGCGGCAAGCCCTTCGCGCTGCTTATGGTGGACATCGATTTCTTCAAGGCGGTGAACGACAATTACGGTCATGCCGTGGGCGACGAGGTGCTGCGCGAGCTGGCCGACCGGCTCGTCCACAGCGTGCGCAATTTCGATCTGGTGGCGCGGATCGGCGGCGAGGAGTTCGTCGTGGTGATGCCCGATGCCTCGACCGAGGTCGCCGCCGCCGTCGCCGAGCGACTTTGCCAGCGGGTCGGGCGCAAGCCCTTCACCGTCTCCCATCCCGTGGGCCGCATCGAGCTCACCATCAGCATCGGCTGCGCCACGGCGAGCGGGGAGAGCGAGCGGCCCGACAGCCTGCTGCGTCGCGCCGACGAGGCGCTTTACATGGCGAAGCGCGGCGGGCGCAACCAGGTGGTGGTCGCCGCGGGCGACAGGGCGCCAAGCGAGGTTCCCGTCGCGGCCAAGCAGAAGGCGGCAAGCTGAGGCCGGCACTTTCGCGCGTCACAAAAGCATGAAGGCCGCCCGAAGGCGGCCTTTTTCGTCGCGGGAGGCGGCTTGGGCCGGCGCTATTTCAGCTTGGTCTCCTTGAAGAGCACATGCTTCCGCGCGACCGGGTCGTATTTCTTCAGCGCGAGCTTCTCGGTCTGCTTCCGCGCGTTCTTCTTCGCGACATAGAAGAAGCCCGTATCGGCGGAGCTCTGCAGCTTGATCAGAACGCTGTTGGGCTTGGCCATGGCAGGAAATCCTTGTGCGGCGGAACGGGAGCGGGCCTGACCATAGCGGCTCCGCCGCTCGTGTCAACATGCGGTCGTTGCGGCGCCGCCCTATTGGCGCTTGGCGATCTCGGGCGCGCCCACCGGCTGGAGCGCGTTGGCAACCAGCGTCTTGTCCGCGAGGATCTGGTTGGCGATTTGGACGTCGAGCTTGGACTCCACCGTCTGCGCCGGGCAGCTCGCGCGCAGGCCGCGGACCTCGTTGGGCGTCGGCTGCGGCGTCACGCGCAAGGTCGCGCGCGCGGCGGCGGTATCGAGACGCCCGCTCTTGACCGTGTCGAGCACGGCCGCGGCGGCCGCCGCACCGTCGCCGTTGCTCCGGCTGGTGCAGACGTTGGGGATGACGCCGATCTGGTTGAGGATATAGCCGGACGGCGCATGGATACGCGACCAGGTGATCACCAGCTCGCCGTCATTGGGCAGCCGGTGCACCGTCTGGACGGTGCCCTTGCCATAGGAGACGGAGCCCACGAGGACGGCGCGGCCCTGGTCCTGGAGTGCCGCCGCCAGGACCTCGGCGGCCGAGGCGGTATTGCCGTTGACGAGCACGGCGACGGGGCGCCCCGCCGCCTCGTCAGAGCCGTTCGCGTCGAAGATCTGGTTGCTGTCGGGGTGCCGGCCGCTGGTCGAGAGGATGCGGCCATGGGCGAGGAAGACATCGGCCGCGTCCACCGCCTGATCGAGCAGCCCGCCCGGATTGTCGCGCAGATCGAGCACCACGCCTTGCGGCGGATGGTCGCCCTCGCGCAGGGCCTTCGTCATCGCCTGACGCAGCAGCATGGCCGTGTTCTGGTTGAAGCTCGAGATGCGGAAATAGCCGATATCGCCCTCGCGCAGATAGGTCACGGTGCTGGGAATGATGAGGGCGCGGCGAAGCACGATGTCGCGCGGGCTGTTGGCGGGGCCGCTGGCGAGGGTTACCAGCACGCTGCTGTCGACCGGCCCGCGCAGCCGATCGACGATCTCGCCGAGGGTCGCACCTTTGATCGTCTGGCCGTCGACGGCCAGGAGCATGTCCTGCGGCCGGATGCCGGCCTTTGCCGCCGGCGTATCGTCGAACACGGTATCGACGCGAATATCGGCGCCTTCCTGCTTGAGGCCGATGCCGATGCCGCCGAAGCCGTCGCGTTGGGCGCGCTGCTCGCGCGCCACGGCGGGGGCGGCATAGCGCGAGAAGCGGTCGAGATGGGAGAGCGCGCGGCCGAAAACCGCGGCGTAGATCTTCTCGGGATCGGTGCCATGGAGCTTGTTCGAGGCAAGCCGCGCATCCTCGAGCAGCGCCGTCGTGACATCCGCCCAGGCCTCGGGGTCGTCGCCCTTGGGGAGCGTATAACTGTGCAGAACCTTGTCGCTCTGGTCGAGCTCGACGCGGTCCTTCTGCCGCACGACCTTGAGGGAGGGGTCGAACTGGGTCACGACGCCCATGCTGTCGATCGCCAAATCGGGCATCGAGACGGGCTCGAGATAGCGCTCCGAGATATGGGTGAAGCCGGCGCCGATGACCGAATCGGCCATCAGCGAGAAGGGATCGTCGAGCGACGGTCCTTGCGCGCAGGCCGTGGCGAAAATCAGGAACGCCGCCGGCACGAGCGCGATGAGCGCCTTGCGATGCCCCTGCTGGGTCCAGGAATTCCGGGCAAAACCGCGCTTCAGGGCCTGCCAAGGGCTGCAGGCGGCAGCATCGAAGCCTTGCCGTTTAACGTCCATGAGCGAGTTGTCCCGAGCGCTAGCTCCCTATCATATAGGACCGCCGGGGCGCGCATGCACATGATTTCGAACTGACGCCATGCCAAAAAATGAAATTCACCGATTGATCACGATGTTTTGAGGCGATGGCCCAGCGCGCACCGTCGCTACCGCCGCGCGCGGCCGCGCGCGTTCGGCTGGCGCGATTTGACCCTGGCCCGGTTGCCGCCCGCGGGACGCCTGCCGCCGGGCGCGCCGGCAGCGTCGATCAGCTCCAATATCAACCCGCCGGTCACCATATCCGCCTCGGCAAGCCGCACCTCCACAGGGTCGCCCAGCACATAGATGCGGCCGGATGAGCGGCCGACCAGCCGATGGCGCGGCTCGTCATGGACATAATAGTCGCTGGGGAGGCTGCGGATGGGCACGAGCCCGTCGGCGCCGGTCTCCTCGAGGGTGACGAAGAGGCCGAACCGGGTCACGCCCCCGATGCGGCCGGGGAAGCTCGCGCCGACGCGCGAGACGAGATAGGCCGCGATATAGCGGTCCTCGGCATCGCGCTCGGCCGCGTCGGCCCGCCGCTCGGTCATGGAGATATGCTCGGCCAGGCGCTCGAGCCCCGCCTCGGCGCCCGCCGGCAGCCCGTCCGGTCCGAGGCCGAGCGCCGCGATGAGGGAGCGGTGGACCAGCAAGTCCGCATAGCGCCGGATGGGCGAGGTGAAATGGGCATAGCGCCTGAGCGCCAAGCCGAAATGGCCCAGGTTGGCCGGGCTATAGACCGCCTGGGCCTGGCTGCGCAGCACCACCTGGCTCACCAGATGGCTATGCGGCGTGTCCGCCGCCTTTTCCAGGATCTGGGTGAAATGCTGGGGCTTGAGCACTTGCCCCTTGGCGAGCTTGTAGCCGAGGCTGGCGAGAAATTCACGCAATGCGTCGATCTTCTCGGGCGCCGGCGCGTCATGGACGCGGTAGACGCAGGGGCGATGCTTCGCCTCCAACGTCTCGGCGGCGCAGACATTGGCCGCGATCATGAACTCCTCGATGAGCTTGTGGCTGTCGAGGCGCGCCCGCGGCAGGATGCGGTCGATCCGCCCGTCGGCGCCCAAAATGACCTGCCGCTCGGGCAAATCGAGATCGAGCGCGCCGCGCGCGAGCCGCGCCTTCAAGAGCGCGCCGAAGGCGCCGTAGAGCGGCGCGATCGCAGTCGCGCGCAGCGGGCCCGTAGTCTCGTCCGGGCGTCCGTCCGCCGCGGCCTGCACTTGGCCATAAGTGAGCCGCGCCGCCGAGCGCATCAGGCCGCGCTCGAAGCGGTGGCGGCGTTTATGGCCCTCGGCATCGATCCAGATATGGACGGCGAGGCAGCCGCGCTCCTCGCCGGGCTTGAGCGAGCACCAGCCGTTCGACAGCGCCTCGGGCAGCATCGGCACCACGCGGTCGGGGAAATAGGCCGAATTGCCGCGCTCCGCCGCCGCGCGGTCGAGCGGGTCGCCCGGACGCACATAATGGGCCACGTCCGCGATCGCCACGAGGAGGTGCCAGCCGCCCGGATTGGCCGGATCGGGGTCGGGCTCGGCCCAGACGGCGTCGTCGAAATCGCGCGCGTCCTCGCCGTCGATGGTGACGAGCGGCGTCGTGCGCAGATCGCTGCGCTTGGCGAGGGTGACGGGGCCGGCCGAGGCCGCGCGCGCCAGCGCATCGGCCGGGAAATCGACCGGAATGCCGCGGCCCAGGATGGCGATGAGGCTGATCGAGCGCGGATTGCCCATGTCGCCGAGGCGCTCGAGCACGCGCGCCTGGCGCAGACCCAGCCGGTTGGCCGGGAGGACCTCGCCCAGCACGAGCTCGCCCTCCTTGGCGCCCGCCTCGTCGCCGCGCGCCACCACATAGTCCGCCTTGTCGCGCCGGTCGGTCGAGCGGATGCGCCCGCCGTCGGCTGCCAGGGCGAAGACGCCGAGCGCCTTGCCGGGCGCCTCGGCGATGCGGCGGATGGTGCGGCCCTCATAGCGCCCGGCGCCGATATGCTTGAGCCGCGCGAGCACGCGGTCGCCGGGGCCGAGCGCAGGGACGCCGCGCCGGTCGGGCGCCATGACGATGCGCGGCGGCGGGCCCGCGCCTTCCCAGACGACGGGCTTGGCCAGCACTTCGCCGTCCTCGTCCGTGCCGGTGACGGCGACGACCGTGACCTCCGGCAGCCGTCCCGGCGCGCCCAGGCGGCGGCCGCGGTTCCGCGCCACCGCCGCCTCGCGCTCGAGCTCCTTCAGCATGGCTTTGAGGGCGATGCGATCGGCGCCGCTGACCCGGAAGGCGCGGGCGATCTCCCGCTTGCCGACGGGCACGGGGCTCTCGCGGATAAAGGCGAGGAGCTGCTCCTTGCTCGGCAGAGGGGCGGCTTTCGGCTTCGGATGCTTCGCCGGCAAGTCGCGCCCGTCAGGCGCCGCCGCCGGCGGCCGCCGGCTTGCGGCGGGCGCGGGGCTTGGGCGTCGATTTCGCCTTGCCGGCATTCGCCTTGGCCGCTGTCTTCACCACTGCCTTGTCGGCCGCCCGCTTGGTCGCCTTCGCGGGGCCGCGGGAGGGCTTGGCGCGGCGGGCGGTCTTGGCGCGATCGGACGGCGGTCGCGCGGCGCGCTCGGCGAGCAGCGCCAACGCCTCCTCCATCGTCACCTCGGCGGGCTCCTTGCCGCGCGGCAAGGTGGCGTTGACCGCGCCATGCTTGACATAGGGGCCGTAGCGCCCCTTGAGCACGCGCACCGGCGCGCCGTCGCTCGGATGCGGCCCGACCTCGCGCAGCACCTGCGGCTGGTTGCGGCCGACGCTCTTGGCGGCCAGCAGGTCGACGGCGCGGTTGACCCCGATGGTCAGCAGCTCCTCGAGCGAGCCCAGGCTGCGATAGACGGTCTCGTGCTTGATATAGGGGCCGAAGCGGCCGATCCCGGCCGTGATGGGCTTGCCGCTCTCCGGATGAAGGCCGACCTCGCGCGGCAGCGCCAGCAGCTTGAGCGCCAGCTCGAGATCGACGGACTCGGGCGCGGTGCCGCGCGGCAGCGAGACGCGCTTGGGTTTGGCCGCGGCGGCAGCCTCGCCGCCTTCCTTGCCGTTCCCGCTCTCGCCGAGCTGCACGTAATGCCCGTACGGCCCCAGGCGCAGCGAGACCGGCAGGCCGCTTGCGGGGTCGGTGCCGAGGATGCGCGGCCCGTCCTGGGCCGCCGCCACGCCGCCCTCGCCGTTGGCGCGGATCTCGAGCGGGCGCGTATAGCGGCATTCCGGGTAGTTCGAGCAGCCGATGAAGGCGCCGAAGCGGCCGAGCTTGAGGCTGAGCTGGCCCTTGCCGCAAACCGGGCAGGCGCGCGGGTCGCCGCCGTCGGCGCGCGGGGGAAAGAAATGAGGGCGCGAGCTCCTCGTTGAGCGCGTCGATGACCTGCCTTCATCGAGAGGTCCTTGGTGCTCTCGACGGCCTTGCCGAAGCTGTCCCAGAACTTGCGCAGCAGCGCCTTCCAGTCGATGCGCCCATCCGAGACGTCGTCGAGCTGGCCCTCCAGCTCGGCGGTGAAGTTGTACTCGACATAGCGCTCGAAGAAGCTCACCAGGAAGGCCGTCACGATGCGGCCGCGATCCTCGGGGATGAAGCGGCTCTTCTCGAGCCGGACATATTTGCGGTCCTGCAGCACCTGGAGGATCGAGGCGTAGGTCGAGGGCCGGCCGATGCCGAGCTCCTCGAGCCGCTTGACGAGGCTCGCCTCGCTGAAGCGCGGCGGCGGCTGGGTGAAATGCTGCTCGGGCTTGACGGCGCCGCGCTCCAGCGCCTCGCCCGGCTTGACCTGGGGCAGGCGGCGCTCGGCCTCCTCCTCGTCCGCCGGATCGTCGCGGCCCTCCTGGTAGACGCGGAGGAAGCCGTCGAAGAGCAGCACCGCACCCGTCGCGCGCAAGGCGGCTTTGCCCGCCTTGTCGCCGATGTCGATCGCGACCTGGTCGAGCCGCGCGCTCTCCATCTGGCTCGCCACCGTGCGCAGCCAGATGAGCTCGTAGAGCCGGCGCAGATCGCCGTCGAGATGCGCGGCGACGTCCTGCGGGCGGCGGCCGACATCGGTCGGCCGGATCGCCTCATGCGCCTCCTGCGCGTTCTTGGCGGTGGTCTTGTAGCGGCGCGGCTCGGCGGGAAGGTAGTTCGTGCCGTATTGCTGCTCGATCAGGCGCCGCGCGCCGCCGATGGCCTCGCCCGCCAGCGCCACGCTGTCGGTGCGCATATAGGTGATGAGGCCGACGGTCTCCCCGCCCAGATCGACGCCCTCGTAGAGCCGCTGGGCCGCGCGCATGGTGCGGCTCGCGCCGAAGCCGAGCTTGCGCGAGGCCTCCTGCTGGAGCGTCGAGGTGGTGAAGGGCGGCTGCGGATGGCGCCGCGTCTCCTTGCGCTCGACCTTGAGGACGCTGTAGTCGCCGCCCTCGATCGCGCGCACCGCCGCGTCGGCCTTGGCCTTGTCGCCGAGATCGAACTTCTCGAGCTTCTTGCCGTCGAGATGGGTGAGGCGCGCGGTGAGAGGGGCGCGCGAGGGCGTCAGGAAATCGACGTCGACGGTCCAATATTCGCGCGGGTCGAAGCGCTCGATCTCGGCTTCGCGCTCGCAGACGAGGCGCAACGCCACCGACTGCACGCGTCCGGCCGAGCGGCTCCCCGGCAGCTTGCGCCACAGCACGGGCGAGAGGGAGAAGCCCACGAGATAATCGAGCGCGCGGCGGGCGAGATAGGCCTCGACCAGCTCCTTGTTCACCTCGCGCGGATGGCGCATGGCGTCGAGCACGGCGTCCTTGGTGATCTCGTTGAACACCACGCGCTTCACGTCGCCGCGGCCCAAGGCCTTGCGCTCCTTGAGCAGCTCCAGCACATGCCAGGAGATGGCCTCGCCCTCGCGGTCGGGGTCGGTCGCGAGATAGACATGCTCGGCGCCCTTGGCGGCCTTGGCGATCTCGCGGATATGCTTCTCCGAGCCGCCATCGACCTCCCAGGACATGGCGAAGTCCTCGTCGGGACGCACCGAGCCGTCCTTGGGCGGCAGGTCTCGCACATGGCCATAGCTCGCCACCACCAAGAAGTCCTTGCCCAGGTACTTGTTGATGGTCTTGGCCTTGGCCGGCGATTCGACGACGACGAGCTTCATGCAGTCAGCAGTTCTGCCGTAAAGGACAGCGCTTCTAGATGGTTTAGCCTAGGAGAGCAAGCTTGCCCGGTGGCCGGGGTGGCGTTCGAGCCGGCCCGCGAGCTCCAGCTCCAGCAGCACCCAGGAGACCACTGCAGGCGACAAATGGGATTGCCGCAGTATCTCGTCAACCGCCACGGGGGTCGGGCTCAGGCATTCGAGCACGAGCGCGCGGGCGCGGCCGAGCTCGGATTCGCTAGGCGCCAAGGGCGGCGCGGCTTCTGTCACGGTGTCCTCCTCTCGGAGCGGCGGGCGCAAGCCGGCCTCGAGCCCGGCAAGCACGTCGGCGGCCGATTCGGTCAGCATGGCGCCCTGGCGGATCAACCCGTTGGTGCCCTTGCAGCGCGGGTCGAGCGGCGAGCCCGGCACGGCGAAGACCTCGCGGCCCTGCTCGAGCGCGAAGCGCGCCGTGATGAGCGAGCCCGAGCGCTCGGCCGCCTCCACCACCACGATGCCGAGCGCGAGGCCCGAGATGAGGCGGTTCCGCCGGGGGAAATGCCGCCCCTGCGGCACGGTGCCCGGCGCCATCTCCGACAGCGCCAGGCCCTGGCTCAGGATCATGTCGTAAAGTTGTTTGTTTTCATCGGGATAGACGACATCGACGCCGCCGGCCATGACAGCCACGGTGCCGCTCGCGAGCGCGCCCTTATGGGCCGCCGCGTCGATGCCGCGGGCGAGGCCGGAGGCCACGACGATGCCCTCCTTGCCGAGCTCGGCGGCGATCGTCTCGGCGAGGCGCCGTCCGTTGGCCGAGGCGTTGCGCGCGCCCACGATGCCGACGATGCGGCGCTCCAAAAGATGCACATGGCCGCGCAGGAAGATGACGGGCGGCGCATCCTCGAGTGCTGCCAGCGGCGCGGGGTAGCCGGGCTCGTCGTGGCAAAGCAGGCTGCCGCCCATGGCGGCGGCGGCGGCAAGCTCGCGCTCGACGGCGGCGCGGGCGGGAATGCGGATCGGCCGGTCGCGCCCGCCGCGCCGGGCAAGCTCGGGCAAGCCCGAGAGCGCCGCCTCGGCCGAGCCGAAACGCGCCAGCAGTTGGTAGAAGGTCACGGGCCCGACATGCTCGCTGCGGAGAAGACGCAGCCAATCGAGCCGCTCCGTTGCCGTGAAGGCTTTTCCCCCGGCAGCCATGCAGTGAACATATAGCGAACGCAGCGCACCGGTCAATCGGAACCGGCGCGCGGCCGGAGGATGCGCCCCCTGGGCCGGAGGTCAGCGCCTGGCGCCGATCTTGGGTTCCGTGCCGGAGACGAGCCGTCGGATATTGGCCACATGGCGCAGCCAGACGAGGAGGGCGATGAGAAGCGCCAACCCGATCTGCTCGCTATTGCGGGGGAGAAGCCAGGCATAGAACGGCGCCGCGAGGAAGGCCAGCAAGGCGGCGAGCGAGGAGTAGCGCGAGAGGGCCGCGACCAGGAGCCAGGTCGCGCAGGCGGCGAGCCCGACGGGCCAGGCGCTCGCCAGGAGGACGCCCAGGCCGGTCGCCACGCCCTTGCCTCCTTTGAAGCGTAGCCAGACGGGAAAGAGATGGCCGACCACGGCGCCCGCTCCGGCGAGCGCCGCCATGTCCGGGCCCATGGTCCCGGCGAGAAGGACGGCCGCGGCACCCTTGGCGCCGTCGAGCAAGAGGGTAAGCGCGGCGAGCGCCTTGTTCCCCGTGCGCAGCACGTTGGTCGCGCCGATATTGCCCGAGCCTAGATTGCGTATGTCGCCGAGCCCGGCAAGCCGCGTCAGCAGGAGCCCGAAGGGGATCGAGCCCAGGAGATAGCCGGCGAAAGCCGCCCCATAGAACGGCCAGGTGAAGGCGAGGCTGCCGAGCGGATGCGGCATGGCGGATACTCCAGGATCGGGCCGCCGATCGGCGACCAGTGATCCAGTGACGAAGGATTCAAAAGCTATCTGGACTTCAGTAAATTTTCCGCGACTTGCTTGATACCCTCGGCAACGTTCGTAAGTGCTTCATCGCGGTCAGCCCACATGCCAATCGCCTTGGCATCTTTAGGCAAGGCTTGAAGCTTGGCGAACGGGGTATGGAACCAAAGGCAACTGCGCAAAATTATTGGGATAACTGTAGCCTCGCTCGACGCGTGCAATTCCATAGCTTTCTCGAGTTCTATATCATAGCAATACGGCGAATTGATAAAATCGATGCTGATGAGCAGCAGAATGATATCAGCGTCATTGAGCTTTGCTGATATCGTCTTGTCCCATTCATCCCCCGCCTTGATTTTGCGGTCGTGCCAAGCTTCGACAAGACTTCAGACGCCGTAGTGGCTCAAGATGCTGAAGCAGCTCCACCTTGAGAGATTCGTCCGCATGGGAATAACAGACAAACACGCTTAACGCCTTGGTACCTGGCACATTCGCCAACGCCACTGAACCTCCTTTTCCGCGGCCGACTATGATTTTGTTCTCGTCGACCAGCTGGCTCTTCACTCGGTTGTAACGGTCCTCATCCCAATTGAGGGCACTGCGAAACGTAATGTTTCCGACGAGCGCCTGCTCGCCCTTGGATATCTCAGAAAGCTTGGCGAGAAAAATCTCGCTGTAACTCCTCTTTCTCGCTACCCCTTTTCTGGCCATAGAAGCCCCCATCCACATTGAGCAGTGGAGATCTCCGCCGCTCTGCAAGCCTTCGTCAGGATCGACATTTGGGTTGCGTTCGACAAGAAAATTATCTCACCCGATGTCCTATTACGGGCTTTCCATCGCTCTGATTTTCCAGTTGACGTTGGTGACCCTACGCCGGGCCGCATGACGCGGGCGGACTAGGCGTTCGAAGGGAATCTCACTCTCAGCCCTTGCGTACCCAGCCAATGAGACGTCCGAGCGTGCTCATCAGTATCGACCGTGTCGGCGCCTGGGCGAGCGAGCCGAAGAAGCCGACAAGGATTAAGAGGATGCCGACGTCGGAATATGGCTGTGCGTTCCTCAGCCAATCCCCGAGGTCGGTCGACAATGAGGTGCTGATAAGGACGTATTCCACAGACCCCGTGCGTAAGCACGTGCGGTATATCTCATCTAGCGCAGGCTTCGGAAGGCCGTAGGCGTGGAGCATAAATTTAATCGTCAACTCGAACTTTTCGGCTTCCGTCTGCTCGAGCTTCGGTGTTGAGGTCGGGGATGCCGCCAGGGAGGGTGTCGCGAAGACGTTTCCGAAGTTCTTGCTGAAGGATTCCGATGACTTAATCTGTTCCCTAACCTGTCCTTGCCGCACACCGTCGCGGCCAATGTCACGTGACGTTTCGTCAGCCATCTCGAGGGCGGCGCGGAGAGCAATTTCCTTTTCTGTCCATTCTCGGGAGGGGATTGAGAACAGAGAATTGGGCGCAGGCTTCGGTTTAGTCGCTGTGTGTGCCATTAGGTCGGCCCTTGCACGTTCGACAGCGGCCGTCGCCAGCGGGGCGGCGCAGGCCCGGTCGATGGTGTAATAAATGTCCTTCCTACCCGTGCCGGGGCCATCGAGGGACCATCCGTAGTAGCGGTGAACCTCGACGAAATGCCGGTATGGGGAGGAGAAGAAACTACTCAAGGAGACGACGAGCACAGTAAGACCCGCGACCATCACCAGAAAAAAGGCTCGCTTCGAAGTGGTATCCAGGCTACGAAGCATATGCATTCCATTGGGCTATCCGGTTCCGCACGGTATGACTCGTCGGCCTTCCGAGCAACTGCGGCATCATGCCGGACACCGAGTGAACTCCTAAGAGATGGTAAGCAGACCCGGGCTCACGTCTGCGGACGCTTCTCGCCTTAGCTGCTGCGTCTGCCCAAGAAAAAAGTCGGTCCAAAGTCCGCCCCTATATCAGCGCGGCAACCTGCATTCGGCAAAGTGGCCGTCGTTCGGCTATTGGCCGTTAAAAAGCTTGCCACGGCTCAACACGTGCGATGTCCACGGCAAATACGAACACGGGCTAGTGTCCCGAATCTGAAGTTCGCAGTATCGCCGATTCGCGGTGCCATGCCAAACTCTTGCGAGGAATGGCAGGGGGGCTGCGATGGCGAGGGGACGATTGGCGGCGTTGGTGCTAAGCGAGACGGAGCGCTCGGAGCTCTCGTCGCTTGCGGCTCGACGGAATACGGCGCAGGCGTTGGCCCTGCGGGCGCGGATTGTGCTGTGCTGTGCCGAGGGCAAGCAGAACAAGGGGGTCGCGAGCCGTCTCGGCGTGGATCAGGGGACGGTTGGCAAGTGGCGCCGGCGATTTGTCGAGCAACGCCTGGACGGGTTGCGGGACGAGCCGCGATCCGGCGCACCACGCACGGTCGATGACGCTCGCATCGAGGCGGTTATCGTGCAGACGCTGGAGAGCCTGCCGCCCGCCGCAACGCATTGGAGCTCGCGCGGCATGGCAAAGGCCAGCGGCCTGTCGGTCTCCACGGTGCAGCGGATCTGGCGTGCGTTCGGCCTTCAGCCGCATCGGATGGAGACATTCAAGCTCTCCACCGATCCCGACTTCGTCGCCAAGGTGCGTGACGTGGTGGGCCTCTACGTCGCGCCGCCGCAGCATGCCGTGGTTCTGTGCGTGGACGAGAAGTCGCAAATTCAGGCTCTCGACCGCAGCCAACCGATGCTGCCGATGCGTCCTGGCCAGGCGGCACGGCGCAGCCATGACTATGTTCGTCACGGCACTACGTCACTCTTCGCGGCCCTCGACATCGCCACCGGTCGGGTGATCGGCAAGTGCTATCCGCGCCATCGTGCCGCCGAGTTCCGGCGCTTCCTCGACGAGATCGAGGCCAACGTGCCGCGCAATCTCGATGTCCATCTCGTCATGGACAATTACGCGACGCACAAGACAGCGCTGATCCGCAGATGGTTGGCGCGTCGCCCGCGCTGGCACGTGCACCACACGCCGACCAGTTCCTCTTGGCTCAATCAGGTCGAGCGGTTCTTCGGCATGCTGACCGAAAAGCAGATCCGGCGCGGTATCCACCGCAGCGTCGCCGCCCTCCATGCCGCAATCGCCGACTTCATCGCTCAGCACAACGCCGATCATCGGCCCTTTCGTTGGACCAAATCAGCCGATGACATCCTCGCCTCGATCGAACGCTTCTGCGTCCACAATGCGGCCGTCAAAGCCCAACCGATCTTGTGAACTTCTGGTTCAGGACACTAGTTGCGATGCCCGTTCATGCATGCGCCTCGCCAATGACGCGGATGCGGCCGCCCGCTCGCTGCGGCGAGCAATTGACCAGCTTTGCGGAGAGCTGTCCAGCAGCCCGTCGTCGGCCGTCGCGCGCGGCAAGCGCGTGGACCGAACGGCGACAGGTGCGATAGGATTTGGCCATGCAAGGCCGGGGGGTCTCGATGCGACGCCGTGCTGTCATCCTCGTCATGGCGCTTCTCGGTGCGGCCGCCGCGCGGGCCGAGGAGCATGCGCGACCGATACCCGCCGACGACAAATGCGCCGTCCTGCTCGAAGGGAAATGGACGCCGCAGGAGCATTTCGTGTGGGATCGAGTCTGCCGCGGCAGGGAAGCCAATTTCAACGAAGAGCCGGATTATGGCGGCGACCTGGATCCCAGGACGCAGCCATTGCCGGAAAGCCGCATCCTGACTTCCCGCTTTCTCGAGACGGTTCTCCTCGATGGCAAATATCGCCAAGCGCTGACGCGCATGGGCGTGCGCATCACCGGCGCCCGCTTCACGGAGCGCGTCGATCTCGAAAACGCGGAGCTTCGCCACGATCTTTGGCTGGACAGAAGCCTGCTCGAGGAGGGCGCCGACCTCGGCGGGCTGCGCTCGACGCGGCGGATCACCTTCGACGGCTCGAAGCTCGGCGGCGAGCTCAACATGGTCCAGCTCAAGACCGACGAGGATGTCTCGATCCAAAAATCCGAGCTTGTGGGGCTCTATATGCGCGACGCGCAAGTCGCCGGGCTGTGGCTCAGCGGCTCGAAATTCAAGCTCGTCGAGCCGCAAGAGCCCGGCGCGCCCGACAAGCAGGCGAAGCTCGCCATGCTCGACCTGAACGAAGTCCAGGTCGCCGGCAGCTTGATGATGCTCGATGGCGCCTTCGGCGACGTGCAGGCGACAGGCGCCCATGTCCAAGGAGCGCTCATGCTGCGAGGTTCGCAGGTTGCCGGCGATCTACAGATGGACAGGCTTCGGGTCGACGGAAGTCTCTTCATGGACGCCGGCGATCCCGAGCGTAAGCCCGTATTCAAAGGAATCAGTCTGATAGGCGCACATATAAAGGGCTCGCTCTACATGACCGGGTCGAAAGTCACGACCTTGACGATGGACCGGCTTCAGGTCGATGGCAATTTGAGCATGAGCGATGCCGGCGATAAGGCCGAATTCACCAAGGTTGGTTTGAGCGGCGCCCATGTGGGCGGGCAACTCTCCCTCAGCGGGGCCAATGCCGCCGAGAAGCCCGATGCGGATACGCGCGACGAAAAGCCTACCCCTACCGCGCTCGCCATCGCCGAGATCCAGGTCGCCGGCAGCTTGTTGATGGACGGGGCGCGATTCGACGACATGGACGCGACGGGCGCTCACGTGCAGGAAGCGCTCACCATGAAAGGCGCGCGGATCGCCGGCAATCTCGGGCTGGACAGGCTCCAGGTCGACGGAAGCCTCTTCATGGATGAGGACAATCCCGACCATAAGACCACGGTCGATCCCGCGCAAAAGCCGGCGTTCGGACAAATCGACCTGATAGGCGCCCACGTTAGAGGCTCGCTCTATTTGTCCGGGGCGAAATTGGACAAGCCCTTGACGATGGAGCGGCTTCAGGTCGATGGCGACCTGTACATGGATCAAGACCCCTACACCCAAGACAGGCCCGAGTTCGACGGAATCGACATCAACGACGCGCATATACGCGGCCTGCTCGTCCTGAGAGGCGCGCGGGTGAAGAAGGAACTCGATATTGAGGAAACCGAAGTCGGCGAAGACCTGGTGATGGGCGGCGGCGCCGAATTCATGGGCAAGGTCGATCTTGCGTTCAGCCGGGTCGGCCGAAGCGTCATGCTGGCCGGCGGGATTTTCCATGACGACGCGATCCTGGAAGGGATGCAGATCGCCGACAAATTGCAGCTCGGTTCCGATTTCAAGAACGATTGGATTCCGAGCAAGAACAACCCCAGCCCGACCCTCTATTTGCGGAATGCGAAGGCGGACATCATCACCGTTTCCGATCCCTACCAAGGCTGTCGGGTCTTGTTGGATTTCTGGCCGCCCGCGGACCTTGCCGGATTCACCTATCGCAGCCTGGACGGCATCGAGCAGCTGGGAAACAATTCATGGCCCATGAGACGCTGGAGGGCCGTCCAGAAATGGCACGACAAGCATATCGCCTGGCTCGCGGGTCGATGGTATGGCGGCCCGCAATGCCAGCAGCTCGACGTGGCATTCAGAAATTGGCTCGACAAGCAGTCGGTATATTCACCGCAGCCATACGAGCAGGCGGCCGCCGTGATGCGCGCGGGCGGGCAGCCGGCGGAAGCCGACCAGATTCTTTACTACGGCAGGGAGAAGGAGCGCGCGCTGTCCTCCGACGTGCGGTGGCTGGCATTGGGGGCCCTCAAGATATTCATCGGCTACGGCTATCATTTATGGCGTGCGCTGTTTTGGGCCATTTTCCTCGTCGTGGTCGGCGCCGCGGTCCAAGCCTCGAGACCCGCGGTGCGGGAGGAGGGCCTCGGCCGGTTGGCGGCTTGGGGTCCGATCTTCTTGTACAGCTTCGAGATGCTGCTGCCGATCATTCGGCTACGCGGGCAGATGCAGACCTATAAGCCGCACGGCTGGCAAGATTATTACTTTCACTTTCACAATATCATGGGCTTCGTGCTCGCCGCCTTCCTGGCGGCGGGACTATCCGGCCTGAGCAAATGACGTCGCCCCCGCGCACCGTCTAATCCGGCGCGATGAAGACGGGACGGCCGTCGACGATCGTGCGCAGCACCTTGCCTTGCACCTCGCGCCCGGCGAAGGGCGAGTTCTTGGACTTGCTGCGGAACTTGCCCTCCTCGATCGTCCAGCGGCGCGCGGGATCGAAGATCACCAGATCGGCCGGCGCACCGCGCCGCAGGCGGCCCGCCGCGAGGCCCAAGAGCTCCGCCGGCCTGTAGGTCAGCGCCGCCAGCGTCGGCAGCAGCGCCGCCCACCCCTCATGGACGAGCGCGAGCGAGAGCGGCAGCAGGGTCTCGAGCCCGATGATGCCGCTTGCGGCTTGGGCGAAGGGCAGGCGCTTGCTGTCCTGGTCATGGGGCGAATGGTCGGACGCGATCGCGTCGATGGTGCCGTCGGCGATGCCCGCGACGATGGCCTCGCGGTCGGCGGCGGCGCGCAAGGGGGGCGAGAGCTTGGCGAAGGTGCGATATTCGCCCACCGCCCGCTCGTCGAGGGTGAAATAGGGCGGCGCCGTGTCGCAGCTCACGCGCAGGCCGCGCGCCTTGGCCTGGCGGATCGCCGCGACCGATTCCGCCGTCGAGACATGGCTCGCATGGTAGCGGCCATGGGTGAGCTCGACGAGCCGCAGGTCGCGCTCGATGATGATGATCTCGGCCGCCTTGGGGATGCCGGCAAGCCCGAGCCGGGTGGCGATCAGCCCCTCGTTCATCGCGCCGCCGGCGGCGAGCGCGGGCTCCTCGGGATGCTGGATGATGAGCGCGTCGACGGTGCGCGCGTAAGCGAGCGCGCGGCGCATGACGAGCGGGTTGGCCACGGCACGCAGCCCGTCGGTGAAGGCAAGCGCGCCGGCTTCCTTGAGCAGACCGATCTCGGCGAGCTGCTCGCCCTCGAGCCGCTGCGTCACCGCCGCGTGACAGTAGATCTTGACCAGCTTCACCTCGCGCGCGCGCCGCGCGATGAACTCGACGCCCGACACGTCGTCGATGACCGGATCGGTGTTGGGCAGGCACACCATCGAGGCGACGCCGCCCGCCGCGGCCGCGCGGCTGCCGGTGGCGATGGTCTCCTTATGCTCCTCGCCCGGCTCGCGGAGCTGCACGCGCATGTCGACCAGGCCGGGAGCGAGGCAGGCGCCCTGGCAATCGACCGGCTGGATGCCCGCCGGCAGGCCGTCGGCGAAAAGACGCGGGCCGAAATCGGCGATCGCCTCGCCCTCGGTCAGCAGCGCGCCCGGCTCGTCGAGGCCGCTCGCCGGGTCGAGCAGCCGCGCGTTGAGATAGGCGACGCGGCCCGGCTGCTGCTCGAGCGGAATGCTCACCGCGCGCTCCCGTCGCCCTCGTTGGACGCGCCCCCGCGCATCAAAAGGTCGAGCACCGCCATGCGCACGGCCACGCCCATCTCGACCTGCTCGTGAATGGCGCTGCGCCCGATATCGTCGGCCACCTCGCTGTCGATCTCGACGCCGCGGTTCATCGGTCCGGGATGCATGATCATGGCGTCGTCCTTCGCCACCTCGAGCTTGGCGTAGTCGAGGCCGAAGAAGTGGAAATATTCGCGGATCGAGGGCACGAAGGAGCCGTGCATGCGCTCGGTCTGCAGCCGCAGCATCATCACCACGTCGACGCCCTTGAGGCCCTTCCGCATGTCGGTATGCACCTCCACGCCGAGCTCCTCCACCGCGAGCGGCAGGAGCGTCGGCGGCGCCACGACGCGCACATGGGCGCCCATGGTGTTGAGGAGCGCTATGTTGGAGCGCGCGACCCGGCTATGCAGGATGTCGCCGCAGATGGCGACGAGGAGGCCCGCGATGCGCCCCTTGCGCCGGCGGATGGTGAGGGCGTCGAGGAGCGCCTGGGTGGGATGCTCGTGGCTGCCGTCGCCGGCATTGATCACGGCGCATTCGACCTTCTCGGCGAGGAGCTGCACGGCGCCCGAATCGCCGTGGCGCACCACCAGCACGTCGGGCCGCATGGCGTTGAGGGTCATGGCCGTGTCGATCAGGGTCTCGCCCTTCTTGATGCTGCTGGTCGAGGCCTGCATGTTGATGACGTCGCCGCCCAGGCGCTTCCCCGCCAGCTCGAAGGAGGTGCGCGTGCGCGTCGAGTTCTCGAAGAAGAGGTTGATCACGGTGCGGCCGCGGAGCCCCGCGCTTTTCTTGTCGAGCTGGCGGTTCTGCGCCACGTAGGATTCGGCCAGATCGAGCAGCAGGGTGATCTCCGCGGCCGAAAGGCCCTGGATGCCGAGCAGATGGCGATGGGGGAAGCGGAGAAGGGGGGCAGCGGCGGCGGTCATTAAAGGCGCACTATAGAAGGTCGCGCGGCGCGACGGCAAGGAGAGGAAGCGCCAAATAAATGAATCAGGGCTTCGCTATGAGGGCGTGCGAGAGATAGACGAAGAGCGAGCCGCCCAGCAGGACCAGAAGGGCGGCCAGCGCCAGATCGACGCGCGAGCCGGTGCCGGGGCGAAGCTCCCTGCTGTCGATCGCTTTTGCCGTGATCAGGAAGCGAAAGGCGGCGACGGCGACCATGCCGATGCCGAGGATGATCAGCGCCAGGCCCGCGTAATTGCCGAAGCGCTGCCCGGGAACCGAGAGCGCGCGGCCGGCCAGCGAGGGTGCCGCGAGCTCCAGGAACAGGTCGAATTCTCTCGATCACGAAGCCGAAGGCCATCACCGCGATCGCCGTGCGCACCCAGGCGAGGAAGGTCCGCTCGTTCGCGGCATGGTCGCTGAAGTTCTTGATCATGGCGGTGGGGTCCCCCTCACCCAGCTCCGGGCAGGGCTCGGCCCATTAGGCTCTCGCCGTACCGGCTAATGGGCCTCGCCAACCCTCTCACCCGAATCGAGGGAGAGGGAAGGGTGAGGGGATCCGCGTTCCACACCCGAGGCGAAAATGCTCTACGCCTTGCGGCGGTCGGCGAGGGAAACCAGTCGCCCTACGGCTTGCGGCGCCTGGAGCGGCTCCGACTCGGTCTCGGGAGCGGGCAACGCATTGCCGCCGCCGCGTCCGTTGCCCTGGCCGCTGTCCGTTGCCGTTCGCGTGGCTCGCGCCGTTGCCGTTGCCGGCCACGCCCGCAGGCTGGCGGCTCGGCTCGAGACGCGTCTCGAGGCGGCGGATGAAGTCGGCGAGGATGACGCGGTAGAGCTCGTCCTTGAGCACGGCATCCTCGACGCCCAAATCGATGCTCGGATTGTCGTTGATCTCGATGACGAGCGGGCCCGCGCTCGGTCTCCTTGATGTCCACCCCGTAGAGCCCGTCGCCGATGAGGCGCGCTGCCTTGACCGCGGTGTCGACCACGGCGCGCGGCGCCTCCTCGATCGGCAGGGTCTTGAAGCTGCCTTCGGAGGAGCGGCCGCTCGCGCTGTATTTCACCACCTGCCAATGGTTGCGCCACATCAGATATTGGCAGGCATAGATCGGCTTGCGGTTCAATATGCCGATGCGCCAGTCGAATTGGGTATAGACGAACTCCTGGCCGATGATGAGCTGGGAGCGGCGGAACAGCTCGCCGCCCACCTCGCGCAGCTCGCGCTTGTTGGTGATCTTGTGGACGCCGCGCGAGAAGGAGCCGTCCGGGATCTTGAGCACGAGCGGGTAATCCAGCTCGAGCGCGCTCTCGTCGAGGCGGCTCTTGTCGAAAATCACCGTGCGCGGCGTCGGCACGCAATTCGCCCGCATGAGCTCGGCGAGATAGACCTTGTTGGTGCAGCGCAGGATCGAGCTCGGATCGTCGATCACCACCATGTCCTCGTATTCCGCCTTTTTGGCGAAGCGGTAGGTGTGATGGTCGAGTGCCGTCGTCTCGCGGATGAAGAGGGCGTCGTATTCGCCGAGCCGGTGATAGTCCTTCTTCTCGATGAGCTCGACATCGAGCCCCATCTGCTCGCCCACGCGGACGAATTTCTGCAAGGTGCGGGTGGAGGAGGGCGGCAGGCGCTCCTGCGGGTTATGCAGGATGGCCATGTAGAAGCGCGGCGGCGTCTTGGTCTTGGGCGGGCGCCAGGAGATGCGCGTATAGGCCTGGAGGGCGCTGTTGAAGAGCTCCTCCTGCTCGGGCTTGAGTTCGTTGATCGGCACGGGCCTGATCGAGGAGACGCGCCAGGTCCCGTCGGTCTCGATCTCGACGCGCAAAAGCGGGCAGCGGAAGAGATCGAAGATCTGGTGCGCCAGATCCTGGAAGCGCTCGTCGTCGGTGAAGCCGAAGAAGACATGGAGCGCTATCGAGTCGTCGGCCAGCTCGGGATATTTCCGCGCCACCTTCTGCAGCAGCTCGTCGAGCTCGGGCAGCTCGAGCCCGTAGATCGATTTCTTGGAGAGGGCGAGGATGGTCTCGACCGAGGGGATGACCCGCTCGCCGCGCGCCTCGCCCAGCAGCGAGCAGTAATAGCCGAGGCTCATATAGTCGTAGTCGCGGCAGAGGTTGATGAGACGCGGGAAGCGCGACATGAAGGCGTCCGAGCGGGTCAGATATTCCCGCGCGGTCACCACGGGGTGCCCCGGATCGTTGAGCTTGAAGTCAGCGCGACGGTCGACGACGATGATGTGAGCCGTCATCCGTCGATCTTTTTCCTGCGGATCACCAGAGCCGCCTTTTGTTGCTTCCGCCCGGGCCGTTGCCTGGCCTTGAGGCGAGCCTCGATGCCTTTGGGCTGCGCGCGCGGCATGGTCATGCCGGCTTGAGTCTCTCGAAGACCATAGAGGCAGGGTCCATCGAATTGCGTACTACCATCCAATATGTTCCTTGTCACGGGCGAATTTGTCGTCGCGGCATGCGGGCGCCGCAAGAGTCAAAAAAGGGGCTTCTCCATGCGCACCGCGGCCATTCCGTCCTCGTAATAGCGCGGCCGGCTGCCGATGACGCGGTAGCCTGCCCGCCCGTAGAGACGCTGGGCCTCCGCATTGTCCTTGCGCACCTCGAGCCGGAGTCGGTCGCAGCCATGGGTGCGGGCGCAGCGCTCCGACTCGGCGAGCAGCGCTTTCGCGATGCCCTTGCCGCGATGAATCTCGTGGACCGCGAAGGAATAGAGGCGCGCGAGCCGGCCGCGGCGATTGAAGAGCAGAAGCGCATAGCCGCGCGGCTCGCCCTTCTCCTCCTCGAGGAGGGTCGCGGCGTTGGCGCGGGTGAGTATATGGCGGAAGCTGCGGGGGCTGAGACGGTCGCTCTCGAAGGTCGCGTTCTCGAGGCGGACGAGCGCCGGAATATCGGCGAGCCGCGCGGGGCGAATGCTCGACCGCCGGCCCCGGATATACTGCGTCACCGTCAGGGCCCATCAATTCATCCCCGCGCCATGATCAGGCGCGGGCGTCGTCGGCGACGCTTGCGTGATCCGGTCCTCATCGGCGCGTGGCTCTCCGCATGATTTCGCTTATACGGCAAGCCGCCGGGAAGGGGCAACAGCAAATCGGGCGCCAGGCCCATCCTTTACGGTTCCTTAATGCCTGCGCCGACCCGCGACGCGCCGACCCGAGAGCCGGCAGCGTCGAGCGCGCCCTGGAGGATATAGGCGGCGGCGAGCTTGTCGACCGTCTCGGCCCGACGCTTGCGCGACATGTCGGCAT
The DNA here is from genome assembly GCA_963842155.1 of uncultured Pseudomonadota bacterium. Classification (GTDB taxonomy): domain Bacteria; phylum Pseudomonadota; class Alphaproteobacteria; order JACZXZ01; family JACZXZ01; genus CAWJFP01. The sequence continues at coordinate 28,529 of CAWJFP010000012.1, forward strand.
CGAGAAGGGCGCGCGTGACGGCCGCGGTCGAGAGCCGCTCGTCCCAGAAGGCGAGCGGCAGATCGATGCGCGCCGCTAGGTTGCGCGCGAATTGCCGCACCGACTGGCAGCGCGGGCCCTCGCCGCCCTCCATGGTGATGGGCAGGCCGATCACGAAGCCGCCGACGCCTTGCTCGGCCGCGATCTCGGCAAGGCGTGCCGCGTCGGCCGCGAACTTGGCCCTGCGGAGGGTCGCGAAGGGCGACGCCACGGTCAAAGTGGTGTCGGAGAGCGCCAGCCCGATCGTCTTGCTGCCGACATCGAGGCCGAGGAGGCGCCGGCCCGGCGCGAGCAGCGCCTTGAGGGCCGCGATCGAGGCAAGGGGCTCGGGCACCGGATCGGCCATGGCCGCCTCATAGCCCGGCGGGCAGGGCGGCGGCAAGGCGCGGGGCGGCGGCCCTTTGCAAGTCTCGTCCGTCATGCCCGGCCTTGTGCCGGGCATCCTTGTCTTTCTTGCCTGAATGGATGACGTGGACGGCCGGCACGGAGGCCGGCCGTGACGGTTTATTGTTGCGGCGATGCGGCGTGCTTGCGGTAAAATTGCGGCCTCCCGCATGCGGAGCAACCCATGCCGCAAAAGATCATGATCATCCGCCATGCCGAGAAGCCGGACGCGAGCACGCTCGGCGTCCTCGAGTTGGGCAACCATGATCCCGAATCGCTGACCCCGAGAGGTTGGCAAAGGGCAGGAGCGCTCGCGGTATTTTTCGGCGCGGCCGGTGCGGCGCTTCCCGCGCCCGACATCGTCTTCGCTACCGCGGTCGCCCAACACAGCAAGAGCGCGCGGCCGCAACAGACGGTGACGCCGCTCATCGAGAAGCTCAAGGCCGCGAAGCGCCCCGTCACGGCGATGTTCGACCATCAACGCGGCAGCGAGGATCGGCTGGTCGCGGATGCGGTCAAGCGCGACGGCGTCGTGCTGATCTGCTGGCAGCATGAGGAGATCCCCGCCATCGCCCACCTGATCCTCGGCGACGAGACGAGCTGCCCGCAGAAATGGCCAGGCGATCGCTTCGATCTCGTCTGGCTCTTCGACCCCAAGCCGGGCGGCGGCTGGCGCTTAAGCCAGCTGCCCCAGCTCCTTCTCGCCGGCGACGGCGCGGCGCTGGCGGCTTGAGGGTAGCGTATCGCCTCTCCCCACAGAGTGGTGGAGAGGGCAGCGCGCCGCCGTCTGGCGGCGGGCGGGTGAGGGGGTCTTCCTGTTGAGCCGCCGCCGCGCGGATGCTAGGGTCGGGCGGCAACGGGCGGGGCTTTGGGCTCTTGCCTTTCCAACCATTTCCGGAAGCCGCGCATGTCCGTCGACGAGGCCACGGTACGCAAGATCGCGCGCCTGGCACGCATCAAGGTGAAGGAGGAGGAGCTCGCCCCGCTCGCGCGCGAGCTGAGCCAGCTGCTCGACTGGGTCGAGCAGCTCGACGAGGTCGATACGAGCGCCGTGGCGCCGCTCGCCAGCACGGTCGACGCCAAGCTGCCCTGGCGGCGCGACGTGGTGACCGAGGGCGGCCAGGCCGCGAAGGTGCTCGCCAACGCGCCGGAGGGCATGCAGGGCTTCTTCGCCGTGCCCAAGGTGGTTGAATGAGCGCCGACGGCTTGACCGCGCTCACGCTCGCGGCGGCGCGCGAGGGCTTGCGCGCGCGCGACTTCTCGGCCGAGGAGCTGGCGGAGGCCCACATCCGCGCCGTCGAGGCCTTGCGGCCGCTCAACGCCTTCATCAGCGAGACGCCGGAGCGCGCGCTCGCCATGGCGAAGGCCTCCGACGGGCGGCTCGCGCGCGGCCAAGGGGGCGCTCTCGAGGGTCTGCCGATCGCGATCAAGGACCTCTTCTGCACGGAGGGCACGCTCACCACGGCGGCCTCCCATATCCTGGACAATTTCCGTCCGCCCTATGAATCGACGGTGACGGCCAATCTCTGGCGCGCCGGCGCGGTGATGCTGGGCAAGACCAATCTCGACGAGTTCGCCATGGGCTCGTCGAACATGACGAGCTTCTACGGGCCCGTGGAGAGCCCCTGGCGGCGGCGCGGCGACAACCGCGCCCTCGTGCCGGGCGGCAGCTCGGGCGGCTCGGCGACGGCGGTCGCGGCCCGCGCGGCCTTGGGCGCCACCGGAACCGACACGGGCGGCTCGATCCGCCAGCCCGCCGCCTTCTGCGGCATCGTGGGGCTCAAGCCGACCTACGGGCGCTGCTCGCGCTGGGGCATCGTCGCCTTCGCTTCCTCGCTCGACCAGGCGGGCCCGATGACGCGCACGGTGCGCGACGCCGCCATCATGCTCGGCGCCATGGCCGGCCATGATCCCAAGGATTCGACCTCGATCGATCTTCCGGTGCCGGACTACGAGCGCGCGGTCGGCGGCTCGATCAAGGGCCTCAAGGTGGGCGTGCCGCGCGAATATCGCGTCGACGGCATGCCGCCGGCGATATCGCGGCTCTGGGAGGAAGGGCTCGGCTGGCTGAAAGAGGCCGGCGCCGAGCCGGTCGAGATCAGCCTGCCGCACACCAAATACGCGCTCCCCGCCTACTACGTCATCGCGCCGGCCGAGGCCTCCTCGAATCTCGCGCGCTATGACGGCGTGCGCTACGGGCTCAGGGTGCCGGGCGACGACCTCACCGAGATGTACGAGAACACGCGGGCGGCCGGCTTCGGGCGCGAGGTGCGGCGGCGCGTGATGATCGGCACCTACGTGCTCTCCGCCGGCTATTACGACGCCTATTATCTGAAGGCCCAGAGGGTGCGCGCCCTCATCCTCAAGGACTTCACCGACGCCTTCCGCGAGGTCGACGTCATCCTCACGCCTTCCACGCCTTCGGCCGCCTTCGCCGTGGGCGAGAAGATGGACGATCCCATCGCGATGTATCTCAACGACGTCTTCACCGTGACGGGCAATCTCGCGGGGCTTCCCGGCATCTCGGTGCCGGCCGGCCTCTCGGAGGAAGGGCTGCCGCTCGGGTTGCAGGTTTTGGGCCGCGCCTTCGAGGAGGAGACGGTGCTGCGCGCGGCGGCGGCGCTCGAGGCGTCGGCCGGCTTCGCGGCCGAGCCCGCCTTCATCGCAGGCAGGGCGTAACCATGGCCTTGATCGAGGGGAAGACGGGCGAATGGGAGACCGTGATCGGCTTGGAGGTCCACGCCCAGGTGATCTCCAAATCCAAGCTGTTCTCGGGCGCCTCCACCGAATTCGGCGCCGAGCCCAACAGCCAGGTCTCCTTCGTCGACGCGGCCATGCCGGGGATGCTGCCGGTGATCAACGAGCGCTGCATCGCCCAGGCGGTGCGCACCGGCCTCGGCCTCAACGCGCGCATCAATCGCGTCTCGGTGTTCGACCGCAAGAACTACTTCTACGCCGATCTGCCGGCGGGCTATCAGATCTCGCAATATAAGCAGCCCATCGTGGGCGAGGGCAGCATCACCATCGATCTCGCCGACGGCTCGGTGCGCGAAGTCGGCATCGAGCGCCTCCATCTCGAGCAGGACGCGGGCAAGAGCCTGCATGACCAGGACCCGCGGCGCACCTTCGTCGATCTCAACCGCGCGGGCGTGGCGCTGATGGAGATCGTCTCCAAGCCCGATATGCGCTCCTCGGAGGAGGCGGGCGCGTACTTGCGCAAGCTGCGCTCGATCCTGCGCTATCTCGAGACTTGCGACGGCAATATGGAGGAGGGCTCGATGCGCGCCGACGTGAACGTCTCGGTGCGCCGGCCGGGCGATCCGCTCGGCACGCGCTGCGAGATCAAGAACGTCAATTCGGTGCGCTTCGTGCAGCAGGCCATCGAATACGAGGCGCGGCGGCAGATCGGCATCATCGAGGAGGGCGGGGCGATCGCGCAGCAGACGCGCCTCTTCGATTCGAAGCGCGGCGTCACGCGCGAGATGCGCTCCAAGGAGGAGGCGCATGACTACCGCTATTTCCCCGATCCGGACCTGCTTGCCCCTCGAGCTCGAGGCGGATTGGATCGAGGCGATCCGCCAGAGCCTGCCCGAGCTGCCCGACGCCAAGCGCGCGCGCTTCGCGGCCGAGCATGGCGTAACGCCCTATGACGCGAGCGTGCTGGTGGCCGAGCGCGCGAGCGCCGATTATTTCGAGGCGGTGCTGACGCGGCCGGACGGCAAGAAGCGCGACGGCAAGCTCGCCGCCAATTGGGTGATCTCCGAGCTGTTCGGCCGGCTCAACAAGGCCGGCAAGGAGATCGCGAACTCGCCCGTCTCGGCCGACGCGCTGGGCGGTCTCATCGATCTCCTGGCGGACGGCACCATCTCGGGCCGCACGGCGAAGGAGGTGTTCGACGCGATGTTCGAGAGCGGCAAGTCCGCGGCCGAGATCGTCGCCGCCAAGGGCCTGACGCAGATCAGCGATACGGGCGCCATCGAGGCCGCCATCGCCAAGGTGATCGCCGACAATCCGGGCCAGGTCGAGCAATATCGCGGCGGCAAGCAGGGCGTGGTCGGCTGGCTCGTCGGCCAGGTGATGAAGGCGACCGGCGGCAAGGCCAATCCCAAGATGGTCAACGAGCTGCTGAAGAAGCGGCTCGACGGGTAAAGGACGCGGCGCCCTTGTCAAAGGCGCGCGCGCGACGATCTCAAAGGCAATGTCCCCAAAGGCCGAGGAGAAGGCGGAAATGATCGATGTCTACACCTGGGCGACGCCCAACGGGCACAAGATCCACATCATGCTCGAGGAATGCGGCCTGCCCTACAAGGTGCACGCCGTCGATATCGGCAAGGGCGACCAGTTCCAGCCCGCCTTCCTCAAGATCAGCCCGAACAACCGGATTCCCGCCATCACCGATTCCGACGGGCCGGACGGCAAGCCGATCTCGCTATTCGAATCCGGCGCCATCCTGATCTATCTCGCCGAGAAGACGGGCAAGTTTCTGCCGCGCGAGCCGCGCGGGCGCTATGCCACCTTCGAGTGGCTCATGTTCCAGATGGGCGGCATCGGCCCCATGTTCGGCCAGGCCCATCATTTCCGCAATTACGCGCCCGAGAAGATCGAGTACGCGATCAAGCGCTACACCAACGAGGCCGGCCGGCTTTACGGCGTGATGGACCGCCGGCTGGGCGAGGTGCCCTATCTTGCCGGCGCCGATTACACCATCGCCGACATCGCGACCTGGCCTTGGACGCGCTCGATCAAGAACCAGGGCCATGAGCTTGCGGCCTTCCCCAACGTGAAGCGCTGGTTCGAGGCGATCGACGCGCGTCCCGCCGTGCAGCGCGGCATCAAGGTGCTCTCCGACATCCGCCGCGACATCACGCAGGACGCCAAGGCCAGGGAGGTCCTCTTCGGCGCGACGCAATATCAGAGACGGTAGGACGTTTTCCATCGAGGTGGAACCGGTCCCCCAACCGTCACCCTCGGGCTTGACCCGAGGGTCCATGGATTGCCGGGACAAGCCCGGCAATGACGGAAAGAGCGGTGATTCCACCTCATCGAATGCCACTCCAAGCTTAGACGCCTTCGACGATAAGCACGGTGCTGTTGGTCGATCTCTGCCGCTCGGGGATCAGCGGCGAATATTCGGGCGAGCGGTACCAGCGCCGCGCCGCGGCGAGGTCGGGGAACTCGAGCAGGATCAGCCGGCGCTTGGGGAATTCGCCTTCCACCACCTCATAGGCGCCGCCGCGCACGATGAACCGGCCGCCATATTTCTCGATGGTGGCGAGCACCTGGGCGCCGTAGCGGGCATAGCCGTCCGGATCGGTGATCTCGACATGCGCGATGACATAGGCGGCCATGAGCGGCGGCTCCCTTCGATCGGTCGGCGCGGAGGACCGGCAGGATCGCGACGGCGAGCCCGCGCTCCGCTAGGGACGCCATTATGACAGCTTGACGCGCGCCGCCCAAGGCGGCGTGCAGGCGACTAAGCCGCCCCGCGATGGAACCGCCTCGCGCGAGGCAGTCCTCAGGCCGTGAGGCGATGCGCCTCCGGCTGAACCCGGCTCGTGGCCGTGAAGGGCATGACGCCGCCCGCGCGGCGGCCCGCGTCGGCCATCGTCTGGAGCTCGCGCTTGCATTGCTCCAGCACCACGATCTCGCGGGCATCCTCGCGATCGATGACCTGTATCGAGGTGAGCTTGTTGTCGACCAGGTCGAGCAGCATATCGACGCAACGTTTGGGAAGGGACATGGACAACCCCTGTTTTCCGCATAAGCTTGTTCGACTGCTACAGTTTGGCCGAAAATTGATTAAAATTGAGTGAATTGGTCCCGACGCTCTTAACGACGACCAGGGGAGGCGAGCCCAAGGCAAGGGACCAATTGGACCGCAGGCGGGTCCGGCGACGTCGCGTTGACGGTCGAGGGCGCGCGCCGGCGGAACATAAAGCCGGCACCGTGCCGCGCAAAGGCGGCCTGGCTGATGCCGAGCTTGGTCGCCCTCGTGCCGTTCTTACGGCGCGGCGCGCGGCCTATCGCAGGAGCTGCAGCGCCTCGCGCAGCTTGTCGGCCGCGGGGTTGGCGAAGCGATGCTCGAAGATGATGCCGCGCGACGTGGCGTTGGGTCCGTAGAGCTCGCTGTCGAAGTCGTCGCGCTTGGCGATCACCGCGCCGTCGAGCGAGGCGCCGAGGAAGAGGCCCTGGTTGCGCGCGAAGGTCACCACGTCGGCCCCCGCCGCCGTCGTGGTGTCGCCTTGCACGCCTTGGCCGGCCGGCCCGACCGCGGCGCTCAGATCGACGCCGAGCTTGACCTTGTTGTCGACGATCGCCTCGAAGTCCGCGCTCGCTCATGATCGCCAGCACCGCCTCCGAATTCTGGACGCCGATCTGCAAGCCGACGCTGCCCGTGCCGATGACGAAGAAGGCCGGGTAGCCCCAGGCGCCTTTCGCGTCCTTGGCGACCAGCACCCCGGTGCCGCCCTGCGCGCCGAAGAGGAAGGCGGCCTTGAGCTGGCTGGGGATGATGAGCACGGCCCTGGCCTGCCTGACCTGCGCGCGCAGCGCGCTAAAATTGGGGTCGTTGATCATGCTCTCGAAGGTGATTCGCGCTTGGGCGACAAGCGCCGCGGCGTCCGATTCGGCGCGGGCGGGTACGGCTGCCGCGATCGCGAGCGCGTAGCCGGCGACGAGAAGCAGGGCGAATATCATACGGTGGGTGAGATGACGCATGTCCATGGCCCCCTCGGGTAAAAGGGAAAGGATGCAGCGACGGCTCAATGCGCCGATAATACCATCGGGCCGCGACCGCGACCATCCCTGGCCGAGCCGCGCAGCGGGTAGACGCGGGCATGCGAGAAGCGCTAAAAGACTGCCCCCGGAGCCCTGTCCAAAGGGCCACGGGGCAATTTTCGAACGCCGACCAGTCGACGATCCGGCCTGGAGCGATGGGTGAGTGGCTGATACCAGCGGTTTGCTAAACCGCCATACGGGGTTAACCCGTATCGAGGGTTCGAATCCCTCTCGCTCCGCCAATTTCCAATCCGCCGCCGTGGAGGCCGCTCTTGGCGTCACGCCGTCGCGCAAGGTCGCATCCTGACGCACGAATCCGGCAAGGAGGAGCGTAGGAAATGGCGCTGCATTTCTCGAAAGCGGAGTACGAGGGCCGACAGAAGCGGGTCCGCGCGCGCGTGGCCGAGGCCGGCCTTCACGGCCTCCTGATCTTTCGCCAAGAAAGCATGTACTATCTGACCGGCTACGACACCAGCGGTTACAGCATGTTTCAGGGGCTGTATTTCGGCGCGGATGGCCGTCTTGCGCTGCTCACCCGCTCAGCCGATCAACGCCAGTCGCGGCTGACCTCGGTGATCGAGGACATCCGCATCTGGGCCGACCGGGAGAACGCAAACCCAGCCGAGGATCTCCGCGACATGCTCGAAGAGTTCGGCTGCAGAGGCGGGCGCATCGGCGTCGAGTATCACGCCTATGGCTTCACGGCCCAGCGCGGCAGGCTCGTCGACAGCACGTTCGCGGGGTTCTGCACCCTGGTGGACGCCTCGGACATCGTCAGGCTCGAGCGGCTCGTGAAGAGCCCGGTGGAGCTCGACTATTTCCGCGCCGCGGGCAGGCTCGCCGACGAGGCTCTGGGCGTGGCGGCGCGGATGACGAGGCCGGGGGCAGCACTCGGACGCGTCTACGGAGAAATGATGAACGTCGTCATGAGCGGCGATGGCGACCCCTCCGCGAGCCGCTGGCCCATGGGAGCGGGGAGCGAGGCGCTGATGGTGCGCTATCATACCGGCCACGGCACGGTCGGCGCGAACGACCAGGTCCAGTTCGAGTTTGCCGCCTCCTACCGCCATTACCATGCCGCGCTGATGACGGTGATGCTGACGGGACGGCCCGATCCCCGCCATCGCGACATGTTCGAGGCCTGCGCCGAGGCGCTCGCCGCCTGCGAGGAGGCGCTTAGGCCGGGGAACAGCGTCGGCGCGCTCTTTGATGCCCATGCCAGGGTTCTGACGAAATCCGGATACGGCGAGCATTTCCTCAAGGCCTGCGGCTACACGATGGGCGCGACCTACCCTCCGACCTGGATGGACTGGCCGATGGTCTATGAGGGCAACAGCGAAATCCTCGCCCCCAACATGGTGTTTTTTCTCCACATGGTCCTGCTCGACAGCGCTACCGGGCTGGCGATGTCGCTGGGAGAGACGGCGATCGTCACGGAGCGCGCCTGCGAGCTCGTCACCCATGCGCCGCGCGAGCTCATCGTCAACTGATCCGCGGGCGTGGGGCATGACGGCAAGAAACGGGAGCCGGCCGATGATTGCAAATACGATACCTTGGCCCAACGGAGCGCGCTGCGCCGTCGCCGTCACCTGGGACATGGACGCCGATAGCGGCCTCAACTGGTACAATCGCGAGACGGCGGATAACCTGATAGCGACCCAATCCTACGTCCGCTACGACCCGCTCATCGCCATCCCCCGGATCGCGGCACAGCTCGCGCGGCTCGACATGCGCCAGACCTTCTTCGTTCCGGGCTGGTGCATCGAGAAATATCCCGCGGAGATCGATCTCCTGTTGAAGAACGGCAACGAGATCGCGCTGCACGGCTACCTGCATGAGCGCTCCAACGAGCTTTCGGCGGAGGATGAGCGCTATTGGCTGCAGCGCGCGATCGCCGCCTATACCAAGCACGTCGGGAAGCCGCCCCGGGGCTGGCGCGCGCCGAGCTTCGCCTTCTCGAAATATTCGCTGCGCTATCTGATCGATGCGGGCTTCGACTACGATTCCTCGCTCATGGGGGACGACATCCCCTATGCTCTGCGCGAGGGCGGCGATCTGCTGCTAGAATTTCCGACCGACTGGACGCTCGACGACTGGCCGCACTACGTCCACAACCGCGACTTCCGCTACACCATGCCGATCTCGGCGCCGCAGAAGGCGATCGAGGTCTTCCGCGCCGAATTCGACGCCGCATGGGAGTATGGCGGGCTCTGGATCTGCGTGTGGCATCCCTTCGTCTCGGGTCGGCTCGCGCGCCTCAGGGCGGCACTCGAGCTGATCGCCTACATGCAAGCGAAGGGCGGCGTATGGTTCGCTCGCCTGGAGGAGGTCTGCGACCATGTGCGGAAGCTCATGGCGGAGAAGACATGGCAGCCCCGCGTCGAGACGCTGCCGCTCTACCGCTCGCCGCTTCCCGAGTTCACCCAGGACCGCTGAGGACAAGTATCGCACGCTGCCAGAACATTCCTGTTGAGAAAATCCTTGTTGGCAACGGCACAAAAACCTTCCTACATTTGGCAAGCAGGTTAAGATCGCTCCAACGTCCGCCGACGCCTTCGTCGCCGGAGCCCGTCCGTCAACCGTAGAGAAAAGGAGAGGCTTCATGCCCAAGGCCTTGTCCGTCGAAGCCATCGAGCATTTCAAGGATCACGGCTATTTTTTCCCGGTGCCGGTGCTCGGTGCCACGGAAGCGCGGCGCTGCCGCGAGCAATTCGCAGCCTTCGAAGCACATGAGGGCGGCGCCATCAAAGGCCAGCGGCGCAACAAATCGCACCTCTTCCTCAAATGGCTCGACGAGCTCGTCCATCACCCCGCCATCCTCGACGCGATCGAGGATGTCATCGGACCCAACATCCTGCTCTATCATGCGCAATGGTTCGTCAAGGAGCCCCACACCGTCGATTTCGTCTCGCTTCACCAGGATTCGGCCTATTGGGACCTCGATCGTCCGGACGGCGTCTCGGCCTGGTATGCGTTCGGCGACAGCGACGTCGAGAATGGCTGCATGCAGGTCATTCCCGACACCCACAAGCTGCTGCTCGACCATGAAGAGAAGGTCGAGCCCACCAACATGCTGTGGCGCGGCCAGACGGTGAGCAATCCTCTGGACAAATCGAAGCTCGTCGATTTCGTGCTCAAGGCCGGCGAGATGTCGCTGCATCACGCGCGCATCGTCCACGGTTCCGGGCCCAACAACTCCGGCCGCCGCCGCATCGGCTATTCGATCCGCTACATCCCCACTTACGTGAAGCGCGTGGGGCCGCGCGACAGCGCCATGCTGGTCCGCGGCGTCGACGATTACCATCATTTCGACCTCGAGTCGCGGCCAGCCTATGATTACGATCCCGCGGCCGAGCGCCTGCATCGGGACATCACGACCCGCTATATGGCGAACTATCTCTCCGCCCAGGTGGAGAGCAAGCGGGCGACGGCCTAGATCCCGGATGCGCGGGCCGTCAGAGGGAGAGGTCGAGGTGACGGTCAGCGGCAGCAACGCTCTCCCCGAGGACGGGTCGCTGGCGGCACTCGGCTATGTCTGGCCCGAACAGGGCCTCGCCCGCGTCCCCGACTGGGTCTATACCAGCGAGGAGATCTATGCGCGCGAGGTCGAGCGCATCTTCCAGGGGCCGACCTGGAATTTCGTCGCGCTCGAGGCCGAGATCGCCGCGCCCGGCGCGTTCAAGCGCTCCTTTGCCGGGCCCACGCCGGTGGTGGTGGCGCGCGCCCAGGACGGCTCGATCCATGTCTTCGAGAATCGCTGCGCCCATCGCGGCGCCGAGTTGTGCCGTCCCTACAGCGGCAAGGCGAACGAGTTCATCTGCCCCTATCACCAATGGACCTACGATCTGACGGGAACGCTCATCGGCGTGCCTTTCCGCCGCGGCCTGAAGCGCCGCGGCGGCATGCCGGCAAGCTTCAAGCTCGAGGAGCATGGCCTGCGCAAGCTCAAGGTCGCCACGCGCGGCGGCGTCGTCTTCGCCTCCTTCGATCCCGCGATGGAGCCGCTCGAGGATTATCTCGGCCCCGACATCCTGGCCGATTTCGACGCCACCTTCGACGGCCGCAAGCTGAAGGTCCTCGGCTACTACCGCAACAGCTTGCCGGCCAATTGGAAGATGTATCACGAGAACCTCAAGGACCCCTATCACGCGACCCTGCTGCACACCTATCTGGTGAGCTTCGGGCTGCTCGTCGCCGGCAACAAATCGGCGATGATCGTCGATCCGAAGGGGCGGCACGGCACCATGGCCTCGGCCAAGGGCGAGGAGAGCCTCGCCGTGGACCAAGGTGCGAAGAGCGAGATGCGGGCCTTCCAGGAGGGGCTCACGCTCGCCGACGGCCGCATCCTCGACTACGTGAAGGAATTCGACTCGCCCTGGTCGGTCACCATGCAGACGATCTGGCCCACCATGATCGTGCAGCGCGAGCTGAACACGCTCGGCACCCGGCAGATCGTGCCCCATGGCCCCAACGCGTTCACCATGATCTGGACCATGTTCGGCTATGAAGGCGACAGCGAGGAGATGACGCGCCATCGCCTGCGCCAGGGCAATCTGATGGGCCCCGCCGGATTCCTCGGGCTCGAGGACAATGAGGCGATGAAGTTCGTGCAGGACGGCGTGCGCAAGTCCACGCCCGGGGCAAGCCTGCTCGAGCTGGGCGGGGTGGAGGAGGGCAGCTCGACCACCCTCATCACCGAGGCGGCGATCCGCTCCATGTATCGCCATTGGCGCGAGGTCATGGGTCTCTGACCGCGATGCTCAAGGGTTTTTCCAAGGGCATCGTCGCGCCCGAGCTTGCACCGGCGCTGCGCGCCGAGATCGAGGCATTCAACGTCGAATACTGCGCGGCGCTCGACGAGGGGCGGCTCGCGGACTGGCCGGGTTTCTTCACGGAGGACGCCCTCTATCGCATCACCGCGCGCGAGAACGCCGATGCCGACCTGCCGGTCGGGCTCGTCTATTGCGAAGGCATGGGCATGCTGCGCGACCGCGCGCTCTCGATCGAGAAGACGGCCATGTTCGCGCCCCGCTACCTGCTGCATTACGTGAGCAATCTGCGCCTGCTCGCGGCGGACGCGGCCGGCGCCGTCTCCGCCCAGGCCAACTATCTCGTGCTGCAGACCCTGGTCGACGAGAAGACCACGATCCATCAGGCCGGGCGCTATTTCGACCGTTTCGACCGCCAGGGCGGACGACTGCTCTTGCGCGAGCGCCACTGCGTCTACGATACCCTCCTGATCGACAATTCGCTCGTCTATCCGGTGTGACGCCCGGCCGTCCGCGTGTTAGCCTCTGGGAAAACCATGGTGGAGCCCACGTCATGACGGCCCAAGGCATCGGCGCGCGCCTGTTGCGCAAGGAGGACGCGCGCTATCTCCACGGCCGCGGCAGTTTCGTCTCCGACATGGTGCTGCCGGGTCAAAGCGAGGTCGCCTTCCTGCGCAGCCCGGTCGCGCATGCGCGCCTCCTCCGCATCGTAAAGCCCACAGGCCTCGAGAGCTCGGTCTTCGTCTGGGGCGACCTCGCGGGCGTGAAGCCGGTCACGGCGCCCTCGACCCTGCCGGGCTACAAGCTCTCGACCCATTACCCGCTCGCGCACGGCAAGCTGCGTTTCGTGGGCGAGCCGGTGGCGCTGGCGATAGCGCCCTCGCGCGCCGCGGCCGAGGACATCGCGGAGCGGGTCGAGCTCGAGATCGACGAGCTGCCCGCGATCGTCGACGCGCATGAGGCGCGGGCCAACCGCGCGCTGCGCGTGCATGAGGAATGGGACGACAATCTCTTCCTCACCCTCGAATACGAGAAGGGCTTCGAGGCCCTGTCGCGCCAGGCCGCCGTCGTCGTCGAGCGCGAGGTCACCATGGCGCGCCAGGCCATGATGCCGCTCGAGGGCAAGGCGGCGGTCGCCTATTGGGACGAGCGCGCCGATCAGCTACGTGCTCTACAGCTCGACGCAAGTGCCGCACATGATCCGCATCGGCCTGGCCGAGACGCTCGGGTCTCCCGGAGGGACGCATTCGGGTCGTGGCGCCCGACGTAGGCGGCGCCTTCGGCTATAAATGCGTGCTGCATCCCGAGGAGATCTGCGTCGCTTGGCTGGCGCTCACCTTCCGCCGGCCCTTCCGCTACGTCGAGGACCGCCGCGAGCATCTCGTCGCCGGCGCCAATGCGCGTCAGCATCACTACAAGCTGAAGGCCTATGCCGACCCGCGCGGCCGTCTGCTCGCGCTCGACGCCGAGATCACCATCGACGGCGGCGCCTATTCCAACTGGCCCTTCACCATCGGCCTCGAGCCGGGGCAGGCCACCGGCAACCTGCCGGGCCCTTACGCCTTCCAGGGCTATCGCTGCAAAACCTATTGCGTCGCGACGAACAAGCCGGGCTTCCTGCCCTATCGCGGCGTCGCGCGGACAAGCGTCTGCTTCGCCATGGAGCTGCTGATGGACGCCGTCGCGCGCAAGGTGGGCCGCGAGCCCTGGGAGGTGCGGCACGACAATCTCGTGCCGGCCGCCGCCATGCCCTACGACAACGTCACGCGCAAGCATTACGACAGCGGCGACTACCAGCGCAGCCTGCTCGCGGCGCGCGACAAGATCGGCTTCGAAAGCTGGCGCGAGCGTCAGCGCGCGCCGGAGCCCGACGGCCGCCTCATCGGCATCGGCTTCGCCTCCTATTGCGAGCAATCGGCCCATGGCACCAGCGTCTTCGCCTCCTGGGGCCTGCCGGTGATCCCGGGCTACGACCAGGCGACGGCGCTGGTGACGCCGGGCGGCGGGCTCGAGCTCAGGGTCGGCGTCCATTCGCACGGCCAGGGCATGGAGACCACGCTCGCGCAGATCGCGCATGAGGTGACCGGCATCGACGTCGCGAAGATCAAGGTCGTGCATGGCGATACCGGCCTCACGCCTTTCTCGACCGGCACCTATGCCTCGCGCAGCATCGTCATGGCGGGCGGCGCGGTGGGGCGCGCCTGCGAGACGCTGCTGCCGCGCTTCGTCGCCATCGGCGCGCATCTCATGCAATGCGCCGTCAGCACGGCGCGGTACGAGGGCGGGCGGGTCGTCGGTCCGCAGGCCTCGGTCTCGATCGAGGAGATCGCCGACGTCTGGTATCGCCGTCCCGACCGGCTGCCGCCGGACGTCGATCTCGGGGGGCTCGAGGCCACGGTCGGCTACCGGCCCAAGGTCGATACCGGCGCGTTCGCCTATGCCTCGCATGCCGGCGTCGTCGCCGTGGATCCCCAGCTTGGCCATGTCGAGATCCTGGACTACGTCATCGTCGAGGATTGCGGCCGCATGGTGAACCCGATGGTGGTCGAGGGCCAGACCATCGGCGGCGTCGCGCAAGGCATCGGGACGGCGATGTACGAGGAAAGCCCCTACGACGCGAACGGCCAGCCGCTCGCCTCCACCTTGGCCGACTATCTGCTGCCGGGCGCCACCGAGGTGCCGAAGGTGCGCCTCCACCATAGCGAGACGCCGTCTCCCTACACGGCGTTCGGCATCAAGGGGATGGGCGAGGGCGGCGCCATCGCGCCCCCGGCCGTGATCTTCAATGCCGTCAACGATGCGCTGCGCGGCCTGGGGGTGGAGCTCTCGGAGACGCCGCTGACGCCGCGCCGCCTGCTTGCGGCGCTCGCGCAGGCGCGGGCCGCGCGCAAGGAGCCGGCCGCCTCATGAAGGCCGCCGCCTTCGACTATTTGCGGCCGCGCGATCTCGACGAAGCGGCGCATGCGCTCGCGCAAGGCGGCGAGCCTGGCAATGGCCCCGGCCATCGGCATGCGAAGCTCCTCGCCGGCGGCCAGTCGCTCGGGCCGATGCTCAATTTGCGCCTAGCGCGCCCCAGCCTGTTGATCGACATCTCGCGGCTCGAGAGCTCTGCGTGCGATCGAGGATCGCGGCGATCGCTGGCGCATCGGCGCCGCCGTGACCCATGCGCGCATCGAGGACGCCGACGGCGCGCTCAAGGGCGGCGATCTGCTGCGCGAGGTGGCCCGCCAGATCGCCTATCGCTCGGTGCGCAATCGCGGCACCATCGGCGGCAGCCTGGCGCATGCCGACCCCGCTGGCGACTGGCCCCTTGCGCTTGCCGTCCTCGGCGCCGAGGTGCATCTGCGCGGCGCCGCGGGCGAGCGGATCGTCGCGGCCGACCGCTTCATGCTGGGCGCCTTCACGACCGCGCTCGGCGAGGACGAGCTGCTGCTGGCCATCGAGCTGCCGAAGCCGTCGGCCGCCGCGCGAACCGGCTACTACAAGTTCTGCCGCAAGCCGGGCGAGTTCGCCGAGGCCAGCGCCGCCGTTCTGCTCGACCGCGAGCGGGGCGTCGCGCGGATCTTCCTGGGCGCGCTCGACGGCGCGCCGCAGCCGCTGCCCGCGCTCGCGCGCGAGATCGCCGAGCGCGGCATGGCCGCGGCCGCACCGGCGGCGCTGGGCGAGGCGCTCGCGGCGACGTTGCCCCGGCTCGACCCGATCGAGCGGGGCATGCGGGCGGCGGTATTGGGGCGCGCGCTCAAGCAGGCGCTTTCCCCATGATGCCCTTGGCACTCACGGTCAACGGCCGCCGCGTGGAGGCGCAGGTCGAGCCGCGCACGCATCTCGGCGACTTCCTGCGCGAGCATTTGCGGCTCACCGGCACGCATCTCGGCTGCGAGCATGGCGTCTGCGGCGCCTGCACCGTCCTGATCGACGGGCTGCCGGTGCGCTCCTGCATCACGCTGGCGATCGCCTGCGACGGTCTCGCCGTGCGCACGATCGAGGGCTTCGACGACGACCCGCTGATGCGGCGGATGCGCGACGCCTTCTCGCGCGAGCACGGACTGCAATGCGGCTTCTGCACGCCGGGCATGGTGATCGCGGCGCGCGATATCGTCTTGCGCCTGCCCGAGGCCGACGAGGCGCGGGTCCGCCATGAGCTTGCCGGCAACCTCTGCCGCTGCACCGGCTATGCCGGGATCGTCGCTGCCGTCCGCCGCGTGCTGCTGGAGGCGACGCCCGAAGACAGGGCCGGCGCGGAGGCGGTGAACGCCACCGGAGCTGGCGAGGCGTCGATGCAGCCGCGCGAGGCCTCGCCGTCGCCGGCGGCTGCACAGTCGGCCGCAGCCGCAAGCACGGGCTTCACGCCCTTCACGCCGCGGCCGAGCGCGTCCGCCGCGCCGTCGCCCTCGCCAACGGCGGCCGCGCCGTCGAGCGCATCCGCCCTTCCGCGGGCAGGTTGGAGCCGCTTCGAGGAAAGCTTCGAGGTCCATCAACCGTTGCCGCGCGTTTGGTCGGCCCTCGACGACATCCCGCGCGTCGCGCGCTGCCTGCCCGGCGCCGAGGTGACCGAGCTGGACGGCCGCTCGGTGCGGGGCCGGCTTGCCGTGAAGCTGGGGCCGATCGCCGCCTCCTTCGCGGGCTCCGCCGTCGTCGAGCGCGACGAGGCGACGCTTGCCGGCATGATCAAGGGAGCGGGAAGCGACGGCGGCTCGGGCTCGCGCACCAAGGGCGAGATCGCCTATCGCCTCGAGCCGGTCGTGGGCGGACAGGGCACGCGCGTGAGCCTCGTCGTCGACTACAACCTGCAGGGACCGCTGGCGCAATTCTCGCGCAGCGGCCTGGCGCAGGAGCTTGCCCGCCGCTTGATCGCGGAGTTCGCGGCCAACCTCGATCGGAGCCTCGTCGGCGCGGCGCCCGCGGGGCCCGCCGCCGCGGTGCCGCTCAAGGCCGGAGCGCTTCTCTGGGCGGCCTTTCGCGCCTGGCTACGCGCGCTCCTGGGCCGCGCCTGATCGCAGGTTCTTTTGGATTTCTCTGATTCGAGACAAGGGACGGCATTGAACCGCATCGAGGGAGAAAACGAATGGCGCTCAAATCGCTGGCGACGCAGGGCAACTACTTCCACATCTACGACTTCCGCGTGAAGCCGGGCCAAGGCGACGCCTTCATCAAGCTGTTCGACGAGTTCGACTATTCGGACGCCAACCCGATGCATAAATCCTCGGCGCAGGTGAAGGACGGCGTGCTCTGCCGGGATGTGGGCGATCCGGACCATTTCTATCTCGTCGGCGAATGGGCGGACATCGAGGCGCATGCCAAGATCCGCAAGATCCTGGCCGAGGAGCTCAAGCCCGCCTTCATCGGCCTGATCGAGGGCGGCCGCTTCGTGCCCACCTACGCCGAGATCGTCTCGAGCACGCCGCAGGAGCTGCTCGACCGGACGTCGCGGGATTAGTCTACGACGCGCGGGATTTTCGCGCGGCCAGCGCCTCGAGCCGAGCCATCACCTCGGCGAGCGGCAGCACGTCGGCATATTTCTGGCCGAGATCGAAGAGGCTTGCTTCATGCGGCCCAGCCGCGCGGTCGCCGACGCAGTCGCGCGCGACGATCGGGCGGAGCCCGTGGCACATGGCGTCGAGCGTGCTGGCGCGCACGCAGCCGCTCGTCGTGCATCCCGCGATGACGAGCGTATCGACGCCGCGGCCCACCAGCATGCCGGCAAGGTCGGTGCCGAAGAACGCCGAAGGCAGGCGCTTGCGGATGACGATCTCGCCCGTAAGGGGGGCCAGCTCGGGCACGATCTGGCTCAAGGGGTTCGTTTCCGTGAGCAGCCCGAGGCGCGGCACCTTGAGCAGGTGGATATTGGCGTCGCTGCCGTCCTCGGCATAGACGATGCGGCTGTGGGCGATCGGCATCTCGAGGCGCCGCGCGAGCGCGAGCAGCGGCACGGTGTTGCGGATCGCGTCCGCGATATTGCCGCCCCCGAAGGCGGCAGGGTCGTTGAACCCCACCGCGAAATCGACGATGAGCAGTCCCGGCCTCGAGCCGAAGCCCATGGTCTGGCCGAACTGCTGCCGCTTGAAGACCGCCGCCTCGTCGTTCATCGCATTGTCCTCGCCAAAATCGGCAGTTCGCTGACGGGTCCCAGGCATCGCCCGATTCGATACGCCGGGCTGGTCCGAATAGGCTTATGGTAGAGACAGGCGGGAGCGTTGAGAAGCCGGCTCGGCCGAAGTGCAAACTCTCTCCGAGGTGTGGCTCGATCGACGGCGGAGGTCGCGGATGAACGGTGCGGAGAGCCTGGTGCGGACCCTGGTCGCTGCCGGAGTCGAGGTCTGCTTCGCCAATCCCGGCACGTCCGAAATGAACTTCGTCGCGGCGCTCGACAAGGTCGACGGCCTCCGCCCCATCCTCGGCCTGTTCGAAGGCGTGGTGACCGGTGCCGCCGACGGCTATGGCCGCATGGCGGGCAAGCCCGCGGCGACGCTCCTTCATCTGGGGCCGGGCCTCGCGAACGGCCTCGCCAATCTCCACAATGCCCGCCGCGCCGCCACCCCGATCGTCAACATCGTCGGCGACCACGCGACCCACCACGCGCAATATGATGCGCCGCTCGCCTCCGACATCATGGGTTTTGCCCGGCCCGTTTCCGGCTGGCTCCAGCGTGCATTCTCGGCCAAGACGGTCGCGTCAGACGGGGCGCGTGCAGTGCAGGCGGCGCGCCAGGCGCCCGGGCAAATCGCAACGCTTATTCTGCCCGCGGATGCGGCCTGGCTGGAGGCCGACCGGCCGGCGCCGGCGCTGCCGGTCGCTGGCCCGGCGCCTGTCGCTGCGCAAGCGGTCGACCAGGTCGCCAAAGCGCTCGGTGCCGGCAAGCGGACAACGTTGCTTCTGGGCGGCGCGGCGCTCAAGCGGCGCGGTCTCGATGCCGCCGGCCGGATCGCCGCAAAGACCGGCGCACGGCTTGCCTGCGACACCTTCACGGCCCGGCTCGAGCGCGGCGCCGGCCTCGTGGCGCCGGAGCGGATACCCTATTTCGCCGAGCAGATCGTCGATTTCCTGAAAGACACGGAGCTTCTCGTCCTTGTCGGCACCAAGCCGCCGGTATCGTTCTTCGCCTATCCCGGCAAGCCCAGCTGGTGCACGCCGGAAGGATGCCGGATTCTCCACCTGTCACTGCCGCACGAGGATGGCGTCGCGGCGCTGGAGGCGGTGGCCGACGCGATCGGCGCGCCGCGGGAGCCCGCGCGCCGCGCGGAGCTGAGAAGGTCCAACTTGCCGACGGGCGCGCTCACCGTCATCAGCGCAGGCCAGGTGATCGCGCATTACCTGCCCGAGAACGCGATCATTTCCGAAGAGGCGGGGACCGCCGTGATCGGCATAGCGCCCTTCACCGCCAATTCGGCACCTCACGATTATCTGTCGCTCACGGGCGGTTCGATCGGCCAGGGGTTGCCGGTCGCGACCGGCGCCGCGGTGGCATGTCCCGACCGCAAGGTGCTCGGCCTGCAAGGGGATGGCGGCGGGATGTACACTCTGCAGGCGCTCTGGACGCAGGCACGCGAGCGGCTCGACGTCGTCACCGTCATTTTCGCCAACCGCTCATACGTCATTCTCAATGTCGAGCTGAAGCGCGTCGGCGCCGCGGCCCAAGGGCCGAAGGCGATGTCCATGCTCGATTTGCACGATCCGGTGCTCGACTGGGTGAGCCTCGCCCAAGGCATGGGCGTCGAGGCGTCGCGCGCCTCGACGGCGGAGGAATTCGCCGTGCAGTTCTCGGCCGCCGTCGCGGGGCGAGGCCCGCGCCTCATCGAGGCCGTGATATCGCGATGACGGAGGTGGCGGCCCAACGCCTGCGACGGAGGGCGGAGCATGGATGACCTTATCGGGCATTTGAAAGCGGCCCTGGGACCGGGGGCGGTTCTCGAAGGTCCCGATGCTCTTGCGAAGGCGCACGGCGCCTTGGGGCGACAGCTCGGAACGCCGCTCGCCGTCGTCATGCCGGCCTCGACGAGCGAGGTGTCCACGATTCTCCGGCTATGCCACGCGGTGCGTCAGCCGGTCGTGCCTTGGGGCGGCAAGACCGGTCTCGTCGATGGCGGCCTGGCCGACGGCGCGCTCGCGCTGTCGCTCGAACGCATGAATCGCATCGAGGAGATCGATGCACTCGCTGCCACCATGACGGTCGAGGCCGGATGCGTGCTGCAAACGGTCTGCGACGCGGCAGATGCCAAAGGGCTGTTCTTCCCGCTCGATCTCGGCGCGCGGGGCTCGGCCACGATCGGCGGCAACGTCTCGACCAACGCCGGCGGCAACCGCGTCATCCGCTATGGCATGATGCGCGACATGGTGCTTGGCCTGGAGGCGGTGCTGGCCGACGGCACGGTCCTGTCCTCGCTCAACCGCCTGATCAAGAACAATGCCGGCTACGACCTGAAGCAGCTCTTCATCGGGTCCGAGGGCACGCTGGGCGTCGTCACGCGCGCGGTGTTGCGCTTGCGGCCGCGGCCGGTCAGCCAGAGCACGGCTTTCGCGGCGGTCGATGCGTTCGATCGCCTGCCGCGTTTCCTCCGTCACATGGAGCAGGCGCTCGGCGGCACGCTCTCGGCATTCGAGGTCATGTGGGAGGATTTCTACCGGCTTGTCACGACGACGCCGGCGAAGGGGCGGCCGCCGATACCCCACGGCCATCCCTACTACGCGCTGGTGGAGGCGCTGGGCGGCGATCAAGCCGAGGACGCGGCCCGCTTCGAGCGGGCGATGACCGCGGCGCTCGAGAGCGGCGATCTCGCCGACGCGGTGATCGCCAAGTCCCAGGCCGAGCGCGATCGGATGTGGGCGCTCCGCGACGACGTGGTCCAGCTCGCGCGAAACTTCCCGATCTTCGGCTTCGATGTCAGCCTCGGCATCGCGGATATGGAGGATTACATCGCCGAAATCCGCCATGCGCTTGCGACAAAATGGCCCGGCTCGACCCTGGTCGTGTTCGGCCATCTGGGCGACGGCAATCTCCACGTGATCGCCGGCACCGGCGAGGCCGGCACCGAGGCCAGGCATGCGGTCGAGGCGATCGTCTATGGCGCCTTGCGCGGACGCGGCGGCTCGATCTCCGCCGAGCATGGCATCGGGCTCGAGAAGCGCCCCTATCTCGGCTGGTCGCGCAGCGTCGAGGAAATTGCGCTGATGCGCGGCTTGAAGCAGACGCTCGATCCGCGGAACATCCTCAATCCCGGAAAGGTGCTGGCGCCGCTCGCGGCGAGCTAGGTTGCTTCTCGGCGCGGAACTCGTCGCTACTCGGCGGCTTGGCCCTCGGCGACCTTCTCGACCCGCGCCGCGCAATATTTGAACTCCGGGATCTTGCCGTAGGGATCGAGCTGCGGGTTGGTCAGGAGATTCGCCGCCGCCTCCGCGTAGCAGAAGGGCATGGAGACCATGCCGTCGGGGATGGCGCCGTCGGCCCGCGCCATGAGCTCGATCGCGCCGCGTCGCGTGGCCACGCGGATGCGGTCGCCGGCGCGGATGCCGTTGCGATGGAGCCAAGCCGGCGAGAGCGAGGCGACGGCTTCGGGCTCGAGCGCGTCGAGCACGCTCGCGCGCCTGGTCATGGCGCCGGTATGCCAATGCTCGAGCTGCCGGCCCGTGGTGAGCACGAGGGGATATTGCTCGTCCGGCTCCTCGGCGGGGGGGATGATCGAGGCGGGCACTAGCTTGGCACGGCCCGTCGGCGTCGGGAAGCCGTCGGCGAAGACCACGTCGTGGCCGGGCTGGTCGGCGGCGTCGGTCGGGATAGGTCACCGAATGCTCGCGCTCGAGCCTGTCCCAGGTGATGTGGTTGAAGGAGGGCATGACCGCCGCCATCTCGGCGAAGATCTCGCTCGGGTGCGAATAGGTCCAGTCGAGCCCCATGCGCCGCGCGATCTCCTGGATCATCCACCAGTCCTGCCGCGCGTCGCCCGGCAGCGGCAAGGCCTTGCGGCCGAGCTGCACTTGGCGGTTCGTGTTGGTGACGGTGCCGTCCTTCTCGGGCCAGGCGGAGGCCGGCAGCACCACGTCGGCATATTTCGCCGTCTCGGTGAGGAAGAGGTCCTGCACCACGAGATGCTCGAGCTTCGCCAGCGCCGCGCGCGCGTGACTCGCGTCCGGATCCGACATCGCCGGGTTCTCGCCCATGATGTACATGCCCTTGATCGCGCCGTCGAGGACGGCATGCACGATCTCGACCACGGTCAGGCCCTTCTTCGGATCGAGCGGGGCGCCCCAATATTGCTCATATTGCTTGCGCACCGCCTCGTCCTCGACGCCGCGATAGTCAGGGTAGAACATGGGGATCAGCCCGGCGTCCGAGGCGCCCTGGACGTTGTTCTGGCCGCGCAGCGGATGGAGGCCCGTGCCCGGTCGGCCGACCTGGCCCGAGATCATGGCGAGCGCGATGAGGCAGCGCGCGTTGTCGGTGCCGTGGATATGCTGGGAGATGCCCATGCCCCAGAAGATGATCGCCGCCTCGGCCCGGGCGAAGAGCCGCGCGACCGTGCGCAAGGTCGCGGCGTCCACGCCGCAGCGTTCCGCCATGAGCTCGGGCGGGTAGTCCTTGATATGGGCCTTGAGGGCCTCGAAGTTCTCGGTATGGGCGGCGACATATTGCCGGTCGTAGAGCCCCTCCTCGATGATGGTGTGGAGGAGGGCGTTGAGCAGCGCCACGTCGCTGCCCGGCTTGAATTGCAGCATGTGGGTGGCATGGCGCTTCAAAGCCTGGCCGCGCGGGTCCACGACGATGAGCTTGGCGCCGCGCTTCGCTGCCTGCTTGAAGAAGGTGGCCGCGACGGGGTGGTTCTCCGTCGGGTTCGCGCCGATGACGAGGATCACGTCCGAATGCATGCATTCGTTGAAGGTCGCCGTCACCGCGCCCGAGCCGATGCCTTCCATCAGCGCCGCCACCGAGGACGCATGGCAGAGCCGCGTGCAATGATCGACGTTGTTCGAGCCGAAGCCGACGCGCACCAGCTTCTGGAAGAGATAGGCTTCCTCGTTCGAGCCTTTGGCCGAGCCGAAGCCCGCGAGCGCGCGGCGGCCGTCCCGGTCGCGGATGCGCTGCAATCCGGCGGCGGCGAGATCGAGCGCCTCGTCCCAGCTCGCCTCGCGGAAATGGCTCAGCGGATTCGAGGGATCGATGTCGTCGTCGACGATCTTCGGCCGGTCGGGCAGGCGGATGAGGGGCTTGGTGAGCCGCTGCGGATGGGTGACGTAATCGAAGCCGAAGCGCCCCTTGACGCAGAGGCGGCTCTGATTGGCGGGACCCTTCTTGCCGTTCACGTAGAGGATCTTGTCGTCCTTGATCTTGTAGGTGAGCTGGCAGCCGACGCCGCAATAGGGGCAGACGCTGTCGACCTCGCGATCGGCTTCTGCGACCCTGCGCTCCGCGCTGTCGAGCAGCGTCGCCGGCATGAGCGCCCCCGTCGGGCAGGCCTGTACGCATTCGCCGCAGGCGACGCAGGTGCTGTTGCCCATCGGGTCGTCGAAATCGAACACGATCTTGGCATGCGCGCCGCGCCCGGCCATGCCGATCACGTCGTTGACCTGGACCTCGCGGCAGGCGCGGACGCAGAGATTGCAATGGATGCAGGCGTCGAGATTCACGCGCATCGCGGGATGGCTCGGGTCGGGCGCCGGCTGGCCGCGGCGCGGGAAGCGGCTGGCCGCGATGCCGAACGCGTCGGCCCAGTGCCAGAACTCGAAGTCGGGGTCGTGCGAGGTCGCGCGCGCCGGCTGGTCCGCGACGAGCAGCTCCATCACCATCCGCCGCGAGGCCTTGGCGCGTTCCGAGGCGCTTTTCACCTTCATGCCGTCGGTCGGCTTGCGGATGCAGGAGGCGGCGAGCACGCGCTCGCCCTCGATCTCCACCATGCAGGCTCGGCAATTGCCGTCGGCGCGATAGCCCGGATAGGGCTGCCAGCAGAGATGGGGAATCTCCGTGCCCAGCCGGTTGGCCACCTGCCAGATGGTCTCGTCCGGCGCGGCCTCCACCTCCTGGCCGTCGAAGAGGAATTTGATCGGCCCGCTCATCGCAGATCCTCGCGGAAATATTTGAAGACCGTGAGCAGCGGATTGGGCGCCGCCTGGCCCAGGCCGCAAATCGAGGCGTCGCGCATGGCGCCCGACAGCTCCTCGAGCAACGGCTCGTCCCACACCGCACGCTCCATCAGCTTGACGGCCTTCTCGGTGCCGACGCGGCAAGGGGTGCATTGGCCGCAGCTCTCATCCTCGAAGAAACGCATGAGGTTGAGGGCCACCGCCTTCATATCATCCTTGTCCGAGAGCACGACAACGGCGTGGCTGCCGATGAGGCAGCCATATTGCTCGAGCGTGCCGAAATCGAGCGGAATCTCGGCCATCGAGGCGGGCAGGATGCCGCCCGACGCGCCGCCCGGCAGATAGCCCTTGAGGCTATGACCTTTCGCCATGCCGCCGCAGAATTCCTCGACCAGTTCCCTGAGCGTGATGCCGGCGGGCGCGAGCTTGACGCCCGGCTCGCGCACGCGGCCCGAGACCGAGAAGGAGCGCACGCCCTTGCGTCCGTGGCGGCCTTGGCCGGCATACCAGTCCGGCCCCTTCTCGACGATGTCGCGAATCCAATAGAGCGTCTCGACATTGTGGATGAGGGTCGGCCGGCCGAAGAGGCCGACCTGGGCCGGGTAGGGCGGCTTGTGACGCGGCAGGCCGCGCTTGCCCTCGATGCTCTCGAGCATCGCCGATTCTTCGCCGCAGATATAGGCGCCCGCGCCGCGGCGGAGATGGATCTGGATGCCTTTGGCCAAACCGGCGCGCTCGAGCGCCGCGATCTCGTGGAGCAGGATCTCGCGTGCCGCGGGATATTCGTCGCGCAGATAGATATAGGCCTCGGCCGCCTCGACGCCCCAGGCGGCGATCAAGGCGCCTTCGAGGAAGCGATGCGGGTCGCGCTCGAGATACCAGCGATCCTTGAAGGTGCCGGGCTCGCCCTCGTCCGCATTGACCGCGAAGAGGCGCGGGGCGGGATTGGCGCGCACGAAGCCCCATTTCTTGCCGCTGGGAAAACCGGCGCCGCCCAGACCGCGCAAGCCGGCCTTGTCGAGCGTCGCGACGATCTCCTCGACCGAGCGCCGCCCCGCGCGGCAATCCTCGAGCAACTTGTAGCCGCCTTGAGCGCGATAGCCGGAGAGGCCGACAAAAGCGGGGATGACGGGCTCGATCCGCTTGGCCTTGACCGCACCGGCGACGGCCTCGACGGTGGCGCGATCGATATAATGATGCCCGACCTCGGCGACCGGCGCGGTGTCGCAGCGGCCGACGCAGGGCGCAGGCACGACGCGGACCTCGCGGCCCACTATGCCGGGCAGCGCCGCGAGCAGCCGCTTGGCCCCCATCAGCTCGCAAGTCAGGCTGTCGCATACCCTGACCGTGAGCGCGGCAGGCGGGGGCGCGCCCTCGGGCAGCAGGTCGAAATGGTGATAGAAGCTGGCGACCTCGTAGATCTCGGCCTGGGCCAGGCGCATCTCCTCGGCGAGCGCCGCGAGATGCCGCTCCGGCAAGGCATGGAAGCGATCCTGGATGAGATGAAGATGCTCGATCAACAGATCGCGGCGGCGCGGCCGGTCGCCGAGCAGCGTCCGGATCTCCTCGAGCGCTACGGGATCGACTTGCCTTCCTTTGGGATGCCGCGCCCCGGCGCGGCGCTTGCCGCCCGGCGGATGCTGCTTCTTGATCGTCCTGCCGTTCGCCTCAGGCATGGTCTCGCAATCCAATCTCCCCGATCGTTTGGCGTCTTTGTTTGCCGTTGGCGTAAATTATGCCAACACCATGCCTCCGACAATCGCAAAAGGTAGGCAGGCAAGCAGTTGATATGCGGCAAATATGGAAACGGAACACCATTCTGCGAATCGCTGGGTGCAAGCTTCCACATAAGGGTCTTTCGCCTGATAGAGCGCGCTGCCAAACTCTCCGCCGGCAGCTATGGCGCGGGAGAAATTGGTGTTTCGGATTGAGCGGTGTCCCGTCATCCTCGGACATTGCCGCCTCGCGACACGCGGGCGGGGGTCAGCCTAGGCGATGGCGCAGCTCAGCGACGATTGCTTCGCCTTCGGCGGCAAGCTGATGAGCGTGGCCGATGCTCTGGCGCTGCTCGCCGAGCGCGTACGGCCGGTGGCCGAGCCCGAGGAAGTGCCGCTCGCGGACGCGCTCGGCCGCGTGCTCGCACGCGATCTCGCGGCGGGCCGCGACGTGCCGGCTTGCGACAATTCCGCGGTCGACGGCTACGCCGTTTATTTCGACGATCTCGATCCGCAAGGCGAGACCCGGCTTCCCGTGCATGGTCGCGCGGCGGCGGGCCATCCGCTCGACCGGCCGCAGCCGCGCGGCGAGGCCGTGCGCATTTTCACCGGCGCCGCCATGCCCCAAGGTGCGGCGGGCGGCCCCGGCCCCGACACGGTGATGATGCAGGAGGATTGCCGCCTCGTAGGCGGCGAGGTGGTGATCCGCCCCGGCATCAAGCGGGGCGGCAACCGCCGCCTCGCCGGCGAGGACGTGAAGGCGGGGATCGTGCTGCTCAAGGAGGGCCAGCGGTTGCGGCCGCAGGATTTGGGCCATGCCGCCTCGCTCGGCCTCACGCGCTTGACCGTGCGGCGGCCGCTTGTCGTGGCGCTGTTCTCGACCGGCGACGAGCTGCGCGAGCCGGGAGCGGCGGCGCCGCTCGGCGCGGTCTATGACGCGAACCGCTTCACTTTGGCCGCACTCCTCGTCCGGCTCGGTTGCCGGGTGAAGGATCTCGGCATCCTGCCGGACCGGCGCGAGACGATCCGCGCGGCGCTCGACGAGGCGGCCGGGCATGCGGATGCGGTGATCACCTCGGGCGGCATGTCCACCGGCGAGGAGGATCATGTCAAATCGGCCGTCGAGGCACTGGGCAGCCTCTATTTCTGGCGCCTCGCCATCAAGCCGGGCCGGCCTTTGGCGCTGGGCCAGATTCGGGGCAAGGCCTTTATCGGCCTGCCCGGCAATCCGGTCGCCATGATGGTGACCTTCCTGCGCTTCGCGCGCCCTGTCCTGTTGCGGCTGATGGGCGCCGTCGGGACCGAGCCGAGGCTCTATCGCGTGCGCGCCGGCTTCGAGCATCGCAAGAAGCCCGACCGCCGCGAATGGCTGCGCGCGCGGCTCTCGACCGACGCGGCGGGCGAGCTCGTGGCTGCCAAGTTCCCGCGCGACGGCGCCGGCATCCTGAGCTCGATGGTCGACGCGGAGGGGCTGGTCGAGCTGCCGGAGGGCGTCACCCGCGTCGAGCGTGGAGCCATGGTCGATTTCCTGCCCTTCAGCGAGGTAAGCTGAGCGTCCTATTCACCCGTCTCGGCGAGATGGCGTTCCGCCGCCGCCAGATCATCCGGCCGATTGGCGTTGAAGAAGGGATCGATCGCGCCGGCGGGGAAATCGACCTCGGCGAGCCTGTAGCGTGCCGTCCAGAGATCGACCTTGCGCAGCCCGTCCTCGACCAGCGCCCGGCGCAGCGCGCCGGCGAGCGCGACCGGCCAGAGCCCGAACACCGGATGGCTGCGGCCTTCGCTGCGCGCGCAGGCCATCTCCGCGCCCTGATCCTCGACCGCCGCCACGAGACGGGATACCAGGTCGAGCGGCAGGAAAGGCGCGTCGCAGGCGAAACTGGCGACGTAGCGGCAGCCTGCCTGCGTCTCGGCGGCCCATTCGAGGCCGGTCAGCACGCCAGCGAGCGGCCCCGCATGGCCCGCCACAGCGTCGGGCCGGACGGGCAGGCCATGGCCGGCGAAGCGGGCGGGATCGCCGTTGGCATTGAGCAGCAGCGCCGCCACTTGCGGCCGCGCGCGCGCGACGACGCGCGAGAGGACGGTGCGGCCGCCGAGGAGCAGCAGCGACTTGTCGCCGCCGCCCATGCGGCGCGACAGCCCGCCCGCGAGCAGGACGCCGGCGACCGCCGCCGCGCCCTGCCTTCGGGCCGCGGCCTCAGTCATCCTCGCCGCGGCCGGCCTTGCGCTGCACGCCCGCCGGCTCGTCGCCCACCGCTTCGAGCGCCGCGTCGTAGCGGATGCGATGCTCGCCCGCGAGCGCCGTGAAGCGCTTGCCGCGTGCCCGGCCGATGAGCGTCAAGTCGGCCTTGCGCGCGAGCTCCACGCCCCAAGCGGTGAAGCCCGAGCGGGAGACGAGGATCGGGATGCGCATCTGCACGCATTTGATCACCATCTCGCTGGTGAGCCGCCCGGTCGTGTAGAAGATCTTGCCCTCGGGCGAGACGTCGTTGAGCAGCATGTAGCCGGCGATCTTGTCGATGGCGTTATGCCTGCCGACGTCCTCCATATAGACGAGCGGGCGGTCCTCCTCGCACAGCACGCAGCCGTGGATGGCGCCGGCCTCGAGATAAAGGCTCGGGCAGGTGTTGATCTTGCGCGTGAGGGCATAGAGCCAGGAGGTGCGCAGCACCGCGTCCTTGGGCAGCGCCACGCCCTCGAAGCTCTCCATGATGTCGCCGAAGATGGTGCCTTGCGCGCAGCCCGAGGTGCGGATCTTCTTCTTGAGCTTGCTCTCGTAGTCGGTCGCGCGCCTGGTGCGCACCACGACGAGAGCAAGCTCCTCGTCATGCTCGATGGCCTCGATCTCGTCGTCGGGGCGCAGCATGTTCTGGTTGAGCAGATAGCCCACGGCGAGATAATCCGGATGGTCGCCGATCGTCATCATGGTGACGATCTCCTGGGCGTTGAGGAATAGCGTCAACGGCCGCTCGACCACGACGGCCGTCTCGATGCGCTTGCCCTCCTGGTCGAGGCCCGCCACCTTGCGGGTGAGGCGCGGATCGGCGGGATCGGGCTTCACGGCGAACTCGGCCAGAGGCTTCCTCGGCGCGCGCGCGCGCGGGCGCGCCTGCTGCGGCTTCGCCTTCGGCGTCGTCGATGCCATCGATGCGTTCGCCAATTCACGCACCCCCGATGAATTCCGTCTCCTCAACAATATGAGGCCGCGGGCGGAAAGTTCAAACCACAAAACCGGCAGCCGGGGAGGAGCGGGGAGGGCTTCGCTGCCGCCTTGCGCCCCCGCGTCCCCGTCTCCGCGCCCTTTGATAAACCGCCGGCCAACGCATATCGTCGCGGAAGCGCCTTCGCATAAGGAGCGTGCCCTGACCGATATCGGCTCAGCCTTCGCCGCCGCAAGGCTCGACGAACGCCTCGCGAAGGACGTTCGATCGTGAGTAGCCCGCGCTCAGCGCCAAGCTCGCCGGATCGGCCGGACATCGCCAAGAGCCAGGCGATCTGGTTCGTCGTCCTCGTCGGGATCGTCAGCTTCTTCGCCGACATGACATACGAGGGGGCTCGGTCGGTCACCGGGCCCTACCTTGCCGTGCTCGGCGCGAGCGGCGCCGTCGTAGGGATCGTGGCCGGTGCCGGGGAGCTTTTGGGCTATGCGATCCGCCTCGGCTCCGGGATCGTCGCCGATCGCACGCGGCGCTATTGGACGATCACCTTTGTCGGGTATCTGATAAACCTGGGCGCGGTTCCGCTGCTCGCGCTGGCCGGCAATTGGCCGCTCGCGGCGGCGTTCATGATCGCCGAGCGGACCGGCAAGGCGATTCGGACGCCGGCGCGCGACGCCATGTTGTCGCACGCAACCTACGCCACGGGCCGCGGCTGGGGCTTCGGCCTGCATGAGGCCATGGATCAAGCGGGCGCCATGATCGGCCCGCTTGTCGTGACCGGCGCGCTCGCGCTCGAGGGAAGCTTCCGGACGAGCTTCGTCCTGCTCCTCATTCCTGCCGTTCTCTCGCTCTCGTTTCTGGTGGCGGCGAAAACCCGCTTCCCGAATCCGCGCGAGCTGGAGATCGGCAATGTCGAGCTCGGACCGCGCCGCCTGCCGCGCCTCTATTGGATTTATCTCATCGTGCTTGCGCTCATCGCGGCGGGATATGCCGATTACCCGCTCATCGCCTATCACTTCGAAAAGGCGGGGACGGTTCCGAAACTATGGATTCCAATCCTTTACACGCTGGCGATGGGTAGCCAAGGACTTGCCGCCTTGGGCTTCGGACGCCTGTTCGACCGCTGGGGCGTTGTCGTTCTTCTGCCGGCGATCGCGATCGCGTCGAGCTTCGCGCCATGGGTTTTCCTGGGTGGATTCTACGCCTGTAGCCTCGGCATGATTTTCTGGGGCGTCGGCATGGGGGCGCAGGAGTCGGTTCTGCGCGCCTTCATCGCCGAAAATGTGAGCCAGGACCACCGCGCCTACGCCTATGGGCTCATGAATGCGGCGTTCGGCGTTGCCTGGTTCGCGGGCAGCGCAGTCATGGGCATTCTCTACGATCTCTCCATCCCCGCCATCGTCGCTTTTTCCGTCGCCTGCCAATTGGCAGCTTTGCTGTTGATGGTCGCAACCGCCCTCCGCCCCGGCGGGGTCAAGCCCAGGCGCAAGCGCGCGGCGCCATGAGGAGGGGGCAACGCGGTCACGCGATCAGGCGACGATGCGTCGCCGTTCCAATCATGCTTGCGTCGGGGCCGCTCCTGCAAGATGGCGCCTTTGATAATTCGCGGGATAACGCATATCGTCGCGGCATCGCCCTCGGCTCCGGAGCGTGCCCTGACCGAAATCGGCTCAGCCTTCGCCGCCGCCATGGCTCTCGTCGCGCGGCTCGATCCCGATCTCATCGAGATCGTCGGGCTGTCGCTGCGCGTGACCCTCACCGCCGTCGCCGTCGCCACGCTTCTGGGCCTGCCGCTCGGCGCGGCCCTGGCCCTATACCGCTTCCGCGGCCGCCAGGGCGCCATCGTGCTCGTCAACGCGTTGATGGGCATCCCGCCCTCCGTGCTGGGGCTGATCCTCTATCTCCTCTTCTCGCGCAGCGGCCCGCTTGGCGTGCTCGACTTGCTGTTCACGCCCACCGCCATGATCGTGGCGCAGGCCATCCTGGTGTTGCCGATCGTGGCCGCGCTCACCCGCCAGGTCGTCGAGGACCTGTGGCGCGACTATGACGAGCAGCTTCGCTCGCTCGGCGCGGGCCCGGCGCGCGCGATGCGTACACTGCTATGGGACGGGCGTTTCAGCCTGGTGACCGGCGTGCTCGCGGGCTTCGGCCGGGCGGCGGGCGAGGTCGGCGCGATCATGATCGTCGGCGGCAATATCGATCACCTCACGCGCACCATGACCACCGCCATCGTTCTCGAGACGAGCCGCGGCAATTTCGCCCTTGCCCTCGCGCTAGGCTTCATCCTGCTTGCGCTTGCATTGGGGGTGAACGCCACGGCGGCGTTCATCAAGGAAGCCGCGCAACGTGAGCCCGGCTGAGCTTGCCATGCGCGCCGAGCCCTCGATCCTGCCGCTGCGGCTCGAGGAGGTCGGCTATGTCAAAGGCGGGCAGCGCCTCATCGACCGCATGAGCTTCAGCCTGGAGGCCGGCCCGCGCACCATCATCCTCGGACCCAACGGGGCGGGGAAGAGCCTGCTGCTGCGGCTCTGCCATGGGCTGATCCTGCCGAGCGAGGGCAGCATCCTTTGGGCCGGGCCGGGCGCCGCGGCCGCGCGGCGGCGCCAGGCGATGGTATTCCAGCGCCCGGTGATGCTGCGCCGCTCGGCCGCCGCCAATGTCGCATATGGGCTGGCGCTGGCCGGCCTGGACCGCGCGAGCCGGGCCCCCCGCGTGGCCGAGGCGCTCGAGCGCACGGGGCTCGCGGCACTCGCCCGCCGCCCCGCGCGGGTGCTCTCGGGCGGCGAGCAGCAGCGGCTCGCGCTCGCCCGCGCCTGGGCGCTGCAACCGGAGCTCTTGTTCCTCGACGAGCCCACGGCGAGCCTCGATCCTTCCGCGACGCGGCAGGTCGAGGAGATCGTCGACGCCATCCACCTGGCGGGCGCGAAGATCGTCATGACCACGCATGATCTGGGGCAGGCGCGGCGGCTCGCCGACGAGGTGCTGTTCCTCCATCGGGGCCGGTTGGTCGAGCGCGCGACGGCCGAGCGCTTCTTCCACCAGCCCGCGACGCCCGAGGCACGCGCCTTCGTCCGCGGCGATCTCGTCTGGTAGCCTTTCGCGACGATAAGGGAGATCACGACCATGGCTTTCGTCACGCGCCGGCGCCTTCTGGCGCTCCTCGTCGGCCTCGCGGCCGCCGTCCCGGTCGTCGCGCCCGCACCTTCCGCGCGTGCCGCGGACGAGAAGTCGATCCTCGTCGCTTCGACCACCTCCACGCAAAGCTCCGGCCTCTTCGAATATCTGCTGCCGAAATTCGAGGCCGAGACGGGCATCAAGGTCAATGTCGTGGCGGTCGGCACCGGCCAGGCCATCGGCATCGCCGCGCGCGGTGACGCCGACGTTCTGTTCGTGCATCACAAGCCCTCGGAGCTTGCCTTCGTCGCGGCGGGCGACGGGGTCGAGCGCTTCGACGTGATGTACAACGACTTCGTCATCCTGGGCCCGAGCGACGACCCGGCGAAGGTCGCCGGGCTCAAAGACCCGGTCGAGGCGTTCAAGCAGATTGCGGCCGCGAAATCGCCCTTCGTCTCGCGCGGCGACGACAGCGGCACCAACAAGCTCGAGCTCGAGCTCTGGCAGGCCGCCGGGATCGATCTGCGGCCGGTCTCCGGCAGCTGGTACCGCTCGACCGGCTCGGGCATGGGTGCCACGCTCAATATCGCCGCCGCCTTGAGCGCCTATACCCTCGCCGACCGGGGCAGCTGGCTCAATTTCCACAATCGCGGTCCGCTCAGGATCCTCGTCGAGGGCGACCCGCGCCTCTTCAATCAATATGGCGTTACCTTGGTCAACCCGAAGAAGCATCCCAAGGTCAAGGCGGCGCTCGGCCAAGCCTTCGTCGACTGGCTGATCTCGCCCGAGGGACAGGCCGTCATCGCCGGCTACAAGATCGATGGCCAGCAGCTCTTCTTCCCGAACGCGCGGGCAAGGAAGGCGCCGTGATTTCAGCCGCGTGAGGGCGCGCGTCAATTGCCCTCGAAAACCGGCTTCTGCTTGGCGACGAAAGCGCGATAGGCGCGGCCGTAATCCTTGGTCTGCATGCAGATGGACTGCGCCTGCGCCTCGGCTTCGATCGCGGCGTCGATCGACATGTCCCATTCCTGATGGATGCATTTCTTGGTCATGGCATGGGCGAAGGTCGGGCCGGCGGCGAGGCTTTGGGCGAGCGCCTGCGCCTCCGCGAGCAGGGCGTCGGGCGCGCAGAGCTTGTTGTAGAAGCCCCAGCGTTCCGCTTCGGCGCCGTCCATCGAACGACCGGTGTAAAGCAGCTCCGCGGCGCGGCCGGCGCCGACGATCCGGGGCAGGATGTTGCAGGCGCCCATATCGGCGCCGGCAAGCCCGACGCGCACGAAGAGAAAGGCGACCCTGCTCCGCGCGGTGCCGTAACGCAGATCGGAAGCCATGGCCAGGATGGCTCCGGCGCCCGCGCAGATGCCGTCGACGGCGGCCACGATCGGCTGCGGGCAGGCGCGCATGGCCTTGACGAGATCGCCGGTCATGCGCGTGAAGGCCAGCAGCCCGCCCATGTCGCCCGCTTCCTGCATGCGGACGAGCGGCCCGATGATCTCGTGCACGTCGCCGCCGGAGCAGAAGTTGCCGCCCGCGCCGGTTAGCACCACCGACTTGACGTCGCCGGCATAAGCCAGCTCGCGGAAGAGATCGCGCAGCTCGCCATAGGATTCGAACGTCAGCGGGTTCTTCCGCTCCGGCCGGTCGAGGGTGATCGTTGCCACCTTGCCGGCGACGGACCAGCCGAAATGGGCCGGCTTGAAGCTTGCAGCTTGCACGTCCTTCATCGCTCGATGTTCCTTGCTCTGCGGCAGAACGGATTGATCCGGCCAAGGCCAGGCCGCCGCCGACGCTCAGTCCACATCGAGCCGCCGGCAGGGCGCGATAATCCCCGTCGGGCGCGGCAGCAGATCAAGTCCCGTGGGACGGCAAGCGGCAGCCGCGAACGGCTACTTCTCCTTCTGCGCGTCCGAGCTGTTGGTCGGCGGACCGTTCAAAGGCTGCCCCTTGCCGTAGGCGGTGTGCTCGTAATGGTCGTCCTTTTTCGTGATCTTCGTGGTCCAGCCCGTGTTCCAGGTGACGACGGCGCTATTGCCTTCTTGCTTCCAAGTACCGACCATGCCCGGCCCGCGGTTCGCCTTCGCCGCTCCGTCGGCCGAAAGCGTGATGTCGAAGGGATGCCCGCTGCCGTCCTTCACCTTCCACACGCCCTCGAAGTCGCCCGCGGCGAGGCTGGCAAAACTGATCATGCCGAGCGCCAACAAGGCTGCCAGCGTGGCGAGTGTCGCTTTCCCGATCCTCATGGTTTCTCTCCCTCTGTCCCGCCGACGGTTCCAGTAAAGCAGAAGGGCCATGTAACCACGGATCGCGAGCCGGAGCCAGGGATCGTCGCGCTTGCCAAGATCGATCGAGGCCGGCGAGTTTAATAGTGGATTTCGTATTCTGCTTGCCAGCGGAGCGTCACCCGCGGCGCGGCGGGGGTGAGACCGAAGAGCACCCCGCCATTCCACTCGAGCGTTCCCGGCCCGATATTGAAGATCTTGCCGAAAAGCTGCGGCCCGGCACGCTGGTCCTGCTTGCTCCACTGCGGGAAATTGCCGAACGGCCCGGGCTCGCCATAGAGCTGAATCCCGGGCTCGACCACGAAGCTGCGGCCGAAGCGCGTTTCCCACGCGTCGATGCGCGTCTCCCATGCATAAAGAAAGATCGGGGTGCGCGAGGCATGCTGGTCGAAATCCTTCTCGACGAACAGATTGATCGAGTTGCTCATGCCCCAGAAATCCTTGCGCAGCACCGGGCCGAACGTCGTTTCGTTCGGATTGTTCTTCAAGAGCGACTGGCCGTATTCGGCGAAGAAGCCGGCATCCAGCCAATATTTGCCGCGCTCGGTGAGTTGAAACAGATTCTCCGAGGTGATCTGGCTGAAATTGGTGACCTGGCCCGCGCCCGGGTCGCGACTGAATTCCAGCTCCAGCTCGGTCTGCCACCAATTCGTCAGGCCGTATTCGAGTTCGGCCGTGTAGCTTTGCTCGCCGGTCTTGGAGCCATTGGGATCGAATCCCGCATCGCCGACGTTCTCCACGGCCAACTCGCCGTAATTGACATCCGGCGTCCAGACCTTGAAATCCGCCCTAGCCGAGCCGCCGCAGAGAAGCAGCGCCGACAAACCCCCGGGCACTGCGGCGAGCAACGTTCTTGCCCTCATATTTTCCCCCAAAGAACAGTCACGAATAGGACGCATTCGCAACCTGCGACGGCGATAAGGCCCAGATCCGAGATTTATGACCCTCCGGCGGACGCTTCGTTGCGTGTCGCGGACGGGGCATTGCGAAACAAGCGCATGAGCGAGCCGATGACGAGCAGCGTCGCGAGATAGAAGAGGAGCTGTATCCCGTCCGGCCGCGCGGTATAGCCGGTCAGGACATGGAGCAGCTGGCCGGGCAGGCTCCGCTCGCTAAGCAGGAAGGAGGTATCCCAGAGATTGCTTCCCAGCGACGGCAGCAGATTTGCGGCAGCCAGGAAGGCAGCACCCTGCGAGGCCATGCCGGCGGCCAAGAGCAGGATCAGCCAGCTCGTCACGCCGAAGAGATAGCGCAGCGGAATGGTCAGAAGGCCGAAATAGAGCGCGACACCCACGGCGGCCCCGACGACCACGCCGCAAGCGCCGCCGATGACCATGCTGCCGGCGCCGCTGCCGCCGGCGACGGCGATGCCATAGAGGAACAGCACGACCTCGGACCCTTCGCGCAGCACCGCGATGCCGCAGACCATGGCCAAGGCATAGAGCGGCCGCGTGCCCGCCAATACCTCTTTGCCGATCCGCGTCGCGTCCATGGCGAGCTCGCGGCCGTGGCGGCTCATCCAGATATTGTGCCAACCCAGCATGCAGACCGCCGCGAACAGGATGATGGCGTTGAATATTTCCTGGCCGACGCCTGCCACGGCCGAAGCGATCTCACCCGCGAAGCCGGCGACGACAACCGCACCCGAGAGGCCGGCGGCGCAGCCGCCCGAAACCCACAGCCCCCGGCGCGGCACGCCGCGGCTGGCCGCCATCACGATGCCGACCACGAGCCCGGCCTCGAGGACTTCGCGGAAGACGATGATCAGGGTCGCGAGCATGACGGCCTTCCCGCTACTTCACGATCAGGTGGCCGCGCGTGTCGGGGTGGAAATCGTCGAAGAATTCATAGCTTCCGGGATCGAGCGGCCCGACATAGACCTCGATCTCGCCGCCCGCCTGAACCACCTTCTCGCGATGAAAATCGACGCTTTCGAATTCCGACGTCGTCTTGTCCAGATTGCGAACGATGAGCTTGATCTTCACGCCCGCCGGGAACGGCACCTCGCTCGGGACGAATTGGCGATCCTTGATCGTGATGACGATGTCCGGATCGGCCGCGTAGGCGGGGCTCAGCATCAGCAGCAGCGCCCCGAGCAGCGTGCCGAGGCCGAAGCGGGTCATTGAACGGTCCATTGAGATGCCGACTCCACAGTTATTGGTTATTCGCTATTTGGCATTGCCGACCAAGACAAGTCCGACCGGTGCTTGCGACCAATAGTCATTCGCAAGGAATTGCGAATGATAATCGCTCGCAACATCATGTCAAGCCCTTTATGCCTATGGCTGGCGGCACTGCGTTCATTCGGAGTTAAAAAATGGAGAGGAGCGCGGGCTTGCCGCGGCCTGTTGTCCGCGCCCGGACGATCGCTAGCGGCCGGAACTCAGCAAGGCCTGCAAGTCGATCATGGCGGCCATCGGCATCGCCAGGGCCTGCTGGGTGCTTCCGCTCGACGCGAGCACTGGCGGCGGCGCGTCGGCAACCATCAGGGATTCGCGGCGAAGGATCTCCGCATTGACCTTTTTGCCCAGTTCCGTCATCAGCATCTGTGCCTGGGTCTCGCTCAGCTTGCCTTCGTCCACGCGCCGGGACACCGCCAGCCGCGTGTCCGCGACGACGCGTATCAGATCCATATGGGGATAGTTGAACCATCCATAGGCGAGGACGATCATCGCATTGGAGCATTTCGCCGATTTGGCGAAGCTTTTCAATTTGCCGCTCAGCCGCTCCTCGCGGCATCCCGCAATGACGTTCTGCATTTCCGCCGCGGCGAGGACCATCCTCTCCGGGTGATAGGTCGTGTCGGGATTATGAATCCCCTCCAAATGCAGTTGGGTCTCCGAGCGCGGCGGGGCGGGATCGTTCAGAGCGCATCCGGCGGTGCCGGCAAGTATGGCGATAGCGGCGAACCTACGGAGCGCGAGGGGCAACGTCGTCGTTGTCTTGCTCTGGCGCATCGCAATTACCCGTGGCGGAGTGGTTTCGGAAACGAACGCGGAAAAGGGAAGCGAGCGCTCCCACGTTCCTCGCTCGCGTCGGTTCTGGCCCGCGGCGCCGCTGCGCCTCGGCGCAATCCAGTTGCCGATGCTTCTATCGTTCCCGGGACGTCATGCCGCCGATCCGCATGGCGCTCCGGGCGAAACCCGCGAGCACCGAGATCACGACAATGACGAGGACGACGCCTAGTCCACCGCTCGGGTAGTAGCCCCCATTCGCGCTATGCGGCCATGTCGGCAAGAAGCCGACCAAGAACAGCGCGCGGATCGTCAGTCTAATCCGCCGAGGCTCGGGTTCCTAGCGGAATTTGCCGAGAAAGTCGGCGATGGCCATGAAGTCGTTGACTGTCCTCCTCGCACGCTCACATAAAAGCCGCTGCGTCGCCGCCTAATGTCCGTGCCCTTGTCCATGCCCATGGAGGATCGCCTCCTTGAGCCCGGTGTCGTAGTCGAGACCGGCTTGCGTCACGAGCGCGCCCAAAGGGTAGCCCGAGCGGATCAGCCCCTTGCGCTCGAGCGCCACGAAGACGGCCTCGTTGGCGAGGCCCGTCGCGTCGCGCGCCGCCACCACGTAATCGCCCATATGGAAATGATCGCCGTGCGGCGCCGGCAGGTTGCTCACCCGCACGCCCTCGCCACCGCCCGCGGGGGCGGCATGCTCGGGATGGCGCGCGAGCTCCTGGAGGAGAGTGAGCGTCCTGAGCTGGAGAGCGTTGAGCTTCAGCGGGTTCTTCTTCTGCATGTCCGGCCTTTTCCTCGAGATTACGTGACGGCGGCGCGCGCGCGGAATTCCGGCCTCTCCCAGGCTCGCTCCGCCATCACCCGGCGCAGCGCCTCGACCGCGTCCCACAAATCGGCATAGCCGAGATAGAGCGGCGCGAAGCCGAAGCGCATCAGGTCCGGCGCGCGGAAATCGCCGATCACGCCCCGCGCGATGAGCGCCTGCATGATCGGATAGCCCTCGGCATGGCGGAAGGCAACCTGGCTGCCGCGCCTGGCTGCCTCGCGCGGGCTCGCGAGCGCGAAGCCCTGGCCCGCGCAACGCTCCTCCATCAGGCGGATGAAGAGATCGCCCATCGCCATGGATTTGGCGCGGAGCGCGGTCAAGTCCGCGGCCAGGAGGAGATCGACGCCGCATTCGAGCGCCGCCATGGAGAGGATGGGCGGCGTGCCGGCCAGCATGCGCCTGATCCCGGTCGCCGCGCGATAGGCGGCCTCGAAGGCGAAGGGCGCCTCATGGCCGAACCAGCCCGTGAGCGGCTGGCGCGCCGTCTCCTGCAGGCGCCGCGCGACGTAGAGGAAGGCGGGGGCGCCGGGCCCGCCGTTCAGATATTTGTAGCCGCAGCCGACCGCGAGATCGGCGCCGCATTCGTCGAGCGCCACCGGCAAGGCGCCAGCGCTGTGGCAGAGATCCCAAAGCATAAGCGCGCCGGCCTCCTGCGCGCGGCGCGTGATCGCGGCCATGTCATGGATCTCGCCCGACTTGAAATCGACATGGGTGAGCATGACCACCGCCGTCTCGGCGCCGATCCGGTGCGCGATCTCGCTCTTCGCGACGCATTCCAGCCGGTGACCGCGCGCGAGCAATGACGCTAGCCCTTCCGCCATATAGAGGTCGGTCGGGAAGTTCCCGGTCTCGGAGAGGATCACGTTCCGCCCGGGGCGAAGCCGCAAGGCGGCCGCGAGCAGCTTGAAGAGGTTGACCGAGGTCGAATCCGTAACGGCCATTTGACCGGCTGCCGCGCCGACGAGGCGGCCGATCTTGTCGCCGAGCCGCAAGGGCAGCTCGATCCAGCCATGCTTGTTCCAGCTGCGGATGAGGTCCTCGCCCCATTCCTGCTCGATCAGCAGGGCCACGCGGGCCGCGGTGGCACGCGGCAGGGCGCCGAGCGAATTGCCGTCGAGATAGATCGCGCTCGCGGGCAGCAGGAATTGCGCGCGGAAGGGTGCCAGCGGATCGGCGGCGTCGAGCGCTTCGAGGTCGGCGCGGCCGAGCGGCGGGGCCTTGCTCATGCCCCGAGGCTCCGCAGCACGGCGCGCACGGGCGCCGCATCGAGATTGGCGAGCTTGAGCGGCAGCGCGATGAGCTCGTAATCGCCCGCCGGCACCGCATCGAGCACCAACCCCTCGAGGATCGCCATGCGGGCGCGGCGCACCGCCTTATGCGCATCCATCGTCTTGGATTGCTCGGGATCGAGCGAGGGGGTGTCGGTGCCGATCAGGACCGCTCCGCGCGCGGCGAGCCAGGCGATCGTCTCCGGGGCCACGGCCGCGAAATCGCCGTCCCAGGCGTCGAGCGGCGCTTGCGCGTAGGTACGCAGGAGAATGCGCGGCGGCGCGCCTTCGCATCTTTTCCGCAAATGCTCGGGCCGCACCGCCGGCCGGACCGGCTCGCGCGAAAGATCGATCACCCGGCAGGGCCCGAGATAGGGCTCGAGCCCCATGGCGCCCGCGGACGGCCCGGCGGGATCGTAATGCAGGGGCGCATCGGCGTGGCTGCCGGTATGGGTGGACATGGCGAAGCGCGAGACATTCACCGGGCAGCTCGCGTCGAGATGCCAGGTACGGATCTCCTCGAATTCCGTGTCTCCCGGCCAGACCGGCATGCCGGGCCTGATGGCGGGGCTGATGTCCCACAGCGTCATGAGGGGCGGCTCCTTGTCGCCGCCTAGCTTGAGGAAAGCGGGGGCCGCGTGCAAGAGCGCGCTCCCTGGACAAAGCCTCGATGGCGAAAGCGCGTTTCTATGCGCTCTTTATGCCGGCGCCCTCATCCTCGTCTCGAATTTTTATGCGACTGGCTTTATCTCCGCCGATTGGAGCCCGCAGCAGCAAGGCGGGCGTCGAGCGGGAAGCTCCGGCCTTCCCCTTCTGTCGGCGGGAGCCGAGGAATGCCGCAAGTGATCAAGATGTTCGGTGCAGACTCCGAGGCAAGGCCCGCGCTGCCGGTCCGGACAGGCCGGCAGCGCTCCTTGCCTGGTTGCGCCGTGCGGCGCGCGCGTCCCTCTGGCGTTCCTTCCAGGCGGACGCCAATCCGCGTTCGCGTCCGATCTTCCAGCTCTACCGGACGCGGCCGGACTTCTGGACCGTGATCCGGCCGGGCGGCCGGATGGAGCATGGCTTTGCCGAGCTGGGCGAGGCGGTCTCCTTCATCCGTGCCGAGAGCCGCGGCATGCCCGTGACGGTCGAGCTGCGCATCGACGATTTCTACGCCGTCTCCTATCTCGAGCCGGGGCGGGAAGGACCGCTGTTCGGCGAGACGCGCTGAGGCGGACGCGCTGAGGCGGACGCGCCGCCGTTCCTTGCCGAGCTGATCTCGCGCAATCCTCCATGGCGATGACACCCGTCGCTTGACAGCCGGCTATCCTCGCGGCTTCCATGGCAGCGATGGCGATGAGCCTAATTTTTATGCAATCGGGCTGACAGGCCGGTTTTCGGCGGTGCATGGCGGCACTACGCCGTGATCGAGCCGATCAAGGGCCGCGCGGCTCCGACATAGGTCGATTTCTATTGCAATTTTTATGGGAATCGTCGAAATGATAATCTATCGTGAATTGTAGTGCAGGAATGGCGACTATAACAACTTGGGACAGACTTGTGAAGCGTCTTCTCGTTATCAGCGATCAAACCGACACTGCCGATATAATCTCCCGCATCGGGGAATCCGAAGGCTTCGAAGTCTATGTCACGGAAAACGGGGCGACCTTCAAGATCGCCTACGGCGCGTTCGCGCCCAATGTCATCGTGCTTGACATGCTGATGGCGGGCGTCAATGCAGGCGAGCTGCTGAAATATCTGGCGGCGCAGGGCTGCAAGGCCAGCATCATGTTCCTCCACGCGACGGGCAATATGGTTCGCCCGATGGCGGAGCAGTCCCCTGCCTTGCGGCAGCTCGATATCGCGGGCGGGCTCGAGGAGCCGCTCCGCGTCTCCGAGCTTCGCCGCCGTCTCAGTTCCATCAAGCAGAAGCATTAGGCTCCCTGCGTTCTCGCCGCCTCCCAGGCGGCCAGCGTGCTCGATCCGCCCGCAAGCGACCAGCCGCCATCGACCGGGATGAGCGCGCCGGTGATCCAGCTCGCCAGCGGCGAGGCCAGGAAGAGGGCCGCCTGCGCGCAATCCTCGAGCCTGCCGAAGCGTTGCAGCGGTATGCGCTTCTCCATGCCCGCGCGCTGCTCGGAGCTGGCCAGCCGGCGGAAGCCCTCGGTGCCGGCGATCGGGCCGGGGGCGATCGAGTTGACGCGGATGCCATCCGCCCCCCACTCGATCGCCAGCACGCGCATCACCTGGTCGAGGCCGGCCTTGGCGGCGCAGGCATGGACCTGGAGCGGCATCGGGATCCAGGACTGCGGCGCCGAGATGTTGATGATCGAGGCGCCGGGCCGCTGCAGATACTGGTGCGCCGCGCGCAGCACGTTGAAGCCGCCGAGGAGGTCGATATCGACCACGGTCTTGAAGGCATTCGCGGACATGCCGAGCGCCGGGGCGGGGAAATTGCCGGCGGCGCCAGAGACCAGCACGTCGATCGCGCCGAAGGCCTCGTGCGCGGCGGCGAGCGCGGCCGAGATGGCGGCGAAGTCGCGCACGTCGGCGCTGATGCCCAGCACCTTGCCGCCATGGCGGACGCAGGCTCGCGCAAGCGCCGTCGATGCGCGCCTGCGAGCGGCTGGCGATGGCAAGGCTCGCCCCCGCGCGCGCAAAGGCCTCGGCGATGCCGAGATTGATCCCGCTGCTGCCGCCGGCCACGAAGACCGACTTGCCGGTGAAATCGAATGGGTCGCTCATGCTGCCTCCCTGCGTTGCTGGCCCGCTTCAGGCCGGGGCATCCGGCCCAACCGACGGGCGCCTTTAGGGCAAGCTGGAACGAATTGCTTTACCCTATTGATGGACTTACCCAATCGGGCCTCGCTATAATAACGACTCGGGCGGAAGATGCGCGCCGTGCGACCCGGGATCAGGGGCGATGGACGAGTTTCCGAAGCGAACGCTGGAGGATTGGCGCCGCGCCGCGAGCGAGGAGCTCAAGGGGCGGGACCCGGATTCGCTTGTCTGGGAGACGCCCGAGGGCATCAAGGTAAAGCCCCTCTATACGGCCGCGGACCTCGCAGGCCTGCCGGCGCTCGACAGCATGCCGGGCATGGCCCCCTTCCTGCGCGGCGCGCGCGCGACCATGTATGCCAACCGGCCCTGGACCGTGCGCCAATATGGCGGCTTCTCGACGGCCGAGGAGACCAACGCCTTCTTCAAGCGCAATCTCGCCGGCGGGCAGACGGGCCTCTCCGTCGCCTTCGATCTCGCCACCCATCGCGGCTATGATTCTGACCATCCGCGCGTCGTGGGCGACGTGGGCAAGGCGGGGGTCGCCATCGATTCCGTCGAGGACATGAGGATCCTCTTCGAGGGCATCGCACTCGACAAGGTGAGCGTGTCGATGACGATGAACGGCGCCGTGCTGCCCGTGATGGCGGCCTTCATCGTGGCGGGCGAGGAGCAGGGCGTGCCGGCGGCCAAGCTCTCCGGGACCATCCAGAACGACATCCTCAAGGAGTTCATGGTCCGCAACACCTATATCTACCCGCCCGAGCCGAGCATGCGCATCGTCGCCGACGTGATCGAGTTCACCGCGCGGCATATGCCCAAATTCAACTCGATCTCGATCTCGGGCTACCATATGCAGGAGGCGGGAGCGACGGCGGCGCAGGAGCTCGCCTTCACCCTCGCCGACGGCATCGAATATGTCCGCGCCGCGCGCTCGCGCGCCCTCGATATCGACGAGTTCGCCCCGCGGCTGAGCTTCTTCTTCGCGATCGGCATGAATTTCTTCATGGAGATCGCGAAGCTGCGCGCCGCGCGCCTCCTCTGGGCGCGGCTGATGAAGCCCTTCGAGCCGAAGAACCCGATCTCCCTCTCGCTGCGCACCCATTGCCAGACCTCGGGCGTGAGCCTCACCGAGCAGGACCCCTACAACAATATCGTGCGCACCACGATCGAGGCCATGGCGGCCGTCTTCGGCGGCACCCAATCGCTCCACACCAACGCCTTCGACGAGGCGCTGGCGCTGCCCTCGGCCGCCTCCTCGCGCATCGCGCGCAATACCCAGCTCGTCATCCGCGACGAGACCGGCATCCCCAAGGTCGTCGATCCGCTCGGCGGCAGCTACTACCTGGAGAGCCTGACCGCGAGCCTCGCCGACGCCGCCTGGGCCCTCATCGAGGAGGTCGAGGCGCTCGGCGGCATGACCAAGG
This sequence comes from uncultured Pseudomonadota bacterium, assembly GCA_963842155.1. Classification (GTDB taxonomy): domain Bacteria; phylum Pseudomonadota; class Alphaproteobacteria; order JACZXZ01; family JACZXZ01; genus CAWJFP01. The sequence continues at coordinate 72,068 of CAWJFP010000012.1, forward strand.
CGGTCGAGTTCGGCATGCCGAAGCTGCGGATCGAGGAAGCGGCGGCCCTGCGCCAGGCGCGCATCGACCGCGGCGAGGAGATCATCGTCGGCGTCAACAAGTACCAGCCGAGCGAGACGGAGCGGGTCGAGCTCCTGGATATCGACAACAGCAAGGTGCGCGATGCGCAGATCGCGCGGCTCGCGCGGGTGCGCAAGAGCCGCGACGAGGCGCGTTGCCGCGCGGCGCTCGAGGCACTTTCCCGGGCCGCCGCGAGCAAGCAGGGCAATCTGCTCGAGCTGGCGATCGAGGCCACGCGCGCGCGCGCCACGGTGGGCGAAATCTCGGACGCGCTCGAGCGCGTCTTCACCCGCCACCGCGCCGTCATCCGCAGCATCTCGGGCGTCTACGGCTCGGCCTACGAGGGCGACGAGGGCTTCCGCCGGGTGCAGCGCGAGGTCGAGGCCTTCGCGGCGGAGGAAGGGCGGCGGCCGCGTCTCCTCGTCGTCAAGCTCGGCCAGGACGGGCATGACCGCGGCGCCAAGGTGATCGCCACGGCGTTCGCCGATATCGGCTTCGACGTGGATATCGGCCCGCTCTTCCAGACGCCGGAGGAGGCGGCGCGCCAGGCGATCGAGAACGACGTGCATGTGGTGGGCGTGTCGAGCCAGGCGGCGGGTCATAAGACGCTCGTGCCGGGACTGATCAAGGCGCTGCGCGCGCAAGGCGGGGACGACATCCTCGTCGTCTGCGGCGGCGTCATCCCGCCGCAGGACTACGATTTCCTGATGAAGCAGGGCGTCAGCGCGATCTACGGCCCCGGCACCAACATTCCGGCGGCGGCGGGCGAGATTCTCTCGCTCATCCGGCGGCGGAGAAAGGCGGCCTGACGGATGGCGGAGAAGCAACGCCAATCGATTCCCGGTATCGCCGACAGCGTGGCGACCGAGGGACGCTCGCTCGTGCCGATGCCCAAGGGCAGGGCCAGGGCGACAGCGCGGAGGGCGGAGGCGCCGGCGCCCATCTTCCTCCTCGGCCTTGTCTTGAGCGTCTTGTGGGTCGTCCTTTGCGTGCTCTATCTGGCGCGCATGGTCGGCTGGCACGGCATCGCCAACCTGAAGCCGGTCGAGCTGGCCGCCTTCACCGGCGCCATCTTCGCGCCCCTCGCCTTCCTCTGGCTGCTGCTCGCCTTCATCGGCCGCGGGCAGGACTTCCGGCGCGAGATGCTCGCGGTCGCGGGCCAGCTCCAGCACATCATCTTCCCGTCCGAGGCGGCGGGCGCGCGGGCGCGCGAGATCAGCGCGCTTCTGCGCAGCCAGGTGGCCGAGCTCAACCTCGCCACCTCGCGCGCGGCGGCCCAATCGCTCGAGCTGCGCCAGGCGGCGGCGGAGCATAACCGCGACCTGACCAGCGCCGCCGAAACCGTCTCGCGCTGGCTGGGCGAGCTGCGCCAGGGTCTGCGCCGGGACGGGCTCGCCATCGCCGAGCTCACCCAGCAGCTCATCGCGGATGCCGGCAAGCTCAACGCCACCCTCGAGGAGCAGCGCAAGGAGCTGAGCGGCCGCGTCGACGGCGTGGCACACGCCGCCGACCGGGTCAACGAGCTGATCGCGCGCCAGACGCCGCGGCTCACCGAGCTTGCCGAGCTGACGTCGCGCGCGACGCACGACAGCATGGCGCTCGAGCTGACCCTGCGCACGGGCGTCGAGCTTCTCGCCGCCGCGGCCGAGCGGGTGGGCGACCAGGTGGCGTCGATCGGCAGCCGCCTCGCCCATGACCAGGCCAGCCTCGAGAGCGTGACCTTGCGCTCGGCGGAGCGCGCGCGCGAGATCGGGACGCTGTTCCAGAGCCAGGCGGCCGACCTCGCGCGCGTGACCGATCAGGCGGGCTCGGTCGCCCTTCTCATCGGCGAGACGCTCACCACCAACGCCAAGGTGATGGAGGGCTCGGGCGAGCGCCTCGTCGCGCAGACCGAGACGATGCGCGCGCAGCTCACGGGGCAGATCGCGGCCCTCGACCAGGCCTCCGCGCGCATCTCGCAAGGCAACGAATTGCTCGACGGCCAGCTCGCCCGCCAGGCCACGGCGCTCGCCCGCGCCGGCGAGGAGGCCGAGGCGCGGGTGCGCGCGCTCACCACCGCCATGGAGCGGCAGGCCGGCATGCTCGCGGAGGCGGCGAGCCGGGCCTCCGCCGACGTGGCCATGGTCGGCAGCTCGCTCTCGGAGACGGCGACGCGGCTGAGCGTCGTGACCGAGCAGACCGCGGCGCGGACGCGGGAGATCGACGGCAATCTCCTCGCCGCGGCCGAGCACGCGCAGGCGCGCGTCGACGCAGTGGGCGAGACATTTCGCCATCAGGCCGCGCAGCTCGCCGAAGCCGCCGGCCGCTCGAGCCGCGAGCTCGAGGAGGCGCGGGCGCGGATGCGCGAGGGCGCGGCCGAGCTCGAGCGCGCCGGAGCGCGCATGGCGCATGAGGGCGGCCAGGCCGAGCTGGCGCTGCAGCGGCAGACGCAGAGCATCGTCGGCGCCAGCCAGGAGGCCGAGACGAGACTTGGGCTGGTGGGCGACGAGGTGGCGCGGCGCGCGGAAGCGCTCCTCGAGGCGAGCCGCGAGGTCGCCGCCGGGCTCGCCGGCTTGAGCGAGCGCTTCAACATGGAGACGAACGGAATCGCGGGCACGGCGGGCGAGGCCTCGGCGCGCGCCGAAGGCCTCACGCTCGCGCTCCGCCGCCAGTCGGAGGAGTTGCTGCGGCTGGCCGAGCGCGCGGTGGCGGGGCAGGCCGCGTTGGGCGAGCTGCTGACGCGCAAGACCGAGGGGCTCGCCGGCGCCGCGGAGCGGGCGGAGGAGCGAACCCGGGCCGCGGCTGCAGCGATCGACGGCAATGTGCGGCTCATCGCGCAAGCCTCCACGCGGGCGAGCGAGCTGGGCGAGGCGGTCGTCCGAAGCTTCGGCAGCGAGGCCGAGCGCTTGGGCAGCGTGGCCGCGCAATCGACCGCGACGCTCGAGGCGAAATCGGGCGCCATCCGCGCCGAGGCGATCAACCTCGCGACGGCCATGGGCAAGCTCGAGGTCGCGCTCGCGGCGATGCGCGAGACGGTCGCGGCCGAGGCGGCCGAGATCGCGGCGAAATCGGCCAGCGCCCATGCCGACATGGGTGCCCTCGGCGGCGCGCTCCATGCGCGGACCGCGGATCTCAGCGCGGTTTCGGGAGAGGCGGTCGAGCGGCTGGAGGCCGTGCGCCGGCGGCTCGACGAGGAGGCGCGGGAGCTGAGCCGCACCGTCGAGCGGGTCGAGGCCGAGACGCGCGAGCTCGCGGAGCTGTTCAACAGCGAGGCGGCGGCGCTGGCGGCGAGCGCGCGCGCCGCCACCGAGGAACTGCGCACCGTGGCCGAGGGCGACGCTCGCGCCGGCACGGGCGCGGGACGCGACAGCTTCCTCAGGACGAGCAAGGGCGTGCGCGAGGAGCTCGGCTCGATCGCGCTCGAGCTCAACCGCCTGCTTGCGCGCGCGCCCTCGTGGCGCGAAATGCGGCGCTATCGCGAAGGCGACCGCACGCTCTTCATCCGCAACCTGCTCGGCTTCCGCGAGACGCGCCTCCTGCCCAGCATCAAGGCGAAGTACGACCGCGGCGCCGAGTTCCGCCGCCATGTCGACAACTATCTCGCCAATTTTCAGCGCCTGATCGCCGAAGCCGACAAGGCGGACGGCGGCGGTCTGCTTTCCGCCACCTTCCTCACCTCCGACATCGGCAAGCTCTACATTACGCTCTCCCGCGCGCTCGGCCGCTTCAATTGACGAAGCCCTCGCGGCCATCGCCCTTGCAAGACGGCGGCAAGCGTCTAGTTTCTGGGCCATGAAGCCGCCGGAGCCTTCGAGCGAACGCTCGCCCATATCCTGGAAACAAACCGGGCAGGCGTTGCGCGCGCTGTCGCCCTATCTGTGGCCCAAGGGCGCCTGGGAGCTGCGCCTGCGCGTGGTCTTGGCACTCGCCTTCCTCGTCGCCGCCAAGCTCTTCAACGTCTATGTGCCGCTGCTCTACCGGCGCGCGGTGGACAGCCTGGGCGGCTCGGCGAGCGGTCATCTCTCGAGCGCCGCGGTCGTGGCGGCAGGCGTGCCTGTCGCCATCATCCTCGCCTACGGCCTGGCGCGAGTGCTGGCCCTCGCCTTCGGCGAGATGCGCGACGCCGTCTTCGCCAAGGTGGCGCAACGCGCGATCCGCCAGGTGGCGCTCGCCACCTTCGAGCATCTGCACCGGTTGTCGCTGCGCTACCATCTCGATCGCCGCACGGGCGGCCTCGGCCGCGTCATCCAGCGCGGCACGACGGGGATCGAGTTCCTGCTCAGCTTCATGCTGTTCAATATCGTGCCGACGCTCGTCGAGATGGGACTCGTCTGCGGCATCCTGTGGTCGCTCTTCGACTTCTCCTTCGCCCTCGTCACCTTCGTCACCATCGCCGGCTATATCGCCTTCACGCTTACCGTCACGGAATGGCGCACCAAATACCGCCGGCGCATGAACGAGTCCGACAACGAGGCGAACAGCAAGGCGATCGACAGCCTGCTCAACTACGAGACCGTCAAATATTTCGGCAACGAGGGGCATGAGGCGCGGCGCTACGAGCGGGCGCTGGCCGCTTACGAGCGCGCCGCGGTGCGCAACCGCGTGACGCTCTCCTTCCTCAATATCGGCCAGGCGGCGGTGATCGCCGTCGGCCTCGCCGTGATCATGGTGATGGCGGGACGCGGGGTGGTGGCGCATCGGATGACGATCGGCGATTTCGTGCTGGTCAACACCTACTTGATCCAGCTCTACATGCCGCTCAATTTCCTGGGCTTCGTCTATCGCGAGATGCGCCAGTCGGTCATCGACATGGAATCGATGTTCCGCCTGCTCGAGATCGCGCCCGAGATCGCCGATCCGCCCGACGCCCCGGCGCTCCGCGTGACGGGAGGCGATATCCGCTTCGACCATGTCTCCTTCGGCTACGACGCGCGCCGGCCGATCCTGCACGAGCTCGATTTCGCCGTGCCCGCAGGCCGCAAGGTCGCCATCGTCGGCCCCAGCGGCGCGGGCAAATCGACGATCTCGCGGCTGCTCTTCCGCTTCTACGAGGCGAGCGGGGGCGCCATCCGCATCGACGGCCAGGACATCCGCCGCGTGAGCCAGGCGAGCCTGCGCGCGGCGATCGGCATCGTGCCGCAGGATACCGTGCTCTTCAACGACACCATCTTCTACAACATCGCCTATGGCCGGCCCGGCGCCAGCACCGAGGAGGTGGAGGAGGCGGCGCGGCTCGCGCGCATCCACGAGTTCGCCGCAGCACTGCCCGACGGCTACCGCACCATGGTGGGGGAGCGCGGGCTCAAGCTCTCGGGCGGCGAGAAGCAGCGCATCGCCATCGCGCGCACCATCCTCAAGGCGCCGCATATCCTGGTCTTCGACGAGGCGACCTCGGCGCTCGATTCCGAAGACCGAGCAGGAGATCCAGGCCTCCTTGCGCGAGGTATCGGCCAACCGCACGACGCTCGTCATCGCCCACCGCCTCTCGACCGTGGTGGATGCGGACGAGATCCTGGTGCTGGAGGACGGTCGGCTCACGGAGCGCGGCCACCATGCCGAGCTGCTGCGCCGCGGCGGGCGCTATGCCGAGATGTGGGCGCGGCAGCAGGAGGCGGCGGCGCGCGGCGAGCCCGACCCCATGGAAGGCGAGCCGGTCAAGCCGGAGCCCATCCCGGTCGAGAGCGTCATCGCCTGACGAACGAGGGCGAAAAAAGGTCTAGTGTCCCGTCTCTGAAATTCGCGATATCTACCATCTCCCGTGCGCGCGAAAGCCGGGATCCATTCAGCCATGGCTACCGGCGCTCGCCGGTAAAGCGAGAAGGTGCGGTGACGATGGATATCCGGCGAGCTTCAGAGTCACGATATTAGCTTGCCCCATGACGAAGCAACGAAGCCCAGGCCCTGCTCTCGGCGCAACCATGGCTGGAAAAAACGGAACGCTCGCTTCGGACGCGGATGAGCGTCTCGCCGCCGCCCTGCTGTCGGGCGACCGGCGCGCGCTCGCGCGCGCCATCACGCTCGCCGAATTCGACGCGCCCCGATCACCGCGAGCGGGCCGAGGCGCTGCTCGAGCGGCTCCTGCCCGAGACGGGCAAGTCGATCCGCCTGGGCATCTCGGGCGTGCCGGGCGTGGGCAAATCGACCTTCATCGAGGCCTTCGGCCTTCATGTCATCGGCGCCGGACATCGCGTGGCGGTGCTCGCGGTCGATCCCTCCTCCAAGCGCGGCGGCGGCTCGATCCTGGGCGACAAGACGCGCATGGAGCGGCTCGCCGTCGAGCCCGACGCCTTCATCCGGCCCTCGCCCGCCGGCACCACGCTCGGCGGCGTGGCGCGGCGCACGCGCGACGCGCTGCTGTTGTCCGAGGCCGCGGGCTTCGACGTCGTCATCGTCGAGACGGTCGGCGTCGGCCAATCGGAGACGGCCGTGGCCGATCTCGCCGACATGTTCATCCTTCTGCTCCAGCCGGCGGGGGGCGACGAGCTGCAAGGCATCAAGCGCGGCATCGTCGAGCTGGCCGACCTCCTCGTCGTCAACAAGGCGGATGGCGAGCTCGTGGCCGCCGCCAACCGCGCCGCCGCCGACTATCGCCGCGCGCTGCATCTGCTGCGCCCCAGCTCGCCCAATTGGACCGTGCCGGTCCAGCAATGCTCGGCGCTCACCGGGCGAGGCATCGGCGAGGTCTGGCAGACGGTCGGGCGCTATCGAGCGACGCTCGGCGAGAGCGGCGAGATCGCCGCCCGCCGTGCGGCGCAAGGGCGGGCCGCGATGTGGAGCGAGCTCGGCGAGCGCCTGATGGCCGAGCTGCGCGCCCATCCGAAGGTCGCCGCCTTGATGGCGAAGGTCGAGCGCGAGGTCACCGCCGGCCGCGTGAGCCCCGGCGCCGCGGCGCGGCGCTTGCTGGAGGCCTTTCGCGGCGAGGGACATTAATCGCCCTCGCGACATGTTTGTGGAAACCGGGGATAGGCTTGCAATGCAAGGACAGGGCGGGTGTTAGCCGCCGCGCGCCGGTGGATGGGGCTGGGGGCGGAGCGGGGACAAGATATTTTTCGCAACTCATTGGAAAATCGAGGAAAATACCCTAATGTCGGGGCCTGAGAAAGGTCAGCCCATGCCCGAGAATGCCGAGACGCTTTTCCCCGGCAATGCGAGCCGCGCGACGGCACCCCCGCGGCACAGCACCGGGCTCTTGCCCTATCAGGCGCTCAAGGAGCTGATCCGCACCCGGGAGATTTTGGCGGCCGACGAATTTCGCGACGCGCAGCTGCAGCCGGCGAGCCTCGATCTGCGCCTGGGGCCCATCGCCTACCGTGTGCGCGCAAGCTTCCTCCCCGGCGAGGAGCATTCGGTGCGCCAGCGCATCGACCAGTTCGGCATGCACAAGATCGACCTCTCGGGCGGCGCCGTGCTCGAGAAGGGCTGCGTTTACATCGTGCCGCTCTCCGAGCATCTCGCCTTGACGGGCCGCATCAACGGCCTCGCCAACCCGAAAAGCTCGACGGGGCGGCTCGACATCTTCACCCGACTTATCACCGACCATGCGACCGAGTTCGATCGCGTGCCCGCGGGCTACGAGGGGCCGCTTTATATCGAGATCTCGCCGCGCACCTTCTCGATCGTGGTGCGCCAGGGCTCGCGTCTCAATCAAATCCGCTTCCGCCGCGGCTCGCCCTCCTACAGCGACGCGGAGCTCTACCGGCTGCAGGAGCAGATGCAGCTCGTCGACCGGCCGCTCGAGCCGCGCCAGGTGCAGCGCGGCCTGCCGCTGACCGTCGACCTGACCGGCGACGCGGACAGCGAGCTTGTCGGCTTCCGCGCCAAGAAGCATGCCGACCTCATCGACGTCGACAAGGTCGCCGCCTACGACCCGCTGGACTATTGGGAGCCCATCCTGGCGAGCCGCGAGCGCCGGCTCGTCCTCAACCCCGATGATTTCTACGTCCTCGCCTCGCGCGAGGCGGTCAACGTGCCGCCCGACCACGCCGCCGAGATGGTGGCCTACGACACGCTGGTGGGCGAGTTCCGCGTGCATTACGCGGGCTTCTTCGATCCCGGCTTCGGCCATGCGGCGCAGGGTGGCGCGGGCACGCGCGCCGTGCTCGAGGTGCGCTCGCACGACGTGCCCTTCATGCTCGAGGACGGCCAGCTCGTCGGGCGGCTCGTCTATGAGCGGCTGACCGATCTGCCGGACCGGCTCTACGGCAAGTCGATCGGCTCCTCCTATCAGCGTCAGGGCCTGCAGCTCTCCAAGCAGTTCAAGCCGCTCCCCTGACCGCCCCGGAAGGCGCTGCGCCAGGCTCATAAATGCTGCAAATGGGGCAGCAGGCCGAGCACGCCGATGATGATGAGATAAATGGCGACGACATAGTTGAGGACGCGCGGCACCAGCAGAATAAGGATGCCGGCGAGGAGGGCGACGATCGGCTGGAGCAATACCGGATTGAGATACATGGAACGGCCTCCGCTGTTTTGATTTTAAAGCCATGAACAGAGTGCGTTAATCTATACAATACTCCCTGTCGCCCGCCATTGCCGCTCCTTCCGGCCGAAAATTGTCACAAGACGACGTCGATTACGTGACAGTCGGGCGGGCGCGATGGCTGCAGGGACTTGACGGAAAGGCCGTCCTGCCCTAAAAACCGCGCTTTCGCCGGGCCGTTTCGCTGAGCCCGGCGGCGCTCTTTCCAAAGGGAATGAACTATGTCGCGGCGCTGCACGATGACGGGCGTGGGCATTCAATATGGCAACAATGTCAGCCACGCCAACAACAAGACCCGCCGGCGCTTTCTGCCCAATCTTCAGCGCACTTCGCTGATGAGCGACGCATTGGGCCGCACCGTGCGCGTGCGCCTGACCGTCTCGGCGATCCGCACCATCGAGCATCATGGCGGGCTCGATGCCTATCTCATGGCGACAGCCACCCGCGCGCTCCCCGATGAGGCGCGCCGCCTCAAGCAGCGCATCGCGAAGGCCGTCGCGGCGCGCAGCAAAGCCGCCGCGTAAGGCCGCTTGCCGCCGCTGCCGCGTGCAGGCCCGCCTTTCGGCGGGCCTTTGCTTGTCTAATGCAAGCGAAACTCGGCGTCCGCGTGGCGCAACTCGCGCGGATGGAGGAGCGAGGCGTGGCAGATGCGCACCGAATGCAGCTTGCCGTCGAGGTTGCGCTCCCAGAATGCCAGGAAGCGCCGCAAGACGGGGAAATCCGGGCTCATATCGATCTTCTGCCAAATGAAGCTTTGCAGGAGCGCCGGAAAATCCGGCAGATGGTAGAGGATCTCGGCGGTGGTGAGCCGATATTGCTTCGCTTCGGTGACCGCGATCATTGCCATGGCACGCACCTCGTGTCGTGAGCCCCTTAGACCTCAATATTGGACGATAAATCGTCGAGTGCAAAGGAATCGTTAAGCCAAATCAATGACCTAGCAGCCTCCACCGGCGAGTGCTGCCAATTCCGGCATCGACGGCTCCAGGGAAGATGGATATCCTCGCCCGCGCCATCCCTTCGGGGGAATGCGATGAGAGCCTTTCTCTCGCCGCTCTTGATGACGACCTTGCTCGGCGCCCTGTCCGCGGCGGCGATCGCCCAGGCGACCAGCCCGTTCGACGGCCGCTATGCGGGCACTTTCCATTGCGGGACGATACCGGACGTCACCAATGCCCCACTCAGGGTGGAAATGGTCGTCGTCATCGCGGGGGGCGCAGCGACTTACTCCCGCCCGGTTCTGTCGCCCGATGGGCAGTAGATCATAGCCACCGAGACCGGAACCGGCTCGGTCGACCCTGCCCGCGGCGCCGTCGCGCTACAAGGAGGCGCGCAGGGTCCGGGCTGGCATTACCAGGCGCGATATCAGGGCAGGCTCGCTAATGCTCATCTCGCGCTAAGCGGGACGCAGCAAATCGAGCGCACCGGCGCGACGCCTTATACGCGTCCCTGCACCGCCTCGCTGTCGCGTTGACCCGGGAGCGCTATGCGCGCGCTTATATGCGTTGCAGCCGCGCCGCATAGAAGCCGTCGAGCCCGCCCCACTCGGCGAGATGGCAGGGGAGCGTGCGGAGATCGCCGGCCGCGTTGATCAGCTCCGGCGGCCAGCCATATTCGTTCGCGGCGATCGGCATGCGGGTGACCGGCGCTTGCGCGGCGAGGAGCGCGGCGATGCGCTCGCGCCCCTCGGCGGGCTCGAGCGAGCAGGTGGTGAAGACGAGAAGCCCGCCCGGACGCAGCATCTCGATCGCGGCGCGGAGCAGCCGGTCCTGCTCGAGCGCGAGCCGCGCGACATCGTCCGGGCTTTTGAGATGGGCCACGTCGGGATGGCGGCGGATGGTGCCGGTCGAGGAGCAGGGCGCATCGAGCAGCACCGCGTCGGCCGGCTCGGAGGGGCGCCAGAGCCCGGCTTCCGCGGCCACGAGCTCCGCTTGCAGGCCGAGCCGCGCGAGGTTTTCGCCCAGGCGCTTCAGCCGGCTCGCAGAGCGGTCGAGCGCCGTCACCCGCCCGCCCGCAAGCGCCAACTGCGCCGTCTTGCCGCCGGGCGCTGAGCAGAGATCGATAACCCGCTTGCCCGCGATATCGCCCAGCATCCGGGCCGGCAAGGCGGCCGCTGCGTCCTGCACCCACCAGGCGCCTTCCGCATAGCCCGGCAGGGCGCGGATATCGCCGCCCGCGGCGCGGCGCAAGCTGCCCGTCGGCAAGAGCCGCGCCTCGAGCCGCTCGGCCCAGGCCTCGGGTTCCGACTTGACGGAAAGATCGAGCGGCGGCTCGCGCAAATGCGCCTCGGCGATCGCCCGACAAGCCTCGTCGCCATAAGCGGCGCTCCAGCTTCGCCAAAGCCAATCGGGGGTATCGAGGCGCGGCGCATCCTGGTGGGCGAGCACAGCGGATCCCTCGCGCCCGAGACGCCGCAGCACCGCGTTGACCAAGGCCTTGAAGCCGCCGCGATCGACGCTCTCGGCGAACTCGACCGTTTCGCTTACGGCGGCATGAGGCGGCAGCTCGAGGAAAAGCAGCTGGCAGACGCCGAGCCGCAGCAGATGGCGCGTTCCGGCGGCGCCCGAGGGAAGGGGGCGGTCGAGGCAATGGGCGATCAGCGCATCGATCTGGCCGAGCCGGCGCAGGCTCGTCGCCACCATGAGGCGCGCGAAAGCGCGGTCGCGCGCCTCGAGCGCGGCCATGCCGGCATGATGCTCCAGGAGCTCGTCGAGCGGGCGGCGGCGGTCGAGCACCTGGCCCAGCAGATCGAGCGCCACGCCGCGCGCGTCGCTCATCGCTCGGGCTTACGCACGGGCGACGGACGCGGCGGCCATCAGCTCGCCTCGATCCGCATCATGTCGTCGTCGCTGAAGCCGAAATGATGGCCGATCTCGTGGATCAGCACGTGGCGGACGAGGTGGACCAGATCCTCGCCCGTCTCGCACCAATAATCGAGGATGGGACGGCGATAGAGGAAGATCATATCGACGTCATGCGGCGTGCCGCCGCTTTTGCGGTTGAGCGAGACGCCGCGATAGAGGCCGAGCAGATCGAAGGGGCTTTCGAGGCCCATTTCCTCTTCGGTCGCCTCGTCGGGAAACTCGTCCACGCGCAGCACGACGTTCCGGACATGGACACGCAGCTCCTCGGGGATCGTCTTCAAAGCCTCGCGGCCGATCGCCTCGAGATCGTCGAGCGTCGGCGGCTGGGCGGCGCGCGTCGGCGAGGGCATTTCGCGGCGGCTCATCGCCGGTGGCGTCGCGGCGGCGACGCCGTCATTTCGCCGCCATGCGCATGGCGCCATCAAGACGGATGACCTCGCCGTTCAGCAATACATTCTCGATGATATGCAGGCAGAGTTCTCGCATATTCATGGGGATGGCCGAAACGGCGGGGGAAGGGCACTTGGCCCGCCAGGCTTTCCTGTGCCGCCGGCGGCAGGCTTTCGAGCAGCGGAGTCAAGAGAAGCCCGGGCGCTATCGCCAGCACGCGAATGCCGAACTGCGCGAACTCGCGCGCCGCCGGCAAGGTGAGGGCAACGATCCCGCCCTTGGAGGAGGAGTAGGCGGCCTGGCCGATCTGCCCCTCATAGGCCGCGACCGAGGCGGTCGAGATAATGACGCCGCGCTCGTCGTCGGCCAGCGGCGCGAGCTTCTGCATGTCGGCCGCCACGAGCCGCATCATGTTGAAGCTGCCGATGAGGTTGACCTGGATGACCCGGCTATATTGCTCGAGCGGCATGGGGCCGTTGCGGCCGACGATGCGCGCGGGCGGCCCGATGCCCGCGCAATTGACCAGCACCCGCGCGGCACCATAGGCCTCGCGCGCCTTGGCGACCGCGCGCTCGCCCTCCTCGGCGCTCGACACGTCGCATTTGACGGCGAGGCCGCCGATCTCCTTCGCGACCGCCTCGGCGCCGGCGAGGTTCACGTCGAGGACCGTGACCTTGGCGCCGGCCTTGGCGAGATAGCGCGCGGTCTCGGCGCCGAGCCCGGACCCTCCGCCGGTGACGATCGCTGCATGCCCGCGTAATTCCATCGCGCTTTTCTCCTGAAATATCCTTGCCATTCCGCGCCCGCGCGGGCGGCGCTTCGGCCGCGCCTGCGAAGGCGCCTCTCCTTATCAGAGGAGGGCGTTCAAGGCGAGAGCCGCGCAATTCCGTCCTTTCGCCCTCGACCCCCTTTCATGTCCGCGATCTCCCGGCGTATAGCTATCGCGGGCCTCTTATAAGAAGAGCTGGGAGACGAGCATGGCGAAGCCTTTATGGACGCCGAGCCCGGAGACGGTAGCGAACGCCTCGATCACGGCCTTCACGCGCAAGCTCGAAGGCGATTGGGGCGTCGAGCTGCCCGACTACGCGTCGCTCCATCGCTTCTCGATCGATGAAATGGAGAAGTTCTGGACGAGCGTGTGGGAATTTTGCGGCGTCGTCGCCGAGCATCGCGGCAAGACCGTGGTCATCGACAAGGACAAGATGCCCGGCGCCCGTTTCTTTCCCGAGGCGCGGCTCAGTTTCGCCGCCAATTTCCTGCGCCGCGACGGGGACGGCGACGCCATCGTCTTCTGGGGCGAGGACAAGGTCCGCCGCAAGCTGAGCTGGTCGGAGCTGAGGGCCGAGGTCTCGCGGCTCCAGCAGGCGCTCAAGGCGGCGGGGGTCGCGCCGGGCGACCGCGTCGCGGGTTGGCTTCCCAACATGCCGGAGGCCGTCATCGCCATGCTCGCCACCACGAGCCTCGGCGCGGTCTGGTCCTCGAGCTCGCCCGATTTCGGCGTGCAAGGCGTGCTCGACCGCTTCGGCCAGATCGCGCCCAAGCTGCTGATCGCGGCCGACGGCTATTTCTACAACGGCAAGGCCTTCGATTGCCTGGAGCGCCTCGGCGAGATCGCCGGCAAGCTCCCTTCCGTCGAGCGCGTCGTGGTGGTGCCCTACATCAGCGAGGCGCCCAAGGCCGGCGCCATCCGCAATGCCGTGCTGTGGCGCGACTATCTCGCACCCCATCCTGCGGCGGCGCTCGAGTTCGTGGCCACGCGCTTCAACCACCCGGTCTATATCCTTTATTCCTCGGGCACCACGGGCGTGCCGAAATGCATCGTTCATGGCGTGGGCGGCGCACTCCTCACCCTTCTGAAGGAGCAGAAGATCCATTGCGATATCAAGCCGGGCGACCGCGTCTTCTGGTTCACGACCTGCGGCTGGATGATGTGGAACTGGCTGGCCGCGGCGCTCGCCGCGGAGGCGACCCTGCTGCTCTACGACGGCTCGCCCTTCCATCCGGACGGCAATGCGCTCTTCGACTTCGCCGACGCGGCCCGCATGACATTCTTCGGCACGTCGGCCAAATATCTCGACGCCGCCCGCAAGGCCGAGGTCGAGCCCGTCCGCACGCATGATCTCTCGAGCGTGCGGGCGATCGGCTCCACCGGCTCGCCGCTCGCGCCCGAGGGCTTCGATTATGTCTATGGCAAGGTGAAGCGCGACGTGCATCTCGCCTCCATCTCGGGCGGAACGGACATCTGCGGCTGCTTCGTTTGCGGCAACCCGACTCTGCCGGTCTGGCGCGGCGAGATCCAATGCAAGGCCGTCGGCATGGCGGTGGAGGTGTTCGACGAGGCGGGCCGTCCGCTCAAGGGCGGCAAGGGCGAGCTCGTCTGCGTCAAGCCATTCCCCTCCATGCCGGTCGCCTTCTGGAACGATCCCGGCGACAAGAAATATCGCGCCGCCTATTTCGAGAAATTCCCCGGCGTCTGGTGCCACGGCGATTGGGTGATGGAGACCGAGCATGGCGGGCTGGTCATCTATGGCCGCTCCGACGCGACGCTCAATCCCGGCGGGGTGCGCATCGGCACGGCCGAGATCTACCGCCAGGTCGAACGCCTCGACGAGGTGGTCGAGAGCCTCGTCATCGGCCAGGAATGGGACAATGACGTGCGCGTCGTGCTCTTCGTGCGGCTGCGCGACGGGCAAGTTCTCGACAAGCCGCTCGTCGACAAGATCAAGGCGGAGATCCGCAGGAACACCACGCCGCGCCATGTCCCGGCCAAGATCATCCCGGTGAACGACATTCCGCGCACCAAGTCCGGCAAGATCGTCGAGCTCGCCGTGCGCGAGGTGGTGCATGGCAGGCCGGTCAAGAACCAGGAGGCGTTGGCCAATCCCGAGGCGCTCGAACTCTATCGGGGCATCCAGGAGCTGCAGCATTGAACGAGATGGCGACGGCGCTGCTCGGCAAGGCCCGCCTTCCCGCGCCGATCCGCGCGCGCATGGCGGCGCTCGAGCCCCAGAAGATCGCGGAAGTGGCGGAGCTGTTGCGCGAGCGTCCCGACGCGATCCGCCTCTGGTTCGGCGAATCCGATCTCCCGACCCCGGCCTTCATCCGCGACGCGGCCGTGCGCGCATTGGCCGAAGGACAGACGTTCTATTGCTCGACGCGCGGCCTGCCCTCGCTGCGCCAGGCGCTTGCCGACTACACATCCGGGCTCTACGGCCGCGATATCGACGTCGACCGGGTGAGCGTCACCACGGCCGGGATGAATGCGATCATGATGCTGATGCAGGTTGCCGTCGAGCCCGGCGACAATGTGGTGCTGGTGACGCCGGCATGGCCGAACGCGGCCGCCGCCGTCGCCATCGCCGGCGGCGAGCCGCGCGAGGTCACGCTGGCGAGGGAGCAGGGCCGCTGGCGCCTCGATCTCGACCGGCTGTTCGACAGCGTGGATGCGCGCACACGCATGCTCTTCGTCAATTCGCCCAATAATCCGACGGGCTGGGTGATGACGCGCGAGGAGCAGCGCGATCTGCTCGATTTCTGCCGACAACGCCGTGTCTGGCTCTTGGCCGACGAGGTCTATGCCCGCATCGTCTATGCGGGGCGCGCGGCGCCCTCCTTCCTGGAGCTGGCGGAGCCCGAGGATCCGCTTCTCGTCGTCAACAGCTTCTCCAAGGCCTGGGCGATGACGGGCTGGCGTATCGGCTGGCTCGTGGCGCCGCCGGCGCTCGGCGACCTCATCGGCGAGCTCAACCAGCATAATGTGAGCGGCACGGCGACATTCCTCCAGCCGGCGGCCAAGGTGGCGTTGGAGCAAGGCGAGCCCTTCGTCGCCGAGATGGTCGAGCGCTGCCGGCGCGGGCGCGACATCGTGGCCGACGGTCTCGCGGCCCTGCCGCGCGTGCGCTTCTCGCCGCCCGAGGCGGCCTTCTACGCCTTCTTCGAGGTGGCGGGGATGACGGACAGCCTGGCCGCCGCCAAGCGAATCCTGCGCGAGGCGGGAGTCGGGCTCGCGCCGGGTGCCGCCTTCGGCGCCGGCGGCGAGGGCTTTCTCCGTCTCTGCTTCGCCCAGTCGCCCGCGTTGCTGGCGCGGGCGATGGCGCAGCTCAAGCCATTGCTCGCATAAGAGGCGCGGCCGCGGGCTCGCCCGCGCCTTCGGTCTGATCAGGCTGCGCGGTCACCTGAACCTCGACGTCGAGCCCGAGGAAGGCGTCGGTCGGGCCCGTGAAGGTGCCGATGATCGGGATCGCCTGCGAGGGATCGCGCGCCACGCCGACGCGGATCAGGTTCTTGCCGCCGACGAGCGCGTTGGTCGGATCGAATTCCACCCAGCCGGCGCCGGGAAGGTAGATCTGGACCCAGGCATGGGTCGCGCCGCCGCCGACCAGCCCCTCGGTCACGTTCGTCACCAGCTTCTCGTCATAGAGGTAGCCCGTGACGAAGCGCGCGGCCAGGCCCAGGCTACGCGCCGCCTCCATCATCAGCAAGGCGAAGTCGCGGCAGGTGCCCGCGCGCGTGGCGAGCGTATGCGCCGGCTCTTGCGTGCCCATCTCGAACCGCCTCGAGTAGGAGAATTGATCGTGGATCGCCTGGGTCATGGCGTCCAGGATTGCCATGGTGCCGCGCTCCGGATTTGCATCGATGAGCTCGCGCGCCCAAAGATCGACCAGATGCTCGGGATCGGGATAATGCCGCTCGGCGGTGCGGCCGAGATCGGCGGTCTCCTCGGTCGAGTAGCTGAAGGGATAGCGCTCGGCATAGCTCTCGAGCGTCACGGACTGCCTGGGCAGCGGATAATGCTTGGCGCGGAAGGACGAGGTGATGACGAGCTGCTTCGCCGGCTGGCCGAAGGTCGCGATGGCGATCGAATTGCCGAACACGTCATGCAGCCAGCGCACCGCGGCCGGCGGGCTGATGACGAGCGCGGTATCGAGAAGCCGCAGGTCGTGGCTGTCGCGCGGCCGGAACATCATGCGATGCTCGCCGAACGCCACCGGCTTCGCGTAATTGTAGATCGTCTTGTGGGTAACCGTCAGGATCGTCACGGACTTGCCCGTTCCTCAAAATGGAAATCGCGCCCTCCGAGGCCCGGTGCCCTCCGAGGCCCGGTCGGGCGGCGCGTCGCTAATGTAACTCACCCCGGCCCACTCGGTTCCCTATCGCCCATGGCTGCTTCGAAGAATGCCCGCAGCATACCCCTGTCGGGTTCGGGGCTCAGCTCGGCGCCGCCGACCGCTCCCGTGCCGCCTCCGCGAGCAGCCAATCGCGAAAGGCGGCGATCTTGGGGCGCGCCAGGGCTCCCGGCGGAACCACGATATAATAGGCCCACTCGGCCTTGAGCTGAATGTCGAAGGGCTTGGTCAGCCGCCCGGCGGCCAGATCTTCGGCGATGAGCGCGCTTCTGCCCAACGCCACGCCCTCGTTGGCGATCGCCGCCTGGATCACCAGGCTCGAATGGCTGTATTTGACGCCGCGCGAGAGATCGACGCCCGTGACGCCCGCCGCCATCAACCACATGCGCCAATCGATCTCGGCGCCCTCCTCGTGGAGCAGCGCATGGTGGCGGAGGTCGGTGGGCCGCCGCAAGGGATGCGGCCCCTTGAGCAGCGCCGGGCCGCAGACAGGCGCATAATCCTCCGTCATCATCCGCTCGACCGAGAGGCCGGAATAACGCCCCCGCCCGTAGCGGATCGCGATATCGACATCGTCGCGCGCGAAATCGACGATGTTGTCGTTCGCCTGCAGCCGCACGTCGATCTCCGGATGGCCGCTGCGGAAGCGGGCGAGCCGCGGCACCAGCCATTTTGCGGCGAAGGAGGCATTGGTGCTCACCGTCAATTCGCCCGCCCGGTCGCGCTGCTTGAGGCGCCCGGTCGCCTCGGCGAGCCGTTCGAGCATGTCGCGCACCACCGGCAGATAGGCCTGGCCCTCGTCGGTCAAGAGCAGCGCGCGGTTGAGGCGGCGGAAGAGCCTGAACTCCGAGATGCTCCTCGAGGCCCTTTACCTGGCGGCTGACGGCGCCATGTGTGACATGCAGCTCCTCGGCCGCCTTGGTGAAGCTCAAATGGCGCGCGGCGGCCTCGAAATCGGGCAGCGCCTTCAGCGGCGGCAACCGGCGGGCCATCGTGTGCTTCTCTTTTTCGCGTGATTATTCCTCACGAGAGATACGACATTTAATCGGTTGTTGGCAAGGGATTTTCCGCGTAAACCGGTAATCGACAGGCGATTTTGCCCGACAGTTTCCGTGAATGGAGATCACAATGAGCGAACGGTCCATGAGCAGCCAAGGCAGGATACAGGCCGGCCCGGCGGGCCGCACCCAGGGCACCGCGGCGCTGATCGCCGCCGGGTTGGAACGGCTTCTTCTGTGGCAGGAGCGCGCGCGGCAGCGCCGGGAGCTCGCCGCGCTGAGCGATGATCTCCTGAAGGATATCGGCCTCAGCCGCAGCGGCGCTTTCGAGGAGTCGCGGAAGCCCTTCTGGCGCGGCTGAGACCTTGGCTCAGGCGCGCCCCGTGGTCACCACGATCTTGCCGGTGACCTTGCGTTGCTGCATCAGGGTCAAGGCCTCGGCCGTCCGCTCGAGCGGCAGGGTGGTCGAGACCAGCGGGTGGAGGCGACGCTCCTCGTACCAGCGGAAGAGCTCGGCGAAGGATTGCCGCGCGGTCGCCGGGTCGCGCCGGGCGGTTGCGCCCCACAGCACGCCGATCACCGAGCAGCTCTTCATCAGGACATAGTTGCAGGGGGCGGCGGGGATGCGTCCCGAGGCGAAGCCGATGACGAGGATGCGCCCCTCCCAGGCGACCGCGCGCAGCGACGCGTCGAACGCGTCGCCGCCGACGGGGTCGTAGATCACGTCGGCGCCCTTCTCGCCGGTGATGGCGCGGACACGTTCCCGGATGTCCTCCTTCGAATAGTCGATGCCGAAGGCGGCGCCGTGCGCGAGCGCGACCTCGAGCTTGCCGGGCGAGCCGGCGGTCGCGATCACGGTGGCGCCCATCGCCTTGCCGATCTCGACCGCGGTGAGCCCCACGCCGCTGCCCGCGCCATGAACGAGCAGAATTTCGCCCGCCTTGAGGCGGCCGCGACGGCCGAGCGCCAGATGCGAGGTTCCGTAGGCGACGGCGAAGCCCGCCGCGGTCGCCATATTCATGTCCTCGGGTATGACCAAGACGGTCTCGGCGCTGGTCACCACCTCTTCGGCGAAGCCGCCCGTGCCCTGGAAGGACAACACCCGGTCGCCGGGCTTGCAGCTCGTCACGCCGGACGCCACCTCGGTCACCACGCCCGCGCATTCCAGGCCCGGGCTGAAGGGGAACGCCGGCTTCTCCTGATATTTGCCCGCGATGATGAGCGTATCGGCGAAATTGACGCCGGCCGCATGCACGGCGATGCGCACGCAGCCCGGTTTCATCGGCGGCGGCGGCACCTCCTCGAGGGTGAGCGTCGAGGGATCGCCCCAAGCCTTGCATAGAACCGCGCGCATCGGACCTCCCCTTGTGGTTCCCGAATAAAGCCGAACGGAATTAATCAGCCGGCCCAGCCCGGCGCCGCGCGAAATCTGTCCGACGGCGAAGCCGTTCCAGTTTTGTAAACCGGGCTCGAGCGAGGCCGAGAGCCGGCTCCAGTCCGCCTCGTCGAGCGCGCCCAGATGGCGCAGGACGGCGGCCATTGCCGCCTCGGCGGCGCGGCCGGCGCCATCCTCGATCTTGAGGGCGATGCCCAGCCCGAGCGAAGGCAGGGCCGCGCAATAGACGCCCTCGGCGCCGCCTTTGAGCAGGATGCGGCCGCCGGTTCCCGTCGTCACGACCGTGCTGAAGCGCCCGCTTCCCGCCACCAGCTCGGGCCGCGCGGCCATGGCGCGGGCGACGCGCCGGCAGGCCTCGGCGCGGCCGGTCGAGAGCGCGCTCGGATCGGCAAGCCTGGCCATGCCCCTCGCCATCGCCGTAAGCGGAATGGCGACGGTCGGAATGCTGCAGCCGTCGACGCCCATGGGGGCGTGGGAGAGGTCGGTGCCGCAGATCTCGCCGACCGTCGCCAGCCAGCGCTGCTGGACCGGATGGTCGGCCATGATGTAGCCGCGCAGGCGCTCGCCGCGATGGCGCGCGGCGGTGAGCATGCTGGCGTGCTTGCCCGAGCAATTATTGTGAGCGGCCGAGGGCGCTAAGCCCGCGCGGATCAGCGCCGCGGCCGAGGGCGGATGGGAAGGCGGGTGCGCGCCGCATTCGAGGTCGCCGACCTCGAGCCCGATGCGGGCGAGCCAGGCGGCGACCGCCTCGCGTATGAATCGGCTGCCCGCTATGGGAGGCGCAGGCAAGCGCGATCTCGCTCTCGCTCATCGCGAAAGCGTCCGCGGCACCGGTCTCGATCACGGCGAGCGCCTGCAGCGGCTTGATCGCCGAGCGCGGATAGACGGCCTCCTCGACCTGGCCCCAGGCCGCGACGAGCTTGCCGCTTGTATCCGCCACCGCCGCCGCGCCGCGATGGCGGCTCTCGACGCGGGGCCCGCGCGTCACTTCGACCAGGACCGGGTTCGCGAGCGAGACGCGGGCGGCGGTTTGGGCTTTGGTCGCGGGCAAGGCTCGGCTGCTCCTGGGACGTCGCGCCAAACACCTTGCCTTGGAGGGGCGCCCAGTGCAAGGTTCCGCTCATGCGCGGCTATTTCGGCATCGGCGTGGAAGGCATCAGCAAGCCCATGAATCTGGGCAGCTTGTGGCGCACGGCGCATGCCTTCGGCGCGAGTTTCGTCTTCACCATCGCGGCGAACTACTCGCGCCGCGAGGGCGAGCGCGCCGACACCTCGAAGACTTCCGAGCAGATACCCCTCTATCAGGTGGCGGACGTGGATGCGCTGCGCCTGCCTCAGGGCTGCACGCTCGTGGGCATCGAGATTCTCGACGAGGCGACGGCCTTGCCGAGCTTCCCCCATCCCCGCCAGGCGGCCTATGTGCTGGGGCCCGAACGCGGCCGGCTCTCGCCCGAGCTCGCGGCGCGCTGCGGCGCTCTCGTCAAGATTCCCGACAAGATTCTCGATCAACCTGGCCGTCGCCGGGGCCCTCGTGATGTATGACCGCCTGATCAGCCTGGGACGTTTCGCCGAGCGCCCGCTGCTTGCGGGACAAGAGGCCGTGCCCTTGCCGGTCAACCATTTCGGGCCGCCCATTCGCCGCCGTCGCAGCGCAAGCGGCTGAGTCGTCGCGACAGGAAGGCCCGTGCAACAAGGCCCGTGCAACCAACTCGCAGCCGATGGAACAGGATATGAAAGACAAGCTTGCAACGCTCGCTTCCGTGACCTTGGCGCTGGCTCTCGCCTCGTTGCTCGGCAGCGCCGCGGCACTCGCCCAGGAGCCGCCCAAAGAGATCGCAAAGTTCGGCGACTGGGACGCCCTCAGCTACAAGGACAGCAGCGGCGAGGTCTGCTATGCCGCGACGCTTCCCAAGAAAGAGGAGGGCCACAAGGGCGCCGCGGGCGAGACCATCCTGCAGGTCACCGACTGGCCGGCCAAGAAGCGCTTCGGCGTGGTCAGCCTCTCGGTCGACTTCACCTACAAGAAGGGCAGCGATGTCGAGCTCGTGATCGGCAAGGCGCGGCTCAAGCTCAACCCCATCGGCCGTGCCGCCTGGGCCTCGCAGGAAGGCGACGACGCGAAGATCATCCGGGCGATGAAGAGCGCGGACGAGCTCGTGCTCCGCGCGACCACCGACCAGGGCAAGCCCGCCACCGATAGCTACTCGCTGCGCGGCTTCTCCAAGGCCCTCGATGCGGCCAACAAGGCCTGCGGCGTGAAGGGATAGGCGCGCGTCCTTCGCCGGGACCGCGGCCCAAACGAAAAACCCCGCCGAGGCGGGGTTCAGGTTAGACCAACTTTGGGGGGAGTTGGGGTCTCTGGTCTAAAGGGGCTTGTTTTACCCATCTACGGACGGGTGTGCGATTCCCTGCGCGCCGCGCCGAAAAATCAAGAACCGGGCCGAGCGCGCCGGCTTTCAGGAACGAAAGGAACCCCTACGCGGGTCCGCTCGCGGCGCAGAACCCGGGTGCATTCGTTCATTTCGGCTTCGTTGCCGTGCATGACCAAGTCTCGTAAAGCGCCTCGATCACGCCGGTCGAGCGGGCGCGGCTCCAGCTTTCAGGATGCTTCTCCGCCCAATTGATGAAGCTCTGCCGCATGGCTCCATAGCTCGGCGCGTTGCAGATCGCCCGGCTGGAGACCAGCCGCCAGCTATCGGGATGCAACGTCGTCCTCAGCGCGGAAATGAGGACCATCTGGTCCGCGATACCGGCGATATATTCTAAGCAGGGAGAAGCGTCGGTCGCGCCGTCGGGCGCTTTGCAGGTCTGATAAAGGCCCTGAACGCTCAAAGCGATCTTCGCGCCCCGCGTATTGGCGCCGATCGCCTCCGGCGCCGCGCCCTTGCCCGCTATGGTGCGCAGCCAGGCGGCGGAATCGGCGTCGCCCTCGCTCGCGGCCAGATCGAACATCGCGCGCGCCTCATCAGGCCTGCCAAGAGAGTACAGGATGGCGCCTCTTGCGTGATGAACCATCGCCTTCAGGGCCGCCGGGGCCGCGGCGTTCAGCGGGTCGTTTATCGCGGCGAGCGCGCTATCGGCATGCTGCAATGCCTCGGGATAGCGCCGCAAGCCGCCCAGATCGGTGGCCATGCCGAGCTGGAGGAGGGCGCGGTAATAGAGGCGCTGCTCAGGTTGCGCGATCCGCTCCACCACCTGATATGCGGTGGTGTATTTTGCCAAGGCGGCGGCGAATTTCCGCTGCTTCAGCAGGATTTGCGCGTCGTCGATGAGCCACGCGGCGACCGCTGTCGCCGCGTTTTGATTCACGCTTTGGGCCGAGGCGCCGTCGGCCGCCAGGCTCAACGCCAGCCCCAGGCAAATAGAGGCAAACCGGTGAAATCCGCGCGCCGATCGGGCCGGTGTCAGGGACGCCGCTCGCGCGGGGCGCCGCTCATTTGTCGGGAGGCGAGCCCAGCTACTGCGCCTCCGGGCGGACGATCGCAAAAGTCGCGTCAATGGGCCCTCCCGAGTCAGGGCTATCTTCCTTGAAGAAGCCTTTGACGGTGTTTACCAATTCTTGAAGCATGGTCGGGCGCTGAACGGGAGTTCCGTCCGCGTTGAAATTCTGCACGGTCGGCTCGCCGTTGGGCTGATGAAAGTACACGGTCTGGAACGGGACGCCCGTGCTGCCATCGAATGGGGTGCCGTCTGGCTGGTACCGGCTGACCTGGACCATGCCGCTCGGCAGGACCTGCGTCACTTCCTTGGTTCCGTCGTCTCTCACATCCGTGATGGTCGTGGTGGGATCCGTCGGCGACACGCTCGCGTTGGCCGAAGAAGGCGCTTCTGCTGCGGATGGCGGCGGCGCGCCGCTATTGTCCGGATCGCCCATGTTGCTCCCGGCATTGGGATCGGGCATTTGCATCCCCGGCCCGCCATAACCCGGCCCGCCGTAACCCGGACCGCCGATGCCCGGAAAAGCGCCGCCACCGAAGGCTCCCCGCCCTCCCGTGCCGCCGGTGCCGCCCATGCCGTTGGCAAAAGCGGGTCGGGGGGCAGCGCCGAGCAGCGCGAGCGCAATAAAGCACGATGCGAGGATGCGAAAAAGGAATGCCAGCTTCGATTGCATGGCGACCGCAACTCCCCTTGCGATCAGTCTCATCCGCCCTTCCCCAATGACGGGCTTTCCTTATGTCAAGCTACGCCCTTTGGACCTATGCGACAAGTCGGGCCATAAAATCTCGGGGCAAGTACGCGCCATTTACAGGAGCATTACGAGAATCGCGAGCGCCAGAAGCACTGTCGCGGCCCAGGCGAGCCAGAGGAGAGTGCGGTCTCGGCCGCGCCCCCCGGCGAGCGCCGCGAGGCTCTCGGGATGGAGACGAAGCCCGCCGCGCGCCAGCTGGTCGATGACGGTCTCGATCTCGCGTGCGAGCGTCGGAAGCCTTTGCAACGCCTCGCCCGCGGAGCGGACGGCGTCGGCGATCACGGCCTCGGGGCCGCGATTGGCGCGCATCCAGTCCTCGATCAAGGGGCGCGCCAGGGCCCACATATTGATCTCCGGCGCGAGCTTGCGTCCCACGCCCTCGGCCAGCAGCATCGACTTCTGCAGCAACAGCAGCTCGAGCCGCGTCTCCATTTCGAAAGCGGCCGTGACCTGGAAAAGCTGCCCGAGCAAGCGGGCGAGGGAGATCTCGTTGAGCGGCCGGTTGCGGATGGGCTCGCCGATGGCGCGGCAGGCTTGCGCGAAGGCGCCTATCGATTTCGACCCCGGCACATAGCCGGCGCGGAAATGCACCTCGGCAACCCTTTGGTAATCGCCGGCGAGGAAGCCCGTGAGCATCTCGGCGAGATAATGCCGCGTCTTGCGCTCGAGCCGGCCCATGATGCCGAAATCGACCATGACGATGCGGCCTTCCTCGTCGACGAAAAGGTTTCCCGGATGCATGTCTGCGTGGAAGAAGCCGTCGCGGAACACCTGGTTGAAGAAGCCGTTGGCGGCCCGCGCCACGATCTCGAGCGGATCATGGCCGGCCTCGACCAGCGTCTCGCGCTCGTCGATGGGGATGCCGGCGATGCGCTCGAGCGTGAGCACGCGCCGCGCTGTGCGCTGCCAATCGACCTTGGGGACGCGCTGCCCCGGGTCCGCGGCCAGATTCTCCGCGAGCTCGGCCGCGGCGGCGGCCTCGAGGCGCAGATCCATCTCGAGCGTCACCATGTCGCGGAAGCTCGCCACCACCTGCCGCGGCTTGAGGCGCCGCAGCTCGGGGCGCCGCCGTTCGACGATGCCGGCGAGCCAGTCGAAGAGCTCGATGTCGCGGGCAAAGGCCGCCTCGATGCCGGGGCGCAGGATCTTGACCGCAACGGGCGTGCCCTCGACCGTGGCGGCGTAATGCACTTGCGCGATCGAGGCCGCCGCGACGGGAAATTCGTCGAAGCTGGAGAAGAGCTCGCGCAAGGGGCGGCCCAGCTCCGCTTCGACCGTCGCGCGCGCCTCGGCGGCGGGGAAGGGGGGCAGGCGGTCCTGCAGCGCGGAGAGATCCTCGGCCAGCTCCTCGCCCAGGATGTCCGAGCGCACGGAGAGCGCCTGGCCGAGCTTGATGAAGCTGGGGCCCAGAGCGTGGCAGGCGGCGGCTAGGCGCTCGCCCGGTCGGCCGGGATGTTGGCCCGGCCGCTTCGCGAGGAGCCGTGCAGCGAGTGCCACGGCGGGCGAGAGCTCCGCTCGCTCGAGCAGGAACAGCGCATCATAGCGCCCCAGCGTGCGAATGATGACCCAGAGCCGGACGAGATGGCGAAAAGCGCGCTGCAAGACGCCGCTCAGATGCGCCAGGCGGAATGGAGCGCCGCGATGCCGCCCGACAGGTTGCGGATCTTTATCTGGCCCAGTCCCGCGCGGGCGATCCGCTCGGCGAGCGCGGCTTGCGCGGGGAAGCGGCGGATGCTCTCGACCAGATAGCGGTACGCGCTCTCGTCGCCCGTCACGAGCCCGCCTATGCGCGGCACCACGGCGAAGGAATAGCGCTCGTAGAGCTCGCCCAGAAGCGGCAAGGCGACGCGGCTGAATTCGAGGCAAAGAAACCGCCCGCCCGGCTTGAGCACGCGCCGCGCCTCGGCGAGCGTCGCGTCGATATAGGTCACGTTGCGCAGCCCGAAGGCGATTAAATAGGCATCGACGCTGCGGTCGGCGAAGGGCAGGGCCTCGGCATTGCAGCCGAGCCAGTCGACGCCATGGAGGATGGCGCGGTCGATCGCCCGGTCGCGCCCGACGCGGATCATCGCCTCGTTGATGTCGCAGACTAAGATGCGCGCTTTCCCCTGCGTCCGCCGGCAGATGCGAAAGGCCACGTCGCCGGTGCCGCCCGCGAGCTCGAGGATCGTCTGACCCGCGCGCGGGGCAAGCCAATCGACCATGGCGTCCTTCCATAGCCGATGGATGCCCAGGCTCATCAGATCGTTCATCAGGTCGTAGCGGCCCGCGACCCGGTCGAATACCTCGCGCACCAGATCCTGCTTGGCCTCGACGGGTACGCGCCGGTAGCCGAAATCGGCCTCGCGCGCGGTGCGCGCCGAGGCCTCGCCTTCGCTCATGGAGCCATCCGACATGCGGCGGACGATAGCGCAAGCGCCGGGCAGGAGGCTAGGCGCGCGCCATCGCTTGCGGCGCGGTCTCCTCAATTTTTCCAATTTAAGGGTTCTTTAGAGGGTCAGGCGGCACATTGGCTTCGCTGAAGACCACCCACTTGCAAATGCAGACCGAAACCGATGCTTAGGATCATTCGACGATTGCTCGAAAACGAACGAGGCGTGCCGCTGATCGAATATGGGCTGATCGCCGGACTTCTCGCCATCGCTATCTTCGAATCCTTGGCATCCTAGAAAACCACCCGCGCAAGCTGTTGAATGACGTCGCCGCCGACGACCGGCGGCTCGCGTCGCCGCGACTGGAAGTCCCATATCCCGCTGCCGCGAATCCTGCTAGTAGCTCGCGTCATGCCGGAGCTGCCCGAAGTTGAAACCGTCTGCCGCGGATTGGCCGCCACGCTTGCGGGCCACAGGCTTGCGCGCATCCGCACGCTCAGGCCGGACCTGCGCGTTCCTCTGCCGAAACGGCTCGACCGGCGTCTCGCGGGGCGCAAGATTCTCGCGATCGATCGCCGCGCGAAATATATCCTCATTCATTTCGAAGACGGCCCCGTGCTGCTTGGCGCATCTCGGCATGTCGGGCCGCATGGTGATCGGCAACGGCACGCCGCCCGGGCCCCATGATCATGTGATCTTCGAGACCGAGGACGGCACCGAGGTGCGTTTCCATGACCATCGCCGCTTCGGCCTTCTTCTCCTCACCACCGAAAAAGATTGGCCGAAGCATCCGCTCATTCGCGAGCTGGGGCCCGAGCCGCTCGATCCGGGCTTCGACGGCGCGGCGCTTTCGCGTGCCCTCGCCGGCAAGCGCACGCCGATCAAGGCCGCCCTGCTGGACCAGAAGGTGGTCGCCGGGCTCGGCAATATATATGTGTGCGAAAGCCTCCACCGCGCCGGGCTCTCGCCGCGCCGGCTGGCGCTCGCTTGCGTGGGCGGGCGCGCCGAGCGTCTCGCGACCGCGATCCGCGCCGTGCTGGAGGAGGCGATCGCGGCCGGCGGCTCCTCTTTGCGCGATCACCTGCGGCCTTCGGGCGAGCTCGGCTATTTCCAGCATCGCTGGGCCGTCTATGGGCGCGAGGGCGAGGCTTGCCGACAATGCGCGGCCCGGGGCCGCGCCGGCAAGGTTCGACGCATCGTGCAATCGGGCCGCTCAAGCTTTTTCTGTCCAGCCTGCCAGCGCTGAGGTAAAAAGCCGGTCCATGGAAAAGCGCCGCAAGCTCGCGCGTTATCTCGGCCGTGCGGCCGCGATAGGCTTGGCCCTGACGCTGCTCGCCGTAAATCCGCCGGCGCGCGCCGCCGACGCCTTCGTCGCCGGGCTCGAGGATCTGCCCTTGATGCCGGGCTTGGCCACGGTCGACGGCGCGGGGCTCGTCTTCGACGAGCCGCAAGGACGCATCGTCGAGGCCTATGCGAAGGGCAAGACCAGCCGCGGCCAGGTGCTGAGCTTCTACGCCGGGACGCTGCCCCAGCTCGGCTGGAGCAAGATCGGGCCGGCGGAATATCGCCGCGAGGGCGAGCGGCTCAGGATCGAGTTCAAGGAGAAGGCCGGCGAGGGCGAACTCACCGTTCGTTTCTTCCTCTCGCCCGGCTGAACGACGCGGCGGCCGGCTTCACAAATCCGGAGAGGAGCACCGATGGCTCACGAGCATATCATCGTCGAGACGCGCGGCCCGGTCGGGCTGATCACCCTCAACCGGCCGCAGGCGCTGAACGCGCTCTGCTCGCCGCTCATCGCCGAGCTGGCCGAGGCGCTCGACGGCTTCGAGGCGGACGACGCCATCGGCGCAATCGTGCTGACCGGCAGCGACAAGGCCTTCGCCGCCGGCGCCGATATCAAGGAGATGCAGCCGCGCGACTATATGGACGTCTATCTTGCCGACTTCATCACCAAAGGATGGGAGCGGGTCGCCGCCTGCCGCAAGCCGGTCATCGCGGCGGTCGCCGGCTTCGCCTTGGGCGGCGGCTGCGAGCTCGCCATGATGTGCGATTTCATCCTGGCGGCCGACAATGCGCGCTTCGGCCAGCCGGAGATCAAGCTCGGCACGCTTCCGGGCGCGGGCGGCACGCAACGCCTCACCCGCTTCGTCGGCAAGTCGAAGGCGATGGAAATGGTGCTGACGGGGCGCATGATGGATGCGGCCGAGGCCGAGCGGGCGGGTCTGGTGAGCCGCGTCCTGCCGGCTGCCGAGCTGGTGCCCGAGGCGCTCAAGGTGGCGGAGCAGATCGCCAGGCTCTCGCGCCCCGCGGTGCTGATGGCGAAAGAGGCGGTCAATCGCTCCTACGAGACGACGCTCGCCGAGGGCGTGCGGTTCGAGCGCCGTCTGTTCCATTCGAGCTTCGCGCTGCAGGACCAGAAGGAAGGCATGCGGGCCTTCGCCGAGAAGCGCGCGCCGAAGTTCGAGAACCGCTGAGCGGTCGCGCGCGCCCCTATCGCGGCGGACCAGGCCAGCTTTCCGCGCGATCGCCCCGAACAACGGCACCGGCGCTTGACGAGCATGCCGGCGCAGGGCTATAACCCGCGCATTGCGGCCCGGGACGGCGTCCCGGGCCTTGTTGCCTTTTACGGTGGACCATGGCGCACCATAAATCTGCGAAGAAGCGGATCCGGCGGAACGAGCGGCGGCGCACGATCAACCGCGACGGCGTCGGCCGGCTGCGCACCTTCGTCAGGAAGACCGAGCTTGCGATCGAGGCCGGCGACAAGGCCGCTGCCGTGGCGGCATTCCGCGAGATGCAGCCGGTGCTGCATCGTGGCGTGACCCGCGACACCATCCATCGCAACACGGTCGCGCGCAAGCTCTCGCGACTCTCGGCGCGAATCAAGGCGCTGCAGCTCCAGTCGTGAGCCGCGCGCGGCGCGAGCGCGTCGGCGCCGCGTATCGTTAGCGAATCGTGACGCGCTCGGCGAACTGTCGCCAAAGCGTCACGCACCCGACAAAAATTTTTACGTTCTCTTTTCGTCTTGTTGCGCGCGACGACGAGCGCGAGTAGATTTCTCGGGCGCGGCGAAAGAAGTCTCGTCGTTGCGGCAGCAAAACCGTAGACATGATCACGGATGCACAACGGGCTCGACCACTTGGATTCGGGCGAGGGAGGATTTCGCAGTTTGGATCGTGCAACTCATCCAATCTGTGAAGCCCTGGAAGTAAAGCGCGCTGACACAACCGAATCGCGAGCAACGCGATTTGCCAGGAAGCAACGACTTCCAAATTCCGCGGGGGCAGTCTGTGTCAGTTCAGAAAAATCTCGGACAATCTTTTCGGCGGCAAGGCGGAGCGCCGCCGCTCGGGGCGCCACATCCGCTGGCGCGCCAGCTCCGCCTCGCGATCAAGGCGCGGATCAAGCGCGACGTTGATTGACGGCGTCGCGGCGCCGACGGGCTAGGGAGTTCCGTCGGCGCTGCGAGTGGGCGACAGGCTCGGCTCGCGGACGCCTGCCCGCGGGGGATTGCAATAATCGGCCGATCGGCGGTCGGCCGCGGTTCGAGGATCAAGGTCGGACCATGGCGGAATCATCATTTGGCGGCACGGTCGCCGCACAGTGGGCCCGGGTGCGAGGGCGACTGCGGCAGGAGCTGGGCGAGACGGCCTATAAGAGCTGGCTCAAGCCTCTCACCTTCAAATCCTTCGAGCATGGCCAGGTCTGCCTCACCGCGCCCACGCGCTTCATGCGCGACTGGGTGGCGAACCACTACGCCGACCGCATCCGCCTGATCTGGGTCGGCGAAAACCGCGAGGTGCGCGCCTTGGAGATCCTGGTGGAGCGCTTGCCGGAATCGGCCGAGAGCGCGGCCAAGGGCGCCAAATCGACCAAGGCGAGCGATTTCGCACCGCCTTCGGTGGCGGCCGCGGGAAACGAGCCGTCGGAGATCGAGCCCGACAGGTTCCTCAGCGTCTCGGCCCAGCTCGATGCCCGCTTCACCTTCGAGGACTTCGTCGTCGGCAAGCCCAACGAGCTTGCGCATGCGGCCGCCCGCCGGGTCGCGGAATCCTCGACCGTGCCGTTCAACCCGCTCTTCCTCTATAGCGGCGTCGGCCTCGGCAAGACCCATCTCATGCATGCCATCGCCTGGCATATCCGCAAGCGCGATCCCGGCCGGCGCGTGATCTATCTCTCGGCCGAGAAGTTCATGTACCAGTTCATCCGGGCGCTGCGCTACAAGGACACCGTCGCCTTCAAGGAGCTGTTTCGCTCGGTCGACGTGTTGATGATCGACGACGTGCAGTTCATCAACGGCAAGGATTCGACGCAGGAGGAGTTCTTCCACACCTTCAACGCGCTGGTCGACCAAAACCGGCAGATCGTCATCTCGGCCGACAAGTCGCCGACGGACCTCGAAGGGCTGGAAGAGCGCCTGCGCTCGCGCCTCGGCTGGGGCCTCGTCGCCGACATCCATCAGACGAGCTACGAGCTCCGCCTCGGCATCCTGCAATCCAAGGCCGACCATGTCGCCGCGCAGATCCCGATCCCGATGAAGGTGCTGGAGTTTCTCGCGCACAAGATCACCTCCAACGTGCGCGAGCTGGAAGGGGCGCTCAACCGCATCGTCGCGCACGCCACCCTGATCGGCCGTCCCGTCACGCTCGAGACGACGCAGGACGTGCTGCACGATCTGCTCCGCGCCAACGACCGGCGCGTCACCATCGAGGAGATCCAGAAGCGCGTGGCCGAGCATTTCAA
Source organism: uncultured Pseudomonadota bacterium (assembly GCA_963842155.1). GTDB lineage: Bacteria > Pseudomonadota > Alphaproteobacteria > JACZXZ01 > JACZXZ01 > CAWJFP01. Next base: position 102,664 of record CAWJFP010000012.1, read on the forward strand.
CATCCGCATCTCGGACATGCATTCGCCGCGCCGCGCCCGCGCCGTGGCCCGGCCTCGGCAGGTCGCCATGTATCTCGCGAAGCAGCTCACCTCGCGCTCGCTGCCGGAGATCGGCCGCAAGTTCGGGGGGCGCGATCACACCACCGTCATGCATGCCGTACGCAAGGTGGAGGAGCTGCGCTCGACCGACTCGGGCTTCTCCGACGATGTCGAGCTTCTGCGCCGCATGCTGGAAGGCTAAGCCCCGCGCGAGGGCCCGGGTCGCGTTCGGCCGAAGGCCGAAAAAGGGCGGAAAAGCGCCGCTCTGCGCATCGGCGACCGGCGCTAAAAGGCTTCGGACTTCATAAGCCTGCTGCTATAATGCGTGGCTGTCGCGCCGTGCCGCCACGGCGCCTCTTGCAAGGCCTCCGGCGGCGTCGCCGGCCTCTTCGCCTATCGGTTTTGGGTCCATTGCTCGGCTCCGGTCAGTCATGAAAATTACGATCGAACGCGCGGCCCTATTGCGGTCGCTGGCCCATGTGCAGAGCGTTGTCGAGCGCCGCAACACCATTCCGATCCTCGCCAACGTCATGCTCGAGGCCAAGGCGGGAGGGCTCGGCCTGACGGCGACGGACATGGATCTGGAGATCGTCGAGCGGGCGGCGGCGGAAGTGGGGCAGGAGGGTTCCGTCACCGCCCCGGCCCATACCTTTTACGACATCGTGCGCAAGCTGCCCGAGGGATCGCAGGTGCGGCTCGAGGCGGGCGGCGAGCGCGCGCAGCTCCTCATTCGTTGCGGCCGCTCCATGTTCACGCTCTCCACCCTGCCGCCCGAGGACTTCCCCGTGATGACCGGCGGCGATCTGCCCAACGAGTTCTCGGTCTCGGCGGAGGAGCTGCGCGGCCTGGTCGACCGCACGAGCTTCGCCATCTCGACCGAGGAGACGCGCTATTACCTGAACGGCATCTATCTCCATGCCGCCGAGCATGAGGGCGTCAAGCTGCTGCGCGCGGCTGCGACCGACGGCCATCGCCTGGCGCGCGTCGAGATGGCCTTGCCCGAGGGTGCGGCGAACATGCCCGGCGTGATCCTGCCGCGCAAGACGGTGATGGAGGTGCGCAAGCTCATCGACGAGGCGGGCGGCTCGGTCCGTATCGCCCTCTCGGAGACGCGGGTCCGCTTCGGCTTCGACGACGTCCTGCTTACCTCCAAGCTGATCGACGGTACCTTCCCGGACTACGAGCGCGTCATCCCGCAGCATAACGACAAGGTGATGGAAGTGCCGCGGGGCGAGTTCGCCGAGGCGGTGGACCGCGTCTCGACCATCTCGACCGAGAAATCGCGCGCCGTGAAGCTGAGCCTGCGCGACGGCGCGCTCACGCTTTCGGCGAGCAGCCCCGAGAGCGGCAGCGCCACCGAGGCGCTCGAGGTCAAGTACAATTCCGGCGCGCTTGAAATCGGCTTTAATGCTCGCTATCTCCTCGACATCACCCGGCAAATCGAGGGCGACTACGCCCAGTTCGCCATGTCGGACGCGGCCTCGCCCACCATCGTGCGCGACGTCGCGGACGGCAGCGCGCTCTATGTCCTGATGCCGATGCGCGTGTGAGGGAAGCGCTGCTCAACATTCCGGGGAAGACGGCGCCGGCGGCTCCGGCCGTGACGCGGGCCGCGGTTCGGCGGCTGGTCTTGACCGATTTCCGCTGCTACGGCGCCTTGCGCCTCGAGCTCGACGGCAGGCCGGTCCTGCTCACCGGCCCGAACGGCGCGGGCAAGACGAATATCCTGGAGGGAATTTCCTTCCTCGCTCCCGGGCGCGGGCTCCGGCGGGCGCGGATCGAGGAGGTCGACCGGCGCGACGCGGGGCCCGAGGCGCGCTGGGCCGTGGCGGCGCGGCTCGAGACGCCGCAAGGCGCCTTCGAGCTCGGCACCGGCCGCGAGGCGCAGGCGAACGAGGGCGGCGGCAAGCGCGCCCTTCGCATCGAGGGCAAGCCCGCCAAGAGCCAGGGCGAGTTCGCGCGCCTCTTATCGCTCCTCTGGGTCACGCCCGAGATGGACCGGCTCTTCCAGGACCGCGCCAGCCTGCGCCGGCGCTTCCTCGACCGCATGGTGTACGGCATAGATCCGGACCATGCCGACCATGTGACGGCCTACGATCATGCCATGCGCGAGCGCGCCAGGCTGTTGCGCGAAGGCCCGCGCGATCCGAGCTGGCTCGGGGCGCTCGAGGCGAGCATGGCGGAGAAGGGGGTGGCCATCGCGGCCGCCCGGCGGGCGCTGCTGCGGCGGCTCGAAGGCGCGCTCGAGCGAGGTGTGGCGCCTTTTCCGCGCGCGCGGGTGGCGCTCGAGGGCAAGGTCGAGGCCTGGCTCGACGAGGGTCCGGCGCTTGCCGCCGAGGAGCGCTTCGCGGCTGAGCTCGCGGCGAGCCGGCCCCAGGACGCGGAAGCGGGCGGTGCCGCCTTGGGCCCGCACCGCAGCGACCTGGCGGTGCGCCACATGCAGAGCGACCTGCCGGCGGCGCTCTGCTCGACCGGCGAACAGAAGGCGCTGCTGCTGGCCCTCGTGCTCGCCCAAGCGCGGCTCCTGGCCGCCGAGCGTGGGGCGCCGCCGATCCTCCTGCTCGACGAGGTCGGCGCCCATCTCGACCGGCTGCGGCGGATGGCGCTCTACGACGAGATACGCGCCCTCGGCGTCCAGGCCTGGCTCACGGGCGCCGACGAAGGGCTGTTCGACGGGCTCGGCCAGGATGCCCAACATTTCCGCGTGACCGGCGGCAACGTCGTTCCGCGCTGACGAGGCGAAGAGAGACGATGAGCGAACTACCCAGCGAGAACGGACGCGGCGACGAGGCCTACGATTCGCACTCGATCAAGATCCTGCGCGGACTCGACGCGGTGCGCAAGCGTCCCGGCATGTATATCGGCGACACCGACGACGGCTCGGGTCTCCATCACATGGTCTACGAGGTGGTCGACAACGCCATCGACGAGACGCTTGCCGGCCATTGCGACCGTATCGAGGTGATACTCAACGCCGACGGCTCGGTCACCGTAACCGACAATGGACGCGGCATCCCGGTCGACATCCACGAAGAGGAGGGCATTTCCGCCGCGGAAGTGATCATGACGCAGCTCCATGCGGGCGGAAAGTTCGACCAGAACGCCTACAAGGTCTCCGGCGGGCTGCATGGCGTCGGAGTGTCGGTCGTCAACGCGCTCTCCGAGCTTCTCGAGCTCACCATCTGGCGCGACGGGCACGAATATTTCATGCGCTTCCGCGACGGCGAGCCCGAGGAGCCCCTCAAGATCGCGGGCCCGCACGAGGGCCGTTCGGGCACGCGCATCACCTTTCTGCCCTCGCGCAAGGTCTTCACCAAGACCGAGTTCGACTTCGCGACGCTCGAGCATCGCCTGCGGGAGCTCGCCTTCCTCAATTCGGGCGTGTTTCTGCGGCTGGTGGACGCGCGCGGGCTCGAGGCGAAAGCCGTCGATCTCCACTACGAGGGCGGCATCGAGGCCTTCGTCAAATGGCTCGACCGCTCCAAGAACGCGCTCCATCCCCAGGCGATCGTGATCGCCGGCCAGCGCGACGGCACGATCGTCGAGGTCGCGATGCAGTGGAACAACTCCTATCACGAGACGATGCTCTGCTTCACCAACAACATTCCCCAGCGCGACGGCGGCACGCATCTCGCCGGCTTCCGCGCGGCTCTGACGCGCACCATCAACCACTACGCCACGGAATCCGGCATCGCCAAGAAGGAGAAGGTCCAGCTTTCGGGCGAAGACATGCGCGAAGGGCTGACATGCGTGCTGTCGATGAAGGTGCCGGACCCGAAATTCTCGTCCCAGACCAAGGACAAGCTCGTCTCCTCCGAAGTGCGCCCCGTCGTCGAGGGCGTGGTCGGCGACCGGCTCGCGCAATGGCTCGAGGAGCATCCCGCCGATGCCAAGCGCATCGTCGGCAAGGTGGTCGAGGCGGCGGCGGCGCGCGAGGCGGCGCGCAAGGCGCGCGAGCTCACGCGCCGCAAGGGCGCGCTCGACATGGCGTCCCTTCCCGGCAAGCTCGCCGATTGCCAGGAGCGCGATCCCGCCAAGGCCGAGCTCTTCATCGTCGAGGGCGATTCGGCGGGCGGCTCGGCCAAGCAGGGGCGCGACCGCGCGACCCAGGCGATCCTGCCCTTGCGCGGCAAGATCCTCAACGTCGAGCGCGCGCGCTTCGACAAGATGCTGGGCTCGGCCGAGATCGGCACGCTCATCTCGGCGCTGGGCACCGGGGTGGGCCACGAGGATTTCGACCTCGCCAAGCTGCGCTATCACAAGATCATCATCATGACCGACGCCGACGTCGACGGCAGCCATATCCGCACGCTCCTCTTGACCCTTTTCTACCGCCAGATGCCCGAGCTCATCGGGCACGGCCATCTCTACATCGCCCAGCCGCCGCTCTACCGCGCGAAGCGCGGGCAGAGCGAGGTCTATCTCAAGGACGACCGCGCGCTCGAGGATTATCTCGTCGCGACTGCGCTCAACGACGCAGTCTTCGTCACACATGACGGCGTCCAGCATGCGGGCGAGGATCTGAAGGCGATCGTCAATCTCGCCCGCACGGTGAAGGCGCAGCTGCAGCCGCTGATCCGCCATCTCGGCAACTCCATGGTGGCGGAGCAGGTGGCGATCGCGGGCGCGCTCAACACCGATATCCTCTCCAACCGCGAGCTGGCCGACCAGGCGGCGCGCTACGTCGCCCAGCGCCTCGACGGGCTAGCGCCCGAGCATGGGCGCGGCTGGAAAGGCCAGGCGCGGCCCGATGACGGGCTCGAGTTCACGCGCACCCTCCGGGGCGTCTCCGAGCGCCATGTGATCGACGGGGCCGTGATCAAGAGCGCCGAGGCCCGGCGCGTGGACGCCCACGCGGCGCAGCTCCAGGCGCTCTATGCCAAGCGCGGCAAGCTCGTCGCGAAGGAGCGCGAGATTCTCATCGCCGGCCCGATCGGGTTCGTCGATGCGGTGATGGAGATCGGCAAGAAGGGCGTCGCCATCCAGCGCTACAAGGGGCTCGGCGAGATGAACCCCGAGCAGCTCTGGCAGACGACGCTCGACCCCCAGGCGCGCAATCTCCTCCAGGTGCGGGTCGAGCATACCGACGAGGCCGAGGAGGTCTTCTCCACCCTCATGGGCGACGTGGTCGAGCCGAGGCGCGAGTTCATCCAGAACAACGCGCTCAAGGTCGCCAACCTGGACGTGTAAGCGCGACCGATCGGAAATTTCGTTGGGTTCAACACAAACGTTGGGATGCAGCAATTAAGGAGACAGACTCATGACGAAGCAACCGCACACGCCAAAGCTACCCGAGGCCAAAGACGCCACCGCACCTAGCATGACCGAGGCGCACTTACAGAAGGCTCAGGAATTGCGGCGGCTGATTGGTGACCAGCGAGTCCGCGTAGAAGTACCCACGGGAGAGAGGTCCTCTAAGCATCCAATATACCCAGTCGGCAAAAGATACAGCGTCGGCTGATAGAGGGTTCTCATATCTTGCCGCCGTCGATTACCCCGAACCGACCGACGCGCCGACCTTGTGGCTCGGTAACTTTGCCACCTAGCGCCGCATCCACCAGCTCGCCAATCGTCCAGATATGATCCGTCATACCTAGCTGCATCGCAGGCGTAACGCGCAGAGCTTCATGGACGCGGCAGAGGTTGTACCGGCCGACGTAAAGCGCCACGGCGGCTTGATGGTTCTCTAGTTTTTTGGCGATTTGCTTTTCACGGGTTAGAATGTTCATGGGGCAATCCACGGTTGCGGATTGCCCTTGGAAAAATGCCACTTGGAGAGATATATTTAGGGACGTGGTCATTTACCTAGGGGCCAATCCTGGGTTTGTGATCCGAGGACTGGCGCTGCTTCCAACAGAGCCAGTCCCAACTTCGAGTTCAGGCGGTCCCGATTGGACTCGAACCAACGACCTGCCACTTGGAAAAGAAGCTGCTCTATCCGACTGAGCTACGGGACCTGTGTTGTGATCGAGGAAGCCCGCCTAGCCCAAGCTGGGCGGGCTTTTCCTTGGCAACATAAAGAGAATAATATTATTCACTTTTCTCGTCAAGCTCTAAAAAACGTGATATTTTTGTTGACATGGCGGTCTGGACCTTCTATGACTTTATCGAAGGCAGTGGACAGAACCCATTCTTCGAATGGTGGTCTGGGCTTCCTGTTGAAGCCCAGGCCTTCATCGATGCGCGGATTCTTCAAATGAGGGGGTTGGAGCGATGGAGCGAAAAGTGGATATCGAAATATAAAGGCGCGGACAAAATATTGGAACTAAGGATTACATTTAATAAGGTTCAATATCGGCCTCTCGGGATATATGCTCCCAACAAGTCGTTTATTTTATTGGGCGGCGCTATAGAAAAAGACAAAATTGACAAAAGCATTATCGAGGCTGTGATAAGACGGGCAATATTATTCAGAATGGAGCCAGGACATGTCCGAGAGCATCGTTTCTATTAGGGAACAGCTTTGGGAAAAGATGCGGGGGAGCGGCGGGAAAGAATATCGCGATAGTTTTGTCGCGGCCCATCTTTCGACCAGCGTCGCCGCTCAAATCCAAACGCTTCGGGAGGATCGCGGGTGGACCAAACGACAGCTTGCCAAAAAGACGGGGATGGCCGCGACAAGGATTTCCCTAATGGAAAGCCCATCGTATGACAAATTCACCCTCACGACCCTTAGGAGGCTTGCGTCCGCATTCGATGTAGCGCTGGAGGCACGATTTGTGTCTTTTAGTTGGTTAGTGGATTGGGTCTCAGACCTATCGCCTGCAAAATTATCAGCCGCAAACTTTGATGAGGACAGTCTTGCCCCAAGTTCATACGCAAGCAACCGCTGCCCTAAGTGCGTCAGGGATATCGAGCATGTACGGGGCCGGGGTTACCGGCAACGTATTGGTACAACTCGGCGAAGATTTCAACGTCCCATACCAACGCGGCGGGATGCTCCAAGGCAACGCGTCCGTCGCCTTGAGGGGATCGGGTGCTGGCCTTATGTCGCCGCCCAATCCCAGTTTACCCTTGGCATCAATTCCATCATTCTTCGGGTCGATAGAGGGGTAGATGGAGCTAATCGCAACTGAGCTAGGGCGCGTAACTCGATATTTCGTCGGCGAGGAGGTTCGGCCCTCTGCCGGGCTATATGTACCCGACCTGATCCGTCTAGTAAACGAACGATACGGGTTCGTTACCTCTCCAACAACTGACAGTATTACCAATGGCGCCGTTTTTCAGAATGGCCGATTAATTTCAGGGAATAAAAAAATAAATATTCCCACATTAGGTATCTATAATGACGGCATATCTGTTTCTGCATTCGACACTGATATTGCAGAGTTTATTGTAGAGGATGTAGTGACATGGGCCATTGATACATTGGGCATCCGCCAACCCGTAACAAAGCCAATAACATTAATAGAAAGCCATGTCATCGTTAGGTTTTATCATTCTATTGATAGGGTTGTTAAAATAATTCAAAAGATGAAACCTTTACTGGAAACTGCTTACAGCCAGACATATGAACGAGATTTCCAAATTGGACTTTCGAATATTGGGATGAGTGCCGACCCTAGCACCGTGCCACCGCAACTCGCACCGCCAGGGGCCCCCTATCGGGCTGATTTTTCTATTGGGCGTCGATTGGGACGCCCATGGTCTGAGAACCGCTACTTTTGTATGGCTCCTCTTAGGACAAAAAAGCATATCGAAATTCTTGAGGTCTTCGAGAAAATTACTGCGGAATAAGGAGCGCCGTCAAAACCGGCCACCTACCTAGCCCCAAAACCGGCCAGCACCGGCGCCCGCGCCGCCGCAATGCCGCCGCGATTGGCGCGTAAATCTTCTCTCCGTGAGCCTGACCTCGAAGTCTCATGGCGCGGTCGCATGCTGCGTCGCAACGCAAGATGACGTAGTAATGCCGTCGAGGGCAGGCTAAATATAGTCATGGTGCGCAAATCGTCCGAAGGACGGGGAGAGCCGAGCTTCTTCGGAGGTGAGGAAGCGCGCGCCGCTCGTTCGGGCATCCGAGGCGAGCGGCTCGATTACGAGTCGGAGGAGCCGCGCCCGCCCAAGCGAAGCCGGGACAAAGCCGCGAAGTCGTCGGCGAGCCGGCTCGAGCGCGCCGCGCGCCCGGCAAAGGCGGCGGCGCCCACCCCACCAACGCGAAAAAAACCGCCGGATTCCTCGGGGTTCCGGCAGCTCCTCGGCTCTCTTCTGCCGTTCGGCGGACGCGGCCCTCTCTTCTGGGCGTTGCGCTGGTGCCTCATCCTCGCGATCTGGGGCCTGGTCGCGGTCCTGGGCATCGTCGGCTTTTACAGCATCGACCTGCCGAACGTGAACAGCCTCGACACGCTCTCGCGCAAGCCCAGCGTGACCTTCCTCGGCGTCGATGGCCAGCCTTTCGCGAGCTATGGCGATCTCTATGCCGAGATCGTGCCGGTCAAGGAAATGTCGCCTTATGTGCCGCAGGCCGTGCTGGCGACCGAGGACAGGCGCTTCTACGACCATTTCGGCATCGACCCGATCGGGCTGGCCCGCGCGGTCGTCGCCGACCTGCGTTTCCACAAAGTCCGCGAGGGCGGCAGCACCATCACCCAGCAGCTCGCGAAGAATCTCTTCCTCACCAACGAGCGCTCGCTGAAGCGCAAGGTGCAGGAGCTCATTCTCGCGCTCTGGCTCGAGCATAAATTCACCAAGGAGCAGATCCTCACCATCTACCTGAACCGCGTCTATTTCGGCGCAGGCACCTATGGCGTCGAGGCGGCGGCGCAGAAATTTTTCGGCAAATCGGTGCGTCGGGCGACGCTCTACGAGGCGGCCGTCCTGGCCGGGCTCTTGAAGGCGCCCTCGCGCTTCAATCCGGCGAATAATCCCGAGCTGACGAAGGACCGCGCGGCGCAGGTGCTCGCGAACATGATCGAGGCCGGCTTCATCACCGAGGCGCAGTCCACGGCCGCGCTTGCCCAGGCGACGATGGCGTTGCGCCCCGCCGCCGCGGTCGCGCGCGGGCGCTATTACGGCGATTGGGCGATGGATCAGGTCAAGGACCTGGTGGGCTATGTCGACGACGATCTCGTGGTGAAGACGGCGTTCGATCCGCATCTCCAGCGCTTGGCCGAGGACGCGGTCGCCGGGCTGCTCGACAAGGAGGGCGCCAAGTTCGACACGAGCCAGGGCGCGCTCGTGGCGCTCGCGCCCGACGGCGCGGTCAAGGCGCTGGTGGGCGGGCGCGACTATCGCGCGAGCCAGTTCGACCGCGCGACGCAGGCGCTGCGCCAGCCGGGCTCCTCCTTCAAGCCCTTCGTCTATCTCGCCGGGCTCGAGGCCGGCTTCAGGCCGGACAATGTCTTCAACGATGCGCCGTACTCCTACGGCAAATGGCATCCCGCCAACTACGACGACAAATATTACGGCGAGGTGAGCCTGCGCGAGGCGCTGGCCCATTCGCTCAACTCCGTCGCCATCCAGCTTGCCCAGAAGGCGGGCGTGGAGAAGGTGATCGACGCGGCGCACCGGCTGGGAATCACCTCCGACCTGCGGCGCGACGCCAGCATCGCGCTCGGCACCAGCGAGGTGACCTTGCTCGAGCTCACGGCCGCCTATGCCTCCTTCGACAGCGGCGGCATGGGCGTTTGGCCCTACGGCATCCTCGAGATCCGCGACCATGCCGGCAAGCTGCTCTATCAGCGCTCGGGCTCGGGACCGCGGCGGGTGATGACGGCAGAGCAGGCCGCCACCATGGTCTCGATGATGTCGGGCGTGATCGATCACGGCACCGGCCGCGCGGCCAATATCGGCAGGCCCGCCGCGGGCAAGACCGGCACGACGCAGGATTACAAGGATGCCTGGTTCATCGGCTTCACGCCCGATCTCGTCTGCGGCGTCTGGCTCGGCAATGACGACAGCACCCCGATGAAGAAGGTCACGGGCGGCAAGCTGCCGGCGCTCGTCTGGCATAATTTCATGATGGAGGCGCTCGCCGGCACGCCGCCGCGGCCCTTCCCGACACCGCCGAGCTTGCTGGAAAACGTGGTCCAGTCGCTGACGGGCTCGGGCGGCTCGGGCGCGGACTCGCCCGACCGGGTCGAGCCGCTAAGCGCGCCGGGCGCGACCGTCACTCCCGTGGTTCCGACCGTACCGGAGACCACGCGAAGCGGCGCCGTTCGCGCGGGCCGCTGACGCCCGTTCAGCCGCGTCTCGCGGGCGCGACCTCGATATTGTCGATGAGCCGCGTGCGGCCGAGCCAGGCGGCGGCGAAGAGCCGCGCCGGCCGGTCCGCAACCGCGATGGGCGCAAGCGTCTCGACATCGCACAGCTCGAAATAGTCGATCTTGGCGAAGCCCGCCTTCGCGAGCGTTTCGCGGCCCTCGGCCAGGAGCTCGGCCGCAACCCGGCCCTCGGCCAAACCGCGCGCCGCCTCGCGGAGCACGCGGTGGAGCCGCGGCGCGATCGCCCGCTCGGCCGGGCGTGAGGTTGACGTTGCGCGACGACATCGCCAGGCCGTCGCTCTCGCGCACGGTGGGCGCGCCGACGATGCGCACCGGGATGTCGAGATCGCGGACCAGGCGGCGGATCACCTGGAGCTGCTGAAAATCCTTCTCGCCGAAGACCGCGACGTCTGGCAGCGCTTCGAGCAGCAGCTTCGTGACGACGGTGGCGACGCCGGTGAAATGGCCGGGCCGGTGCGGGCCGCAAAGATGCTCGGCCAGACCCGCTACCGTGACCGAGGTGGCGAAGCCTGGCGGGTAGATCTCCTCGACGCCGGGCGCGTAGAGGAGACTGGCGCCCGCCGCCTGCAGCCGCGCGGCGTCGGCCGATTCCTGCCTGGGGTAGGTGGCGAAATCCTCGCCCGGCCCGAACTGCTTGGGATTCACGAAGATCGAGGCGACGCAACGGTCGCATTCGGCAAGCGCGCGCTCGACGAGCGACAGATGCCCTTCATGAAGCGCGCCCATGGTGGGAACGAGGCCGACGCTGAGCCCGGCGCGGCGCCAGGCACCGACCTCGGCGCGAAGATCGGCCGGCATGCGCAGAACGGCGATCGTCGCGGCCTCGCGCGTCGCGCTCACGGCTCGGCGATGCTGCGCGCGGCCGTCCTAGTGCCATAGCAATGCTCCGGCCCCGGGAAGCGCCGCGCCTTCACGTCATGGGCAAAAGCGGCGACCGCGTGGCCGATCTCTTCGCCGAGCGCGCCATAGCGGCGGACGAAGCGCGGCACCTTGTCGCCGGTGAGCCCGAGCAGATCCTCGGTGACGAGCACCTGCCCGTCGCAAGCCGGGGAAGCGCCGATGCCGATCGTCGGCACCGGCACGGCCTCGGTCGCCGCGCGCGCCACCGGTTCGAGGGTGCCCTCGATCACCATCGCGAAGGCGCCCGCCTCGGCGATGGCCTTCGCATCGGTGACGACCTGCGCCGCCTCCTCGGCCGAGCGTCCGACCGCGCGGAAGCCGCCCGCCGCATTGACCGATTGCGGCAAGAGCCCGATATGGCCCAGCACCGGGATGCCGCGCGCGACGAGGAAGCGAACGGTCTCCGCCATCTCCACCCCGCCTTCGAGCTTGACGCCGGTGCAGCCCGTCTCGGCCATGACTCGCGCGCAGCTGCGGAAGGCGGCCTGGGGCGATTCCTGATAGGTGGCGAAGGGCATGTCGATAATGACGCAGGCTTGCGTCGAGCCGCGTACCACTGCGGCGCCATGCGCGATCATCATCTCGAGCGTGACCGGAAGCGTGCTCTCGAAGCCGTACAACACCATGCCGAGCGAATCGCCGACCAGCAGCAGATCGACATGCGGGTCGAGCAAGCGAGCCATGGGCGCCGTATAGGCGGTGAGGCAGACGACCGGCTCGCCTCCCTTGCGCGCCCTGATGTCGGCGACGCTGGTCCGTTTGCTTTGGACGATCTTGCTCAAGCGCAATTCTCCTCGATCGAGAGGGAGCATGGCATTCCGGGCGTCGCTCCGCCAGACCGGGGTTGCGTCGCTCGGCCGGTCCCTGTAAGGTATTCACAGGATAGAATCGTAAATCCTTGGATCATCTACAGCGATGAACGGCAAGCGCATTCTCCTGATCGTCGCGGGCGGCATCGCGGCCTATAAGAGCCTCGAGCTGGTCCGCCGCCTGCGCGAGCGCGGGGCCGCGGTGCGGGCGATCCTGACCGAGGCGGGCGCGCGCTTCGTGACGCCGCTGGCACTCGCGTCGCTCACGGAGGACAAGGTCTATCGGGACCTCTTCTCGCTCACCGACGAAAGCGAGATGGGCCATATCCAGCTTTCGCGCGCGGCCGATCTTCTCGTCGTGGCCCCCGCCACCGCCGATCTGATGGCCAAGATGGCGGCGGGGCTGGCGGACGATCTTGCCTCGACCGCGCTGCTCGCCACCGACAAGCCGGTGCTTCTAGCGCCGGCGATGAATTTGCGCATGTGGCTCCATCCGGCGACGCAGGCGAATTTGCGCCTGCTCGAGGAGCGCGGCGTGCTGCGGGTCGGACCCAACGAGGGCGATATGGCCTGCGGCGAATATGGCCCGGGCCGGATGGCCGAGCCGCTCGAGATCCTCGCGGCGATCGAGGCGCATTTCGCGGGCCATGGCCCGCTCAGCGGCAGGCGCGCGCTCGTGACCAGCGGCCCGACCTTCGAGCCGATCGATCCGGTCCGCTTCATCGGCAACCGCTCCTCGGGCAAGCAGGGCCATGCGATCGCCGCCGCGCTGGCGCGGCTCGGCGCCGCCACCACGCTGGTCACGGGGCCCACCGCGGAGGTGGATCCGCTGGGCGTGAGCGTCGTCCATGTCGAGGCGGCGCGCGAGATGCTCGAGGCTTGTCTTTCGGCGCTGCCCGCCGATGTCGCGGTCTGCGCCGCCGCCGTCTCGGATTGGCGGCCGGCCGAGGCCGCGGCGCAGAAGATCAAGAAGGACGGCGGCAAGGCGCCCATCCTCCGCCTGGTGGAGAACCCGGATATCCTCGCGACCCTCGCCCATGTCGATAACCGCCGGCCGCGCCTCGTCATCGGCTTCGCCGCGGAGACCGAGGACCTCGTCACTCATGCCCAGGCGAAGCGCTTGAGGAAAGGCTGCGACTGGATCGTCGCCAACGATGTCTCGGCCGCGACCGGCACCTTCGGGGGCGACGCCAACACCGTCCATCTGGTGACGGCCGAAGGGATCGAGCATTGGCCGACGCTCGGCAAAAGCGAGGTGGCGCAGCGCTTGGCGCAACGCATAGCGCTGGCGCTCGAGGCGGAGGCATGAGCATGGCCGCACCCGATCGCGGCTCGAGGGCTGCGCGGCGCGCGGCGTGCCGATGATGCTGCGCCTCTCCAAAAAGCTCATCTTCGCGATCGAGGCGGTACTCGATATCGCCTACAACGCCGGCAACGAGCCCGTGCAGTCGCGTGAGATCACGCGCCGCCAGGGCATTCCGCGGCGCTATCTCGAGCAAGTGCTGCAGCAGCTCGTGCGCGCCGGCATTCTCGCCGGCGTGCGGGGGCCGCATGGCGGCTATCGACTCGCGCGCGAGCGGCGGCGCATCACGGTCGGCGAGATCTCGCGCATCGTGCGCGCCATGGAGAGCGCCGAAGACCCGATCGCCGATCCCGCCGGCTCCGAGCTCGGCCATAAGGTCGTCCGCCCGCTCTGGCAGGAGCTGCAGAGCGAGGTGATGGCCCGGCTCGACGCCATCACCATCGAGGAGCTTTGTCTCCGCGCCCACAAGGCCGAGATCAGAAGCGAGGCCTTCCACAAGCTCGACTACGTCATCTGAGCCCATGACCCGACCCCGCCGCGCCGCCGAAACCGCCCCGCGCCCCGCTCAGGAGCCGCTGCCGGCCGAATTCCGCGGGCGCATCTACGACAGCATCCTCGAGACGATCGGGGCGACGCCGCTCGTTCGCCTCCATCGCCTCGCCGAGGAGGCCGGCAGCCGCGCCGAGATCCTGGCGAAGCTCGAATTCTTCAACCCCCTCGGCTCGGTCAAGGATCGCATCGGCCTCGCCATGATCGAGGCGGCCGAGCGCGACGGGCGCCTGGGCCCCTCGACCGTGCTCGTCGAGCCGACCTCCGGCAATACGGGCATCGCGCTTGCCTTCGTCTGCGCCGCCAAAGGGCGCCGCCTCATCCTCGTGATGCCCGAGGGCATGTCGGAGGAGCGGCGCAAGATGTTGCGGCTTTTGGGCGCCGAGATCGAGCTCACCCCGTCGTCGGCCGGAATGAGCGGCGCCATCAAGCGGGCCGAGCAGCTCGTCAAGCAGACCGGCGACGCGCTGATGCTGCAGCAGTTCAACAATCCGGCCAATCCGCAAATCCATCGCGAGACCACCGCGGAGGAGATCTGGCGCGATACGGGCGGCAAGCTGGACGCGGTCGTGTCGGCTGTCGGAACGGGCGGCACCATCACAGGCATCGCCCAGGCCTTGAAGCCGCGGCTCCCGCATTTGCGCGTGATCGCGGTCGAGCCGGAGGACAGCCCCGTGCTCTCGGGCGGGCTGCCGGGGCCGCACAAGATCCAAGGCATCGGCGCCGGCTTCATCCCGGCCATCCTCGATATGAGCCTGGTCGACGAGGTCATCCGCATCGGCAACGAGACTGCCTTCCGTATGGCGCGCAAGGCGGCGCGTCTCGACGGGCTCGCGGTGGGCATCTCCTCGGGCGCGGCGCTCGCCGCGGCGCTCGAGCTTGGCCAGCGGCCCGAGATGGAGGGCCGCCGCATCGTGGTGATCCTCGCCTCCTTCGCCGAGCGCTACCTCACCACCGCACTCTTCGAAGGGCTCGCATGACGATCAACGACGCGCAGCTTCAGCGCTATGCCCGCCACATCATCCTCGCCGAGGTGGGCGAGGAGGGGCAGGAGCGGCTGTTGCGCTCGAAGGTGCTGGTGGTGGGGGCAGGCGGGCTCGGCGCGCCCGTCCTGCTCTATCTCGCCGCGGCGGGCGTGGGCACGCTCGGCATCGTCGACGACGACGAGGTCGATCTCACCAACCTCCAGCGCCAGATCGTGCATGCGACCGACCGCGTCGGCATGGCCAAGGTGGAGAGCGCGCGGCGCGCCTTGGCCGCGCTCAATCCCGAGGTCCGGGTCCTTGCGTATAAGCAGCGGGTCGCCGCGGCAAACGCGATGGCGTTGATCCGAGGCTACGATCTCGTGGTCGACGGCAGCGATAATTTCCCGACGCGTTATCTCCTCAACGACGCCTGCTATTTCGCGAAGCTGCCGTTGGTGAGCGCGGCACTTCTGCGCTTCGACGGCCAGATTTCGACCTACAAGGCCTATCTCGAGGGCGACAATCCCTGCTATCGCTGCCTCTTCCCGACCCAGCCCCCGCCCGACTTGATCCCGCGTTGCGAGGAGGCCGGTATCTTCGGCGCGGTCGCGGGCGCGGTCGGCTCGCTGCAGGCGGTCGAGGCGTTGAAGGAGCTCTTGGGCCTGGGCGAGAGCCTCTCTGGCCAGCTACTGGTCTACGAGGCGCTCGGCGCGACCTTCCGCAAGCTTAAAACCCATCGCGCGCCCGATTGCCCGCTTTGCGGGGAGCATCCGACGCTCACCAGCCTCGCCCATCACGGCGGGTAGGCGGAGCCGGCGCGCCGGAGTCCGCTTTCGAACGGGAAGCGGCACTCATAAAGGGGCGTGCTCGAGTTCGGAAATGTGCCAAAAGCGGTCGTTCCAGCCGTTGATTTGGAACGACCAAATTTGACCGAAAGCAGAACGGCAGCTTTGGAGTGCCGAATAACCTCAAGCAGGCGTTTTGCCATATGGCAGCTTGACTCCTAGGACAGATCGTCCTAAATCATCCCTAGGGCAATTCGTCCTAGGAGCGCGACGGTGGCGACGATGACGGCGATCCCTCAGTTGGTGAGGACGCGAGACGAGCTGAAGGCAGCAAGACGAATCCTTGGTCTCAGCGCCGAAGGTTTGGCGATGATGGTGCGCATGGGCGACGGCCGTACCGTGCGCCGATGGGAATCTGGCGAGAACGAGGTTCCGGGACCAGTGACGGTCGTGCTGGAAACCGCGATGGATTTTTTGCGGCAGCATGAGGACATTTCCCGCCAGCTCGAGATGCTGCAATCCGGCGAGATGCGGTCGGGATCTATGAGCTGGGGTAACCTCAGGGAAGATACCACGGCGGCAGACATCCTCCGGCTTTCAGAAGCCAAGCGCTCACTTGAACAAGCACTGGCGATCCTGACGCGGCAGCCGCCGAGCGGCGGCGGCCCGTCAAACCAGGTCCACTGGTATACGCTGAAGAGAATGACGCCGAGGTATAAACTCGACGAAAAGGATGATTGGTCGCTACCGGGCGAAACGAGCCCGGAGGCAGCGATTGCCTATTTCGTAAAGGACGCAAAGTTTCCGCACCGCTTGCAACTTTGCAGCAACGACGATTTGTCGGCCGAATTTCTGCTGGAGAAGCGGAATGTCATCCGCACACAGTCGGGCGCTTCTCAGCGGTTACAGCCGGGAGAGTTGGTCGAAACTCTCTTCGTCAAGCGGGTATAGCCATGAGCGCTTCGCCCCATCACCATTCGCGAATTGTTGCCGTGCTCGAGCACCGGTTTCCGAACAACAAGATCGCGCCGAACTCACTTCGGCCAACTGCTGACCGAGTACGTCGAAGCCGATATCGGGCCGCCACATCTAGTCGACGAAGTCGAGACTGGCGACGAAGGCAAATTGTGGTCGTGCATCTGGGAAGCGATGCTCTATCGACACCTCCGAGCTCAGGGTTACGAGCCGAAAGGTGTCGCCAAGCGCTCTGGACAACTCGGCCCCGACTTTCGGGTTGAGCACGCGGGCCGGACAATCTGGATCGAGGCGGTTGTGCCTGGTCCGCATGGCATTCCGGCCGACTATCTCGAGTCCCCGGTGCCAGGCGGAGAAATCCGCGTGAAGACGAAACCCAACGATGAGCGCGTTCTGCGGTGCACGTCTGCAATAGCCGACAAGCGGCTCAAGCTTGACGAGTACCGAGCGAAAGGCATCATCGGCGCCAACGACTGCGCGGTGATCGCGGTGAACATCTGCCGCCTGTCGGATTGGGACCCCGACGGCAACGGCATCAGCCAGTATCCGCTTTCGATGGAAGCCGTATTTCCTATCGGCCCTTTGGCCGTGCCGATAACATCCGACGGCAAGATCGATGGTCCCGCGCAAAATGTACCCCGCTTTGCCGTCCGCAAGGCGAGCGGGACGGAGATCGAAACAGCGAATTTTTTTACCCAGGATTTCGAAGGCGTAAGCGCAGTGATTCAGGCGCACCAGCGCGACATGCACGAGAAAGGTTTGGTTCTGTCGACGATCCACAATCCGGTAGCCGTCAACAAGCTGCCGACCGGATTGTTCGGGGTCTACAAGGAATTCGTGGCGGAGGAGCACGTCGACGGGTACCAAATCCGCGATGTTCGCCTCGAGGCACGTCTGCGCGAGCTGGTCGAAAGCGTCACCCTTCGGTTTGGGCGCAGGGAGGATCGAGTTCGTGCGCACGATTACGGCGGCCGAGGCCGGCGACTTCGTGGGCGAGCTCGGGAAGTGTCATGACAACGTGAATCATTGGTGTCTCGCGCACAATGACCACACCCCTGCGCGTGGATGGCTGGTTTCGGGCGACTGCGTGCTTGACAAGCATTCCCTCGTCAACATCGGCGACGGCGAACTCGTTGAGATCACGCCAATGCCGGACAGGGCGCGCCGGACATTCCTCCCGCACGACGGGACAGAAGACGAGTTTATCAGGTTACCGAACCAGATCGTCTCCGCGCGCTGAATCGGAACTGGCGGCCCCTCTCGGGCGATCAAGGGGCGGATGCGGACATCCACCTTGACTTAGGTGTCGTCTCAATCTGCCCCTAGCTAGCCAGGCAGGCCTTTCAGCCTATCGTTTCAATGGCCGCTTTTGCGGACGCCGACCTTATCGCGGGCTTATCACAACATCAGCCTTTTCTTGCGGCTAAGAATTGTCTTCCTGCCGAAACGCGAGGACGGTCGCCCGAATTCCCTCGGATTGACCTATGTCTCGATTGGCGACCGCGGAATTGCTGCGCTCCAGTGTGCCGAGCGGAATGGCCGGGGCATCTGCTTCCGGCGCGATATCGCTTTGATTAGATCGATGCTGACCAAGGCGGCTGACTAGCCAGCACGTCTCGTCAGCCAGGCGATTGTTCAGCGATGCGGCGACGTGGATGACCCTCGTTGCGCTCACTGGTCACCGCTTCCCAAAAGAACTTCGCATAGAACTCATAGATGCCAGCGGTGTCCTTGGGGTCATAAGCAGTTCTTTCCACGACGTGCTCTAGCAAGCTGATCAGCTTGGCCGAATCCGCATATAGGTGTTCCGTGTAATTCTCGATCTCTTCTTGCTCTACCACCCCGATCGGTTTGGCGGCAATTTGGTGATGAGCGAGATGTTGGTTACGAAGCTTCCGTAGCCTGCTGAGCGTGGAATGGTTCGATCCGCCTTTCTCGTATCTGCGGATCAGTGCAGCCGCTTCCGCCGCCTGACCACGCGCCTCTGCATAGATCGGCGCGTTCGGCAACAACGAGTCCAAGATCGTCGGGTTTTCGAGATCGTCGGCGATCGAGATGATTTTGATGGCTTCGGTGCGATGATCCCAAAGGCGAGACAACCCGAGTAGCATTTCGCGCCGCAGCGCCCGCCGTACAATAAGGAAGGTTTGCCCGGCAAAGGAATGGCTGACCCGCCCATGCAGGGCTTTGTCGTGAGCGGCGATCCGCCACGACTCGTGAAACTGCACTACCGTGTCGTATTCCTGGACTGCGGCTTTGACCCTCGCACGAAGGTCGCTTGCCGGATGAACATTCATGGTCATCTCTCAGTGCTTCGCCACGCCAGTTGGGCGAGATCGGCATTCTTCATTTCGGCCATGGCTTTGCCGTCGGGCGTCGTGTGGTAGGGAACGAACGGGCCGTTCAGATTCGTCCGCCGGCAAACCGGCATGGTTTGCATCGCTCAGTGACTTTGCCTTGCGCGCTTCCGGCTTTCCAGCACGACTGACTGGCGGCGGCGGCGCAGGCTTTGCGGCTGGCTGCGGATCGAGTTTGGCGAGAATGCCGCGAAGCATCCGGTTCTCATCGTTGAACGGAAAGCGCCGCTCAACGGTGCGCATCAGCATCGCCCGCAAGCCTCGGCTTCTTCGTCGATAAGCTCGTTCCCCATAGCAGATATATTGGGTTGGGGAGGCTGGAGTTCGAATGACCGATGTTCTGCCGCTCCCGATGTCCGCTCTGAAGCTGCGCGGGCACTTGCCGGGACGGCCGACATGGGCGGAAAGCTGTCGTCACTCTTGTGAGATTCCGAACTTCCGCTTCGGGTCAGCAGCTGCCGGTCATCCGATGGCTCCTAACGACCGCTTGCCACCCCGCAACGGAGGTTCGGCAACAAGTCTCCGATGGATGCTTTTGCGCCTAAGCTTCGCCTCTGAAAGCACTCGCCCTCAGCCGTTGCGGAAGGCGTAGCCGTAGCCGTTGAGCGCGGGCGCTCCGCCCAGATGGGCATAGAGCAGCTTCGATCCTTCGGGGAAATAACCCTTCTTCACGAGATCGATCATGCCCTGCATGGACTTCCCCTCATAGACGGGGTCGGTGATCATGCCTTCGAGGCGGGCGCAGAGGCGAATCGCTTCCTTCGTCTCTTCCGACGGCACGCCATAGGCCGGATAGGCATAGTCCTCGAGCAGAACGACATCATCCTCGGCGATGTCCTTGCCGAGCTCGACCAGAGCGGCGGTATTGCGCGCGATCTGGAGCACTTGCGCCTTGGTCTGCGCAGGCGTGAAGGATGCGTCGATCCCGATCACCTTGCGTTGGCGGCCATTCTTGGCAAAGCCGACGAGCATGCCGGCATGGGTCGACCCTGTGACCGTGCAGACGACGATATAGTCGAAGGCGAAGCCGAGTTCCTCTTCTTGCGCGCGCACCTCCTCCGCGAAGCCGACATAGCCGAGCCCGCCATATTTATGCACGGAAGCGCCCGCCGGGATCGGGTAGGGCTTGCCGCCCTTGGCCTTCACGTCGGCGATGGCGTCTTCCCAGCTCTTGCGGATGCCGATGTCGAAGCCCTCGTCGACCAACCGTACGTCGGCGCCCATGATGCGGCTGAGCAGGATATTGCCGACGCGGTCATAGACGGCGTCTTCGTGCGGCACCCAGCTCTCCTGGACGAGCCGGCACTTCATGCCGATCTTGGCCGCGACGGCGGCGACCATGCGGGTGTGGTTCGACTGCACGCCGCCGATCGAAACCAGCGTATCGGCGTTCGAGGCGATCGCGTCGGGAATTATATATTCGAGCTTGCGCAACTTGTTGCCGCCGAAGGCCAGTCCCGAATTGCAATCTTCGCGCTTGGCGTAGAGCTCGACCTTGCCGCCGAGATGCGCGCCGAGCCGCTCCAGCTTCTCGATATGCGTGGGCCCGAAGGTGAGGGGATAGCGATCGAATTTCGCCAGCATGCGGGTGCCTTGCGATCCGGAGCGGTGGTCCCGCCATCTTGAGCGGGGCGGTGGCCCGAATTTCTATTGTAATTGCGACGATGGCGCCAGCGCCCGATGCCGCTGCCGGCACGCGACGAGGGGCGAGGGGGATTTTAAGGGCGCGGCGGCGGTTCTCCGACCTTCGATCAGGAGCGGTTCCGAGGTGGCCCGCCATTCTCGGCCTTGGTTCGGCTTGAACTCGGCGTCGCAGCTTACAAGTGGCTTTCCAAGGCAGCGGAAATCTCTACAATCGCGCCTGCCCAGGGCTGAACTGGGAAAATTTTGCTCAAGGGGAGAACGATGGCGATCGGTGTTTTGTTTGATTTTCCTGGCGTGACGGCAGCTCAATATGATGGCCTGACCAAAAAGCTTACCGGTGGCCGCGGCTTGCGGACGCTCTCCGACTGGCCGGTCAAGGGGATTCTCCTGCACGTCGCCGGCCCGAGCTCGAATGGCTGGCGCGTGGTCGATGTGTGGGAGTCGGAAGCCGCCTTCGGCAAATTCGGCGAAATCTTGATGCCGCTCATGGCGGAATTCAAGATCCCTCAGGTGCAGCCCCAGATCTTTCCGATCCATAATTTAATCAAGACCTGAGATCGGGTCGTCGTTGGTCGTCGGTAGAATGTCGGCCCATGACTTGGAGGGCCGACGCGTGGCGCGTGCGGACGGCCATCGCATCTCCCCCCGGCTAAGACGTCCGCCGCGCTATTGCTCGATCGGCCCGCCCGATTGCGCCCAGGCGCCGAAGCCGCCCACGAGATTGCTGACCTTCTCGACGCCCATATCCTTGAGCGTCTTGGCGGCGAGCGCCGAGCGGCCGCCCGAGGCGCAATAGACCAGGATGCGCTTGCCCGCGCTCAGCTCGGGCTTATGCATCGGGCTCTCGGGATCGGCGATGAATTCGAGGAAGCCGCGCGGCACATGGACGGCGCCTGGTATATGCCCCTTGGCATATTCCTGGCTTTCCCGCACATCGACGAACACCACGTCGGGCCGGTCGCACAGCTTGCGCGCCTCTACGACGGCCATGCTCTCGACCGCGCCGTTCGCCTCGGCCAATAACTGCTTGAAGCCTTTCTTCAGCATAGCGGCATCTCCTTGGCCCGGTGGGCGGTGCCGATTCTGCACCGACCACGCGGCGATCATGCCGTATCGCGCAGGGCACCACAATCCGCGGCGTCGCGGAGGTCGCGCCGCGCAAACGCGGCCAAGACCGCGTAGACCTCGGCCGGCGCATCGAAATCGATGCGCGGATGGCGGAACGGCACCCACTGGAAACGCGCCCAGAAGAGCGTGCCCGGATGGGGCGGCGCCCTATAGTCGTAGCGCGCGAGGGGACGCAGCGATTCGACCTCGCATTCGATATGCGCGAGATTGCCGCGCTCCGAGCGATAAAGCGCGAGCGCGCGGCGCTTGAGGTCCCGTTCCTCGGGCGTGAGCTCGAGCAAGCGCTCGGTGCCGTTCGCGGCGATGAAGCCCTGGCTGCGGACGCGCCCGCCGGCATTGTGATATTCCGCGAACTCGCGCACCGCAAGGCGCGCGGCGAGACGCGCGGCGAGCAGATTGACGGCGTCGTGGTCCTGATGCCCGCCCTCGTAAGCGGGCGCCCAGACCGTATCGACGCGATGGCGGCGGACCGCTCCGTCGATGAGCGCTGCGGCCTCGTCGAGATGCGCTTTCAAGCTGCGCGCCGGCCAATCCGCGAAGCCGGCCGGCACGAGTCCGAGCAAGTCGGCCGCCGTCAGCGCCTCCGACCGCCGCCGCTCGACCCGCGCGCCATGCCCGCCGCGCGCCCAAGGCCAGAGCAAGCCGCGCTCCGGCAGGCCGGTCGTAAGATAGAGAACGAAGAGCTTGGCGCCTTCGGCAATGGCACGGCGTGCGGCGATGGCGCAGCCCACCACCTCGTCGTCGGGATGGGGCGCCAGGATGAGAATGCGGCGGCCCGCCGTCACGCGCTCGCCGCTCAGCGGTTCGCTCCTCTGAGCGCCGCCGCGGCTCGCCAGCGCGGCAGCAGATCCTCGCCCAAGACCTCCTCCCAGGAAGGCAGCCGGGTCTCGGCGTAGTCCCGCGCCGCGACCGCCATGCGCCGTCTTCGCGCGGGATCGCGCATCAGCGCCTCGATCGCATCGGCCCAGGCGACGGCATCGCCGCTCGGCAAGGCCAAGCCCGTCTCGCCTTCGACGATCATCCGGCCCATGCCGCCCTCTGCCGCCACCATGACCGGAAGGCCCGAGGCGAGGGCTTCCGGCACGACATTGGCCAATTCCTCGATCTCCGAGGGGAGCGCGAAGAGGTCGGCCGAAGCGTAGACGCGCGCAAGGACCTCGGGAGGCAGCGAGCCCGGCAGGCTGGCGCGCGCGCCCAGCCGCGCCGCGATCGCCGCGCGCTGGTCCCCTTCGCCGGCGCAGAAAAGCTGCAGATCGCGCCCGCGCGCCGCGAGCATGGCGACGGCCTCCGCTAGCAGAAGCACGTTCTTGCCGCGGTTGAGCCGGCCCGCGAACATCACGACCTTGCGCTCGGCGGGCACGCCGAACTTGGCCGCGAGCCAGGCGCGGTCGCGTCGCGCCGGATTGAAGAGGCGGCGATCGATGCCGCGGCGAAGGAGGCCGGCGCGGCTGCCGAAAATCCTTTGCGCCGCCGCGAGCTCGGCGGGGCGGGACACGAGCACATGGGCGCAGAACCCCTGATGCGCCTGCAGCCGCTCGCGCATCGCGCGCTCGGCCCGGCGATCCAGCGCGAGCCGGTCGAGGAGAAGCCGCCCGACGAGCCCCCGTCCGAAGAGCCGCTCGAGCGTGAGGCGCGCATAGACGCGCGTATATTCCGGCGTGTTGGTATGGACCGACGTGACGAGCGGCACGCCGTTGCGGCGCGAGAGGCGCATGGCGGTGCGCGCATAGGCGAAAAAGGCGTCGGTGGTGTGGATCACGTCGTAGCCGCCGAGCCAGCGCGCGAGCCGCGGATGCCAGGGCGCGATATCCGTGTCGTCGGGAATTTGCGAGAGGAAGGGAAGGCGCGAGGTGCTGAAAAGCGGCGGCTCGATGACGAAGCGCACATTCTCGGCGAGCGGCTCCACGTCGCTCCGCGCGCCGCTGAAATGAACCGTCAGATCGAGTTGTCCGCGAAGCTCGTCGCCGCCTGGGCCAGGCGCTCCCAGCATTTCACATGGCCGCCGGCCCGCTGGCTGCGCACGAGATCCACCAGCACGCCGACCCGGAGGGGCGCGCGATTCAAAACCGCCGGCCTCTCGACAGCCCGCGAACTCAAGTGCAACCATGCCCCTCGCCCGCAAGTGCTTTCATCGCCGGCATTATAACGATGCCGCAGGCCCTTGCCAGAATTGCCGTAGATGTTACGCGGGAAGACGGTAACTCCGACGCGACGCGGATGCAGATCGCCCGCTATGGATGGAGCGGCGAGCCGTGTCGTTACTAGATGTTGGTCTCAGGGAGCCTTAGCGCGTGCGA
Source organism: uncultured Pseudomonadota bacterium (assembly GCA_963842155.1). Taxonomy (GTDB): domain Bacteria; phylum Pseudomonadota; class Alphaproteobacteria; order JACZXZ01; family JACZXZ01; genus CAWJFP01. The sequence continues at coordinate 126,635 of CAWJFP010000012.1, forward strand.
GCAATGTATTGGCGGCGGCCGGAGCCGGCGCGGAAGAACGGCAAGCCGGACGAGCGAAAAAAGCGCCAAAACCGGCGCGCCGCGGCAGCTCTCGTCGTGGCCGCCCTTTTGCTGTCGCTTGTCGCGGCGGAGCTGCTGTTGCGCGCCTTCGGCGTGCAATATCCGGAGATCAACATGCTCGACCCTCTGGTCGGCTGGCGGCCGCGGCCGGGGGTCGAAGGCTGGTATCGGCGCGAGGGAGAAGGCTATATCCGCATCAATCGCGAGGGTTATCGCGACGTCGATCACCCGATCGACAAACCGCCCGGGACCTATCGCATCGCCGTGCTCGGCGATTCGATGACCGAGGGCCGTGAAGTGATGCTCGACGAGCTGTTCTGGAAGCGGCTGGAGAGCTTGCTGCCCGATTGCCCGGCTTTCGGCGGCAAGCGCATCGAGACGCTCGGCTTCGCCGTCAACGGCTATGGCACCGCGCAGGAATATCTTACGCTCGAGGAGCATGCGCTCAAATACCATCCCGATCTCGTGATGCTCGATTTCTTTCCAGGCAACGACTTCAGCGACAACAACAAAGCGCTCGGACGCCATCGCGACCGGCCCTATTTCGCGCTCGTCGACGGCAAGCTCGAGCTGGTGCAGAAGGCGGGCGACGCGGCCAATTTCGCGCGCCGCCGCTGGTGGGAGGGGCTCGGTTACGAGCTGTTCGGTCATTTGCGCCTCGCGCAGCTAATCGAGGAGGCGCGTTCCCGTCTCATTTTGCTTTGGCGCTTCGGGCTGCATCCGAATGAAACGAAGATCGCCGAGGTGGGCCTCAACAGCGCCATCTATGCGCCACCCAAGACGCCCGACTGGGACGAGGCCTGGGCGGTGAGCGAGGCGCTCATCGAGGCCACGGCCGAGACGGCGGGCGAGCATGGCGCCGGATTTGTGCTGGTGACGCTCACCGACCCGATCCAGGTGACGCCGGACGTGGCGGCGCGCGAGCGCTTTCGCGCGGCGCTCGGCGTCCCCGATCTGCGTTACATGGATCGCCGCCTCGCCGCCTTCGCCTCGGCGCATGGTCTCGCCCATATCGAGACGGTGGACAGCCTGGCGCCCTGGTCCGCGGAGCATCCGCAGGCGCTGCACGGCTTCGACCCGCGCCGGCCGGTCGGCCATATGAATGCGCTCGGCCATCGTCTCACGGCAGAAGCGATCGCCAACGACCTCTGCGCCCAGATGACGGAAGGGAAGCTCGCGCCGGTCCCGGCAGAATCCGCAAAGCAATAAGGCCTGCTGCCGCCTCATCCGGCCTCGGAGGCCGCGGCGAAAACATCGAGATGGGGAACGGCGAGCCGTCGCAGCTCGGCGGCGTACAGCTCGCCGCCCGCCGCCATCCCGTTCGTCGCCGCCGACAGCGTCTTGCGCCGCGCGGCGGAGAGCGAGTTCGAGCCTCGCCAGACCATGCTCGGCGAGGAACGCCGCCGCCATGCGGTTGCGCGCCGTGGGCAGATATTCCGCGATGAGCCAGCGCATGCCCAGAGCGGCGAGCCGCTCGGCGCAATGATGGAGCATCCAGGCCTCGAGATGGCGGCCGAGAACGCGGCAGCTCAGAAGGAAGCTGTCGAGGAAGGCGATGTCCGCGCGCGGAGTGGGGCGCGCGACCGCGAGGCCGACGATGCCGTGATCGCCGAAGCGGTCGCTCAGCCGGACGAGAAAGGCGACGGTCTTCGGCTCGGCGGCGAAGGCGAGCAAAGCAGGCGCCTCGTGGCGGATGCCGCGCAGGTTGAACTGGCTCGTCTTGGCGCAAAGCTGGGCCGCGCGCGCGACGCTCGCGGGCGCGATGGCAAGCGCCTCGGGCGCGAGCGCGATCGAGCGCAGGAAGCCGCTCTTGTCGAGCTCGCGGCCGAGCTCGCCCTGGAAGCTGGCGTGCGCCTGGTAGAGCCGCGTCCTTTGGCGATCCTCCTCGGTCAGCTCGAAGGCGGCGAAGTCCGGGCTCGCGGCAAGGGCGGCCGGCCAATCGGTCACCTCCGGCGGGCATTCGGGCACCCCGAGATCGGGCAGCAAGGCGCGTAGCTTGGCGCGCTCCAAAGGATCGTCGTCCCACATCACGAAGCCTTCGAGCCCCAGGCCCAGCTCCTCGGCCAGCCCGACGAGGTTCTCGGATTTCTCCTGCCAATTGATGCGCCAGGCGGCGATATCCTGGCGCTTGAGCACCATGCCGGGATGGCTCTCGAAGACCTGCTTGACGTCGGCCTCCTCGTTCCTGGAGACGATGGCGAGGAGCGTGCCCTGGCGCGCGAGCGTCTTGGCCGCGCGCTGGAAATCCGCGAAGGCCGCGCCGACGCCGTCCTGGCCGAGCAGCAGACCGCCGATCCCATCCTCGCCCACGACCCCGCCCCACAGCGTGTTGTCGCAATCGAGCGCCAGCACCCGGCGCGCCGGCCGCGCGATGCGCTCGAGAACTTCTGCGAAGGCGTCGGCGAGGCGCTCGAGCCCGGCCGAGGAGAAGCGGCAGCGCGCGAGATAATAGTTGCGGCCGTCGAAGGCCCGCTCGCGTCCGAGCGGCGCGAGCGCCTCGTCGAGACAGATCACGTAAAGTGCTGCACTCTCGCTGACCCGGCGATAGAGCGCATCCTCGAGGAGCCGCGCGAGGCGCCGTCGAGGCAGGAGATGTCGCGCGCCCGGAATCACGGAGCGCGGCGTCGGCGAGGACCAGGCGACGACGAGCGGCGTTTCCGCTTGACGCGCGAGACGCGCATCGAGGGCGCGCAGCAGGGGCGTCAGGATCTGCTGGAACTCCACCTCGTCATTGCCCGCAGACATGGCGGTGCGCGTTGCCACGTCGTCGAGCAGCAGCACCCAAAGCAGCGCGCGTTGCTCGCGCGGATCGGTGAGCGCATCCGCCCAGTCGCCATAGTTGCCGAAATCGAGCCGATGGGCCTCGCTCAAGGCCTTCCAGGACGGGCCGCCGGGCAGCAGGAATGAGGTTGCGGTGATGCGAATGTCCAAGGCGGCTCCCCGTTTTCGCGCATCGAGCTGCGAGAGATACGGGCGGATGCCCGCCGTCATTCGCGCGCGATTCGAAAAAAGACGCTACAGAGGCACGAAAGCCGAAGCAATCGACGAGGGTGGCAATGACTAGGGGGGTTCATCCCGCCCCAAGTCTCTTAAATCTATATCTTCCATCTCCCGTCCCTGCGAAAGCCGGGGCCCGTTTCGACATGGATACCGGTCTTCGCCGGTATGGCGCGGAGAGAAAGGACGACGGAGATCGAGCTACATTCCGGTCCGCCATGTCGGATCAGTTCACACGATCCGCGGCCTCGGGTCGGAGGATCGGATGGCTAACCTGCATCTGCGTGCCATTTCATTGATCGAGGCCGTCAAGCGAAGTTAAAGAGCCGACCGCCGAGGCCGGCCATCGCTTCGCCAAACTGCGGAAGCGCTGATGATCCAAATCGCGCGGTTGAATATCGATAGTTTTATCAATATTTTACGAGTTGGCTGGGGCGCCAGGATTCGAACCTGGGATCACGGGACCAAAACCCGTTGCCTTACCGCTTGGCCACGCCCCATCGGTTATCGCTGTGAGGATCGCCGCATGGGTTTAGCCCCCGTCGCGCGCGAGGGCAACAGCGCTTCCGCCTGCGGCGCGGCAGCAACGCTGCCCTTCCGGGGTCGCGCTCCCGCCCCCTATAGAACTCGTTAACCTTTCCATGTTAACTTTCTGGCAGTGAAGCATTTTGTATAGCTTTGCGCAGATTCCCTTTGGAACGGATCGATGCCGACGGATAGACCGCCCGACAATCGCGAGCCGAAGGCGGTCGACGACAAGGCCGCGGGTCAGGGCGTGGAGACGGCCGACGAGCCGCTCGGCGCCTGGCTGAGGCGTTTGCTGGATCAGGCAAGCGCGGCAGAGCAGGCGCAACCGCCAGCCAAGCCACAAGCTGGCGCCGCGCCTCAGCCGACCGCGCCGCCGCGGCCCGCGCCAATCGGATGAATGAAGCTCCGGCCGTGTCGCTGCCGGCCGGAGGCTGGCTCAGCAAGATCATCACCGATATGCCTGCGCCGGCGCCGCCGGCGGCGACCGTGCCGCAACAGCCTTCCGTTCAGCCTCCCCCATCGCCGCCTGCCGCTCGCCAAGCTCCGCCGCCTCCAGCGCCGCCTCCCGGTCCGGCCGGCGACGCCAGGACGGGCGGGGCGCGGGAAATCGAAGCGCGGGCCGAGCTTGCAGCGGCGATCGAGGCCCTGAAACGCTCGGCGTCGCCCGCCCAGCAAGAGGACAGACCGGCGCAGGCCGCCGCGCCCGTGCGCGATCTCGAAGCCGAGGCGCTGCAGAATGTGCAGGCCTTGCACCGGGCAATGGATGCCGTCGCGGCGACAACCGAGACGACGGAAGACGAAGAGAGGATCGCGCGGCCCCAATCGGTGGCGGAAGCGCTCGCCGTCGAGCCTTTCCACGAGACGACGGAAGACGAAGAGAGGATCGCGCGCCCCCAATCGGTAGCGGAAGCGCTCGCCGCCGAGCCTTCCCATCTTGCCGCGCCCAGAGGGGAGGCGTCGGCCGAGGCGACCGCGCGCGCGCTGCGCAAGGCGATGGACGCCGTCGGCGAGACGACGCCAGCGCCGATGCATGGCGAGGCGTTCGCCGAGTTGCCGCCGGATGACCAGCCGCCGTCGGAGGAAGAGATCGAGGCGGCGGCGATCGCCGAGGCGACCCGCCAGGCGCTGCAGGCCGCGCGTGCGCGGATGGCCAAGATGGCGGAAGCGGAAGGGGATGAGGAGGCGGAGAGCAGCGAGCTCTCGCGCATGCGCCTGGGCCGGCCGCTCAAGCAATTCTTCGGCGCCTTGAAGGCGGCGAAGGCCGCGCGCGTGCCGCCGCCGGCTGCCGAGGCCGAACCGCCGCCGACCGTCGAGGCCGCCGCCTGGGAGGCCCATGCGGCTGAGCCGGCCGGCGACGAACTTGCCGAGGCCGCTTATGGCGCCGCCGAGCCGCACGCCGAAGCGGGGGCGCCCGCGACGCTCGCCGCGGCGGAGCTGACCGAGCAGGATCTCGACCTTGTGGAACGAGAACGACGCGGTTCGCCGGCAGCTGGCCGAGCTCAAGGCCAGCCATGACGAGAGCCGACGAGCCGCGGACGCGCTGCAATCGGAACTGGAGACGGTCAGGCAAGCGGAGGGCGAGCTTCGCGCCGCCCATGACGCGGAGCGCCGGCGCGCGGCACAGCTTGCGGTCGAGCTGGAGGGCTTCAAAGGGCGCGAGGCCGAGCTCGAGCGACGCCTCGAGGAGGCCGATCACGCGCGGGAAGGCATCGCCGACAAGGCGAAGGCTCACGAGCGCGCACGGACGGAGCTTGCTGCGCGGTCCGAGGCCGATCGCCGGCATATCGGGGCGCTAGAGGCGGAGCTGGCGACGCTCAAGGGCCGAGAGACCGAGCTGCGGCGCCGCATCGAGGAGATCGAGCGCGACTATGAAAAGGCGGCGGACGGCGCATCCGGCGCGGAGCGCGCGCAGTACGCGCTGTCGAAGCAGATCGCCGCGCTGAAGGACGAGAACGAGACCCTGCGACGGCAGCTCGCCGAGCAGCGCGCGGACATCGAAGCGAAACGCGCGCAAGCCGAGCGGCTCAAGGCCGAGGCGGAGACGCTCAGAGCGGCGAGGGCAAAGGCACGGCCGGCCGCGGCGCGCGATCTTTCGGCGCTGCCGGTGCGGCGTCTCGCGCTCGCTGAAATCGGGCCCGGCCATCTCAAGATGCGCTCCGGCGCCGCCAACGGCGAGACCGAGGCGCTCGCGGGCTCGATCCGCGCCCATGGCGTGCTGCAGCCGATCCTGGTGCGCGAGCGGCCGCAGGGCGAGTGGCCGCCCTTCGAGATCATCGCGGGCGAGCGTCGTTGGCGCGCGGCGCAGCTCGCCGGGCTCGACGAGATGCCGGCGATCGTCCTCGACGTCACCGATTCCGAGGCCGTCGAGATCCTGCTCACCGAGAATCTGCAGCGCCACGATCTCTCGCCCCTCGAGGAGGGCGAGGGCTATCGCCTGCTGGTCGAGGAGTTCGGCACGAGCGAGGAGGAGCTCGGCTCGGTCACCGGCAAGAGCCGCGGCCATATCAGCGACGTTCTGCGCATGCTGCGCCTGCCCGAGCCGCTCAAGCGCCTCTTCGGGGAATGGAAGACGGTCGAGCGAGACTATCCGCCGGCGGCTGGCGGGGCGCCGGCCGAGCCCGGTCCGCAACCCGAGGCCCCCGCCGTCGAACCGCCGCGCGAGGAAGCCGCGGAGATGGCTCCGATCGCGCCCGCCGCGCCCTTGCCGGAGCCCGCGCCCGAACCGGAGCCGGCGCCCGAAGCCGAAGCCGAGGTCGTGCATCCGCAATTTTCCGACGCGACCGAGGCTCCGGTCGAGGAATACAGCTACGCCGATCTTGCTGCCATCGCCAAGGCACGCGCCACCGAGGAGGATTTATCGGTCGCCGCGCTCTCGGCGCCGATGCCAAGGCTGAGCTCGCGGCGCTTCCGCGCGAGCCATGTCGCGGCCGGTGCGGCGATCGCCATTCTTCTCGGCGTCATCAGCGCGGTGCTGCTCTGGCCGAGCGAGGGCCCGAACGACAAGCAGCTCGCCTCCGTCGCCGACAAGCCGCCGACTGAAGCCGGTCAGACGGCGCAGCCGCAAGCGGGCCAGCCGCAGGCGGCCGCGCCGGCCGCGGTGCCCCCTTCGAGCGCGCCGAGCGCAACCGCCGAAAGCGCCAACCAGGCTCAGGCGCCCGCCACGGCAGAAGCCGAGACGAAGCAGGCAGCGCTGCCTGCGCCATCCGCGCCGGCATCTTCACCCGCCAAGCCCACGGTGCCGGCGACCGTCGGCGTCCAGGAGCTCGAGGCGCTCGCGAAGAAAGGCGATCCACGCGCGCAATATGATCTCGGTACGCTCTTTGCCAAAGGCGAAGGCGTGCCCCAGGATTATCATAAATCGGCCTACTGGTTCCGCGAGGCGGCCCTGCAGGGCCTCGCGGGCGCGCAGTACAATCTCGGCGTGCTCTCCGATCAGGGACTCGGCGTCGAAAAATCGCCGTCCGAGGCCTTGCTCTGGTTCATGAGCGCGGCCGAGCAGGCCTATCCCGCGGCCGAATATAATGTCGGCATCGCTTACGCCGACGGCAAAGGCACGAAGCAGAACTACCAGGACGCGTTGAAATGGTTCACCAAGGCGGCGGAGCACGGGTTGGGGCGCGCCGCTTATAATCTGGCCGTGCTCTACCAACTCGGTCTCGGCACCAAGACCGACCCGGTCGCGGCGTATAAATGGTACAAGATCGCCGCGCGCGACGGCGAGGACGAAGCCGGGCGGCGGATCGCCCAGCTCGATGCGACCCTGAGCCCGGCCCAGATCGCCGAGGCGACGAAGCTCTATGAAAAGGCCGCAGCCGAGCTGCCGAGCAAGCCGGTAATCCCGCAAGTCGCTTCCGCGCCGAGCGGCAGCGCGGCGCCGCCCGCGGCGACGGCCAAGGCGGAGGCGTCGAAGCCTGCGAGCCGGCCAGCGGCCAAGACGGCGGCCGCGGAGAGCCCGCAACGCAGCATGACCCTCGACATCCAGCGTGTGCTCGAGTCGCTCGGCTACGAGCCCGGGCCGATCGACGGCTCGCTGCGTCCCAAGACCGTCAAGGCCATCCGCGCCTTCCAGAAGGAAGTCGGGCTGCCGGTCGACGGCAAGGCGACACCGGAGCTCCTTACCTACATGCAGAAGCTCGTCGGCAAGTCGTAAAGCCGGCTCTCGCTTCCGCTCAATCCGCCGCAAGCCCGGCGCTCTCCGACAAAAGGCGCGTCGCGACCACCCACCAGCCGGGCCGGCTGCCCGTGATAGCGCGCGCGGCTTTCGCCGCCGCTGCTTCGTCATCGAAAAGCCCGAAACAGGTGGCGCCGCTGCCCGACATGCGGGCGATCCGGCAGTCGGGAGTGGCCGCCAAGGAAGCCAGCACCTCGCCGATCGGCGGGCAAAGCGCGATGGCCGCCTCGGTAAGGTCGTTGCGCCGCCCCGCCAGGATATTGGCGAGCGACCCTGCGTCCGTGGGCGCTTCCGAGAAGCGGGCGGGAGCGCCGAATTCGCCGCGCCACGCCTTGAAGACAACGCTCGTCGGCAAGGCGATCCCCGGATTGACCAGCAGGAGCCCCGCTTTGGGCAAGGGCGGCGCCGGGGCAAGCCGCTCTCCCGCTCCGCCCGCGAAGGCGGCACGCCCGTAGAGGCACATCGGCACGTCGGCGCCCAGGGTGAGCGCGATACGGGCAAGCGTCTCTTCGGGCAGATCGAAATGCCAAAGCCGGTCGAGCGCCTTGAGGGCGGCGGCGGCGTCGGCGGAGCCCCCGCCGATGCCGGAGGCGGGCGGCAGGCGCTTGATGAGCCGGATCGACGCTTCGGGCGTCGAGCCTCGGGCCTGCGCCAAGGCGCGCGCCGCGCGCAACACCAGATTGTCGGGCTCGCCCGCGAGCCGCGGGCCGAACGGCCCGTCGAGGACGAGACGCAGCGCGCCGCCTGGGGAAATCTCGAGCGTGTCGTGCAGGGCGGTGAAGGCGATCAGGCTATCGAGCAGGTGATAACCGTCCGGCCGCCGGCCTACGACATGAAGATAGAGATTGAGCTTCGCCGGCGCCGCGACCCGGATGGTTCCGCGGGGCGCGTCATGCCCCGGCGTCGGGGTCAAGTATGCTGCTCGCCCATCTTCACGGCCTTGAGGCCGTGCTCGAGCTTCTGCCCGATCTGGATGACGAGGTCGGGCTCCGGCTTGAGCGAGAGCGCGCGCCGCCATTGGTAGCGTGCCTCCGACAAGCGGCCGACGCGCCAATAGGCGTCGCCCAGATGGTCGTTGATCACCGGATCGTCGGGCTTGAGCTCGACCGCATGCTCGAGATTGGTGACCGCGCGGTCATAATGGCCTTGCCGGTAAAGCACCCAGCCCAGGCTGTCGACGATGTATCCGTCATTGGGCCTGAGCTGCACCGCGCGCTCGATCATGCCTTGGGCGCGATCGAAATTCTCGCCTCGGTCGACCCAGGAATAGCCGAGATAGTTCAAAACATTGGGCTGATCCGGCGAGAGCTTGAGGGCATTGAGGAAATCCTGCTCGGCGCGCGGCCATTCGTTGTTGCGCTCGAGGGCGACTCCGCGCGCGTAGAGCAGCGACCAATCGCTCGGCCTGAGCTGGCCGATGCGGGCGATGGCGCGGTCATAGGCCTTGACCGCATCGGCGAACTTGTCGGAGGCGCGCAGGAAGTCGCCTTCCGTCGCCAGCGGCTCCGGCCGATCCGGCCATGACGCGGCCAGCGTCTCGAGCACGTCGATCGCTTCCTTGATCTTGTCCTGCGCGCGCAGCACGTCGGCAACGCGGAGCTGGGCGCTGAAATAGAAGAGCGATTCCGGCGGCACGCTGCGATAGAGGGCCAGGGCCTCCTGCGGCCGGTCCGGCTCGATCATGTTGGCGAGCATCATCTTGGCGACCGTAAGATCGGGATTGACCACCAGCGCCATGCGCATGAATTGGACGGCGACCTCCGTGCCCGTGTCCTGGCGCAAAGCGCTGCCGATGTCGAAGATCGCCTCGGCAAGGCCGTCCTTGGCGCTCTGCACCATGCGGGGCAGCTTCTCCCCTGCCTTGATGCGCTTGAGGGTAATCTCGATCCGCACCGTCTCCGGGTTGTTGGCGAGGAAGCCCTCATAGAGCTTTGTCGCGAGCTCCGGGCGGCCGGTGCGGACATAGAACGACGCGAAAGGCTCGACGATGCGCAGCGAGGGCGTCTGCTCGCCCGCGATCGCCCGTTGATAGGCCGCCTCGGCCTCCGTGTTGTGGCCCACGAAATCCTGGATGAGGGCGGTGTGATAGTCTCCCAGCACGGCGAAGCCGCGCGACGTGGAGAGCAGCGCGAGCGTTTGAATCGCCGCGTCGATCTTGCCATCGCCCTCCAGCAGCCAGGCCTGAACCAGCGGATTGACGAGGGTGGCAAGGCCGGTCTGCGGCAGCTTTTCAAGGCGCCCCTCGGCCTCCTTCCAGCGCCCGGCCTTCGCGTCATCCACGATGAGCAGGAACTGCGCGATCTGGTTGTCGGGCAAGGCCTTGGCGACGCGCTCGGCAAGGGCGCGCGCCTTGTCGATCTGGCCGTCGATCAGCATCAGATGGAAGGTCTGGCGCAAGAGCTCGATATTGCCCGGATCATGGTCGAGCGCCTCGGCCATGAGGCGGGCGGCGGTGTCGCTGTCGCCGTCCTCCTGCGCCTGACGCGCGGCCAGATAGTCGCCCGAAGCGGAGCTGAAGGCGGTCGCGCCGGCCCCGCTCTCGCCGTTGCCGCTTGCATTGCTGACTTCAGCGACGCGCGGCGCATTTTGCTGCGTGCCGCCCGGACATGCCGCGAGGAGGAGAACGGCGAGCGCCCCTGCCGTAGCTTTGAGGGTGCGCTTTGCCGCCAGTCTGAGATATGAGTGCAACGAATTCCTCCGCGCCGGATCGTCCGAAGATCAATCGGATTTGCTGTGTCATGTCGTCCCAATGCCCGTGGGCCAGCTGATTGTACCCCAACCCCGGCCGGGGCGCGAGCGCGGCGGGCAGGCCGCGTTCACATGTTCGGATAGTTCGGTCCGCCACCGCCTTCCGGCGTGACCCAGTCGATGTTCTGCGTCGGATCCTTGATGTCGCAGGTTTTGCAGTGCACGCAATTCTGCGCGTTGATCTGCAAGGCCGGCTGGCCTCCGGCGCCAGGCACGATCTCGTAAACGCCTGCCGGGCAATAGCGTTGTTCCGGCGCGTCGTAAAGCTTCAGATTCACCTCGATCGCCACCGCGGGGTTCTTGAGCTTGAGATGCGGGGGCTGGTTTTCTTCGTGGTTGGTGTTCGAGATGAAGACGGAGCTCAGCCGGTCGAAGGTGATTTTGCCGTCCGGCTTGGGATAGTCGATCCTGCTGCATTCCGCCGCCTTCTTGAGGCTCGTATTGTCCGCGTGGTTATGAAAGGTCCAGGGTGCGCGCCCGCGGAAGAGGTAGGTGTCGAGCGCCGAATAGACGAGGCCCGCCCAAAGGCCGCGGCGAAAGGCGGGCCGCAGATTGCGGACGGCCTTCAGCTCGTCCCAAAGCCAGCTTGCCTCGAGCTTCGCGCGGTACGAGGAGGCCTCGCCTCGCCCGTCCTCTCGCCCGAGCATCTCGAATACGGCCTCCGCCGCGAGCATGGCCGATTTCATCGCCCCGTGCGTCCCCTTGATCTTGGGCACGTTCATGAAGCCGGCGCAGCAACCGATCAGCGCGCCGCCCGGAAAAGTGAGCTTGGGGATGGACTGGAAGCCACCCTCGTTCAAGGCCCTGGCGCCGTAGCAGATACGCCGCCCGCCCTCGAAGGTCGGACGAATCGCCGGATGGGTCTTGAAGCGCTGGAATTCCTCGAAGGGATTGAGGAAGGGATTCTCGTAGTCCAGTCCGACGACGAAGCCGACCGCGACCTGATTGTTCTCGAGATGATAGAGGAAGGACCCGCCGTAGGTGCGGCGGTCGAGCGGCCAGCCGACCGTATGGGTCACGCTGCCGCGGCGATGGCGCGCGGGATCGACCTCCCACAGCTCCTTGAGGCCGATGCCGAAGGTCTGGGGATCGACGCCGTTGCGCAGCTGAAAGCGCTCGAAGAGCGTCTTGGTGAGAGAGCCGCGGCAGCCCTCGGCGAACAAGGTCTGCCTGGCCGTCAGCTCCACGCCCGGCTGATAATGCTCGGTCGGCTTGCCGTCCTTGCCGATTCCCATGTCGCCGGTGGCGATCCCGCGCACGCGGCCCCGCTCGTCGTAAAGCACCTCGGCCGCGGCGAAGCCGGCAAAGATCTCGACCCCCATCGCCTCGGCCTCGCGGGCGAGCCAGCGGCAGACATTGCCCAGGCTGACTATATAGTTGCCGTGGTTGCGCATGGGGGGCGGGATGATCGGCGAGCGGAAGGCCTTGCTCTCGGTCAGAAAGAGGAGCTGATCGTCGCTCGCCGGCGTGAGGAGAGGCGCTTCGCGGGCCCGCCAATCGGGCAGCAGCTCCTCCAGCGCACGCGGCTCGAGCACCGCGCCGGAGAGGATATGGGCGCCGACCTCGGAGCCCTTCTCCACGACACAAACGCTGGTTTCGCGATTCTCCCGTTGGGCGAGCTGCTTGAGCCTGATCGCCGCCGAGAGCCCGGCCGGCCCGGCGCCCACGATCACCACGTCAAACTCCATGACGTCCCGCGCCATACCGCCTCGCTCCGCGATCGCCGAAGAAGACCGACACGGAAGATAGCCTGGCTGGTAATATTACGCCATGCGGGAGGACGAGGATAAGGCGAGGCGCGCGGCCGATCTGGCCTGGCTGGTCCAGGCGGGCGCGGACGAGGCGATCGAGGCGTCGCCGCAGAACCGCTATCGGGAGGCGGCGCGGCCGGAGAGCGCGGCCCCCGTCCGGACACCGGCCGCTGCGCCGACGCAGGCTGCGATGCCGCCGCCGGCTGCGCGGTCGCGGCCGATCTCCACCGCCCGGCCGCCATCGCCCCCGCCTCGCCTCGAGGGCGCCGCCGAGGCCAGCCGCGCCGCGCGCGAGCTTGCCGCCGCCGCCCACAGCCTCAAGGATCTCGAGGAGGCGTTGCAGGGCTTCGACGGCTGCCCCCTAAAGGAGACGGCGACCAACCTCGTCTTCGGCGACGGCAATCCGGAATCCCGCGTGATGCTGGTGGGCGAGGCGCCCGGCGCCGACGAGGACAGGCAGGGCAAGCCCTTCGTCGGGGTCAGCGGCCAGCTCCTCGATCGTATGATGGGCTGGATCGGCCTCGACCGCGCGACAGGCTTTTATATCACCAACATCCTCTATTGGCGCCCGCCGGGGAATCGGCAGCCGACGGCCGCCGAGGTGGCCGCCTGCCTCCCCTTCATCGAGCGCCATATCGAGCTGGTCGACCCCGAGATCCTCGTTCTGGTGGGTGGCTCATCGGCCAAGACGCTGTTGGGCCGCAACGAGGGAATCCTCCGTCTCCGCGGCCAATGGTTCCAATATCAGAGCCCGGGGATGGCCCGGCCCATTCCGGCCCTGGCAACGCTTCATCCGGCCTATCTACTCCGTTCGCCAGCGCAAAAAGCCGAAGCCTGGCGGGACTTGCTGGCGCTGGCTCAGAAGCTTCGGGAACTGGTATAACCACCTGCTATAGTGGGTAGATTCCGTTTATCCACAAACGGTGGAGGCAGCCGGCTGCCGTTGTCGCTTGCCTTGACGGGCCTAATCGGGTATTAAGCGGCCCGTGAAGCCTGGACAACGAAGACGCCAGCGCCACCCCAAAAGAGTTCTACAGCCGTTCAGGGGGATTGCGCTCGTACTTATCGCCGGACTGGCCCTAGCGCGCCCCGCAACGGTGGTCGCGGCCTCGGAGGATGTCGAGACCGCGGCGCTTGTTCCCGGATTGTTCGATCCGCATGTCGAGACGGCCATGCCGCGGCCGCTCACAATCGACGATGCCGCTCGCTACCGGCGCATCTTCAGCCTGCAAAACGAGGAACGCTGGATCGTGGCGGATCGGGAGATCTCCCGGTTGCAAAGCCGCCTTCTGCTCGGCCATGTGCTTGCCCAGCGCTATCTGGCGCCCGGCTACCATGCCAAATATTTCGAGATTTTCCAGTGGCTGGACGGCTATGCGGATCTGCCCGAGGCGCCCGAGATTTACGCCATCGCCGTGAAGCGCATGATGCGGGGGTCCGTCCCGCCGCACCGGCCGGAAGGAACGGTCTTCAGCGTCGCGACCGGCGCGGTCGAGGATAGCGGGCCCACCGCGCGGCATTCGACGAGCACGGTCAGCCATGTGCTCGATGCGCGGATTTCCAACGACGACTTCATCGGCGCCGCCGCGATGCTGCGCAGTCGGGACGCCGAGCGCGGGCTGAGCGGCGAGGAATTCGACGATTACCGCGCCGAGATCGTCGGCGGCCTCTATATGCAGCAGCATGACCATGAAGGCGCCGAATTGAGCGAATTCGGCGTCGGTCGCGACAAGCCGGAAAGGCCGCTCGCCGCCTGGGCCTCCGGCCTCTCCGACTTCCGCTTCAAGCATTACCCCGAGGCGGCGGCTCGCTTCGAGATCGTCGCGCAGTCGCCGCAGGTGGATAGCTGGACGCGGGCGGCCGGGGCCTATTGGGCCGCGCGCAGCCATCTGCTGGCGCGCGAGCCCGAGCAGTTCACGCGCTGGCTCGCGATCGCCGCCAAATACCCCTATAGCTTCTACGGCATTCTCGCCCGCCGCCTGGCGGCCCTGCCGCTCGGCTTCAACTGGACGGAGCCCGGTTTCACGGTCGAGGATGTCCATCAGGTCACCAGCCTGCCGGGCGGCCTTCGAGCCCTAGCACTCGTGCAAATCGGCCAGGACGCGCTCGCCGAGCAGGAGCTGCGCCGCGTCAATCCCGCTTCGGCAAGCACCGCGCATGCGCTGATCTCGGTGGCCGAGCGGGCGGACATGCCGGCCCTTTCCATGCAACTCGCCGAGCAAGTGGTCGATCCCCAGGGGCGGCACTATGACATCGCGCTCTACCCCGCGCCCTCCTGGCAGCCCAGGGGCGGCTATCGTGTCGATCGCGCGCTCGTGCTTGCCCTGATTCGCCAGGAATTCGAAATTCCTGCCCACGGCGACGAGCCGCGCGGGCGCTCGCGGTCTGATGCAGGTCATGCCGGCGACGGCCCGCTCCATGGGCGCCGGCGGCTCTGCCGGCGGGCTGCGCCAGGATCTGTCCGATCCGCTGCTCAACATAACGATCGGCCAGAGCTACCTCTCGCATCTCATGTCCACCGACAATGTAGGCGGCAATCTGTTTCTGCTCGCCGCCTCCTATAACGGCGGGCCCGGCAACGTTGCCCGTTGGCGGCGCGAGTTGGGCGCCAACGACGATCCGTTGATGTTCATCGAGTGCATTCCCACCCGCGAGACGCGCCTCTTCGTCGAGCATGTGCTGGCGAACTATTGGATCTACGCGGACGAGCTGGGCTACGGCTCCGCCTCGCTCGACGCCGTGGCGGAGGGCAAATGGCCGGTCTATCATCCCTCCGACGGCTTCATCGCCCCGGCGGCGGCGCGTTATGGCAGGAATTGACGAAAGCAGGCCCTTCCTTCCGGTCAACATCGCGATCCTGACCGTCTCGGACACGCGCGATCTCGCCAGCGACAAGTCGGGCGCAGTGCTGGTCGAGCGGCTGGAGGCGGCGGGCCATAAATGCGCCGCGCGCGGCGTCGTGAAGGACGATGTCGCGGCGATCGCCGCGCGCCTGCGGGAGTGGGTCGCCGACCCGCGCATCGACGTGGTCATCGCCACGGGCGGCACGGGGGTCACCGGCCGCGACGTCACGCCCGAGGCCTTCGCCGCCGTCTACGAGAAGGAAATCCCCGGCTTCGGCGAGCTCTTCCGCATGATCTCCTACGAGAAGGTCAGGACCTCGACGATGCAGTCGCGCGCGACGGGCGGGGTGGCGGGCGGCACCTATCTCTTCGCGCTGCCGGGATCGCCCGGCGCCTGCCGCGACGGCTGGGACGAGATCCTGCGCTGGCAGCTCGATTCGCGCTACCGCCCCTGCAATCTGGTCGAGCTGATGCCGCGGCTCCAGGAGCATATCAAGCGCGCGAGCTGAGCCTCGAAAGCCCATGGGCGAGATCGACATGCTGTTGCGGGTCGTGATGATCGCCATCGCGGCAGCGGGCTTTTGCCTGGCCGCCATGACACTCGCCGGCGGCAGGATCGGGGAAAGCGAACGGATCTTCGACCGCGATTTCTTCGACGAGGCGGCGACGGCCACGGGGCTCGCCGAGATCGAGTGGCTGGCGCGGAGCCGCGGCTACCCGGTCTCGACCCGGCGCGGCAACGGCTTTTCCGTCTCGCATTATCATTGGGACGGCGCGCGACATAGCTCTATGAGCGCGGACGCGGTGGGTCCGCGACTTATCCGTGTCTCGGTGCGCACCCCTGCGGGCGACGAGCTGGCAAGGGACTTGCCCGGCGCCGCTGCGGCAGGTGGCAAGTCCGCGCCGGCCTAACCGCGCCGTCGCGCGCGGTAGCGGGCGTAGCTCGCGCCATCGTCGATATCCTCGAGCTCCTCGAGCAGGGCGACGCGAGAGCGGCGGTCGAGGCCGGCGAGGCTATCGGCGAGCGCATGCTCGCTCGACCAGCGCACCTTGCGGAAGAGATGGCGCAGATGCGGCCGGCGCCTTACGCCGACGAGCCAATAGCCGCCGTCGCGCGCGGGGCCGAATACCGCGTCATGCGAGCCCAGACGCGCGAAGGCCGCCGCGATATGCCGCTGCTCGATCTCCGGGATGTCGCTGCCGATGATGACGACGGGGCCGGGCGGCAGCTCGACGAGCGGCCGCGCCATGCGTCGCCCGAGATCGCCGCGCCCTTGCGGCCGCAGCTCGAGGCGGCCGGGGCCGAGACGCAGGCGCCGCAGCTCCCGGTCGGGCGTGACATAGAGGTAACTGCGCCAACGGGGATCGCGCGCCACGCGGCGAAGCAGGGCGCCGAGCGTCCGGCGATAGAAAAGCAAGGCGGCCTCGGCCCCGATGTCGGCGGCGAGCCTGCGCTTGACCGCCCCCCAACGCGGCGCCTTCACCATCACCACGAGCCGACGGCGTTGGCGGCTCACGCGTAGAGCCGGCGGACGAGGTGGGGAGGCAGGCCCAGGAAATAAAGCGCGAGACAGCAAAGATTGCGCGCCGGGCCGCATCATCCAGCCCTCGCGGCGATAGCGCGCCGCCGAGGTGAAGGCGCGGCTATGCAGCAGCGCCAGGCGGCGCTTGCCGATGCGGCGCACCAGATCGACATCCTCCATGAGGGGGAGGGGACGGAAGCCGCCGAGCGACCGATAGAAGTCCCGGGCGACGAGCAGTGCCTGATCGCCATAGGGAAGCCCGAGCCGGCGGCAGCGCCAAGTGACGAGCGCCTCGATGCGGCGTGCGGCGGCGCTGCCGTCATCGAGGGCGAAGCGGAAGGCCGCTGCCCGCTCGGCATTCGCAGGCTCGGCGGCAAAGCGCGCCGCCTCGCGCGCCCAGCCTTTCTCGAGCCGCGTATCGGCATGGAGGAAAAGCAGCCAATCGCCTTGCGCCGCCGCGCCGCCCCGCGCGAGCTGCCCGCCGCGCGAGGCCGGGGCTGGAAGGACCTGCGCTGCCTTGGCGCGCGCGATCTCGATTGTCGCGTCCTGCGAGCCGCCGTCGACAACGAGGATCTCCAGAGCGAACCCTTCCGCCCGAGCCTCGTCCAAGGCAGCAAGCGTCGCTTCGAGCGTCGCCGCCGCGTCGAGCGCATGGAATGACAATGCTGAGGGTCGGGCTCACGCCGGCGATGATAGCAAGAGCCGCTGTCTCGGCGAGGGAGGCCTTTGCGGCAGAAGCTGTTTGTTCTTGAAATGTTCCGAAGGCGGCGTTATCCTCGGCCGTCATGGAGGAGCGACTTCCCGATCTGCCGCGCAAAGGCCGCGGCGCCGTCTCGAACGAGAGCGGCCGCTTCGAGCCCTATCGGCATGTGCGCACCGACGACGGTTGGGGCGGCGCGGAGACGGCCGACGACGAGTTGCCGCCGCTTCGCACCACGGTCACGATCGACACGACGCGCACGGCGATCGTGCGCAACCAGTCGCCCGACATCGGCTTCGACCGCTCGATCAATCCCTATCGCGGCTGCGAGCATGGCTGCATCTATTGCTTCGCGCGGCCGACGCATGCCTATCTCGGGCTCTCGCCCGGACTGGATTTCGAGAGCAAGCTTCTGGCCAAGCCCGATGCGCCGAAGCTGCTGGCCGCGGAGTTGCGCGGGCGCAATTACAAAGCCGAGCCCTTGGCGCTCGGCACCAACACCGATCCCTATCAGCCGATCGAGCGCGAATACAAGATCACGCGCGGCATTCTCGAGGTGCTGCGCGATTTCAACCATCCCGTCATGATCACGACGAAATCGGCGCTGGTCGAGCGCGATCTCGACATTCTCGTGCCCATGGCGGCGAAGGGCCTCGCCTCGGTCGCTCTCTCCGTCACGACGCTCGAGCCGGCGCTCGCCCGCGCGATGGAGCCGCGCGCGCCTCGACCCGACAAGCGTCTCGCCGCGATCCGCGCCCTTGCCAAGGCCGGCGTGCCGACGGCGGTAATGACGGCGCCGATGATCCCCGCGCTCAACGACGCCGAGATGGAGCGCATCCTCGACGCCGCGGCGGAGGCCGGGGCGATCTCGGCGGGCTATGTGCTGCTGCGCCTGCCGCTCGAGATCAAGGATCTCTTCGCCGAATGGCTCGCCGCCCATGCGCCCGACCGCGCCAGGCATGTGCTCTCCCTCGTGCGCGAGATGCGCGGCGGCAGGCTCAACGACCCGAATTTCGGCAGCCGCTTCGTCGGGCAGGGCGAATATGCGGCGCTCATCAAAAAGCGCTTCCGCGTCGCCTGCGCGCGGCTCGGCCTCAACAAGCGCGATTCCCACCTCGATTGCAGCCTTTTCCGGCCGCCGCCGCGCGCGGGGGACCAGCTGACATTGTTGTGAGGCGGCGCCGCGAGCG
Organism: uncultured Pseudomonadota bacterium; assembly: GCA_963842155.1. Classification (GTDB taxonomy): domain Bacteria; phylum Pseudomonadota; class Alphaproteobacteria; order JACZXZ01; family JACZXZ01; genus CAWJFP01. The sequence goes on from CAWJFP010000012.1 coordinate 145,146, forward strand.
CCAGACCGCGCCGTCGCTCACCAGCTTTCGATCCAGGGGCGCAATTCCGTCTCATGGGTCCAGGCATCGCGCGGCTGGCAGTGGATCTGCCAATAGGTCTCGGCGATCGAATCGGGCGCAACGATGCCTTGCTGGTCCTTGAGCGCCGCGCGCTCGGGGAAATTCGCGCGAATCCAGGCCGTGTCGATCGCGGCGTCGATGACGAGATGCGCGACATGGATGCCTTGCGGCCCGAGCTCGCGGGCCATGCTTTGCGCGAGCGCGCGAAGCGCCGCTTTCGCGCTGGCGAATGCGGCGAAGCCGGACCGCCCGCGCATGGAGGCCGTGGCGCCGGTGAAGAAGATGCTGCCGCGGCCGCGCGGCACCATGCGTTTCGCCGCTTCGCGTCCGGTGAGGAAGCCGGCGAAGCAGGCCATTTCCCAGACCTTGGAGAAGACGCGCGCGGTGGTGTCGCGGATCGGGAAGTTGACGTTGGCGCCGATATTGAACACGGCGACCTCGACCGGCGCGATCTCCCGCTCGATGCGGTCGTAGAGGGCCTCGATCTGCTCCTCCTTGCGCGCGTCGACGCCGAAGGCGCGGGCCCGGCCGCCCGCGCCCTCGATCGCGGCGACGAGGGGGGCAAGCTGCTCCTCATGCCGGCGGACGACGCAGGCGACGTAGCCCTCGCGCGCGAAGCGCCGCGCGATCGCGCCGCCCGTCGCGTCCCCCGCGCCCACCACCAGAACGGCTTTCGAACCGTCTGCCATCGCCATATCCCCTTAAGGTTCCGAAAAAGAGCCTTGACATAGTGGGTTCCAAAAGAGAACTTGTCAAATCGGATCATGGGAGGCGAGAGAGGCGATGCGTTGGAACGAGCTGGAGCGCGAAGCCTGCTCCGTCGCGCGGACCCTGTCTGTGATCGGCGACCGCTGGACGCTCCTCATTCTGCGCGACTGCTTCCTGCGCGTGCGCCGCTTCGAGGAATTCCAGTCGCGCCTCGGCGTTACGCGCCATCTGCTGGCCGACCGGCTGCGCAAGCTGGTCGCGGCCGGGGTGTTGCGCCGCGTGCCCTATCAGACGCGGCCGCGCCGTTATGAATATCGCCTCACCGAGAAGGGCCTCGATCTACATCCGGTGCTGATGGCGGTGATGCATTGGGGCGACGTCCATATGGCGGCGGGCCGCGGGCGCCCCATGCTGCATCGCCATCTCGCCTGCGGCCGGGATTTCGACCCGGTGACTTTCTGCTCGGCCTGCGGCGAGCCGGTCGGCGTGCGCGACGTGCAGGTCCATCCGGGCCCCGGCGCGCCGCCGCCACAGCGTCGTGCAGCGTCATAAGGGTCTTCGCGACAGAGAACCGGGAGGAAGCCATGCCCAAGGTTGAGTTCTTCTTCGATTTCGGCAGCCCGACCACCTACCTCGCTTTTACCCAGCTGCCCAAGATCGCCGCGCGCACCGGCGCCGAGCTTGTCTATCGGCCAATGCTGCTCGGCGCCGTCTTCAAAGCGACGGGCAACAGCACGCCCGCCGCGATCCCTGCCAAGGCGCGTTTCATGAGCGCCGACATTGCGCGCTTCGCCGCGCGCTACAAGGTGCCATTCGCCGCGAACCCGAATTTCCCTATCAATACGATGGCGCTCATGCGCGGCGCCGTCGCCGCCCAGCGCCTCGGTTGCTTCGCGCCTTATTGCGACGCCGTGTTCCGCGCCATCTGGGTCGAGCAGAAGCCCATGCAGGAGCCGAAGATCGTCGCCGAAGTCGTGACGCAGGCGGGTCTCGACGCAAAGCGCCTCTTCACTCTCACCGAGGACCAAAGCGTGAAGGACGAGCTGCGCGCCAACACCGAGGAGGCGGTCGGGCGCGGCGCCTTCGGGGCGCCGACCTTCTTCGTCGACGGGGTGCTGTTCTTCGGGCAGGATCGGCTGGATTTCGTCGAGGAGGCGCTCAAGGGGGCCAAGGCGAGCGCCGCCTGAGGCCTTTGCGCCGCGGCGAGAAGACGCTCTTTTTGCTGGATCGAGGGGGTAATCATGATCGTCGAGGAGCGCATCTATACGCTGAAGCCCGATTGCATCGACCGCTTCCTCGAGCTCTACGAGAAGGAGGGAATGCCGATCCAGCTCCGCCATCTGCCGCGCATGCTCGGATTTTTCGTGAGCGAGATCGGCGTGCTGAATCAAGTCACCCATATGTGGGGCTATGCCGACTTCGAGGAGCGCACGCGCTGTCGGGCGACGATGCGCGCCGACCCCGAATGGGCGGCCTATGTGGGAAAGTCGAGGCCGTTCTTCGAGCGGCAGGAGAACCGCATTCTAGTGCCGACGCGCTGGTCGCCGATTCGCTGATCGAACCAGGGGGAATGATCATGACGAGGATCATTGCATTGCTTCTGGCCGCTATGGTTGCCGCCGCGGCTCCGCCGGCGCGCGCCGCCGACCAGCAGGAGATCAACAAGAAGAACGTGCTGGCGTTCTACGACAAGGCGCTCAACCAGAAGGATTTCGACGCGGCGGCGAAATATCTCGGGCCCCGCTACGTCCAGCATAACCCGGGTGCTGCCGACGGGCCGGAAGGGCTCAAAGCCTTCCTTCAGTTCCTGCGCGAGAAATACCCCGCCTCGCATAGCGAGATCGTCCGCGCTTTCGCCGACGGCGACTATGTGATCCTCCATGTCCATGCGGTGCGCGACCCCGGCACGCGCGGTTTCGCCATCGTCGACATCTTCAAGCTGGAGGACGGCAAGATCGTCGAGCATTGGGACGTGCGGCAGGAGATTCCCGAGAAGGCGGCGAACAATAACGGGATGTTCTAAGCCGCCTCCTCGCTCCTCATGGAGGGGACCTATCCGCCGAAGCGCTGCTCCGGCAGGCCGGCATTCTCGATGGCGACGGCGAGGACGCGGCCGGCGTGAGGCTGCTTGGCTAGTCTAGGACCAAACACGTCATGGCGGGGCATTTGCCGCCGTTATCGATCGCTTGGCGCGAGGCGGCCCGCTCACTAACATCGTCCTGTTGGCCGACGGCCCGGCAAGGCGCGGCCCGCCGCGCCATCGGCGCCGCGCGCCTCCATTTCCAGGCGAGGGTTTGCAGCATGACCAGAGCCACCTTACGCGAGCCGCCGCATCGCGCGGGCCAGAAGCCGAAAGCCGCCTCGAGCGCGCCTCCGCCCGAGCGCTATCTCAGCGGCTTCGGCAACGAGTTCGCGACCGAGGCGGTGGCCGGCGCCTTGCCGCACGGGCAGAATTCGCCGCAGAAGCCGCCGCTCGGTCTTTATGCCGAGCAATTGTCGGGCTCGCCCTTCACGGCGCCCCGCGGCGAGATTCGCCGCTCCTGGCTCTATCGCGTGCGGCCGAGCGCCAATCACCGGCCCTATCGCCGGCGCGAGGACGGCCATCTGCGGAGCGGCCCCTTCATCGAGATCGAGACGCCGCCGAACCGCTTGCGCTGGGATCCGCTGCCGATGCCCGCGCGCCCGACGGATTTCGTCGACGGGCTCGCAACCATGGGCGGGAACGGCGACCCCGCGAGCGGGGCCGGCATCGCCATCCATCTCTACCTCGCCAACCGCTCCATGACGGAGCGCGTCTTCTTCGACGCGGACGGCGAGCTCTTGCTGGTGCCGCAGGAGGGTGCCCTCAGGCTGGTGACGGAATTCGGCCTGCTCGGCCTGGCGCCGGGCGAGATCGCCGTCATTCCGCGCGGCGCGCGCTTTCGCGTCGAGCTTCTGGCGGATACCGCGCGGGGCTATGTCTGCGAGAATTTTGGTACCGTGCTGCGGCTGCCCGAGCTGGGGCCGATCGGCTCGAACGGCCTCGCCAATCCGCGCGATTTCCTCACCCCCGTTGCCTGGTTCGAGGACCCGGACCGGCCGACCGAGCTGGTGCAGAAATTCCTCGGCCACCTTTGGACGACCGAGCTCGATCACTCGCCCTTGGACGTGGTCGCCTGGCACGGCAATCTGGCGCCCTACAAATACGATCTCGCGCGCTTCAATGCGATCGGCTCGATCAGCTTCGACCATCCCGACCCCTCGATCTACACCGTGCTGACCTCGCCCAGCGAGGTTCGCGGCACGGCCAACGTCGATTTCGTCATCTTCCCGCCGCGTTGGCTGGTGGCGGAGCATACGTTCCGGCCGCCCTGGTTCCATCGCAACGTGATGAACGAGTTCATGGGCCTGGTGCATGGCCAGTACGATGCCAAGGCGAGCGGCTTCAAGCCGGGCGGCGCGAGCCTGCACAACTGCATGTCGGCGCACGGCCCCGACGTCGCCAGCTACGAGAAGGCCGTGGCGGCGGCGCTGCCGCCGCAGAAGATCGAGGACACGCTCGCCTTCATGTTCGAATCGCGTTGCGTGATCCGCCCCACCCGCTTCGCGCTCGAGAGCCCGGCCTTGCAGAAGGATTATGACGAGTGCTGGCAGGGCTTCCGCAGGGACTTCGAGGTGCCGTGAGCCTCGACGAGACGCATGAGGCGGGCCGCCGAAGCTGGGTCGCCTCGGCCAACGGCCATGCCGAATTCCCCATCCAAAACCTGCCGCTCGGCATTTTTCGCCCTCAGGGCGGCGGTCCGCGCGGCGGGGTTGCCATAGGCGACGAGATTCTCGATCTCGGCGCGGCGCTCGAGGCCGGCCTCTTCAAGGGCGAGGCGGCGCGCGCGGCCGAAGCGGCGGCGGGTGCCGTGCTCAATCCGCTGATGGCGCTCGGCAAGGCGCCGCGCGCGGCCTTGCGCAAGCGGCTCGTCGAGCTCCTCGACGAGAAAGGGCGCGACGCGGGGAAGCTCGGCGCGCTTGCCGTGCGCCTCCTGCACAAAGCGGCCGATTGCCTGCTCGAGCTGCCGGCCGCGGTGGGCGACTACACGGATTTCTATGCCGGCATCCATCACGCCATGAATGTCGGCAAGCTGCTGCGGCCCGACAACCCGCTGCTGCCCAACTACAAATATCTGCCGATCGCCTATCATGGCCGCGCCTCCTCGATCCTGCCCTCGGGCGCGCCGGTCCGCCGCCCGTCCGGTCAGCGCAAGACTGCCGCCGAGACCCTTCCGACCTTCGGCCCCTGCCGCAATCTCGATTACGAGCTCGAGCTCGGCATCTGGATCGGACCCGGCAACAAGCTGGGCCAGCCCATTCCGATCGCGCGAGCCGCAGATCATGTGGTGGGGATTTGTCTCTTGAACGATTGGTCGGCGCGCGACCTGCAAAGCTGGGAATATCAGCCGCTGGGGCCCTTCCTCGGCAAGAACTTCGCCACGACCCTCTCGCCCTGGCTGGTGACGGCCGAGGCGCTGGCTCCATTCCGCAAGGCGCAGCCGCCGCGGCCCGAGGGCGATCCCAAGCCGATGGACTATCTCTGGTCGGATACGGACCAGAAGGAAGGCGCCTTCGAAATCGAGCTCGAAGTGCTGATCGCGACGGAAGGCCTTCGCGCCAAGGGAATGGCGCCGCACCGGCTGGCGCTGACCCAGGCGACGGGACTTTATTGGACGGTCGCGCAGATGGTGGCGCATCACAGCTCGAACGGCTGCAATCTCCGGCCCGGCGACCTTTTCGGCAGCGGCACGATCAGCGGGCTCGGCCCGGGCTCCTATGGCAGCCTGCTCGAGCTGAGCCAGGGCGGCCGCAGGCCTATCGAGCTGCCCTCGGGCGAGACGCGGCACTTCATCGCGGATGGCGACGAGATCATCTTCCGCGCTTCATGCCGGCGCGAGGGCTTTGCCACCATCGGCTTCGGCGAATGCCGCGGCAGAATCGAAGCCGGTTGAGCCGCCTTCCGCCGGGGAACGCGGCAGCGACCGGCGGCTATATCGTCAGGCGGCCCGCGCCCGCAACCCGTCGAAGCCTATTGGTTCAGCTTCCAGGTGCCGTCCGGCTGCAGGCAGGCGACGCCGTTGACGACGCTGCCGTCCTGCTGACGCCACTGGCCCTGATTGCAGGTGGGCGCCGCTTGCGCCGCCGCGGGCGCGGGGGCGGGCGCATAGGTGACGGGCGGCGCCACCACCACGGGGGGCGGCGCGTAATAGGGCGGCGGGTAATAGTAATAGGGCGGCGGCGGACCATAATAGGGTCCCCACCACGGCACGCCCACGCCGACCCCGATGAAATAGCGTGCCGCAGCCGGAGATACTCCCAGCCCGATCACGGCCGCGAGCATCAAAGCGCCCAAGACCGCTGGACGCGTCATTGCGCCTAACATCCTCATGGCTCGGACTCCCGGCAAAAATTCCTGTCGAAACATTAGGAGCAGTCGGCGGCGTCTCAAGCTCTGGTCCCGAAGCTTCCGTGACGAAGAGATACGCCGACAATTCCAGACTATTTCGACCCCTCTCCACTCTGCTCTTATGCCGTGATACGGGCGATGCCCGTTCACCCTGCGTCGGATAAATCTTTACGATTCCTCAGATTAATGGAGCCTGAACGAAAGCAATGCCGTCGCCGCAAGTTCGATTCGACGGGGACCGGCTGGCTGCCGATCAGGCTGGGTCCCGCGACTCGCGGCGGATCTCGTCGACCGCCCGCTTGAGGATCTCGGTCAGACGCGTTTGCTCCTCGCGCGAGGCATGCCGCTTCTCGATCAGCGCCGCCCTCAGCGCGCGCCGGGCTTGATGCAGCTCCCGCCCGGCCCGGTGGGAGTCCTCTTCGCCCAAAGAGGCCGAATCGCCCTCTTCGCCGTCTTCGGCTTCCTCGCCGGCGAAGACTTGGCGCACCCGCTCCATCTTTTTTCCGATGCGTTCGAGCTGCGCCAGGATCAGCGTGGCGGCTGCGCGGTTCTCCTCGAGCTGGGCCTGCCCGGCTTCGGTGACGCGGTAAAGTTTCTTGGTGCCTTCGGCCTCGACCGTGGCGTAGCCGATCTCCTCGAGATAGGTGAGGGCGGGATAGACCATGCCCGGGCTCGGGCTGTAGAAGCCGCTCGAGCGCTCTTCGAAGGCCTTGATGATCTCGTAGCCGTGACGCGGCTTTTCTGCCAAGAGCGCCAGGATAACGAGTTGCAGATCGCCCGAAGCGAGCTTTCGCCCGGTGCGAAAGCCGCGTGCCCCCGCTCCGGCGCCGCCGCCCAGTCCGGCCAGGAAATGGCCGATGCCATGGCTGCGATAATGGCGGCCCATGAAGCGGTGGCCGCGATGTCGCGTGAGTTTTTCCGTTGGATGAGGCATAAATGCTCCAATTATCAGTCCTAAGATAGGTCTTAAGATATATCTAACGATTATTCCTGTCAAGCTCTCTTGATAGGCGGGGCTTGCCAAGGGCCGCAATCGGGCATGGAGCCATGGCTCGAAACGAAGTATCTCTCCCCCCCGGAGGCATTCGATCGGCAGGATGGGACATGGACGCTCGCGCGAGCTTCAACAAATTCGGCATCGGCCAGCCGGTGCCGCGCAAGGAAGATCCGCGATTTCTCGAAGGGCGCGGGCGATATGTCGATGACATCGCGCGGCCCGGCCAGGCTTACGGCCAAGTCGTCCGTTCGCCTCATGCCCATGCAAGGATCAGATCGATCGATAGGACGCAGGCCCGAGCGGCGCCGGGCGTGCTGGCGGTGCTGACCGGCGAGGATGTGGCGGCGGACGGGCTCGGGCGCATTCCCTGCAACGTCACCGCCGCCGCTTATGGCGGTCCCGCCGGCTATCAGGCTTGGCATCCCGTCCTGGTCAAGGATCGCGCGCGGCATGTCGGCGACCCCGTCGCCTTCGTCGTCGCCGAGACGCTGGCTCAAGCCAAGGACGCCGCCGAGCTCATCGAGATCGATTACGAGATCCTCCCGGCGGTCACCTCGACAGCCGACGCGGCGAAGCCCGGCGCGCCCCTGGTGTGGGACGAGGCGGCCGCCAACATCTGCTTCGCGATGGAGCGCGGCAGCAAGGCCGCCGCCGACGCCGCCTTCAAGGGCGCCGCGCGGATCGTCGAAATGAGCCTGGTCAACAATCGCCTCTGCGCCAATTCGCTGGAGCCGCGAGCATCGCTTGGCGAATATGACGAAGTCAGCGGGCGCTTTACCCTCCATACCAGCTCGCAAGGCCCGCATAAATTGCGGCCCGTCCTGGCGCGCGCGGTCTTCCATAAGACGGAAGCGGATTTCCGCGTGGTTTGCCCCGATGTCGGCGGCGGCTTCGGCATGAAGGGAAGCGTCTATCCCGAGGATGTGCTGGTGCTCTGGGCGGCGCGGCGGACAGGCCGGCCGGTCAAATGGGTGGCCGAGCGCGCGGAAGGCATCCTCAGCGACAACCATGCGCGCGACGCCTGTTGCGAGGCGGCGCTCGCCCTCGACAAGGAGGGCAAGTTCCTCGGCCTCAAGGTGGCGGCGGATTACGCGCTGGGCGCCTATCTTTCGCTGAACGCCGCCGTGCCGGCCGGCCTCGGCTCCCTGGCCTATGTCAACGTCTACGAGATCCCCGCCATTCATATCGCCTTCAGGGGCGTCTTCACCCATACGACGGCGACGGGACCCTATCGCGGCGCCGGCAAGCCGGAGGCGGTCTATGTCATCGAGCGCCTGATCGACCGCGCGGCGCGCGAGATGGGGATCGATCCCGCCGAGCTGCGCCGGCGCAACTTCATCGCGCCAGCGAGCCTGCCCTACAAGACGCCGCTCAACACGGTCTATGACAGCGGCGAGTTCGAGGCTGTCATGGACAAGGCGCTGGCCGTCGCCGACTGGCAGGGCTTCGAGGCTAGACGCACAGCGTCGCGGCAAGCGGGGAAGCTGCGCGGCCGCGGCCTCGCCTATTTCGTCGAGATCGCGGCGCCCTTCAACGACCGCATGGAGGTCCGCCTCGACGAGAGCGGCAACGTCGCGGTCATCGCCGGCACCCATAGCCACGGCCAGGGCCACGAGACCGTCTATGCGCAGATGGTCTCGGAGTGGCTCGGCGTGGGGTTCGATACGGTGCGCGTCATCCAGGGCGACACGGACCGCGTCGCCTTCGGCCGCGGCACCTACGGCTCGCGCAGCATGTCGATCGGCGGCTCATCCTTGAAGAAGGCGACCGACATCATCGTCGAGAAGGCGCGCGAGATGGCGTCGCATATCCTGGAGGCGGCGCCCGCTGACATCGAGTTCTCGGCCGGTAGCTTCACCGTCGCGGGCACCGACCGCTCGATCGCGCTCGTCGAGATCGCCAAGCGCGCTCACGCGCCCGCCGGATGGCCGGCGCAGTTCGGCATCGGCCTCGAGGCGGTGGGCAGCTTCGCGCCCACGGCGCCGAATTTCCCCAATGGCTGTCATGTCTGCGAGGTCGAGATCGATCCCGAGACGGGCAGAAGCGAGATCGTTCGCTACACCGCCGTCGACGATTCCGGCCTCATCATCAACCCGTTGCTGTTCGAAGGGCAGATCCATGGCGGCATCGCCATGGGCATCGGGCAGGCGCTGCTGGAAAAGGTCGAATATGATCCGGAATCGGGCCAGCTCCTCTCGGGCAGCTTCCTCGATTACGTCATGCCGCGGGCGGACGACATGCCCTTCTTCGATCTCGACGAGCATGGCGCGGCCTGCAAGACCAATCCGCTCGGCGTGAAGGGCGCGGGCGAATCGGGCACCGTGGGCGCCCCGCCCGCCATCATCAACGCCATCATCGACGCGCTCGAGCCCTACGGCGTCGCCGACATCGAGATGCCGGCCACGCCGCAGCGCGTCTGGCAAGCGATCAGCGCGGCGGCGTCGCGAGGAAATCCAAAAGCGCGCGGTTGAACCGTTCCGGCGCTTCGACATGCGGGATATGGCCGCAATCCGGGATCTCGACGATCTTGAGGCCGGGCATCGCCTGCTGCGCCGCTCGCGCGAGTTCGGGGAAGTTCCCCATTTGCTGGCGGACCTCGGGGGTCACGAACTGCCGCCCAAGCGCGGCATGATCCGCCGCGCCGTAGATCAGCAGGCTCGGCAGGCGGATGAAGGGCAGGTCGTAAACGACCGGCTGCTGGTAGATCATCTGATAGGTCAGCGCCGAAGCCTTGGCGTAACGCGGATATTCGCCGCTCAGCATCATCCGCGCATAAGGCTCGACCAGCCGCTCATAGTCCGCTTTCCAGGTCACGAAATAGCCTTGGACGAACTTGCGATAGCCCGCTTGCGTCTGCGTCAGCTCGGCCTGGATCAGCGCCTCGGTGGTCTGCGGCGCGACATAACGGCGGTAGTCCTCGAGCCCGATGGGGTCCTCCAAAAGGAGATGCTCGACCCGCTCCGGATGGGTGCGCGCGAAGCGGATGGCGATGGCGCCGCCCGTCGAATGGCCGAGCAGGTCGACGCGACCGACCTTCAGCGCGTCCAGCAGCGCCAGCGTGTTGGCCACCAGCAGATCGAAGCTATAATGGATGTCCGGCTTCGCGGATTTGCCGAAGCCGATCTGGTCGGGCACGACGACGCGATAGCCGGCCTCCGTCAGCAGGCGGATGGGACCGTCCCAATAGAAGCCGGCGAAATTCTTGCCGTGCAGCAGGACGATCGTGCGGCCGTTCGGCGCCCCCGCCGCCGGCACATCCATATAGGCCATGCGCAACGTCTGACCCTCGATCTCGAGGGGAAGAAAACGGACCGGCGCGGGGTAGGGCAGGGACTCCATGGCGATGCCGAGCGGCACGCTATAAGCGGGGAAGACCGGCTCCGGCGCCGCGCTTTCGTCGGCGTTCGCCAATCCCGCCGCCGCCAAGCCGATCGTGGAGGCGAGGGCGGCGACCGTCCGAAGGCTCGCTTGCATGATGGGCTCCGCGCGTCTGTTATCGCGCCTTGATAGGCGCGCGCAACAATTCTCCATTATAGTCGCGCCCGGGAGGGGCGAGCCATGAGCCGGACAAGCTTTCGCGTCGTCGACATGCATACGGCAGGCGAGCCCGTGCGCATCGTCACCGAGGGTTATCCGGAACTGCAAGGCAAAAGCCTGCTCGAGAAACGCCAGGACGCGAGGCGTCGCTTCGACGGGATACGCAAGCTCCTCATGCTGGAACCGCGCGGCCATGCCGGCATGTATGGCGTCATTCCGCTCGCGCCGAGCCGTCCCGATGCGGCGCTCGCGGTGCTCTTCACCCATAACGAGGGCTACAGCACCATGTGCGGCCATGCGACGATCGCCGTCGGACGCTGGGCGGTGGAATCCGGCCGCGTCGCCGTCGATCCGGCAGCACCGCGCTTCGCGCTCGAGACGCCTTGTGGCCTGGTCGGGATAGCCCTCGAGCCGGGCCTGGGCGATGCACCCTTCGTCTGGTTCGAAAGCGTGCCGGCTTTCGCCAGCCATCTCGATCGGCGCCTGGAGCTGCCGCGCTTTGGCCGCGTCGCGTTCGACATCGCCTTCGGCGGGGCCTATTACGCGATCCTGCCGTCCTCGCGGCTTGGCCTATCGCTGGCCACGACGCCGCTCGAGACGCTCGTGGCGGCGGGCGTGGCGCTCACCGACGCCGCGCGCGAGGCGGTCGCGATAAGCCATCCCGACGAGCCCGATCTCGGTTTTCTCTACGGCACGATCCTGACGGACGACGCGGCGCCCGAGAGCGGATCGCCGAGCTACAATCTCTGCATCTTCGCGGAAGGGCAGATCGACCGCTCGCCGACCGGGAGCGGCGCGACGGCGCGCATGGCGCTCGACCATGCCCGCGGTCGCATCGCGCCGGGCCGCCGCCGCGAGTTCCGCGGGATCGCCGGTCAGGGCTTCATCGCCGAGATCGCCTCGGTCGAGGGGCAGGGCACGGCGGCCCGCGTAAGAGTGCGGGTCGGCGGCAGATCCTACTATACCGGCGAGGCGCGCTTCACCCTCGAGGCGTCCGATCCGCTGGGTGCCGGATTCCGCCTTCCCGCCCGTTTCGCCGACATCATGCGCTGACCGCCATCCCGCTGGCCCCCTGTCCTTGACGGCGATTGTCCTGTAGGAAAAATAACGACCGATTCGAAGGAACCTTCATGCGCGACTTCCAAAAGCCGGGACGCTCGGCGATCTATGCCGAGAACGGCGCCGTCGCCACTTCGCACCCGGTAGCCTCGCTCGCGGCCCTCGATGTGCTGCGCGCGGGCGGCAATGCGGTCGACGCCGCGATCGCCGCGGCCGCCATCCTCTGCGTCGTCGAGGCCCATGCGACCGGCATCGGCGGCGATTGCTTCTGCATCTATTCGCCCAAGGGCGGCGGCCTCGTCGCCTATAACGGCTCCGGCGCGGCGCCGGCGGCGCTCGCGCGCGAGCGGCTCGCCGCCGAGGGCTTGGCCGCGATCGGCATCGACAGCGTGCACTCGGTCACCGTGCCGGGCGCGGTCGAGGCCTGGTGCCGCCTTCATGCGGATCACGGCAGCCGGCCCTTCGAGGCGCTTCTGCGGCCGGCGATCGCATTGGCCGAGGAGGGCTACCTCATCTATCCGCGCGTCGCCTATGACTGGCACGCCTACCGGGGCCGGCTCGACCACGACGCGGCGGCGCGGCGCTTGTTCATGCCGAACGGCGTCCCGCTCAAGGCCGGCGACAGGCACGCCCAGCCCGCGCTCGGCCGCACCTTGCGCAAGATCGCGCGGGAGGGGCGCGACGGATTCTATCTCGGCGAGGTCGCCCAAAAGATCGTGGCGACCCTGAATTCGCTCGGCGGCGTGCAAAGCGCCGAGGATTTCGCGGCCCATCGCGGCGAATATGTCGAGCCCATCTCGACGACATATCGGGGCGTCGAGATATTCGAATGCCCGCCCAACGGGCAAGGCATGACGGCGCTCCTCATCATGAACATCCTGTCGGGCTTCCGGATGGGCGGCGCCGAGCTCGGCGAGGCAGAGCGCATCCATCTCTTCGCCGAAGCGACGAAGCTCGGCTATGCCGAGCGCGACGCCTGGTGCGCCGATCCGCGCTTCGCGCCGCCGCCTCTCGCGCGGCTGCTTTCGGAGGATCACGCCGCCGCTCTGCGCGCGCGCATCGATCCCGATCGCGCCGCCGACGGCCGCGTCCTCGCGACCGTCGCGCATCGAGACACGGTCTATCTCGCGGTGGTGGACAGGGACCGCAACGCGGTCTCCTTCATCAATTCGCTCTTTCATCCCTTCGGCAGCGGCATCCTCGATCCGCATACCGGCGTGCTGCTGCAAAATCGGGGGGCAGGTTTCGTGCTCGAAGAGGGCCACCCCAACTGCGTGGGGCCCGGCAAGCGGCCGCTTCATACCATTATCCCCGGCTTCGCGATCAAGGACGGCAAGCCGTGGATGGCTTTCGGCGTCATGGGCGGCCAGTACCAGGCCTCCGGCCATGCCCAGCTCATCAGCCATATGCTCGATCGCGGGATGGGGCCGCAGCAGGCGATGGAGGAGCCGCGCAGCTTTGCCCATGACGGGCTGCTCGAGCTCGAGACCACCGTCGGCGACGGGGCGAGGCAAGCGCTCGCGCGCAAGGGTCACAAGATCGTCCCCGCCCCGATGCCGCTCGGCGGCGCGCAAGCGATCCAGATCGACTGGGAGCGCGGCCTCCTCATCGCCGGCTCCGAGCCGCGCAAGGACGGCTGCGCGATGGGCTATTGAGGCCGCGCGGGCTCAGAGCTTGGATTCGGGCGGGAACTTGGGGCGGCGCTTCTCGCGGTGCGAAGCCAGCCCCTCGCGAACGTCGGGGGAGCCGAAGCCCAGGAACTCGAGCGCGAGCGAGGCATCGAAGGTCGGCCCGGCCATGCGCAGCCAGTTGTTGAGCGCGTATTTCGTCCAGCGTATGGCGCTGGGCGCCGCTTCCGCGAGGCGCGCGGCGATCTCGACCGCTTTCTCCTCCAGCGCTTCCGCCTCGACCGCGAGCGAGACGAGCCCGATGCGCTCGGCCTCGGCGCCCGAGATCGGATCGCAGAGCAGGAGATAATATTTCGCCTTCGCCATGCCGCAGAGGAGCGGCCAGATGATGGCGGAATGGTCGCCCGCCGCCACGCCCAGCCGCGTATGGCCGTCGATGATCCGCGCGTCCTTGGCGGCGATCGAGATATCGGCGAGCAAACCGCAGACGAGCCCGGCGCCGACGGCGGGCCCGCGCATGGCGCTCACCACCGGCTTCGAGCAGTTGATGAGGTTGTAGACGATGTCGCGCGCCTCCTTCCACACGGCACTGCGGGTGTGGAAATCCCCGATCATCTCCTCGATCATGGCGAAATCGCCGCCGGCGGAGAACGCCTCGCCGGCGCCGCGCAGGATCACGGCCGCGACGCTCTCGTCCGCGTCGATGTCGCGCCAGATCGTGGCCAGCTCGCCGTGCATCTTGCGATCCGCGGCGTTGAGCTTCCCCGGATTCGACATGGTAAGGCGCAGCACGCGCGGATGCGGCCTGTCGAACTGGAGCCGCTCATAGCCTCTGTAGCGATCGGTCATCCTGTTGCTGCGCCTCCGTACGGGAATCGATATCGCGTTTAGCCCGGCGGGTCGCCGAGGAAATCGCCCGCGCTCGCGCGGCGGCTTGCGGTGCCGGATGGGTCTCCATTACTCTATCGGGAAATCGCGCCGCGATCAGCGACAATCGGGAGGGCCGGCTGCCATGCCTCTCAAAGCGCTCGAGCATTTTCTTATCCTCGCCGAGGATCTCGAGGCCACCAGGAATTTCTACGTCGATGTGCTGGGCTTGCGCGTCGGCGCGCGCCCGCCTTTCCCGTTTCCGGGCTACTGGCTCTATCTGGGCGACACGCCATGCGTCCATCTGGCGGCGGCGCGCGCCAATAGCGGGCAGGAGGATTATCTCGGCCGGCGCCAGACGGCCGTCGGCACGGGCCCGATCGATCACATGGCGTTCGTCTGCGACGGGCTGGAGGCGATGGTCGCCGAGCTCGAGCGGCGCAAGCTGCCGATGCGGCACCGCATCGTGCCGGAGCAGGGCGTGCATCAGCTTTTCATCCAGGACCCGAACGGCATCACGCTCGAGCTCAATTTCTTCTTCGACGCCCGGAAAAAGCAGAGCGAGACGGCCCCGGCGGCGGTCGCGACAGCGGCAGGCTAAAAGTTCGCCGCGGCCAACGCAGGCGGCGCCACGATCTCGCGCGCGCCGTAGACGCCGTCCGCCGTCACCACGAAGTCGATGCGCCCGGCGCGGAGCGCATTGAGGCAGTCTTTCGGCGAATTGACGATGGGCTCCTCGTGGGCGTTGAAGCTGGTGTTGACCAGCGCGGGCAGGCCGGTAAGCGCCTTGAAGCAACGAAGAATCTCGTAGTAGAGCGGGTTCTGGCGACGCTCGACGATCTGCGGCCGGGCCGTGCCGTCGATGTGGACGACCGCGGGCAGGCAGTCCTCCCATTTGCGCCGCACCGCACAGGTAACGGTCATGAAGCGGCAGGCGTAGCGATTGACCGCCGAGATGTCGAAAACCTCGCTCGCGTCCTCGGCGGCCACCACGGGGGCGAAGGGCATGAACTCGCTCCGCGCGAGGCGCTCGTTGAGGCTGTCGTTGAGCGTGCGGTCGTTGGGGCTGGCGAGGATCGAGCGATTGCCGAGCGCGCGGGGCCCATACTCCATCGGGCCCGCGTAAAGCGCCCCGATATGCCCTTGCGCCAGCAGGCGGGCGGCGGTCAGGGCCGACGGGCCCGAAAGCGCGGCGACGCCAGGGACGGCGAGCGCTCGGCCGATCTCGTCGTCGTAGTCGCGGCCGAGCGACAGGCTCTCGAGGCGATAGCGCCGGTCGAGCCATTTCGCGGGTCCGTCGCGCTGGAGGAGGAATTCGAGCGGGCCGCCCGCCGCGAGCCCCTCGTCGCCCATCGCCGGGAAGACGAAGATCTCCTCGACGCCGGTGCCCTCGGCGAGCAGGCGATTGAGGCGCACGTTGGCGAACACGCCGCCCGCAAGCCCGAGCCGCCGGCCGCCATGAAGCTGCAACAGGCGCCCTATGGCGCCGAGGACGAAGTCCTCGAGGACTTGCTGGATCGAGGCGGCCATGTCCTCGCGGCTCGCCGTCGCTGCAAGCCGCCGGATGTCCTGCGCCATCGCGCCATAATCCCGATAGTCGCTCTCGATGCGGCCAGCGTCGTCGATGCGAAAATGCCGCGCCAGCTCGTCATAGAGAACCGGCTGGCCGAACGCCGCGAGCCCCGTCAACTTTCCCTCGTGCCGCAGCATCCTGAAGCCGAGCGCCGCCGTGGCAAGGCCATAGGCCATGCCGAGGCTGTCGATGCGCCGCGGCGCGAGCAGCTCGCGGTCGTCGCCGAAGAAATTCTCCAGCTTGCCGTCCCTGAGCCGGCGCGCGCTGTAATGCACATTGTCGCCGCCGCCGTCCGCCGTATAGACGAGCGCGTCGTCCCAGTCCGTGAAGAAAAGCGCCGGCAGCGCGTGCGCCGAGTGGTGGTTGCAAAAGTAGAGCGGCACCCGAGGGCGGAAGCCGAGCTCGGCGCGGAAGCGTTCATCCTCGAACAGCCGCAGCGCATCGGCTTCCTGCCGTTGCCGAAGCTGTCCCTCGAGCGACTTGGGCCGCTTGGCGCGCCGATCGGGCAAATGCATTCGCAGGCGCTGGAGGAGGCCCCAGCGGAGATGACGGCGCGGAAAAACGCCGCGCGTCGAGACGATCGCATCGACCTCGCGCGGGCCTATGCCCGCAATCGCGAGCACCTCGTCGATCGCAGCCTCGGGAATGCCGTCGCCGTCGCCCTTGACGCGCGTCAGCCGTTCCGTCTGCACGGCCGCGACCAGCCGGTAGTCGTCATAAAGCGCGGCCGCTGAATCGTGCCACGCCGGATGGATGCCGAGAATCAGCAACGCCCCGCCCCCGTCGTCCGGCGCCGATTTTTATCGAGGAACCAGGCCGAGATGCCGCCGGGTAGACCCCTCTTCCCGGAAGACCCGCCTCGTCAATCGCCGGCAAGAGGAAACTGGCAAACCTTCGGCGAGCTGTCAATCCGCTTGCGGAACTCGTCTCGCCCGGGCGGATGCGCCGCAGCCAGCCCTGGCTCGCGCGGCCGAACGGCTCGATCGGATCGATGCGATGCGATCCGACGGTTGCGGGGTCTCTTTTCTTCAACCGCGGCGTCCTCGAGTTTCGTTCTATCAGCCGCTTAGCGGCGCCATTTTGATCGGTTCAAAGTGACTTAAGAAAATGATAACCATAGAATATAGTTTACGTCGATTTACTATATTGCTTCGGCCGCACCGGCATTACTACTTAAAGACGTAAGTAATACCGACATTTTGTCGAAATTTATTCATGAATTTTTAAAAACCCCTGCGGCATCATCCGCACGTGAAAACGAAATTCCCGGCCGTCTGGGAGTTGTGGGAGCCATACCGGGCGCCTTTCAAAAAGGGGGAGTACAAGATGACTTTTCGATCCTTGCGTCGCGCGCCGTTGCGAAATCTGGGGCTGCTTGCCATTCTGGCGGGCATCGGTTCATGGGCCTCGCCGGCACCCGCAACGACGGTGACATCCAACATGGCGGTTTCCGCGACCATCGTGAAGGCCTGCAATCTGTCCACCACCGCGCTGAGCTTCGGCAACTACACGTTCAATACCGGCAACCTCACGGCGACGGCGACGGTCACCATCAACTGCAGCAAGAACACGTCGTCAACGATCTCCATTTCGTTGGGCAACAACGCCAACCTCGGCAGTTTCGGCACGCGAGCGATGACCGACGGATCCGGCGATTACCTCGGCTACGAAATCTACACGAACTCCTCCAATACGACGGTCTGGAACACGACGAACACCCAGACGGTCACCAATTCCAACCCCGCGGTCAACCTCACCGCCTACGGCACGATCGGCACGGGTCAGGCCTTGCCCACCGGCAGCTATACCGACACCGTGGTCGTCACCGCGACGTTCTAGCGCGGGAGCCCGGCCGTTTGCGCACCATCGCAAATTTTGCCGGGCGCCATACGAATGAGGAAGAACAACATGACTTTTCGCTCCAAACATGGCGTGCTGTTGCGAAATCTGGGGCTGCTTGCCCTTCTGGCGGGCATCGGTTCGTGGGCCTCTCCAGCGCCCGCGGGAACGGCGACATCGAACATTGCGGTTTCCGCGACCGTCACCAAGGCGTGCAATCTGAGCGCCACCGCATTGAGCTTCGGCAACTACACGTTCAACACGGGCAATCTCACGGCGACGGCGACCGTCACTATCCAATGCACCAAGAACACCTCGTCCGCCATATCCATTTCGTTGGGGAACAACGCCGGCCTAGGGAGTTTTGGCACGCGAGCGATGACCGACGGGGCCGGCGATTATCTCGGCTACGAGATCTACGAGGATGCCGCCAATACGACGGTCTGGAACGCGACGAACACCCAGACGGTCGCCAATTCCAGCCCGGCGGTCAACCTCACCGCCTACGGCACGATCGGCACGGGCCAGGCTTTGCCCACCGGCAGCTACAGCGACACGGTGGTCGTCACCGCGACCTTCTAGTGCCGGCTGCTGCATCGCGACGGCCGATCGGCGATGGCGTAATGCGTGGCTCGGGAGCGATGATGGGATCGCACGAGGAGGCGCATGGTTAATGGAACCTGGACCAAGAATCCGAAGTTGCCTGGAATAGCGGCGGCGAGAAGCAAGTAGGCGGCCGGCAAGCAGTCGCCTCTGCGGCGCTCTCATGCCTTTCCTTCCTTGCAGCGCCTCGTCTTGCTATACTCGGCGCCGAGCCGTGCAAGGCGCATGCATAATAAATCGTAAACGCGCGCCGGCCGGCTGGAGCGGGGTCGGCAGCGTTGCAGAGCGGATTCAAGCCGAGCGTGATCTTGCGGAGCACGGCTCTGTTGAGCGTGCTGGCGATGCTTGGCATGAATTCCTCGGGCGCCTTTGCCGGGAGCGTCACGGCCCCGATGGTCGTCACGGTGACGATAACGAAATTCTGCAATTTGACCACGAGGGCCGGGCCGGTAGGCGCCGAGCGCGACGACCCTGCAACGCCTGCGGCCGTCATCCTCGATTGCAGTCGAGCGAGCGCCCCCACTGTTGCGTTGAGCGCGGATGGCGATCCGGGCAAAACTGCCGTGAGCGCGCGCGTGACGACGGACGCTACCGGGGGCTATGCGCAGTATGTCGTCTCGCCGAGCTCGACGGCCGCGCCGACGCCTCGCCCGCCAAAGCTCCGGCCTGGCGACGTTCCTCGCGGAGAAATCCATCTCAAAATTGGCGCGCCCGTCGAGGCCGCTCCGAATCTCCTTGGCCGGGGCCTCGACAAATATCGTCATCGTCACGGCAACGTTCTGATGGAGCGCCGGGCGGCCTTATCTTCCGACCTGCCAGGGCACAACGAAGAACGCGGCGCATGATCGTCGGATGTCTTTCCGTCCAATCATGTCAGCGCGGCACGGTACGCGTACCGGTAGTATCTGCGTAATAATATTAAATCGCAACATAGTATAATCTGTTGCACACAATTCGATACACTATATGATTCGAGAAATGATTCGAGTCGCTTCAATATGGACGAAATTCGTCCATTTAATCGCCGATCAATTAGCCTAGCGCGTCGGTCGCGTCCGATGTGACGAGGCGGACGCGCGTCGGCGGTCAAGTCTTCGCTGTTGCGATCGGGCCTGCAGCCTGCAAGCGCGGTCCACGACGGCGTCCGGTACGGGTCCACCGTATAGTCCCGGAGACGCAGCCATGGCTTGCCGCAAGATTTTCATACGCCACGCGATCTTCCTCGCGCTGCGCGCTCTCGTCGCTATCGTCTTGGCGCCCGCTTTCTCCCACGCGGGCGAAGTCCAGATCTCGCCGACCGAAGTGGCAATCAGCCCTAGCGCGCCGACCGAGCTGCTCAGCCTCACAAACCAGGGCGACGACACGCTCCGCTACGAGCTGACCACCTTCGCCTGGGCGCAGACCGCCAATGGCGGCATGGTTCTCACCAAGACCGAGGATATCATCGCCTTTCCGTCGTTGATCACGCTCGGTCCGCGGCAGACAAAGCGGATTCGGTTCGGCGCCCAGGTTACCTTCGGCGACGTAGAGAAGACATATCGCGCGATCCTGCAGGAGTTGCCGAGCGACAAGCAGGCAGGCGGCACGCCCTCGATCAAATTCGTTGCCAGGGTGAGCCTGCCGATTTTCATGAGAAGCGCCGCGGCGCGGCCGGAGCCGCATGTCGGGCCGCCGTCGCTTACAGGGAACGTCGTGAGCTTTCCCGTTCTGAATTCCGGGACAGCCCATTTCATGCTGCGGACAATACGCGCCGTGGGATTGGATTCGGGCGGCCGCAACGTCTTCGAGGTCTCGACCCAAGGCTGGTATGTGCTGGCCGCCGGGCGCCGCGACTACCGCTTGTCGCTGAGCGAGGCCGATTGCCGGCGGTTGGGCCGCCTCGTTCTCGAGGCGGAGATCGACGCCGCGCCGACACGCGCCGAATTTCCCCTGACCTGCGCGAGCAGCGGCTCCGCCGGAAAGACCGAGTTCCTCAAATCGCCCGAAGCGACGCAGTCCGGGACGCCATGATGCGATTGCGACGGCGCCGATAGCGCGATGAATCTCGGCCGAGCGCTCGCCGCGATCGCGCGCCTCGGGCTATTATGGATGCTTCATTTTCCGATCGTCGCCGCGGCAGCCGAAGAGCCTCGACCCGCCCTCATCACGCTGACGGTCAACGACGTGGATCAGGGCGTCGTCAAGGCGCTCGTTCGCGGCAAGGACTTCCTTCTCCCGCTTGAATCTTTGCGCAAAGCCGGCCTCGCCGCGATAGCGAAACATCAGGAGGTCATCGCCGGCTCGACTTATGTGAATGTGGCCTCGCTGGCGCCGAAAGTCAGCTACAGCTACGACGACGCGAATCTCGTGCTCCATCTCACGGCGGAACCGACGCTACTGCCGGCCTTGTCGATCGACGTCGGGCGCGCGCGGCCCAACGACATCACATATCTCAGCTCGCCCAGCGCCTTCGTCAACTACGCAGTCACGATGGAGGACGCCAATAGCTTCAGCGCCTTCAGCGAGCAGGGCGCGAACTTCGGAAGCTGGGGTCCCGCGGATAGCATCTTCTTCGACAATATCCTGTCTCGCGACAGCTTTGGCCAGTTCTCCCGTTCCACCACGAACCTGACCTTCGACAACCGCGCCGATCTCATCCGTCTGCAACTCGGCGACACGCTCGCCAGCGGCGGCACTCTCGGCGGCGTGGCTCCGCTCGGCGGCATCGGCTTTTCCAAGGAATTCACGATCGACCCCTATTTCACGCCGTTTCCGGGCCAGCGTTTTTCGGGCGTGGTGAACACGCCCTCGACCGCGGACATCTATGTGAACGGCGTTCTGGTGCGGAGCATCAGCCTGCCGCCGGGGCCTTTCAACCTGCAGAACATCCCCATCCTGAACGGCAGCGGCGATACGCGCGTCGTCATCCGCAATGCTTTCGGTCAACAGCAGGTGCTGACCGCGCCCTATTATCTCGCCGCCCAGGCGTTGGCGGAAGGCGTTCAGCAGTTCAATTACGAGCTCGGCTTCGAGCGCAACATGACGACCAACAGCGTGATCGGCGATTATGGCCGCCCCGGATTCGTGGCGCAGCATCGCTACGGCTGGAACGATTACATCACCCCAGGCGCTTTCTTCGAGGGCGACCAGCGGGTGCAATCGGGCGGCCCGGAGCTGACCATCAGCCTGCCATTCGGGCAGCTAGCCCTCGCCGGCGCCGGCAGTCACGACGAGAACGACGCCGGTTGGGCGGGATCGGCAAGCTACAGCTACATCTCGAGCGGTTTCAGCGTCGGCGGCGACTACAACCGTTACAGCCGGCGCTTCGCCAATCTCACCATGACCCCGGACAGCGACCGGGCGCTCATCGAGCTCGACGCTTTCATCAGCGTCCCGCTCGGCACCGTGGATCTGACGGGGCAGCTGTCGCGTAGCATCGACCGCGATACGGGACGCACCGACGGAGCCAGCATCACGGCGACAAAGCAGGTCACCGACTGGGCATACCTGGCGGCGACGATCAGTCACGCGCGCCAACCGGGCCAGAGCACCGACAATCGCATCTTCCTGTCGCTTACCTTGACGCTGAACAACGAAACCACCGCCACTTTCTCGGCAAGCCGCGGCCATGGCGGCACCATAGGCACCGCACAGGTCGAGAAATCCCTGCCGCGGGGGGAGGGCTATGGCTATCTTATTCAAGGCCAGGACGGACCTCAGGCGACCCAGCTGGCCAATCTGCAATATCAGGGTGCATTTGGTCTCTACGAGTTCGACTATGCCCGCAATCAGGGCCAGAACACGACCAGCCTGAGCGCGAGCGGCGCTCTCGCCGTTGTCGGCGACGAGCTGTTCGCGACGCGAGCGGTGACCGATGGCTTCGCGCTGCTTCGCGTGCCGGGCGTCAAAGGCGTGACCGGATATCTCGAGAACCAGCCGATCGGCCGCACGGACGGCGATGGCGATCTCCTGGTGCCGAATCTCTCGAGCTACTTGGGCAATCACTTGAGCATCAACGACCAGGACATCTCGATCGACTACGACATCGGGAGCACCGAGCGTACCGTGGCGACGCCCTATCGCGGCGCCGCGATCGTCGATTTCTCCGTCCAGCGCTTGAAAATCTATACCGGGACGCTCAAAATCAAGGCGGGAGATCGGACAATCATCCCGGCCTACGGCGAAATGGTTATTTCGGCAAAGGGCGGCGAATTCAGCTCGCCCATCGGGTCATACGGGCAGTTCTACTTCGAGAATTTGCCGGCCGGCAACCTGCCGGCAGTGATCCGATACGCGGGCCAGGAATGCCGCCTCACGCTCGAGGCGCCGGCGGGCGCGGAGCGGTCGGTAAAACTTGGGGAGCTGACATGCGTGCAGCATTGATGGCGATCTTTCTCGCCGCCGG
Source organism: uncultured Pseudomonadota bacterium (assembly GCA_963842155.1). Taxonomy (GTDB): domain Bacteria; phylum Pseudomonadota; class Alphaproteobacteria; order JACZXZ01; family JACZXZ01; genus CAWJFP01. The sequence continues at coordinate 167,829 of CAWJFP010000012.1, forward strand.
CCTGCTGCCGCTATTCGACGGAACAGCGGCGGCGAATTCCTGCACGCTTTCATCGACGGCCGTGTCTTTCAACAGCTACAATATCTTTTCCTCCGCGAACACACTTGCGACCGGATCGGTCAGCTTCAGATGCACGTTCTCGGCTGCGATCACGATCCAGCTCAGCAAGGGTCACGCGACGACCTTCAATCCCCGCACGATGACGTTCAGCAGCAGCGTTTTGAACTACAATCTGTACCAGGACGCGGCCTTGACGGAGATTTGGGGTGACGGGACGGGCGGCAGTACGGAATATAGCAACAGTCACCCGGGCACCAGTACCGTCACGCTGACTGTCTATGGGAGCATCCCCGCGCTGCAGCAGGGCGTCGCCGCCGGCGCCTACAGCGACAGCATCACCGCGACGATCACCTTCTGAGAGGCTCTGGTCGCTCGCGCAACATCGATTGTCCGTTCCGGGGCGATGCGCAGAAATTCGGATTAAGCCGCTACCGGCGCTCGAGCCCGTATCGCTCGATCCAGTCCGCCGGCACCTCGACCGGCAAATCGAGCAGCATCTGCGCCATTCCCTTGCCGAGCGGATCGTTGCGCAAGCTGGCCATGCCGCCGCCCCCCAGCGCGCCATGGAGAAGAAAATTCATTGCGCCTATGCCCGGCAAGTCGAAACGCTCGACCTCGCCGGTGACGAGATGGGCGAAGTAGTCCTTGACGGTTTTCGGCTGCAAGGCCTGGCGGAGGAGAGGAAGAAACTCGGGCCGCCGGGCCACGATGCCGATATTGGCCGTATCGCCCTTGTCGCCGCTGCGCCCGCCGGCCAAGGCGGCGAGCGGCACGAACGCATGGCGGCCTTTCGGCGCTTCTGTCCCGCTCGCTGCAGGTTCCTGACGCGAAGGGCCGCCATAGCCGCCCTTGAGGGGCACGGCGACCGGCTTGGTCACGCCGTCGATCGTGAGCGTGATTTTCACGGCCGATTTCGGAATGAGGCAGGAGAAGAGGCGAATGACGGGTTGCACTTGCGGCCTGCCCATGATCCCCGTCGTGCCCGGCGACCAGGAGGTGCCGGAGGGGGCGACCTCGCGGGCGAAGATTTCGAGGGCGCGCTTGTCGTCATGCCGCACGGCGAGCCGCATCACGGCCTCGCGTGTGGCGAGCGCGCCCGCCCGCGCATGCGGCCCATAGACGCTCTCGGCGCCGAGGATCTCGATCCCGGTCGCGCTGTAGTCGCCCAGATTGGCGGCGCGGAAGAGGCCGCGCGTGCGGGCGAGGATCGCCTCCGCCGTGCGTTGCGCCTTGCGCGCCGCATCGATGCCGATGATCGTCAGCGTGCCGACCGCGCGAAAGCCGTCGAGATAGGTCGCCGAGACCTTGTAGCGGTCGGTCGGCGGAAAGCCGCGCGCGCCGCTCACCAGAACGCGGCCGGGCCCGTCCTCGCGCATGGTGACCGGGGTGAAATCGCACACCACGTCGGGCAGCATGTAGGCGGCCGGATCGCCGATCTCGTAGAGCAGCTGCTCGGCCACGACGAGCGGCGTCACCAGCCCGCCCGTGCCGGCCGGCTTGGTCACGGTGAAGGCGCCGCTCGCGCGGCATTCGGCGATCGGATAGCCGATGTCCTCCCAGCGCTCGACCCGCTCCCAATCCGTGTGCAGCCCGCCGGTCGCCTGGCAGGCGCATTCCAATATATGGCCGACAAGGCTGCCGGCGGCGAGCTTGTCATGCTCCTCCGGGCCGCCAGGCGAATTCATGCATCAACGCGCCGAGCGCCAACGCGCTGTCGACCGAGCGGCCGGTGATCACCACTTGCGCGCCTTCTTGAGCGCGCGGGCGATGGGGATGGCGCCGAGGTAGGCGTTCATGCTCATGAGCTTCGCCGGCAAGGGTGCGCCGCTCGTCATCTCGGCGATCTGCGGGCGCAGCCCGTCCGCCTGGCTCAGCAGGTCGTCGCCCTCGATGACGGCGACGCGAAGGGTCACGCCGGCCTCTTGCGCGACGCGCGGCTAGCGCTTCCGCGCAAGCGCGCGGATTGACGCCGCCGGCGTTGCTGATGACGCGGATGCCGCGTGCCGCGACCTCGCGAACGATGCTGCGCATGGCGATGGCGACGAAATCGGTGGCGTAGCCGGCCTTGGGATCGCGCGCCCGCATGCCCGCGAGGATCGACATGGTGATCTCGGCGAGATAATCGAAGACGAGGTAGTCGACCTCCGCCCGCTCGACGAGCTGGCGCGGGCCGGCGGCGCTGTCGCCCCAGAAGGCCGATGCGCCGCCGATGCGTACGAGTTTTTCGCTCATCGCCCGTCGCCCTCGTCGAGGGCGAGCTCGACGAGCGTTCGCCGCGCCTGCGCCTGATCGCCCTTCTTGACGGCCACCGAGAGAACCCGACCCGCCGCGGGCGCGATGATCTCATGCCGCATCTTCATCGCCTCGAGGATTACGAGCGCCTGGCCCTTGGCGACGCGGTCGCCGACTTGCACATGCACATCGACGATGGCGCCGTTCATCGGCGCCCGGACGTCGCCGCCCGCGGCTTGTTGCGCCTGCACCGCCGCCGCCAGGGTGACATCCTCGAAGGCGAAATCGTCGCGGTCGAGCGCGATGTGAACCAGCGTACCCGGCTCGGCGACGACATAAGCCGCCTCGCGTTCCAGATCGCCGACGAGAAATCGCAGCCGCGGCCCGTCATCCGGGACGATTTTCAAGGCGATGGTCTCGTCCGCGATGCTGACCCGATAGGCGCCGTCCACCTCGGCCGCGAGCTCGATATCGATCCTCTCGCCCGCACAATGGAGACGAAGCGGCGTAGCGAACGGACCGGTTGGCCGCCACCAGGCAAGCATGGGCATCGCCGTCGGCGCCGCGCTCATGAGCAACGCCGCGGCCAACGAAATCGCGGTCGGACTCGGGCGCGCGCGGGTCATCGAGGGGAGGCGATGGGCGCCAGGAACGAGGTCGTCGCCTTGCCGGCGACGAATTCCGGATGGTCGAGACAATCGATGAGCAAGGCGCGGTTGGTCGCGATCCCGAGCAGCAGGCAGCGCTCGAGCGCCGCTATCAACCGGCGGCGCGCCTCCTCGCGGTCCGTGCCGAAGGCGATGATCTTGGCGAGCATCGAATCGTAGTAAGGCGTGACGGCAAGGCCGGCCGCGAGCCCATGATCGACGCGGATGCCCGGCCCCTCCGGCGGCTGCCAGGCCAGCACCGCGCCGCTTTGCGGCAGGAAGTCGCCCGGCACGTCCTCGGCGCAAAGCCGCGCCTCGATGGCGTAGCCGGCGAAGGCGACCTCGGCTTGCACCAGCGGCAGGCGCTCGCCCGCCGCAACCCTGATCTGCCAGGCCACCAAATCCTGTCCGGTGATCGCCTCGGTGACGGCATGCTCGACCTGGAGCCGCGTGTTCATCTCGAGGAAATAGAAGGCGCCGTCCGCATCGAGCAGGAACTCGACCGTGCCGGCGCCGACATAATGGATGGCGCGGGCGGCGGCGACGGCGGCCTGCCCCATCGCCTCGCGCAAACCCGCGGTCACGGCGGGCGAGGGGGCCTCCTCGATGAGCTTTTGATGCCGCCTCTGGATCGAGCAGTCGCGCTCGCCGAGATGGATTACGTTGCCATGGCCGTCGGCGAAAATCTGGATCTCGATATGGCGCGCATGCTCGACGGCCTTCTCGAGAATGAGCTCGTCGGAGCCGAAGGCGTTGAGCGCCTCGGCGCGCGCCGCCGCAAGCGCCGCCGGCAGCTCCGCCGCGCTCGCGACGAGGCGCATGCCGCGCCCGCCCCCGCCGGCCGCCGCCTTGACCATGACGGGAAAGCCGATGGTTTCGGCCGCGCGCGCGAGGCGCCCATCGCTTTGGTCGGCCTCGTGATAGCCCGGCAGGCAAGGCAGTCCGGCGGCGCCGAGCAGCCGCTTCGCCTCGGCCTTGTTGCCCATGCTGCGGATCGCCTCCGGCGGCGGACCGATGAAAACGAGGCCGGCATCGCGGCATGCGGCGGCGAAATCCGCGTTCTCCGAGAGAAAGCCATAGCCCGGATGCAGCGCGTCGGCTTTCGCAACGCGGGCGGCCTCCACCAGGCGGTCGATCGAGAGGTAGGATTGCGCCGCCGGAGCGGGGCCGATGGGAACGGCGAGGTCTGCCATCCTTACATGCGGGGCGTTCGCGTCCGCCTCGGAATAGACCGCGACCGTCTCGTAGCCGAGCGCGCGGGCGCTGCGGATCACCCGGCAGGCGATCTCTCCGCGGTTGGCGATCAGGATCCTGCGAAACGCCGCCACGGAAATCCTCAATCGACGGTCTCGACCCAACCCGCCGGGCGCTTTTCGATGAAGGCGGCGACGCCCTCCTGGCCTTCCGCGCCGCGCAGGCATTGCGCGAAGGCGCCCGCCGCGAAGTCGAGCAGCTCCGGCAGCGGCCGCTCGAGCGTCATGCGCAGGATCGCCTTGGTCGCCGCATTGGCCTCGGGACCGCAACGCCCCAGCTCCTTGAGCAGGCGCGCGAGCGTCGCCTCGAGCGCCTCCCCGCCGTCGCAAACGAAATGCACGAGCCCGATCGAGAAGGCCTCCGCGCCGTCGAGCCGCGCGCCGGTGAGCGCGAGCCTGCGTGCCTGGGAGAGGCCCACCCGCCGCACGACGAAGGGCGCGATCTGGGCGGGCGGCACGCCCAAGCCCGTCTCCGAGAGGGCGAAGCGCGCGTCCCGCGTCGCGATCGCGACGTCGGCGACGCAAGCGAGGCCGAGCCCGCCGCCGAAGGCCGCGCCCTCGATGACGGCGACGACGGTCTGCGGCAAGCCGTCGATGGCGATGAGGAAATCGCCGAAGCGGCGGTTGCGCTCCGCGATCGCATCGACCTCGCCCGCCTTCGGCGCGGGCGATTCGATCATGCGGCGGAAGCCCTTGATATCGCCGCCGGCGCAGAAGGTTCCGCCGGCGCCGCGCAGCACCAGCGCGCGGATCGAGCGATCGTCGCGCACGCGATCCACCACCGAAACGAGCTCGGCGATCATCTCCTCGCCGAGGCTGTTGCGCGTCTCGGGGCTGTCGAGCGTGACATGGAGACGCCCGCCCTTGCGCTCGAGCTTGAGGCTCCTCGTCTCGGGCAATCCGCCTGCCATCGCTGCCGCGCTCCTTTCGTTCCGCTAGTTGCGACCCCGGTTGGGCAAGGTGCCCATCAGCTTGCAGATGATGCTGAGCATCACCTCGTCGGCGCCGCCGCCGATCGAGGTCAGGCGGCAGTCGCGGTAATAGCGCGAGATCGGCGTCTCGTTCATGAACCCCATGCCGCCGAAATATTGCAAACAGGCATCGGTCGCCTCGCGCACCAGCCGCCCGACCTTGAGCTTGCCCATGGACGCGATCATGGTGACGTCCGCCCCGCCGATCATCTCCTCGGTCGCGCGATAGAGCAGCGAGCGCAATAGCTCGATCTCGGTCTGCAGCTCTGCCAGCCTGAAATGGACCACCTGGTTGTCGAGGATGGAGCGGCCGAAGGCCTGGCGCTCGCGCGTATATTCGATCGTCTCGGCGATGGCGCGCCCGAGCGGCACCAGATTGGCGGCGACGGCCCAAAGCCGCTCTTCCTGGAACTGCTGCATCTGATAGGTGAAGCCGCGTCCCTCCTCGCCGATGCGATAGCGCTGCGGCACGCGTACGTCCTCGAAGAAGAGCTGCGCGGTATCGGAGGAGCGCATGCCGAGCTTGTCGAGCTTGCGCGCCACCGTGACGCCCTTGCTCCGCATGGGCACGATGATCAGCGACTTGCTTTCGTGGATATTGCCCTCGCCGGTATTGGCGAGCATGCACATGAAATCGGCCTGAGTGCCGCTGGTGATCCACATCTTGGCGCCGTTGATGACGTAGTCGCCGCTCTCCTTGCGCGCGTGGGTCTTGATCATGGCGGCGTCCGATCCCGCGCCGGGCTCGGAGACGCCGATGCAGCTGACCATCTCGCCCGCGATGGCCGGCGCCAGGAACTCGCGGCGCAGCTCGTCCGAGCCGAAGCGCGCCAGGGCCGGCGTCGCCATGTCGGTCTGCACGCCGATCGCCATGGGCACGCCGCCGCAGCGTATATGGCCGAGCGTCTCCGCCATCACCATGGCGTAGGAGTAGTCGAGGCCGAGCCCGCCATATTCGACCGGCTTGTTGATGCCGAGAAAGCCTTGCGCGCCCAGCTTGCGAAAGAGCTCCTTTGCGGGAAAGATGCCGGCCTCCTCCCATTCTTCGACATGGGGGTTGATTTCCCGCTCGATGAGCTTCAGCAGCGAGCGCCTGAGCTCGTCATGCTCTTGCGTGAATTGCACCTTGCATCTCCGCTTACATACGGGCGACGCCGAAGTTGGTCGGCCTCAGCGTCCGGATCTCGGCCTCCCGGCAGATCGAGAGGCAGAAGGCGAGGGCCTTGCGCGTGTCGCGCGGGTCGATGAGTCCGTCGTCCCACAGCCGCGCGGTGGCATAGAGGCTCGTCGATTCCTTGTCGATGCGGGCGATGATCTTGCCCTCCATCGCCTGGAGCGCGCCGCGATCGGGCTCCTGGCCCGCGCGCCGCAGTTTTTCCTCGGTCACGATCGACATCACCTTGGCGGCTTGCTCGCCGCCCATCACGGCGATGCGGTTGTTGGGCCAAGCGAAGATGAAATGCGGATCGAAGGCGCGGCCGCACATGCCGTAATTGCCGGCGCCGAAGCTCGCGCCGACATGGAGCGTGATCTGGGGCACGGAGGCGTTGGCCACGGCCTGGATCATCTTCGAGCCCTGCTTGACGATGCCCTCCTGCTCGGCCTCCGTGCCGACCATATAGCCCGTGGTGTTCTGCAGATAGACGATGGGCGCGCCGGATTGGCAGCAGAGCTGGATGAACTGCGCCGCCTTGGCGGCACCGTCGGCGTCGATGGGCCCGTTGTTGCCGATCAGCCCGACCGCATGGCCGGCGATCGCGGCCAGGCCGCAGACCGTCTGGGAGCCATAGAGCCGCTTGAAGTCGAGGAAGTCCGAATCATCGACGATCCGCGCCACGATCTCACGCACCTCCAGGGGCTTGCGGTAGTCGATCGGCACCACGCCGGCTAGCTCGTCGGGATCGAAGCGCGGCTCGCGGTAGGGCGGCGCCTCGGAGCGCGGCAGCGCGTCGTTCCAGTCGAGCTTCGCCAAAATCTCGCGCGCGAGGCGGATGCCGTCTGCATCGTCCTCGGCGATATAGTCGGAGACGCCGGAGATCGAGGAATGCATTTCGGCGCCGCCCAGCGCCTCGTCGGTCGCGATCTCGCCCGTGGCGGCGCGCAGCAAGGGCGGGCCGGCGAGGAAGACCTTGGCGCGCCCGCGCACCATCACGACGTAATCGGAGAGCCCGGGGATATAGGCGCCGCCCGCCGTGCTCGAGCCATGGACCACGGTAATCTGCGGGATGCCGGCGGCGGAGAGCCGCGCCTGGTTCGCGAAGGTGCGCCCGCCATCGACGAAAATTTCGCCTTGATAGAGCAGGTTGGCGCCGCCCGATTCGACGAGGAAGACGAGGGGCAGCTTGCAGCGGAGCGCGATCTCCTGCACCCGCAGCTTCTTCCGTAGGCCCATGGGCGCGATGGTGCCGCCCTTGATCGCGCTGTCCGAGGCGCTGATCATGCAACGCACGCCCGAGACGTAGCCGATGCCGGAGATGAGGCCGCCGCCGAAGACGTTCTCGCGGCCGTCGTCGTCATGCATGCCGAGGCCGGCCAGGCTGCAAAGCTCGAGAAAGGGCGAGCCGCGGTCGAGCAGCAGCGCGATGCGCTCGCGCGGGAGAAGCTGGTTGCGCGCCTTGAAGCGCTCGCGCTTCGAGTTCGAGGCCTCGCGCACCTTCGCCTCGAGGGCGCGGAACTGCTCGACCAGCCGCAGCATGTCGGCGCGGTTGGCTTTGAAGGTCTCGGAGGCGGGATCGATCGCGGAGCCGAGGATCGGCATTCAGCCCACGCCCTCCCTGCTCTTGTCCTTGCCGCCGTCTCCCTCCAGCAGCACGCGCGGCGGCTTCGCGAGATGAAAGCCGTCATAGGCGCGGGAATTGGCGTGCGCGGGCACGGGCCAGGTCGCTTTGACATTGGGCGCGGCCCCGTCCACCCTCAGGCAGGAGCCCGAGATGAAGGCCGCGCCCTCCGACAGCAGGAAGACGACGGCCGCCGACACCTCGGATTCCGTGCCCAGGCGCTTGAGCGGCACCGATTGCGCCAGGCCCCTGATCAGCTTGCTCATCTCGGGCGGGTAATGATCGAGGCCCGAGGAGGCGATCCAGCCCGGGGCCACGGCGTTGACCCTTACGCCCGAGGGCGCCCATTCGATCGCCGCCGTCTCGGTGAAGCTCAGCATGCCGGCGCGCGCGGCGCCCGAATGGGCCATGCCCGGCATGGAACGCCACATGTCGGCGATGATGTTGACGATGGCGCCGCCATGGCCCTCCATCCATTGGGTGAAGCACTCGCGCGCCATCAGGAAGCCGCCGGTGAGATTGGTGCGGACGACGGTCTCCCAGCCCTTTTGCGAGATGGCGCGGAGGGGCGCGGCGAACTGGCCGCCTGCGTTGTTGACGAGCCCGTCGATCGCGCCATGGGCTGCGAGGATGGCGGCGACGGTCGCGCGGACGGTTTCCTCTTCCCGGATGTCGCAAGCATGGATCGTCGCCTTGCCGCCTGCTTCGGCGATCTCGGCGGCGACGCGCTCGAGCTTCTCGGGCTTGCGCCCGACGAGCGCCACGGCGGCGCCGAGCGAGGCGAGCTCGTGCGCGATGCAGCGCCCGATGCCGCTGCCGCCGCCGGTGACGACGACATGCTGTCCGGCGAAGAGACCGGTGCGAAAGATGGAGCGGTAGCCCGTCATACCGGGCTCTTTCGATTCGCCAAACGCACCTCCCTTTATTTGCGGCTTCTGCTTGCCGGCATTATAGGGCCTGTTCAGGCCGCCGACAGCTCCTCGCTCATCGCCTGGCGTGGCGCCGGCATGGCGAGGATCGCCGCCAGGCTCAGCGCCAGTCCCACCATGACGTAGTAGGCCGGAGCGAGCGGATTTCCCGTGGCGGCGATGAGCCAGCTCACGATCAAGGGCGCGAAGCCGCCGAAGAGCGTGACGCCGAGATTATAGGCTATGGCCGCTCCCGTCGCCCGCACCTCGACGGGGAAGAGCTCGGCGATCGCCGTGCTGACCGCCCCCGCATAGCCCGAGATCAGCACGCCGCCGAGCAGCGACACCGTCGCCAGCCGGCCGAGGCTGGGCCGGTCGTTGAGCCAGAGGAATGCGGGGTACAAGGCGAGCAGGGCGAGCGCGACCGACACAGCCATCACCCGTTTGCGCCCGACACGATCCGAGAGATAGCCCGTGATCGGACAAAGGATCGCCTGCACGAGCCCGGAGATCAGCGGTGCCATGAACGAGGCTTCCATGCCGAGCTTGAGGGTCCGCACGGCATAGGTCGGCATGAAGATGATGAGTACATAGATCGAGGCCGTGCCGCCGAGGACGAGCCCGAGCCCGATCAGCAGGCTGCGTTTATGGCGCGCCAGCACCTCGGCGAGCGGCAAGCTCCGCCTCGTCCCGGCCGCGGCCCGCTTGTGACGCAGGAAATCGGGCGTCTCGGTCAGCTTGAGCCTGATGAAAAGTCCCACGGGCCCGATGACGAGGCCGACGAGGAAGGGGAGGCGCCAGCCCCAGGACTCGAGCTGCGCCGGGGTGAGCGCGAGGGCCACGAGGAAACCCACGAGCCCGGCGAGAAAGGCGGCTGCCCCCTGTCCGGACATCTGCCAGCCGCCATAGAAGCCGCGCAAGCCCGGCGGCGCATGCTCGACGAGGAAGGAGGTGGCGCTCGCGAACTCGCCGCCCGCGGAAAGGCCCTGGATCAGCCGCGCGACGAGCATGATGATGGGCGCGGCGATGCCGATGGTCGCGTAAGTCGGGGTGAAGGCGATCATGCCGATGCCGAGCGTCATCAGCGCGATCACCAGGAAGAGGATCGATTTTCGCCCGACGATGTCGGTGAAATGGCCAAGCAGGATGCCGCCCACCGGACGCATGACGAAAGCCACGCCGAAAAGGGCAAATGTGGACAGAAGGGCGGTCGTTTCCGAGCCGGGCGGAAAGAACAGCTTCGAGATGGTCACCGCGAGATAGCCATAGACGATGAAGTCGTACCATTCGAGCGCATTGCCGATGACGGCGGCGGCAATCTGCGTCGGGTTGGCCTTGCCGGTCATTCTCGAACCCTCGTCATTGCGGAGATGGCCGCGCGCCCGCCGCAAGCTTCGAATATCGCCCGCGCGCAGGGCAAGGAATTTATCGCGGGCGGCGCGCGGCTTGCCGCGCCTCCTGCCGCTGCACTAGGATTTGGGCCGTCGCGAACGAAGGAGGAGCGCATGCCTGTCTTGGCCGAGATCACGGGCTTCCACGACGAGATGACCGCCTGGCGGCGCGACATCCATGCGCATCCCGAGCTCGGCTTCGAGGAGGCGCGGACCTCGGAGCTGGTCGCGGCGCGGCTCCGCGAGATGGGCCTCGAGGTGCATCGCGGCCTGGGGCGCACGGGCGTCGTCGGCACGCTCCGCGCGGGCGCCGGGCCCGCGATCGGGCTGCGCGCCGACATGGATGCCTTGCCGCTGCAGGAGACCAACAAATTCGCCCATCGCTCGCGCCATGACGGCCGCATGCATGCCTGCGGCCATGACGGCCACACCACGATGCTGCTGGGTGCCGCGCGCTATCTCGCCGCGACGCGCAATTTCTCGGGCACGGTGAACTTCCTATTTCAGCCCGCCGAGGAGGGGTTGGGCGGCGCCAAGGCGATGATCGACGACGGGCTTTTCGAGAAGTTCCCGGTCGATTGGGTCTACGCCCTCCATAACTTCCCCTTGCTGCCCGCGGGCCACTTCATGATCCGGCCCGGCGCGATGATGGCGGCGGCCTCCGGCTTCGACCTGCTCGTGCGCGGCCGCGGCTCGCACGCGGCGCGTCCGGAAGCCGGCGTCGACCCCATCCTCGCCGCAGCCCATATCGTCACGGCCGTGCAGTCGATCGTCAGCCGCAATGTGGCGCCGCAAGACACGGCCGTGGTCAGCATCACCAACATCCATGGCGGGACCGCTCGCAACATCATTCCCGAGGAAGTGACGATCGGGGGCAATGTGCGCGCCTTCCGGCCCGAGGTCACCGATCTGATCGAGGCGGCGGTCGACCGCATCGCGCGGGGTGCGGCGATGCAGTTCGGCGCCGAGGTCGAGATGAGCTTTCAACGCATCTATCCGGCGCTGCTCAATCACGCGCGCGAGGCCGCCGTCGCCGCCGACGTGGCGGCCGACGTGGTGGGCGAGGGCAATGTCGTGCGCAACGGGCCGATCATCATGGCGTCCGAGGATTTCTCCTACATGCTGCAGGAGCGGCCGGGAGCCTACATCTTCGTCGGCAACGGCGAGGGCGAGGGGTCCTGCGAGGTGCATAACCCCGGCTACGATTTCAACGACGCGATCCTGCCGATCGGCGCGAGCTATTTCGCCCGCCTCGTCGAGCTCAATTTGCCGAAAACGACGTCGAACTAGGGCGTAGACTCCCAGGACCGGCATTTCCGGGATCGCCTGATAACCGGACGTAGGACCGACCCCGCGAAATCGACGCGAATGACCCTAAGCGGACACCAAGCACTGCGATGCTCTTCAGCGGAGTAAAAGGCCCTTTGTGAAATTAGGTCGCGTCGCGGGCCTCCGCCTCATGAGGATGAAGTCGATCCGCACATCGTGGTGGAATCCGCCTGTCGCATGATCAATCACCGTTTGCAGGAATTCGGACCTACGCTGGTGAACCGGTTCCCGAAGAAGCTGCCACGACTGCGCGCGGATGAGCTGAAGCTGAGGACAGTCCTACTCAACCTGCTCTCGAACGCGATGAAGTTCACGCCGCTCGGGGGACGTATCGAGAGCTCGGCGTCCGTTGATGCCTGCGGGCTCGGCATAACCGTCGCGGATACAGGCGTCGGCATCGCGCCGGAAGATTTCGAAAAGGTGTTCGAGCCTTTCGGCCAAGTGGATGGTACGCTAAGCCGGCGTCACGCCGGCACCCGGTCTCGGTCTCCCGTCGGTCAAGGCCATCATGGAACTGCATGGCGGGAGCTTGCGTCTCGACAGCGAGGTCGGTGTGGGCACGCGGGTGACGGCCCAATTTCCTCCCGAGCGCTGTGCCGGTAGCATGATGCAAGGTGCTGTTCCGACTTGTCGCGCGCGACGGTTGTCGCTATGGCTGTGTTCATGCTGGATTTTTTGAAGGCGAACAACCGCGCCTGGGCGAAACGAATGGTCGCGGCTGACGCCGGCTTCTTCAAGCGGCTGGTGGACCAGCAGGCGCCGGAATATCTCTGGATCGGCTGCTCCGACAGCCGCGTGCCGGCGAACGAGATCGTGGGTCTCGACCCCGGCGAACTTTTCGTGCATCGGAACGTGGCGAATCTCGCCCCGCCGCAGGACGCCAACTATCTCTCCGTGCTTCAGTTCGCGGTTGATGTTCTGAAGGTCAAGAATGTCATCGTCGTTGGGCATTATGGCTGCGGTGGTGTCTCGGCGGCGGTCGACAGCAAGCGGCGCGGCCTCGTTGACCATTGGCTGCATCCCATTCGCGAGGTCTACCGGGAGCATCGCGCGGAGCTTGACGCCATCCCGGACGGAGCCGCCCGCCTCGACCGGCTCTGCGAGCTCAATGTCATCCGCCAGGTAAGGAACGTCGCCTCCGATGTCTTCGTGCAGGACGCTTGGACGCGCGGCCAGGCGCTCGCTGTCCATGGCTGGGTCTATTCGCTCGCCAACGGTCTGGTCACGGACCTCGAGGTGACGGTGAGCCGACCGGAAGAACTCGCGCGGTTCGGCTGAGCGTGCCTCGGCGTGTCTCCGGTTTTCCGGAGCGGCAGCGGCGATGCCACTGTCGTCCTTCACCGGGCCGCGACCGTGGCGGCTCGTGCCGTCGCGCGTGACGTCGCGCCATCGCTTGTCGCGCGAAGCCGCTCCCGCGCGGCATCGCCATTCTGCTATGAGATGGGGATGGAGGCGAGCGATCTTTGGGCCATCCTCTCGGGCGGCGCGGTCGGCTTCTCGCTCGGCCTGATCGGCGGCGGCGGCTCGATCCTGGCCGTGCCCCTGCTGCTTTACGTGGTCGGGGTCGCCGATCCGCATGTCGCCATCGGGACGAGCGCCTTCGCGGTCGCCGTGAACGCTTTCGCGAACCTGCTCGGCCATTGGCGCGCCGGCAATGTCGAGTGGCCCAGCGCCGCGCTTTTCGCCGTCACCGGCGCCGTCGGCGCGGCGCTCGGCTCCTCGCTCGGCAAGCTCGTCGACGGGCAGAAGCTGCTGGTGTTGTTCGCCCTAGTCATGATTGCGCTCGGCGTCGCCATGCTGCTCCCGCGCGAGCCGGGCGGGCCCGCGCGCGTCCGTCTCGATCTCAAGGTGGCCTCACGGCTCGCGGCGATCGGCTTCGCCACCGGGACGCTGTCGGGTTTCCTCGGCATCGGCGGCGGCTTCCTGATCGTGCCGGGCATGATGCTGGGCAGCGGCATGGGCATCCTCCGTGCCATTGGCTCGTCGCTTCTCTCGGTCGGCGCCTTCGGCCTCACGACGGCGGTGAATTACTCGCTCTCGGGCCTCGTGGATTGGACGATCGCGGCAGAGTTCATCTTCGGCGGCGCGCTCGGCGGAGTCGTCGGCATGATGGCGGCCATGCGGCTCTCGACGCGACGGCGCGCGCTCGGGCGCGTCTATGCGGGGGTCGTCTTCGCGGTCGCCGCCTATATGCTCTTCCGCGCCGGGGCGAAAGCTTTCGGCCCTTAGGCGCGGGGCGCCGCTCCCCGCCGCGAAGCATTGCTTGACCGCGCCGCGCCGTGGTTCAATATAAGCGCAAGGCCGCGTCGAGCAGAGTCGTACGAAGACCAGGACGAATTGATGGGCGTCGCGATGGAACCTGCACCAGCACCCGTCGAGCGGAAAGCCGGCCAGGGCGCGTCGGGCCTGAGCGCCTCGGTGATCGCGACCCTCAAGGAGCGCATCATCAGCTGGCACTACCCGCCGGAATATCGCCTGACCGAGGAGGAGCTTTGCCGGGAGTTCGGCGTGAGCCGCAGCCCGGTGCGCGAGGCGCTTCGCGTGCTCGCCACCAACGGCTTCGTGCGGCATATGCCGAACCGCGGCTATGCCGTGAAGCAAGTCAATATCCGCGAGCTCGAGGAGCTCTACGAGTTGCGTTTGGCGCTCGAGCTCCATGTCGTCGAAGAGCTGGCGAGGCGAGGGGTCGTGGAGTCCGAGCTCGAGGCCCTGCGCCGCGAATGGCTGGAGGTCAACAACGGCCCGCAGCGCCCGGGCGAGGAGCTCGCCAGCCTCGACAGTCGCTTTCACGAGTCGCTGTCCGCCATGCTCGGCAACGACACCATCCTGACCCAGCTTCGCGCCATCAACGAACGGCTGTTCGTCTTCCGCATGATCGATTTCGACAAGGATCGGCGCGTGGACAGCACCTGCGACCAGCATCTCATGGTGCTGGAGCGCATCGGCGCGCGAGATCCGGCGGGCGCGCGCGAGGCGATGCGCCAGAACATCGACGAGGCGCGCACCATCGTCAGCAGCGCGCTCAAGGAGGCGTTGGCGCGCGCCTATTCGCTCTGAGTGCGCGCGGCGCGGATGGGTGCGAGGACGGCGCAGGCCGCGCCCGCGCCGTCCCCGCTTCAGAGGCCCAAGCCCACTCGTAATTCCGGCGTCTGTTACGCCGTTTGCGATTGGTGCCAGCTGAAGATGAAGCAGATTCCAGCCAGCAACAGATAGCCCAGTGCCACCGCCGGCGACGCGCCGATGCCGAGCTGGACGCCGTGGATGAAGCCGAAATAGGACAATATGGCGCCGGCGAGCGCGTAGACTCCGGCCTTCTTGAACTCGCTGTCGATGATGAAGGCCGCGATGGCGCCGAGCACGAGGCCGGCAAGGACCGCGCCGCCGCCCAGCAGCTCCATGCCGTGATAGACGAGCCCGGACGCGCCGAGCTTGGCATAGCCGACGGCGCTCGCCGAGGTGCCCGCCGCGTTGAGCGCGCCGTCCACCTGGACCTGGCCCCAGGCGGCGACGTTCGGGATGATCGCGAGGATCACGGCGGGCGCATGCCTCGCCGGGCTTGCCTGGAAGGCCTGGGCGCCGATCACGAGGCCGATATAAAGCAGGATCGGCAGGATGGCGACGAGCGGCACCACGGCGAGCAGGAATGCCGTGAGGCCGAGAAAGCAGACCAGCGCGATGACGATGCCGGTGGCAAGCGAGTAGCCGATCCGCCCGCCTACCGCCTTCCAGCCCGGATGGCCGATATAGACCGCTGGCGGGAAGGGGCTGCCGAGGAGCGAGCCGACGATGGCGCCGATGCCGTCGGCGAGCAGGATATGCCGGAGATTGTAGCTGTCGCCCGCCGCCGAGGCGCTCTCCACGTTGTTCATGCCCTCGGTGAAATTATAGATGCCGAGGGGAATGGCGGTGACGAGCAGCGGCCCGACATTCTCGAGGCCGCGCAGCACGTCGGCGCTCGGCCAAGGCAGCCTGATACCGAATTGCGCGAGCGAGGCCGCGACGTCGGCCGACTTCACCACGTCCGACCAGCCGAGCGTGGCGACGACCCAGGCCAGCACCGTGCCGACGATCACCGCCGCGAGCCCGCCCGGTATGCCGAAGGGCAGGCGGACGTTCGCGGTCCAGCTGATGAGCACGATGCCGAGCGAGATGAAGGCGATCCATGGCACCTCCCACATCTGGAAGGCGGGGCGCATGGAGATGAAGGCGATCGAGATGCCGGCGAGGGTGCCGAGCATGGCGGCGCGCGGGGTCATGGCGCGGATGAAGGGGCCGACGAAGGCGCCGACGAGCACGATCACGCCGATGATGAAGGCCCAGGCCAGTCCCGCCTGCCAGGCGAGGATCGGATCCTTGGTCTTGAGATAGATCGGCAGCATGATCACGAAAACGACGATGAACATGTGCGGCACGCTCGGCCCATAGGGCATCGCCGTCACGTCGCTGCGGCCCTCGGATTTGGCGAGGCGGTAGGCGAGATAGGCGTAATAAAGATTGCCGATGGGAAGCGCGATACCGAGCGCCGGCAGGATGCGCCCGAAAACCGTCGCGGCCGGAAGCTGCACCACGCCCAAGCAGAGGCCGGTCAGCACGATTACGTTCAGCACGACGTTGGTGAAGAGGCCGAAGAAGCCGTTCCAGTCGCCCGGCACCCACCAGGCGATCGGGCCGCGCGTCGAGTCTTGTAGCGTCGTCATGGATACCCCCTTTGGTTTTCGCCGGCGCCCTTGCTGCTCGTCGCGCCAGGGGAGCGGAGATTTTTCCCCCTCCCGTGGCGCGAACGGGCGCCGCAACGATCGTTAGCGTCTCTTCCCGGTCTTTTGTTCTAGCTTTTCTTCTTCTTGCGCGTCTTCGCGCTCGCTTTGCTCTTGAGCTTCTCCAGCGCGGGCAGGAGCCGCGCCGACTTCCCCACCCAGCCGAAGATGCCGCCCTGCGCCTTGATCATCCGCAGGGCATAATCCTGGAATTCGGGGAAATAGGAGGCGACGCAATCCTCGGGAACGAAGCAGTCATAGCCGCGGTCGTTCGCCTCGCGCACGGTGGTGTTGACGCAGACCTCGGTCGTCACGCCGCAGACGATGAGCTGCTTGATGCCGCGGTTATGCAGCATCGATTCGAGATCGGTGGCGTAGAATGCGCCCTTGCCGGGCTTGTCGAGCACCGGCTCGCCCTTCGCCGGTTTCAGCTCGTCGATGATGTCGTGGCCGTATTCGCCCCGCACCAGGATGCGGCCCATCGGGCCCGGGTCGCCGATGCCGGCCTTGAGCTTGCCGCGCGCCTTTTTCGCGGGCGGCAGGTCGGCGAGATCGGGGCGATGGCCTTCGCGCGTATGGATGACGAGCATGCCGGCGTCGCGCGCGGCCTTGAGCAGGCGCCGGATCGGGCCGACGGCCTTGCGCAAGAGGGAGACGTTGTTGCCGAGCGCCTCGCCGAATCCTCCGGGATCGACGAAGTCGCGTTGCATGTCGATGATGACGAGAGCGCAAGTGTCGGGCTCGAAAGTGAAGCCGTAAGGTTCCGCGGGGACCGTTACCATGTTGACCTCTCTGTCAATTCTCGATGTGGCGCACCCTTTCGCTCAGGCGCCTTGGTCGGTCCTCCCCAACTTCTTCGCTTTTATATTTTCGCCAACTCTCCAGCTCGGTGATGTCCTCGGCTTCCGCCACCGCATAGGACTCGCAGAGGAAGCCGCGCACCATCTCGCCGTCCTCGAGCTCGATCGTGCCGATGCCGAGGGGCGGCGGGATATTGTCCACGAAGCCGCCGAAGCGCTCAACCGGCAATTCCCACACCTCCACCTCGATCGCCCGCCCGCCCTCGGCGCGCAGCAGGCCGGGGCGCTCGGGCGGACCGCCCGGCAACGCGTAGAGCCGGTAACGGGGCGCGGTGCGGCAGCGGCGCAGCAGCCGACCTTGCCGCTCGGTCAGCTGATGATTGAGCGGCAGCCCGGCCATATGGGCGCCGCAGACGGCCAGGCGGACGACGTCCGCGGGCGGCGCGGTGGCGGCGCGCTCTGCCGCGCGCTCGGGCATGGCATTGCCGGTCGCGCCCAAGGTCAAATGCAGGTCGCGATGGAACGCGTCGGCCAGATCGATCAGCGCCTCGTCCTCGAAGGCGCGGGAGAGAAGGGTGATGCCGAAAGGCAGGCCGTCCGACTGGAATCCCGCGGGAACGGCGATGCCCGAGAGATCGAGCAGGTTCACGTAGTTCGTGTAGTAGCCGAGATTGCTGTTGAGGCGAATCGGCGCGTGCCGCACCTCGGCGATGCTGTAGCAGCGGCCCGCGGTCGGGGTCACCAGCAGGTCGATCGCGCGCCAGACCGGCGCGATCGTCTGGCGCAGCGACCGCAGGCGATAATAGGCGAGGAAGGTCTCCTCGGCGGTGAATTTGCCGCCGCCGCCGATCACCTGTCGCGTCACCGGGTGAATGGCCTCCGGATTGCGCGACAGCAGCTCGCGTATCACCGTATAGCGCTCGGCGACCCATGGCCCTTCGTAGAGCAGCCGCGCGGTTTCGAGGAAGGGCGCGAAATTGATCTCGACGAGACGCGCGCCGAGCCGCTCCAGCCGGGCGCAGGCCTCCGCGAAAAGCCGCGCCCCCTCGTCGTTGCCGAAGAAGGCGAGCTCGTCGGCGCGCGGCAGGCCGACGCGGATGCCTTTGAGGGAATGGGGCACGGTATGTGCCGCCGGCTCCGGGCGCGAGAAGGGATCGGCCGAGTCGAAGCCCTTCGCCGCCCGCAAGACCTCGCGCGCGTCGCCCGCGGTAAGGGAGAAGATCGAGACGCAGTCGAGCGAGCGGCAGGCAGGCACGACGCCGCGGGAGCTCAGCAGGCCGCGCGTCGGCTTGAGGCCGAAGATATTGTTGAACGCGGCCGGCACGCGTCCCGAGCCCGCGGTGTCGGTGCCGAGCGCGAAGCTCGCCAGCCCCGTCGCGACGGCAATGGCGGAGCCCGAGCTCGAGCCGCCCGAGATATAATCCGGGTTGAAGGCGTTGCGGCAATGTCCATAGGGCGAGCGCATGCCCACGAGGCCGGTGGCAAACTGGTCGAGATTGGTCTTGCCGATCGGGATCGCGCCAGCGGCGACGAGCTGTGCCACGACCGGTGCGCTCTCCTTCGGCACATAGGAATATTCGGCGCAGGCCGCCGTGGTGGGATGGCCCGCCAGGTCGATATTGTCCTTGATCCCGAAGGGAATGCCGTAGAGCGGCCGTCCTTGGGGGCCTTCCTCGCTCAGCCTGCGGGCGATCGCGCGCAGCTCCTCGGCGGGGACGAGATGGATCCACACCTTGTCGTCGCCGCGCGCGGCGATTCGCTCGAGGACGCCTTCGACAACTGCGGCCGGGGTCAGCTTGCCCGCGGCGTAACACGCGCGCAGAGCAACGATATCGAGGCTGTCCGTTGGTGCGAGCAAGCTAGGCGTCATCGATTTTGCATCGACTCTGTTCAAATTTTCCGGAAAATGCCCAAAAAACCAGCAGAAATCCTTGCGAGTCTCGCTTCGCTCGATTTAGTATACAAAATTGGATGCAAAAAACCAGACCGTTTCCTGCTCCTGATAGATCGAAAAATCCGGCTCGGGCGTGTCTCGGGTGGAATTTCCGGACGAAGGCTGACGATGGGCGATAAGCTTGCCATGACACCAAGCTGCAAGGGATATGCCGCCCATGGCTGAATCGGCCACGAAGGTGATCCGGAACTTCTATCGCGACTCGGTGTCGCTGATGCAGCTTTCGGCGCGGCTGGGCAAGCTGGCGGGCATTGCCCAGGCCTCGGCGATCATGGCCTCCGAGACGAACCTCGCCTTGCTGCGCGAGGCCGGGCTGCTGCAGGGAAGCGTCGAGGCAGGGCCGAACGATCTCCTGATCGCGCTCCAGGGCGAGGATCGACAGGCGCTCGAGCAGGCTTTCGCCGAGACCGAAGAGGTGCTTAACCAGAAGGCGGCCGGCGGTGGCGGCGATGGACCGCGCCGCGAGCAGCCGCGCAGCCTCGTCATGGGGATCGAAGCATTGCCGGGCGCCAATCTCGCCCTCATTTCGACGCCGGGCGATTATGCCGCGGCCGAGGCGCTGAAGGCGCTGCGCCTCGGCCTCAACGTCATGCTGTTCAGCGACAATGTAGCGCTCGCCGACGAGATATCGCTCAAGCGGCTGGCGCGCGACAAGGGTCTCATCGTAATGGGTCCCGACTGCGGCACGGCGATCATCAACGGCATCCCGCTCGGCTTCGCCAATCTGGTGCGGCGCGGCCCGATCGGCGTGGTCGCCGCCTCGGGCACGGGGCTGCAGCAGGTCACCTGCCTCATCGATCAGGCGGGGCAAGGCGTGTCGCAGGCGATCGGTACCGGCGGGCGCGATCTCAAGGAGGATGTCGGTGGCATCACCATGCTGACGGGCCTCGAGGCGCTCGCCGCGGACGACGAGACGAAGGCGATCCTGTTGATCTCGAAGCCGCCCGCGCCCCATGTGATGTCGCGCGTGCTCGATGCCGCGCGCGCCCTGGGCAAGCCGGTCGTGGTCAATTTCCTCGGCGCCGCGCCGGGAGCCGTCCGCGGCGCGAATCTCCACCCGGCCAAGACGCTCGAGGATGCCGCCGTGGCGGCGGTTGCCCTCGTCGAGGGGGGCCGGCCCAGCCGCGCTCGGGCCGCAATGCCGACGCCCGCGATCGAGCGTTTCGCGCCCGGCCAACGTTGGGTGCGGGGCCTCTTCAGCGGCGGCACCTTCTGCTACGAGGCCTCGCTCCTGCTCGGCGAGGTGCTGCATCCCGTTCATTCCAACACGCCGGTCGGCAACGCCGACGAGCTCGAGGACGTGTGGCAGAGCCGCGATCACAGCCTCGATCGATCTGGGCGACGACCTCTTCACCCGCGGGCGCCCCCATCCGATGATCGATCACCGCCTGCGCAACGAGCGCACTCTTGCGCGAGGCGGAGGACGGCCAGGTCGCGGTCATCCTGCTCGATGTCGTGCTGGGCTGCGGCGCCCATGCCGACCCGGCCGCCGAGATGACGCCGGTCATCCGCGAGGCCAAGGCGCGCGCCGAGCGGGCGGGACG
This sequence comes from uncultured Pseudomonadota bacterium, assembly GCA_963842155.1. Classification (GTDB taxonomy): domain Bacteria; phylum Pseudomonadota; class Alphaproteobacteria; order JACZXZ01; family JACZXZ01; genus CAWJFP01. The sequence goes on from CAWJFP010000012.1 coordinate 188,449, forward strand.
CGCGCTCGCCGTCGTCGGCTTCGTCTGCGGCACGGCGCAAGATCCGCAAAATCTGGAACGTCAGGAGGCGGCGCTCCGGGAAGCCGGCATGCTGCTCGCCGCGAGCAACGCGCAGGCCGCGCGGCTCGCCGCCCGCATCGCCCTCCAGGCGGCGGGGGCCGGGCAAAGCGCCCTCGCGGCGGAAGGCGATTGACCATGGAGCTGTTCCGCGCGGAGCTGCAGGTGCTGAATGTCGGTCTCGCCTCCTTCGCCGAGGCGATCGCGGCGGCCGGCGGCAAGGTCGTCGATCTCGCCTGGCAGCCGCCCGCCGGTGGCGACCGGGCCGTCGGCGAGGCGCTGGCGCGGCTCGTCATGCATCCCGTCGTCGAGGCCGCCAACCGGCACGCCTTCGACGCCTATCTCGCTTCCCGGCCCTTGCTCGAGGGCATCGGCCCGGCGCGCGAGCGGCTGCCGAGGATGGGCGAGCGCATGATTCTCCATGCCGGTCCGCCGATCGCCTGGGAGCGCATGTGCGGGCCGATGCAGGGCGCCATCGTCGGCGCCATCCTCTTCGAGGGGTGGGCGACCGGCCACGAGGCCGCGCGCGCGCTCGCCGCGAGCGGCAAGATCGCTTACGAGCCTTGCCACCACCATGACGCGGTCGGGCCCATGGCCGGCGTGATCAGCCCCTCGATGCGGGTTTGGGTGGTGCGCGATTCCGCGAACGGCCATCGCACCTTCTGCAATCTCAACGAGGGCCTCGGCAAGGCCTTGCGCTTCGGCGCCAACGGCAGCGATGTCGTCGAGCGACTGCGCTGGATGGCGGGCGAGCTCGCGGACACGCTTGCCGCGGCGCTCGAGGCGTCGGGCCCGCTCGAACTCAAGCCGATGATGGCGCAGGCGCTTCATATGGGCGACGAGGTGCATAACCGCAACGCGGCGGCGAGCGCTTTGCTTTTGAAGCAGCTGGCGCCGGCTTTGCTCAAATCCTCCGCCGAGCGCCCGGCGATCGCGGCCGCGCTCGAATTCATCGCCGGCAACGATCACTTTTTCCTCAATCTCTCGATGGCGGCCTGCAAAGCCATGATGGACGCCGCGCACGGCGTGCCGGGCTCGAGCATGGTGACCGCCATGGCGCGGAACGGCGTCGATTTCGGCATCAGGCTGAGCGGTACGGGCGAGCGCTGGTTCACCGCCCCCGCGCCCGTGGTCGACGGCCTCTATTTCCCCGGCTACTCGATCGCCGACGCGGCGCCCGATCTCGGCGACAGCGCGATCACCGAGACGGCCGGCCTCGGCGGCTTCGCCATGGCCGCGGCGCCGGCGATCGTCAATTTCGTCGGCGGCACGGCGATGGACGCCATCGCGAACACCGCCGCGATGGGGCATATCACGCTCGGCCAGAACGGCGGCTTCACCTTGCCGGCGATGGAGTTCACGGGCACGCCCGCCGGCATCGATGCCGCAAGGTGGTCGACACCGGGCATGCTGCCCGTCATCAATACCGGCATCGCCCACAAGGAGGCCGGCATCGGCCAGATCGGCGCCGGCATCACGCGGGCGCCGCTCGACTGCTTCACGCAAGCCGTCGCGGCGCTGGCCGCGAGCCTCGACGGCCGCGAGGACCGGAAGGAGCGCGGGGATGGCGCCCGGCAAGAAGCTCGCGGTGGTCGCGGTGGGCGGCAATTCGCTCATTCGCGACAAGGAGCATCTCTCGATCCCCGATCAGTACGAGGAGGCGGCGATCACGGCCCATCACATCGCCGACATGATCGAGGCCGGCTGGAACGTCATCGTCACCCACGGCAACGGGCCGCAGATGGGCTTCATCTTGCGCCGCTCCGAACTTTCCATCCATGAAGTGGCGCCCGTGCCGATGGATTATGCCGGCGCGGACCTGCAAGGTGCCATCGGCTACATGTTCGTCAAGGCCTTTCGCAACGAGTTCCGCAAGCGCGGCATCGCGCGCCGGCCGGTCGCCGTGGTGACCGAAACCCTCGTTGACCGCGACGATCCCGCCTTCAAGGCGCCGAGCAAGCCGATCGGCTCGCATATGGAAGAGGCGGCGGCGAAGCGACTTGCCGCCCAGCAGGGCTGGGTCGTCAAGGACGATGCCGGGCGCGGCTGGCGGCGCGTGGTGCCCTCGCCGGCGCCCAAGGCGATTCTCGATCTCGACGCCATCCGCTCGCTGGCCGATGCGGGCTATATCGTGATCGGCTGCGGCGGCGGCGGCATCCCGGTGATCCGCGACGAGGCGGGCGACATTCACGGCATCGAGGCGGTGATCGACAAGGACCTCGCCTCCAGCCTGCTTGCGCGCGAGGTGGGCGCCGACATCTTCGTCGTCTCGACGGGCGTGGAGAAGGTGGCGATCAACTTCAACCGGCCCAACCAGCGCTGGCTCGACAGCATGACCTTGAGCGAGGCCAAGCGCTATTATGCCGAGGATCAGTTCGACAAAGGCAGCATGGGCCCCAAGATCCAGGCCCTCATCCAATATCTCGAAGGCGGCCGCGGCCGCGGCGTGATCACCAATCCCGCCAATATCGGCCGCGCCCTCGCCGGCGAGACGGGCACCAGCATCCTGCCGGGGTGAGGCGCTCGGATTATCTCGATAAGTCGAGATAACAGCCTTATAAAATAGACAGTCGGGGATTTCGCGCGGGCTCGTCTCCGCGGCGGGAGAATCGCATCATGCAGACTGCGGCGCGGCGGCCCATTTTGGCCGTGATATTCGCCCTGTCGGCCGGCGCCGTCTCCGCCGCCGAGCCCGATCAGGTCGCCGCGAGCGGCGCGATGGTCGTGACCGAGCAGCGCCTCGCGAGCGAGGTCGGGCTCGATGTGCTGCGCCAAGGCGGCAACGCCATCGACGCGGCGGTCGCGGTCGCCTATGCGCTGGCCGTGGTCGATCCCTGCTGCGGCAATCTCGGCGGCGGCGGCTTCATCACCGTCAGGCTGGCCGACGGCCGCGCCATCTTCCTCGATTTCCGCGAGACGGCGCCCGCGAGGGCGACGCGCGAGATGTTCCTCGACAAGGATGGCGCGGTGATGCCCGAGGCGAGCCGGCGCGGCTATCTCGCCGTCGCGGTGCCCGGGACGGTGCTCGGTCTCGAGCAGGCGTTGACCTCATTCGGCACGATGAGCCGCGCGCGGGTCATGGCGCCCGCCATCAGGCTCGCCGAGGAAGGCTTCCTGCTCGGCCCCGGCGATGTCGCCCTCTTGAAGCCCGCGAGCGAGGCGTTCGCGGAGCAGCCCAACGTCGCCGCGATCTTCCTCAAAGGCGGCCAGCCTTATGGCGAAGGCGAGCGGCTGGTGCAGAAGGAGCTGGCGGAGACCCTGCGCCTCGTCGCCCGCGACGGGCCCGACGCCTTCTATCGCGGGCCCATCGCCGACGCCATCCTCGAGGCGAGCGCCGCCCATGGCGGGGTGCTCGCGAAGGAGGACTTCGCCAATTATCGCGCGATCGAGCGCGAGCCGGTCGCTTGCGACTATCGCGGCTATCGTCTGATCTCGGCACCGCCGCCGAGCTCCGGCGGCACGACGCTGTGCGAGATCCTCAATATCCTCGAGGGATTTCCGCTCGGCGCGCTCGGCTATCGTTCGGTCGAGAGCGTCCATGACCTGATCGAGGCGATGCGGCAAGCCTATGCCGATCGCAACAATCTGCTGGGCGATCCGGGTTTCGTGAAAATCCCGCTACAGCACCTGCTCTCCAAGGCTCATGCAGCCGAGCTCAGGGCGCGCATCGAGCCCGAGCGCTCAACGCCCTCAAGCCAGGTGACGCCGCCACCCGCCGAGGGCGCCAACACCACGCATTTTTCGATCCTCGACGCGATGGGCAACGCCGTCGCCGCGACCTATACGATCAACAGCTTTTTCGGCGCCAAGGTGATCGCCGGCCATACCGGCTTCTTCCTCAATGACGAGATGGATGATTTCTCGGTCAAGCCCGGCGCGCCCAACGCATTCGGCCTGGTGCAGGGCGCTGCCGATGCGGTCGCGCCCCGCAAGCGGCCGCTGAGCTCGATGGCGCCCACCATCGTCACCAAGGGCGGCAGGCTCTTCATGGTGACCGGCAGCCCCGGCGGCTCGCGCATCATCACGATCACGCTCGAGACGCTGATCAACGTGATCGATTACGGCATGACTCTGCAGGCGGCGGTGGACGCGCCCCGCATCCATCAGCAATGGCTGCCCGACCTCGTCTATGCGGAGCCGGGCGCGCTTTCGCCAGAGGTCCTCTCGCGCCTCAAGGCCATGGGCTACGACATCGCCGAAGGCGGACATTGGGGGGCGGCGGAATCGATTCTCGTCGATCCCGCGACGGGGCAGCTCATCGGCGCGAACGATTTTCGCCGGCCGGCCGGCGCGGCGCTCGGGTACTAGTCTAGGGCCTAAGGCCGTCAATCCTCATAGGCCGCGGCGAGGGTCTCGTCGGCGCCGCGCGGGGCGCCGAGCACCTCCAGCGGAGGCGTGAGCAGGACGCAGACGCCGAGATTGATCGCGAAGGCGTAGAGCGCTGCATAGCCCGGCAGGACGATGCCGTCGAGCGCGAGCGGAAAGACGGCCGCGAAATTCTGCGAGGCCGCCATCCAGGTGCCCGCGAGGATGCCCGCAGCCCAGCCTGCGAGAAGCGCCCAGGGATGCAGCCAGCGCGTATAGAGCGCGATGATCACGGCTGGGATGGTCTGGCTGATCCAGATGCCGCCGAGAAGCTGGAGCTGGATGGCGTATTGCGTCGGCAGGCCGATGATGAAGACCAGCGCGCCGAGCTTCACGACGAGCGAGACGAACTTGGCGTTGCGCGCCTCCTCGGCGGGGCGTGCAGTCGGGCCGGATGAATTCCCTGTAGATGTTGCGCGTGAAGAGGTTGGAGGCGGCGATCGACATGATCGCGGCCGGCACCAGCGCGCCGATGCCGATGGCGGCGAAGGCCACGCCCACGAACCAGGCCGGGAAGGCGTGGAGGATGAGCGCCGGGACGGTGAAGTTGGCCTTGTAGTGCTGGAACTGGGCCGCGAACTCGGGCAGCTTGTCGACCCCCATCGCCAAGGCCATGAAGCCGGTCAAGGCGAGCAGCGCCAGCATCAGCGAGTAGGCCGGCAGGTAGACGGCATTGCGCCGGATGGCGCCGCGCGAGCTCGCGCTCAGCACGCCCGTGATGGTGTGGGGGTAGAGGAAGAGCGCGAAGGCCGAGCCGAGCGCCAAGGTGGCGTAGGCCGAATATTGCCCGAGATTGCCGGGCTTGGGCTGCGCGAGCAGGAGCTTCGCCGCCGGCACCGCGGCGAACATCTTGTCGTAGCCGCCGAGCTCGATCGGAATGACGATCACCATGGCGAGCACGGTCAGATAGATCAGCGCGTCCTTGACGACCGCGATCATCGCCGGCGCGCGCAGGCCGCTGGTATAGGTGAAGGCCGCGAGGATGACGAAGGCGATGACGAGCGGAAGATCGGCGAAGGCGCCCTTGAATTCGACGCCCATCGCGCCGATCACCACCTCGAGTCCCACGAGCTGCAGCGCGATATAGGGCATGGTCGCCACGATGCCGGTGACGGCAACGGCAAGGGCGAGCCAGCGGTTGCCGTAGCGCCCGCGCACGAAATCGGCTGCCGTGATGTAGCCGTGCCGCTGCGCGACCGTCCAGAGGCGCGGCAAGACCAGGAACATCAGCGGATAAATGAGGATCGTGTAAGGCACGGCGAAGAAGCCGATGGCGCCGCTGCCGAAGACGAGGGCGGGCACGGCGACGAAGGTATAGGCCGTGTAGGCGTCGCCGCCGAGGAGAAACCAGATCACGAAGCTGCCGAAGCGCCGCCCGCCCAGCCCCCATTCATGGAGCAAATCGAGATCGCCGCGCCGCCAATTCGCCGCGACGAAGCCGAGCACGGTAATGAAGCCGAACAACAGCACGAAGACGATGAGCGCGATCCAGTTCACGGCGATTTCCTAGGATGCGTCGTTGGCGGTTGCCTCGTCGGCGGGCGCGGCGGGATCAGCGCCGCTCGGTCATGCGGTGGACGATGAAGGTCAAGAGGGCCGCGACGAGCAGCCACAGCCCCTGATACCAATAGAAGAAGGGAAAGCCCGCGATGCGCGGCTCGATCGAATTATAGGAAGGCACCCAAAGCAGCGCGATGAAAGGCAGCAGAAGCAGGAGCTTCCATTGCCATCCGCGACCCGCGCGATGACGCAGCCTGCCGTCGTGGGCCATCCTCAATTCCTCCCTTAACGCCGCGCGGCTTATCGCGCGCTTGCGCGGTTCGCTTGCTCCGATGCCGTCACGCCGGCGCCGGCGCCGACACGGCGAGCGCCCGGCGCTTGCCGCGCCCGATGCCGAGCACGAGGACCGAGGCAAGCAGGCAGAAGGCGCCGGCCGTCAAGAAGGCGCCTAGATAATCGCCGAAATCGGTGCGAATCAAGCCCGCGCCGAAGGCGGCCGTGGCGGCGCCGAGTTGATGGCCGCAAAAGATCCAGCCGAACATCAGCCCGGCCTTGTCCCGCCCGAAGCAATCGGCGGCGAGCCGCACCGTGGGCGGCACGGTCGCCACCCAGTCGAGCCCGTAGAACACGGCGAACAGCGAGAGCCCGTAGAACGAGATGTCGAAGGAGAAGGGCAGGAAGAGCAGCGAGAGGCCGCGCAGCCCGTAATACCAGAAGAGCAGCGCGCGGTTCGACCAGCGGTCCGACAGCCAGCCCGAGCCCAGCGTGCCGATGAAATCGAAGATGCCCATCACCGCCAGAAGGCCCGCCGCCTTCACCTCCGGTATGCCGTGATCGAAGCAGGCGGGAATGAGATGCGTCCCGATCAACCCGTTGGTGCTGAGCCCGCAAATGAAGAAGGTGCCGAAAAGGAGCCAGAAATCGCGGCTGCGCGCGCCCTCGGCCAAGGCGGCGAGCGCGGCCCAGGCGGGGTTCTGCGTGCCGCGCTTAGGTGGCTCGGCAACGCCCGGCTCGCCCAAGCGGTTGAGCGCAAGCTCCGCCGGATTGTCGCGCATCAGCAAGGCGATGAGCGGCAGAGCGAGGATCCCGATCCCGGCCACCGCGATGGCAGCGACCCGCCAGCCATGATCCTCGACGAGCTTGGCGAGGAACGGCAGGAAGACGAGCTGTCCCGTCGCGCTGCTCGCCGTCAGCAGCCCGACGGCGACGCCGCGCCGCGCCGTGAACCAGCGGTTCACCACCGTGGCGCCAAGCGCCATGGCGGTGAAGCCCGTGCCGCTGCCGACCACGAAGCCCCACAGCAGGATGAGCTGCCAGGGCTTGGTCATGAGCGTGGTGAGCAGCACGCCGGTGGCCACGAGGCTCACGGCGATGAGCATGGTGCGCCGCGCGCCGAGGCGGTCGACGAGCGCCGCCGAGAAGGGCCCCATAAAGCCGTAAAGCACTAGGTTGACCGAGACGGCGAAGGAGATGGTCGCCGTGCTCCAGCCGAACTCCTTCTGCAGCGGCACAATGAGCACGCCGGGCGTCGCGCGCGTCGCCGCCGCCGCCAGCAGCGTGAGGAAGGTGACGGCGATGATGATCCAGGCGTAGTGAATGCGCCCTTGGGCCAGTCTCGCGACGAATTGCATAACGAGGGCTTCTCTTTCCGAGGCTCATGGCTACGGGCCGCGCCCGCCGGGACCACCAAATAAGCCTTTCGAGGAAAAAAGGGGAGGGCGGAGTGGGCCGAATTGAAATGGCTCAATTCGAGCGTCGGCCCGCCACACTAGCGCCGGGTATGTTTGGGCCCGCTCGGGCCCCTCACGATTCGTCGCGGGATCGAGACATCCTCCTCGGCGATGACGCGGATGCGATCGTCGGGCGCCAGGTCCGCGTCGATCACCAGCTCGCGCGCATGGGCAAGCCGCGTCGAGACGGCGATGGTCATTCCTTGAAAGCGGAAGGAGAGATAGTAGAGTTGGTGGCCCTTGCCGGCCTCCGCGATGGCGCGCCGCGCGGCGGCTTCCAGCTCGCGCCGCGCCACGCCGCCCGGAAGGCGGCTTTCCAGCCGCGGGGTCACGTTCAATTTCCATTCGAGCGGCATGGCAAGCGCGCCCTCACGCGATCCGGCCTTCCAGGAGCTTGTTGCTCTTCGCGGCCATGATGAAGTCGTTCTCGTGCAGTCCCTTGATCTTCTTGGTTTGCCAGGAAACGGTGGCGTAACCCCAGCCGAAGCAGATGTCGGGATGATGCCCCTCCGCTTCGGAAAGCGCCGCTATCTTGTCCACGAAGGCCAAGGTCTCCCTGAAATCGCCGAATTCGAACCGGCGCTCGAGGCGGTGGCCGTCGTCGAGCAGCCTCCAGCCCGGCGCCTGCTGCAGGTAGCCCTTGGCCTCGGCGGCGGTCAGCGGGGGGATGCCGCCCCGGCAGGGCGTGCAGGTCTTGGCGAGGAGATCGGAGCTCATCTCAAGTCCTCCCGATGGCAAGCCCTCCCGATGGATGGAGCCGCCAAGCCCCTATAATGCCCCTCGCGGGCACCGGGAAAAAGCCCCCCTGCGGCGGCCGCGCTCTCAGGGCAGCCAGTCGGGGTCCGGAAGCTCCTTGAAGACCGAGCGCAAGCCTTCCATCCAGCGCTGGCCGAGGGTCTGGAAATAGCGGTCGGTCTCGTCGATATGGCGCAGCACCTCGAGCTTGAGCGCGCCGCGCCGGTAGATCGCCAGGTCGAGCGGCAGCCCGACAGAGAGATTGGAGCGCAAGGTCGAATCCATCGAGATGAGCGCGCATTTGGCCGCCGCCTTGAGCGTGGTCTCGGGGCGGATGATGCGGTCGAGGATGGGCTTGCCGTATTTCGTCTCGCCCATCTGGAAATAGGGCGTGTCCTGGCTCGCCTCGATGAAGTTGCCCGCGGCGTAGATTTGGAAGAGCTGCGGCTCGGCCTGGCCGATCTGCCCGCCGAGGGTGAAGGAGACGTTGAACTCGTTGCCTTGCGCGCGCAGCGCCTCGCCGTCCGCGCGATAGACCTCGCGCACCGCCGCGCCGACGAGCCGCGCCGCCTCGAACATGGTGGGCGCGCTGGCAAGGCGCTCGCTCCAGTCGCCGCCCAGGCCCTGGTTCAGCAGGTTGAGGGTCGATTGCGAAATGGCGAGATTGCCCGCCGTCAGCAGCACGAGCACGCGGTCGCCCGGCTGCCAGACGGTCATCTTGCGGAAGGTCGCGATATTGTCGACGCCGGCATGGGTGCGGCAGTCGGACAGAAACACCATGCCCTCGTCGAGCCTGATGCCAATGCAATACGTCATCCCCTGCCCTCGAATCGATTTTTGGCGGCGGATGGTACGTGCTTTGTTGCGGGCATGGCAATTTTGCCGTCGCCGGGTGGCTCCCGTCCGCGCGGAAATTCGGAATGGCCGAAAACCCCAAGAGTCGCCCAAGCAGTTCGTTAATATTGGTTAACGCTGAGGTAGTTCAAATTTGCGCGACTGCTCGATTTCATTCGTGATTTGGCGATCCATATAAAGTAAATCTTGTATGAACGGGGCGGAATACCAGCGTTGGGAGTGGACTCCATGGCTTAACCGCGGAGGCCTTTTTTGCACGTTAGCCGTCTCCTCGTCATAGATGACGACAGGTTCGTCAGCGACCTTGTCCGCACCGTGGCGGAAAGCGAGGCTTTCGAGGTGCGGATCGCGCGCGGCGGCGACAGGTTCAAGCTGATCTATGACGATTTCCGGCCCGACGCCATCACCCTCGACATCGTCATGCCCGTGCTGGACGGGTTCGAGCTGCTGAAATATCTCGCCGCGCGCCGCTGCCGCGCGCCCATCATCCTTTTCGGCGAGAGCGGCAACAATTTCGGCAAGATGGCCACGCAGCTGGCGACCGCCTATGGGCTCAAGGTCGCCGGCAATCTGCATAAGCCCCTATGGGCGCCCGATCTGCGCCGCCATCTGGTCGCGCTCAAGGAGGCGCCGTTCGTCAGTCCGGCAGCATGAAGTCGCGCGCGATCGAGTGGCCGAGCTCGATATGGCGGTTGATCGTCTCGGTCAGATATTCGTGGAGGCCTTGATTGAAGATCGCCTGGATGCGGCCATAGCGCAGGCGCGACGACATCGAGGCGGCGATGCGCGCCGATTCATAGTCGCGCGAATAGATCTGGCGCAGCTCCGAGAGCACCGCCTCGAGGTCGCGGGTCGAGGCGTACAGGCTACGCGGCAGGTCCTCGCGCAGGACGAGGAGCTCCGCCACCCGCAAGGGCGTGATGGTGTCGCGATAGATGCGGCGATAGGCGCCGAGCGCGCTCACCGAGCGTAGAAGCGCCGCCCATTGGTAATAATCTACGGCGCCGCCGACATCCTCCGCGCGCGGCAGCAGCACGTGATATTTCACGTCGAGAATGCGGGCGGTCGAATCGGCACGTTCGAGCGAGGAGCCCAGATTGACGAAGCGCATCGCCTCGTCGCGCTGCATGGTGCCGTAGACGAGGCCGCGGAAGAGATGGCTGCGCTCCTTCACCCAATCGAAGAAGCCGCCGAAGCCCAGCTGTTCCAGCCTGCCATAGTCGATGGCGCGCATCTCGAGCCAGGTCGCATTCAGGCTCTCCCACATCTCGGCCGTGATCTGGGCGCGCATGGCGCGGGCGTTCTCGCGCGCCGCCTGCAGCGAGGAGCGGATGCTCGAGCGGTTGTCGGGGGCGAGCGCCAGATATTCGATGACGCCCTTGGCGTCGAAGCTGCCGCCGCGCGCGGCATAGGGCTCCTCGCAGCCGGCGATGATGATGGCGGATTCCCACTGCGTGCGCTGCCCGGTCTGGTCGCCCGGCAGAAGCGACATGCGGTAGGCCACGTCGAGGATGCGGGCGGTGTTCTCCGCCCGCTCCATATAGCGCGCCATCCAATAGAGATTGTCGGCCGCCCGGCTCAGCATGAAAGGGCCATGCGAATCTGCGTCACGCCTCCAGCACCCAGGTGTCCTTGGTGCCGCCGCCCTGGCTCGAATTGACCACGAGCGAGCCGGCGCGGAGGGCGACGCGCGTGAGCCCGCCCGGCACGACGGTGACGCCGGCGCCCGACAGCACGAAGGGCCGGAGATCGACATGGCGCGGGGCGATGCCGCTATCGACGAAGGTGGGGCAGGTGGATAGCGCGAGCGTCGGCTGGGCGATGAACTGGGCCGGGTCGGCCAGGATGCGCGCGCGATAGGCCTCGATCTCGGCGTTGCTGGCGCGCGGCCCGATCAGCATGCCGTAGCCGCCGGAGCCGTGCACTTCCTTCACCACCAGCTCGCCGAGGCGGTCCAGCACATGGGCGAGCGCGTCGGGCTCGCGGAGCCGCCAGGTCGGCACGTTGTCGAGCAGCGGCGCCTCGCCAAGATAGAAGCGGATGATCTCCGGCACATAGGCGTAGACCGCCTTGTCGTCGGCAATGCCGGTGCCGACGGCGTTGGCGAGCTGCAGGTTGCCCTTCTTGTAGGCCGCGAAGAGCCCGGCCGCGCCGAGCACCGATTCCGGCCGGAAGGCGAGGGGGTCGATGAAGGCATCGTCGATGCGCCTGTAGATCACGTCGACGCGCTGGAGCCCCGCCGCCGTGCGCATATAGGCGATGTCGTCCTTGACGGTGAGGTCCTGCCCCTCGACCAGCTCGACGCCCATCTGCTCGGCAAGGAAGACATGCTCGAAATAGGCGCTGTTGTAGGAGCCGGGCGTGAGCAGCACGACCGTGGGGTCGCCGCGGCAATTGGGCGGAGGCACCGAGCGCAGGGTCTTGAGCAGCTCGTCGGGGTAGTGGCCGACCGGCGCCACCCGGTGGCGCGAGAAAAGCTCGGGGAAGAGCCGCATCATCACCTCGCGGTCCTCGAGCATGTAGGAGACGCCGGAGGGCGTGCGCAGATTATCCTCGAGCACGTAGAATTGCCGCTCGTCGGTGCGCACCACGTCGATGCCGGCGACGTGGGTATAGACGCCGCAGGGCAGCTTGAGTCCGGCCATCTCGGGACGGTATTGCGCGTTTTGCAGCACCAGGTCGGCCGGCACCACCCCTGCGCGCAGGATCTCGCGCGCGCCGTAGATGTCGGCGATGAAGGCGTTGAGCGCGTTGACCCTTTGGATAAGCCCGGTCGCGAGGAAACGCCATTCCGCGGCGGCCAGCACGCGCGGGATCACATCGAAGGGGATGAGCCGCTCGACGTCGCCGCCTTCGCCATAGACCGCGAAGGTGATGCCGAGGCGGCGGAAGAGGAGATCGGCCTCGCGTCGCCGGTTTTCCAGGAGGTCGGCGGGGATGCGCTCGAGCCAGTCGGCGATACCCCGATAGGGGTCGCGTACGCCGTCCTCATGGGCGCGCATCTCGTCGAAGGGCGAAGAGGCCGTCATCGCCGCCCTGCTGTTCCCCCCGTCCAAGCTCAGATTGTCGCCCATCCTTGACCCCATACGGAGCAAGTTTTGTACCAGCCGAGACGAGCATGCGCGGCGCGATTCTTGCCGCTTCGGACGGGCAGCGCTTTGACAAATTGCCTATTATTAAGGCAATGCTCCTGTCATCCTTGCCTGCCGCAAGCCCTTTCCCGAGGCAGCTATCGACCCTATCCTCGCCGTCGCCGATCTTCTCGGCAAGCCCGTCCAGCCCTATTCTGTAACGGGCCACCGGTCAAGAATCGGGGCCGCCCGACGCATCGCTTGGCGCAGCGTCGCCAGGCCGTCGGCGTCATGCTAAAATCGCCGCCTGGGCGCGTCGGCGAGTAGGCCGCAAAAGAGCAGGCAGAGAGAAGAGACCGAGTAGAATGGCACTTCCGGCGGTAACCCTCGACGACAAATACACCAAGCCCAAGGGCCGCGTTTTCCTCACCGGCATCCAGGCGCTGGTGCGGCTGCCCATGATGCAGCGCGAGCGCGACCTCGCGGCGGGGCTCAATACCGCGGGCTACGTCACCGGCTATCGCGGCTCGCCCCTGGGTGGCCTCGACCAGCAGCTCTTCGCCGCGCATCGCCATCTCGAAGACCATCACGTCAAGTTCCAGCCCGGTGTGAACGAGGATCTCGCCGCCACGGCCTGCTGGGGCACGCAGCAGGCCGAGCTCACGGGCGAAGGCAAATATGACGGCGTCTTCGCCATGTGGTACGGCAAGGGGCCGGGCGTGGACCGCACCGGCGATCCCTTCCGCCACGCCAACCTCGCTGGCACCTCGCCCCATGGCGGCGTGCTGGTGCTGCTCGGCGACGACCATACCGCCGAGAGCTCGACCGCGGCGCATCAGAGCGAATACGCCATGGTCGATGCCATGATTCCCGTCCTCAACCCTGCGGGCGTGCAGGAGCTGCTGGATTACGGCCTGCATGGCTGGGCCATGTCGCGCTTCGCCGGCTGCTGGGTCGCGCTCAAATGCATGCATGACACGGTCAACCTCGCCGCCTCGATCGAGCTCGATCCGACGCGTGTGACGATTGCGACGCCCGGCGATTTCGCGCCGCCTCCCGGCGGGCTCAGCATCCGCTGGCCCGACGATATTCACGAGGAGGAGCGCCGGCTCCATGGCTACAAGCACGATGCCGTACGCGCCTATCTGCGTGCCAACAAGCTCGATCGCCTGATCTGGCCCACGCCGGGCGCCAAGGTCGGCATCATCACCACCGGCAAATCCTATCTCGACGTGCGCCAGGCGCTCGAGGATCTTGGCATCGACGGCAAGCGCGCTGAGCATCTCGGCCTGCGGCTCTACAAGGCGGCCATGCCCTTCCCGCTCGAGCCGCAAGGTGCGATCGCCTTCGCCGCCGGCCTCGACCTGGTGATCGTGGTCGAGGAGAAGCGCGGGCTGATGGAGACCCAGCTCAAGGAGATCCTCTATGGCCGCGCGGGCGCGCCGCGCATCGTCGGCAAGACCGACGAGGAGGGCAAGCGCCTCTTCTTCGCGGCCGGCGCGCTCGACACCAACCATATCGCCTCGGTGATCGGGCGGAGGCTGCTGCGCTACGGCGACGACCCGCTCGTCAAGGCGCATTGCGAGCGGGCGGACGCTCTGAGCCATCCCGCGAAGACACCCGACCCGATCGAGCGGCGACCCTATTTCTGCGCCGGCTGCCCCCATAATACCGGGACGCGCGTGCCGCAAGGCGCGCGGGCGGGCGCCGGCATCGGCTGCCATTTCATGGCAGCCTGGATGGACCGCGGCATCGTGGGCTTCACCCAGATGGGAGGCGAGGGCGCCAACTGGGTGGGCGAGGCGGCCTTCTCGCAGCGCCAGCATATCTTCCAGAACCTGGGCGACGGCACCTATTTCCATTCCGGCTTGATGGCGATCCGCGCCGCCGTCGCTTCGGGCGTCAACATCACCTATAAGATTCTCTACAACGACGCGGTGGCCATGACCGGCGGGCAGCATGTCGACGGCCCGCTCTCCGTGCCGCGGATCAGCCAGCAGGTCTGGTCCGAAGGCACCAAGGCCATCGCCGTCGTCAGCGACGAGCCGCATAAGTATGCGACCAATGCCGGCTTTGCGCCCGAAGTCACCATCCATCACCGCGACGAGATCGAGGAGGTGCAGCGCCGGCTCGCCGCCATCCCCGGCACCACCGTGCTGATCTACGACCAGACCTGCGCCGCCGAGAAGCGCCGCCGCCGCAAGCGCGGCCAATATCCCGACCCCGCGAAGCGCGCCGTGATCAACGAGGCCGTATGCGAGGGCTGCGGGGACTGCGGCGTCAAGTCGAACTGCGTAGCGGTGCTGCCGCTCGAGACCGAGTTCGGCCGCAAGCGCATGATCGACCAGTCGGCCTGCAACAAGGACTTCTCGTGCGTCAACGGCTTCTGCCCGAGCTTCGTCACCGTGCATGGCGGCCGCTTGCGCCGCGGCAAGGCCGCCAGCGTGCCGCGCGAGGCGATGCCCGATCTCGCGCTGCCCGAGCCGAGCCTGCCGGCGCTCGATCGGCCCTACGCCATCGTCGTGACGGGCGTGGGCGGCACGGGCATCGTCACCATCGGCGCGCTCCTCGGCATGGCGGCGCATCTCGAAGGCAAGGGCTGCGGCATCCTCGACATGACGGGCCTGGCGCAGAAGGGCGGCGCCGTGACAAGCCATGTGCGGATCGGCCGCGCGCCCGCCGATATCGGCACGGTGCGCATCGCGGCGGGCGGCGCCGACTTGCTCCTCGGCGGCGACCTGGTCGTCTCGGGCGGCCACGAGACCATTCATACGCTGCGCGCCGACAGCCATGCCGTCGTCAACGGCTACGAGCTGACGACGGGCGATTTCACGCGGAACGCCGATCTCACGATACCCGGCGAGGCGCTGCGCCGGCGCATCGAAGGCACGGTCGGCGCCGATCACGTCCAGTTCATCGACGCCACGCGCCTGGCCACGGCGCTGCTCGGCGATTCGATCGCGACCAACCTCTTTCTTTTGGGCTTCGCTTATCAGCGCGGCTTCGTGCCGGTCTCGGCGGAGGCCATCCTCCGCGCAGTCGAGATCAACGCCGCCTCGATCGAGATGAACAAGCAAGCCTTCCAGTGGGGCCGGCGCGCGGCGCTCGACCGCGCCGCCGTCGAACGCATCGCCCTGCCGCAAGCCGTGCAGCTTCCGCGCAAGCCGCAAACGCTCGACGAGCTGATCGCGCGTCGCGGGGCGTTCCTCGCCGACTATCAGGACAGGGCCTATGCGGAGCGCTACCGCGCCATGGTCGAGCGCGTGCGCGCGGCCGAGGGGGCCAAGGCGCGCGGCCGCAACGGTCTCGCCGAAGCGGTGGCGCGCTATTACTTCAAGCTCCTCGCCTACAAGGACGAGTACGAGGTGGCGCGGCTCTACACGGACGGCAAGTTCATGGCGCGCATCCGCGAGCAATTCGAGGGCAGTTACCGCCTGCATATCCACCTGGCCCCGCCGCTCGTGGCGCCGCGCGACCCCAACACGGGCGAGCTGCAAAAGCGCGAATATGGGCGCTGGGTCCTCGGGCTCTTCAAGCTGCTCGCGCCGCTGCGCCGCCTGCGCGGCACGCCCTTCGACATTTTCGGCTATACGGCGGAGCGCAGGCGCGAGCGCGCCCTCATCGCGGAATACGAGCGGGCGATCGAGACGCTCCTCGCCGGCCTCGACGACGAGAACCACAAGCTGGCCGTCGAGATCGCAAGCCTGCCCGAGCATATCCGCGGCTACGGCCATATCAAGGCGCGCTCGATCGAGCAGGCCAAGGCGCGGGAGGCCGAGCTGTTGGGCTATTTCAGCAAGGCCACCGCACCCGTCGTCGCGGCGGAATAGAAGCGCCTCACGCCTTTCCGAACACCCGCTCGAAGATCGCGTCCACCTGCTTGCTGTGGTAGCCGAGATCGAACAGCGCCTTGAGCGCGTCGTCGTCGAGAAAATGCTTCACGTCGGCGTCGGCCTTGAGGTTGGCGAGGAAATCGCCGCCCGTCTCCCAGGCCGCCATGGCGTTACGCTGCACGGCGCGATAGGCGTCCTCGCGGCTCATCCCGGCTTGGGTGAGGGCCAGCAGCACGCGTTGGGAATGGACGAGCCCGCCATGGCGCCCGAGATTGGCGCGCATGGCGTCGGGATAGACGACGAGCCGCTCGATCAGCTCGGCCAAGCGCGCGAGGGCGAAATCGAGCGCGACGGTCGCGTCGGGCGCGTTCACGCGCTCGACCGCCGAATGGGAGATGTCGCGCTCATGCCAGAGCGCCACGTTCTCGAGGGCGGGGATGACGGCGGCGCGCACGAGGCGCGCCAGCCCGGTCAGGTTCTCCGACAGCACGGGGTTGCGCTTATGCGGCATGGAGGAGCTGCCCTTCTGGCCGGGCGCGAAATATTCCTCCGCCTCGCCGACCTCGCTGCGCTGCAGATGGCGGATCTCGACGGCAAGCCGCTCCACCCCGCTGGCGATCACGGCGAGGGTGGCGAAAAACACGGCGTGACGGTCGCGCGGGATGATCTGGGTCGAGATGGGCTCGACGGCGAGGCCGAGCTTCCCGGCGACGTAGCGCTCGACGAAGGGATCGATGTTGGCGAAGCTGCCTACGGCGCCGGAGATGGCACAGGTTGCGACCTCGCGCTTGGCCGCCTCGAGCCGCGCGCGATCGCGCGCGAACTCGGCGTAATGCCCGGCGAGCTTGAGCCCGAAGGTGGTGGGCTCGGCATGGATGCCGTGGCTGCGGCCGACCGTCGGCGTCATCTTATGCTCGAAGGCGCGCTTCTTGAGCGCCGCCAGCAGACGGTCGAGATCGGCGAGCAGGATGTCGCTCGCCGCTGAAAGCTGCAAGGCGAGGCAGGTGTCCAGCAGGTCCGAGGAAGTCATGCCCTGATGGACGAAGCGGGCCTCCGGGCCGATATGCTCGGCGAGCGCGGTCAGGAAGGCGATCACGTCGTGGCGCGTCTCGCGCTCGATCTCCTCGACCCGCGCGGCCGTCACCTTGCCGCGGCCGCGCTGCCACACCGCGCGCGCCGCCTCCTTCGGGATCGCGCCGAGCTCGGCGAGCGCGTCGCAGGCATGAGCCTCGATCTCGAACCACAGCTCGAGCCTGTTTTCGGGCGACCAGATGGCCGACATCTCGGGGCGGCTATAGCGTGGAATCATCTGGGTCCTGGCCTATCGGCGGTGCTGACTCATCGGCGTTGCTGGCCTATCGGCGGTCGGGGCCTATGCGGGCGGAGCGGCTCGCCGGAGTGCGGTTATGGCAAATCGGCATGGGAATGGGAAGCGCGGAACGGGTGCGGGTTTGCCGCTTCCGGCCATCGCCTCATCCGCCGCAGATCCAGGCCGGATCGAAGAAGCGGTCGGCTTCCCCGTCATAGGGCAGGCGGTTTATGTCCCAATGACGGATGAAGGGCGCGTAGGCGGCCCAGACCGGCGGCCCGCCGCCGATGAAGATCACCCGGTCTGGGAAGCGGGCGATGGCATCCTCGGGCCTCATGCTCGAGCGGATCTCGACGATCGTGCGGTCCTCGCGCGCGAAGGCGGGGAACGAAGCTGCCGTGCGCGGGCCGGCCAGGATGACATGGCCGCGCGTGAGCTCGAAAAAGCGCTCGACGTCGGCGACATAGTCGCGGCCCTTCTCGCCCTCCCACGGCAACACGCCCTTGAGCCCGAGCTGGCCATGCTTGCCGATGGCGCAGACGACGCGCACGTCCGCCATGCTTCCCTCCCTCCGTCCGGATCGAGCCGATGCGACGGATCGGGCCGGAGCGGGAGACTTCTCTATTATTAAGCCTTGAGCTCGGCAAGCAGGTTGCGCAGCTCGGCCAACCGGAAGGGCTTCGCAAGACTGGCGACGACATCGAGACCCTGGGCAATGCCGAGCGTTTCCGCGAGCGCGCGGAAGCCGTCGAGCGCGTCGCTCACGAGAACGATGCGCGCGCGGAACCGGCGTGTCGCCAGGTAATGCAAGAGCTCGATCCCGTCCACCTCCGGCATCACGATGGCCATGACGATCACGGTAGGAGAAAAAGCATCGCAGGCCTGCATGAAGCTTTTGGCGGACGACGCCGCAAAGGACTCGAAGCCGAGCCCATCGGCGACGTCGCGTATGAGCTCGGCGATGCCACGCTCATCGTCGATCACGAGAAGACGGTTCTCAGCCACGGGCAGGGGTTCCGCGACAGCGAGACCGTTCGATCCGTGCGCCTGTCCCATTTTAACCTTTTGCTAACCGTCTTACGGTAGCAAAACATCGCTAATATCCCGCAGCTTTCCGATCCGCTATCCGGGGGATGGCACATCCGGCTCGAATTGCCAGATCTCAACGAGCGCAGTGAGAAGGGGAGGCCGGCTCCGGAATTTGAATCGACCTGCGGGGGATTTGCGGTTTCCCACAGGCTGTTGCCCCGTGAGCTCGTTTTGCCAAGCTTTATTATGATTTCAAACGTTTAGGCCTGCCCCTTGTTCTCGTCGTTCCCGATGCAGCTTTTGGTTGCGATACCGACTTATTCGGTAAGGGCGCCGCTGGTGGCTATTACCGGCAGCCACAGTCCCCATGCTTCGAAAGCGCCATCGCGTGGCCTCTCCATCGGTTGGCGGAGTGCCCGTCGCAGCGACATACCGGAATTTGGAGTTTTTGTGCTCGCTCGGTCCCGTCACGCGACGTTCATGGAAGTGGCAGCACCGGTGTCATCCGCCGGCCGTACTTGTCAGGCACAGACGGCCCGTCCGCATTAACAGGAGGCACGCCATGACGTCCGCCAAGAAGCTTGCCGAGCATCATCAGCACGCCGCGCGCCACCACGAGCTTGCCGCCAAGCACCACCACCAGGCCGCCGAGCACCATATGGCCAACGACGAGGAAAAGGCCGCGCATCATGCCCATGTGGCGCACGGTCATCATCTACATGCTTCGCATCACGCCGGTGAAGCCGGCAAGCTCCATGCGGAGCATCACACCGAGGACGACGAGTAGGCGCCGGCGCAAGAACGGCCGTCTCTCTGCGCCACGGGTAACTCGTAGCCCAGGGCGCGCGCAAAGACCTGAGCCAAGGTGCCTAGGCCTCAGAGGTGCCGTGTCGTGCCCGGGGAATCCGCGACCTCCCCGGCAGCGCGCATGACGGCGTCAGCGACGAAGTCGGATGCCTCCTCGTCCGGCAGCCCGAGGCGATCTCCGAGACGCACGATATCCTCGATGGCCGCAGGGTTTAGCGCGCCGGCAGGTGGCCGCTCTTCGATGACCCGCTTGTATTCCCTGCGCCGGAGCTTGAGCTGCTCCATGAAGCCTACGGTGATGAGGCCGGGGAAGATTGCAAGCGTCATGATCGCGACAAAACCCGCTACGTACGCGTTATAAAGTTGAAGTCGCCTCTGGTCGCGTTCTGTGAGCGGAGCATCGACGACGCCAGAGACGGTCTTCGACATCCGCATTTTCAGCCCGCCATGGCAGCAACGCTGCGGCTCCGTGCGTCATCGTCGCATTGCCGGCGCCCCTGTCACGGATGTTTCACGGAGAATGGTTATACATAGTCGCCCGCCGAAGGCGGCCGCCGGCGGATCGGCGACAAAAAGGGGGGCGAAAAGTGAGCCAAGGAGCGGTCATCGATGAGGCTGCGCACAGCGTAGCAGACGTCGGCCATGAACATCCGCTGCATTCGTCCGGCATGCCGGCTTGGACGAGACAAGCCGGCCCATTCATCGCGCTGGGCGTGCTGGCAATCGGCGCCGTCTATGCCGCCTACGCACTGCTCTCCGATCTGGCGTCCGCGCCGTCTCCGGGCGCGCTTGTCTATTCGTTGCTTGCCCTGGCACTGCTCATCGCGCTCGGCTTCGAGTTCGTCAACGGCTTCCACGATACCGCAAATGCCGTGGCGACCGTCATCTACACCCATTCGCTGCCGGCTTATTTCGCGGTGATCTGGTCCGGGACCTTCAACTTCCTTGGCGTCCTCGCCTCGACCGGGGCGGTCGCCTTCGGCATCATCTCATTGTTGCCGGTCGAGCTCATCCTGCAGGTCGGCAGCAGTGCCGGCTTCGCCATGGTATTCGCCCTGCTCCTCGCCGCGATCATCTGGAACGTCGGCACCTGGTATTTCGGCATCCCGAATTCAAGCTCGCATGCCTTGATCGGGTCGATCATCGGCGTCGGGCTGATGAACCAGATCTTGTCCGGCAGCAGCGGCACCAGCGGTGTCGACTGGGGTCAAGCACTCGGCGTCGGTAAGTCGCTGCTGTTCTCGCCGCTCGCCGGCTTCGCGCTGGCGGCCATTCTGCTGCTCGTCGCCAAGAGCCTCATCCGCATTCCCGCGCTCTACAAGGCGCCGGTAGGGGCGAAGCCGCCGCCCTGGTGGATCCGCGGTCTTTTGATCCTGACCTGCACCGGCGTCAGCTTCGCCCATGGCTCGAATGACGGCCAAAAGGGCATGGGCCTCATCATGTTGATCCTGATCGGCACGGTGCCGACGACCTATGCCCTCAACCGCTCGCTACCCAATAGCTTCGCTCCCGACTTCGAAAAAACCTCGATCGCGGCGGCGCAGGTCATCGAAAAGAAGTCGGCGGGATATGATGTTCTCGGCAATCCCCGTCCCGCCGTGACGCTCTATGTCGCGCAACACAAGATCAGCGAGGGGACTTACCCCTCGCTCGCGGTTTTGGTGAATCAGATCGGCGATCAGGTAAAGCAGTATGGTTCTTTGGCGAAAGTCCCGGTAGCGGCGGTCGGCAACACGCGGAACGATATGTATCTCGCCTCCGAAGCGCTCCGTCTCCTGATGAAAGACAAGGAGGCCGAGTTGTCGGCGGACGATGTCGCCACGTTGAACAAGTACAAAAAGGCGCTTGATACGGGGACCAAGTTCATTCCGACCTGGGTCAAGGTCGCGGTGGCGATCGCGCTCGGCCTGGGAACGATGGTCGGCTGGAGGCGCATCGTCGTCACCGTCGGCGAAAAGATCGGCAAGGAACATCTGACCTATGCCCAGGGCGCATCGGCCGAACTCGTCGCGATGGGTTTGATCATGGCGGCGGACAGTTACGGGTTGCCGGTCAGCACCACTCATGTGCTCTCGTCCGGCGTCGCAGGCACGATGGCGGCCAACCGTTCAGGGCTTCAAGCCAGCACGATCAAGAACTTGGTCCTCGCCTGGGTGATGACATTGCCGGTCGCCATCATGCTTTCGGGGTCTCTGTTCGCTCTTTTCAGATATTTATTTTGAGATTTGCTGCGCCACGCCAATCCCATGCTCGAGCGGAGGAGAACATGATGCGGGCGATTGATGTCATGGTCCGCGACGTCATAACGGTCCATCCCGACACCGATGTAGCGGAAGCAATCAAGCTTTTGAGCGAGCATGACGTCAGTGCGCTGCCGGTCGTCGATTCAAAAGGCCATCTGATCGGCATCATCAGCGAGGCCGACCTCATTCATCGCGTCGAAATCGGCACGGAAAAGCACCGCCCGTGGTGGCTCGAGGCGGTGACTGGTGCTGCCGCCCTCGCCGAGGATTTCGCCAAGTCGCACGGCAAGAAGGTCGACGAACTGATGACGACGGATGTAGTGTCGGCTACCGAGGACATGCCGCTGTCGGAGATCGCGACTTTGCTCGAACGCAAGCGGATCAAGCGGGTGCCCATTGTCCGGAACGGCAAGCTGGTCGGCGTGGTGAGCCGCTCCAATTTGATCCAGGCCCTCGCGTCGATCGTCGGGCATGGCGAGGAGACGGGTGAACGGGACCTCGACATCCGCCACGAGCTGCTGGCTCGAATGGAGCAGCAGTCCTGGACCGATTTTGGCGGCCGCAATGTCATCGTCACCGGCGGTGTCGCGCATTTGTGGGGTCTCGTGGGCTCGGAGGCGGAGCGCAAGGCGCTGATCGCGCTCGCCGAGGGCGTGCCCGGCGTGGCGCGCGTCTCAGACGAGATGATCGCGGCCTACTGAGGTCGGCCGACAAACATCCAGGACCACAAGACCAGCAGGCCGAATATGACCATGCCGGCGATGCTGACGACGATGGCAACATACCGCATAGCTCCCTCCCGGCCCCCGGCATGGCTTTCGTCCAAGGTGCTTGCCGCGCAGCATGCCGCAGATATGTGACAATCAATTGAATTGCTCCGGCATTGGCGTTGCGATGAAGAGCGTGGAGAATGTGCGATCAGGGTAAATCACGCCATTTCGTCGAAACCGCGAGCGCATCTCCTCGATCTCGGCAAGCGGACCTTCCCGATCCGGATCGGCTCTGTCATATGGCAACTTCCTCGAGAGTGTTGATCAAACTTAATTCAAATATTGCACTGCGGTCATGAAGGTGGAGTAGCGTTTGCCTGCCTTATGAGGCGGGCAAGTCCAAGCGGCTTGCCTCGATCTCGAGCGCGAGGAAGTAACCATGTCCAAGCTGGCCCTTATCAGCACATGGATGCTGTTCGCTGTCTTGCTCCTCGGCTTGGCCGGAGCCTCGATTTTCGGCGGCCGCCCGCACATTCCCTCCGACGCCGAAATCTTACGTGCGGCGAGCGCCCATTACCAAGTCCCCGGATCGGGTGCCGATGCCCGGGGTCGCTCGCCAAGCGCGCGGTAGATACCGTCTTATGCGAACGCCCCGATTGCCATGCGAGACCTATTGAAATATTGGAGGCCGGGGCCGGAATCGAACCGACGTACGGGGATTTGCAGTCCCCTGCATGGCCACTCTGCCACCCGGCCGCAACGGCTCGCGCGAGGCGCGGGCGCGAGGCGGACATATTTGCCGCCAGGGGGCCGAGGGTCAAGGCGGCTCTTGGGTCGCGGTCGGGCGTCGCAGCGGTTTTCGCTTTTCGCCGCCGCATTCTGCGGCCCCTATTGTCGCGGTCGATATCGTTGGTTCGCGCCGCCGCCCTCGTATATAAAGAGCCACGTTTGCTGAACCGAGCGGCGCGGCGCCTTTCCGACCTGCCGCGCCATCCCTCCCGGCCGAAGAGCAGCTCATGTCCGATTTCGCCGCCGCCCGCCGCCACATGGTCGAGAGCCAGCTGTGCACCAACCAGATCACCGATCCCGCGTTGCTCGAGGCGATGGAGAGCCTGTCGCGCGAGCATTTCCTCCCCGATGGGCTCAAGGGCATCGCCTATGTCGACGAGGACATCCCGCTCGCCGACGGTCGCTGCCTGGTCGCGCCGCTGGTGCTGGCGCGGCTGCTCCAGCTCGCCGCGGCGACGAAGGAGGACCGCGCCCTCGACATCCTGCCCGGCCCCGGCTATTCGACGGCCCTGCTGGCGCGGCTCTGCCATGACGTGGTCGCCGTTGAGGCCGATCATGAATGGGCAGAGGCCGCCGGAAAGCGGCTGCGTGCGCTCGACATCCGCAACGCCTGGGTCGTGGAGGAGCCTCCGGCCGAGGGCTATCGCCCCCGCGCGCCCTATGACGTGATCCTGCTGGGCGGCGCGGTCGAGGAAATTCCGGCCGCCATCGCCGATCAGCTCGCCGAAGGCGGCCGGCTCGTCACCATTTTCCGTCCGCCGGGCAAGGTGGGAAGGACGCTTCTGATGATGCGGCGCGGCGGCCTTCTGGAGAGCCGCACCGTCTGGGACGCGGCAACCTTGCCGCTGCCGGGCTTCGCCTTGCCGCGCGAATTCGTGTTTTAGCGACGGGGCGACAACAGGCTAGAATGCGAGCCATGGGGCATCGGCAATGATGACGCGCGGGCGGGCAGGGCGGAGGGTGCGCCGCTGCCGGGCGTTGCCGCTCGTCGCGGCCCTTTTTATGTTCGCGCCGCCGCTCCTCGGCGCCGGGCCGGCGGCGGCGCAAACGATCCAGGACGCGCTCGTGCTGACCTATCAGAACAATCCGACGCTTCTTGCCCAGCGCGCTCATCTGCGCGCCCAGGACGAGGAGGTGTCGGAGGCCTTGTCCGGTTGGCGGCCGACCGTGACAATCAACGGCGGCTATGGCCGGCAGAATAGCGACGAGAAGCAGAGCAAATTCATACCTGGTATCGATTTCTGGACAACGCCCAGGAATGGGGCGCTGGTCGTCAACCAACCGCTCTATACCGGCGGCAGGAACGAGGCGCAGTTCAAGCAGTCGGAGGATCTCGTTCTGGTTGAGCGCGCGCACCTCGATCTGGTCGAGCAACAGGCCCTGCTCCAGGCGGCGACCGCCTATATGGACGTGGTGCGCGACCAGGCGGTGCTCAAGCTCAACATCAACAACGAGCTCGTGCTGCAACGCCAGCTCGAAGCGACGCGCGACGAGTTTCGTGTCGGCGAGGTGACGCGGACGGACGTGTCGCAAGCGGAAGCGCGGCTCGAGGGCGCAAAGGCGAGCCGGCTGGCGGCGCTGAACCAGCTGCAGATCTCGCGCGCCGCCTTTCGCAATGTCGTCGGTCTTTCGCCGGGCGAGCTGATCGATCCCGGCGAGCCCGCCGCCCTGCCCGCCGATCGCGACGAAGCGCTCGGCCTGGCGCAGACGCAGAACGCCAGCGTCAGGGTCGCCGACTACACGGTCGCCGCCGCGCAAGACAATGTCGATCTCGTCTTCTCCGGTCTCATGCCGACAGTCTCGCTTAGAGGTCAATTTGCGACGGCGCAGGAGCAGTTCCTCCGCACGGATTACTACAACACGGCCATGGTGGGTGTATTCATCAGCGTGCCGATCTATACCGGCGGTCTCGTCGACGGGCAGGTGCGCGAGGCGAAGCAACTCGTCGGGCAGCGCCAACTCGAGCTCGCGCAGGCGCAACGCCAGGCCGTGCAGGATGCCTCGACGGCCTGGGAGAATTTGCGCAGCGCGCGCGCCCAGGAAATCGCCTATCAGGCGACCATCGATGCCGACGCCGTGGCGCTCGAAGGCACGCAGGAGGAGCAGAAGGCGGGCTTGCGTACCATCCTCGACATTCTCAACGCGGAGCAGGAGCTGCTCTCCGCGCGGGTCAACCTCGTCACCTCGCACCATGACGCGGTCGTCGCCGGCTATACGCTGCTCGACACGATCGGGCGCCTCACCGCGCGCGACCGCCAGCTGCCGGTCCAGTATTACGATGCGACCGAGCACTACGACCGGGTCAAGAACCAGTGGTTCGGCACCACCGATCGATAACGTCTCGCATGATCGACGAAAGCTTGTTATCGTGACGGGCGCGAGCGGCGGAGCGGCGCCGGCCGAGCGATAGTTCCGACGAGAAGCGACAGCCATGGCGGATTCGAAGAACCAAGAAGCGTCGATGGAGGAGATCCTGGCGTCGATACGCCGGATCATCTCGGATGATTCCGTGAGCGCCGGCGCGAGCGACACGATACCGGTTACGCCGCCGGCCATTCCGCCGCCCTCGGAGGACGAGGTGTTGGTGCTCACGGATGTCGTCGCGGCGGACGGCTCGGTCCAGCAGCTTGGGACGGGGACGGGCGCTCCCGCCGAGCCCGGCCCGACCAGCGCGACTGCCGCGCCGGCCGAAGCGATGCCGGAATGGGTCTCGCAGCGTGCACCGGCGAGCGCGGAGAGCGAGCTGGTCTCGGAGCGCGCCGCCGCCGCCTCGACCGACGCCTTCGCCGCGCTCTCGGCGGCGACCGCCGCGCACGAGGCCGTCAGCAGCCCGAACGCCCCCTTGATCAGCGGCGAAAGCCTCGAGCAGCTGGTCAATTCGCAGGTCAGAGACCTGCTGCGCGAATGGCTCGACCAGCATCTGCCCGAGCGGGTCGCGCCGCTCATCCAGGAAGAGGGCGCGCGCCTCATGCGCGAGGAGAGCGAGCGGCTGATCCGGGAAGAGGGCGAGCGGCTGATGCGCGAGCGCGGGGAAAATCTCGTGCGCGAGCCGCTGATGGCCATGCTGCGCGACTGGCTCGACCTTCATCTCCCCGAGCTGGTCGAGCGGCTCGTCCGCCAGGAGATCGAGAAGCTGTCGCATCGGGCCGAGCGCCGCTAAGCTCAGACCGGCGCGCGGCGGACCGCCGCACTAATTCCTCCTCCGAGTCGTCACCGAAAAAGGCCTCGAACGCAAGGCGGCGCCATGCTGGAAAAGAGCTATAACCCGCGGGACGTGGAAACCAGGCTATATGCGGCCTGGGAGCGCTCGGGCGCCTTTCGCGCCGAGCCGAACTCGTCCAAGCGGCCCTATGTGATCATGATGCCGCCGCCCAACGTGACGGGCAGCCTGCATATCGGCCACGCCCTTACATTCACGCTCCAGGACATCCTGATCCGCTTCCACCGCATGCGCGGGCGCGACGCGCTCTGGCAGCCGGGCACCGATCATGCCGGAATAGCGACCCAAATGGTGGTCGAACGCCAGCTCGCCGAGCAGGGCATCGGCGTCGACCGGGGCGGCGGCGGAGCGCCGGGCAACAGGCGGCTCATCGACCGCGCGGCCTTTCTCGAGCGCGTCTGGCAATGGCGCGCGCAATCGGGCGGCACCATCCTGCGCCAATTGCGCCGGCTCGGCGCCTCGGCCGATTGGGAGCGCGAACGCTTCACCATGGACGAGGGGCTCTCGCTCGCGGTGCGCAAGGTCTTCGTCGATCTCTACAAGGCGGGGCTGATCTATCGCGACAAGCGGCTGGTGAATTGGGACCCCAAGCTCCATACCGCCATCTCGGATCTCGAGGTGCAGCCGCGCCTCGTCAAGGGCAAGCTCTGGCATCTCAGATACCCGATCGAGGGCGAGCCGGGCCGCTTCATCACCGTCGCCACGACGCGGCCCGAGACCATGCTGGGCGATACGGCGGTCGCGGTGCATCCCGAGGACGCGCGCTACAAGGACATCGTCGGGCGCGCGGCGCTCTTGCCGCTCGTTGGACGCCGCCTGCCGATCGTGGCCGATCTCCATGCCGATCCGGAGACCGGCAGCGGCGCCGTCAAGATCACGCCGGCTCACGACTTCAGCGATTTCGAGGTCGGCCGCCGCCATGGTCTCGCCGTCGTCAATATCTTCGACCACGACGCGCGGCTCAACGAGAACGTGCCGGAGCCCTATCGCGGCCTGGATCGCGAGACGGCGCGCGAGCGCGTGGTGGCGGCACTCGAGGCGCTCGGCCTCGTCGAGAGGGTCGAGGAGCATGAGCTGAGCCTGCCCTACGGCGACCGCTCGGGCGTCGTCATCGAGCCCTGGCTCACCGACCAATGGTTCGCCGATGCGAGCAAGCTCGCGCAGCCGGCGGTCAAGGCGGTGAGGGAAGGCCACACGCGCATCCTGCCGCGGCAATGGGAGGCGGTGTTTTTCGAATGGATGGGCAATATCCAGCCCTGGTGCGTGTCGCGCCAGATTTGGTGGGGGCACCAGATCCCCGCCTGGTATGGGCCCGACGGCATGGTCTTCGTCGAGATGGACGGGGATGCGGCGCATGGCGCGGCGGCGCGCCATTACGGACATGAAGTGGAGCTGCGGCGCGACGAGGACGTGCTCGATACCTGGTTCTCCTCGGCGCTCTGGCCCTTCTCGACTCTCGGTTGGCCGGAAGCGACGCCCGATCTCGCGCGCTACTATCCTGGCGACGTGCTCGTCACCGGCTTCGACATCCTGTTCTTCTGGGTCGCGCGCATGATGATGGTGGGCCTCCATTTCATGGAGGAGGTGCCGTTCCGCGACGTCTATATCCATGGCCTCGTGCGCGACGCGCAAGGCCAGAAAATGTCGAAATCCAAGGGCAATATCCTCGACCCCGTCGACCTCATCGACGTCTATGGCTGCGACGCGTTGCGCATGGCACTCGCGGCGGCCGTGGCACAGGGGCGCGACCTCAAGCTTGCCGAGGGCCGGGTCGAGACCTATCGGAACTTCTGCACCAAGCTGTGGAACGCCGCGCGCTTCTGCGAGATGAACGAATGCCGGCCGCTGCCCGGCTTCGATCCGCGCGCCTGCAAGGAGACCGTGAATCTCGGATTCTCGGCGAGCTCGCCGATACGGGGCGCCGGGTCGCGTTGGCGATCGAGGAGTACAGGTTCAGCGAAGCGGCGAGCGCGCTCTACCGCTTCACCTGGAACGGCTTCTGCGACTGGTACATCGAGTTCGCCAAGCCGATCCTCGCGGGCGGCGACGCGAGTGCCAAGCGCGAGGCGCAAGCGACGGCCGCCTTCGTGCTCGACCGGCTGCTGCATTTCCTCCACCCCCTCATGCCCTTCATCACGGAGGAGCTGCATGTGCAGCTGGGGTTGGGCGGCGGCGCGCTCATCCGCGCGCCCTGGCCGCAGCTCGGCGACGAGATCATCGACCAGCGCGCGCGCGACGCCATCAACTGGGTGATCCGCGTCGTCAGCGAGATCCGCTCGGTGCGTGCAGAGATGAACGTGCCGCCGGGAGCGATGATTCCGCTTCTCGTCCGCGACGCAGGCGCCGGGACGAAAGAGCG
The DNA here is from genome assembly GCA_963842155.1 of uncultured Pseudomonadota bacterium. Classification (GTDB taxonomy): domain Bacteria; phylum Pseudomonadota; class Alphaproteobacteria; order JACZXZ01; family JACZXZ01; genus CAWJFP01. Next base: position 217,061 of record CAWJFP010000012.1, read on the forward strand.
TTTCGCGGCCCATGCCGAGCTCATTCGCCGCCTCGCCCGCCTCTCGAATATCGAGGTCGCGGCGCAGGATGCGCTCAAGGGCGGCGTACAGCTGGTGATCGAGGAAGCGACGCTCATCCTGCCGCTTGCGGCCGTGATCGATCTCGGGCAGGAGCGGGCGCGCCTCGCCAAGGAGCTGCAGAAAATCTCGAGCGAAATCGACAAGCTCGAGCGCAAGCTCGCCAATCCCGCCTTCATCGCCAAGGCGCCGGAGGAGGTGGTTGCGGAGCAACGCGAGCGCCGCGAAGCCGCCACGGCCCAGCGCACGAAGCTCGCCGAGGCGCTCGGCCGGCTCGCCGAGGCCTGAGCGCTTGGGCAAGGAAGCGCGGGCCGCTATTCTGCCGGGTTAGGGAAGGAACTCTCGCCAACCTCCATGCGGTCGGGCTGGACGCTCAAAGGACTGTTCACGCTTGATCCGGCGCGCCTCGCGCCGGCCCGTCAGCGCGACTTGCGGCTCGATTTCTTCCGCGGTCTCGCGCTCATCTACATCTTCCTCGACCATATTCCCTCGAACCTGCTCAACTGGATCACAGTCCGCAACTACGGCTTTAGCGACGCGACGGAGATCTTCATCTTCATCTCGGGCTATTCGGCGACGATCGCCTATGGCGGCGTGATGCGGCGCGCCGGCTTCTGGTTCGCCACGATGCGCGTGTTCCGCCGCTGCTGGCAGCTCTACGTCGCCCATATCGTGACCTTCCTCATCTTCACGGCGCAGATCGCCTATGTGGCGCATCGCTTCAACAATCCGATGTTCGCCGAGGAGATGCAGATCATGAACCTCTACAGCGACCCGGACGTCACCTTGTTCCAGGCGCTGCTGCTGAAATTCCGTCCGGCCAATCTCGACATCCTGCCGCTCTATATCGTGCTGCTGCTGGCCTTCCCCGCGATCCTCTGGGGGCTCGAGCGCGCACCGGCGGTCGTGCTCGCCGGCTCGATCCTCGTCTATCTCCTTGCCTTGACGCTCAACATCAACCTTCCCTCGTACCCGCCGGGGGAGGGCTGGTTCTTCAACCCCTTTGCCTGGCAGCTCCTGTTCGTCATCGGGGCGCTGCTGGGCCGTCAGCACGGCGGTGCGCGCTCGGTCGTGCCGTACCATCCGCTCCTGGCAGGCCTCGCGGCGGCCTATCTCCTCTTCGCCTTCCTGGTGACGATGACCTGGCATATCCCGGAGCTCGAGGCATATTTCCCCGGCTGGCTTGGCAGGATCATCTACCCGATCAACAAGACCAATCTCGACCCCTTGCGCTTGTTCCACTTCCTGGCGCTCGCCTACATCACCGTGCTGCTCGTCAAGGCCGACAGCCGGTTCCTGCGCTGGAAGATCAGCCAGCCCATCGTCCGCTGCGGGCAGCATTCGCTCTACGTCTTTTGCGTGGGGGTCGTGCTGTCCTTCTCCGGTCATTTCCTTCTGGTCGAGATCGACGGCAGCCTGATCGCGCAGATTCTGGTCTCGGCAGTCGGCATCGGCCTGATGATCGCGTTGGCCTATATGCTGAATTGGTATCGCGGCGCCGATCGCGATTACACCGCCACGACATCGGCGACGAGGATGGCGGGAGGCGAATAAGGGCAAGAACGGGAATGGGACAAGCTTTCAACGCGAACATCTGGACGAGGGCGGCGCTGCTCGCCGGGCTTCTCGGCTGGCCGCTTGCCGGGGGAACGGTCTTGGCGGCGGACAACGGCGCGGTCTGCGCCGTGCCTGGGACGCTCAACTACAGCTCGATCGAGCTTCCCGAGATGGCCTCGGCGCTCAAGGCCGGTGCGGAGGTGCGTATCGTCGTCGTCGGCTCGGCCTCCTCGGGCGGGTTGGGCTTGACGCCGCATGAGCGCGCCTATCCCGAGCGCCTCGTCGCCGATCTCGAGAAGCGCTTCCCGGGCAGCCGCTTCGCTGTCACCAATCTCTCGAGCCGGGGACAGCTCGCCGCCGTCATGGCCGGACGCTTCGCCAAGGAGATCCTGCCGCTGCAGCCGGCCTTGGTGATATGGCAGACCGGCACGGTCGAGGCCGTGCGAGGCTCCGATGTCGACGAATTCGGCGACACGCTGGACTATGGAATCGAGCTCTTGCGTCGTCACGGCATCGACGTGATCCTGATCAACATGCAATACAGCCCCCACACCACGACCTTGGTGAATATGGCTCCCTATCGCGACGCCATGAATTGGGCCAGCCAGAACCGGTCCGTCATGCTGTTCGACCGCTACGGCGCCATGCGTTACTGGCAGGAGACCGGAGTCGTCGATTTCGCCAACTCCTCGAAGGAGGATCAGGCGAAATACGACGATCTGGTCCATGGCTGCGTCGCCGAGCTCCTGGCCGAGATGATCCAGAACGGCGTGGGGCTCGCCAGGGAGAATGCCGACAAGCCGGAGTGAGCGCGACTGCGCGCCGACCCTATTTGCGGCATGGGCGGGCGGCGATTTTCGCGCTGGCCCAAGCTCGGGGCCGCCACTATCCTCGCCTAATTCGCAGGCTACGGCGCACTCGCCAAAGCCGGGACGAGCAACAAGCCGAGGATGAGGAAACGCTCATGGCCGCGAGACCTGCCTACGACAAGTCCAAGCTACCGAGCCGCCACGTCTCCGTGGGCGACACCAGCGCGCCTCATCGCGCCTTCTACTACGCCATGGGCCTCGACGAGGCAGATATTGCGCGCCCCTTCGTCGGCGTGGTCACCACCTGGAACGAGGCGGCGCCCTGCAACATCGCCCTCGCGCGCCAGGCCCAGGTCGCCAAGCAGGGCGTGAAGGCGGCCGGCGGCACGCCGCGCGAGTTCACCACCATCACCGTGACCGACGGCATCGCCATGGGCCATGCCGGCATGAAATCCTCGCTGGTCAGCCGCGAGGTCATCGCCGATTCGGTCGAGCTTTGCGTGCGCGGCCATTGTTATGACGCCATCGTCGGCATCGCCGGCTGCGACAAGTCGCTGCCCGGCCTGATGATGGCCATGCTGCGCCTCAACGTGCCCTCCATCTTCCTCTATGGCGGCTCGATCCTGCCCGGCAAGTTCAAAGGGCGCGACGTCACCATCGTCGACGTGTTCGAAGGCGTGGGTGCGCGCGCCGCCGGCACCATGAGCGCCGAGGACCTGCACGAGCTCGAATGCGCGGCCTGCCCCTCGGCCGGCTCCTGCGGCGGGCAGTTCACGGCGAACACCATGGCCTGCGTCTCCGAGGCGCTCGGGCTCGCCTTGCCGGGCTCCGCGATGCCGCCCGCGGCCTATGAGAGCCGCGACTCCTTCGCCGAGGATGCCGGGCGGCAAGTCATGGCCCTCGTGCGCGAAGGGCTGCGGCCGCGCGATATCGTCACCCGCAAGGCGCTCGAGAACGCGGCCGTCGTGGTCGCTGCCTCGGGCGGCTCGACGAACGCCGGGCTCCATCTGCCGGCGATCGCGCACGAGGCCGGGATCGATTTCACGCTCGAGGATGTCTGCGAGATCTTCCGCCGCACCCCCTACATCGCGGATCTCAAGCCGGGCGGCCGCTACGTCGCCAAGGACCTCTACGAGGCAGGCGGCGTGCCGGCGCTCATGCGCGCGCTGCTCGACGGGGGCTATCTCCACGGCGGCGCCATCACCGTCACGGGCAAGACGGTCGCCGAGAACCTCAAGGGCGTGAAGCTGCGCAAGAACCAGGACGTCATCCGCCCGACGAAGGCTCCTCTTTCACCCACCGGCGGCGTGGTGGGCCTCAAGGGCAACCTCGCCCCCGAAGGCGCCATCGTGAAGGTCGCCGGCATGAAGGGCACGCGCTTCACCGGCCGCGCGCGATGCTTCGATTGCGAGGAGGACGCGCTCAAGGCCGTGCTGGCGCGCAAGATCAAGCCGGGCGACGTCGTGGTGATCCGCTACGAGGGGCCGCGCGGCGGGCCCGGCATGCGCGAGATGCTGTCGACGACCAGCGCCATTTACGGGCTCGGCCTGGGCGACAAGGTGGCGCTGATCACCGACGGCCGTTTCTCGGGCGGCACGCGCGGCTTCTGCGTCGGCCATATCGGGCCGGAGGCCGCGGTGGGAGGGCCGATCGCGCTCCTGAAGGACGGCGACGAGATCACCATGGACGCCGAGAAGGGCAGCCTCACGGTCGCCCTCGGCAAGGCGGAGCTCGACCGCCGTCGTAAGGCCTGGAAGCCGCGGCAGCACGACTTCCGCTCGGGCAGCTTGTGGAAATACGCGCAGACCGTCGGCCCGGCGCGGCTCGGCGCCGTCACCCATCCCGGGACCAAGGCCGAGGTCCATTGCTACGCCGATATCTGATTCGGGAGGAAGCTCCGCCGCATGGAACGCTCCTTCAAGAAGGAAGTTCAAAGCCTGAAGCTCGGCGCCGGCGAGACCTTCCGCGGCGAGGGCATCCTCGCCGTCACCAAGGCGCTGCTGCAGTCCGGCGTGAGCTATGTCGGCGGCTATCAGGGCGCTCCGGTATCGCATCTTCTCGACGTACTGGTCGATGCCGAGGAGATCATCGGCGATCTCGGCATCCATTTGGAGACCTGCTCCAACGAGGCGGCGGCGGCGGCGATGCTCGGCGCCTCGATCAATTATCCGCTGCGCGGCGCGGTCACCTGGAAATCGATCGTGGGCACCAATGTCGCGGCGGACGCCCTCTCCAACCTCGCCTCGCCGGGGGTCAAGGGCGGCGCCCTCATCATTCTGGGCGAGGATTACGGCGAAGGCGCGAGCGTCATCCAGGAGCGCTCCTACGCCTTCGCCATGAAATCCTCGATCTGGCTGCTCGATCCGCGTCCCGATCTGCCGGCCATCGTCGAGGCCGTGGAAAAGGGCTTCGAGCTTTCGGAGGCGAGCCATGCCCCGGTGATGATCGAGCTGCGCATCCGCGCCTGCCATATGACCGGCGAGTTCACGGCCAAGGACAATCGCCCCGCGCAATTCTCGCAGCTCAACCGGATCGCGGGCCCGCCGGCCTTCGACTATGCGCGGCTCGCCCATCCGCCGGATACCTTCCTCCAGGAGCGGCTCAAGCTCGAGGAGCGGCTGCCCGCGGCGCGCGCCTTCATCCGCGAGCATAAGCTCAACGAGACCTTCGAGGGCGACCTCGCGGAGACCGGGATCATCGTGCAAGGCGGGCTCTACAACAGCGTCATCCGCGCGCTGGCGCGCCTCGGGCTGGCCGACTATTTCGGCAATTCGCGTATCCCGATCCATGTCCTCAACGTCGTCTATCCGCTGGTCCCGGAGGAGATCGGCGCCTTCTGCGCCGGCAAGCGCGCCGTGCTCGTGGTCGAGGAGGGCTATCCCGACTATATCGAGCAGCAGATCATGGTCGAGCTGCGCCGCGCCGAGCTGAACACGCGCATCTTCGGCAAGGACTGCCTGCCGGCGAGCGGCGAATACAGCAACGAGGTACTGTTGCAGGGTCTCGCCGCCTTTCTCGAGGCGGCAAGACCGACCGGCATCGCGTCGGACGAGATCGGCGCCGCCGCGCGTAGTCTCGTGGCGCGCAAGGAAGCGGCGGCGGCGAGCGTCGGCGCGCTGCCGTCGCGTCCGCCCACCTTCTGCACCGGCTGCCCCGAGCGGCCGGTGTTCAGCGCCATCAAGCTGATGCAGCGGGAGATCGGCCCCACCCATATCAGCACCGATATCGGCTGCCATTCCTTCGCCATCTTCGAGCCCTTCAGCCTCGGCAACTCGATCCTCGGCTACGGCATGAGCCTCGCCAGCGCGGCCGCGGTCGGGCCGAACCTCGCCCGCCGCCCCATCGCGATCATGGGCGACGGCGGCTTCTGGCATAACGGGCTCATCACGGGGGTCGCCTCGACGCTGTTCAACAAAGGGGACGGCGTGCTGGTCATCATGCAGAACGGCTATACCTCGGCCACCGGCCTGCAATACATGCCCTCGAGCCTGAGCAGCCGCAGCGGCACGGCGCCGGGCATGAACATCGAGAAGACGCTGCGCTCGATGGGCGTGAGCTGGCTCAGGACGGTGCGTACCTACGGCGTCGCCAAGATGGTGAAGGCGCTCAAGGAGGCCATGCGCACGAGCGAGCCGGGCCTCAAGGTCATCATCGCCGACGGCGAATGCCAGCTCGCCCGCCAGCGCCGGGTCAGGGCCGCCGACGCGGCGAAGCTCGCCAAGGGCGAGCGCGTCGTGCGCGTCCGCTATGGCGTGGACGACGCGATTTGCACGGGCGATCATTCCTGCATCAGGCTCTCCGGCTGCCCCTCGCTCACGGTCAAGCCCAATCCCGATCCCTTGCGGAAGGACCCGGTCGCTACGGTGAACGAGGGCTGCGTCGGCTGCGGGCTTTGCGGCGAGGTGGCGCATGCCGCCGTGCTCTGCCCCTCCTTCTACCGCGCGGAGCTGGTGCGCCATGCGGGTCGCTGGGAGCGCGCGCTGGACCGGCTTCGCCGGCGCCTAATCCACTCTCTCGCGGGACCGGCGGCCGAACCGGCGCGGTGAGCATGGACGGCGCGCGCCCCCTCACGTTGCTCATCGCGGCGCTCGGCGGCGAAGGCGGCGGCGTCCTCGCCGATTGGATCGTCGCGGCGGCGACTGGCCAAGGCCTCCATGTGCAAAGCACCTCCATACCCGGCGTCGCGCAGCGCACCGGCGCCACGACCTATTATATCGAGATGCTGGCGCCGCAAGTGGACGCGGCGCGGCGCCGGCCGGTGCTGGCGCTCATGCCGGGGATCGGCGATGTCGACGTGCTGATGGCGAGCGAGCTGCTCGAAGCCGATCGCGCCGTCGCCAACGGGTTCGTCACGCAGGACCGCACCCTCGTCATCGCCTCGACCCATCGCGTCTTCGCCATGACCGAGAAGACGGGGATGGGCGATTCGCGCGTCGAGCCGGAGCGGCTGATCAAGGCGCTCGAGAGCCATGCCCGCCGGTCCCTCCTGCTCGATATGGAGAAGATCGCGAAGGCGAGCGGCGCCATGCTCAATTCGGTCATGCTCGGGGTGCTTGCCGGGAGCGCGGCTTTGCCCATCCCCGCCGCCGCTTTCGAGGCGGCGATCCGCGGGGACGGAAAGGCGGTCGAGAGCAATATTCGCGGCTTCCAGGCAGGGCTCGCCGCCGCCGCGGACGGCCGCGAGGGCGCGAGCCCGGCGCGCGCTAAGGCCGAGGACCGCTCGGCGCCGAGCCTCGCCGCGCTGGAGCAAGACGCTGCCGCCATGCCGGAAGCGGCGCGCGAGGTCATTCTCGAGGGCGTGCGACGGCTCGCGGATTATCAGGACCTCGCCTATGCGCGGCTTTATCTCGATCGGCTGGCGCCGATCCGCGTCGCCGACGAGCGCGCCCGGGCGGGCGGCGCGCTTTTGCGCGAGACGGCGCGGCATCTGGCCCTGCGCATGTCGTTCGAAGACGTGATCCGCGTCGCCGCCGCGAAGACCGCGCCGGCGCGCTTTCGGCGCATTCGCGAAGAGCTCGGCGCCAAGCCCGACGAGCCGGTCGCCGTCATCGACTTCTTGAAGCCCGGCATCGAGGAAATCTGCTCGCTGCTGCCGCCTCGGCTCGCGCGGCCGATCCTCGGCTATTCGGCGCGGCGCGGCTGGCTCGACAAAGCCTATTGGGGCATGGAGGTTAAGAGCAGCTCGGTGAGCGGCTATTTTCGCTTCTGGCTCCTCGCCAAGCTCAGGCGCTGGCGGCGGGCGAGCCATCGCTATCGCGAGGAGCAAGCCGCCATCGAAGCCTGGCTCAAGCTGGTCGCGGAGGCGGCGCCGCTCGCGCCGGAGCTTGCCCTCGAGATCGCGGAATGCGCTGGGCTCATCAAGGGCTATGGCGAGACCCACCGGCGCGGCAGCGCGAATTACCGCGAGATCGAGCGCCGCCTCATCCGCCCGGCTTTGCGCGGGCTTTACCGGCCCTCGGTGGCGACCGACGCCATTGCCAGCGCGCGCGCGGCAGCGCTCGCCGACCCGGATGGACGGGCACTCGCGCGCTGCTTCGCCGAGATCGAGCGGCAAGAACCCTTGCGCGCGATGGCGGAGTAGGGCGCGCTCACTCCGCCGCGTGCGGGCTGGCCTCGATGGTCGCGGGCCCGGCTTGCGCGGCATGATGCGCCGCGCGCAAGGGCTTCAGGATGAAGAGGGCCGCCAGCGCCACGACGACGTTCATGATGGAGGATGCCACGAACACCGAATGCCAGCTCCCGGTATAGTCCTTGAGCAGGCCGGCGACCGGCACGAGCCAGGCCGAGGCGCCTTTGGCCGTATAGAGCAGGCCGGCGTTGGTAGTGGCATATTTCGGCCCGAAGCTGTCGGTGCAGGTCGAGGGAAAGAGGCTGAAGATCTCGCCCCAGGTGAAGAAGACGAGGCCGGCGCAGACAACGAAGGCGACGGGGCTGTGGCCGACGGTGCCGAGCAGCCAATAGCTGACGGCGCCGAGGGCGAAGACGAAAGCCATCGTGTTCTCGCGCCCGAGATGGTCCGAGACCCAGCCGAAGAAGGGGCGGGCCAGCCCGTTCAGCACATTGTCGACGACGAGCGCTACGGTCAGCGTCGTCGCGGTGAAGAAGACGAGATCGAGCGGCACGTCGCCGATCTTGAAGTCCTTGGCGATGGGGGCGACTTGGGCCGTCGCCATGAGCCCGCTGGCCGAGACCAGCACGAACATCACATAGAGCACCCAGAAGATGGGCGAGCGCAGGATCTCGAGCGGCGCGAAATTGCGCCCGGATTGCTGCAGCTTGCTGCGCGTGGTCGGTGCGAGCTGGCCGGCCGCTGGCGCCGCCAGGAAGCGCGAAAGCACCAGCACGAGCGCGCCCTGGCCGAGGCCGAACCAAAGGAAGGCGGCCTCGTAGCCCGCGGACTCGATGACGAGGCGGATCGGCACCACGGTGAGCGCCGCGCCCGCGCCGAAGCCCGCCGCAGTGAGGCCCGCGGCGAGGCCGCGACGGTCGGGGAACCATTTGAGCGCATTGCCGACGCAGGTGCCGTAGACGGCGCCGGCGCCCACGCCCGCGATCATGGCGGCGACATAGAGCATAAGCTCGCTGTTCGCCATGGAATCGAGCGTCCAGGCGATGGCGACGAGAACGCCGCCCACGGCCACCACCACGCGGGGCCCGAAGCGGTCGACGAACCAGCCCTCGATCGGCACCAGCCAAGTCTCCGTCGCGATGAAAATGCTGAAGGCCACCTGGATGGCCGCGTTGCCCCAGTGATGCTTGGCTTCGATCGGATTGACGAAGAGGGTCCAGCCATATTGCAGGTTGGCAATCATGACCATGCAAAGAATGCCCAGCGCCAGCTGACCCCAGCGGCGCTTGGGCGACGCCATTGCGAGAGGCGCCGCCGGTTGCGACATGTCGCTCATTTCCTTCCCTTTCATTATTGGCCCGTTCTCGATTTCGGGCTCTTGCGGCTTGGCATGTTACCCTTTTCTTACAATTCTAATCCAGACGGGGGTGCTGCCCAGAGAGAGGAAGACCGGATTTCGGGCTATTCGCGCTTCGCGCCCTATGGCTTGAGGCGGCACCAGACGGGCGTATGGTCCGAGGGGCGGTCCCAGCCGCGCGGGGCGCGATCGATCTCGCTCTCCTCCAGCCGGTCGGCGGCCTGGGGCGACAGCAGCAGATGGTCGATGCGCAGTCCCTCGTCGCGCTGCCAGCGCCCTGCCTGATAGTCCCAATAGCTATAGCGGTGCGGCTCGGGATGGAGCGCGTGGAAGGCGTCGGTCAGCCCGAGATAGATCAGCGCGCGATGCTCGGCGCGGGTCTCGCGGCGGCACAGCGCGTCGTTCCGCCAGCCCACCGGGTCGTAGACGTCGGCATCGCTCGGCGCGACGTTGTAGTCGCCGCCGAGGACGAAGGGCTGGTCGAGCTTGAGCAGCTCCGCCACATGACGGCGCAGCCGCGACATCCAGCGCAGCTTGTAGGGAAATTTCTCGCTCTCGACCGGATTGCCGTTCGGCAGATAGATCGAGGCTACTCTCACCTCATCGACGACGGCCTCGATATAGCGCGCCTGCGCGTCGGTCTCGTCGCCCGGAAGGGCGCGCGCCTCGACCTCGATCGGGCGCTTCGCCAGGATGGCGACGCCGTTATAGCTGCGTTGGCCGACTACCGCGCTGTTATAGCCGAGGTCGCCGATCTCGAGCTGCGGAAACTCTTCCTCCTGCAGCTTGAGCTCCTGCAGCAGCAGGATGTCGGGCTGCGCCTCCTTGAGCCAGCGCAAAAGATGCGCTAGACGCGCCTTGACCGAGTTCACGTTCCAGGTGGCGACAAGCATTCGCAGAGGAACTCCAGTCGCTAAGGCCGCGCGAGGCGGCGCGTCCAATAGATGATGAAGGGAACGAAAACCAAAGTCGGGCCGAGCCAGCGCACCAGCTCGGGGAGGAAGCTGCCGTTCACCACGACGAAGGCCGTCGTCGCCGCGATCATGCCGCCGACCATGCGCCCGACATGACGGGCGAGCCGGCCGGCGCCTTCGGACCGAGCCTTATGGATGGCGGCGAGTATCCTGGATGGCGAGCGCGCCGCCGATGAGACCGAACACGATCAGCACGGGCGCGAGGCCGATCGGAGCCGACATTCGATATTGCGCCAGCAACATGCTGGCGCCGCGTCCGATCATGCCGAGCGCCGCGGCGATCATGAGAACAGCCGCCAGCCAATCCGGCCAGCGACGGGTCCAGGCCCTGAGCTCCGCCGCCCGCTTGCCGGCAAAGACGAGATAGAGGCTGAACAGCGCGATCGTGAAGAGGAAGGCGTTGGGCCGCAGCGACGCGATCACTAGCGCCGTCAGCGCGACCGTCACCATCGCCCAGAAGAAGACGCGGCCGGCGGAGCGGTGCAGCGGCCCGCCTTTCTCGGTCGCCAGCGCCGTGCTGCCGGCGAGCAGGGCAAGAAGACCCGCCGCTATATGGACGACCAGAAAGGGAATATAGGGCGCCATGGCGCTATCATAGCGCGGCGCGGCGCGCCGTCGCGAAGGATCGTTCGATCAATGGAGCACTGAAGTCGAGCCTGGCTAGACGGAAAAGGAGCTGCCGCAGCCGCAGGAGGTGGTGGCGTTGGGGTTGGCGATCTTGAAATAGGAGCCGAGCAGGTCCTCGACATAATCGATCTCGCCGCCCTTGAGCAGCTCGAGCGAGATCTCGTCGATCACCACGCGAGCGCCGTCGCGCTCGAAAAACCGATCGTCCGCGTTGCGCGCGTCGTCCAAATTGAAGCCGTACTGGAAGCCAGCGCAGCCGCCGCCGGATACGGAGACCCGCAGGCTCATCGCCGCCTGGCCCTCCGCGGCGAGAAGCTCGACGATACGCCGCGCCGCGCTTTCGCTGATGGTGACGGAAGGCGCCTCGACGATGGTCAAGGCGTCCGGCACGGGTTCCTTGGTTTCGGCTCTTATATCCATATGCTCGTTATGTAATGTCCAATGGCGGTTTGTCAAATTTTTCGCGCCGTCGCCTCGCCCATCGCGGCGGCTCACGGGCCGTCGGGGGCCGCTCGCATTGCCTGTGCGGGTGGTCGCCATTATGGTGGCCGCCATGACCGGCTCGGCTCCCGCCCCCTATGCTTCGGACCCGGCGAAAAGCCGCGGCCGGCTTTTCGCCGAGCCCGAAAGCCCGAACTCGTACGGCCTTTCAGCGCGACCGCGACCGCGTGGTCCATTCGACAGCCTTTCGCCGGCTCGAATATAAGACCCAGGTCTTCGTCTTCCATGAAGGCGACCATTATCGCACCCGCCTCACCCACAGCCTCGAGGTGGCGCAGATCGCGCGCTCCATCGCCCGCGCGTTGCGTCTCAACGAAGATCTGGCGGAGGCTCTGGCGCTCGCCCATGATCTCGGCCATCCGCCCTTCGGCCATGCCGGGGAGGAGGCGCTCGCCCAAGCGATGGCGGCCTTCGGCGGCTTCGACCATAACGCCCAGACCTTGCGGATCGTGACCAAGCTCGAGCAGCGCTATGCCGAGTTCGACGGACTCAACTTGACCTGGGAGACGCTCGAGGGCATCGCCAAGCATAACGGTCCGCTCACCGGCGGCGACGGCGCCAACAGCCTGCCCGAGGCCATCGCCGACTATGGGACGAAGCATGATCTCGAGCTGGATAGCTGGCCGAGCGCCGAAGCGCAGGTCGCGGCGCTCGCCGACGACATCGCCTACAACAATCACGATATCGACGACGGGCTCCGGGCCGGCCTCTTCGAGGTGCAGGATCTTTTGGCGCTCCCCCTCGTCGGGCCGACTTTCGCTGAGCTCGAGCGGCGCTATCCGGGCCTCGAGCGCCAGCGCCTCGTCAACGAGGCGATCCGGCGGCTGATCGACCATATGGTCAACGATCTTCTGGCCGAAAGCCGCCGCCGTCTCGCGGCGGCCAAGCCGTCCGACGTCGAGGCGCTGCGCCGGCTGGGGCGGCCGGTCGTCGCCTTCTCCGCCGAGATGCGCGAGAACGACCGCGCGGTGCGCGCCTTCCTCAAGGAGCATATGTATCGCCATTTTCGGGTCAACCGCATGACCAGCAAGGCGCGGCGGCTCGTCGCCGAGCTCTCGCGCCTGCTGCTGGAGGAGCCCGAATGCCTGCCCACGGAATGGCGCCGCTTGGCCGGGCCGGCCGGCTCGCCCGTCACGGCGCGGCTCGTCACCGACTATGTCGCCGGCATGACCGATCGCTTCGCCCTAGACGAACATAGCCGCCTCTTCGACTATCATGCGCGCAGCTAGCGGCGCGCTCCAATTTCTCCATTCCGAACCGGCCCTACCGCATGAATCTGTTCAAGCAATTTCGCGACATCGTGATTACCGAGCTCGACGCGCTTGCCGCGGAAGGCCGCCTGCCGCACGGGCTTAACTCGGCGCGCGTGTCGGTCGATCCGCCGCGCGAGGCGGGCCACGGCGATCTCACAACCAACGCGGCGATGGTGCTGGCGCGCGACGCGAAAATCGAGTCCGCGCGCTATCGCCGAATTGCTGGTCGAAAAGCTGACGAATGATGTGCCACGCATTCGGTCGATGGAAATCGCCGGACCGGGCTTCATCAATCTGACGCTGAACGACGAAGTTTGGCATGAGGCGCTGGCCGGGCTCTTGCGCGCCGGGCTCGATTACGGCCGCTCCGAGCTTGGAAAAGGCGTCGCGGTCAACGTCGAATATGTCTCCGCCAACCCGACGGGGCCGCTCCATCTCGCCCATGCCCGGGGCGCCGTCTTCGGCGACGCCCTCGCGGCGCTGCTCGAATTCACCGGCCATCGGGTGGTGCGCGAATATTACGTCAACGATGCGGGGCAGCAGGTGGAGAACCTGGCCTATTCGGTGTTCGCGCGGTATTACGAGGCGGTGCACGGCACCAAGGCGGACGAGGAATGGTTCCGGGCGCGCTTCGGCCGGCCTTGGGAATATCGCGGCGACTATCTCAAGCCGATCGGCGAGGCGCTGGCCGAGCTTCATGGCGACCGTTTCGTCCGCGCCGCGGACGAGGCCTGGTTGCCGATCTTTCGCGCATTCGCCGTGGAGCGCATCATGGCGCAGATCCGCGAGGATTTGGCCGCGCTCGGCATAGACCGCCAAACCTTCACCTCCGAGCGCGCGCTCATCGAGGCCGGAAAGGTGGATGAGGCGGTGGCCGACCTCGACCGCCGGGGGCTGATCTATACCGGCGTGCTCGAGCCGCCCAAGGGCAAGGCGCCGGAGGATTGGGAACCGCGGCCGCAGATGCTCTTTCGTGCCACGACCTACGGCGACGAGACGGATCGGCCGCTCAGGAAGTCGGACGGAACCTGGACCTATTTTGCCTCCGACATCGCTTATCACTGGGACAAATATCGCCGGCTCGCCGCACTGGGCCCCGCTGCGACCGGCATGATCGACGTATGGGGCGCCGACCATGGCGGCTACGTCAAGCGCATGCAGGCGGCTGTGGCGGCGGTGACGGAAGGCAAGGGCCTGCTCGACGTCAAGGTCTGCCAGCTCGTGCGGCTCTTGCGCGAGGGCCAGCCGGTCAAGATGTCGAAAAGAGCCGGCACCTTCGTCACCTTGCGCGAGGTGGTGGAGGAGGTGGGCGCCGGCGTCGTCCGCTTCATCATGCTGACGCGCAAGAACGACGCGCCGCTCGATTTCGACCTCGCCAAGGCGGTCGAGCAGTCGCGCGACAATCCGGTCTTCTACGTGCAGTACGCCCATGCCCGCACCCATTCCGTGATGCGCATCGCGCACGAGGCCAACCCTTCGCTCGCTCTCGCCCCCGGCCGTCTGGCGCATGGCCGCCTCGATCGCTTGACCGATCCCGCCGAGCTTGGTTTGATCAGGCTGCTTGCGGCTTGGCCGCGCCAGGTTGAGGCTGCGGCGGAGGCGCATGAGCCGCATCGGCTGGTCTTCTACCTCTACGATCTTGCCGCCGCCTTCCATGGGCTGTGGACGAAGGGCAAGGAGGAGGCGCGGCTTCGCTTTATCGTCGAGGGCGACGCCGCCTTGACCGAAGCTCGCCTGGCGCTGGTGCGCGGCGTGCAGCTGGTCATCGCCGCGGGACTTGCGATCTTCGGCGTCGAGGCTGTCGAGGAGATGTAGCGATGGCGGATGATATCGGCACGGGCGGGCTGCGCGACCCTTTGCGCGACGTTTATCGGCGGAACGGCGGCAGGGCCCGCAGGCGGCGGCGCTGGCCGATTATCGTCATCCTGCTCTGCGTCATCGGCGGCGTCGGTTATTATTTTCTGCGGCCTCACGCCGAAACCGGGACCCGCGCCGCTCATCAAGGCGCAGCTCCAGCCCTACAAGGTCAAGCCGCAGGACCCGGGCGGCGCCGAGCCGCCGGCCGAGGACAAGCAGGTCTAGACCAGGCTCAGTCGCAGGTCGGTACGCCCAATCCCGGCGTCGAGAAGCTGGCGCCGCCGGCAGAGACGCCCTTGCCTCATCCGACAGCGGACCAGGCCGGGGCTACCGGCACAGCGCCCGGTACGGCCGCGGCGACGCCGGCGGGGCAACCTTCCACCACCTCATCGGGCGCTACGGCAAGCCAGTCCGCGCCCGCTTCTCCACCGCCGCCCGGCGCCCAGCCGCAACGCCAGGCGAACCTGGCGCCAAGCGCCCCCCCCGCGACGACGCCCGGCGCCAGCGCGGGCGAGGAATGGCGCGTGCAGCTCGGCGCGCTGCGAGCCTCGAGCGAGGCCGAGCATGAATGGCAGCGGCTGCAGAAGCGCCATGGCGATCTGCTCGGCCAGCTCAGCGTGAACATCCAGCGCGTCGATCTCGGGCAAGGCAAGGGCATTTTCTACCGGATTCAGGCCGGCCCGCTCGCCGGCCGGGACGCCGCGGCGGCGCTCTGCGGCAAGCTCAAGTCGGCCGGCGTGGTCTGCATCGCCGTCAAGCCCTAGCACGGCGTCGTGCCGGCCGCCCGTCCGCCGCGCGCCGCCATCCTGGGCTGCGCTGGACCCAGCCTGTCGCGCGAGGAGCGCAATTTCTTCCGCGCCTCCGATCCGCTCGGCTTCATCCTTTTCGCGCGCAATTGCGAGGAGCCCCGCCAGCTCGCCGCTCTGATCGCTGCCTTGCGCAAATCGGTCGCGCGTGCCGACGTGCCCATCCTCATCGACCAGGAGGGCGGGCGGGTCGCTCGCTTGGGCGCGCCGCATTGGTGGCATCCGCCCTCGGCAGCGGCGATCGGGGCCATCGCGGGGCAGGGTCTCGATCGCGCCGGGCGCGCTTCCTGGCTCCACGGCAGACTGATCGCGGCCGAGCTCGCCCCCCTCGGAATCACGGTCGATTGCGCCCCCGTCCTCGACCTGCGCTTGGCGGAGACGCATCAGGTGATCGGCGATCGCGCCTATGGCGCCGCGCCGGCGCTGGTCGCAGCACTCGGCCGCGCCTTCTGCGAGGGGCTGCTCGAGGGCGGCGTGCTGCCCGTGATCAAGCATATGCCGGGGCATGGCAGGGCGCGCGCCGACAGCCATCTCGAGCTGCCCGAGGTGACGGCGCCGCTCGCCCTCCTGCGCGAGACCGATTTCGCGCCTTTCGCGGCGCTCGCCGACATGCCTTGGGCGATGACCGCCCATATCCGCTACCGCGCGATCGATGCGGCGGCGCCGGCGACCTGCTCGGCCGGCCTCATTCGCGGCGTCGTGCGCGGGGAGATCGGCTTCCGAGGCCTGCTGATCTCGGACGATCTCGGCATGAAGGCGCTGGAGGGCGATTTCGGCGCGCGCGCGCGGGCCGCGCTCGCGGCCGGTTGCGATCTCGTGCTCCATTGCAGCGGCGAGCCGGGCGAGATGGAGGCGGTCATGGCGGCGACCCCCATGCTCGGCGCGGCGGCCTTGGATCGGCTCGCGCGGGGCGAGGCCTTGCGGCTGTCGGCGCCGGGCAAGACCCGCCGCATGTTCGAGCCCGCGGCGGGGCGGGTCGAGCTTGACGCGCTGCTCCAGGCATCGTAAGCGGGGCGCGTGAATTTCGACAACATCCTCTTCGAGATATCGATCTGGGCGCTGCCGGCCATCATCGCGATCACCTTCCACGAGGCCTCGCACGGGCTGGTGGCGAGATGGTTCGGCGACGACACGGCCTACATGCTAGGCCGCGTCACCTTCAATCCGCTGCGCCATATCGATCCCTTCGGCACCATCCTTCTGCCGGCCATGCTGCTGCTCGCGCATGCGCCCTTCCTCTTCGGCTATGCCAAGCCGGTGCCGGTCAATTTCGGCCGGCTCAACCATCCCAAGCGCGATATGATCTGGGTCGCCGCCGCGGGCCCCACGGTCAATATCCTGCTCGCCACGCTCTCGGCGCTGCTGAGCTACGTCGTGGTCTTCCTGCCCGGCTTCTTTCAGGCCTGGGCATTGCTGAATTTGCGCAATTCCATGCTGATCAACCTGATCCTGGCGGTCTTCAACATGATCCCCTTGCCGCCGCTCGACGGCGGCAGGGTCGCGGTCGGGCTGCTGCCGATGCCGCTCGCGCGGCCGCTGGCGCGACTCGAGCGCTGGGGGATATTTATTCTCATCGGCCTCTTGTTTATCCTGCCAATGGTGGGCGAACGGATCCACGAGAATCTCAACATCGTGGCCTGGCTGCTGGAATGGCCGGTGGACCAGCTCTATTCGCTGATATCATGGCTGACCGGAACCAATCTTGCTGCAATAGGCGACGGGCAGCTATGAGCATCGAGCATCCCTTCGAGGAAGAGCCGCGTCAGCTGCCCTTGGGCGAGCAGCTCGTCGTCGAGCTCGGCGACTATGAGGGGCCGCTCGACGCGCTGCTCGAGCTGGCGCGGCTGCAGAAGGTCGATCTCGTCCATATCTCGATCCTGGCCTTGGCCGAGCAATATCTCGCCTTCATCCAGCGCGCGCACGAGCTCAGGCTCGAGATCGCGGCGGACTATCTGGTGATGGCCGCTTGGCTCGCCTATCTGAAGTCGCGGCTCCTGTTGCCGCAGCAGACCTCGGACGAGGAGCCGAGCGGCACGGAGATGGCGGCGGCGCTCCGCTTCCAGCTCCAGCGTCTCGAGGCGATGCGGGCGGCCGGCGCGCGGCTCATGGCGCGCCCCCAGCTCGGCAGCGAGCGCTTCGCGCGCGGCGAGCCCGAGCCGCCGGAGGTGATCAGGCGGCGCGTCTTCACGCTCACCCTCTTCGAGCTGCTCAAGGCTTATGGCACGATCCGCGCGCGCGATACGGCGGGACCGCTGCGCATCCTGCCCTCCGATCTCTACGCCATGGAGGATGCCCTCATCCGCCTCGGCGAGATGCTGGGCCGCATGCCGGATTGGCAGCGGCTGATGAGCTTCCTGCCGGTCAATCTGCGCGATCCGCTCACCTTGCGCTCCGCCGTCGCCGCGACCTTCGCCGCGAGCCTGGAGCTCACCCGCGCCGGCAAGGCGCTGATCCGGCAGGACCGGCCTTTCGGGCCCATCTTCATGCGCGCGCGACGCGACAGCGAATGAGCGACCGTCACCAGCAGCTTCGCCTCGTCGAGGCGCTTCTCTTCGCCTCGGCCGAGCCGCTCGACGCGGCCACGATCGGCGGGCGGCTGCCGGAGGGCGCGGATGTGCCGGCGCTGATCGCGGAGCTGGCGCAGCTCTACGCCAATCGCGGCGTCAATCTCGTCGCGGTCGGCGACAAATGGGCCTTCCGCACGGCACCCGATCTCGGCCAAGCGCTGCGCAGCGAGCGGGTGGTGCCGCGCAAGCTCTCGCGCGTCGCCGTCGAGACCCTCGCCGTCATCGCCTATCATCAGCCGGTCACCCGCAGCGAGATAGAGGAGATCCGCGGCGTCTCCCTGAGCCGCGGCACGCTCGACAATCTGCTCGAAGCGGGCTGGGTCAAGCCCGGACGCCGCCGCAACACGCCGGGCCGGCCGGTCACCTGGGTCACGACCGAGAGCTTCCTCGACCAGTTCGGCCTGGGCAGCGTCAAGGATCTGCCGGCCGCCGAGGAGCTCAAGGCGGCGGGCCTGCTCGACAAGCGGCCGGCCATCGCCGCCTACGGCGCGGCGCGACCTCCCGAGGAGGCGTCCGAGGAAAGCGCCGAGCCGGAGGAGCCGCTCGAAGGCGAGGAGGCCGATCTCGCGGAAGCGCTGGCGGAGCTCGATCCGGCGGTGACGGAGGAGGGCGAGCCCGGCGAAGAGCCCGAGCCGCCGCTCGAGCCCGACGATGAGCGCTGAGCGCCGCGGCCGCGCTACGACAATTGACAACCTCAGGGAGACGAAGATGCATAAGCTTCTGGTGCTTTATTCCGCGCCCAAGGACCCTGCCCATTTCAAGAAATATTACGAGGGCGTGCATCTGCCGCTCGCCGCGAAGATGAAGGGGGTAAAGGCTGCGCATCATAGCTTCGACATCAAGGCCCTAGGCGGCCCCGCGCCCTATTTCTGCGTCTTCGAGGCGGAGTTCGAGAGCGAGGCCGCGATGATGGCCGCGCTGCAATCGAAGGAGGGGCAGGCGGTCGCGGCCGACGTGCCGAACTATGCGACGGGCGGCGTCATCATGCTGCATTACCCGATGGGCCGGTAAAGCCGGCGCGAAGGATCGGGCGGGGAAAGCGGTGCGTTATATCTGCAGGGTCACGCGCCGCTGAAGCGCGGCTCGCGCTTGGCGAGAAAGGCCTCCACCCCTTCGGCGAAATCGCTTGTGGTGAAATTCGTCGCCTGGGCCAGCGCCTCGAGCTCGAGGAAGCCCTCGAGCGAGGTCTCGAAGGCGCGCCGCATCAGCGTCTTGGTGAGGCCCAGCGAGACGGCGGGGCCGGCGGCGATCTGCTCGGCGAGCGCGAGCGCCTGCTCGTCGAGCGACGCGCTCGGCAAGATGCGGCTGACGAGCCCCATCTCGAGCGCCTCGCGCGCGGCGATCCGGCGGTTGGAGAGAAGCAGGTCCTTGGCGCGGGGAAATCCCACCGCGCGCGGCAGCGTATAGATCGCGGCCAGGTCCGGGATCACGCCGACGCCGGGAAAGCCGGCGGCGAAATAGGCGTCCTCGGCGGCGATCACGAGGTCGGCCATGAGCGCGAGCGAGAGCCCGGCGCCGACGGCCGCGCCATTGACGGCGGCCACCACCGGCTTCTCGCCCTCGAGCAGGAGCCGCACCCAGCGATGGCCCTCGCTCAAGCGTTGGCGCGTGGCGAGGGGCTTGCGGTCGCCGGTCATGGTGCGCACGTCGCCGCCCGCGCAGAAGGCCTTGCCGCTGCCGGTGATGACGAGCACGCGCGTCTCGGCCGCGGCGAAGAACGCCTCGACGCCGGCCCTGAGGCCCGTCAGGATCTCGCGGCTCATCGCGTTCATCTTCTCCGGCTGCGAGAGCCGCAGCACCGTGACCGCGCCGCGCCGCTCGACCGCTACAGCTTCGCTCATGCCGATTACCCCCAACCTTGTGCCCGGTTTCGCTCGGCGAATGCTATCAGCCCGGGGCGGCATAGGATAGGGTGGCGCCCTGCGCCCGGACGCCGGCGCCGCGCGGGATTGCCACTTTAGCGCGATAATGCGAAAACCGGAGGCATGGGAGGCATTACCGGTCTCATCAGCGGCGAGCGCCATTTCGACTGGCCGCAGCTCGAGGAGCGCGTGTTGCGCGCGGCCGGCGGCTTCGAGCGGTCCGGCATCGAGCCGGGACAGAGCGTGGCGCTGCTGTTGCGCAACGACATCGCCTTCGTCGAGGCGAGCCTCGCCATCCAGCGCCTGGGGGCTTACGCCGTCCCCATCAACTGGCATTTCACCAAGCCCGAAGTGCGCTACATCCTCGAGGACAGCGCGGCGCGTCTCTTGGTCGTCCATGCCGATCTCTGGCGCGCGCTGGCGCTGGAGGTTCCGGCCGATTTTCCCGTGATGATCGTCGCGACCCCGCCCGAGCTGCGCAAGGCCTACGCCCTATCGGAAGCGGACGCCCGCATGCCCCCGGGCGCGCTCGATTGGGAGGAGTGGCTGGCATCGCAAGCGCCGAGCCAGACCCCGCCGCGCCCGACGCGATCGAGCATGATCTACACCTCGGGCACGACCGGAAAGCCCAAGGGCGTGCGGCGCGGCGCGCCGACGCTCGCGCAGATGCCGGCGATCGAGGCAATGGTTGCCCAGGTCTACGGCGTCGTGCCCGGCATGCGCTCGATCGTCGCTGGCCCCCTCTATCACAGCGCGCCCAACGCCGTCGGGCTCAGGGCCGCGCGCATGCGCGGCTGCGTCGTGCTGATGCCGCGCTTCGATCCGCAGAAATTTCTGGCGCTCGTCGAGCGGCACCGGCTCGACCATGCCTTCATGGTGCCGACCATGTTCTCGCGCCTCCTCAAGCTGCCCGAGGCGGCGCGCCGGCGCCACGACATATCGTCGCTCGCCTTCGTGGTCCATGCGGCGGCACCCTGCCCGCCCGATGTCAAGGCGCGGATGATCGAATGGTGGGGGCCGGTGCTGGTCGAGTTCTATGGCGGCACCGAAACCGGCGCCGTCACCTTCTGCGACAGCGCGGAGTGGCTCGCCAGGCCCGGCACGGTGGGCCGCGTGATCGGGAACGCGGTGCTCAAGGTGCTCGACGAGGAGGGGCGCGAGCTGCCGCCGGGCAAGCCGGGCGAGCTTTTCATGCGCGTCGATTGCTATCCCGACTTCACCTACCAGAACCAGCCCGACGAGCGGCGGCGCATCGATCGCCAGGGTCTCGTCACCATCGGCGACATTGGCTATTTCGACGACGAGGGCTATCTCTATCTCTGCGACCGCAAGCGCGACATGATCATCTCGGGCGGGGTGAATATCTACCCGGCCGAGATCGAGGCCGTGCTGCATATGATGCCGGGGCTGCATGACTGCGCCGTGTTCGGCATTCCGCACGCCGAATATGGCGAGGAGGTGATGGCCGTGGTGCAGCCGCAGGACGGCCACGCACTTGCGCCCGAGGCCGTGATCGAGTTTCTGGGCAAGAGCCTCGCCGGCTACAAGCTGCCGCGGCGGATCGAGATTCGCGCCGATCTGCCGCGCGAGGATTCCGGCAAGATCCTCAAGCGCGCCTTACGCGAGCCCTATTGGCGCGCGGCAGGGCGGAGGATCTGAGCAGGGCGCTTGGTTCAGCCTTCGACCCGGCGCGCCGTCACTTCATGCATTGCGGCAGATATTTGCCTATGAGCTGGACGCCCTTCGTCGCCGCGTCGGAGGCGTCGGGCGAGGTCGGCGCCTTGCCGGTCCTCGCCATCTCCGCATTGAGGTCGAAATAGGCCATAAGCGTCTTCTTGTCGCCCTCGTCGGCGATTTTCGCATCCAGGCAGGGGCAGTCCTTGGCCTCGAACAACCCTCCCGTTCCCGCCGCGCAGGAATCGATGAAGGAGGCAGCCGAGGCGGCTTGGCCGAGCGCCGCGACGAGGACGAGGAGCGCCAGAGCCGGGAGCGCAAATGCGCGCGCGACGGCGCACGCGCGGGAAATTTCCTCGCTCATGCGACCGATGCTCACGCCCGCGATGCTTACGCGCCGTGCCGGCCGACGATGGCGACCGAGCAGACGTTCTGGTGCGGGAAGCCGCCGAGATTGTGCGTGAGGCCGAGGCGCGGCTCATCCTGGCGCTGGCGCTCGCCCGCGCGGCCCTGGAACTGGAGATAGAGCTCGTAGAGCATGCGCAGGCCCGAGGCGCCGATGGGGTGCCCGAAGCATTTGAGCCCGCCGTCGATCTGGCAGGGGATCGGGCCGTCGGCGTCGTAGAAGCCGTCGAGCACGTCCTTCACCGCGCCGCCCTCGGGCGAGACATGGAGGTCTTCCATGGTGACGAGCTCGGTGATCGAGAAGCAGTCATGCACCTCGATGAGGCTGAGCTCCGCGCGCGGGTCATCGATCCCCGCCTCGGCATAGGCGCGCTTCGACGCGATGCGCGTGGTGGCGAAATAGCTGCCGTCCCAGGAATTATGCTGCGCCTCGGTGCCGTTGGAGACGGCGAGCTGGAGCGCCTTGACCGTGACGAGGTCGCGCTTGCCGAGGCTCCTCGCGATCTCGGGCGTGGTGACGATGGCGCAGGCCGAGCCGTCGCTCACGCCGCAGCAGTCATAGAGGCCGAGCGGCTCCGCCACCATCGGCGCCTTGAGCACGGTCTCCAGCGTCACCTTGTTGCGCAGATGCGCCTTGGGGTTCTTGGCGCCGTTGTCGTGGCTCTTGACCGAGACATGGCCGATCGCCTCCTTGAGCGTCTCCGGCGCGCAGCCATGCTTGGCGCGGTAGGCCGAGGCGAGCTGGGCGAAGCTGCCGGGGGCGGAGAGGTTGGCCCAATACATCGAGTTGAGCACGCCGCGGCTCCGTTGTGGTAGCCCGCCATAGCCCGTGTCCTTGAGCTTCTCGACGCCGAGGGCGAGTGCGATGTCGCAGGCGCCGGAGGCGACGGCGTAGACCGCGCCGCGGAAGGCCTCGGAGCCGCTCGCGCAATAATTCTCGACGCGCGTCACCGGGATATAGGGCAGGCGCAGCGCCATGGCGAGCGGCACGCCCGACTTGCCGACATGCACCTCCTCGATCGCGGTGGCGAGCCAAGCGGCCTCGATCTGGTTCTTCTCGATGCCGGCGTCGGCGATGGCCTCCTGAAAGGCCTCCAGCATGAGGTCGTCGGCCTCGGCGTTCCAGCGCTCGCCGAACTTCGAGCAGCCCATGCCGATGATCGCCACCTTGTCCTTGATGCCCGTCGCCATGGTCTACGCCTCCTTGGCGGCGCCGTCGGCCGGCGTCGCCTTCCAGAAATAGCGCGTGAAGCCGCGCGCCGGATCCCGCTCCTTGACCCTGAACACCATCCGCATGGGCGCGCCCACGGCGAGGCGCGCAGGGTCGACGTCCGTGAAGTCCACCATCATACGCCCGCCCTCGTCGAACTGCACCATGCCGTAATAGGCAGGCGGGTCGGGCGTGTAGGTGAGCTGGTCGGCGGTATAGGACATCACGCGGCCCGGGAGATCGGCGAAGGGCTGATCCACCTGCGAGCCGATCTCGTTGCAGTTCGGGTTCACGCACATGTTGGATTTGGGGAACTGGACCGTGCCGCATTTCGCGCAACGCCCGCCGATGAGGCCGAGCAGCATGCCGCGCTTGCGATAGAGCGCGCTGAGCGCGGTCCATTTGTCGACCTCGGCGCGCAAGCCCCGCTCGACCGGCAGCAGCTCGTTGAAGGAGAGATAGCGGTTGTAGTTGAGCTCCTCGCGGCGGCGGGCGAGGGAGCCGCCCACGCCGCGGCGCGGGGGCAACGATTTGAGCGCCGCCGTCGCCTCGAAGAGAAGCGCGTCGCAGCCCTGGCCGAAGCTCGTCGCCAAAATGAGCTCGCCCGGCTTGGCCTGCTCGAGCGCATGGATCAGCATCAGAAGCGGATGCGCCACGCCCGTCTCGCCGCAGACGGCCTGGAGATTGTCGCGCAAGGCACCCTCTTGCAGGCCGGCCATCTTGGCGACGGCCTGCCCGACGCGCGGCATCGCCGTCGGCAGGCAGAAATGCGCGATGCGGCCGGGCTCGACGCCGGTCTTGCGGAAAAGCGCCTCGAGCGCGCGGGGCAGGATCTTGAGATAGCCCTCGTCGCGTATCCAGCGCTCTTCCCAGCCATAATCGAATTCCTGGCCATGGCCGCGATAATGATCGACGAAATCGACGGTCTCGGAATGGGCGCCGAGAAAGCGCGCGACGGGCTCGCCCTCGCCGATCAGAAGCGCCGCGGCGCCGTCGCCATAGGTGAGCTCGGGCCCGCTCGCCGCCTTGGTGCGGCGCTTGTCGGAGGCGAGCAGCAGGATCGGACCGCCGCCGCCCGCCGCCGCCTGCAGCGCCGCGATGAGGCCCGAGGTCCCGGCGCGCTGCGACGCCGCCACGTCGAGCACGGCGATGTCGCCCGCCAGCCCCAGGGCCTCGGCGACGATGCCGCCGTTCTGCCGGTCGTCGAAGGGGTAGCTGGTCGAGGCCATGTAGAGGCCCTTGAGCTTCTCGTGCGCGCCTTCGCCGAGGCAGTCGCGCGCCGCCTCGACCGCCATGGTGAGGCTGTCCTCGTCCCAGTTGCAGATCGCGCGCTCGCCTTTGGCCAGCGCCTTGAGCGAGGGGTTGAACCAGCCATTGGCCTCGACCACGACGCGGCGGGCGAGGCGAAGGCGGGGGATATAGGCGCCGAAGGCGGCGATGCCGATGGTCATGGCCGCCCCCTCAGATCGCGTCCCAGGAGAAGACGTCGGCCGAGACGTCGAGGGGATAGAAGGACGGCTTGAAGGCCGGCAGCATCTGCTCGGCCACGGTCGCGGGCGTCCAGCCTCCGTCGCGGTGGATCGAGCGGATGGGGCGCGGCTGGCTCATCAGGAAGATCTCGTTCTTGCGCACGGCGAAGATCTGGCCGGTCACGTCCTTGGCGAGATCGCTCAAGAGGAAGACCGCGAGCGGCGCGATCTTCTCCGGCCCCATCTCCTTGATCTTGGCGATGCGCGCCGCCTGCTCGGGCGAATCCGCCGGAATGGTGCCGATGAGCCGGCTCCAGGCGAAGGGCGAGATGCAGTTCGAGCGCACGTTGAAGACGGCCATGTCGATGGCGATCGATTTGGAGAGCCCGACGATGCCCATCTTGGCGGCGGCGTAGTTGGCCTGGCCGCGATTGCCGATCAGCCCCGAGGTCGAGGTGAAATGGACGAAGCTGCCGCTTTGCTGCTGGCGGAAGATCAGCGCCGCGGCCTTGGAGACGTTGTAGCTGCCCATGAGATGGACCTTGATCACCGCCTCCCAATCGACGGCGCTCATCTTGTGGAAGATGCGGTCGCGCAGGATGCCGGCATTGTTCACCACTCCGTCGAGCCGGCCGAAGCTGTCGATCGCCGCCTTGACGATGTTCTCGGCGCCGCGCGGCTCGGCCACGCTGTCGCCGTTGGCGACGGCCTTGCCGCCTTTCGCCTTGATCTCGTTCACGACCTCCTGGGCCGGCCCCGCGTCGGCGCCCTCGCCCTCGGCGCTGCCGCCCAGATCGTTGACCACCACCTGCCCGCCTTCGGCCGCGGCCAGCAGCGCGATCTCGCGCCCGATGCCGCGTCCGGCGCCGGTGACGATCACGACCTTGCCGGCGAGGCATTTCCCTTGGCTCATGCGCTCTCTCCCGTGTTTTGCTCCGCAGCATGCCTCAATCGCGCGGACCCGCCAAGGGGCGAGCAGTCCTGGCTCGCCGGCCGCTGCAAGTGTACTCTGCCGGTCGCCACAAGCGGGGAGGGCAAGATGCCCGACAGCATCCGTCAAGGGCTCTACAAAGAGGAGCACGCGATCTTTCGCGAGGCCGTGCGCGGCTTCATCGCGCGCGAAGTGGCGCCCTATCACGCCGCAGTGGGAGAAGGCCGGCCAGGTGAGCCGCGAGGTATGGCGGAAGGCGGGCGCCGCGGGCTTCCTCTGCACCGCCATGCCGCCCGACTATGGCGGCGCGGGCGCCGATTTCCTCTATAGCGCCATCTTCATCGAGGAGATGGCGCGCGGGGTCTATAGCGGGCCGGGCTTCCGCCTCCATTCCGACATCGTGGCGCCTTACATCCTGCATTACGGCGACGAGGCCACCAAGCGGCGCTGGCTGCCCAAGATGGCGACGGGCGAGGCGATCGGCGCCATCGCCATGACCGAGCCCGGCACGGGCAGCGACCTCCAAGCGATCCGCACCACGGCGCTGCGCGACGGCGAGGATTACGTCGTCAACGGCCAGAAGACCTTCATCACCAACGGGCAGCTCGCCGATATCGTCATCGTCGCGGCCAAGACCGACCCGCGCGAGGGGGCCAAGGGGGTGAGCCTGATTCTGGTCGAGGCCGAGAGGCCCGGCTTCAAGCGCGGGCGCAATCTCGAGAAGATCGGGCTCAAGGCGCAGGACACCTCCGAGCTCTTCTTCGACGATGTCCGCGTGCCGCGCGGCAACCTGCTCGGCGCGGAAGGCAACGGCTTCGCCTATCTCATGCAGGAGCTGCCGCAGGAGCGGCTTCTCGTCGGCATCGGCTCGGTCGCCGTCGCCGAGGCGGCACTCGACTGGACGCTCGCCTATACGCGCGAGCGCAAGGTCTTCGGCCGCGCCGTCGCCGATTATCAGAACAGCCGCTTCAGGCTCGCCGAGGTGAAGACCGAGCTCACGGTCGGCCGCGTCTTCCTCGATCACTGCCTCGCCCTCCATCTCGAGGGCAAGCTCGACGTGACCACCGCCGCCATGTGCAAATGGTGGCTCTCCGAGCTGGCCGGCCGCGCGATCGACGCCTGTCTCCAGCTCCATGGCGGCTATGGCTATATGTGGGAGTTCCCGATCGCGCGCGCCTATGCGGACGCGCGGGTGAGCCGCATCTTCGCTGGCACCAACGAGATCATGAAGGAGCTGATCGCCCGCGCGCTCTGAGCGGCGCAAAGCAGGGCAGGAGAGGAGGGCGATTTGGGCATCGATTACGACAAGCTCAGGAACTGGCGCTTCGCGGACATCCCGCAGACCTACACCCATCGCGATACCATCCTCTATGCGCTCGGCTTGGGGCTCGGCTCGGCGCCGACCGATCCCGATCAGCTCCGCTTCGTCTATGAGCGCAACCTCGCGGCCCTGCCGACCATGGCGGTCGTGCTCGGCTATCCCGGCTTCTGGCTCAAGGATGCGGGCACCGGCGTCGATTGGCGGCGCGTGCTGCATGGCGAGCAGGGGGTCAGGCTCTTCAAGCCCATCCCGCCCGCGGGCAAGGTGATCGGCCGCGCGCGCGTTACCAACCTCGTCGACAAGGGCCGCGAGAAGGGCGCCTACATGTTCTTCGAGCGCGACGTGATCGACGCGGCGAGCGGCGAGACCCTCGCCACCTTGACCCAGACGGCCGTGCTGCGCGGCGACGGCGGCTTCGGCGGGCCCAACGGCCCGACGCCCGAGCCCCACCCCATTCCCCATAGCGCGCCCGAGGCGAGCTGCGACTTGCCCACCTTGCCGCAGGCGGCGCTTATCTACCGCCTCTCGGGCGACGACAATCCGCTCCACGCCGATCCGGAGGTGGCCAAGGCCGCGGGCTTCCCGCGGCCGATCCTCCACGGGCTTTGCACCTTCGGCGTGGTCGGCCACGCCTTGCTCAAGAGCTGCTGCGGCTACGATCCCGCGCGGCTCAGCGCTATGCAGGCGCGCTTCTCGGCGCCCGTCTTCCCCGGCGAGACCATCCGCACCGAGATCTGGCGCGAGGGCGATATCGTCTCCTTCCGCGCCCGCGTCGTCGAGCGCGACCTAGTGGTGCTCAATAACGGGAGAGCGGAGATCGCGGGGTAGCGGGCCGCGTGGGCAGGGGCGCTAACGCGGATCGCGCCGCGACCCTATACGCCCGCGTCGCGCGAGGTTATGCTGCCCTCGGCAATCGCCGCACAATGATGCAAAGGGCTTAGATCGTCCAGGGGGAGGCAGCATGTCGACGACCTACCGCTACGCGCTTCCGGTCGAGCAGACCGAATGGAAGTTCGAAGGCAATGCGGAATGCCATTTCACCTGGCAATATGACGAGCGCCGCGAGAGCCTGCTCGCCCTCTACGACAAGGGCAAGAAGCAGCAATGGGACGCCAACACGCGCATCGACTGGTCGCTCGACCTCGATCCCGAGAATCCCATGCTGCTCGACGACCGCACGCTGGTGCTCTACGGCACCGACATCTGGAAACGGATGACCGAGAAGGAGAAGGCGCAGCTCCGTCACCATATTCAGGCCTCGTCGATTTCGCAGTTCATGCATGGCGAGCAGGGTGCCCTCATAGCAACCGCCAAGATCGTGCAGTCGGTGCCGGACCTCGATTCGAAATTCTACGCCGCCACGCAGGTTATCGACGAGGCGCGCCATGTCGAGACCTACTCGCGACTGCTGCACGACAAGTTCGAGCTTTCCTATCCCATCTCGGCGGGGTTGCGCTCCCTCCTCGAATCGGGGCTCAGCGATTCGCGCTGGGACATGACCTATCTCACCATGCAGGTGCTGATCGAGGGCCTGGCGCTCGCCGCCTTCCAGCGCATCCGCGACCAGTCGCGCAGCCCGCTCGCCCAGGCCGTCCATGCCTATGTCATGCAGGACGAGGCGCGGCACGTCGCCTTCGGCCGGCTTGCGTTGCGGGATTATTATCCGCAGCTCACGCAAGCCGAGCGCGACGAGCGCGAGGAGTTTGCCGTCGAGGCCTGCTACCATATGCGCGACCGCTTCGATTCGCGCGAGGTGTGGGAGCGGCTTGGCCTGCCGGTCGACGAATGCGTCCAAGTCACGATGGCGTCGGACACGATGCGGCAGTTCCGCACGCGCCTCTTCACGCGCATCGTCCCCGTGATCAAGGATATCGGCCTCTGGGGGCCGCGTATCCGCGCCGCTTACGCCGACATGGGCGTGCTCGAGATGGCCGACGTCGATACCGAGGCGCTCATCGCCGCCGACCAGCGGGTGGCCGACGAGTTCGACGCCGAGCGCAAGGCCCGACGCTCAGGCGCCGCCGCGGAGTAGGTCGGGTTTCCTACGCCGGCAGTTCGAAGCGGATGCCCTGGGCGAGCGGCAGCTCGCGCGAATAGTTGATGGTGTTGGTCGCCCGCCGCATATAGGCCTTCCAGGAATCGCTGCCCGCCTCGCGCCCGCCGCCCGTCTCCTTCTCGCCGCCGAAGGCGCCGCCGATCTCGGCGCCCGAGGGCCCGATATTGACGTTGACGATGCCGCAATCGCTGCCGGCCGCCGAGGTGAAGAGCTCCGCCTCGCGCAGGTCGGTGGTGAAGATGGCGGAGGCCAGGCCCTGCGGCACCGCGTTATGCTGCCGGATGGCGTCGTCGATCTCGCGATAGCGCATCACGTAGAGGATCGGGGCGAAGGTCTCGCGCCGCACCAGCTCGGTCTGGCGCGGCATCTCGACCAGCGCCGGACGCACATAGAAGGCGTCGGGCCAGCGATTGGCGAACAGCCGCTCGCCGCCCGTGACGATGCCGCCGTCCTTGCGCGCCTCCTCGAGGCTCGCCTCCATCGCCGCGAAGGCGCGGCCGTCGATGAGCGGGCCGACGAGCGTGCCTTCCTCGAGCGGGTTGCCGATGGGGATATGGCCATAAGCATGCGCGAGGCGCGGCACCAGCCGGTCGTAGATGGTCTCATGGACGAAGAGGCGGCGCAGCGAGGTGCAGCGCTGCCCGGCCGTGCCGACGGCGGCGAAGAGGATCGCCCGCGTGGCGAGCTCGAGATCGGCGGACGGCGCGACGATCATGCCGTTATTGCCGCCGAGCTCGAGCACGGCGCGGCCGAAGCGCTGGGCGATGCGCGGCGCCACGGCGCGTCCCATGCGGGTCGAGCCGGTGGCGCTGACGAGGGCCACGCGCGGGTCGTCGACGAGCATCTCGCCGAGCTCGCGCGCCGCCGATCGCGACCCGCGAGATGCCCTTGGGAACGCCCTCCATGCCGCCGCGCGGCGCGCTCGAACAGCGCTTGGCAGGCCAGCGCCGTGAGCGGCGTCTTCTCCGAGGGCTTCCAGACCAGCGTGTCGCCGCAGACGAGCGCGATCGCGGCGTTCCAGGACCAGACGGCGACCGGGAAATTGAAGGCGCTGATGATGCCGACCACGCCCAGCGGATGCCAGGTCTCCATCATGTTGTGGCCCGGCCGCTCGGTCGCGATGGTGAGGCCGTAAAGCTGACGCGAAAGGCCGACGGCGAAGTCGCAGATGTCGATCATCTCCTGCACCTCGCCGAGGCCTTCCTGGACGATCTTGCCGGCCTCGATCGAGACCAGGCGGCCGAGCGCGGCCTTATGGGCGCGCAGCTCCTCGCCGAAGAGCCGCACCAGCTCGCCGCGCCGGGGCGCCGGCACCGAGCGCCAGACGAGGAACGCCTCCTGCGCCTGGCCGATCGCGGCCTCGAGCTCGGCCGCCGACATTGCGGGCACGCGCGCGATCTCGGCGCCGTCGATGGGGCAGCGCGCGGCGACGCTGCCGTTGGTGAAAGCGGGCTCCGGCACGCCGAGGCCGCGCAGGAGATCGGCGATCTCGGCGCCGCTCGAGCATGCGAATTTGCGGAAAATATCGACGCTTGCCGAGGTATTCGGCTGCCCGGCAGGCTTCAGCGATCACACGGACGGCGTGGTGGCGGCGACTGTCGCCGTTGCGTTGGGGGCGGTCATGGTGGAAAAGCATTTTACTCTCGATCGCAACCTGCCGGGCCCGGACCATAGGTTTTCGTCGGACGAATCCGAATTCCGCAACCTTGTCGACGCCGTTCGCGGCGCCGAGAAGGCGCTCGGAGCAGCGGAAATCGGCCTCACGGAAGCCGAGGAACAGGGCCGCAAGGCCTATCGCCTATCCTGCGTCGCTGCCCAGGACCTGCCGCTCGGCCATGTTCTGCGGGGAGAGGACATCGCATTTCACCGCCCTGGAAATCACCTGCCGCCCAAGGCGGCGGATTGGCTCAAGGGACAGAAGCTGGGCCGTGACGTTGCCAAGGGTAAGCCCTTCGAGTTGGCCGACCTTCATTGACCTGCGACGCGGCGGGAATTCGCCGGCTCGATCGACGCGGGCGCGATTGCCATCAGCATCGCGCAATTTCTTCAAGGGCGGCGATTTGATTGCTCCGGGGCGAGCAACCTTGTGGCGATGGCCTCGGCAATAGCGCGATTCCCGTTCGCCGAAACATGGGAATAATCGATATAGACATATTCGTCCCGCAGCCCGTCGAGGAGGTCGGTCATGTCCAGGATCCAGTCGGCATTCAGCGCGGCGATCTTCTTTCTCAGCAGCCCGTACACGGTCACCAGCTGAATGCCCAATTCCCGGTCCAATGACAGATGGTCGCGTCGAGCCTGCCCGAGATAGGCAGTGGGCTCCAGAACGGCGAGGAATTTCAGCCCGTGAGCCTCGGCGACCATCCGGGCGGTCGACCAATTGCGCAATAGGGCGTCGACCACGGCGTCTGCGCGGGCGCGGTCCTTGTCGCAGACGAACCGGCTCGGCAATTCATCGGCGGGCTGGTCGGCGCCCGCGCTCTTCAACGCCGACGCGCGGCCGAGCCGCCCGCGGACATCTTCGGCCAGCATGGCTGTCGGCATCAAGTTGGCCAGCAACAAGCGCCAATAATTTTGGCGCGGCAGAAAATGCCCTGTGGCGTCTGGAAGTACTCCTTTGTATTTCATGTCGTTTTCGAAAATATCACGTATTTGGGCGTCTTGAACCGTGGCATCAACACCAAGATCACGGTCGCATCCAGCCACTACGTCATTTACGCCGCCAAAATCCACCACGGTTTTTACATCATAGCCTTGGGTCGTGCGAGAGAGGAGGAGATCAAGAGTTTGCCGACTGTTGAAGCCCGTCTCGCCCTCGTTCAATGCGCCACGGCCGGTTATCGCGGTGAACAGCGCCGGGATCGTGTTCTTGTCCACCTCTCCCGTTCCCCAGACGACCGAGCCGCCAAGAAAAGCGACGAGAGCGGGACGCTCCGGCTGTTCGGGATCATAGCGGCGCCCAAGTTTGTCGATATTGACCGTCGCGGACGCATAGGGCTTGTCGCGCCATCCGACATAGGGAACATATTCGATTTCGGCCCTTTCACTATCTTTGAAATATTGCTGAATCTCGCGCTCCCGCCCCTTGTAGTTGGGCAGATTTGCGCGTGGATCGTTGCCGGGTCCCTTTCCTAGGGCGCCGGCAGCCTCGAAAAAGCCGATCAACGAGATAGTGGAGAGCAGGTTGAGCCCGGCGATCAGAGCGAGCACAGCAACGACATTTACGCCGATAGTCTTCATTCCTGGCACCCCAAGGCGATCATGTGTCGGAAACATTACTAGAGCATTACCAGAACCGACGGGCTAAGCGAGTCCGAATTAGATTTTTGGCGGATGCCGGGGCGATTCCTGGTAGTACGGCCGCCCACCTACAGGCCTGCGCGGCTTTGGGAGGCGCGATGATGACGCGCTGGTTCTTAGTCCAGGAGGAGCCGAGGCATGCTGCGGCGCAGCGCCGTAGACAGCCTGCCGAAATTTCAAAACACAATATTAACTGCAATCGCTGATTGACTTTTTTCCGACCCGCGACCAATCTGAACCAAAGTCTGTGCGCGAGTTCTTGGGAAAGGCCAAGGCCATGGATCGGCTTCGTCAGCTTCTTGGAGCGCTTGTCGTCGGGTTAGGCTTGGCCGTTGCGGCTCCTTTGGCACAAGCCGCGCCAATTCCTGCGAGCCTGCAGCAGGCGATCGATCAGGCCGCTGGCAATCCCACCGCCTTGGCCGCGCTGGTTGCAGCCGCCGTGGCCAAGGACCCGGGCGAGGCGGCGGCGATCGTCTCTGCGGCCGTCAAAGCCGATCCGGGAGCCGTCGTGCAGATCGCCGTGGCCGCGGCGAAGGCCGCGCCAGGAAAGGCGGCGATCATATTGCTCGCGGCGATTTCCAGCCTGCCGTTCGACGAGCGGGAAGCGCAGACCGATGCAATCGTCGCGGCGGTGAAGGCGGCCGTTCCGCAAGCTGCGGAGCAAATTGCATTGCTGATGAGAGACATCAATCATCGGCCTTACCAATTCGCCTTCCTGTTTTATCAGTCCTTGATTTATGCGCCGGTTCCGGCAAGCCCTCGCTAAGCGCACGAATCAGGAAGGCGATACCAAAGGTCCTGGACGCAGGAATTGAATTCGGCGTTGCCGGCTTGAAGCCTCGATGTCTTGTGGCCGACCGTCGCGGCCAGCCCCGGCTGCCCAACGCGGCGCATCATGGCGTTCAAGCGTGCGCCGAGTTCGGCCTCGCGCCGCGCAGCGGAACGATCGGACTCACGCCGATTTGAAAATGCCGCTACAATTCCAGAAGCGCGGCTCGGCCGCGCCGCTGCTCCGATAAATTTGGGTCGCCTTCGATGCGAGCGTTACGTCCCTTTCTGTTGACCGCCGTCCTTTTTCATCTTTTCCTTCTCATACCCGTCCAGGCTGCCGAGCTTTCGGCTTACCGACTCGGCGCCGGCGACAAGCTGCGGGTGACGGTGTTCGACGAGAAGGACCTCTCCGGCATCTTCGACGTCAACGACCAGGGGAACATAGCGTTGCCGCTTATCGGCCCGGTGCGAGTTGGCGGCAGGACGATCAGCGAGGTCGAGGACGACATTACCGCGCTCTACGCCAAAGATTATCTCAAGAATCCGCGTGTCAACGTCGAGGTGCTGAACTATCGTCCCTTCTTCATCCTCGGCGAGGTCAGGGCCCCCAACAGCTATCCTTATGTCGTGGGCATGACCGTGCTGAACGCGGTCGCTCTTGCCGGCGGCTACACGCCGCGGGCGGATACCGGTGGCATCGTTATTAAGCGAGCCAACGATCCCTCCGCCGGCGAGCAGCGTATCGATGAGAACGCGGTCGTTCTGCCGGGGGACATCATCCGGGTCCCCGAGCGGATCTGGTGAATGCGATTCGCACGACTCGGAGGACGCTGGACGGACCCGCTGCTTCGCCCAAGGAGGCCATACGAGGCGCATGGAAGGCTCCGATATCAAACCGCCATTGACGCCAAGCGTCGGCGCCAAAAAGCCAGTCTCCTTCTCCAGCGCCATCGCCGAGAAGGCGGAGCGCGGCGCCGACCTCGGCGCGACCCTGAGCATCCTGCGTCGCCGCTGGCGCATCGTCGCCGCCTGCGTCGTGCTCCTGACCGCGATCAGCGCTGCCGTCGTCTTCGAGATCACGCAGCGTTATACGGGGGAATTGGCGGTTATCCTCGAGCCGCGCAAGACGCAGGTCGTCGACATGCAGGCGGTCCTTTCGGGACTGCCGGCCGACACCGCTGTGGTCCGCAGCGAGGTCGAGGTGCTCAAGTCGCCCCTCATCGCCGAACAGGTCGTCAAGAATGCCAACCTCACCTCGGTACCGGAATTCAATTCACGTCTCGAGAAGCCCACGGGCACCGAGATGCTGTTCAAGCCGATCCGATGGCTGAGCGACCAATTCGCGCAGCTTTTCGGGCTCGCGTCGTCAAACTCCTACGCGCAGCTCGATCCCGCGCGGGCCGATTTGCTGAGAACGATGCGGAAATTGGAGGATCGCACCGATATCGCCAATGACGGGCGCTCCTACGTCCTGAAAATACGCGTCGAATCGGAGAATCCGAAGCTTGCTGCGACCTTGGCGAACGCCTACGCCGACGCCTATCTCGACACGCAGCTGGAGGCGAAATTCCAGGCGGTCCAGCGCGCGAACAACTGGCTCAATCTGCATCTGACCGACCTCAAGGAGAAAGCGCAGGAATCGGACCGCGCGGTCGAGCTCTTTCGCGCTCAGCACGGCCTCACCCTTGCGAAAGGCGAGACGGTGAACGCGCAGCAGATCGCGGAGCTGAATTCGCAACTCATTCTGGCGTCCGCCGACCGCGCGCAGAAGGAATCCAACCTGCGGCAGGTTCAGGATCAGCTTCGCTCGGGCGGGGTGTCGGCCGCCGCGCAGGTGCTTGCTTCGCCTCTTATCCAGCATTTGCGCGAGCAGGAGTCCGAGCTGGCGCAGAAGCAGGCGGACCTCGAATCCCGCTACAAGCCGGCTCATCCCGCGATCGTCAACGTAAAGGCACAGCAGCGCGATCTGACGAACAAGATCCAAAACGAGATCGACAAGGTCGTGCACGGCATGGCCGGCGAGGTAGAGGCGGCGCGCGCCAAGGAGACCTCGCTGCGATCGAGTCTCGCCGCGCTGCAGAATACGGCTGTGCATCAGGACCAGGCGGATGTCGAGCTCCGCCAGCTCGAGCGCGAATCGGACGCCAATCGGACGCTCTACCAGAATTTCCTCAATCGCTTCAAGGAAACCTCGGCGCAGGAGGACATTCAGCAGCCCGATGCGCGCGTGATCGCCTATGCCAATGCGCCGAATGCTCCGTCTTTTCCAAGGCGTGCCCCCCTCGTCGGCGCCGCCTTCGTGGGATCGTTGATCATCGGCGTCTTCGTCGCCTTCAGCGTCGAGCGGCTCGACAATGGTTTTCGCACCGGCGAGCAGTTCGAGAAGATCGCTCGACTGCCCGTGCTGGGACTAACTCCCAATCTAGGCATGGGCGAGCCGCCGCAAGATGTGGTGCTGACCCATCCCGTAGCGCCCTACGCCGAGGCGATACGCTCCATACGCACGGCCTTGCGCTATTCGGGCGTGGACGACCCTCCGAAGATCGTGGCGGTGACCTCGGCGCTGCCGGACGAGGGGAAGACCGTCTTTGCCCTTTCCCTCGCGCGCAGCGTAGCCGTCTCGGGCGGCAGGTCGCTGCTTATCGATTGCGACTTGCGGCGTCCCTCTGTCGCCAAGCTGCTCAACGCCGAATCTCGGCCCGGCCTCGTGACGCTGTTCGACGTGGGCGCCGACCGCAGTAAGGTGATCAAGATCGACGAGAGGTCGGGGATGCATTACATCCCGTCCCCCTCGGGCACGCCCAACCCGCAGGACCTGCTGGGTTCCAAGCATATGAAGGCGCTGCTTGATACGCTGCGCGATCATTACGACCTGATCGTGCTCGACACGCCGCCGACTTTGGCGGTCTCCGATTCGCTCGTGCTGTCGCACGCGGCCGACACCACCATGTTCCTGGTGCGCTGGGCGAAGACGCCGCGTCCCGTGGTGCTTGGCGCCCTCAAGACCTTCAACGCGATCGGCGACCATTTGGCCGGCGCCGTGCTGACGCGCGTCGATTTCCGCCGCCACGCGACCTATGGCTATGGCGATCCCGGATATTACTACGGCTACTACCGAAAATATTACGACAGCTACGGCCAAAGCTGAGTCGTGCCGAGGCTTTCGACATTCAAGCTTTGGCCGATTCCCGCGATCTTGGCGCTTGCCATCCTGGCCCTGGGCATTCCGCAAACAGCCGATTCGATATTTCGCCTCTCGATCGACGAAGCCGATGACGTGACGGGGAAAACGGCGCCGGCGTCACCCTCCATCGCCGATGCAAACGCGTTGCTGCTCGAGAAAATCGACGGTTGGCTCGGCGATCCGCGCGCCAGGATTCGCGCTGGCATTCTCCATCTTCGTCTCGGCTTGACGCCCGACTCCGGTGCCGTTTTGCATGGCACGGAGCTTGCCGATGCGGTGGGCGATCTCGATGCGGGTCTCGCGCGTGCGCCCGGCGACGCCTTTGCCTGGGCGGCCCTGGCCGAGGCGCAGCTTACGCTTGGGAATTTGGATCTCGCGCGGCGCGCGCTCCGCGCCTCCATGCTCTTCGCCGGCGATGAGCCGGGCTTGACCCTGTGGCGCTCGGCGCTCGGCTTGCAGCTCTTGTTGGTGCTGAGCGAGGACGACCGCGCCTTATGGGCGAATCAGGTTCGCCTCGCTTGGGATCAAAACCCCTCCGCGATCTTGGCGATCGCGCGGGAGGGAAACTCCGCCTCCGCGCTCAAGAATGCCCTTACGACGGACCCGGTACGGCTGGACGCGTTCGAGAAGGCCCTTGCCGCTCAGCATTGAGCGTCGTGGCGCCATGGGCACGCGAGGATTCGCACTGGGCGACCGCAATTCCGAGAATAGCCATATAGGTAACCGTGACGGCCGGGATCTGCAGGCTGAAATCGACGGCTGAGTTGACGGCGACGAGCGCGGACGCGGCGACACCGGCGCAGGAAAAAATGGCGTCGCGACGTCGCAATCTTACGCCGCGAATGCAGAGGACCGTAAGCCAGGCTAGCGCCGCGAACAGGCAAAGAGCGGCTGGAATCCCCAGCTCGAGCAAATTCTCGAGATAGTCATTATGGGCCAGATCGTAGAGATTCAGGATATCGGGGGTCCGGTAGATGGGAAAGATCGAGGAAAACGATCCGAAACCGGTGCCGAACAGCGGGTAATCGCCGATCGCATTCAGCACCTGCCGGTAGACCGCAAGCCGCTCCTCGCCGTCGATGTTGGTTCCCAGAACGCGGCTGATGGCCGGTCCGCCGCTGACGAGGAAGGCGAGCGCGACCAGGACGGTCAGGAGGGCAATCCATCTCAGGGGCTTGAGGCCGCGTAGGCTCGGCGCCATGGCGGCGGCGGCGGCGAGCGTCGCCAGCCCGGCCAGCATCGACAGGAATCCGCCGCGCGAATGGGTGAGAAAAAGCGCCGTGGCGACGAGGAAGAGGCCGGCGATCAGCCAGGCGCGGCCGCTCAGGAATTCGATGAGCGAGGCGAGACGCGTCCGCCAGCCGCCGAAAAGATGCAGGTCCTTGAAGCCGTGCAGAAGCCGGCAGACGAGCGCCACCGCGCAGAGCCCAAGATAGGTGGCGAAGGAATTGCGATTGACGAAGGGGCCGGTGAGGTCGTCGGGATAGGCCCATTTCGGCATCCAGAGCAGGTAGTGATTCCCCGCCCAATAGGCGATCAACCCGTAGCCGGCATAGACGCCGCCGGAGATTCCCACGATCGTCAGGATGGCAGCCGCGCGTCGCGCGTCGATGGCGAATAGGAAGGCGAGATAAAAGCAGCCGGCATAGCTCAGAATGCGCAGGAGATGGACGAGCGCCGCTTGGCGGTCGACCGCGATCGAGCCCGCGAGTTTCCGCTGCAGGCTTTCGCGCGCCTCGTCCCAGAGAGGGTTTTGCCAGGAGGCCGGTGTCCAATCGGCGATCTGCACCAGCACGAACAAGCCCACGGCAAGAAGCAGCAAGGCGGGGCCGATGAGCGCGCGCTGCCGCTCATGGAGCGCGGCGGCCAACGGCAGGCTCGCGAGGAGGAGCAGCGCCACCAGAAGCGCCAGCACGTCCCACGCCAACGGCCGTGCCGCGCCCAAGGGCAGCGGTGCGAGGGCGAGAATCGCCGCGAAGGCGTAGAAAACCATCCCGCCGCGACGGTTCGCTTGCGCGGTCTGCTGTGGCGCTGTGTCGGCAAGGAGCGGCATGGTCCCACCGGCAGTATGAGGGGCTGTCCCGGCGGGAGGCAAGCGCGGCGCCAGCGGAGCGTGGTCATTGTTGTTAAGGATGTCGTTTGATTGACGTTCGCCCCATCGGGTGGCAGCATGGCGCATGGGGTTGCGTAAGAAACTAAAACTGCTCAGGACGTAATCGAGCAACGGAGGGCCATTGCGCAACGAATTCAGGCATTGCTGATGGCGAAGCCGCGGGAATATGTCGAGGACGACCCCCGCGAGGGCGTGTATTCTTTCGAGACTCGCCGCAAACGGAATAATATCTCGCCCGAGATCGTCGTGGGGCTTACCAAGGCATTTGATTTCTGCGCCATTTTCGGTGCCGGGCTCGCGGCCTACGGGATTTACGTCACCAACGTGCTTGGCGGCACCGATATATTCATGAACTATTTGACGGCGGCGCTGCTCGGCGCCTTGCTCTTCGTGCTGGGCTTTCAGATCGCGGGCGGCTATGTCTTCGCGCGCTTCTCGAGTCTCGACTGGCAGCTCGAGCGCAGCGTCGGCGTCTGGGGCGCCGTCCTGCTGCTTTTCCTGCTCGCCGGCTTCGTCCTCAAAGTATCCGACAATTACTCGCGCGGCTGGGCGCTGCTCTGGGCCGCCTCGGCCATAGGCATCGTCGCCGCGGAGCGCGTCGCCCTCTGGTCGATGATCGGGATCTGGACGCGCGAGGGCAAGCTGGTCAAGACCGTGGCGATCGTCGGCAGCGGCGAGCCCGCGGCGCGACTCATCGCGAAGCTCCAGGCGGCCGAGTCGAGCATCGCGATCGTCGGGCTGTTCGCGCCCGAGTCGGGGGTCGGCCGCGACGTGCCCGACGGCGCGGACGAGCTCATGAGGCTCGCCCGCCGCCGCCCGATCGACGAGATCGTCATCGCGCTGCCCTTGGACCAGGTCGAAACGATCGGCCGTCTGGTGCAGAAATTCATCGTGCTGCCGGTCGACCTGCGCTTGAGCGCGGAGGCGATGCAGGCGGCCTTCCCGGTTTGCGGGATCAGCTATATCGGCGGCGTGCCGGCGATCAAGCTGGCCGACCGGCCGCTCAAGCATTGGAACGCGGTGGCGAAATGGCTCGAGGACAAGCTCGTCGGCGCGGCGCTGCTGCTGCTCCTCGCGCCGGTCATGGCGGCGATAGCACTCCTCGTCAAATGGGACAGCCGCGGCCCCGTCTTCTTCGTCCAGGAGCGTTTCGGCTACGACAATCGCGCCATCCGCGTGCTGAAGTTCCGCACCATGTATGTCGACCAGGCCGACGCGGTTGGGGCGCGCGCGACCGTGCGCGGCGATCCGCGGGTGACGCGCGTCGGTCGCATCCTGCGCGCCTTCAGCCTCGACGAGTTCCCCCAGCTTTTCAACGTGCTGAAGGGCGAGATGTCGCTCGTCGGCCCGCGCGCCCATCCCCTCGGCATGCGCGTCGAGAACCGGCTTTATGACGACGTGGTGGGCGACTATCCGCGCCGCCACCGGGTGAAGCCCGGCATGACGGGCTGGGCCCAGGTCAACGGCCTGCGCGGCGAGGTCGACTCGCCGGAGAAGGCGCGCCAGCGCGTGCTGCATGATCTTTACTACATCGACAACTGGTCGATCGGGCTCGACATCAAGATCCTGTGTCTGAGCCTCAAGGCATTCGTCGATCGCCGCAACGCCTATTGAGCCGCCGGCCATGGCGGGCGAGGTCGAGCGGCTGGATGTTCTCGGGCTCGAGGTCAGCGCGGTCGACATCCCGCGCGTGGTGGCTATCCTCGAGGGCTGGATCGCCAAGCGCCGCCGCGACTATGTCTGCGTCACCGGCGTGCATGGCGTGATGGAGGCGGTGCGCGACGAAGCCGTGCGGCGCGCGCATAACGAGGCGGGGCTCACCGTGCCCGACGGCATGCCGCTCGTCTGGCTCCTCAAGGAGGCGGGCTTCGCGGACGTCGGCCGCGTCTATGGTCCCGATCTCATGCTGGCGCTCCTCGCGCGCTCGGAGACGGAAGGCTACGCCATTATCTCTACGGCGGCGCGCCCGAGACACTCGCGCGGCTGCGCGCACGCCTGGCCGAGCGCTTCCCGCGCGCCGAGATCGCTGGCGCTTATGCGCCGCCGTTCCGGCCGGCCGGTGCCGCGGAGGAGCAAAGGGCGATCGACGCCATCGACGAGAGCGGCGCCGACATCGTCTGGGTGGGGCTCTCGACGCCCAAGCAGGAGCTCTGGATGGCGAACCATCGCGCGCGGCTCGCGGCGCCTGCGTTGATCGGCGTGGGCGCGGCCTTCGACTTCCATGCCGGGCTGGTGCGCCAGGCGCCCGCGCGCCTGCAGCGGATGGGGCTCGAATGGGCCTTCCGCATGGCGATGGAGCCGCGGCGCCTGGCGGGGCGCTATCTGCGCAACAATCCGAGCTTCCTGGCGCTCTTGCTGGCGCAGCGCCTGGGGCTCAGGCGGTTTCCGAAAAACGGGACCTAGGCCGCCGCGCTGCCGCGCCGCAGCTCGGCCTGACGATAGATTTCCATATGGCGGAGATAGTTCGCCGCCTCGGAATATTTCTCGAGATAGGCGCGGCGGGCGGCCTCGCGCATGCCGGGCGGCGCGCCTGCCGGCGAAGCGTTGCAGCTGCGCGGCCAGGCTCTGGGCGTCGCCGGTCTTGAACAACAAGCCGTTCTCCTCATGGGCGACCAGCTCGGGATTGCCGCCGATGTCCGACGCGATCACGGGCGTGCCGCGCGCGAAGGCCTCGATGACGACGCGGCCGAAGGTCTCGTAGCATTCGGAGGGAAAGACGACGCAACGCGCCGCGCCGAGCAGCGTCATGACCTCCTCATGGGGACGCTCGCCGAGCCATTCGATGCTGGCATCTTCGCGGCAGGCCTCCTCCACCAGGCCGTTTTCCGGCCCCCGCCCGACGATCTTGAGAGCCATGCCCGGCCGCGCGAGCCGCCAGCCGCGCAGCAGCGTGGGAATGCCCTTCTCGGCCGAGAGGCGCGAGACGAAGAGAGCGAAATCGCCGTCGCCCGCGCCGAGGCCGGGATCGGGATCGACGAAATGCGGTTTCACGTGAAGCAGCGCCGCGGGCAAACCGCCCTCGATCGCCTTGCGCCGCGAGAACTCGGTCATGCAGATATAGGCGTCGACGACCTCGCTGAAGGTGCCGATCGCGTTGTGCACGGAGATATTGAGCGCTTGCGTCAGGCTGCCGAGCCGGCTGCCGCGATAGCAACGATGCAGCACGGCATCGATGGCGAAGCGCTTG
Source organism: uncultured Pseudomonadota bacterium (assembly GCA_963842155.1). Taxonomy (GTDB): domain Bacteria; phylum Pseudomonadota; class Alphaproteobacteria; order JACZXZ01; family JACZXZ01; genus CAWJFP01. Next base: position 258,479 of record CAWJFP010000012.1, read on the forward strand.
CCCAAGCAATCCTCGCAGACATGGCCGTCGCGGAAGAAGGTCGCGCCCGGGCAGAAGAAGCGCCAGTTATGGAGCGTCTGCACCACGGGAATGCCGAGATCGCGCGCCGCGTAATAGGCGAGCGGCGAGTAGAGCGGCATGGTGTTGTGGAAATGCGCGATGTCGATGCGGTTCTCGGCGAGCTCGCGCTTCAGCTCGCGATAGGCGCCCCGGTTCCAGATGGCGTTCACGCCGAGGCCGATGCGGCGGGCGAGGCCGCGATCCGGAACCGCATCGTTATGCCGGGTGCATTCGAGCACGAAATGGCCATGGGCGCGCAGCATCGCCACTTCGCTGGCGACCGTCTGGTCCTCGCCGCCGGCTTGGCGGTAATGGTTATGGATTCGGGCGATTCGCAGCGCCACTCGAGGCTCCGCTCGAACTGCCGTTCAGCACGGCGTCATAGACGCTCGCGATTTCGTCGACCTTGCGATCCCAGCTCAGCTCCTCCGCTCGCCGCAACGCCCCCTTTGACAATCTTTCGACGAGTGCAGGATCGTCGAGAAATGATTGAATTGACGCGGCGAAGCCATGGATGCTTTTGCGCGGTCCGAGCATGGGAACCTTGATGCCGCAGCGTTCATCCACGGCGATTCCCATGCCGCAGGCATCATGGCAGATGACGGGCAATCCAAGCGAAAGCGCTTCCATGACGACGGTCGAGGCCCCTTCCTGCACGCTGGTGAAGGCAAAGATATGCGCCTGGTCCATCTCGGCAAGCGCTTCCGAGCGTGATAGCTGTCCCTTCCATTCGATGCAAGATTCGAGGCCCAATCCACGCGCGAGCGCCTGCCAAGCGAGGGTCTCTCGGCCGCTGCCCAGGACGCTCAGTCGAATTCGGGTATGCACAAGTTCTGCGCCCAGCTCGGCCAAGGCATAGAGCAGCAGCGGCATGGCCTTGCGGCCGACATGCAAGCCGCTCCAAACAAGGCGTAACGCTCTGCTTCCGTCGAAGCGCCGCAACTTTCCCATTTCAGGCGTCGAGCCGGTATCAAGCATGATCTGCGAAGGCACGCCCCAGCGCCCGGTGACGAGGGCCTGGTTCTCCTTGCCGACGACGAAGACATGCTTGGCGGTCCGGGCGGCACGCTTGCTGCGATACTTCGTTCGCTTATGAATTCCGTTCACGAGATTTTTCAGGCCGTAGAAAAGGCAATCGCGCCAACCGAAAGCTCGCAGGTACGACCAGGGTATGTCGGCGGCGCCCGCGACGGGTCCCCATACGAATGGTATTCCCATCTTCCAAAGATAACCCGGCTCGCGGAAGCCGGTGATCGTGAGATGATGCACTATCTCGAATGGCTGTCGTCTGCGAAGGCGAATGGCCTCGCCGAGCGCGGCGCGTTGCCATGCGGCATAGCCAACGAAATAAAGGGGAGTCGCCAGCGAGACATGAGCACGCTGAAACCAGCGAGAAAGACGAGGAGGGGCAACGAAACATATTGACAGGCCTGGGATCGGTCCGTGGTCTTCCACATAGCGCTCGTATTCCCGGCGACTCCACGGATGACAAAGCGCCGTCACATTGTGGTACGCGGCCAGGCGCGAAACGATGTTCCAGCCAATACCAGGCTCCGACCCGTGATATGGAGAGAAGGAGAATGCTGACACAAGGACACGCTTACGGGGGCGGGGCATTCACGATCGCTCTCTGATCAATGCGTTGCCGCGTTGCGCGATCATTGGTCTTCCAACGAACATTTTGCGCCAATCCGCGGAGGCCAATTTGTAAAGGGTTGATGCTGAAGGAGAAATCACGATAGCCTGGGAAGGGGTTTCGCGCTAGGCTCGGACGCCTGTGGTAAGGCTCGCCACCTGGACGCTTTATGACCGAATCGAATTTCTCGCCAACTTGGCGATCATCGGGTATCCCACGGACAGGGGAGTCCATTTTCTTCGGTTCCCTTGCTGCGATTTTGCTCCTTTATGCGCTGCTGAGCCGCGTTGGCGCCCATATCGGCATTCCGTTGAGCGAGGACACCGGCCTTTATGTCGGCGAATTGGTTCTCATCTTCGGATTGCTGCTTCTGCTGCTCAATGGAACCTTCCTCGCATTTTTCGAATCACCGGTGGCCTTGATATGGGCGTTCTTCATCCTGTGGAACGCATCGCAGACGCTTCCTTATATCCACAGATATGGATTGCTCGCGCTCCGCGACGGCGCGATCTGGGGGTACTCCTTCTATGCCGTCATAGTCTCATGTTTCCTGATCGCGCAGCCGCAGAATCTCGTTTCGCTGGTGAGGTATTACCGCTGGTTCGCGCGCATCTTTCCATTTCTGCTGCCTATATTGTTTGCCGGAAGCATCTGGGCGCTCGAGGCGGACGTTCCGGAAGCGCTCCCTTTCAAGAGCGGAGAGGGCTTGACCCACATCGTCGCCATGGTCGCCTTCGCGTCCTGCGGTTTCATGCGCGTTTCCTTCATCTGGTGGGTCATGGTGGGAGCGGATGTGCTTCTCGTGGCGACGCAAAATCGAGGAGCGATGCTCGCATTCTTCATGGGAGCCGTGACGCTTTGCATGGCGAACCCTGCCTCGATCCGCCGGAGCCGTCCGGTGCTCGGCATTCTGGGGCTCGGAGCGGTCATTGCCGTGCTCTTGGGCTTGAAGGTAGACGTAGCCAACAGCGAGCGCGACCGTCAGCGTTGAGCAATTGTTCGTTAATGTCGCCAGCGTTTTTGAAAAGACGGGTGTCGCGGCCGTCGACGGCACCCGCGCTTGGCGGCAGGAATGGTGGGACAAGATCATCGACTATACGGTCCATGGTCCCTATTTCCTGATCGGCAAAGGCTACGGCATCAATTTGGCCGATAGTGACGGGATCATCGACGTTACCCATGACAAGGAGGAAGGCGCGCCGTTGCGGAGTCCGCATAATTCGCACCTCACTTTCCTCGCCCGTGCCGGCGTGCCCGGTTTCGCTCTCTGGGTCGTTCTGCAGGTCGCGTGGCTGCTGGAGATGCTGAAGTGGCTCTTCCTCGCCCGAAGAGCGGGTCGCCCGGTTGCAATTGGATTGTTGACATTCCTTCTGACCTATTGGATGGCGATCATGGTCGTCGCAGCGACCGATGTCACTCTCGAAGGCCCGATGCTCGGCATTTGGTTCTGGACAATTTTCGGAATAGGCATCGCCGTCACCCGCCTGCTGAATCAGGATCCGGTCCTTTTCGAGGAAACGGCAAACACCTGATGATCTCGTGTCATGTCATGGCGACGACAGCAGACCTCGGCCATGACCACAGGGTCATCGCAAATGGGTCGCTTTGAACTTAATTGAACCAGTTTTCGAGGCAACCCGATCACGTCGTGATGCGCGAGAGCGGAAGCCGAGATGCCCTCTCTTACCAGAATGGTATGACGCAAGCCAGTGAAGTTGCCCTACAAATTCGCTACACGATAATTATCTGCACGTTGAATTGCGCGAACCTTCTTGCCCGCTGCTTGACCGCTGTCATGCGAGAACTCGGGAGTGCGCAGCTCCCCGGTGAGGTTCTTGTCATTGACAACGGATCGACGGATTCGACCCGAGATGTCGTCCAACGCTATGCTGACAAGGTTCCCCCCCGAGCTGTCCTTCGATATTTTTTCGAACCCAAGCCAGGTTTGTCTCTTGCCAGAAACCGAGGCCTCGACGCGGCGCAGGGGGAAATTCTGATTTTTCTCGACGATGACGCCGTGCCGTCCCCAGGTTGGCTCTCGAGCTGTTTGGGTGCGTTTGCGCAATATCCGATTGCGGCGGGCATAGGGGGTGAAATCTTGCCCCTCCTCGAGGTACCGGCGCCATCCTGGTTTCGTCCGCCCATTTCCAATTGCTATGCGACGCTTAGTTTCGGCGGTAATGCCGTCAGAAAATTCCCTCGGCGCCATTATCCCGTGGGCGCGAACATGGCCTTTCGGCGGTCGGTGTTTCTTAGACGCCGCTTTTCCGAGAGGCTCGGGCGGCGCGGCCTCAATTTGATGAGTGGAGAAGAAGAGGAGGTCTTCGTGTCGGTGCTAAAGGACGGCGGCGATCTCTTATATGTACCGGCTATGAGGGTAGAGCATTACGTGCACCCCGAACGACTCAATGAGGCATCGATTCTAGAATCTCCATTTTTTTCTGGGCGTCTCGCGAGCGCGCATTCGCGCCGGGTGGAAGACGAGGTTGTTCGACCTCTGCAAATCTACGGCAAGAATCATCATATTCGCCGCAGCTTATCCATTTGCGCGCTCCGATTCCCGACGATTGCTTTGGCGGTGTCAGATTCGCAAGGGCCTAGGATATATCAAAGAATTTCTTTCGACTTCGACATGAGGAGTCCATTAAAAAAAATTCGATGGCTTTTTTCGCATCCTGTATATCGGCGCCATCCATTTCAGGTGAGCGCGCGAGTCATTCTCTGGGAATGGTATCGTAGGCGCGGCAACGCAGTCGTACTTTCACTCTTTGACTTGCGGATCAAAGCGCGGCCTTTCGATGGAATCGGTCGCCTCATCTGTTATTTCGACGAGCAGGCCGACGACCTGTTTGCCTTTATGCGGAGTTATCTGAAACCATCGGACGTTTTTGTCGATGTCGGCGCAAATATCGGAACGCACAGCATCCTGGCGTCGCGCCTCGTTGGGCAGCAAGGAAGAGTGTTCGCTTTCGAGGCGGACTCCGCCACGTTCGAAATCCTCAGCGACAATATTGCAACCAACGGAGCGTCGAACGTCGAGGCACGGAATGAGTGCCTATCCGACCGCGTCGGCAGTACGACCTTCAATATCAACCGCGATAGCGCGAAGAGCTCGATGCTGCGAGAAGGAGACCGGAAAATTAGCCTTCCGACGAATACGCTCGACAATCTGTTACCCAAAGGGCTCCGCGTCGGGCTGCTAAAAATAGATGTGGAGGGCGCGGATTATCTTGTGCTGCTGGGCGCCAAGAGGCTTTTCCTCGATCAGCCGCCATCGGTCGTCGTCATTGAAACGACGGACAATGTCGCCGAGATAAAGGAATTTCTCTCAGCTCGTGGCTATAGTCTCTACGAGTTTAACGGTGGATTGCGCGCGCTCGCTCCAAAGAGCCGCCCGCTCAATCTCTATGCCGTGCACAAATCGGCCCGGACGGGGTTCGAGGGCCGTGTCGCGGAGAGCTAGGTGGCGCGCTTCGGAGCCGGTTCGGAAATCCGCCAGAGACCGAATACCATCATTGCGAGCCCGACGACCTGGCATAGGATCGTTCCCGCGAGGGCGAAAGCCATCTACGTCTTGATCGCCGTGACCGCGCCATTAATCGCGTCACTGTTCAATAGCAACGCAATTCCATTGTCGGCTAGATATTCATCTAAGGCCTTTCTTGCCCCAGCCCAAACGCCGTAATCGTCGCAGATCAGGACGCCGCCACGGACCAAGCGTGGAAACAGGTGAATCAGCTCGTGTCGCGTCGAGCCATACCAATCGGTATCCAAGCGTAGAATTGCAATTTTCTCGGGGAGCGATGCAGGAATGGTATCTTCCACGCGTCCCTTAATGATGACGAAATTCCGTTCCGGATAGGCTGCGGATGCGATGTTTTTCCGGACTTCCGCGAGATGCGAGATGGCCCATATGGGATGTGATTTTGGCGATGATCGAAGCAGAGCCGTCGCCGGTTCTTTTGTTTGGATATGAAAGTCCTTGTCCGTAGGCTCTGACATACCTTCGAACGTGTCATACATATAAATTTTCGTCTCCGTTACGCCGCAACCGGCGAGCGTCTCGGCCATGATGATGGAACAACCGCCCCGCCATACGCCGCATTCGACGATGTCGCCCTTAATATGCGCGGTTGCTACATAGCGGGCCGCACGGTAAGCGGAATAGAGGCCGCTCCAAGCCACCATGGTCTTGCCCCTGTGCCTGCCGTATAGCTCTACGAATTCGGATTCGACAAAAGCGGGTAGATTGAAATTCACTTTCGAGTATTTCGAAACGTGAAATCCGAGACGATGGCAGATGGAATTTATTTGCCGCGCAATCTGGCCCAAATGGGTCCTCTGTTTACTTGGCGAAAGTTCGCCTGATTTGCCAAACCATAGTGACGAGTCCCAGAAATTGACAGGCCGTAGTTCCGATAACGGCACCCCAGAGGCGGAATACCCCCACTGCTGGATAGGCAATGGCCAACCCCGTCACCGCGATCACCGCGCCAGCGGCAAAGATCGCCCTTGTCTCGTGGAGGGTGCGAAGCCCGATGCCTGCCATGAGTATCAAGAAGGCCACCGGAAAGCTCACCGCGTAGCCATAGACGAGATCGGCATAAGGCAGCATCACGTCGCCGAAGAATAGCGTCATCCAGAATTGCGGTGCGGCGACAGCGACTAGCGAGATGGCGAGCGTGACGGCGAGCCCGAGCAGCGTCCAATGAAGCATCAGCGATTTGAGCGCCTTTCTTCCATGGCGATGCAGCACCTCGGCGGCGCGAATGGGCAGGAAATTCTCCTGGCCGAGGAAGAGCACATTGTTGATCGCCAGCATGAGCCAGGCCGCCCGCATGCCGCCAACCGCCGCCGCGCCGAGTAGCGTGCCCGTGACGAGCAGGAAGGTATAATTCGACACCCATTGAACGAGCTGCGAGCCGAGGAGCCAGCGCGAGAAGCGCCAATGCTGCGTCATGCTCTCACGCCATTGCCCCGCGCGCCATGCGAGCGGGCCGATGAAGGCCAAGCCGACGACCGCCGCCAGTGCGGAGGTCGCGGCGCTGATCCAGAGCACGCCCTCGAGCCTCACGCCATGGCGGAAGGCGACGAGGAGCAGCGCGATCTGGCCGAGATAGCTGATTGCGTCGGAGAGGAGCGCCATGCGCTGCCGCGCGCGCGCGAAGAGGCAGCGGCGGACGAATTCCTGGGCGAGATAGGCAACGGCCGCGGCGGCGAGGGCGAGGGCATAGCGGACAAGGCCCAGTGCTCGAAGACAAGCGATCCCGCCCGTGCGCCGGCGAGGAGGAGGGCGAGGGCCAAGGCGAGGAAGGCGAGTTCCTGCGCCACGACGGCGCCGAAATAGCCGGCCTGGCTCGCCGGCTCGTGGCGCGGCGCCATGGTGAACATCGGCGCGCTGATCAGCGTATATTGCAAGGCGGCGGCGAACAGCACGACCGACCAGGCGAGGGTGAAGAGCCCGAATTCGTAGAGGCCGAGGCCGCGCGCGATGAGGATGTTGGTGAGGAAATTCGCGGCGCTCACCATCGCTTGGTCGGTCAACGGCCAGAAGGAGGGGGCGAGCGCGCGGCGCAGCCTGGCGACTCGGCCGGCCGGCGCGTTGCCCGGCGCTTTGGGCGGCGTCTCCAAGCTGGATTCGGCCGGCCGTTCGATCATAATGGCTGCGAGGTTCCCTTGCGGATGACGAGAATGCCCCTCAAGCGCGGCATCGGTCGCGGCGCGCGCGCCTTCCTTTTAACGGCCGCGCTTCTCCTTGCGCAACTGCCCGCCGCCGGCCCATCCCACAAAGCCTTGGCCGAGACCTTGCTCCATCCGGGCGACGACGTGGCCGCCATCGTCGCGGCCGCGCCCGAGGGGACGAGCTTCCGCTTCGCGCCGGGCCTCTACCGCCTCCTCGATATCTCGCCCAAGAGCCATGACAGCTTCGCGGGCGAGCCCGGCGCGATCCTGAGCGGCGCGCAGGTCGTCACCGGCTTTGCGCCCGAGGGTCCGCTTTTCGTCGCGGCCGTCACGCTTGTCCAGGGCCAGATCCATGGCGCCTGCGCGCCGGGCCGGCATTGCGAGCTGCCGAACGACCTTGTTCATCGCCAATCAGCGGCAGGAGCCGGTGCTGCGCAAGGAGGATGTCGTCCCCGGCCGCTTCTTCATCGATTTCGCGGCCCATAGGCTTTATCTCGGTAGCGATCCGGCGGGGAAGCTCGTCGAGCTTTCCACCGCGCGCCGCGCCTTCTTCGGCGGCAAGGCCGAGGACGTGCATATCGCGGGCCTCGTCATCGAGAAATACGCCATCCCGGCCCAGATGGGCGCCGTCGGCGACCAGAGCCGGCCCATCGGCTGGGCGATCGAGAATTGCGAGCTGCGCTACAATCACGGCGCCGGCGTCGAATGTCGGCGACAATGGCCGCATCTCCCATTGCTTCATCCATCATAACGGCCAGCTCGGCATCAGCGCCTCCGGCAGCAATCTCCTCATCGAGGACAACGAGCTCGCCGCCAACAACCAGGCCGGCTTTAGACACAGTTGGGAGGTGGGAGGGATGAAGTTTACCCGCTCCTCCCATGCCGTTATCCGCGGCAACTACGCCCATGACAATTACGGCACCGGCCTCTGGGCGGACATCGACGACATCGACACGCTCTATGAGGGCAACCGAGTCGAGAACAACGACGATCCCGGCATTCTGCACGAGATTTCCTACAAGGCCGTGATTCGCAACAATATCGCGCGTGGCAACGGCCGCGCCTTCCATGTCTGGGGCTGGGGCGCACAGATCCTGGTGCAGAACTCGCGCGACGTGGAGGTGACCGGCAACCGAGTCGCCGTGCCCGAGGGCGGCAACGGCATCACCCTCGTCGAGCAGCAGCGCGGCGAGGGTGCCTATGGCCCGCGAGTGGTCTCCGGCTGCCGCGTACACGATAATGTGATCGCGATGGCGGGACCGCACGGCCTCGCCGTCGCCGCACTCGCCGACTATGCCGCGAGCGGCATGGCCGGTGCCGGCAACAGCTTCGACTCGGATCATTTTTACGTGGTCGGCGTGGCCACGCGCAATTGGGATTGGCCGATGCTGCCGGGCCCGGTCACCTTTCCGGAGTTTCAAAGCCGATTCGGCCAGGAGCGGCATGGCGCCGTCACGATCGGCCCGCCGCCCTTTTGAGCGGCCGGATCGCGGCCCTTCACCAAATCTTAACCTTGCAGCCGCAATAGTAGGCGCGCCAATAGAATCGGCGCGAATTCTCGTGTGACAAATGAATGGATGACGGATTTTTGAACGGAACAGGTAAGAAATCTGTATTATGCATTTTTGCCGAAGGTCAATAGGCATGGACGAAAAGCTGCAGAGGCCTTCCTAAAGGCCCGGGCGGATCCGCTGCGAAGGGCGTCGTGGCGTCGGGTTTCGCTATGATCAGGGGGTTTATTCGATGCGTCATACCAGCTTTTTCGCCCGCGCCTCCCGCAAGACGACCTCCTGCAAGACCGCAAGAATTTACACCCTTCTCCTCGCGGCATTCGGGATGCTGGCGCTGGGACGCCCCGCCCATGCCCAATATGAGCCGACGGGCCTCGAGGCCACCTCGCCCGTCCCCGTGGCGCAGCCGCGGCCGCAGGATCCGGAGGCCTATCTCGAGCGGCAAAGCGTGGCCGACCGCCCACGGCCGGATTTCGAGCCGCTCGGCATGCATCTCGACAGCTTCTACATCTATCCGAGCCTCTCGGTCGGCGCTCTCTACGACGACAACGTCTACTATGTGCCGCATAACAGGATAGGCGACGGCGCCGTCGTCATATCGCCGACGATCGACGTGAAATCGGACTGGAACGTCAATGCGGTCGAGTTCTTCGGCACCGCCGACATCCAACGCTATTTCAACCAGACTACCGAGGACACCGCCAATTATGCCTTCGGGATGAACGGCCGGCACGACATCGACTACAACACCTACCTCTCGGGCGTGGTGAGCTATCAGCAATCGCACGAGGATCGCGGCTCGCCCGACGCGATCTTCGGCATCGAGCCGACCCCGTTTACGCTGACGCATGCCGAGGTCAAATATTACCGCGGCCTCACGCGGCTCAATCTGACCCTCATCGAGGGCTTCGACCGCTATGAATTCAGCAATGTCGGTCTCGCCGGCGGCGGCTTCATCGACGAGGTGCGGCGCGACCGGACCGAGAACTACACCACCATCCGCGTCGGTTACGAGCTCAAGCCGGAATACGAGGCGTTCGTGCGCGCCACCGAGTTCGAACCGCTTCTACGATTTCCGCACGGATCTCAACGGCGTCGACGCCACCTCGGCCGGCTACGAAGTCGTCGGCGGCACGGCGCTGAAATTCGGCGCCGTCACCAACGGCGAAGTCTATCTCGGCTGGACGCAGCGCTTCTACGAGGGTCCGAACGTCAACGACCTCAGCGCGCCGGTCATCGGCGCGTCGCTGTTGTGGAACGTGACGCGGCAGACCTCGCTGCGGCTGCAGGTGAACCGCTCCATCGAGGAATCCGTGCTCATCGGCTCCAACGGCTATGTGCTGAGCTTCGGGCAGGTCTCGATCGAGCATGAGCTCATGCGCAACCTCCTGCTGACGGGCTATGCCAGCGTCTCCGGCCTCGAGTTCCAGGGCGTCGACCGCACGGACATCGTCTACGGCGCGGGCGCCGGCGCCAAATATCTGATGAACCGGAATTTCGACGTGTCGCTGACCTACGGTTTCCTGAAGCGCCAGTCCGACGCCTTCGGCCAGGATTATTCGCGCGACCTGCTGATGCTGAAATTCACCGCCAAGCTCTAGCAAAAAGCCCACGGGCGCGTTGCGCCTCGGTGCCGCCGCTCAGCGTTTGGCGGCGATGCCGAGCTGCCGGGCGAAATAGTCGATCGTGGCGCGCAGTCCCTCCTCGAAAGGCGTGCTCGGTTCCCAACCGAGGGTCTCCCGGGCTAGCGTGATGTCGGGGCAGCGCTGCTTCGGATCGTCCTCGGGCAGAGGCCGATAGACGAGCTCGGATTTCGAGCCGGTCATGGCGACCACCGCTTCCGCCAGCTCCTTGATGGTGAACTCCCTTGGATTGCCGAGATTGATCGGGCCGGTGACCGCGGCGCCCGTGTCCATCAGGCGCAGGAACGCGTCGACCATGTCGGCTACGTAGCAGAACGACCGCGTCTGGCTGCCATCGCCGTAAAGCGTGATCGGCTGGCCGGTCAGCGCCTGGACGATGAAATTCGATACGACGCGGCCGTCGCTCGGGTGCATGCGCGGCCCGTAGGTATTGAAAATGCGGCCGACCTTGATCTCGAGCCCGTGCTGGCGGTGGTAATCGAAGAACAGGGTCTCGGCGCAGCGCTTGCCTTCGTCGTAGCAGGCGCGGTGGCCGTGCGGATTGACATTGCCCCAATAGCTCTCGCGTTGGGGATGCTCGACCGGGTCGCCATAGACCTCGCTGGTCGAGGCTTGGCAGATGCGCGCGCCGAGCCGCTTGGCCAAGCCGAGCATGTTGATGGCGCCGTGCACGCTGGTCTTGATGGTCTGCACGGGATCGAACTGGTAATGGATCGGCGAGGCCGGACAGGCGAAGTTGTAGATCTCGTCCACTTCCACATAGAGGGGCATGGTGACGTCGTGGCGCAGCGCTTCGAAGCGCGGATTGCCGAGCAGCGGGGCGATGTTGGGCCGCGAGCCGGTAAAATAATTGTCGACGCAGAGCACCTCGTCGCCCCGCGCGAGCAGCGCCTCGCAAAGATGGGAGCCGAGAAAGCCGGCGCCGCCCGTTACCAGCACGCGGCGCGCGCGATAGGCATGGCGGCTCATGCGGGCGCCCCGCCGCGCGACATGGCGCTACCATGCCGACCGGGACTAGAATGTCGGCGGAATAGGAAAAGGCGCAAGTCGTTGTCCGGCTCCACGGCTCGTCAAACCATGCTGAAACTGAAAGGGACCTGGGAAGAAACAGCCGCCGTTCATCATGGCATGGGCGATGCGCGGCAGGCAACAGCCGGAGGCATAGGGTCTCGCGCCAACCGTTGCGCACGGCGGGACCGGATAGCTCGACCGTGAGCATGGCGGAAGAGGCCTCCGAGGCGGCCGCCGCCCTCTATATCGAGCCCGTCGCGCAGCCGGCCGTCGTCAGCGACGATTGGGGACCTTGGCGCCGCACCGTCGCGCCCCTTCTGGCACTCCTGCTGCACGTCATCATCCTGGCCGCTATTCTCGTCGGACCTGCGGCCGAGCGAGCGCCCCCTTTGCCGCCCTCGATCCCGGTCGAGATCGTGCAGCTGCCGAAGCCGAAGGTCGAGCCCAAGCCCAAGCCGAAGGTCGAGCCGAAGACCGAGCCCAAGCCGGAAGCCAAGCCCGAGCCCAAGCCGGAGCCCAAGGAGGCCGTCGAATCGCCCCCGCTTGTTCATCGCGAATCGGGCGGCAGTCCCGATCTCTTGCCCGGGCAGGCGATCCCGCCCAAGCATGACGAGCCCGTCCTGGAGCTGCCGAAGCCGCCGCCACCGCCGCCTCCGCAGCCAGCTCTCCAGCCCAAACCGCAACCCGCGCAGGCCCAGGCGCCGGCGGCGAAGGCGCCGCGTGCCGTCCAGGCCGTGAAGCTGCCGCCCTCTGCCGCCGGGACGGCGCCGCAAGCCACCCCGCCCGCTGTCACCGCGCCGCAGAAAGCCGGGGCGGCAGCCCCCGCCGTGCCCTCCACCCCTGCGAAGCCCACGGAGGAAAATACCGCCATGACGACCGCCCCAGCCGCATCGAAGGCGCCCGCACGAGTCGAGAGCGAGATGCGCGGCCAGGGCGGCGGCGATCGCTATCTCAACGCGCTGCGCGACCTTATCGTCAGCAACATCATCTATCCGCAAGCCGCGCGAGGCGCCGCCGGGGTCGCCAGATATGTAGTGGTCATCAGTCGCCAGGGCTGGATGCTCCAGCTTCGCCTGGTGCAGTCGTCCGATTCAGTGGCCCTCGACCGGGCCGGCATGGATGCGATCCAGAACAGCGCGCCGTTCGAGCCCCTGCCGCCCAATGTTCCCGGACCGTCGGCGGTGATCGACGTCATCCTCTATATGAGCCCACCCAGCACGCCGGCGAACCTGCGTAACTGAGCCCGGCAGCGGCGGCACCGTCGCGTCGATGCGAGCGAGGAGCGCGACGGCGTGGACATTGCCGTAAAATCCTATGATTATCGGGGAGCATTCCTCAGCCGGTGTGCAAAGAATGCGTGGAGCCGAATTCGCCGAGCTGGCGGCCTTCGTCGCTATCGCGGATCGCAGCAGTTTCGTGAAGGCGGCGGCGGCGCTCGGCCTCTCGACCTCGACCATAAGCCAGACCATGCGTGCGCTCGAGGAGCGGCTCGGCGTGAGGCTTCTGAACCGCACGACGCGCAGCGTCTCGCTGACCGAGGCGGGGGAGCGATTGCTGGCCCAGGTGCGCCCCGCGCTCGAGGAGCTCGGCGCGGCAGTGGAGGCGATCAACCGCTTTCGCGAGAAGCCGGCGGGCACCCTGCGGCTCAGCATGGGGAGCATCGCCGCGAACCTTTTGGTGGTTCCCGTATTAAGTCGATTCCTCGCCGAATATCCCGAGATCATTCTCGATCTGAGGGTCGAGGACGAGCTGGTGGACATCGTCAGCGGCCGGTTCGATGCGGGAATTAGGAGCGGCAAGTGGCTCGAGCGGGACATGATCGCAGTGCGCATCAGCCCCGAATCGCGAGTCTCTCGCCGTCGCCTCGCCGGACTATCTCACGCGACATCCGGCACCCGAGATGCCGCAAGATCTGCATGGCCATAATTGCATCCGCTTCCTCTGGGCCGGCGGCCCGGCGCGCTGGGAGTTCGCCAAGGATGGCGAGAAGATCGAGGTGTCGGTCGAGGGCAGCCTCGTCACCAACGACGTCGATATCCTGCTCTGCGCCGCGCTCGAAGGCGTCGGCATCGGCTATATGCTCGAAACCTTCGTCGCGCGCCATATCGCGGAAGGAAGATTGGTGCCGCTCTTGGAAGATTGGGCGCCGAGCTATGCCGGCTACCATATCTTCTATCCCAGCCGCCGCCAGATGCCGGCGCCTCTCAAGGCCTTCATCGACTTCATGCGCAAGGCGATGCCCGAAGCATGAAGAGATCCGACGTGGAGAGTGGGGCGAGCGACGGGACTTGAACCCGCGACATCCAGATCCACAATCTGGCGCTCTAACCAACTGAGCTACGCCCGCCATCGCACCCGCCCGGTCGCGAGGCCGCTCGTCTCTACCCCTTCGGGATGGCAGGGTCAAGCGCAGGCCGGCCGACGATTGCCCGCCGCGGGGCGCTCGGGCATAGTGAGATTCAATAGCTTTGATCGCCCCCGCGCTCCCATTCGAAGAGGGACTCCGCCATGCCAACACTCGCCGCCGGGCTTGCCCGTCTCGGCACCGAAACGGCTTTCGAGGTGCTGGCACGCGCCGAAGCGCTGGCGGCGGAGGGTCGCGACATCATCAATCTCGGCATCGGCCAACCGGATTTCCGCACGCCCGACCATATCGTCGAGGCCGGACGCAAGGCGCTGGCCGACGGCCATCACGGCTACACGCCGTCCGCCGGCATCGTTCCCTTGCGCGAGGCGGTGGCCATGGACCTTCATCGCCGCCATGACGTCGAAGTGAGTCCTGCCGACGTGCTCGTCGTGCCGGGCGGCAAGGTTACGATGTTCTTCGCCATCCTCATGTTCGGCGAGCCGGGAGCGGAGATCCTCTATCCAAATCCTGGCTTTCCCATCTATGAATCCGCCATCGCCTTCACCGGCGCGACGCCGGTGCCCGTGCCGCTCCACGAATCGACCGGCTTCTCCTTCGAGCCCGAGGAGGTGCTGGCCCGTATCACGCCGCGCACCCGTCTCCTGATCCTCAACAGCCCGGCCAATCCGACCGGCGGGGTGCTGCCGCGCGAGGTCCTCGACCGTCTGGTCGATGGGCTCGCGCGACATCCCGATGTCGTGCTGCTGAGCGACGAGATTTACGGGCAGATGCTCTATGACGGACGCGAGCATGTCTCGCTGCTTCGCTACGAGGCGATCCGCGATCGCGTCATCCTGTTGGACGGATGGAGCAAGACCTACGCCATGACCGGATGGCGCATCGGCTACGGCGTTTGGCCACGCGGCCTCTTCGCCCATGCCGAGCGTCTTGCGGTCAATTGCCATTCCTGCGTCAACGCGGCGACGCAATATGCCGGCCTCGCGGCCTTGACGGGCCCGCAAGACAGCGTCGGCGCGATGGTGAGCGCTTTCGACCAGCGCCGGCGCGTTATCGTCCGCGCGCTCAATCAGCTTCCAGGCTTCCGCTGCGTCGAGCCCGGCGGCGCCTTTTACGCCTTCCCCAATATCGAGGGAACCGGCCGGGATTCACGCAGCCTGCAACGCCGCCTCTTGGAGAAGGCCGGGGTTGCCACGCTCGCCGGGACCAGCTTCGGCAGCCATGGCGAGGGCTACCTGCGCTTTTCCTACGCCAATAGCACGGCAAATATCGAACGCGCGATCGAGCGCATCCGCGCCTGCCTTGCGGTCGAGGCAACAGCCCCTTGAGTGCCGAAAAAGGCCGGAAATCCTAACGAAAAAGAGTGTATTGCCTATTTAACGGGCATATACCTAAAAAGCGAGCAGGCTTGTGTCAAAATGGTCGAGCCGACCCTGGCGGGAAGGCGGCAAAGGCTTGATCGCGCAGGACTCGTGAGACTGGCATGTCCTGTGCTACGGCGGGGTATCGCGCGCTTGTTGCGCGGCGGTAGGGATCAACGAGGGTAGGTGGGACGCAATCGGCAATGAAAAAGATCGAAGCCATCATCAAGCCGTTTAAGCTCGACGAGGTGAAGGAAGCGCTGCATGAGATCGGCCTTCAGGGCCTGACGGTCACGGAGGCCAAGGGATTCGGGAGGCAGAAGGGTCATACCGAGTTGTACCGGGGGGCCGAGTATGTGGTGGATTTCCTGCCCAAGGTGAAGATCGAGGTGGTGCTGGAGGACAATATCGTCGACCGCGCCATCGAAGCGATCCAGCAGGCGGCCCATACCGGGCGCATCGGCGACGGCAAGATTTTCGTGACCAACGTGGAAGAGGCGATCCGCATCCGCACCGGCGAGCGCGGCAAGGACGCCATCTAGCGGGCTAGAAGATGAAATCGATCGCCCGGCGGAGACGGGCGGTCGCGACCCAGCGGAGATGTTGCGGCAGGCCTCGTCGAAGCATGCCGGGGCAACATCTCCATGACATGCAGAAGGGACAAGCGACGATGACAAAATTCAAAAAAATCTTCGATATGATCAAGGAGAACGAAGTCAAGTATGTGGACTTCCGCTTCACCGACCCGCGCGGGAAATGGCAGCATCTGAGCCATCCCATCAGCAATTTCGACGAATCCTTCCTCGAGGAGGGCATCATGTTCGACGGTTCGTCGATCGCCGGATGGAAGGCGATCAACGAATCGGACATGAACCTCATGCCGGATCCCGAGAGCGCCGCCCTTGATCCCTTCACGGCGCAGCCGACCCTCGTGCTTGTCTGCGACACGCTCGAGCCGACGACGGGCGAGCCCTATTTGCGCGACCCGCGCTCGACGGCCAAGAAGGCCGAGGCCTATCTCAAGTCGAGCGGCATCGGCGATACGGCCTTTTTCGGTCCCGAGGCGGAGTTCTTCGTCTTCGACGACGTGCGCTTCAAGTCGTCGATGAACGAGCATTTCGTCTATCTCGATTCCGAGGAGGGGCCCTACAACTCGGGCCGCAAATACGAGGAAGGCAATTCGGGCCACCGGCCGCCGATCAAGGGCGGCTACTTCCCGGTCCCGCCCGTCGATGCGTGCCAGGACATGCGCTCCGAGATGCTCGACGCCATCGCCGCGATGGGCGTCAAGACCGAGAAGCACCACCACGAGGTGGCGCCGAGCCAGCACGAGCTCGGCATCATGTTCAGCACCCTCGTCAAGATGGCCGACGCGATGCAGATCTACAAATACTGCGTCTCCATGGTGGCGCATTCCTATGGCAAGACAGCGACTTTCATGCCGAAGCCGATCTATGGCGACAACGGCTCGGGCATGCATACGCACCAGTCGATCTGGCGCGACGGCAAGCCGCTCTTCGCCGGCTCCGGCTACGCCGACCTCTCCGAGCTCGCGCTCCATTACATCGGCGGCATCATCAAGCACGCGCGCGCGATCAACGCCTTCACCAATCCGACGACGAACAGCTACAAGCGCCTCATTCCGGGCTTCGAGGCGCCCGTGCTGCTCGCCTATTCGGCGCGCAACCGCTCGGCGTCCTGCCGCATCCCCTTCGTCTCGAGCCCCAAGGGCAAGCGCGTCGAGGTGCGCTTCCCCGACCCGGCATGCAATCCTTATCTCGGCTTCGCGGCGATGCTGATGGCGGGCCTCGACGGCATCCAGAACAAGATCAACCCGGGCGATCCGATCGACAAGAACCTCTACGATCTGCCGCCCGAGGAGCTCAAGCAGGTTCCGACGGTCTGCGGCTCGCTGCGCGAGGCGCTGCAGAATCTCGATGCCGACCGCGCCTTCCTCAAGAAGGGCGACGTGTTCAGCGACGATCTCATCGATTCCTATCTCGAGCTGCGCTGGAGCGAAGTCTATCGCTTCGAGCACACCCCGCATCCGGCCGAGTTCGAGATGTATTACAGCGTCTGAGCCTCCTCACCCGAGAGCGGACGCAAAATTGGGGCCGCCCCGATGGAGGGGCGGCCCGCTTTGTCTCAGGCGGTCTCCCCGGCCGCCGATCGCGATCGAGGTCCGCCCGAGGAGGCGCCGGCCAGCGCGAACGCCTCCGCGACCAATTCGTAGGAGCGCCGCCGGGCGCCGTGATCGTGGGTGATCGTCACGATCATCACTTCCGCGGCGCCATATTCGCGGGCCACGCTCGCGATGCCGTCGCGCACCGTCTCCGGCGAGCCCAGGATGTAGCGGCGGCCACGCGGCAGGGCGTCGGGCGAGCCCATCTCCTGCTCGAGGAAGCGCAAGGCCACTTCGATCGGCGGGACCGGGATCGGCCGCCCCGCCCGAAGCATCACGAAGGCCATCCGCGCGCTCGCGGAAAGCCGCCGGGCCTCGGCATCGCTTTCGGCGCAGATGACGGAGACCGCGACCGCGGGCCGCGCCATGCGCGCTCGCTCCGACGACGCGAATTCCTCGCGATAGCGCGCCATGATCGGAGCGCCCATGGGCGAGATGAAATCCGCGAACATGTAAGGCAGCCCGAGCTCCGCCGCCCAGATGGCGCTTTGCGGCGAGGAGCCGAGCAGCCATAACTCCGGCTTTTCCGCGCGGCCCGGCAGCGCCTTCGCGAGGCTGGCGAAGGGATGCTCGGGCGGGATCCGGTCGTCGAGATAGGCCATGAGCTCGACGAGCTGCTGGGGGAAGTCGTCGGGCGCCGGGTGTCGTCGATCGCGCTGCAAGGCGAGCGTCGTGCGCTGGTCGCTGCCCGGCGCGCGGCCGAGTGCGAGGTCGATTCGTCCGGGATAGAGCCCGGCGAGCATGCTGAAGCTCTCGGCCACCTTGAAGGGACTGTAATGCGGCAGCATGATTCCGCCGCTCCCCACGCGCAGCCGCGTGGTGGCGGAAGCCACGGGGCCGATCATGACCTCGGGGCTGGCGCAAGCCAGCATGGGCGAGGCGTGGTGCTCCGCGAGCCAATAGCGGTGATAGCCGAGCCGGTCGCAAAGGCGCGCGAGATCGAGCGAGTTACCGAGCGCCTCTCCCCCGGTCGATCCTTCCGAGACGGGAGCCTGATCGAGGACGCTCAGGCGAAGCGGGGGATCCCCTGCCGACGCTGTTTCTATCGCCATAACCTGCAGCTTACCCCTCCAGCAGCGTCTTGTTCGCCGCCGTCTTCGTAACATGCCAGATGGCCCAATGGTTGCGCACCATGACCTCGTAATCCTTGAAGCAGCGCTGCACGCCCGCCCAGACCGTGTACTGCACGGGGTCGGTGCTGGGGTACCACCAGAAATCGTCGCCGGCGATGAGCCCGCCCGGCTTTATCTTGGGCCACCAGGCGCGGATGTCGCGCACCACCGCCTCCTCCAGATGACCCGCGTCGACGAAGACGAAATCGACCGCTTCATCGGCGAAGTGCCGCGCCGCCTTGGCGCTGTCCTCGCGGTAGCAGCCGGCGATGAGGTGAGCGGCCGGCGCAAGGTTGCGCTTGAAATCGGCGAAGGGCACCTTCTTCCAGAGATCGATGCAATGAAACTCGATTTTTTTTTTGCTGTTGGCGATCTCGACGGCCATGAAGGCGGCGCTGCGGCCCTCGTAGCAGCCGAGCTCGACGAACACCGCCCCGTCCTTCGCCCGGCGCACCTGGTTCCGATAGAGCTCGGAGAATTTGAACCAGTGCTCACGCTTGAAGATCGTGTCGTCGTCGAAGAAATGTTCCACGAGAGCCTCCTCTGCGCCGCCATTCGTGCAATGGCGGGTCGGCAAAAGGTGACGCACAAGAGCTCGTCCCAAGCTATGTCGCTGCGAAACGGGCTTCCCCTGACGGATTATTGCCGTCCCTGGCAATTGGCCGGCCTCCTCTTTCTCGTTCGCGGGCCGGTTCGCCATAATGCATGCGGGGGGCAGGAAATCAACTGCGCTCGGGCCGCGCTGCCGCGCAATCGCGGGAATGCGATTGCCATTGTCTTCTTGACCTCAAGCGCCGGTGGCCCAAAGGGCCGCTTGGTTTCCTATTTCATGTGGAGGCGCCGCGGATGCGGCGCCTCGGGGCGCGTCCGCGCCCTTGGCTGCCGCGCTCAACGCGCGGGTTTGCCATCGCCAAGGCCCTGCGTTGCCGTTCGCAACCCCCTTCGCCCGCTTGTCATGGCGCGTCCCGCCGGCCGCGAATCCCGGCCGGGCCCCTTGACGACACGCGGCTTGCCGCGCGCGTCGAGCGCCACATAAGTGAAATTCCCTTCGGTCACCGGGATGCGGTCGCCCGCGTTGCGCCGCAGTACCCAGGCCTCGACCCGTACGGTGAGCGAAGTGCGGCCGACGCGGATGAGATCGGAATAGACGCAGAGCACGTCGCCTACGTAAACGGGCTTCTTGAAGGTCATGGCATCGACGGCGACGGTCACCACCCGGCCATTCGCCACCTTGGAAGCGTAGACGCCCCCCGCCACGTCCATCTGGCCCAAGAGCCAGCCGCCGAAAATATCGCCGGCCTGGTTGGTGTCGGCCGGCATGGGAAGGGTGCGGATCTGAAGCTCTCCGCGCGGCTCCTGCTGCCCCGGCGCAAAGCCGGTTTGCGTCGTTTTGACGGCCGCGTGCCTGGTTGCCTTCATGTTGCTTGATTCCCCAGATATTGTGGGCCGCGTTCTCGCATCATACTACCAGCCCCTTGAAGCACCGCGGCAGGGCCCCCATAATGCGGGCCATGCCCGATCTCTTCGACTATTCCGGCTCCCCGCCCGACAAGCCCGCAAGGACCTCCGGCAAAGGCAAGGCCAACGGCGACTATACTGCCAAGGACATCGAGGTGCTCGAGGGCCTGGAGCCAGTGCGCCGCCGTCCCGGCATGTATATCGGCGGCACGGACGAGCGCGCCATGCTTCATCTCGTGGCGGAGCTGCTCGACAATGCCATGGACGAGGTGGTGGCGGGCCATGCGAGCTGGATCGAGATCGAGCTCGCGGCCGACGGCAGCATCGCCGTGCGCGACAACGGCCGCGGCATCCCGGTCGATCCTCACCCCAAGTTCAAGGGCAAGTCGGCCCTCGAGGTCATCCTCACCACGCTGCATTCGGGGGGCAAGTTTTCCGACAAGGTCTATACGACCGCGGGCGGGCTGCATGGCGTCGGCCTATCGGTGGTCAACGCGCTGTCCGATCGGCTCACGGTCGAGGTGGCGCGCGACCGCAAGCTCTGGGTGCAGGACTATTCGCGCGGCCAGCCCAAGGGAAAGCTCAAATCCATGGGCGCGGTGCAGAACCGCCGCGGCACCTCGGTGCGCTGCCATCCGGATCCCCAGATCTTCGGCGCCGGCGCCAAGTTCCGTCCCGAGCGCGTCTATCGCATGGCACGCTCCAAGGCCTATCTCACGCGCATCGTCGAGATCCGCTGGAGTTGCGATCCGACGCTGCTCAAGGGCGTGGAGGGAGTGCCCGAGCGCGCGACCATCCACTTCCCGGGCGGGCTGCTCGATTATCTGAGCGAGGCGCTGGATGGCCGCGCCACGGTGACGCCGGCGCCCTTCGCCGGCGAGGCGCGCTTTGCCGACGACCAGGGCCGCGTCGAATGGGCCATCGCCTGGCCGGAGGACGGCGAGGGCTTCCTCAATTCCTATACCAACACCGTGCCGACGCCCGAAGGCGGCAGCCACGAGCTCGGCTTGCGCACGGCCCTCGCGCGGGCGCTGCGCGCCTATGGCGACTTGGTCGGCAACCGCCGCGCCAAATCGATCACCGCCGACGACGTGATCGAGGGCGCGGCGATCATGCTCTCGCTTTTCGTGCGCAACCCGCAATTTCAGGGCCAGACCAAGGAGCGCCTCTCCATGCCCGAGGCGACGCGGCTCCTGGATCAGCATATCAAGGACCATTTCGACCACTGGCTGTCGTCGGATCCAGCGTCCGCGAAGGCGCTCATCGAGCGGGTGATCGAGCGGGCGGAGGAACGCCAGCGCAGGCGCGAGCAGCGCGAACTCGGGCGCAAATCCGCGACGCGCAATCTCAGGCTTCCCGGCAAGCTCGCGGATTGCGCGCGCAAGAGCGCCGAGGGTACCGAGATCTTCCTCGTCGAGGGCGATTCGGCGGGCGGCTCGGCCAAGCAGGCGCGCGACCGCGAGACGCAAGCGGTGCTGCCCTTGCGCGGCAAGATCCTCAACGTGGCGAGCGCTTCCGCCGAGAAGCTGCGCGGCAATCAGGAGATCGCCGATCTGGCCCAGGCGCTCGGCTGCGGCGTCGGCGCGCAATACAGCTCCGACAAGCTGCGCTACGACCGCGTCATCATCATGACCGACGCCGACGTGGACGGCGCGCATATCGCTTCGCTGCTCATGACCTTCTTCTACAAGGAGATGCGCGGACTGATCGAGGACGGCAGGCTCTATCTCGCGCTGCCGCCGCTCTATCGGCTTTCGCAAGCGGGCAAGACCGTCTATGCGCGCGACGACGCCCATCGCGAGGCGCTGCTCAAAAGCGATTTCGCCGGCAAGGGCAAAGTTGAG
This sequence comes from uncultured Pseudomonadota bacterium, assembly GCA_963842155.1. GTDB lineage: Bacteria > Pseudomonadota > Alphaproteobacteria > JACZXZ01 > JACZXZ01 > CAWJFP01. The sequence continues at coordinate 280,344 of CAWJFP010000012.1, forward strand.
ATCAGCCGCTTCAAGGGCCTGGGCGAGATGCCGCCCGCGCAGCTCCGCGACACCACCATGAGCGCCAAGAGCCGCATTTTGCTCAAGGTCGTGCTACCCAATGGCCATGCGCACGAGGGCGAGCCGGACGCCGCCGAGATCGGCCGGCTCGTCGAGCGCCTCATGGGCCGCAAGCCCGAGCTGAGGCTCGCCTTCATCCAGGAGAACGCGCGCTTCGTGACCGAGGTGGATGTCTAGCGCCCAAGTCGGCACGACCTCGCGACAGCACCGCCATAAGCTTCCGGCCAAGCAATGCTCCCCAACAATTCCGACCTTACCATTCTCTTCGCCCATCCCGCTTATCGGTTGCGCGATTGCTTCGAGGCGCGGCGCACGGGGATAAGATCGCTCGAGGCTCGCTCGCGCGCGGCCCTCGAGGCCGCGATCGGCGAGGCGGATGTGCTGGTGATCTCCGGTCTTTGGGACAGCGGCCTTCTCGATCATGCGCCCAAGCTGCGCTTCATCCAATCCATCAGCGCCGGGATGGATCAGTTCGAGCGCGAGCCGCTCAAGGCGCGCGGCATCAGGCTCGCCAGCGCGCAAGGCAGCAACGAGCGCGCCGTCGCCGAGCACGCGATCGCGCTCATGCTGGCGCTGGCGCGCCGGCTGCCGGAGGCGCGCGACAACCAGGCCAAGCGGCGCTGGCGTGAGATGATCGCCGATCCCGCGGCGCGCGAGGACGAGCTCGGCGGCAAGACTCTCCTGATCATCGGTCTCGGCCGCATCGGCGGGCGCTTGGCGCGGCTTGCCAAGGCCTTCGAGCTTCGCGTCGTCGGGCTGCGGCGCAACCCGGCTGCCGGCGCGGACGGTGCCGACGAGGTCCATGGCATCGATCGCCTGGAAGCGTTGCTGCCGCAAGCCGATATCGTGGCCTTGACTTGCCCGCTGACGGCCGAGACCACGGGCATCATCAATGCGCGGACGCTGGGGCTGATGAAGCCCACGGCCTACCTCATCAACGTCGCGCGCGGCCGTTGCGTCGACGAGGCGGCGCTGGTCGAAGCGCTGCGCGCTCACCGCCTCGCGGGCGCCGGGCTGGATTGCTTCGCGGAGGAGCCGCTGCCGCCGGCCTCGGCCCTATGGAGCGTCGCGAATGTCCTGATCACGCCGCACACGGCCGGCGAGACACGCCGCCACGAGGAGAATATCATCGACATCCTGATGGACAATCTCGAGCGGCTCTGGCGCGGCGAAAGCGCTTTGCGCAATCAGGTTCTTTAGCGGACTCCGAAGAGGTTTCAATGGCGGTCTCGAATGAAGTCTGCGAGTTCGGTTGGAAGGCGGTCGAATTCGATCTCGAGGCGACCGACGGCCGCCGCTATCGCCTCGTCGATCTGCGCGGGCCCAAGGGCACGCTCGTCATGTTCATCTGCAACCATTGCCCCTTTGTGAAGGCCGCGATCGGCCGCATCGTCGACGATGTCGAGGCACTCCGGCCGCTCGGCATCGGGGCGGTCGCCATCATGCCCAACGATACTGCTGCCTATCCCGAGGACAGCTTCGACAATATGAAGCGCTTCGCCGAGCGCCATGGGTTCCACTTTCCCTATTTGATCGACCGCAGCCAGGCGGTGGCGGAAGCCTACGGTGCCGTCTGCACGCCGGAATTCTTCGGCTTCAACGCGGCGCTGGAGCTGCAATATCACGGCCGGCTCGACGACGGCCGCACCGGCCAGCCTTCACCCGGGGCGCGGCGCGAGCTCTTGGAGGCGATGCGCCAGATCGCCGCGACGAACGAGGGCCCGCGCGAGCAGCTCCACACCATGGGCTGCTCGATCAAATGGCGCGGCTCGTGAGCGGCCGGCGACGGCTCCGCCGTCTGGGCCCTCGCTTGCCGCCGAAGCGAGGGGCTCTCGGCCAGGCGGCTACATGGCCGGCATCAGCTGTCCGCGAATTTCGCCCGGCGGGTTGGCCGCCGTATGAATGTTGATATACCACTTCCCCGCGAGCAGATCGGCCATTTGCGCGTCGCTGATTTGCGCGGAGCCCTTCAGCGGGCTGGGGCCGACGGGAATCGGCACTTGCACGCCGGCGTTGGCGCCGGCCGCCGCGGGTCCGTGGAAATGCGCGGCCTTGGGATCGCCCGTGAGGTCGCTATAGCTGATTTCCCAGCTCAGCGTCTTGCTGGTCTTGTCGAGCGTGACCATGGCTTTGGCGGTGCCTTGCACTTGCTTCGGCGGCACTTCGGAGGCGCCGTTGAGGGTCGCCGACAAATGGACCGTCGACATGTCGGCGGCAGCCGCCGCGCCGACGAAGATCGCCATCACCGCGAGCGCTGCGCAGCGGCAAATGGCCCTGCGTGTCCAAGCAAGCATCGCTCTCTCCCTCGTTATATTGTTTACCGGTCCGCAAGCATAATCTGCGACGGTCGCGCGCCGCGTCGGAATTGCGAGCCTCGTGGCATCACATTTGCGTGACGGTTGAAAGTTCCGCTGCCCCGCGGCGATGCTTTGGCATTCCATAGAGCAATGAGGCGAAAATCGGCAGCATGGTCCGCCGGCATGCGGTTCGCGAAGGCGTGGCTCGTTCTTGCGCTCGCGGCATCGCCGGCGCTCGCGGGCGCGATAAATCCCGCCTCGCCGGTCGATTGGTCGAAAGCAGAGACAGTGACGGTGAATATGGTGGAATACAGCTTCGATCCCGATCATCTCATCTTCCATTCCGGCGTCGCTTATCATCTCCATCTCGAGAATCGGGGGCGGGAGCTTCACGAATTCACTGCAGCGTCTTTTTTCAAGTCGGTCCAGGTGCGGAATCCAGAGGTGTTGGCGCGGGAGGGCCAGGAGGTCGTCCTGCAGCCGGGCGAGCGTAAGGACGTCTATTTCGTCGCCGGGAAGCCCGGCCATTACGCGCTCAGCTGCGCCGACCATGATTGGCAGGGGATGACGGGCGACATACTGGTCCAATGACCGCCCCACGCGGCGCACACGCCGATCCTCAAGGCCTGGAGGTTTGCCAATGACCCGGCCTGCCGCTATTGTACCGCGCCTCAAGCGGCAATCCGGAGGGCTTGGTGGGAGACATTTTTCGTGAGGTCGATGAAGACCTCCAACGCGATCGGCTGAAACAGCTTTGGGCGAAGTACAACGTCGTGGTGATCGTGGCGGCGGTGGCGCTCGTCGCGGGCACCGCGGGCTGGCAGGGTTGGAGGGCCTACAAGCAGCGTCGCGACGAGGCGAACGGCCAGCGCTACGCCGAGGCGCTTCAGCTTGCCGAGAGCGGCAAGACAACGGAAGCGGCGGAGGCCTTCGCCCGAATTGCCCAGGATGCGGGGGCGGGCTACGCCGCGCTCGCACGCCTCCAACAGGCGGCGCTGCTCGCCAAGCAGGGCGACCAGGCGGGCGCCGTGGCGATCTATGACGCACTCGCCTCGGACGACCGCGCCGGGCGCTCGATGCGCGATCTCGCCACCTTGCTGGCCGTCCAGCATGCCGGCGACAAGGCGGACGCCGGAGCGCTGATCAGGCGGCTCCAGCCCTTGACCGAGCCGAGCAGCCCTTGGCGCTATTCGGCGATCGAGCTCTCGGCCGTGCTGGCCACGCGGATGGGCGACATGACACGGGCCCGCTCGCTCTACGCGCAGATCGCCGACGACAGCGCCGCGCCGGCCGGTTTGCGCGCGCGGGCCGCCGAGATGCTCGCGGCTCTGAAAAGCTAGGCCCGACTCATGTCCCAAGATTTGCGGCCCCGGGTCGCGGCACTCATCGCGGCCATCGCCATAGCCCTTCCGCTCGTCGCTTGCGATACGTTGAGCGACACCTGGAAATGGATGAACCCCTTCACCGAGACGAAGAAGAAGCCGCTCGAAGGAAAGCGCATCCCGGTGCTCGTCGGCGAGCAGGAGATCAAGCCCGATCCCGAGGTCCAGAACGCGGCCATCGAGCTGCCGCCCCAGCAGGAGAATCCCGACTGGCCGCAATCGGGCGGCAATCCTTCCCATGATATGGAAAATCTGGCGCTCGGCGACGGCTTCAAGCTCGCCTGGAAGACCAGCATCGGGGACGGCGCCGACGACGACAACCCGCATCTCGCCACGCCCGTCGTGGCGGGCGACTTCATCTACACCATGGATACGGATTCCAAGGTGCGCGCCTTCGACACGGCGGGCGGCGCGCAAAAATGGGAACGCAAGGTCGCGCCCAAGCATGTGGGCGGCGGCGATGTCGGCGGCGAGCTGGCCTTCGCCGACGGCAAGCTGTTCGTGACCAACGGCTATGGCGAGGTGCTCCTGCTCGACGCGGTCAGCGGCGAGATCGGCTGGCGCCGCGATCTGCAAGGGCCGACGCGCGCGCCGCCGCTCGTGGTGGGCGGGCGCGTCTTCGTCATCACCCAGGACAACCAGCTCCATGCGCTCGACGCCAAGGACGGCGCCGTGCTGTGGACGCATTCCGGCCTTTCCGAGGTGACCGACATATTGGGCGGCGCCAGCCCGGCCATGGAGGGCGAAACGATCATCGTGCCCTATACCTCGGGCGAGCTCTATGCCTTGCGCGCGGAAAACGGGCGGGTGCTCTGGTCCGATACCTTGGCTGCGGTGCGGCGGGCCGACGCGATCTCGGCCTTGGCGGATATCCGTGCCAACCCCGTGATCGTTCGCGACCGCGTCATCGCCATCGGCCATAGCGGGCGCATGGTGTCCATCGAGCTGCGCGCGGGCGCGCGCGCCTGGGAGGACCCGATCGGCGGCATCGCGCAGCCCTGGGTCGCCGGGAAGTACATCTACGTGGTGTCGACCACCAACCAGCTTATCTGCCTCACCAAGGATGAAGGGCGCATACGCTGGGTCAGCGAGCTCGAACGCTACGGGAATCCCGAGAAGAAGAAGGACATCATCGTCTGGCATGGACCGGTGATGGCAGGCGACAAGCTGCTGTTGAGCGGTACGAACTCCAAGCTGATCGCGGTGTCGCCGCTGGACGGCAAGGTCCTCAGCACGATCGACATCGGCGATCCCGCCGCCGTCCCGCCCGTGGTGGCCAGCCGCACCCTCTATGTCCTGACCAGCGAGGGCGATCTCAAGGCCTATCGCTAGGTCGGGCGCGGATTGCCATGGGCTTCACCGTGGCCATCGTCGGACGGCCCAATGTCGGCAAGTCGACCTTGTTCAATCGGCTGATCGGCAAGCGGCTCGCCATCGTGCATGACAGACCCGGCGTCACGCGCGACCGGCGCGAAGGCGAAGCGCGCATCGGCAATCTCGCCTTCACGGTCATCGATACGGCCGGGCTCGACGAAGCCAAGGGCGACGTTCTCGAGGCGCGCATGCTCGCGCAGACCGAGCGCGCGGTGAAAGGCGCGGATCTGGCGCTCCTCCTCATCGACGCGCGGACAGGCGTCACGCCCCTCGATGCGCACTTCGCGCGCCGGCTGCGCAAGCAGCGCACGCCGGTGCTGCTCGTCGCCAACAAATGCGAGGGCAGGGTGGCCGAGGCGGCGCTCGCCGATTGCCACGCGCTCGGGCTGGGCGAGCCCATCGCCGTTTCCGCCGAGCATGGTCTCGGGCTCGCCGATCTCCAGGAGGCGATTCGCGCTTATGCTCCCGCCGCCATCGGCGCCGACACGGAGACCGAGGAGAGCCAGGGCCCCGAGCAGGAGAGCACCGAGCCGGCCGAGGCGCGTCCGCTCCAGCTCGCGATCCTGGGCCGGCCCAATGTCGGCAAATCGACGCTTGCCAACAAGCTGATCGGGGAGGAGCGGCTGCTGACCGGGCCGGAGCCGGGCGTCACGCGCGACGCGATCGCCGTCGACTGGCTTTACGAGGGCAGGCCCATCCGGCTCGTCGACACGGCCGGGCTCCGCCGCCGCGCCAAGGTAGCCGGCCGATGACAGCCTCTCCCGCGAGACGCAGTACGCGCTCGGCGTCCCAGCGCTCTTCCCAAGCCGCACCAGCTCGGCTGCTGCATCGGCTGCATCAGCTAGATCTGCCAGAAGGTCATCGACTCCTCTGTCACAGATCCACGGCCTCGGCGACGTGATCGTCCCGGGGCTTGAGGGCACTCCGTGCGACGACGTTCACACCGACGCCCAGGAGATCCTCCAGATCCTGGAACAAGCCGATGTGATCAAGCAGGGACGCGCCGGGCTCGAAATCTACAAGCAGATCTATATCGCTGTCTGAGTCAGCCTCGCCTCGAGCGACTGAGCCGAACACGGCGATCCGGCGAGCTCTCCGCTTACGCGCGACGCCGAGGATCTCTGCGCGGCGGCGGCGCAACCCCTCCATAGTCAAGACGTCGTTGGTCACTCCTTTAGGGTATCGCCGCGCG
>CAWJFP010000013.1:0-164899 GCA_963842155.1 uncultured Pseudomonadota bacterium
ATGCCAAATGCTGTCAAAGAACTACCGGAAGTATTGTATTGTGATGACATGTACGATGCGGCCCATGGAGCAGAAGCTATTGTCCTCCTGACAGAATGGGACGAATTTCAGAAAGCGGACTGGGAACGACTTGGCCATCGTATACACCGACCGTTGATCATCGACGGGCGAAACCTTCTTCGTCCTGAAGATGTGATAGCTCACGGCTTCCAATATCTCGGAATTGGTGGAATCTCTGCCGAGCCCGGCGTGACACTTCCTCCCGCAGCCTTAAACGTTTCACCGGTTACTGTCTAGCGGCAGGCGCCGCGGCTTGTCCTTCCTGTGCCGAAGAAATTTGACTACTTCAACGTTATTCGGCAGCGCACTAAATTCCTGCGAAACATTCAGAGTTCATTCGTAACTTATGCGAAAGATAAAGTCTCTACAAGATGTCGTCGAGTGGGATCTGTGCACCGGCTGCGGAGCATGTTTCTACGCTTGTACCAAGGGCAGCGTGTCTTTGGTGAATATTGAAAACAAGGGCATTCGGCCCCGCTTTGACAATGGGGATTGCGGGTGGTGCCGCAGTGCCTTTCGATTTGTCCGGGCTACACGGTCGATAGCAAGCCGGTGTCGGGAAATAACCACGGTGAGTTGGAGTTCGGGCCAGCGTTAGAAATCTGGGAGGGATTCGCTAGCGATCCAGAAATTCGTTTCAAAGCGTCGTCGGGAGGTGCTCTGTCAGCAATTGCCCTGTATTGCCTGGAGCGGGAAAACATGGAGTTTGTTCTGCATACGGGCATGGACGAACAGCAACCCTGGACGAACAAGACCTGCCAAAGCAGAAACCGTCGCGAACTCATGGAACGAAGCGGGTCACGATACGCTCCTGCTTCCCCCTGCGATGGCCTCGAAGCAATCGAAAAGAGCTCCAGGTCCTGTGTGTTTATTGGAAAGCCCTGCGACCGCCCGCTGCAGTCATGGCGGTTCGGGAACAACGGCCAGCACTATCCGAAAAGCTTGGATTGGTTCTAACCTTCTTTTGTGCCGGAACTCCCAGCACACGCGGAACGCTGGATTTAATGAACTCACTGCAGATCTTGCCGCAGACGACAAGCAGCGTGCGTTATCGAGGTGAAGGCTGGCCGGGAAGATTCAGAGTGGAACACGGCGATCCGCCGGAAGAGAAATCACTGTCGTATATGGAGTCTTGGGGAAAACTTAGCAGCTATCGTTCATTGCGCTGTCACTTATGCCCCGACGGAACGGGGCTCGGTGGCCGATATATCGTGCGGCGACGCCTGGCATGAATTTCAGAATAGCGGCGCACCGGGGCTCTCCATAATCCTGGTGCGTAGTAAAAGAGGGCAGGAGATCTTGCACCGTGCCGTCGCGGCCAACTACCTCACCCTGCGGCCCAGTACTCCGGGCGGCAGTCATTGCTGCTCAGCCAAACTTGGTGGGACGACGTCAAGAATTGTTCGGTCGCCTGCTAGCCATGTGGCTCCTATTGGTGCCTTCTCCCAAATTCAAGGGCTTTTCGCTATTTCAGAGCTGGATGCGCATTCCCTTTGTAAGGAAGATTGAAACGATACTGGGCACGATGAGGCGGCTCGTATTTCGCCGGCTTCTCATGCGAAGGCCGGTGTATTGACTCTGAACTCGATGCTTTTTGTCCATGCGGAGTCCTGAAAAACTGCGAACAGACGTTTTTGCCACCGGGGGAGACGACCGGAGCCCATTCGATGTGGCGCCGAGAGTACCGCGCCGAGATTTGCGTTCCAATACGCGCTTCGGCGGTATTGACCAGGGTCAGGAGCTGGGGCTTCAAGCCGAATTCCGGACACCTTGTAGTTGCTCTGCGCCATCATCAGGGGGATCCGGTTCAGGTACATCCCGCGGTTCTTGATCAACGGCTGGGTAACGCTGAAATTCAGGTTGGAAGTTAGGGACGGGTTGTAGTTGGCAAACGAATTGGTCTGGGAAGTCTTGGCCCCCGAATAGGTTACCGAATAGCTGGTCCCGGTTTCAAACGTCTGCGCATAACTCAGGCTGTAAGGCTGGGTCAGCGACTTGGTGACCGCGGCGGCATCCAGGGCCTGGAGGGCGCTGGTAGGCAAACCCGTATTTCGGGTGGTGGAGAAAGAGGCCCTGGCAGTGGGATCCCATAGCCCGTAGACCGACAAAATGTTGTACTTGGGAATCTGGAGGCTGATCAACGGCCGTTGGCGAGAAATGCAAGAGCGATTCCGCCTCAGCGGATATCGCTCTAGGACGGCGGCGTGGCGCTATTGCGCGGGCGCGGCGTTGTTGCCGGGCGGCGGCACGGCCTTGCGGACATCCTTCAGGATCGCCTTCATGCCGCGATCGAGGAGATATTCCTGCAGCTCGTTCGCGAGGATGAATTTACGCGGATCGTCGAGTGGGCCCCGCAGCTTGATCGAGAAGGGCGGCACGCCCTGCGCGCCCGCGAGCTTGAACTCGACGCCATAGTCCATATACCAGCGCGGCAGGTCGAAGACGCCCTGCCCCCGGCCCTGCGCACCGTCCAGCTCGAGCGCGAGATCGCGATTCTCGATGACCCCCTCGCGCACCGTGAAATTGCCGGCCAGCCGGTTGAGCTTGCTCGAGCCGCCCGACGTGAGCGAGCGGACGAGACCGAGAATGTCCGACGAGCGATCGAGCTTGTTGAGCCGGTCGTCGAGCGCCGGGATGTCCACGCCCTCGAGCGAGGTGTCGGTAAGCGCCGCCGTGCCGTCGCCGCTCAGGCTTCGCGCCAAGCCGAGCTCGCTCGCACCGCTCGCCCTGAGCTCGCCACTGACGCTGAAGGTGCCGTTCGCGAGACGCAGCGGGCCGAGATGCAGCCCGTCCTGATCGAGCTTGGCATGATCGAGCCGGAAGGCGAGCGCCGCCTTCGCCGCGGCTTGCGCATCGAGCCGCCCGGTCAGCTTGAGCTCGCCGTCGGCGAGCCGGCCGCTTAGCTCGGTCACGTCGAGCACGCCGTCGCGCAAGCTGGCGGCGAGCTTGGCACCCTCGATGCGGTAGCGGCCATAGCTCAACATCTGGCCCGAAAAGGCGAGGTCGGCGTCGCTCGAGCGCAGCATGGAGAGATCGAATGGCGCCGAGGACCAATGGCTGCTCGCCACGAGCGCGGCCTGCCCGCGCGGCCGGCGGTCGAGCGTGTCTTCGGCGGCGGTCTTGAAGGGAAGCCAAGCGCCCAGATCGAGCTGCCCGGCATCGATCCGCAGGTCGTATTTCGGCCGCGGCCCGCCAAGCGCCGCCGCAATGCCGCCGCTGAAGGCAAGCGAGCCCAGCTTGGCCTGAATATCCGCGAGCGTGACCGCGCCGGGCTTGCCGCGTGCCATGGCCTGCAAACGGAAGTCGCCTGCCGCCGCCGCGCCGGGCCGGTAGTCGGGCGCCAACAAATGCAGAAGCGCGGGAAAATCCGGATCGGCCGCCGCGATGGCAAGATCGTAGCTTGCGCCCGCGTCGCTCAACCCGGCGCTACCCTTGAGGCTCGCCGTGGCTTTGTCGCCGGCCAAGACCATATCGACCGTCATGGCGTCGGTGGGACCCTCGATCTTTCCTTTGACGCCGAAGCTTTGCAGTCGACCCAACACACCCGAGGGCTGGGTGCCGGCGAGGGCGAGCAGCATCGGCAGCCGCTTGGCGTCGAGATCGAGCGCCGCCTTGATCGTCGGCTTCTCCACCATGTCGCGCAGCTCGACGCTGCCGCTGGCATCGAGCAGGCTCGAGCTCACCGCGAGATCGGAGAGCGAGACATTCTCAAGCCCGCCCGCGAGTCGCGCGCCGAGCTTCAGCGGCCCCAACCCCTTGGCATCCGTGCCCGGCAGCAAGGCGGCGACGAGCGGCGTGAGATCGGGGTCATCCGCCTTGAGGGTGAGATCATAGGCGAGGCCCTTCTCGGCATTGCCGACGCGGCCCGTGACGGAAAAGCTGCCGCCCTGCACCGCGATCTCGTTGTCCAACGTGATGCCCAACTCGTCGCCATCGGCCTTGAGCTGGATCGCGAGCGGGCCCAGCCTGTCGAGCATCGCGCTCGCGGGTCGACCACCCGGCTGCACAAGGCTGAGGAGATAGCCCACCCGTCGCAAGGTCAGCGCGAGGTCGACCTTGCCGACCGGCTTGTCCGGCAGGCCGCTGAGGTCGATTGCCCCAGTGGCGTCGAGCAGGCCTGACTGCGCCCTGAGACCGCTGACCGCGAGGGCGCCGAGCCGGCCCTTGAAATGACCGGCAAGCGCAAGGCTGCCGAGATCGGCGGGCGGCGGCGGCGGCGGCGCGAGCAAGCCCATGAGAACCGCCAGCCGCGGCTCGTCGAGCGAGAGATCGAGATCGTAGCTCGTCCCCTTTACCAGCCCGATGCTGCCTACCGCCTTATAGCTGCCGCCGAGGGCGGAGCCCGAGATGTCGAGCGCGAGCAGGTCGAGCCCGCCCTTGACCTTGCCCTTGACGGCGAAGACGCCGAGCCGGTCGGGCGAGACGGCCGCCGTCACGCCCGCGAAGCGCATGAAGCCCGCGAGATCCGCGGCTGAAGCGTCGAGCGAGAGATCGACTTGCGCCTTCTCGGCCGATCCCGAGACGCTACCGCTCAGCTTGCCCTTGACGCCGGCGAGATCGTCGACCGCCGCCTCGTGCAGAGTGAGCGTGCCCGCCTGGACCGTGCCGTCGAGGCGCAAGCCCGTGATCTCCTGTCCGCGGAAAATGAGATGGTCGATACGCGCGCGGATGTTGGCATCGAAGCTGTCGAGCCAATTGAGAGCGTCGAGCGGGGTCGCGGCGGGCGCAGTGGGCGGGGAAGCTGCCGTCGCTGCGGCACTCCCCGCGCCAGGGGCCGGCGCCAGATAGCCGTCGAGATTGAGTCGGTCGACCGCCAAGCTGGCGCCAAAAGCCGGCCGCACGCGCAAGAGAATGTTTGCGCCGCCGACCAGATGCGTCGAATCGATGTTGGCGTCGAGACCATGCAGGTCGAGCTCCTCGGCGGTGAGGCCGAAGCCCGCCGAGAGCACCACCTTGCGCAGGCGCTCAGCCGGCACATGCGAGATATCGATCTTGAGCCATTCGAGCAGGCCGCGCAGATCGTCCGACGCGGCCTCGAGCGTGCCGTTGAAGTTCGGCTTGCCGCCCGGCGTCGCCAAGCTGCCGGAGATGGTCACATCCGAGCCGCCCGGAAGCTCGGCGGAAAGTTGCGAGACCTTCACGGCGCCCTTGTCGAGGCTCGCCTTGAGCTCGACCTGGCGCAACACGCCGCCCTTGTAGACGACGCCGTCGATCGAGATGTCGACCGTAGCCGCGAGCATGCCCGGCAGATTGAGCGAGATCGGCAAGGGAGCGGCCTCGGCGGGCGTCGGATTCGCCGGCGCGGCGACCTTCGCGTCGCTCGGAGAGCCGGCCGCCGCCGCCTTGTCGAGATCGATCTGGTCGAAGCTCAAGGTGGCGTTGAGGCGGGGCGGATCGCCGCGCGCGTAGTCTATCCCGCCCTTGGCCTCGCTGTCGCCAAGGCGGAAATCGACGCCGCTCAACGCGACGCGGCCGGCGCCGACATCGAGAGTGCCGTCGAGCACGAAGCTCTGCGCCAGCAGCGCGGGCAGCGCCTTGGCGTCGGCGAGACCGAGGCCGGCCGCGAAAGCGGCCAGCTGCGGCGCCGCCAGATGAAGCTTTCCCGCCAGCGTCGTCGTGGCCTCGTTGTCGGCCAGGGTGCCGTCGAAAGCGAGCTCGCCGCCCGCCGCGGCGAGCCGCAGCTCGAGCCCCGCGGGCCTGTCGCCGCCTGCACGCTCCAGGCTCGCCTGGAAGCTCATGGCGACGCCCTGCGCGACGGCCTTGCCCTCGGCGAAGAGGGGCCCATTGGGTGTATTGGGCACCAGGCTGCCGTCGATATGCGACGCTGTCTCGGCGAAGCCGTTGCGGTCGTCGCGATAGCTGACACTGCCGTCGCTGAAGTCGAGATGGTCGAGCTGCAGCCAATCGGGCAGTGTGAGCCCAGCCCAATTGCCCTCCCCGCTCGGCAGGCGCTCGAGCGACAAGACGGGCGCATCGAGCAGCATTCTTTCCACCTGGATGCGCCCCTTAAAGAGCGGCGCGAAGGCGATGAGCGCTTGCGCGCCCTTGATCCGCAACAGCTCGGGGCCCGACGCGCCGGGCGGATTGGCCAGGCGCAGGCGCGAGAAGGTCAAGCGCGGGCTTGGCAGGATCTCGAGGTTGATGTCGCCGTCGAGCGCCACGCTGCGGCCGGTCGTGCGCTCGACCGCGGAGACGATCTCGCCTTTGTAGCGGTTCCAGTCGATCATGCTCGGGCCGACAAGAACCAGCACGACGATCAACGCCAGCAATATGCCGAGAACAACGAGCAGCCTTTTCACGCGCCGCGCCTCCCGGGCTTGACCGGCCGCGAGCTTAAAGGCCGCTTGTGTCGGGAATGTGGCATGCCGCGGCGCGACGGCAACTCATACGCGCAAGATCTTGCCCGGATTCATGATGTTGTCCGGGTCGATCGCGCGCTTGATCTGGCGCATGACGCTCACCGCCTCGCCATGCTCCGCGACGAGGAAGTCGAGCTTGCCGATGCCGATGCCGTGCTCGCCCGTGCAGGTGCCGTCCATGGCGAGCGCGCGCATCACCATGCGCTCGTTGATCGCCTCGGCCTCGTGCCGCTCCGCCTCGCTGTCGGGATCGATGAGGAAAAGAAGATGGAAATTGCCGTCGCCCACATGGCCGGCGATCGTCACCGGCATGGATGCGGTCGCGAGATCCTTGTGGGTCTCCCCGATGCATTCGGCAAGGCGCGAGATCGGCACGCAAACGTCCGTCGAGATGCCGCGGCAGCCGGGCCGAAGCTGGAGCGAAGCGAAATACATGTCGTGGCGCGCCTGCCAGAGCTTGCTGCGCTCCTCGGGCTTGTCCGCCCAGCGGAAATCGTTGGCGCCATGCGAGCCGGCGATGGCCTGCACGGTCTCGACCTGCTCGGCCACCCCGGCCGCGGAGCCGTGGAACTCGAAGAAGAGCGTGAACAGCTCGGGGTAGTCGAGCTTGGAATAGCGGTTGATCGCGCGGATCGCCATCGGATCGAGGAACTCGATGCGCGCGATCGGCACGCCCGCCTGGATGGTCTCGATCACGGTCCGCACGGCGTCGTCGAGACCCGGGAAGGGGCAGACCGCGGCCGAGATCGCCTCGGGCTGGCCATGGAGCCGCAGAGTCACTTCGGTGATCACGCCGAGCGTGCCCTCGGAGCCTACGAAGAGGCGGGTCAGGTCATAGCCCGCGGCGGATTTGCGCGCCCGCTTCGCGGTGCGGATGACGCGCCCGTCCGGCAGCACGACGGTCAGCGCCAGCACGTTCTCGCGCATGGTGCCGTAGCGCACCGCATTGGTGCCCGAGGCCCGCGTCGCCGCCATGCCGCCCAAGGAGGCGTCGGCCCCCGGATCGATGGGAAAGAAGAGGCCCGTGTCGCGGATATGGGCGTTGAGCTGCTTGCGCGTGACGCCGGCCTCGACCGTGCAGTCGAGATCCTCGGCGCTGACCCTCAGGATATTGTTCATCTGGCTAACGTCGAGGCAGATGCCGCCCTCGATCGCCAGCACATGGCCCTCGAGCGAGCTGCCGGTGCCGAAGGCGATGACGGGGAGCTTGTGCCGCGCGCAGATCTTGACGATCTCGCTGACCTCCGCGGTCGAGCGCGCGAAGGCGACGCCCTCGGGCGGGGAGGCCCGGAAGCTCGATTCGTCCTTGCCATGGAGCTGGCGCACCGCGAGCGCGGTCGAGAAACGCTCGCCGAGCAACGCCTTGAGCGCCTCGAGCGCGGGCGCGCTCAATCTCGGCTCGATGGCTTTCGTCGTGGGCGCCGGCATTGTTCAGCCCCTCCTCGTCGCGGACCTCGAATATCTATGCCAGGACGCTACTCTCGCGGTATTCAAGCGGCAAGAGGCGCGCGCCGTCGGCGGAGGAGAATGACGCGCCCTCCGGTCATGCAAGCTCGCGCCCGCGCGTCTCCGGCATGATGAGCGCGATCAGGATCACCAGGCCGTAGGCCGCCGCGGCGAACAGGCCGATGGCGCTGCCGAGCGACATGCTGGCGGAAAGCATGCCCACGAGGGTGGGAAAGAAGGCGGCGACGCCGCGCCCGAAATTGTAGCAGAAGCCTTGGCCCGTCGCGCGCAGCTCGGTCGGGAAGATCTCGGTCAGGAAGGGGCCCATGCCGCTGAAAATGCCCGAGGCGAAAAATCCGAGCGGAAAGCCGAGATAGAGCATCGACCGGTCGGAGAGATCGAGCTGGGTGTAGATGAGCGCGATCGACGAGCGAGCCGAAGGCGAAGAGTAGGAAATTCAACCGCCGACCGACGGCGTCGCTCAGATAGGCGCTTGCGATATAGCCTATCCAGGAGCCCAGGATGATCACCGCCAGATAGCCGCCCGTGCCGAGCACGGTCAGGTGACGCTGGGTGCGTAGAAAAGTGGGCAGCCAGGTCGTGATGGCGTAATAGCCGCCTTGCGCGCCGATGGCGATGAGCGCGCCGCGAGCCGTCGCCGCAATGAGGCGGGGCGAGAAGATCTCGAGCGGGTTCGTCCTGCGCCGCGCCTCGTCGGCGCGCGCGCTGACGAAGATCGCGGGCTCGGGCACGAAGCGCCGGACGTAGAACACCAGGAAGGCCGGCAAGATTCCCAGGAAGAACATCACCCGCCAGGCTACGTCCTGCGGCAGGAGCTGAAAGAGGAGCGTCGCGAGGATGGCCGCGGCGGCCCAGCCGAAGGCCCAAGCGCTTTGCACCGTGCCGACCGCCGTGCCGCGATATTTCGCGCGGATCACCTCGCCCATCAGCACCGAGCCGGCCGCCCATTCGCCGCCGAAGCCGAAGCCCTGGAAGCCGCGCACGACGAGGAGCTGCTCGAAATTGCCGGTGAAGCCCGAGAGAAAGGTAAAGAAGGCGTACCAGAGAATGGTAATCTGCAGGAGCCGCACGCGCCCCATGCGGTCCGCCAGCATGCCGACGACCCAGCCGCCGAAGGCGGAGATCACCAGCGCGCTCGTCGCGAGCAGTCCGGCTTGGGTATTGGTGATCTTCCAGAGGGCGATGAGCGAGGGGATGACGAAGCTGTAGATCTGCACGTCGAAGGCATCGAGGCCCCATCCTCCCGCGCAAGCCCAAAAGGTGCGGCGCTCCTCAGGGCGCAGCTCGCGAAACCAGGCCAGCATTTCTACGGCGCCTCGATCATCGCGTCCATGACGACCCGCCGAAGCCGCCCGATTTCGAGATGGCCTGGAGCTGGCCCGGCGAGACGATCTGCAGCACGAGCCCGCCGCTGCCGCCGGCGCCGCCCTTGGGCACGTCGACCCAGCGGAGATGGATGGCGCCGTCGCCTTCCACCCTGCCATGGGCGATATTGACCCAGGGCGAGTTCATCGGTGCGCGCTCGCCGAGCCAGGAGACCTCGGTGCCGATCATGCGAATGTAATAGGTGCCGCCGTCATCGCAGCGCCAAACGCCGGTCAGGTCGGGCAGATTATATTGAACCGGCGTCGGCCCGGCCGGGACGCCAGCCGAAATCGCGCCCGCGGCAAAGGCCGGCGCCGCAACGAGCGCCGCACCGACGAACAAGGCGGCCATCATTATCCTCGACATTCATTGCGATTCCCCCCATTGCTGGATTTCGACCGAGGCCGATTGACGAAAGATAATATCATTCGCGCGCGAAACCGGCGACTCGATTCACCCGCACGAGGGGGCCGACGGGCCCTCCGCTACTCCGCCGCCTTGCGTGCCGCCGCAGGCTTGCCATAGCCGCCGCCGCCCGGGGTCTCGACGACAAAGACATCGCCGGGCCCGACCTCGATCTCGGCGGTGCCGCCGAGCTCCTGGCGGCTTCCGTCGGCGCGCTCGACCCGATTGCGCCCCAAGCGCACCCGGCAGCCCGCCCGCGAGGCCGAAGGGTGCTATGCGGCGATGGTTCGAGAGGATCGCCGCGGTCATGCGCTCGAGGAAGCGGATGCGCCGCACGACGCCGTCGCCGCCGCGATGGCGCCCCGCGCCGCCCGAGCCGCGCCGGATCGCGAAGCTCTCGAGCAGCACCGGGAAGCGCCATTCCAGCACCTCCGGATCGGTGAGGCGCGAATTGGTCATGTGGGTATGGACGGCATCGGCGCCGTCGAAATCCGGTCCCGCGCCGGCGCCGCCGCAGATCGTCTCGTAATATTGGTAGCGCTCGTTGCCGAAGGTGAGGTTGTTCATGGTGCCTTGCGCGGCGGCGAGCGCGCCGAGCGCACCATAGAGGCAATCGGTGATGCATTGCGAGGTTTCGACATTGCCCGCCACCACCGCAGCCGGGTAGCGCGGGCTCAGCATCGAGCCCTCGGGGATGACGATGCGGAGCGGCTTGAGGCAGCCCTCGTTCATCGGAATGTCGTCGTCGACGAGCGTGCGGAAGACGTAAAGCACCGCGGCGCGGCATACCGCCTGCGGCGCGTTGAAGTTGTTGGGCTGCTCGGGCGAGGTGCCGGTGAAATCGATCACCGCTTCGCGGCCCACCTTGTCGACGGCGATGCGCGACGCGGATCCAGCAGCCCTCGTCCATCTCGAGCGCGAAGGCGCCGTCCTTGAGCCGGTCGAGCACGCGCCGCACGCTCTCCTCGGCATTGTCCTGCACATGGCCCATATAGGCGCGCACGACGTCGAGACCGAACTGGCCGACCATGCGGCGCAGCTCCTGCACGCCCTTCTCGTTGGCGGCGATCTGCGCCTTGAGGTCGGCGACGTTCTGGTCGATGTTGCGCGCCGGATAGAGGCCGGCGGCGAGGAGCGCGCGCAGCTCGGCCTCGCGGAAGCGCCCGGCCTCGACGAGCGTGAAGTCGTCGAGCAGCACGCCCTCCTCCTCGACCGTGCGGCTCAAGGGCGGCATCGAGCCGGGCGTGATCCCGCCCACGTCCGCATGATGACCGCGCGAGGCGACCCAGAAGAGCAGCGCGCCGCCGCCCTCGTCGAAGAGCGGCGTGATCACGGTGATGTCGGGGAGATGCGTGCCGCCGTTGTAAGGCGCGTTCAGCACATGGACGTCGCCGGGGCGCACGCGATCGCCATGGCGGCGGAGCACCGCGCGCACGCTTTCGCCCATGGAGCCGAGATGGATCGGCATATGCGGCGCATTGGCGATAAGGGCGCCGTCGCGATCGAAGAGCGCGCAGGAGAAATCGAGCCGCTCCTTGATGTTGACCGACGAGGCGGTCTTCTCCAGAACCGCGCCCATCTGCTCGGCGATGGCCATGAAGAGATTGTTGAAAATCTCCAGCATCACCGGATCGACGGCGGTGCCGAGGGCGCTCGTCGCGCACCAGCGGCGCGGCGCGCTCGAGCAACAGATGGTCGCGCGCGGTGATCGTCGCGCGCCAGCCCGGCTCGACCATGGTCGTGCTGTTGGGATCGGTGATCACCGCCGGCCCCTCGATGCGATCGCCCGGCCGCAGCCTCTCGCGGCGATAGATGGGCGCCGAGTGGAACCGTCCGCCCGTGAAGACCCGCCGCGTGGTCTCGGGCAGGGGCGCCGCGCGCGACTCCGCAACCTCATGCGCGACATCCTCGACCGCCTCGGTCGACCCGATCGCCTCGATCGAGATGGCCTCGACGATATGGGCCTTGCCGAGCGCGGTGAAGCCGTAGCGCTGGCGATGGGCACTCTCGAAGGCGGCGACGATGTCGGCGCGCGCGGCGAAATCGACGATCAGGGGCGAATCCGTGCCCTCGTAGCGCAGATGGACCTTGCGCAGGATCGTCACGCGCTCGGGGCGCATTCCTTGCCGGCTCATCTCGGCCATGCCGTCGGCCGCCAAAGCGTCGGATTCGCCCTCGAGCCGGGCCACGAGCCCGTCCGAGAGGCGCTCTTCGACGGCACGCTCGCGGATGGCGCGCAAATCCGCCAGGCCCATGCCATAAGCCGAGAGCACGCCGGCAAAGGGATGAATGAAGACCCTGGTCATGCCGAGCGTGTCGGCGACGAGACAGGCATGCTGGCCGCCGGCGCCGCCGAAGCAGGCGAGCACGTAGCCCGTGACGTCGTAGCCGCGCTGGATCGAGATCTTCTTGATCGCGTTCGCCATGTTCTCGACCGCGATGCGGAGGAAGCCCTCGGCCACCTCCTCGACGCTGCGCCGCTCGCCGGCCGCCGCGTTGACCGCGCTCGCGAGTGCCGTGAAGCGCGCGCGCGTCGCTTCCTCGTCGAGCGGCGCGTCGGCGCCCGCGCCGAAGACCTTGGGAAAGAAATCCGCCTGGATCTTGCCGAGGAGAAGATTGCAGTCGGTCACCGTGAGCGGCCCGCCGCGGCGATAGCAGGCCGGACCGGGATTCGCGCCCGCGCTCTCGGGGCCGACCCGGAAGCGCGCGCCGTCGAAGGAGAGGATGGAGCCGCCGCCCGCGGCCACGGTATGGATTTGCATCATCGGCGCACGCATGCGCACACCCGCAACCAGCGTTTCGAAGGCGCGCTCATATTCGCCCGCGTAATGCGACACGTCGGTCGAGGTGCCGCCCATGTCGAAGCAGATGATGCGCTCGAAGCCCGCCATGGCGGCTGTGCGCACGGCGCCGACCACGCCGCCCGCCGGGCCCGAGAGGATGCTGTCCTTGCCCTGGAAGCGTCGCGCGTCGGCGAGCCCTCCGTTCGATTGCATGAAGAGCAGCCGCGGCCTTTCGTCCTCCGGGCCGAGCTCGCTCGCCATCCCCTCGACGTAGCGGCGCAGGATGGGCGAGAGATAGGCGTCGACGACGGTGGTGTCGCCGCGT
This sequence comes from uncultured Pseudomonadota bacterium, assembly GCA_963842155.1. Taxonomy (GTDB): domain Bacteria; phylum Pseudomonadota; class Alphaproteobacteria; order JACZXZ01; family JACZXZ01; genus CAWJFP01. Next base: position 12,765 of record CAWJFP010000013.1, read on the forward strand.
CCCACAAGCTTCATGAGCGGGCTCACCTCATGCGAGACGGAGACCTGGGCGAAGCCGATCTCGCGCGCGAGCGCGGCCACGGCGCGCTCATGGGCGGGGAAGCGGTAGCCATGCATGAGGAGAATCGCGACCGAGCGGATGCCGGCGCGCTGCGCCTCGAGGAGGCCGCTCCGCGCCGCGGCCAGATCGAGCGGGCGCAGCAGCTCGCCTTGCGCGCTCGTCCGCTCGTCGATCTCGACCACGTCTTCATAGAGGAGCTCGGGCAGCCTGATCCGGCGCTCGAAGAGCTTCGGCCGGTTCTGATAGGCGATCCTGAGCGCGTCGCGGAAACCCTTGGTGACGACAAGCAGCGTGCGTTCGCCCTTGCGTTCGAGCAGCGCGTTGGTGGCGACCGTGGTGCCCATCTTGACCGCCTCGATGGCGGCAGCGGGGATCGGTACGCCTGGCGCGAGCTGCAAAAGATCGCGGATGCCCTGGATGGCGGCGTCGCGATAATGCTCCGGGTTCTCCGAGAGCAGCTTATGCGTGAGCAGCGCACCGTCGGGCCGCCGCGCCACGAGGTCGGTGAAGGTGCCGCCGCGATCGATCCAGAATTGCCAGCCCGCCCGGGGCTTTTCCTCGGCCGCCCGCACTCGCCTCTCCAACCTCTATGAAGAGCTCGACCATGGCATAGCGTCGCGCGGCCAGCAATCTCGCGGCCGTCGTCGTCCCAGCCTGCTCGCCGTACCGGCAAATTCCTCGAATTCATGATCGGCGTGCTTCCCGCGCTAGCCGAGGAGAAGGCGTAAGCGATTCGTCGCCGGTCAAAAATCACCTGAAATATCGCCCCGGCGTGGTGCCCAAAGCGCGCTTGAACATGGCGACGAAGGCGCTCGGGCTGTCATAGCCGAGATCGAGCGCCACGCCGGTGACGGGCGCGCCGCCGCCGAGCAGCGGCAAGGCCGCGAGCAGCCGCGCCTGCTGGCGCCATTGCGCGAAGCCCATCCCCGTCTCGGCCTGGAAGAGCCGCGCGAGGGTGCGCGCGCTCGCGCCGACGGCGCGGCCCCATTGGGCGAGGCTGCGCCCGTCGGAGGGATCGGCGTGCAAGGCGGCGGCGATGCGTTTCAGCCGCGGGTCGGCGGGCTCCGGCAAATGCAGCGGCGCCGTGCCTAGCTCGCGGATCTCCTCGAGGATCAAGGTCATGATGCGCTCGGCACGGCCGCCGAGGGGGTAAAGCGCGGGCAGCTGGCTCGCCGCCAGGATGAGCTCGCGCAGCAACGGCGTCACGGTGACGACGCCGCAAACGGTCGGCATGCTCGGCAAGGCGGCGGGCTCGATATAGAGGCTGCGCATCTCGAGCCCGCCCGAGGCGCGCACCTGATGGACAATGCCGGCCGGAACCCAGAGCGCGCGTTGCGGCGGCACGACCCAGCTGCCGTCGCTCGTCTCGACCGTCATTACGCCGCTGCGGGCATAAAGGAGCTGCGCGCGCGGGTGAAAATGCGGCGCGATGCGATGCCCCTCCGGATAGCCGTTCGAGAGCACGATGACTGGCCGCGGCACCTCCTTGAGCGCGACTGCGAGGGCGTCCGCGACAGGCGGTTTTGTCCGTTTCCCGATAGTTTTTGGCTTCATAGCGAGAGACGGTAAGACCGCGCACCTTTAAAGTCAAATCCGATCCCTCGTCGCGAGAGAGCGCCATGTCCCAGGCCCGCGTTACCGTGCTCTTCCTCAATGTCGGGCATCTGCTCGATCATTTCTTCATGCTGATCTTCCCGACGGCGGTGATCTCGCTCGAGCTGGCCTGGCATCGGCCCTATGGCGAGCTGCTCGCGCTGGGCACGGCGGGCTTCGTCGCTTTCGGCGTCGGCACCCTGCCCTCGGGCTGGCTCGGCGACCGCTGGAGCCGCGACGGCATGATGGCGGTTTTCTATATCGGCACCGGGCTTTCGGCGATCGCGACCGGCTTCGCCAACGGGCCTTTCCAGCTGGCGGCCGGCCTGACGCTCATCGGCCTCTTCGCCTCGACCTATCACCCGGTCGGGATCGCGATGGTGGTCGAGGAGGCCTCCGCCATGGGCAAGGCGCTCGGGGTCAATGGCGTCTGGGGCAATATGGGCGTGGCGCTCGCGGCCGTGATGACGGCGGCCTTGACCGAGCATTTCGGCTGGCGCCTGGCCTTCATGGCGCCCGGCCTCTTCTCGGTGCTGGTCGGCCTCGCCTGGATCCTGCACCGCCGACAGCGCGCCGGCTCGGCGCAGGCGAGCGCGCGGCTGCCGCGCAAGACGGTAGCGCTGCCGCGCCCGGCGATGGTGCGCGTCATTGCCGTGGTGCTGGTGGGCTCGCTCGCAAGCGGCGTGGTCTTCAACGCCGCGACCGTGGTGCTGCCCAAGCTCTATGCCGAGCAGCTCCGTGGGCTTGCCACCGACCCGACCGCCATCGGCGCCCTTGCCACGGCGACCTTCGCGCTCGCCGCGCTCGCGCAGGTCTTCGTGGGCCATCTGCTCGACCGCTACCCCTTGAAGCCGCTCTATGTGCTGATCCCGCTGCTGCAAGCGCCGCTGCTGCTTCTCACGGTGGGTGCGCGCGACGGCGGCCTGCTCGCCACAGGCTTCCTCCTCTTTCTCTTCATCTTCGGCGGCATTCCGATCACCGATTGGATGGTCGGCCGCTACGCCACGGCCGAATGGCGCGCGCGCGTCTATGCCACCAATTGGATGATGTCGTTCGGCGTCGGCATGCTGACCCTGCCGCTCGTCGCCTTTCTTCACGACCGCACCGGGGATTTCTCGCTTCTGCTGCCCTTCCTGGCCATTTTGGCGCTCATCGTCAGCTTGGCGGGGCTCTTCCTGCCAAGCGAGCGGCGGATTGCGATAGGAGCGACCTGAGCCGCCGGGCCATCTTCGAAGTCATCTGATATCATCGCCGCGGCTCGATCCGCTCAACCGCCGCCGGCATCCATCATGGCGCTGCCCACCCTCATCGACCGACCCTCGCCCAATCATGACAAGCGCCCGGCGGGGCGGCCCATCGACATTCTGCTCTTGCATTACACCGGCATGCAAAGCGCGGAGGCGGCGTTGGCGCGGCTATGCGATGGCCAAGCGCGCGTCAGCGCGCATTACCTCATAGACGAGGACGGGAGCTGCTATCGTCTCGTGCGCGAGGAGCGCCGCGCCTGGCATGCCGGCGTGAGCTTTTGGGCCGGCAGTAGCGACATCAACGGGCGCTCGATCGGCATCGAGCTGGTCAATCCTGGCCATGAGTTCGGCTACCGGCCCTTTCCTGAGCGCCAGATGGCTCGACTCGAGGCGCTTTGCCATGCCATTCTCGGGCGCCATGCGATCCCGCCGCGGCGCGTACTCGGCCATTCCGACGTCGCCCCCCTCAGGAAGAAGGACCCCGGCGAGCTGTTCGACTGGCGGCGGCTCGCGCGCGTCGGCATCGGGCTCTGGCCGGGCAAGGCCTGGACGTCGCCCGGCCCGGATGCGCTCGGTCCAAAAGACGAAGGGCGCCGCGTCACGGAACTCCAGGCCGCGCTTGCCCGATTCGGCTATGGCATCGAGGCGACGGGTAGCTACGACAACGCTACCGAGGCAGTGATTACGGCCTTCCAGCGCCATTTCCGCCCCGAGCGCGTCGACGGCCTGGCCGATAGGGAGACGCAAAGCCGGCTCGACGGGCTCCTCGCGCTTCTCCCCCGCGTGGCCGGATGAATGGTGCCCGATGTCCGGCCTCAGCGCCGGGGTTGCCTTGACCCGCCTGGGCGCCACGGCTACCTCTAAGGCGCCAGACGGCCGGATGGCCGCCTTCCGGACCAAGGCTTCGGCCAAGGCTCGTGGAGGAGGAAAGTCCGGGCTCCATGGAAATGCGGTGCCGGGTAACGCCCGGCGGGGGCGACCCTAGGGAAAGTGCCACAGAAAGCAGACCGCCGGCCCGCCCGCGAGGGTGCCGGTAAGGGCGAAACGGGGCGGCAAGAGCGCACCGCGTCTCCGGCAACGGGGACGGCAAGGCAAACCCCACCGGGAGCAAGACCAAGTAGGGACGGCCGCCGCCGAGGCTTTGGCCTCGAGCCGGCAAGCGGGTTTTCACGCCGCCGTCCGGGTAGGTCGCGCGAGGCGCCCGGCAACGGGCGTCCCAGATGAATGGCCATCCATCGCGCCGTGCCGCTAGGCTCGGCGCGAGGACAGAACCCGGCTTATAGGCCGTCTGGCACTTCGCCGATTCCCTGCCGCGCTCTGCCGCGAAGCGCCAAATAAAACCGCGATAAGAACAGAATAGGAACATAGTTCCGCCGCAATTCGCGGTCAGCATTCCAGTCTTGATCTTGCGAGCGACGAGGCTAAGAAAGAGAAAATCATTATTAACGAGTTATTTACTAGCGAATCTTGTTGACGCCCACCTTATCCCATGATATCCCATCAAATCCCATAACCGATAGGCAGATCCCATCAAGGATCCACCGAGAGGCAGGGAATGACGGGCCGCGCGAGCGGTCTGCTGGGGGGACTAGGACATGGCACTGTTCATCGGAACAGTGATCAACCGGAAGGACAAGAAGGGGCGGGTTTCCGTTCCTGCCAGCTTCCGCGCCGCACTCGCGGGGCAAAGCTTCTCCGGCATCGTCGCCTTTCCCTCCTTCCGCCAAGTGGCGATCGAATGCTGCGCCCATGATTTCATGGAGCAGCTCGGCCAGAGCCTTTACGATATCAACACCTTCTCCGCCGAGCAGGACGACCTGTCGGCCACGCTTTTCGCCGACGCGCATTTGCTTCCTTTCGACGGCGACGGCCGCGTCATCCTGCCCGATGCGCTGATCGCGCACGCCGGCATCACCGAACAAGTGGCCTTCGTCGGTCGGGGGCCGCGTTTCCAGATTTGGGATCCGCGCCAGCACCAGGCCTATGCCGCCGAGGCGCGCGAGCGCGCGCGGCGCCAGAATTTGAGCCTCAAGGTGCGGCCGCCGCAGCCCGTGGGCCGTTCGCCGGCAGCCGGCGGCCCCGAGCCGGGAGACGCGGCGTGACCGGCCTCCCCTCCGAGAAGCGCGCCTCGACCGCGCCCGGCGAGCATGCGCCGGTCATGGTCGAGGAGGTCTTGGCCCTTTTGGCGCCGCGCGACGGCGGCATCTATGTCGACGGCACCTTCGGCCGCGGCGGCCACAGCAAGGCGATGCTCGAAGCCGCGCGCTGCACCGTCTGGGGGATCGACCGCGATCCCCAGGCGATCGCCGAGGGCGCCGCCCTTGCCCAGGCCCATGCCGGACGCCTCGCTCTTATCCAAGGCCGCTTCGGAGAGATGGACCGCCTGCTCGCCGCCAAGCGCGTCACCGCGGTCGACGGCGTCGCGCTCGATCTCGGCGTCTCCTCCCCTCAGCTCGACGATCCGGCGCGCGGCTTCTCCTTCCGCGGCGACGGTCCGCTCGACATGCGGATGGGCGATGACGGGCCGACCGCGGCGGAGCTCGTCAATCGCCTCGACGAGGCGGCGCTCGCCGACATCATCTTTCATTATGGCGAGGAGCGGCACGCCCGCCGGCTCGCGCGCCGCATCGTGACCGCGCGCGCCGAGGCCCCCATCGAATCGACGGGGCGCCTCGCCGCCATCATCCGCACGGTGGTGCGGCCGAGCCGCGATGGGATCGACCCCGCGACCCGCACCTTTCAGGCGCTGCGCATCGCCGTCAATGACGAGCTGGACGAGATCGATCGCGGGCTCGCCGCCGCCGAGCGTCTGCTGCGGCCCGGCGGCAGGCTCGCCGTCGTAGCCTTCCACTCGCTCGAGGACCGCCGGGTTAAGCGCTTCCTGCGCGCGCGCAGCGGCGCCGGGCGCGCCGTCTCGCGCCGTCTGCCCCATGAGCCCGAGGAGCGGGCGCCGAGCTTCCGTCTGCTGACGAAGCGGGCGGCGCGGCCGGGCGAGGTCGAGATCGCGCGCAATCCGCGCGTGCGCTCGGCCCGGCTCCGCGCGGCCGAGCGCACGGCGGCGCCGGCCTGGGCGTCCGTGGAGGCGGCTTCATGACCCGGGGCAGCATCATCTGGCTCGTCGTGGCGTTGGCCGCGGGCTTCGGCCTCTTCGCCGTCAAATATCAGGTGCAAGGGCTCGAGGATAACCTCGCCCGCACCAACCGGCAGATCCTCCAGGAGGAAGAGACCATCCATCAGCTCAAGGCCGAGTGGAGCTTCCTCAATCAGCCCGAGCGCATCGAGGCGCTGGCACATCGCTATCTTCGGATGGCGCCGCTCGCCGGCAGGCAATATGGCGCGATCGACGATCTTCCTTGGCGTGCCGAAGGCGCGCCCAATGCCGCGGCCGCAAGCGCTGCCCAGCCGAGCACCCCCCTCGCTGGCTCCGCTTCGGCCGCGGCGCCCAATTTCCCGGGACGGTTCAGGCTGCCGCCGAAGCCGCCCGAGAAAGTGACTCTCGCGAGGGACATTCGATGACCAGGCTCTGGCGCAGAAGCAATCCTTGCCATCCCCATCTCGACACCGCCGCGAACGGCGGACCGCTGCAGCTCGGCGGCGCCGACAATGGGGCGCTCGAGATCGGGCGCTCGCGCCTCGTGCTCTGCGCGTTGCTCTTCATCATCGCCTTCGCCGGACTGTCGTTCCGCTTGATCGACCTCACCTTGTTCAACCAGCCGCGCGAGCCGCAGCTCGACCGCGCGGATCGTGCGCTTGCGCTTCCGCTCGAGCGCGCCGATATCCTCGATCGCAACGGCGTGGTGCTGGCGACGAGCCTCGAGACCGCCGCGCTCTACGCCGATCCCAAGGAGCTGCGCGACGCCCCGGCGGTCGCGCACGCACTGGCCGGCGTGCTCTCCGAGCTCAAGGAGAAGGAGTGCCTCGAGAGCCTGCAGGAAAGCCTCAAGGCCGGGCGCCATTTCGTCTGGCTCGCGCATTATCTGACCGAGCGCCAGGAATACGAGGTCAACCGGCTCGGCATCGCCGGGCTCTATTTCCAGCGCGAGGAGCGCCGCGTCTATCCCCATGGCGCGCTGACCGCCCATGTGGTGGGCTTCACCAGCAGCGACAATCGCGGGCTCACCGGCATCGAGCATCGCTTCGACGCGACCCTGTCGAAGGGCGGCGGGCCTTTGGTGCTGTCGCTCGACTTGCGGGTGCAGCACATCCTGCGCGAGGAGCTCGCGGCCGGCAAGGCGCAGTTCCATGCGGAGGGCGCCGGTGCCGCGGTGCTCGACGTCGAGACGGGCGAGCTGCTCGGCCTCGTGTCGCTGCCGGATTTCGACGCCAACCATCCCAACGAGGCGAACGACAAGGCGCGCTTCAACCGCATGACGCTCGGCGTCTACGAGATGGGCTCCGTCTTCAAGGTCTTCACCGCCGCCATGGCGCTCGAGGCCAAGACGGCGACCCTGGCGAGCCGCTACGACGCGAGCGAGCCGATCCACATCGCGCGCTTCACCATCAACGATTATCACCCGTTGCATCGCGCGCTCACCGTGCCCGAGATCTTCATGTACTCCTCGAACATCGGCGCGGCGCGCATGGCGCTCGAGGTGGGCGGCGAGGCGCAGGCGGCTTTCCTCCGCCGCATGGGCCTGCTCACCCCCGCCCGCATCGAGCTGCCCGAGGTCGGCACGCCGGAGGTGCCGAGCGTCTGGCGGCCGGTCAACACCATGACCGTCGCTTTCGGCCACGGCTTGTCGGTGGCGCCCATCCAAGTGGCGATCGGCACCGCCGCCGTGGTCAATGGCGGCATTCTCCATCCCACGACTTTGCTGAAGCGCCGGGCGGGCGACGACGCAGCAGGCGTGCGCGTCATCTCCGAGAGCACCTCGGGCGAGATGCGCCGCCTGATGCGCCTCGTCGTCACCGACGGCACGGGCAGGGACGCCGCCGCGGACGGCTATCTCGTCGGCGGCAAGACCGGCACGGCCGAGAAGGCCGTGCTGCACGGCTATGCGCGCCACGAGTTGCTGAGCTCGTTCGACGGGGTTTTCCCGATGACCAAGCCGCGCTATGTGGTGTTCGCCTTCTATGAAGACCCGCATGGCGACCAGAAGACCCACGGCTTCGCCACCGGCGGCTGGGTCGCGGCTCCCGTGGTGAGCCGCGTCATCCAGCGCATCGCGCCGATCCTCGGCGTGTCGCCGGTGGACGAGAAGGATCCGGAGGTCGAGAAGGCGCTCTGGGTGCAAATTCCCGATCAGGACCGCAAGCTTGCGTCTAATTGAGTTGATGAACGAGCCCGCCCGCCTTCCTCAAGACACTTCGTCCGCAGATGTCGATATTCGCGGGCTCACCGCGGATTCACGCACGGTGCAGCCCGGCTATCTGTTCGCGGCACTGCCCGGCGCGCGGACGGACGGCTCGCGCTTCATCGCGGACGCCATCGCGCGCGGCGCCGTTGCCGTGCTGGCCGATGCTTCGGCGAAGCGGGCTCCCATCCCGGCGGCGGTGCCGGTCGTCGCCGATCCCAATCCTCGCCGGCGCTTCGCCCTCATGGCCGCGCGTTTCTACGGACGCCAACCCCATACGATCGCCGCCGTCACCGGAACGAGCGGCAAGACTTCCGTCGCCAGCTTCACGCGCCAGCTCTGGGCGGAGCTCGGCTACCGCGCGGCGAGCATGGGAACGCTCGGCACCATCGGTCCAGGATTCGCGCGCCCGGCCATGCTCACCACGCCCGATCCGGTCGAGCTGCATCGCGAGCTCGCCGAGCTGTTCCTCGCCGGCATCGACCACCTGGCGATGGAGGCCTCCTCGCACGGGCTCGACCAATACCGCCTCGACGGCGTGGCGTTGCGCGCCGCCGCCTTCACCAACCTCTCCCGCGACCATCTCGACTACCACGCCGGCATGGAGGACTATCTCGCGGCGAAGCTTCGGCTCTTCTCCGAGGTGATGACTCCGGGCGGCGTTGCGGTGCTCAATGCCGACGCGCCCGAATATCCCGCCCTCCTCGAGGCCTGCCGCGCCGGCCAGCATCGCATCGTGAGCTACGGCGCGCGCGGCAGCGAGCTGCGGCTGATGGAGGTCAAACCGAGCGAGCGCGGCCAGCGCATCGCCTTCGCTTTCGGCGGCCGCCGGTACGACGTCGAGCTTGGGCTCATCGGCGCATTCCAGGCAAGCAACGTGCTGGCAGCGCTCGGTCTGGTGCTGGGCACCGGGGCGGCGCCGCGGGCCGCCATCGCGGCCCTCGAGCACCTCAACGGCGTCACGGGCCGCATGCAGCGCGTGGCGCGTCTCGCCAACGGCGCCACCGTCTATGTCGATTACGCCCACAAGCCGGGCGCTCTCGAGACCGTATTGCGGGCGCTTCGTCCCTACGCGCCGGGCAAGCTCGTCCTCGTCTTCGGCTGCGGAGGCGAGCGCGACGCCGGCAAGCGACCGATGATGGGCGAAGTCGCGGCGCGGCTCGCCGACCGCGTGATCGTGACCGACGACAATCCGCGCGGCGAGGATGCGGCCGCCATCCGCCTTGCCATCCTCGCGGGCTGCCCCGGCGCCGGCGAGATCGGCAGCCGGGCGGAGGCGATCGCCGAGGCCGTTCGCGAGCTTGGCAGCGGCGATCTGCTGCTTGTCGCCGGCAAGGGACATGAGCGCGGCCAGATCGTCGGCAACCGCGTGCTGCCCTTCGACGATGCCGAGGTCGCGCGCCGGCTCGTCCAAGAGCTGGGCGGAAGCCCGAAATGAGCGCCCCCCCGCAATCGGACGAGGCGTTGTGGACAGCCGCGGAGGCGGCCAAGGCGCTAGGCGCGCGCGCCGGCTCCGCCTGGCAGGCGAGCGGCGTCTCGATCGACAGCCGGACCATCGCGCCGGGCGATCTCTTCGTCGCCATCCGGGGTCCGCGCGCCGACGGCCATGATTTCGCGAAGGCCGCCTTCGAGCGCGGCGCGGTCGCCGCGGTGGTCGAGCGCGCGATCGAAGGCTGCGCGCCCGAGCGGCTGTTGCTTGTCCCCGACACGCTCGCGGGGCTCGAGGCGCTCGGCAAGGCCGCGCGCGCGCGGACCCACGCCAAGATCATCGCGGTCACCGGCAGCGTCGGCAAGACCGGCACCAAGGAGGCGCTCAAGCTGGCGCTCGCGCGCCAGGCCAAGACCACGGCGAGCCTCGCCAGCCTCAACAATCTCTGGGGCGTGCCGCTCTCCCTCGCGCGCATGCCGCGCGACGCGGCCTACGGCATCTTCGAGCTCGGCATGAACCATCCGGGCGAGCTCGGGCCGCTCAGCCGACTGGTGCGGCCCCATGTCGCCATCGTGACCACCGTCGCGACCGCGCATAGCGAGTTCTTCGACAGCCTGATCGACATCGCCGACGCGAAGGCCGAAATCTTCCAAGGCATGGAAGGCGGCGTGGCGGTGCTCAACCGCGACAATGCCCTCTACCCGATCCTCGCCATGGCGGCGCGCGCCGCGGGCGTCGAGCGGATCATCGGCTTCGGCGCGCATAACGAGGCCGACGCGCGTCTCATCTCCTACAGCTCGCGGCAGGGATCGAGCGAGGTGACGGCGCGCATTCTCGGCCACATGCTCGAATACCGCATTGGCGCGCCCGGCCGCCATTGGGCGCTCAACTCGCTCGCCGTGCTCGCCACCGTCGCGGCGGTCGGTGCCGATCTTCCCGCCGCTGCCGCGGCCTTGGCCGATCTCTCCGCCCCCAAGGGCCGCGGCGAGCTGCATCGCGTCACGCTTACGGGCGGCAGCTTCGAGCTGATCGACGACAGCTACAACGCGTCGCCGGCCTCGATGCGCGCCGCGATCGAGATCCTGTCGGCGTCGGAGCCGGGATCGGGAGGGCGGCGTATCGCCATCCTCGGCGACATGCTCGAATTGGGCTCAGGCTCCCCCCGCCTGCACGCCGCCCTCGCCGAACCGCTCCACGCCGGCAGGATCGACCTCGTCTTCACGGCGGGCCCGCTGATGGCGCTGCTGCACGAAGCACTGCCTCCGGCGATGCGCGGCGCCCGGGCGCCCGACGCCGAGACGCTGCTGCCGCTCGCCACCGCCGCCATTCGTCCGGGCGACGTGGTCGTGGTGAAGGGCTCCTATGGCAGCCGCATGGGCAAGGTGGTGGAGGCGCTTCTGGCGCTCGACCGCCCGCCCCGCGCTGTCAACGGCTAGAAGCGCGGAGGGGGGGCCATGCTGTTCCATCTCTTGGCGCCGCTCTCGTCCGAGTTCGAGCCGCTCAATCTCTTCCGCTACATCACCTTCCGCACGGGCGGCGCGATCGCGACCTCGCTGCTGGTGAGCTTCATGCTTGGCCCCTCGCTCATCAACTGGCTCAAGCGGCGGCAGCGCGAGGGCCAGCCCATTCGCGAGGACGGGCCGGAGAGCCATCTCCTGCGCAAGAAGGGCACGCCCACCATGGGCGGCGTGCTGATCCTCGCAGCCACCGCGATCAGCACCCTCCTGTGGGCGGATATTGCCAACAGCTATGTCTGGCTGGTGATCTTCGTCACGATCGGCTTCGGGGCGATCGGCTCGGCCGACGACTACCTCAAGCTCAGCCGCCGCTCGAGCAAGGGCGTGCCGGGCCGGCTCAAGCTGGCGCTCGAGGTCCTTATCGCGCTGCTCGCCGCCTGGTGGATCATGCGCAACACCGCGCCGCCCTTCAACACGGTCTTCGCCGTGCCCTTTCTCAAGGCGGTGCTGATCCATCTCGGCTGGTTCTTCCTCCCCGTCGCGGCCTTCGTGATCGTCGGCGCGTCGAACGCGGTCAATCTCACCGACGGGCTCGACGGGCTCGCCATCGTGCCGGTCATGATCGCGGCCGGCGTATTCGGCCTCATCGCCTATGTCGTCGGCAATACGGTCTTCGCCAGCTATCTCCAGCTCCATTACGTGGCCGGCGCGGGCGAGCTCGCCGTCTTCTGCGGCGCGCTGGTCGGCGCGAGCCTGGGCTTCCTCTGGTTCAATGCGCCGCCCGCCATGGTCTTCATGGGCGACACGGGCTCGCTCTCCTGCGGCGCCGCGCTCGGCGCCATCAGCGTCATCACCAAGCATGAGGTGGTGCTGGCGATCGTGGGCGGACTCTTCGTGCTGGAGACCGTCTCGGTGATGGTGCAGGTGCTCTCCTTCAAGCTCACCGGCAAGCGCGTCTTCCGCATGGCGCCGCTCCATCATCATTTCGAGAAGAAGGGCTGGCAGGAGCCCACCATCGTGATCCGCTTCTGGATCATCGCCTCGATCCTGGCGCTCGCCGGGCTCGCCACCCTGAAGCTGAGGTGAGGCGGTGATCGAGGTAGCATCCTTCGCCGGCGTCCCCGTCGCCGTGATGGGCCTGGGCAGGAGCGGCCTCGCCGCCGCGCGCGCGCTGATCGCGGGCGAGGCCGAGGTCTGGGCCTGGGACGATTCCGCCGGACGGCGCGAGACCGCCGCCGCCGCAGGCATCCCGCTCGTCGATCTCTACCGCCAGGACCTGCGCGGCGCCGCGACCCTCGTGCTCAGCCCGGGCATACCGCATGAGTTTCCCGCGCCGCATCCCGTCGCGCGGCGGGCGCGCGAGGCCGGCCTCGAGATCATCGGCGAGGTCGAGCTCCTCGCGCGCAGCCGGCCTGAGGCAACCTATGTCGGCATCACGGGCACCAACGGGAAATCGACCACCACGGCGCTGATCGGCCATATCCTCGGCCTCACTCATCACGCGGTGCAGGTCGGCGGCAATCTCGGCACGCCGGCGCTCGCGCTCGACCCGCTCGGCGAGGGCGGCGTCTATGTGCTGGAAATGTCCTCCTACCAGCTCGAGCTCACCCATTCGCTCGTCTTCGACGTGGCGGTGCTCACCAACATCACGCCCGACCATCTCGACCGCCATGGCGGCATGGAAGGCTACGTCGCCGCCAAGCGCCGCATCTTCGATCGCCAGACCGCTTCCTCGACGGCCGTGGTGGGCGTCGACGACGCGCCTTCGCGCGCCATCTTCGAAACGCTCGCTCGCGCGCCCGAGCAGGTCATCCTGCCCATCTCGGCCGAGCATCGTGTTGATGGCGGCGTCTATGTGCTCGATGGAATGCTCTGCGACGATATCGAGGGCGGCGACGCGCCGGTCGCCAATATCTCCGCCATCCCTACTCTGCCCGGCCGGCATAATTGGCAGAACGCCGCGGCCGCCTATGCGGCGGCCCGCGCCATGGGCGTGGCGCCGGCGCTCATCGCCGGCTGCCTGCGCAGCTTCCCGGGTCTGCCTCACCGCCAGGAGCTGATCGCGGCGATCGACGGCCTGCGCTACGTCAATGACAGCAAGGCCACCAACGCCGACGCGGCCGAGAAGGCGCTGCTCTGCTACGATCATGTCTACTGGATCGCGGGCGGGCGGGCCAAGGCGGGCGGCATCGCCGCGCTTGCGCCGCATTTCGACCGCATCCGCCATGCCTACCTGATCGGCGAGGCGGCGGACGAGTTCGCCCGCACGCTCGAGGGCCGGGTGCCCTACACGATGACGGGCACGCTCCAGCGCGCCTTGGCTGCGGCGAGCGCGGACGCGCGGCGCGAGAAGATCGAGGGCGCGGTCGTACTGCTCTCGCCCGCCTGCGCCTCCTTCGACCAGTTCGCCGATTTCGAAGCGCGCGGCGACGCCTTCCGCGCTCTCGTCGAGGCGCTGCCAGGCGAGCGCGAGGGCGCGATCCTCGAGGAGGATCTCGAGTGACCCTCGCCTTCGCCCGCACCGACACGAGCATCATCGGCCGCTGGTGGTGGACCGTCGACCGTTGGACCTTGATCGCGATCGTGGCGTTGGCCTTGACCGGCACGATCATGACCTTGGCGGCGAGCCCGTCGGTCGCCGTGCGGATCGGCTATGATTCCTTCTATTTCGTGACGCGCCAGATGATCTATCTGCCGCTGGCGCTCGGCACGACCTTTGCGGTCTCCCTGCTCGAGCCGCGCGCGGTGCGGCGGCTCGCCGTCGCCGTCTTCATCGTCGCCCTGTTCCTCACCGCCCTCACCCTCATGGTCGGGCCGGACACCAAGGGCGCGCGGCGCTGGCTTCATCTCGGGCCGCTCTCGATCCAGCCTTCCGAGTTCGTGAAGCCGGCCTTCGCCGTGGTCGCCGCTTGGATGTTCGCCGCTCAACGCCAGGCCAACGGGGTTCCCGGAAACCTGATTTCGGTCGCCCTCTTCGCCATGATCGCGCCCATCCTTTATTGCCAACCCGATATCGGCATGCTCGTCGTCCTGTCGGCCGTGTGGTTCATCCAATTCTTCCTGGCGGGGCTCAGGATCCATTGGGTCGCGCTCATCGGCGTCATCGGCGTCGTGGGCCTGGCGGCCGCCTATTTCACGCTTCCTCACGTGGCCTCGCGCGTCGATCATTTCCTCAATCCCCAGCTCGGCAACAGCTACCAGATCGACCGCGCCATGGAGGCCTTCTCGAACGGCGGGCTTCTCGGCCGCGGCCCCGGCGAAGGCGTGGCCAAGCTGCATCTGCCGGACGCCCATAGCGATTTCGTCTTCGCCGTCGCGGGCGAGGAGTTCGGCCTCGTGAGCTGCCTCGGCATCGTCGCCGTCTTCGCCTTCGTGCTGCTGCGCGGTCTCGGACGCATGCTCCAGGAGCAGAACCTCTTCGTCATGCTGGCCGGCACGGGGCTGCTCGTGCAGTTCGGGCTGCAGGCCTGCATCAACATGGCCTCAGCCCTCCATATGATGCCGACCAAGGGCATGACGCTTCCCTTCATCAGCTACGGCGGCTCCTCCCTGCTCGCGCTCGCGCTCGGCATGGGCATGGTGCTGGCGCTCACCCGCAAGCGGGTGGGACCGGGAGAGCTCGGATGAGCCGTCGCCCGCAGCTCGTCATGCTCGCCGCAGGCGGCACGGGAGGACATATGTTCCCGGCCGAGGCGGCGGCGCGTGCGCTGATCGCCCGCGGCCATCGTCTGCTGTTCGTGACGGACAAGCGCGGCGCCGGCCATCTGGCGCGGCTCGCCGGCGCGGAGGTCCGCGTCATCGCCGCGGGCGGCGTGGCGGGCCGCGGCGCGCTCCAACGCGGCATCGCCGCCCTCAAGCTCGGCTTGGGCTTCTTCAAGGCGCGGCGGATCATTGCCGAAGCGAGGCCGGACGCCGTGCTCGGCTTCGGCGGCTACGCCTCGCTTCCCACATTGGCGGCGGCATTGCTTGCCCGCCTTCCGACGGCGATCCACGAGCAGAATGCCGTGCTCGGCCGCGCCAACCGCCTGCTGGCCCCGCGCGTGCGCCTCGTCGCCGCCTCCTTCGCCGCGACAAAGGGTTTGCCGGCGGCGGACGCGGCGCGCGTCGCGGTGACCGGCAATCCGGTGCGGCCCGAGATCGCGGCCCTCGCCGGCCGGCCCTATGCCGCACCGGGCGCAGGCGACCCCATCCATCTGCTCGTGCTCGGCGGCAGCCAGGGCGCGCGCGCCTTCGGCAAGATCGTCCCCGATGCGGTCGGGCGGCTCGATCCTTCCCTGCGCGCCCGGCTGCGCGTCGCGCAACAGGCGCGTCCCGAAGACCTGGAGGCCGCGCGCGCGGCCTATCGCGCACTCGATGTCGCCGCCGAGGTCGAGAGCTTCTTCCGCGACGTGCCGGAGCGCCTCGCGCTCGCGCATCTTCTGATCGCGCGCGCCGGCGCTTCCACCGTCGCCGAGCTCACCGCCGCGGGCCGGCCGGCCATTCTCGTCCCCTATCCCCACGCCATCGACGACCATCAGCGCGCCAACGCCGAGGCCTTGGCGCAGACGGGTGGCGCCTGGATCATGCCGGAGGGCGCCTTCTCCGCCGAACGGCTTGCCGCGCGCTTGGCGGAGCTCTTCGGCGCCCCGGCCACTCTCGCGCACGCGGCGGCGGCGGCGCGTCGGACCGGACGCGCGGACGCGGCCGAGCGGCTGGCCGATCTCGTCGAGCGGCTGCTGCCCTCCAACGGCGATCACGGCTCCATGCGGGAGGCCGCCGAATGAGGACGCTTCCGCTCGATCTCGGCATCATCCATTTCGTCGGCATCGGCGGCATCGGGATGAGCGGCATCGCCGAGATTCTGCACAACCTGCAATACAAGGTGCAGGGCAGCGACGCGGCGGACAACGCCAATTGCCGGCGCTTGCGCGCCCTCGGCATTCCCATCGCCATCGGCCATCGCGCGGAGAACCTGGGCGAGGCCAAGGTCATGGTGGTCTCCTCCGCGATCAAGCCCGACAATCCGGAAGTCGTCGCGGCGCGCGCGCTGCTCATGCCGGTGGTGCGCCGCGCCGAGATGCTGGGCGAGCTGATGCGCCTCAAATGGGCGATCGCCGTCGGCGGCACCCACGGCAAGACGACCACCACCTCCATGATCGCCGCCATGCTGGAGACGGCCGGGCGCGATCCGACCGTGATCAACGGCGGAATCATCGAGGCCTATGGCACGAATGCGCGGCTCGGCAGCGGCGACTGGATGGTCGTCGAGGCCGACGAATTGGACGGCACCTTCGTCAAGCTGCCCTCGACCATCGCCGTCGTCACCAACATCGATCCCGAGCATCTCGATTTCTACGGCAGCTTCGATAAGGTGCGCGACGCCTTCGCCTCCTTCGTTCAGAACATCCCCTTCTACGGCTTCGCCGCGCTGTGCATAGACCATCCCGAGGTGCAGGCGCTCATCCCGCGCATGCTCGACCGCAAGGTGGTGACCTACGGCTTGAGCCCGCAGGCCGACGTGCGCGCGATCGAGATCGAGCTCGGGCCGGGCGGCTCGCGCTACACGGTGCAGATCGCGGAGCGGCTGAGCGGCAACGCGCGTCGCCTCGAAAACATGACGCTTCCCATGCTCGGCGACCACAACGTGCAGAACTCGCTTGCCGCGGTCGCGATCGCCAACGAGATGGGGATCGACGATGCGACGATGCGCCGCGCACTCGCCAATTTCACCGGCGTGAAGCGCCGCCTGACCGTTACCGGCGAGGTCGCCGGCATCCGGGTGATCGACGATTACGGCCATCATCCGGTCGAGATCCGCGCCGTCATGCGCGCCGTGCGCACGGCCTGCCGCGGCCGCGTGATCGCCGTGGTGCAGCCCCATCGCTACACGCGCCTGCGCGACCTATTCGAGGATTTCTGCACCTGCTTCAACGATGCCGACGCGGTGATCGTGGCCGAGGTCTATCCGGCGGGCGAGGCGCCCATCGAGGGCATCGACCGCGACGCGCTGGTCGAGGGGCTGCGCACGCACGGCCATCGCCAGGTGCTGCCGCTGGCCGATCCCAAGGAGCTCGCCGCGATGGTGGCCGAACTCGCCCAGCCCGGCGACATCGTCGTCTGCGTGGGCGCGGGCAGCATCACCAACTGGGCCCATGCGCTGCCGGGCGAGCTCGAGGCAATCTTCGCCGCGGCCCGTCGCGCCAACGGGAGCGTCGGTCCATGATGGCGCTCTCCCGCCGCCCCTCCCGCCTCATCGAGCGGCTGCCGCCCGTGCGCGGCCGCCTCACCGAGGACGCGCCGCTCGACCGCATCACCTGGTTCCGCGTAGGCGGCGCGGCGGAGGTCATGTTCCGTCCCGCCGACGCAGAGGACCTGGCTGCCTTCCTCACGGCGCTCCCCGCGGAACTGCCGGTTACCGTCATCGGCGTGGGCTCGAACCTCTTGGTGCGCGACGGCGGCGTGCCGGGCGTGGTCGTTCGTCTCGGCCGCGGCTTCGCCGACATTGCGATCGAGGCGGAGCGCGTGTGCGCGGGGGCAGGCGCGCTCGATCTCAACGTCGCGCTCGCCGCCGCCGAGGCCGGGCTCGCCGGGCTCGAGTTCCTGTCGGGCATCCCGGGAACGGTCGGCGGTGCGCTGCGCATGAACGCCGGTGCCTATGGCAGCGAGATCGAGGACGTGCTTCTCGAGGCGACGGCGCTCGACCGAGGCGGCCGGACGCATCGCTTGAACCCTGCCGAGCTCGGGCTCGGCTATCGCCGTTCGGGCCTTCCCGAGGACTGGATCTTCACCGGCGCGATCTTCCGCGCCGCCCCCGGCGAGCGCGCCCAGATCGCCGCCCGGATGGCGGAGATCGAACGCGCGCGCGAGGACACCCAGCCGATCCGCAGCCGCACCGGCGGCAGCACCTTCGCCAACCCCGACGATCCTCGCGCGGCCGGCCGCAAGGCTTGGCAGCTCATCGAGGAAGCCGGCTGCCGCGGGTTGCGCCGAGGCGGCGCCATGGTGTCGGAGAAGCACTGCAATTTCCTCATCAATACCGGCGACGCCAGCGCCGCCGATCTCGAGGCGCTCGGCGAGGAGGTGCGCCGCAGGGTGCGCGAGAAGAGCGGCATCGAGCTCCGGTGGGAGATCAGGCGCATCGGCATCCCCGCCTCGAATGGCCCGCGCCCTGCCGAGGAGGCCCTGTCGTGAGCGAGAGCCTGCATGTCGCCGTGCTGATGGGCGGCTGGTCGGCCGAGCGCGAGGTGTCGCTGGTGAGCGGCCGCACTTGCGCCGAGGCGCTGGCCCAGGCCGGCTATCGCGTCACCGAGGTGCCGGTCGAGCGCGATCTCGGCGGCCTGCTCGCGCAGCTGGAGCCGCGGCCTGACGTCGCCTTCAACGCCTTGCATGGCCGCTGGGGCGAGGATGGCTGCATCCAAGGCGTCCTCGACATCCTCGGCATTCCCTACACCCATTCCGGCCTGCTGGCCTCGGCGCTCGCCATGAACAAGCCGATGGCGAAGCGGCTCTTCGCCGCGGCGGGCATCCCTTGCGCCGAGGGCATGGTGGTGCGCCGCGCGGCGATGCTGGCGGGCGACCCGATGAAGCGGCCCTATGTGGTGAAGCCGATCGCCGAGGGTTCGAGCGTCGGCGTACGCATCGTGCGCCCGGGCGACAACGCGCTGCCCTTCGAGCCCCACGACTGGCCCTTTGGCGAGGAGGTGCTGGTCGAGCGCTATATCGCCGGCCGCGAGCTCACCGTCTCGGTGATGGGCGACCGCGCGCTCGCGGTGACCGAGCTAAGGCCGCTCCAGGGCTTCTACGACTACACCGCAAAATACACGGCGGGGAAGACCACCCATCTGGTTCCCGCGCCGATCCCGGACGCGATCACCGGCCGCTGCCTGGACTACGCGCTGCGCGCCCATCGGGCGCTCGGCTGCCGCGGCGTGAGCCGCGCGGATTTCCGCTATGACGAGAGCGAGGGCAAGGATACCGGCCTCTATCTGCTCGAGATCAACACGCAGCCCGGCATGACGCCGCTCTCGCTCGTGCCGGAGCAGGCGGCCCATCTCGGCATCTCTTTCCCCGAGCTGGTCAGATGGATGGTGGAGCGCGCCTCATGCGACAGCTAGGCGCCCGTACCCTGCCCGCGGCCCGTCCGCGCGCGCGGCGTCCGGGACCGCCGCGCCTGCTGCGGCTGCTGCCGCGTTGGCTGCGCGTGAGCCTGCCGCGCGCGGCGCTCCTGCTGGCGCTCTGCGCCGTCGCCGCGAGCGGCGCCTGGTGCTGGCGCACGGGGTTGATCGCATCCTCCTCGCACGTGGCATTGGCCTATCTCATCGACGGCTCGGCCAAGCTCGGCCTTGCCGTGGGCGACGTGCTGGTGGAAGGCCGCAAGGAGACGCGGCCCGAACTGCTGCTCACGGCACTCGGCGTGAAACGCGGCGCGCCGCTCCTCGCCTTCGACCTCGCTGCCGCCAGGACGCGGCTCGAGGCCCTGCCCTGGGTCCGCAGGGCGGCGGTCGAGCGGCGTTGGCCAAATCTCGTCTATGTGCGGATCGAGGAGCGGCGCCCCGTGGCACTTTGGCAATATGAGGGCAGGATCGCCGTGGTCGACGGCGACGGCGAGCCGATCGCCGGCGCCGATATACACCGCTTCGCCAACCTTCCTCAGGTGGTCGGCGAGGGCGCGGCCAAGCAGGCTTCGGCGCTCGCCGCCATGCTCGCGGCGCAGCCCGACCTCGCGACGCACGTCACCTCCGCGATCTGGGTCGGCAATCGCCGCTGGAACCTCGAGCTGCAGGAGGGCATCGAGCTGCGCTTGCCCGAGTCCGATGCGGCCGGCGCGCTTGCGCGCTTCGCCACCGTCGAGCACCAGCAGCGCCTCCTGGCCCGCGACGTGGTGATGATCGATCTGCGCTTGCCGGACAGGCTGATCGTGCGGCTCGCTCCCGGCGCGGCGCCGAGCCCGCCGCCGAGCGGCGCGAAAGGCGGCAAGAGCACCTGAGGGGAGGGGAACGGTCCCGTAGCGCATTCAAGAGTGGAGATGACAAGGTCGTGAAGAGGGGATTGGCAAAGCCGCGGAGCGGATTGATCGCGGCGCTCGATATCGGCACCACCAAGGTGGTCTGCTTCGTCGCCCAGGTCGATCCCGAGGACGGCGTGCGGGTGATCGGCATCGGACATCAGGTGTCGCGCGGAGTGCGCTTGGGCGCCATCGTCGATATGGAGCAGGCCGAGCGCTCCATCCGCAGCGCCGTCCATGCAGCCGAGCAGATGGCGGGCGACACCATCCGCGAAGTGTTCGTCAACGTTTCCAGCGGCAACCCCTCCTCGCGGACGGTCGGCGTCGAGATCTCGATCGCGGGCCACGAGGTGGGCGATGCCGATCTGCGGCGCGTGCTGGGCGAGGGCTACCTGCAGACCCAGAACGGCGACCGCGAGATCGTCCATTCCATCCCCGTGAGCTACGTGATCGACGGCAGCCGCGGCATCCGCGATCCGCGCGGCATGTATGGCGAGCAGCTCGGCGTCAATATGCACGTGATCAGCGCCTCGGCAGGCGCGGTGCGCAACCTCAAGGCCGCGGTCGCACGCTGCCATCTCGATCTTCAGGCCCTCGTCGTCTCGCCCTATGCCGCGGGCCTGGCATCCCTCGTCGAGGACGAGACCGATCTCGGCGTCGCCTGCATCGACATGGGCGGCGGCATCACCTCGATCTCGGTCTATTTCGACGGCGAGGTGGTCTACACCGAATGCATCCCGATCGGCGGACAGCACGTCACGAGCGACATCGCGCGCGGCCTCTCCACCCCGCCCGCCCACGCCGAGCGGCTGAAGACGCTCTACGGCTCGACCTTGAGCTCTTCGGCCGACGAGCAGGAGCTCGTGGACGTGCCGCAGGTGGGCGAGGACGAGTACGCCCTACCCAACCATGTGCCCAAATCGATCCTCGTCGGCATCATCCAGCCGCGGATCGAGGAGACTTTCGAACTGGTGCGCTCGCGTCTCGAGGCAAGCGGCTTCGACCGCCTCGCGGGCCGGCGCGTCGTGCTCACGGGCGGCGCGAGCCAGCTGCAAGGCGTGCGCGAACTCGCCGCCCTCATCCTCGACAAGCAGATCCGCATGGGCCGGCCGCTCAGGATCGGCGGGCTCGCCGAAGCCACCGGCGGCCCCGCCTTCGCCACCTGCGCGGGCGTGCTGCAATACGCCGTCACGCGCTATGCCGGGCCGGCCAACCATTCGCGCCGCGGCGCCGACGAGGCGAACGGCATGTTCAGCCGGGTCGGGCTCTGGCTGAGGGAGAACCTGTGACCGGCCGCGCCGCGGCGGCCCTGCGACAAACAACGACCGGCCGCGCCGCCGCGGCCGGGAATCCGGAAAGCCCGGGATCGAAGATCGGCGGCAACGACCCGCGTCGCGGATGTTGCGGACGCGGCTACAACTGGAGGGCAAGATGACCATCACCCTGTCGATCCCGGACAAGGAACGGGAACTCAAGCCACGGATCGTGGTCGTCGGCGTCGGCGGCGCCGGCGGCAACGCGGTCAATAACATGATCGCCGCCAACCTCGAGGGCGTCGAGTTCCTCGCCTGCAACACGGACGCCCAGTCGCTCTGCCTGTCCAAGGCGCCGACCAAGATCCAGCTCGGCGTCGGCATCACGCAGGGCCTCGGTGCCGGCTCGCGGCCCGATATCGGCCGCGCCGCCGCCGAGGAAGGCCTGGAGGGCATCATGCAGGAGCTGAACGGCGCCCACATGGCCTTCATCACCGCCGGAATGGGCGGCGGGACGGGCACGGGCGGAGCGCCGGTGCTCGCGCGCGCGGCGCGCGAGAGCGGCATCCTCACCGTCGGCGTGGTGACCAAGCCCTTCCATTTCGAAGGCGCCCACCGCATGCGCCTTGCCGAGCAAGGCATCGAGGAGCTGCAGCATTACGTCGATACGCTCATCGTCATCCCGAACCAGAATCTGTTCCGGGTGGCGAACGAGAAGACCACCTTCGCCGACGCCTTCAAGATGGCGGACGACGTGCTCTATTCAGGCGTGCGCGGGGTGACCGACCTCATGGTCATGCCGGGCCTGATCAATCTCGACTTCGCCGACATCCGCACCGTGATGAGCGAGATGGGCAAGGCCATGATGGGCACGGGCGAGGCCGAGGGCGAGCGTCGCGCGCTCGACGCGGCCGAGGCGGCGATCTCCAACCCGCTGCTCGACGATGTCTCGATGAAGGGCGCGCGCGGCGTCCTCATCAATATCACCGGCGGCATGGACATGACCTTGTTCGAGGTCGACGAGGCGGCCAACCGCATCCGCGACGAGGTGGATCCGGAGGCCAACATCATCTTCGGCTCGACGTTCGATCCGCTGCTCGAGGGCAAGGTGCGGATCTCGGTGGTGGCGACTGGCATCGAAAGCGCCGCCATGCAGCAGCCGAAGCCGACCCGGCTCTCGGTCGTGGCCGAGCGGCCGGCCGTCGCCCGCGTGATGACGCCGAGCCCGGCGGTCGCGACCATGGCAGCACCTATGGCAACGCCCATTCCCGCGCCCATGCCAGCATCGATGTCGGCGCCCACGCCGGCAAACGAGCCGGCCCGGCAGACCGCTCGGCCCGAGCCGATGTTCTCCCCGGCCTCGCCCGAGCGCGCTCCCGCCATGCCGGCCGCGGCCTCCCATATGGCGCCGCGTGTCTTCGCAACGCCCGCCACGCCGCCCGCCGCCCCGGTGCCAGTCGCGCCCGCGCAAGCGCCGGACATGACGGCAAGCCGGCTCGAGCCGATGGCACCGGAACGGATTCCGGCACCCCGCCCGATGGAGCCCATGACGGCCGGTCCTCTGCCGATCATGGCCGAGCCCACGATACCGCCCGCCGACCAGCGTCGCACGAAGCGGCGTTTGACCATCTTCGATCGGATGGCGAGCGGTGTCCGCGCCGCGGCGGAGGCGCAGGCCGAGCGGCCGGCGCCGATGCAGCCGCGACTGGGCGGCCTCGAGCCCGGCGACCGGCTGCAGATCTCCAAGGCCGAGGACGATCTTTTGGAGATCCCGGCCTTCTTGCGCCGTCAGGCGAACTGAGCGGGCGCATACGGCTGCCGAGCAAGCCCAGGGCCCCGGCGCTTTGGTTTCCCCTCCAGGACCGAAGCGCCGGGGCCGTGCGGCGCCCAATGCTGTTGCATCGCAGCAACTCCATCTGTGGCGGACCGCGCAAAATGGCGCGTGTATATAGCTAATTACCTGGAAAAGCTTAAGGAATTACCGTAACAAAACGTAACAAAAGGTGATTTGAGTGCCTTGGGCGGCATGGTTACATACTGCTCGGCCATTCGGTCGCACGCGCCGGGTGAGGGGGGCTGATCAAGCCGCTGTTAGACGGCAGTTCAGGCCGAGGAATATGGAGGGGATCATTACCCAGCGAACGTTGAAGACGCCCATAAGCTGCTCCGGCATCGGTCTTCATTCCGGGCAGCGGGTGACGATGACACTGCATCCGGCCGAGCCGGAGAGCGGCATCCAAATTCAACGCACCGATCCCGCGGGCGGCGGCGTCAAGATCGCGGCCCGCTGGCAGAACGTCGTCGACACGCGCATGTGCACCACGCTCGGCGTCGATGGCAGCCAAGGCAAGGTCAAGGTCGGCACCGTCGAGCATCTGCTCGCCGCCGTCGCCGGCTGCCATATCGACAATCTTCTCATCGAGATCAACGGCCCCGAGGTCCCGGTCATGGACGGCAGCTCGGCGCCCTTCGTCTTCCTGATCGACTGCGCCGGCACCGTCGAGCAAGAGGCGCCGCGGCGCGCGATCCAGATCCTCAAGCAGGTCATGGTTGGCGATGAGCAGGCGAGCGCCTCGCTCAAGCCGGGCGGCGCCTTCTCCATCAGCTTCGAGATCGACTTCGAGGCGCCGGCCATCGCGCGGCAGGATTATTTCGTCGTGCTCGAAAACGGCTCCTTCAGAAGCGAGATCGCGCGCGCCAGGACCTTCGGCATGGCCGAGGAAGTGGCGCGGCTGCGCGAAGCCGGGCTCGCGCTCGGCGGCTCGCTCGACAATGCCATCGTCGTCGATGGCGACCGCATCGTGAACGCCGACGGGCTGCGCTACGAGAACGAGTTCGTGCGCCACAAGGTGCTCGACGCAGTCGGCGATCTTTCGCTCGCCGGGGCGCCGATTCTGGGCCATTTCCACGGCTTCCGCTCGGGCCACGGCATGCATAACAAGCTGCTCCGCGCCCTCTTTGCCGACGGCTCGGCCTGGCGCATGGTGCCGCTTGAGGACGCCGAAATGGCGGCAGAGGCCGCCCAGCCCCGCCGCAGGTTTGCCGCCTCGGCTTGACAGCCGGGCCGGCGTCATTCGCCATTCATAGCGCTGACCGTTACGCAGCCGCGCGCGCGCGACGCGCGGCTTGTCTGGGCCTATGGCAAGGCCTCGCTTCATGCTATATCTCAGGGGAAGGCGGAGGCGCGAGGCGGCCCCGCCCTCGCTCATCCCATCGAGGCGTCGTGGTGCAATGACAGGATTTGCCGTTTTTTTCCGACCAGGAACGCGCGCCCTCGCGGCGGTGCTCGGCGTGACCATGGCGCTCGCCGCCTGCAGCCACGAAGAGGAGGACAAATATGTCGAGCGGCCGGTCGGCAAGCTCTACAATGCCGGCATGGCCGCCCTCGCCGAGCACAACTACAAGGAGGCCGCGAAGCAGTTCGACGAGGTGGAGCGGCAGCACCCCTACTCCATTTGGGCGACCAAGGCGGAGCTGATGTCCGCCTACGCGCATTACCAGGGCAATGAATATCAAGAGACGATCAACGCGCTCAACCGCTTCATCCAGCTTCACCCGGGCAATCGCGACATCGCCTACGCCTACTACCTCAAGGCTCTGTCCTATTACGAGCAGGTGACCGACGTCGAGCGCGACCAGTCGAATGCCGAGCAGGCAATGGCCTCGCTCGAGGAACTGATCCGCCGCTTCCCCGACTCGAGATACGCCCGGGACGCGCGGCAGAAGATCGACCTCGTGCGCAACCATCTCGCCGGCAAGGAGATGCAGGTCGGCCGCTATTATCAGAAGCGGGAGGATTATCTCGCCGCGATCAACCGCTTCCGCGTAGTGACCGACAAGTATCAGACGACGGCGCAAGTGCCGGAGGCGCTTGAGCGGCTCGTCGAATGCTATACCGCCCTCGGCCTCACCCAGGAGGCGCGCAAGACCGCCGTGATCCTCGGCTACAACTATCCGCGCAGCGAGTGGTATGCCGACAGCTATGAGCTGGTGCAGAAGCTCGAAGCGCAAGGCGGCAAGGAGATAAATCCCGCGCCGAAGCCGCTGGCCCAGGAGAATGGCACGCCAAGCAGCGCCGAGCCGGCCAGCCTGCAGAGCAGCCCGCCGCTTGCTCCGCCGAGCGGGGTCGATGGCGGCGCTCAGCCCGGTGCGGAAGGCGCCGCCGCGGCCAATCCCGCGAGCGCCCCCGCCGCGCAGCCCGATGCCGGCAACGCCGCCGCGGCCATTCCCGCGAGCGCCCCCGCCGCGCAGTCCAATGCCGACAACGCCGCCGGCGCCGCCAATCCCGCGAGCACCCCCGCCGCGCAGCCCGATGCCGGCAACGCCGCCGCGGCCAATCCCGCGAGCGCCCCCGCCGCGCAGCCCGATGCCGGCGACGCCGCCGCGGCCAATCCCGCGAGCGCCCCCGCCGCCCAACCCAATGCCGGCGACGCCGCCGCGGCCAATCCCGCGAGCGCGCCCGCCGCCCAACCTAATGCCGACAACGCCGCCGCGGCCAATCCCGCGAGCGGCCCCGCCGCTCAACGCAGCGCCGGCAGTAGCGCGACGGGCAATGCGGCGACTGGCGCGGGCGCTCAAGCCGCTCCGGCGACCACGGCGCAAGACAACCCACCCCCGGCGGACAATAAGCCGAAAGAGACGACGGCGGAGGTCGGTCGCGGCCCCGTCGGTTTCTTCAGCAAGGCCTGGAACGCCATCTTCTAACAGCGGGCCCCGGATGCTGCAGAGCTTATCGATCCGGGACGTCGTGCTGATCGATCGCCTGGACCTGGATTTTCGTCCGGGTCTCGGCGTGCTGACGGGCGAGACGGGCGCAGGCAAATCGATCCTGCTCGACGCCTTGGGCCTGGCGCTTGGCGCGCGGGCGGAGAGCGGCCTCGTCCGCCAGGGAGCCTCTCTCGCTTCGGTAACCGCAAGCTTCGATATGCCGCGCAACCATCCCGCGCGGACGTTGCTCAGCGACCACGGCTTGCCCGAGGGCGAACCGCTCATTCTTCGCCGCACCCTCGCTGCCGATGGGCGCAGCCGCGCCTTCGTCAACGATCAGCCGGTCGGCGTCGCGTTTCTGCGCCAGCTCGGTGCCGCGCTCGTCGAGGTCCAGGGTCAGCTCGAGCAGCGCGGCCTGCTCGATTCCGCCACCCATCGCGAGGCGCTGGACGCTTTCGGCGCGCATGGCCCGATCGTCCGACGCGTCGGCGCCGCCTTCGAGGCCTGGCGCGAGGCGCAAGCTGCCGAGCGGCGCTTCAAGGACGAGCTCGCGGCCGCTCAGCGCGACGAGGCTTTTCTGCGTCATGCCGCCGAGGAGTTGGCGCGCCTCGATCCGCAAGAGGAGGAAGAGGGCCGGCTCGGCGGCGAGCGCATCTTCCTTGCCCATCGCGAGCAGGTCATGGAGGCCGTGAACGGCGCGCTGGCGCTCCTCGCCGGCGAGGCGGACCGCACCGAGAGCCTCGAGCAGCGGGCGCGCGCCGCGCGGCGCCAGCTCGAGCGCGTCGCCGAAAAAGCCGGCGGCCGGCTCGACGAGGCGCTCGCGGCGCTCGATCGCGCGCTCCTGGAGCTCGGCGAAGCGACGCAAGCCTTGCAGATTTTCGGCGGCGGGCTCGAGTTCGAGCCAGGGCGGCTCGAGACGGTGGAGGATCGGCTCTACGCGCTGCGCGACATTGCGCGCAAGCATCAGGTCGCCGTCGAAGCCCTGCCTGCCTTGCGGCGCAGCCTCGAGGCTCGGCTGGCGGCGATCGAGGAACGAGGGCCGGGTGCCGCCGACCATGCGCGCCGCGTCGCCGAGGCGCGCGCCCTTTACGAGGCGGCGGCGCGCGAGCTCGGACAGGCGAGAAGCGAGGCCGGGCGCAAGCTGGACGAGGCGATGGCAAGCGAGCTGGCGCCGTTGAAGCTCGACCGCGCCCGCTTCGCGACGAAGCTCGAGCCCCTGCCCGAGGCCGACTGGAGCGCCACGGGGAGCGAGCGGGTGGCTTTCGAGGTCGCCACCATCCCCGGCGCGCCGCTCGGCCCCATCGCCAAGATCGCCTCGGGCGGGGAGCTTGCCCGCTTCATGCTGGCGCTCAAAGTCGTGCTCGCCCGCATCGGCAGCGCGCCGACGCTCGTCTTCGACGAGGTCGATAGCGGCATCGGCGGCGCCACCGCGGACGCGGTGGGCGAGCGGCTGTCGCGCCTCGGACGCGAGCTTCAGGTGTTGGTCGTCACCCATTCGCCGCAAGTCGCCGCGCGCGGCGCCTGCCATTGGCGGGTCACCAAGAGCGAGGCGGGCCGCGGCGCAAGCCTCCGCATTCTCACCAAGGTCGAGGAGCTGCCGCCGCCTGCGAGGCGCGAGGAGATCGCGCGCATGCTCTCGGGGCGCCGGATCACCGACGAGGCGCGCGCCGCCGCCGACATGCTGATCGGGCGCGGCGCCGCCTGATGCGGGACCCCGCGCGCCGCAACCCCGGATCGTCGCCATGACCGCCGCCGCGCGCGAGATTCCGATCGACCAGCTCACGCTCGCCCAGGCCGAGGAGGAGCTCGCGCGGCTGGCGCGCGAGATCGCGCATCACGACCGGCTCTATTACCAGAAGGACCAGCCCGAGATTTCGGACGCCGACTATGACGCGCTGCGCCGAAGAAACGACGAGATCGAGCGGCGCTTTCCCGCCCTCGTCCGGAGCGACAGCCCGTCCCACCGCGTTGGCGCGGCCCCCGCCGCCGGCTTCGCCAAGGTCGTTCATGCCCGGCCCATGCTCTCGCTCAACAACGCTTTCGCCGAGGAGGAAGCGCACGAGTTCCTGGCGCGGGTGCGCCGCTTCCTCGGCCTCGCGGCCGAGGAGCCGGTCGAGATCGTGGCCGAGCCGAAGATCGACGGCCTCTCGGTCTCGGCGCGCTACGAGCATGGCCGCTTCGCGCAAGGTGCGACGCGCGGCGACGGCGTCACCGGCGAGGATGTGAGCGAGAATTTGCGCCATGTGAAGGGGCTGCCCGAGAGGCTCGCCGGCCGCCATGCGCCCGACCTTCTCGAGGTGCGCGGCGAGGTCTATATGACCAAGAGCGACTTCACGAAGCTCAACGAGGAGCAGGAAAAGGCGGGCAAGCCGCTCTTCGCCAATCCGCGCAACGCGGCGGCCGGCTCGCTCCGCCAGCTCGATCCGCGCATCACCGCGGGACGCCGGCTCTCCGCATTCTTCTATTCCAGCGGCGAGATGAGCGCGAATTTGGGCGAGACCCAGTGGGAGTTCCTCGCCGCTTTGCGCGCTCTCGGCTTCGCGACCAACCCCCTCGCCCGGCTCTGTCCCGATATCGATGCGGCGCTCGAGGTCTATCGCGAGATCGCCGCGACGCGCGCGAAGCTCGCCTACGAAATCGACGGCGTCGTCTACAAGGTGAACCGCTTCGACCTGCAGCGACGGCTGGGCATGGTGAGCCGCGCGCCGCGCTGGGCGCTCGCGCATAAATTCCCCGCCGAGCGCGCCGAGACCCTGCTCGAGGACATCACCATCCAGGTCGGCCGCACAGGCACGCTCACGCCCGTGGCCGTCCTTGCGCCGGTCACGGTCGGCGGCGTGGTGGTCTCGCGCGCCACGCTTCATAACGAGGACGAGATCGCCCGCAAGGACGTACGCATCGGCGACACGGTCATCGTGCAGCGCGCGGGCGATGTCATCCCGCAGATCGTCGGCGTGGTGATGGAGCGGCGGCCCAAGGGCGCCAGGCCCTATCGGTTCCCGACGCGCTGTCCGGTCTGCCATAGCCACGCGACGCGCGAGCCGGGCGAGGTGGCGCGACGCTGCACCGGCGGCCTCATTTGCGCCGCGCAGGCGCGCGAGCGGCTTCGGCATTTCGTCTCGCGCGACGCTTTCGATATCGAGGGCCTGGGGCGCAAGCATATCGAAGCGTTCTTCGACGACGAGCTCCTGAAGAGCCCGGTCGATATTTTCCGCCTCCATCGCCACCGCACTGCGCTCGAAAGCCGCGAGGGTTGGGGCAAGCAGTCGATCGACAACCTGTTTCACGCCATCGACGCGCGTCGGCATATTTCGCTCGACCGCTTCGTCTACGCTCTCGGCATCCCGCAAGTGGGCCAGGCGACGGCGCGGCTCCTCGCCAAGACCTATCGCAGCCTCGAGACCTGGTGCGCGGCCATGGCGGCGGCGCAGGACCGCGAGAGCGAAGCCTATCGCGAGCTCACCGACATCGAGGGCATCGGGCCCGCCGTGGCGCAGGACATTCTCGATTTCTTCGCCGAGCCCCATAACCGCCAAGTGCTCGACGAGCTCGCCCGCGAGGTCACCGTCGAGGCGTTCACGCCGCCGGCTGACCGCCACCTCGCCCATCGCGGGCAAGACGGTGGTCTTCACGGGCACGCTCGAGCGCATGACGCGCAACGAGGCCAAGGCGCGCGCCGAATTGCTCGGCGCGAGCGTGGCTGGTTCCGTCTCGAAGAAGACCGACTATGTCGTGGTCGGCGCCGATGCGGGCTCCAAGGCGGCGAAGGCGGCGGCGCTCGGTGTGAAGACGCTCAGCGAGAGCGAATGGCTCGAACTTATCGGGGAAGTAGAATTTTTAGAGTAGGGAGCGAAGCGATGGGAGCGGCAGGTGCGACGGCGCGGAAGACAGCTTTCGATTTCCAACTCGAGAGCCTGAAGGGCGGGCCGATGCCGCTCGGCCAGTTCGCGGGACGTCCGCTGCTGATCGTCAATACCGCGTCGAAATGCGGCTTCACGCCCCAATATGCGGGACTCGAAGCCGTCTGGCGACGCTACCGCGACAAGGGCCTCGTGGTCGTGGGCGTGCCGTCCAACGATTTCGGCAATCAGGAGCCGGGCGCGGGCGCCGAGATCGCCAGCTTCTGTGCGCTGACATACGGCGTCGATTTCCCCATGACGGCAAAGGTTCATGTGCGGGGCGCGGAGGCACATCCCCTCTTCCGCTGGCTCGCCGCCGAGGGCGGCTTCCTCGCGCGCCCGCGCTGGAATTTCTACAAATACGCCATCGGCCGCGACGGGCGCCTGCGCAACTGGTTCTCGAGCCTGACCAAGCCCGAGGCGCCGACCCTGGCGCGCGTCATCGAGACGATGATCGCGGCGGGTTGAAGGAGATCCGCGGGTTTCCCAAATCGCAAAGCCTGCCAGCCGCGGCCCCAATGGGGCCGCGGCTCTATCATGCGCTCAACAGACTATTGCTGCCGCTCGCTCCCTATTCCCAATGGCCGTCGATCCATTGCCAGCCGGTACCATTGGCAGCTTGCTGCCAGTGGCCCGGTTGCCAAACGGCCTGGGGCTGCGGGCGTTGGACATATTGGCCGGGAATCCAGGCCCACGAGCTGCCCGTCCAGTTCCAGCGCCCTGGCTGCCAATAGACGACCGACGAGGGCGGAGGCGGAATGGTCTCCGCTTCCGGAGGCGGCGGCGCGCTGGGGGCAATGATCTCGGTCGTCGTCACCTGGGTCGTGCCAGTGGCTGGATTTATGGTCGTCGTCCGCGTGGTCCCGGTGCTGGGATCCGTCGTCGTCGTTTGCGTGACGCCCGTGGCAGGATCGACAGTCGTGGTCGCCTGAGCCTGAGCGAGCTGCAGGGGCTGCTGCGCCTGCGTCGCGGACAGCGGCGCGGCAAGGCAGGTTCCGGCGATGCCCATCATCAGCGGGAACACCAGAGCGGCGGTTTTTGGATGAAACATGACAAGGCTCCTTCCGAAGCGAGCGATCGCCCTTGGCACACAAAACTGCCAAAGGCTTTCGGTCCCACGTGACCGGATTTGGTTTTTTCCTGCCGAGGTTTCAACGCAGGGAAGCGCGCAGGCCCGTGACAAATCTAGGGCGCCGAGACGCTCTCGACTTGCGCCTTAATGCCGGCGCAAAGTTAATGAGCTGCCAGCATAAGGTTTCGTGCCGCAACAGTACCGGCCGGCGTCATGCGCGGCCGATCGCACGCGTCGCTTGCCGAAGCCAGGCCGCTGCCTCGGCGTCGAGCAGCGGCGTCAGCGTCTCGCGCACGCGCGCATGATAGGAGTTGAGCCAGGTCGACTCCGCCTCGCTCAACATCGCGGGAATCACCAGATCGAGATCGATCGGCGCCAAGGTGAGCGTCTCGAAGCCGAGCATCTTGCGCTCGGCGCCCGCGACCTGCTCGAGCGCCTTGACCGCCACGAGATTCTCGATGCGGATGCCGTAAGCGCCGGATTTGTAGTAGCCGGGCTCGTCCGACACCACCATGCCCGGGCGCAAGGCGATGTGGTTGGGGAGCTTGGAGATGCGCTGCGGCCCCTCATGCACGCCCAAATAGCTGCCGACGCCATGACCGGTGCCATGGTCGTAATCGAGACCCGCCTGCCAAAGCGACGCCCGCGCCAGCACGTCGAGCTGGGTGCCGCTGGTGCCCTCGGGAAAGCGCGCGTCGGCCAGCGCGATATGGCCCTTCAGCACGCGGGTGAAGCGGTCGCGCATTTCCTCGCTCGGCGCGCCGATGGCGAGCGTGCGCGTCACGTCCGTGGTCCCGTCGGGATATTGCGCGCCCGAATCGACCAGGAACAGGGTACCCGGCTCGATTTGCCGGCAGGATTCCGCCGTCACGCGATAATGCACGATGGCGCCGTTCGGCCCGGCGCCCACGATGGTGGCGAAGGACAGGTCGCGGAAAAGCGGCTCGGCGCGGCGGAGCTGATGCAGCCGCTCGGCTGCCTCGATCTCGCTGACATCACGCCGCGTCGTCTCGCGCTTGATCCAGGCGATGAAGCGCACAAGCGCGGCGCCGTCGCGCCGGTGCGCCGCGCGCATGCCTTCGAGCTCGACCGCGTTCTTGCAAGCCTTGGGAAGCTGGCAAGGATCGGCGGCGCGGCGGATCTCGGCGCCTGCGCGCGCGAGGCGATCGAAGACGAAGACGGCGACCGTCGCGGGGTCGGCCTGGACGCAGCGCTTGGCCTCGCCCAGCCGGTCGAGCGCGGCCGGGAAGGCTTCGCGGCGCTCGATCTTGACGCCGTCGCCGAGATGCTCCGCGAGACCGGGAGCGAGCTTGCGCGGGTCGCAGAAGAGCTCGACCGCACTATCCGCGCCAAGAATTGCGAAGGCGAGCGGAAGCGGCGTATGAGGCACATCGCCGCCGCGGATATTGAGGAGCCAGGCGATCGAATCCGGCGCGGTGAGCACGGCGGCGTCCACCCCGTCTTCGGCGAGCTGGGCGGCGAGCTCGGCGCGCTTCTCGCGCGACTCCTTGCCGGCGTAGCGGAGCGGATGGGGCAGGACGGGCGAGATCGGCGGCGGCGGCTGATCCTCCCACACGGCGTCGAGGGGATTGCCCTCGCAAGCGACGAGGCGCCCGCGGGCTTTCGTCGCGGCGGCTTGATAGCGCTCGCATTCCGCCGGCGTATGGAGCCAGGGATCGTAGCCTAGCGCGGCACCAGGCTTGAGCTGCTTGGCGATCCAAGCCGCGGGCGGCTCGTCGCCCAAATGCCGGCGTTCGAAGAGCGCGGGATCGGTCTGCGCCGCCGCTTGGAGCGTGTAGCGCCCATCGACGAAGAGCGCGGCCTTCTCCGCGAGCACCACCGCCGCTCCCGCCGAGCCGGTGAAGCCGGTGAGCCAAGCCAACCGCTCGGCGCGCGGGGGAACATATTCACCCTGATGCTCGTCGCCGCGCGGCACGATGAAGCCCTCGAGCTCGCGTCGCGCCAGCTCGCGTCTGAGCTGCGCGAGTCGCTCCGCGCGCGGCGGGGCGCGGGATTCGCGCGCGTCCCGTTCCGCACGCATTTCCGCCTCCAGCGCCAAAAGCCGCGACTTGAGCGCGGGGCTCGCCGACGGAACGACGAGCTGGAGCCAAGCCGTCGGATCCTCGGGGATCGGCGCGGCGATGACGCCGGCAATAAGATCACGCAAGCCGGCCTCGTCGAGCCGCGCTTCTTCGGCCCGCAAGAGCGCCGCCAGCTTTGTCTCCTCGACGCGCTTAGCCGACCGACCGACCGCCACCGCCTCGCCCTCCGATAAACACCGGCTCCTGGATCAGATATAGGCCGATCGAAGCCAAGAGCAGCTCCGCCGTTGGAAGCAAGCATCGACGAAGCCGCCGCCATGGTCAATGTTGCGGTGCAATATGTTTTCAGGGCTACCCTCCACAAAACCGGGCCCCTAAAGCGAGCAGGAGCCCAGCCTTTGCCCCAGCCTTTGCGCGGCTATAATCAACGTCTCATGATAAAATAGCATGCGACAATATGCACATATGCTATTAATACATGGGTGCGATGCACAAAATTCTCTGATAAAGCGCGAAACCAGGACTATCTTTTAAACGTACCAAGATCATCGGCAACCGCCGAAAAGGGTCTAAGGACCAGAACGGAAGTTTGGAGAAAGACGATGAGAATTCGCAGCATCTTCGCTCGTGTCGCGCGGCCGATTGCCGAGTGGCGCGACCGCCGGGCCGCCTACGACGAGCTGGCCGGCCTCGATGACCATATGCTGGCCGATATCGGCATCTGCCGCGGCGACATTCCGGGCATCGTGACCGGGTTGGTCGAGCCGGGCGATAATTTCGGAGCCCCGGCGCGGAACGTGAACGACAATCAGCCTCGGGTCGCCGCCTGACCCCGCGCGATGACAGGGGAACGATAGGGACCTCGATCCCTATCGCCCCTGCGTCATCGCCCTGCCGCTGCTACCTTGCCATGATAAGCGTTGCCCAATCGCCGAGCCGCAACTGGCCGGCGAGGCGCAAGCCTCCTGTCCGATAGGCCGCGAGTACGCTGCCCGTCTGCGACGCCGTAATTCCCGACAGCACGAGAACGCCGCGCGGCTCGAGCGCGCGCGTCAAGCCGGCCGCCATCGCTCTGAGCGGCCGAGCCAGGATATTGGCGGCAATCAGGTCGTAGGGGCGCGCCTGTTGCACGAGACGGGCCTCGAGGCCGGCGCTCAAGACGGCTCGTATCTGTCCCTTCACGCCGTTCCGCGCGGCATTGGCGCGCGCGACCCTAACGGCGACGGGATCGACGTCGGCCGCGACGACGTGTCCGCGCCAGCGCTTGGCCATCGCGATCGCCAATATGCCCGAGCCGCAGCCGAGATCGAGCGCGCGGCGGAAACGGCGCCGACGGGCCAGGCGATCCAGTGCCAAGAGGCAGCCGCGCGTCGTTTCATGCGTCCCGCTGCCGAAGGCGAGCCCGGCATCGAGCTGGATGGCGATCCGGCCGGGCGCCACCAAGCCCTCGTGGAAGGAGCCGACCACGGAGAAGCGCCCGGCGCGGACCGGGGGGAACTGCTTGCGGTTTTCCGTGAGCCAATCGCGCGCCGGAAGCCGCAGGATAGCAAGCGCCGGCACGGAAGAGCCCGACGCGGCGGCCGCGAGGGCGAGCCGCGCCTCGAGCGCCGCGCGATCGGGAGCGGTCGGGAACAGGGCCTCGAGCCGCCAGCATCTGCCGTCGTCGGTCTCGAAGCAGCTGAGATTGTCGGCGAGATCGGCGAGGGCGTCGGCGAAGACGGCGCCCGCGCTTCTGGGGAGCTCGATCCGCAGCATCCAAAACGGCGGCGTCATTCCCCGACAGGCTCGACGAAGCTCGCGATCACCATCTTCTCGCCGGCATGGTCGAAGGCGATGCGCAGCTTGTCGCCGTCGACGGCCCGCACCAGCCCGCCGCCGAATTTCTGATGGAACACGCGGTCGCCGGCGGTGAAGCGATGCGCCGGCTTCTCCTCGTCGAGCGCATGGGCCTCGCCTTCGATGAGAAGGCCGCCCCGCCGCCTGCCCGTCCCGGGCTGATTTCCGCTTGACGCAGGGCCCGGAAATCGGCCCGAGGCGGCATAGCCGTAGCTCGGCTCGGGGACGGCGCCGCGGCCCGCGCCGTAGCCGGCATAGAGGCCCGGCTCGGTCATGACGTCGAGACGCTCGCGCGGCAACTCGTCGATGAAGCGCGAGGGGATGGCGCTCTGCCATTGATTATGGACGCGCCGGTTGGCGGCGAAGGAGATATAGACGCGCTGGCGCGCGCGGGTGAGGCCGACATAGGCCAGCCGCCGCTCCTCCTCGAGCGCGGCGAGGCCGCCCTCCTCCAAGGCGCGCTGATGGGGGAACAGCCCCTCCTCCCAGCCCGGCAGGAAGACGGCGTCGAATTCGAGCCCCTTGGCGCTGTGCAGGGTCATGAGGTTCACCTGGTCGGCGGAGTCTCCCGTCTCGTTCTCCATCACGAGGGAGACATGCTCGAGAAAGCCCTCCAGGCTGTCGAACTCCTCGAGCGCGGTCACCAGCTCCTTCAGGTTCTCGAGCCGGCCTGGCGCCTCGGCCGACTTGTCGCGCTGCCACATGGCGGTATAGCCCAATTCGTCGAGCACGGTCTCGGCGAGCTCGGCCGGATCCATGGCGCGCGCCAGGTTGCGCCAACGCTCGAGATCCTCCAAGAGACGCGCGAGGGCGTTGCGCGATTTCGGCTTGAGCTCGTCGGTCTCGGCGAGCTGGCGCGCGGAGACGGCGAGCGAGCGGCCTTGCGCGCGCGCGAGGCGGTGGATCGCCTGGATGGTCGAGTCGCCGATGCCCCGGCGCGGCGTATTGACGATGCGCTCGAAGGCCAGGTCGTCGTCCGGCTGCCGGATGACGCGCAGATAGGCGATGGCGTCCCTGATTTCTTGGCGCTCGTAGAAGCGCAAGCCGCCGACAACCCGATAGGGCATGCCGATGGTGACGAAGCGCTCTTCGAATTCGCGCGTCTGGAAGCCCGCGCGCACGAGAATGGCGATATTGCCGAGCCGAATGCCGCTCTGGCGCAAGGCCTCGATCTCCTCCCCCACGACGCGAGCCTCCTCCATACCGTCCCACAGGCCGCGCACCGAGATCGGCCTGCCGGGCTCGCCTTCGGTCCACAGGGTCTTGCCGAGCC
This sequence comes from uncultured Pseudomonadota bacterium, assembly GCA_963842155.1. Classification (GTDB taxonomy): domain Bacteria; phylum Pseudomonadota; class Alphaproteobacteria; order JACZXZ01; family JACZXZ01; genus CAWJFP01. Next base: position 48,910 of record CAWJFP010000013.1, read on the forward strand.
GTCCTTGGTTATGGGCGATGAGACCCGAGGCGGCGCCGAGGATATGGCCGGTCGAGCGGTAATTCTGCTCGAGACGGATCACCTTGGCGTCGGCGAAATCCTTCTCGAAGCGCAGGATGTTGCCGACCTCGGCGCCGCGCCAGCTGTAGATCGACTGGTCGTCGTCGCCGACACAGCAGATGTTCTTGTGCTTCTGGGCGAGCAGGCGAAGCCAGAGATACTGCGCGACATTGGCGTCCTGATACTCGTCCACCATGAGGTATTTGAGCCGCTCCTGGTAGTCGGCCAGCACGTCTCCGTGCGTGGTGAAGATCGTGAGGCAATGCAGCAGCAGATCGCCGAAGTCGCAGGCGTTGAGCTGCAGCAGCCGCTCCTGATAGCGCTGGTAGATCTCGAGCACGCGCCCGCCGGCGATCTCGCCCCCGTCGCCGGCAGGCACGCGTTCGGGCGTGAGGCCGCGATCCTTCCAGCGCTGGATCACGGCGAGCACGGCGCGCGCCGGCCAGCGTGAATTGTCGACCGATTCGGCCTCCAGAATCTGCTTCACCAAGCGAACCTGGTCGTCGGCATCGAGAATGGTGAAATTCGGCCTGAGCCCGACGAGCTCGGCGTGGCGGCGCAAGATGCGCGCGCCGAGCGCGTGGAAGGTGCCGAGCCAGAGCCGCTCGACCGGCTGTCCCACCAGGCGCTCGATGCGCTCCTTCATCTCGCGCGCCGCCTTGTTGGTGAAGGTGACCGCCATTACCTGCCAGGGCCGCGCGAGGCCTTGATGGATGATATGGGCGAGGCGCGTGGTGAGGACGCGCGTCTTGCCCGTGCCGGCGCCGGCGAGGACGAGGACGGGGCCTTCGGTCGCCTCAACCGCCGCGCGCTGGGTCGGATTCAGCCCCTCGAGATAAGGCGCGGGGCGAGGCGGCGCAGGGCCGCGCGGCGGCAACTCCACCTCCGGCAGCGCGAAGGGGTCCTCAAATGGATCGGGCAGGGAATCGGCCATTGCCTTCCTTATAGATCAAGGCCATTGCCGGACGAAGTGCAGCTTTGCCCCGAGTATCCAAGCCATGAGCCTCAGAGCCGCGTCACGCGGTCGGGTGCCGATTGCAGCACTCGCTGGCAGACCTCGAGCGCCGCAGCCTCGGCCGCCTCCGGCGAGGACAGCGGCTGGCCCATGGCCTGGCGCTTGCCGTCGCGCCAAACCGACCACAGAAAATCGACATGTCCGTCGCGCTGCTTCCATCGCTCGATGATGACCTCAATCATGGTCCGTCCCGCTTGTCCGGATTCGCATCCTACCCGATAGTCGGACGGGCCGGCCCCGCAAATCGACCATCCGCCCGCGCGCCAATCACAGTCCGCGCGCCAATCACAGTTCCGTGGCGACGCATTGCCCGCCTCAAGGTCGCGTCCTAAATTCCCGGCAAGCGAGCTTTCGGGGAGCCTATGTGATGGCCATCGATCTCAAGGTCAACGGCGAGGTTCGTTCGGTCGAAGTCGACGCGGATACGCCGCTTTTGTGGGTTCTGCGCGACAATCTGGGCCTGACGGGCACGAAATATGGCTGCGGCATCGCCTATTGCGGCGCCTGCACGGTGCATGTCGACGGCGCCGCGACCCGCTCCTGCTCCGTTCCCGTCAGTTCGGTCGCGGGTAAGGAAATCGTCACCATCGAGGGGCTCGCGCCCGCGCGCCAGCTCCATCCGGTGCAGCAGGCCTGGATCGCCGAGGAGGTGCCGCAATGCGGCTATTGCCAATCCGGCATGATCATGGCCGCCGTCGCGCTGCTCAAGGAGAAGTCGAAGCCGAGCGACGCCGACATCGCGGACGGCATCACCAATATCTGCCGTTGCGGCACCTATAACCGCGTCCGCCGCGCCATCAAGCGCGCCGCCGCGGCCTGAGGGGAGAGGCCGTCATGACTCAAGCGACCATGGCTGCGACCGGCGTGAGCCGCCGCCTCTTCCTCAAAACGGGCGCCGCCGCGACCGGCGGGCTCTTGCTCGGTTTTCACCTGCCGGCGGGCGGACGCGTCGCGGAGGCCGCCGCTCCGTCCGACGAGGCCAAGGCGGTGAACGCCTGGCTGCGGATCGCGCCCGACGACAGCGTCACCATCATGGTGGCCCATTCCGAGATGGGCCAAGGCGTCTATACGGCGCTTCCCATGCTCGTCGCCGAGGAGCTCGAGGTGGATTGGAGCAAGGTGCGCGCCGAGATGGCGCCCGCCGACCCCGTCTTCAAGAACCGCATGTTCGGCGCCCAAGGCACGGGTGGCAGCACCAGCATCCGCGAATCCTACGAGCCGTTGCGCCGCGTGGGCGCCGAGGCGCGCGAGCGGCTGCGCGCGGCCGCCGCGCAGCGCTGGGGCGTGCCCGTCGCCGACTGCACCGCGCGCGCGGGCCGCATCCTGCATGGCGCGACCGGCCGCAGCTTGCGCTATGGCGAGCTCGCCGAGAGCGCCGCCCAGCTCGAGCCGCCCACCGACGTCGCCTTGAAGGCACCGAAAGATTTCAGCCTGATCGGCAAGCCGCTGGCGCGGCTCGACACGCCGCTGAAGGTGAACGGCGCGGCCATCTTCGGCTTCGACGTGAAGCTGCCGGGAATGGTGATCGGCTCCGTCATGGCCTGCCCGAGCTTCGGCGGCAAGCTCAAGGCGGTGGACGAGAAGCCGGCGCTCGCGATCGCGGGCGTGAGCAAGGTGGTCAAGCTCGACAACGCGGTCATCGTGTTGGCCGACGGCTATTGGAATGCCCATAAGGGCCTCGCGGCGCTCAAGCCGGAGTGGGAGCCGGGACCGCTGGCGGGCGCCAGCAGCGCCTCGCTCGGCGAGGATTTCCGGCGCGCGCTCGACGATCCAGCCGCCGTCGCGGCGGCACATCGCGGCGACACGGCGCAAGCGCTTGCCCAGGCGGCAAAACGGGTGGAGGCGCTTTACGAGGCGCCCTATCTCGCCCATGCGACGATGGAGCCGATGAACGCCACGGTGAGCATCGGCGATGACGGCGTCGACGTCTGGGCGCCGACGCAATTCCAGGGCTTTATCCAGCTGGCGCTCGGCAAGATCCTCGAGACGACGCCCGACAAGGTGCGCGTGCATACCACCTTCCTCGGCGGCGGCTTCGGACGGCGCAGCGAGACGGATTTCGTGATCTATGCCGCCCTCGCGGCCAAGGCGGCCGGCCGGCCCGTCAAGCTCCTCTGGTCGCGCGAGGAGGATATGCAGCACGACTTCTACCGCCCTGCTTCGCTGGTGCGCTTCCGCGCCGGGCTCGAGCAGAGCGGCGCTCCCGTGGCGCTCGAGGCGCGGCTCGTGGTGCAGTCGATCCTGAGCCGGGTCTTCCCCAACTCGGTCAAGGGCGGGCTCGATCGCACCGCCGTCGAGGGCATCGCCGACCAGAATTACGCCATAGCTAATCTCGCGGTCGACTACGTGATGCGGAAGGAAGGCGCGCCGGTCGGCTTCTGGCGCTCGGTCGGCCATAGCCAAAACATCTTCTTCATGGAGAGCTTCATCGACGAGCTGGCGCATGAGGCGGGCCAGGACCCCGTGGCCTTCCGCCGCGCGCTGCTCGCCGACAAGCCGCGCCATCGCGCCGTGCTCGACAAGGTTGCCGAGCTGGGCAACTGGGGCAAGCCCGCGCAGCCGGGCCGCTTCCAGGGCGTGGCGCTTGCCGAAGGCTACGAGTCGATCGCGGCGCAGATCGCCGAGATCTCGATCGCCGACGGCAAGAAGCTGACCCTGCACAAGGTGACCTGCGTCGTCGACCCGGGCCAGGTCGTCAATCCCAACACGCTCGAGGCGCAGGTCGAGAGCGCCATCGTCTATGGCCTCACCGCCGCCTATTTCGGCGAGATCACCCTCAAGGACGGCCGCGTCGAGCAGGCGAATTTCGACAGCTACCCGATGCTAACCTTGGCGCAGATGCCGGCGATCGAGGTCCATGTCATCGCAAGCGGCGCCAAGATCGGCGGCATGGGCGAAATTGCTACGCCGCCCATAGCGCCCGCCCTCGCCAACGCCATCTTCGCCGCGACAGGCAAGCGCATCCGCGCTCTGCCGCTCGCCAAGGCGGGCATCGCGCCGGCTTAGGGCGTTGGGGCATTTTCCATCCCGGCGGAACCGCGGCCCCCTCACCCTCCCTCAATTTGCGGAGCGGATATTCCTATGGCGATCTGAGATGACCCGTGCGTACAAAGCTACTCATCTATGAAAAAGTCTTCATCCAATTTCTTCAGGTACAGCGTCTCGTCAATTCGAGCGCCGACGTTGTGCCGGATCATCAACGCAGCTAACTGCTCACCGTCAATGAGGACTATCCTGAATGGATGGCGCTCGGCAAAGCTTTGGGCTGGTTGCGTGAAATAGGATGTCGTTACGAACACACCCTTGTTTGCCTTTGCCGCTCCAAGACTCCCGCTAAAGGCTCTGATTTCGGGCTCGCTAACTCCATTTTCGACAGCGTATCGCTTGGCCTGCACATAAACTCGGTCCAGCCCCAATGCATCCTGATCAATCACACCGTCGATACCGCCGTCACCGGAGCGACCAACTATCTGCCCGGCATCCTGACGGGAACCACCGTAGCCCATCGCGAGTAGAAGTGTAACGATAAGGCTTTCGAAAAATGCTGGAGGTGCGCCAAGAATTCGATCAAGCAGCTCCTTATTTAGGGCTGTCTCTATCTGCTTGACGGTGGTTCGGAGAAGCTCATCCGGTGTCTGTACTGACGTGGGTGTCGCAAGCGCTTCGGACCCCTCAGCGGACTTCGCAATATCTGGTACACGACCGCGCTCGCGAAATTTTATGAACTCGGGGAACTGGGATAGATACTCTATGTCGATGCGAGATGGACCTTCGGCGAGGACCTTTCGACCTCGTTCGGTGATCCGAAAATGCGCTCGCTTCGTTGCCTCTAGAAGCCCCGCTTGAACGAGATAACTTCGTGCCCAGTGTACACGATTGGCAAATGTGGCCTGTTTGCCACTCGGCAAGAGTTGCTGTTGGTCCTCTTCCGTCAATTCGAAATCACGCGCAAGTTGGCTTACGATATCGCCGATCCGGTGCTCTTGGCCGTCGCCAGCGATCTTCAAGATCGGCAGCATCAGCGTTTCGAAGCCTGGAATAGCCATTTCAACATCCCCTGCGCATACAACTCTGGTACGAAATAACGGCCGGGGTCAATCGCGATCAAAGGGGAGGGCCGAGTAGCTATTCCTGACAGTGGCGCGCCATCACATCGCGGTGATGCTCTCGATGATGGTGAAATGGCATGTGGTGGGAATAAATGCGCGCGACCGCGACCACCGCGGCGTCGAAAAGCAGCTGCCATTCGGTCAACTCGCTCTTGTCCTTGCCGAGCGCCTGGCGTTGTCGGAGACAAATTTCGGCGACATGCTGACCGCGCGCCGCGAGGCGGGAGCGGTATCACCCCGCGCCTACACGGCGTCGAGCGCCTGGGTGAGGTCCTCCGCCAGATCCTCGGCGTCCTCGAGCCCGACCGAGAGGCGCAAGAGCCCGTCGCCGATGCCCATGCGCGCGCGCTCCTCGGGCCCGACGGCGCGGTGGGTGGTGGTGGCCGGATGGGTGATGAGCGACTTGGCGTCGCCGAGATTGTTCGAGATGTCGATGATCTCGAGCCGGTTCTGCACGCGGAAGGCCGCCTCCTTGCCGCCCTTCACCTCGAAGCTCACGAGCGTGCTCGGCCCCGTCATCTGGCGCCGCGCGAGCGCGTGCTGCGGATGCGTCGGCAGCCAGGGAAAGAGCACGCGCTCGACGGCCTTATGCCGGCCGAGCAGCGCCGCGAGACGCTCGGCATTGGCGCAATGGCGCTGCACCCTAAGCTCGATCGTCTCCAACCCCTTCAACAGCACCCAGGCGTTGAACGGGCTCATGGCCGGCCCGGTATGGCGCATGAAGGGCATCACGCTGTCCTTGTAGAACTGCTCGGTCGAGAGGATGACGCCGCCCAAGATGCGGCCCTGCCCGTCGATATGCTTGGTGCCGGAATAGACGACGATGTCGGCGCCGAGGGTAAGCGGCTTCTGCAACAGCGGCGTCGAGAAGACGTTGTCGACGACAACCGAGGCACCGGCCGCATGGGCGAGCTGCGCCACCGCCGCGATGTCGATGAGCTCGAGCGTGGGGTTGGCCGGCGTCTCGAAGAACACGGCCCCGGCGCCGCGCGCGAGCGCCGCCTCCCATTGCTTGAGGTCGGGCCCGTCCACCAGCTCCGTCTCGATGCCCCAACGCGGCAGGATCTGCGTGATGATGTAGTGGCAGGAGCCGAAGAGCGCCCGCGCGGCGACCACGCGTTGGCCGGCGCGAAGCTGGCAGGCGAGCGAGACGAAGACCGCGGCCATGCCGCTCGCGGTGGCGAAGCAGGCTTCGGCCCCCTCCATGAGGGCCACGCGCCGCTCCAGCATGGCCACCGTCGGGTTGCCGTAGCGCGAATAGATAAAGCCCTCGGCCTCGCCCTTGAAGCGCAGCTCGGCCTGCTCCGCGCTCTCATAGACGAAGCCCGAGGTCAGATAGAGCGCCTCGCTGGTCTCGCCATGGGGCGAGCGGAGCGTGCCGCCGCGCACGAGGCGCGTCTGCGGACGCCAACCCCGCTCCCTCTCGTTCTGCCGATCCCCCATCTCGCGCTTGCGCCCTTGTGCTAGTCCTGCTGCCAGGGAAGGCCGGCGGCTTTCCAGCCCACCGTGCGACCGCGATGGCCCTCGCCGTCCTTCGGCCCCTCGAAGCCGTCGGCGACATTATAGCAGCGCGCGAAGCCGAGCCTGGTGAGCAGAATCGCCGCGGAGCGCGAGCGCGCGCCCGAGCGGCAGAGCAGCAGGAGGGTGGCGTCCTTGCGCGCGCCGTTGTTCTCGACTTGCGCGGCGAAGTCCGGATTGACGGCGAGGTCGGGGTAGGATTGCCATTCGACGAAGAGCGGCGCCTTGCCGAGCGGCCGCAGATCGGGCGCGCCGACATAGCGGCATTCCGGCTGCGTGCGCACGTCGATCAGGACCGCGTTCGGGTCGCTCTGCAATAGCTCCCAGGCGCGCCGGGAATCGATATCGCCGGCATAGCCTTGCTCGGACATGATCAAGCTCCCCTTCGTCACGGAGCGCCGCGCTTGGCTTGCGGCCGCCACACTGATCCACCCGCGCGCACCGCCTGTCAACCCGGCGGCCCTACGAGGTCGGCGCGAGCCCTAAACGGCGGCCGCGGGCGCGGCGGCCGCCGCCAAGGGAAAGCCCGAGCGATGGATGCCGCACTCGGTCTTGGCCAGGCCGGGCCAGCGTCCCACCCGCACGGGCGCGGTACCGTCGGTCGCGATTGTGCAGGTGGCGCAGCCGATCGAGCTGTAGCCGCGGGCGAGCAGCGGATGACGCGGCAGGCCGCGCGCCGCGAGCGCGGCCGCCAGCTCGGCGCTCGACCAGCTGGCGAGAGGGTTGGCCTTGATGCGCCCATCGACCAGCTCGAGCCGATCGAGCGTTTGGCGCGCGTCGCCCTGGAAACGCTTGCGCCCCGTCACCCAGGCGTCGAAGGGCGCCAGCGCGGCGTCGAGCGGCGTCACCTTGCGCAGCTCGCAGCAGCGGTCGGGATCCCGCGACCATAGGCTGCCGTCAGGGTCCTCGGCGTCGAGATCGAGCGGCGATGGCGCGACCGAGCGGACGTCGGTAAGGCCGAGACGGCGCACAACCGTATCGCGATAGGCGAGCGTCTCGGGGAAATGCTTGCCGGTCTCGAGGAAGATGACGGGGACCGAGGGATCGATCTGCGCCACCAGGTCGAGCACGACGACCGATTCCGCGCCGAAGGAGGAGACCACGGCGATGCGGCCCGGGAATTCGCGCTCGATCAGCGGGCGGAGCAGCTCGATTCCGTCGAGCGCGCCATAGCGCCGTTCGAGCTGCGCCAGCAGGCCGCTGTCGAGGGCGCTGACCGGCCCGGCCGCGATCGAGGGCGGCGGCGCCATGCGCAAGAGGCTCTCCTTGGGCGGCTTGGGGATCGAGCGGCCGCCGCGGCGGCGCGCCGCCCAATCGCCCTCCGTGGTCGCGGGCTGGTAGGGGGTGGAGAATCTCGGCAAGCGCCTTGAGCCAGGCCTTGACCGCGTCGCCCTTCGCCACTTCGAAGGCGTCGAAGCCGCAGCGCTGCATGAAGAGGAGCTGGTCGCGCAGCACCTGCCCGACCGCGCGCAGCTCGCCCTTGTAGCCGTAGCGCTCGCGCAACAGGCGCGCATAGCTATAGGCGCGGCCGTCGGTGAATTTGGGAAATTCGAGCGCGATCAGCGCGAAGCGGGCGACGTCGCCGGCGATCGCGGAGGGATGCTGCCCGGCCTTGAGCTTGATGCCGATCGGCGCGCCGCGCGCCAAAAGCTCGTTCTGCTCGCGCTGCCACCGCTCGAGACCGACGACGACGGGGCCGGCCGGCGGCAAAGCCTCGTCGTCGGCCAGGAACTTCCAGTCGTTCTCGGCGAGCTGTCCCTGCTTAATGAGCGGCATAAAGCGTCTCCTTGAACGGGCCGAGCCCGACCCTGCGGTAGGTGTCGATGAAGCGCTCGCCCTCCTCGCGGATGGCGAGATAGGTGTCGATGATGGTGCCGACCGCGTCGGTGATCTGCTCGGAGGAGAAGGCGGGGCCGACGAGGGCGCCGAGCGAGGCGTCCTCCTCGGGATGGCCGCCCAAGGTCACCTGGTAGAATTCCTCGCCCTTCTTGTCGACGCCGAGGATGCCGATATGGCCGACATGGTGATGGCCGCAGGCGTTGATGCAGCCCGAGATCTTGATCCGCAGCTCGCCGATGGCCTCCTGCCGCTCGGGGTCGGCGAAGAGCCGGCTCAGACGCTGCGCCACCGGGATCGAGCGCGCGTTCGCGAGGCCGCAATAGTCCAGGCCCGGGCAGGAGATGATGTCGCCCGCGAGATTGAGGTTCGGCGTCGCCAGCCCATGGCGGCCGAGAATCCGCCAAAGCTCGTGGAGCTCCGACTGCTTGACATAGGGCAGGCAGAGATTCTGCTCATGCGTGACGCGCAGCTCGGAGAAGCTGAAGCGGTCCGCGAGATCGGCGAGGAGATCGAGCTGCTCTGCGCTGGCATCGCCCGGCGTCTCGCCCACGGGCTTGAGAGAGATATTGGCGATGGCGTAGCCGGGCTGGCGGTGCGCGGCGACATTATGCCGGACCCAGCGCGCAAACGCGGCGTCTTCGCGCAAGCTCGCCTCGTAGCTCGCGACGGGCGTCGCGATCGTCTCCAAGGGCGGCGAGGCGAAATAGGCGCGGATGCGCTCCACCTCGTCGTCGAAGGCGACGAGCGGGCCCTCCTTGATGAAGGCGAACTCCTCCTCGACGCGGCGGCGGAACTCCTCGATGCCGATCTCGTGCACCAGTATCTTGATGCGCGCCTTGAAGAGATTGTCGCGCCGACCGAACTCGTTATAGACGCGCAGGATCGCCTCGAGATAGGCGAGCAGCTCGGGCTTGGGCAGAAAGGCGCGCACCGTCTTGGCGATCATCGGGGTGCGGCCCTGCCCGCCGCCGGCGAGAATTTCGAAGCCGGTCTCGCCCGCCTCATTCCGGCGGATGAAGATGCCGATGTCGTGGGTCTTGACGGCGGCACGGTCGCGCCGGGCGCCGCTCAGCGCGATCTTGAACTTGCGCGGCAGAAACGAGAATTCCGGATGCAGAGTCGACCATTGCCGGATCAGCTCGGCATAGACGCGCGGATCCTCGATCTCGTCGGCGGCGACGCCGGCATACTGGTCGGCCGTGGTGTTGCGCAGGCTGTTGCCGCTGGTCTGGATGGCGTGCATCTCGACATCGGCCAGCTCGGCGAGGATGTCGGGCGTCTCCTCCAGCTTGATCCAGTGATACTGGATGTTCTGCCGCGTGGTGAAATGGCCGTAGCCCTTGTCGTAGCGCCGCGCGATATGGCCGAGCTTGCGCAGCTGGCGCGAGGAAAGCACGCCATAGGGGATGGCCACGCGCAGCATATAGGCATGGAGCTGAAGATAGAGCCCGTTCATCAGCCGCAAGGGACGGAACTCGTCGTCGCTCAGCTCGCCGGACAGCCGTCGCTCGACCTGGTCGCGGAACTGCGCGACGCGTTCGTCGACGAGCTTTTGATCCAGCGCGTCATATTGATACATGGCTAGCTCACCTCGCCGGCCTGGTAGCCGAGATCGGACCGCACGGTCGGCCCGCGCGTGCGAATGCGCTCGCGCAAGGAGCGCGGCTTGACGCCGTCCTCGCCGAGCTCGATAAGATAGACGTCGACCACCTCGTTGCGGGCTAAGGACTCCGTCGCGCGCGCGAGCAGCGCCTCGGCCGCCTGGTCGGTCGCGGCGCTCTCGGCCTCCTCGAGCTGGTGCGACCAGCCTTCGCGGCCCAGATAGACGACGCGCCCGTCGCGCAGGCGGTTGGCGATGGCGATGCGGAGCGTCATATGCGTGGCCTCACCGGGCAACCTCCTCACGCGTTCACGGCTTGCAGGAGCGGCGAGGCCGCGGCCGCGCCGTCCTCGCGCGCGAGGCGCACCACCTCGCCCAGCAGGATCAGCGCGGGGCCCGCGATGCCGTGCTCCTGTACCATGGATTCGAGATCGGCGAGCCGGCCGATCACGCGCCGCTCGTCTTCCCGCGTGCCGTTCTCGATGATAGCCGCGGGCGTGTCCGGCGCCAGGCCATGGGCGACGAGCTGGCGGGCGATGGTGCCGGCGACCGAGGCGCCCATATAGATGGCGAGCGTGCCGCTCGTCCGCGCCAAGCTTGCCCAATCGAGCTCGGGCTCGCCCGAGGTACCATGGCCGGAGACGAGCGTGACTGCGCTGGCGAGATCGCGATGGGTAAGCGGGATCTGGGCCGCCGCGGCGCAGCCGAGTGCCGCGGAGATGCCCGGCACGACCTCCGCGACGATGCCCCGCACGCGCAGATATTCCAGCTCCTCGCCGCCGCGGCCGAAGATGAAGGGATCGCCCCCCTTGAGACGCACCACGCGCCGGCCCGCTCGCGCGTGAGCGGCGATGAGGGCGTTGATCTCGCTCTGGCTGTGGCTATGCCGGCCCTTGGCCTTGCCCACCGGAACGCGCTCGGCGTCGCGGCGCGCGCGATCGAGGATCGCCGGCCCGACCAGCCGGTCATAGATCACAACGTCGGCGCGGCCGAGCAGGCGCAGCGCCTTCACGGTAAGAAGATCGGGATCGCCCGGCCCGGCGCCGACGATATGCACGATGCCGCCCGGCTCGGTCTCACGCGCGCGATTGACGAGCGAGAGCATCGCGGCCGGCGCATTCTGCTCCTCGCCGGCAAGAAGGCTCGCGGCCACCGGCCCCTCGAAGAACGATTCCCAGAAACGACGTCGCGCGTCGCCCTGCGGAATGGCGGCCTTGACCGCAGCGCGGAAATGGCGGGCGAAACGCGCCAGGCGGCCGAGGCCGCTGGGGAGTAGCCGCTCGATCGCCGCCTTGATCTCGCGCGCCAGCAACGGCGCGGCACCGCCCGTCGAAACGGCGACGACCACCGGCGAGCGGTCGACCACCGCGCCCATGATCGCGCTCGACAGCTCCGGCCGATCGACCAGGTTGAGCGGGATATTCGCCGCCTCGGCCGCGGCGGCAATACGCTTGGCGAGCGCCTCGTCCTCGCTGGCGACGACGATGAGCGCGCGGCCCGCCACCAGCGCCTCGGCCTCCGAAGCGGGGCGCTGCTCGATGCGCCCCTCGCCGCGCCAGCGTTCGAGCTCGGCCGACAAGCGGTCGGCCGCGACCGTGACGCGCGCGCCGGCGCGGAGCAGCAAATCCGCCTTCCCCGCCGCCGCGGCCCCGCCGCCCACGACAAGGCATGGACGATCGCTAAGCTTCAGGAAGAGCGGAAAGAGGTCCATTCGCGTTCTGCCCCGCCCGGCACGGCCCCCAAAGGGAATGCCGAATAGAAAGCCGAGCAGTGCGCGAGGCTCGGCCAGAAATGACAGCGCCCCGAATTCTACCCAAATTCTATGGATATTAATTCGGCGGCGCTCCGGCGATATTCACGTTACCGCCGTAGTTTCGGAAATTAGTTCTCTCGTTATTCGCTGTCAATAAACATAACAATACATTTATATAATGTATTATAGCACGCCGGTCGACGGATTCAAGCCCGCCGGGCGCGCCATGGCTTGCGCTTGGCGTGCGGCTCCCTATCGATCGCGGCCGCGGGCCCCGGCGGCGGCACCACGGCGCTAGGCAGGATGCGACGGCGCGGCTTATGCCTGCGCCGCTCGCCGCGCTCCTCCGCGCGCGCCTGGAGCAAGGCGCGATGGTAGGCGAGCACCAGGTCGTGGATATCGACGACGCCGACGAGCCGCATGCTCGTCTTGTCCTGCACCACCGGCAGATGGCTCCATGGGCTGATCTCCATCAGGCGCAGCGCGCGATGGGGATTATCCTCCGCCTCGAGCGCCAGCGGCTTGCTGCTCGCCACGTCCGCAGCGATCACAGGCAATCCGGGCTGCGCCACGCTGTCGGCCACGGGAGCGAGATCGGTCACCGTGATGACGCCGGAGAGCACATTGTCGTCATCGGTCACGAAGACGATGCCGTAGGGCGCGCTGCGCAGCGCGTCCACGACTTCCTCCAGCCTGGCGCTGGGCCGCACGGTGGCAAGCTGGGTGCGCATCAGATCGGCGATCGGGATCGACTTCATGATGCCCAGCTCGCGCCCGGCCTTGAGGTTGATGCCGCGATGCTCGAGCTTCATGACGTACATCGAGCGCCCGAAGGTCTCGTTGACGATGAGCGCGGCGATGACCACGCCGATCATGACCGCCAGCGTCATGGCGTAGTCGCCGGTCATCTCGAACACGATCAGGATGGTGGTAATCGGCGCGCCGAGCACTGGCCCCGCCACGGCCCCCATGCCGACCAGCGAATAGGCGCCGTGGCCGCTGGCGAGGTCGGGGAAGACCTTGGCCGCGATCAGGCCGAAGGAGCCGCCCGTCATCGCGCCCATGAAGAGCGAGGCGGAGAAGTCGCCGCCGCCGAAGCCCGAGCCGATGCAGATCGCGGTCGCCGCCAGCTTTGCCGCGACCAGCGCCACCATCAATCCGAGCGGCAAAGTGCCGAACAAGGCATTGTCGATCGAGCCGTAGCCCACGCCCAGCACATGGGGGAAGAAAAGCGCGATGCCGCCCAACAGGAACCCGCCGATCACGGGACGCACCCAGCGCGGCACCTTGTAGCGCACGAAGCGGCTCTCGACGTAATAGGCCGCCGTCATGAAGACGACCGATACCACGGCGCAGACCAGGCCCAGGAGGGCAAAGGCGAAGAACTCCCAGGGGCTCACGATCTGGTAGTGCGGCAGGATGAAGGAGGGGAAATCTCCGTAATAGAGCCGGCTGATCATCGTGCCGACGACCGAGGCCACGACGAGCGGCGCGAAGGTGCTGAGCGCGTAATTGCCGATCACCACCTCGAGCGCGAAGAAGACGCCGGCGATGGGCGCGTTGAACGAGGCGGCGACCGCCGAGGCGACGCCGCAGCCGATGGCGGTGCGCAGCATCGCAGGCGTGAGGCGCATGCGCTGGCCAAGCCAGGAGCCGAAGGTCGAGCCGAGATGGATGACGGCGCCCTCGCGACCGACCGAGCCTCCCACGCCGATCGAGAGGGCATTCGCCAGCGCGCCGAGCAAGGTGGTCTTGAGATCGAGCCGGCCGCCGCGCAGCGCCGCCGCCTCCATCACGTCGGGGACACCCGGCGCGCGACCGCCGGGCACGGCGAACTTGGTGAAGAGCCCGATGGCGAGGCCGCCCACCGTGGTCGCCAACAGAATGCGCCACCAGGGCAGCGCGTTCGTGACGGGCAGCAGATGCGGCGCCGCGGAGCCGAGTGCCACTCTCTGAATCTGGGCATAGGTCTCGCGGAAGCCGATGACGCCGAGCGCCCCGAGCGCGCCGATGGCGATGGCGAGCAGCACCAGCAGGAGCTGGTCGTTCTCGACCATCTGGCGCAGGCGGATCATTCCGCGCAAAAGGACTCGGCGGCTGGGCATGACGACGCGCTTTCGGCGGGCACAATGCCCGTCAATTCAACTATTTCGTCCGTTAATAACCGCTTTCCAAGACAAGGGTGAAGCATTTCTTGCGCAGGGCCGCGCGCTTCCCGCTTGCCTCGCGTCCCGCCTCTGCCCTATTGCCTGAAGGGCGCGATTTTGGGCCTCGCCCGAATTCCGGCTTCCAAGGAGGAAGGTGACGATAGATGGACAGCGCATCGCAAGCGGCCGCGGAGAGCTGGGACAGGCACCTCATCCGCTATGGCATGGACATGACGCCGCGCCTTATCGCCAAGGCGCGCGGCGCCGTGCTGTGGGACACCGAAGGCCGCGAGATACTCGATTTCACCTCGGGCCAGATGTGCGCCACCATCGGCCATAACCATCCGCGCATCGTCGCGGCCATCCACAAGGCCTGCGAGGGCGCGCTTCATCTCTATAGCGGGATGACCGGCCCCGCGGTGGTCGAGCTCGCGCGGCGGCTCGCCGGCATGTTGCCGCCGGGCTTGTCCAAGGCGCTGTTCCTCTCGACCGGCGGCGAGGCGAACGAGGCGGCGATCCGGATGGCAAAGCTCCATACCGGCCGGCACGAGATCGTCGGCTTCACCGGCTCCTGGCACGGCATGACGGCCGGCGCCGCCTCCTCGACCTATGTGGCCGCCCATCAAGGCTACGGCCCGCAGATGCCGGGGAGCATGGCGATCCCGGCGCCCAACGCCTATCGCTGCCCGATCCGCCATTGCCAGGGCAGTTGCGATGGCACCTGTCTCGATGTCGGCTTCGACATGGTGGACGCGCAGTCCTCCGGCTCGCTCGCCGCCGTCATCGCCGAGCCCGTGCAAAGCAGCGGCGGCGTGATCGTCCCGCCCGAGGGCTATTTCGCCAAGCTCAAGGTCAAATGCGAAGAGCGCGGGATGCTGCTGATCCTCGACGAGGCGCAGACCGCCTTCGGTCGGCTCGGCGCGAATTTCGCCTTCGAGGTCTTCGGGGTCGAGCCCGATATCCTCACCTTGTCGAAGACGCTCGGCGGCGGGCTGCCGCTTTCGGCGACCGTGACCTCGGACGCGATCGAGGAGGATTGCCACGCCAAGGGTTTCGTCCATGCCACCTCGCATGTCTCCGATCCGCTCCCCGCCGAGGTGGGCCTCGCCGTGCTCGAGGTGCTCGAGGAAGACGGGCTCAACCAACGCGCGCTCGAGATGGGCGCGCGGCTCAAGGCGGGGCTCGAGGCGCTCAAGCAGAAATACGAGGCCATCGGCGACGTGCGCGGCTTCGGCCTGTTGCTCGGCGTCGAGATCGTCAAGGACCGTCATAGCCGCGAGCCGGATCCGGCGCGCGGCCGCGCCATCACGCGGCGCTGCATGGAGCTCGGCCTCAGCATGAACATCGTCTCGGTCGGCGGCATGGCGGCGGTATGGCGCGTGGCGCCGCCGCTCACCGTGACGGCGGCGGAAATCGACCGCGGCCTCGAGATTCTCGACCAGGCGATGCGCTCGCCCTGACGCGCGAGCGGCCGGCGCATCCCCGCGCCGGCCGCTTCGCTGCCCGATGGACCGGCCGCTTATTGCGCCGGCTTGTCCTGATCGCCGCTCGGCGGCGTCGCCGGCTTGGCCGGCGGAGGGGTAGCGGACTTAGCTGGTGGCGTCGGCGTGTTTGGCTTGGCCGGCGGCGCGGGCTTGGTTGACGGCGTCGGCGCGACCGCATGCGCGGGCGGCGGCGTGACGGGCTTCGTCGCCGGCGTCGGCGTCGCCGGCTTCGCCGCTGGCGGCGGGGTCATGGGCTTGGCCTGGGGCTGGGCAGCGGGCTTGGCTTGGCTCGGCGGAGCACCCGCTCCGGCCGACGGCGTGCTCGGCGGCGGCTTGGTCATGGGCGTAGTCGTCGCGGGCTTGGCCGGCGTTGCCGTCGCCGGCCGGCCAGGTGGCGTCGGCGTCACGGGCTTGCCGGGAGTTGTTACCGCAGGCTTGGCCGGCGCCGTCGCAGGCTTGGTCGTCGCGGGCGGCGTCGCGGCGCCCATAGTCGGCGGGTTGCCCGTTCGTCAGCCCCGGCTTCTCGCCGGCAGGCGCGGCCTTGGGCTGCGTCGTGCCGCCGGTCTTTGCGGCTCCGGTGCTACCGGGCTTCTCGGCCGGCGTCGACGGTGGGGTTGCCGGACCCGGCGGCTGGCCACCGGCCGCGGCGGGCTTCGCACCCGGAACGGCGGCGGGCTGCCTGGCGGCGGGAGTCGCGGGCGCCGCCACGCTCGCCTTGGGCGGCGGCATCTTCACATTGAGGGGCTTCGACGGAGCGGGTTTGGCGGCGACGACTGCCTTCGTCGTCACGACCGGCTTCGCCGGAAGCCAAGCGGCTCCGTGCGTTTCCGCCAAGGGCTTCGCCGCGCTCAGCACCTTGGGATCGACCTTGACCTCCTCGCGGGCGACCGAGGTCCGCGTCCCGAAGGAACGTTGCGGCACGAAGGTCGTCGCGCGTTCGTTGAAGTTCGCGTAATGCTGCGGCGGCAAGGAGTAGGAGCCTGGCCGGCCGTTCCAATGGCGATCGATCTCGTCGATGTTCGTCACCGAGACGTGGGTAATGTTCACGTTGCGGACATAGGTCCGGCTCGCCGGGTAGTAAGGGATGAAGGGGTCGTGGTAGCCGAGCGGCACCCAGCCGACTCCGGCGCCGCCGACGCCGATGCCAATGCCGGGCGCGCCGATGAAGGCGACCAGCGCCGGCGCATAGACCGGCGGTCCTTCGCGATAGGCGCCCGGCGCCCAGCCCCAGCGGCCGCCATAGAGCACCCAGCGACCATAATGGAAGGGCGTGAAGCCCCAGGGCGCATTATCGATCCAGGTCCAGCCCCAAGGCGGAACCCAGGCCCAGTGTCCGTCGCGGTAGGGCGCCCAATCGGCAGGCACGTTCGAGGGATACCAGACGGTGCCGTAGTCGGGCGTCGGCGCCCAATCGCCATATTCGTTGAGGTCGCGATAGCCCGTCAGCCCGGGCGGGACATAATCCGCATTGGCCACAGCGGGCCGCACATGCGAATCGCGGATGGCAGCCCATTCGTCGATCGGCATTTGCCGCGCCGGGCCGACGGCGACGGCAAGGCTCTGCTCGCCGGTAACGAGAAGCTGCTGGCCGGTCTGGATGCGCTGACGGACGTCGCCGCCGGCGAATTCCGCAACGCTTTGGAAGGCTGCGACCACCGTCGGCTGCTCGGCCGTCCCGGCATCGATGCGATAGACGCCGGGCTCGAGCAAAGTGACGACCCCGCGCGGCGTGGCGATCTCGTAGCTGTCGCCTTCGGGCAAGGCCCAAAGCCTCACATTCACGCTGCCTTGCCCGATATTGAGCCGGGCAAAATGGAGATCGACCTGCTGAACATCGAGCTCGGTGCCGGCTTCCATGCGGAAGGAGGCGGCGCCGAGCTCGACCACGGCGTGCGAGCCCGGCTCGGTCCAAGCGGCGGCGCCATTGGCAAGGGGGAAATTGATATCGGCCGGCTGCCATGGGCTTTGCGCGTCCGCTCGCAAGGAGACCGTGCCTTGAATGAAGGACAGGCGCCCTACCCGTTCGGGCGGATCCGCCGATTGAGCGCGCGCCGCGCCAACGAAGCCGAGGACGAGTGCGGCGACGAGCAAGGAAAGCAGCAGCCGTGGCAACATGGGGAGCGTCGATTTTGCGGGCATGAGAGGTTCCGGGTGAGGGGAAGGGGCCATGCGACGAGGCGGGAGACCGTCAGGTTGGGCGGATATCGCGTTTACGCTGTGCCATAGAATTGTAGCCTACAAAGAATTGTAGCCTACAACGTCGCCTTTCAAAAAGCTTTCATTTAATGAGTGGCTGGCCGCCCGATCGACGGGCTGTCCGTGCGGACGCTCGAAGGCGCGTCTGGATCATGCCGATAAGCCGGAAAAGCAAGGGATTGAGCATGATCGACAGGAGCGCGCCGGCAAGCACGAGGCTTTGCCCCTCGGGCGGCAGAATATGCAGCCCCACGGCGAGTGCCGCAAGAATGAAGGAGAACTCGCCGATCTGCGCCAAGCTCGCGGAAATGCCAAGCGCGGTGGCAAGCGGCTGGCGAAAAGCCAGCGTGATCAGAAGGGCGGCGAGGAATTTGCCGAGGATGATCACGCCCAGCACCGCAAGCACCTGAAGCGGCTCGACAAGCAGTATTCTCGGATCGAACAGCATCCCCACCGAGACGAAAAAGAGCACGGCGAAGACGTCCTGGAGCGGCCTGAGCTCGCCCGCGGCGCGGCGGCCATGCTGGGATTCGTTGATGACCACGCCGGCGAAAAACGCGCCGAGCGCGAATGAGACGCCGAACAGCTCGGCGGAGCCGAATGCGACTGCCAACGCTACGGCGACGACGGCTAGCGTGAAGAGATCGCGCGATTCCGTGCGGGCCACCTGATCGAGCAGCCAAGGCAGCAGCCGCGCGCCCGCGATAAGCATGAGCGCCACGAAAGCGGCGACCTTGCCGAGCGTGAGCGCGAGGCCGGCGAGGATCGCGCCGTTGGCCATGTCCTGGCCGCCGCCCGGGGCCTGGCCACCTAGCGGCAGGGCGAAAGCCGGCAGCAGCACGAGCGTCAGAACCATCGCCAGATCCTCGACGATCAGCCAGCCCACGGCGATGCGTCCTTCGGGCGAGCGCAGCGCGTCCCGGTCCTCGAGTGCGCGCAGAAGAACGACCGTGCTCGCCACCGAGAGCGACAGGCCGAAGACGAGCGACGCGCCCGGCGGCCAGCCCCAGAAGCGCATCATCGCGCCGCCGAGCGCCGTCGCGGCGGCGATCTGTACGAGCGCGCCGGGCACCGCGATGCGCCAGACCGCGAGAAGGTCGCGAATGGAAAAATGGAGGCCGACGCCGAACATCAACAGGATCACCCCGATCTCGGCGAGCTGCCCCGCCAGATGAGTATCGGCCACGAAGCCGGGAGTGAAGGGCCCGACGACGATACCCGCCAGAAGATATCCCACGATCGGCGAGAGGCCGAGCCGCGCGGTGACGAAGCCGCCAAGCAGCGCGTAGGCCAGGCTCACGGCGATCGTCGAGACCAACGTCAAGTCGTGAGACATGCAAGGCGCTTACGACGCTATGCGCGGAAGCTTGCGTCGGCGCGCATGGCGAGGGCGCCGTCCGCGCGGCGGATCCAGAGCTTGGCGCTCTTGCCGTCCGACGACGGCTCGCCGCTCACGACAAAGGGCGCCGTATCGAAGACGGGCGCCAGCGCGCGGAAGGCGAAACGGCCGAGCGTCGCCAGCGGCCGCTCCCGTCGCACCAGATCGAGCAGCAGCGTCGCGAGCAACGGTCCATGGACGATCAGCCCGGGATAGCCCTCGACCTTGGTGACATAAGGCTGGTCGTAATGGATGCGGTGGCCGTTGTAAGTCAGGGCCGAATAGCGGAACAGCATGACGGGGTCCGGCACGACCTGCCGCCGCCAGGGGCCGTCAGGGGGCGCCTTCTCCGCGGGCGGCGGCGCTTGCCCCGGATCGGGCGCCTCGCGATAGACCACGTCCTGCTCCTCCTCGACCGCGCACCCGCTCGCCCCATGATATTCATGGCGCAGGGTCACGAAGACGAGCCGGCCGCCGCGCCCTTCCTTGAGCGCGATGTCGGCGATCTCGGAGCGGCGCTCGACTTCCTCGCCCGCGCGCAGCGGCGCCACGAGAGCGATCCGGCTGCCCGCCCACATCCGCCGCGGCAGCGACACGGGCGGGAGGAACTCGCCGCGCATGGGATGGCCGTCGGGACCCAGCTCCGTTGGTCGCCGCCATGGCGAGCGCAGGAGCCAGTGGGCCCCCGGCGGTGCGGGGTCGCCCTCGGCGGGCATCGGGTCGTCGCGATCGAGCGTGGCGGCGAGTTCCGCGATATGGAGCGGGAGCAGCCGGTCGCGCGCGACCTCGCGCCGCCCGATCCAGGCGCGGCAGCTTGCGAGCTGCTCGGCGAGGCTGTCATTCATCCGGGTCACGTCCGGGCGTAAGGTTGATCCAAGACACCGCGGCAAAGAGTTTCATCACGGCCTGATCCCGCCAGCATGGGGATGGTCGGACTCGTATTCGTAGCAGCTCTTGTGGCCGGCATCCCAGCCGGCGCGATAGTCCTGATCGCCGGCATAGAGGCGCTCGTCCTTGACGTAAAGCGCTTGGAAGCCGTCGCGCCCGGCATCGCGGTAGCCGGTCACACAGCCTTGGCGATAGCCCAGCTGGAAGGAGTCGCTGCTGCCTTGCGGCGGCACATTCGGATTGACAATGTCTCCGCCCCAGCCCGCGAGCAGAAGCGCAGCCGCCGCGAATAGGCGCAAGCGAGAACGCGAACAAGCGGGCATGCGCTCCCCCTTGTACTTGTAGCGGGCGCCGGTATTCCGGCCTGACGGCGCGATTTTGGCGCATCGTGCCGCGCTTGCAAAGATCGGCGATCCGAAAATCGGGGCGCGCTCGAGCCGTCGTCGCTACTCTCTGCCGACGCGCCAAGTCGCTCCCGACAATGTCGCCGCGACGCAGATCAACGCGGAGACGACCGAGGAGGAGGCGACAATAAGGAAGAGCGTCGACATCCCGACGCCCAATTCGGCGACAGCCAACCAGCCCAGCCCTGCGGCGACAATCAAGCGCGCCGTGCCGCCGAAAAAGGGCCAGATCGGCCGGCCGCCGCCTTGTGATGCGAAGCTGAGGACGAAGGTTACGCCGATCGCGCCGTAAATCGGCGCGACGGTTCGCAGGTAGGCGGAGCCCGCCTCGAGCACGCCCGGATCGTGGCTGAACAAGCCGATCCAGAGCGCCGGGAAGAACGCCGCAAACATGCCGATCGCCTCGGTGAATCCGGCGCCGATGAAGGTTCCGAGCCAGGCGATGCGGTGCGCGCGTTCGAGATTGCCGGCACCCATATTGGTGCCCACCATCGTCACAACGGCCGTGCCGAGACCGAACAGCAGCGGGATCAGCAGATAGTCCAGCCGAGACGCGATGCCGTAGCCCGCGAG
Source organism: uncultured Pseudomonadota bacterium (assembly GCA_963842155.1). Taxonomy (GTDB): domain Bacteria; phylum Pseudomonadota; class Alphaproteobacteria; order JACZXZ01; family JACZXZ01; genus CAWJFP01. Next base: position 69,874 of record CAWJFP010000013.1, read on the forward strand.
GGCGCCGACGCCAAACCGGCCGACGGCTCCCGTCACCAGGACGACAGTCAAATTGAGCTGCACCGTGCTGAGTGCGGAGATAGCGCCCACCCCCATGATGTCGCCGAACAAGCGAAGCTCGAGGCGGCCGCGTTTCAACGCCAGGCCTGAGTGTCCCCGGATCATGTAACGAAGGAGCAGCACGGCGGCCACGCTGTAGTAGGTCGTCACGGCTATGCCGGCGCCGGCAATCCCAAAACCTCGAAAAGGTCCAAGGCCGAAAATGAAGGCGGGAGAAAGCGGGACCAGAACAAGCGCTCCGATCAGCGTGACGAGTGCGGGAACCCGCACGTTGCCTGCGCCACGCAAGGCCGCGGAGACGAGATTGACGATCCAGACCGGCACCGCGCCTGCGAAAACGCAGCCGGAATAAAGAAGCGCGGCATCGAGCGCGCCCGCGTCGCCGCCAAGCGCTCGATAGAGCGTCGGTCCCAGCAGCAACACGGCGGCCGAAAAGACGAGGCCGAAAATCACCGCAAGGACCAGCGCATGCATCACCAGCGAGTCCGCATCTTCCCGCCGGCCGGCGCCGATCGCCCGCGCAACGGCCGAGGCGACACCGCCGCCGATCCCGCCATTGGACATCATCGTCATCAGCATCAAGACCGGAAAGACGAGTGCTACCCCGACAAGGGCGTCGGTGCCGAGAAAGCTCACATAATAGGTTTCCGCGACGCCGACGAAGGTCTGCGCGACGAGAACGATGATGGTCGGGAACGCCAATCTCAGCATCGTCGGCAGGATCGGCGCCGTCAGCATGGACCGACGGACCATTGCCTTGCGGTCCGCGTCGGCGGTCGCGCCGGCTTGCCCTGCCCGAGGCTCCGAGGCGGCTTCCGTCCCGACGCGTTTAGCGGGCAATAAGGTCGAGGGGATCGCGATCGCGCCGGATTCCGGACTCATAGCCACCTCAATTTCCCCGAAACGCAGGCGATTGCCTGACGCCCTTGCATTTTCATAGATAGGAGCATATACTCCTGACGAGAAGAGAGCATATACTCCTATCGGGCGCAAGCCTTATTTGCGCATAGGAGCTGATAACGGAGCGGGAGAAGGGCTGAAATGGAGGAGAGCGGCCGCCGATTGGGCATCGAGCAGTGCAACTGCGCCATGTTGCGGCGGGCATCGCGCCGGATTTCGCAGTTCTACGACGGTAAGCTGGCGCCTACTGGGCTGCGCGTGACCCAATACACCATTCTCGCCCTGCTCCGCGAGCTGCGCGAGCTGTCGGTCAACGAGATGGCCAAGCATTTGGTCCTGGATCGGACGACGACGGGCAAGAACCTGCGACCGCTTGAACGAGCCGGCTTTGTGCGAGTGGCGCCGTCGGCGACCGACGCGCGCAGCCGCAAGGTCACATTGACGGCCGAGGGCTTGGCCGCGCTGAAGGCCGCGGCGCCGCGATGGCGCGAAGCCCAGAGGCAATTCGAGGAGAGCAATGGCCAGGAGGCGGTCGCGGCCCTGCGCGCCACGCTGATGCAGCTCAAGGTCGGAGGCTGAGGCCATGTTGGCGGCGAGCTCGCGGCCCATTCGGTGGGCGTCTTCTCGATCGTCACGCTGACGTCGCCCTCGTCGAAGCCGCCGCCCCAAGCGCTAGGTCGGGCCGCGCTGCAGGATCGGCATATGGAGTGGCGTCCGCGGCGAAATGATTGGAACGCGCGGCAGCGCGGGCTATATCAGGCGGATGGAAAGGCTCTTCGGCTATCTCGTCGCCATCGCGATGGCGGCCGTGCTCATCGTTCTGATCGTCGGCGTGGCCGCGATGTTCCATGACGGCGAGTTCAACCGCAAATATGCCAACAAGTTGATGCGGCTGCGCGTGCTGCTGCAGGCCTTGGCGCTGGCGCTCTTCGCGGCCTTCATGCTCTGGTTCCACCATTAGAGGCCTGCGGCGGGTAGAGGCCTGCGGCGGGGGAATAGCGTCATGGTCAGGCTCACCCGGATCTATACCAAGGGCGGCGACAAGGGCGAAACTTCGCTCGGCGACGGCGCGCGCGTACGAAAGAACGCGCTGAGGGTCGAAGCCTTCGGCACGGTGGACGAGGCGAACGGCGTGATCGGCCTGGCCCGTCTCCATACCGAGGGCGAGGCGGACGCCATGCTGGCGCGCATCCAGAACGACCTGTTCGATCTCGGCGCCGATCTCTGCATGCCTTCCGGCGGCGCGCGCGAAACGAAGGCATTGCGCATCGTGGAGAGCCAGGTCGAGCGCCTCGAGCACGAGATCGACGCGCTCAACGTCGAGCTCAAGCCGCTCAACTCCTTCATCCTGCCCGGAGGCTCGCCCGCCTCGGCCTGGCTTCATCTTGCGCGCACGGTGGTGCGCCGCGCCGAGCGGCTGATGGTGGCGCTGGCCGAAGCGGAGCCGGTGGGCGAGCCTGCCATGCGCTACGCCAACCGGCTTTCCGACCATCTCTTCGTGCTGGCGCGCCACTTGAACGACAAGGGGGCTGCGGACGTGCTTTGGGTGCCCGGGGGCAATCGCTAGCGCGCTACGCCTTATCTTCATCATCTGCCGCGCTATCATAGCGCGGGAGCGGCAGTCAGCGCCCCGCGCAATGAGGGCGGCGCCGTCGAGCCTATTCAGCGGGAGCGTGGAATGCGAATTCTCGTGGTCGGCGCCGGAGCGATCGGCGGCTATTTCGGTGGGCGCCTTCTCGAAGCGGGTCGCGACGTCACTTTCCTCGTGCGGCCCGGCCGCGCCGCAAAACTGGCCGAGACCGGCCTGGTGATTCGAAGCCCGGCTGGAGACTTCGATCGGCCGAACCCGCCAACCATCCAGGCCTCGGCCCTCCGCGAGCCATACGACCTCATCCTGCTGAGCTGCAAGGCCTACGACCTCGACGACGCGATCCATTCCTTCGCGCCCGCCGTCGGTCCCAACACAGCGATCCTGCCTTTGCTGAACGGCATGCGCCACCTGGAGAGGCTCGCGCAGGAATTCGGGCCGGCACCGGTTCTCGGCGGCTGGTGTCTGATCTCGACCGCAATGGACGATCAGGGCCGGATCATGCACCTGAACACCGCCCACTGGCTCTGCTTCGGCGAACGCGACGGCTCCCGATCGCCCAGGGCGGCCGCGATCGAGGCAGAGTTGTCCGGCGCGCGCTTCGACTTGCGACACAGCCGAACCGTCCTTCAGGCGATGTGGGAGAAATGGGTCTTCATCGCGACCGGCGCGGGCATCACCTGCCTCATGCGCGCGACGATCGGCGATATCGTCGCGGCGGGCGCAGCGGACCTCGCCATCGCCTTGTTGGACGAGTGCGGCGCGATCGCCGCGGGTCAGGGTTTTGCCCCCAGCGAGACATCGCAGCAGCACAGTCGCAGCATATTGACCACGCCAGGCTCATCGCTGACCGCTTCGATGCTGCGTGATATAGAGCGTGGCGGCCGCACCGAGGTCGAACATGTGTTGGGCGACCTGATGCGGCGGGGCGGGGCCGAGAAGAAGCCGCAGTCCCTCCTCCGCATCGCCTATGCCCATGTCGCGGCCTATGAGGCTCGCCGCGCCCGTATTGCCGATGCCGAGCGGGGCGCGTAGAGCGAGAACCGCGAGACCCGGATCGACAACGACAGAGCCGATGCCGCTCGGCAAGATGCTCGTCACCCTTCATTGACAACGACTCGAACGAAGCTTAGTGTGCAGTCGCGAAATGAGCGATTTGTTGAACGATTTCCGTCGCCTGTCCTATCATCGCCTGGCTTGACGAGGCAAGGGGCTGCCTCGTAAACAGGCATTTCTCGGTTCATCCAGGATGCGAAAAACGCGATGAAGGTTTTGGTCCCGGTCAAGCGGGTCGTCGACTTCAACGTCAAGATCCGGGTCAAGGCCGATCACAGCGGCGTCGAGACGGCGAACGTCAAGATGTCGATGAACCCGTTTGACGAGATCGCCGTCGAGGAGGCCGTCCGCCTCAAGGAGGCGGGCAAGGCGACCGAGCTGGTCGCCGTCTCGATCGGCCCCGCCTCGTGCCAGGAGACGATCCGCACCGCGCTCGCCATCGGCGCCGATCGCGGCATCCACGTCGAGACCGACCAGGAAGTCCAGCCTCTCGCCGTCGCCAAGCTCCTCAAGGCGCTGGTCGAGCGCGAGAAGCCGGGCCTCGTCATTCTCGGCAAGCAGGCGATCGACGATGACAGCAACCAGACGGGCCAGATGCTCGCGGCGCTGCTCGGCTGGCCGCAAGGCACATTCGCCTCCAAGCTCGACTTCAAGGAGGGCGCGATCGACGTGACGCGCGAGGTCGATGGCGGGCTCGAGACGGTCGAGCTCAAGCTGCCGGCGATCGTGACGACCGACCTGCGCCTCAACGAGCCGCGCTACGCCTCGCTGCCCAACATCATGAAGGCGAAGAAGAAGTCGATCGACAAGCTCACGCCCGCGGAGCTCGGTGTCGACATCGCGCCGCGCCTCGTCACCCTCAAGGTCGAGGAGCCGGCGAAACGCTCCGCCGGCGTCAAGGTCAAGGACGTGGCCGAGCTGGTCGACAAGCTGCGGCGCGAAGCGAAGGTGATCGCATGAGCGTACTCGTCGTCGCGGCCCACGACAACAAGTCGCTCAAGCCCGCGACGCTCAACGCCGTGACCGCCGCGAAGGAGCTGGGGCCGGTCGAGGTTCTCGTAGCGGGCGCGGGCGCGGGCGACGTGGCGAAGGCCGCGGCCAAGGTTGCCGGCGTGGCCAAGGTGCTCGTCGCGGACGCCCCGCATCTCGGCCATGCGCTGGCCGAGAACCTGGCCCCGCTGGTGGCGAAGCTCGCGCCCAGCTACAGCCATCTCCTCGCGGCCGCGGACACTTTCGGCAAGAATCTCATGCCGCGCGTGGCGGCGCTGATCGACAGCCAGCAGATCTCCGACATCATGAAGATCGTCTCGCCCGATACATTCGTGCGCCCGATCTATGCCGGCAACGCGCTCGCCACCGTGCAGTCGAAGGACCCCGTCAAGGTCTTGACGGTGCGCGGCACGGCCTTCGAGCCGGCGGCGGACGAGGGCGGGTCGGCCGCGATCGAGACGATCGACGCCGGGCAGGATGCCGCCCTCTCGCGCTTCGTCGGCCAGGCGCTAAGCAAATCGGAGCGGCCGGAGCTCACCGCCGCCCGCATCGTGATCTCGGGCGGCCGCGGCATGCAGTCGGGCGAGAATTTCGTCATGCTGGAGCGCATCGCCGACAAGCTCGGCGCCGCGGTGGGCGCCTCGCGCGCCGCCGTCGACGCGGGCTTCGTACCGAACGACTACCAGGTCGGGCAGACCGGCAAGATCGTGGCGCCGGACCTCTATCTCGCCGTTGGCATCTCGGGCGCCATCCAGCACCTCGCCGGCATGAAGGACTCGAAGGTGATCGTCGCGATCAACAAGGACGAAGAGGCGCCGATTTTCCAGGTCGCCGACTACGGCCTCGTCGCCGATCTGTTCAAGGCGCTGCCCGAGCTCGAGGCCGCGCTCTCGAAAGAGGGCTAGCATTGCGCGCCGGCATCTCCCGCGGGCCGGGGGCCCAGCGCGTCTGGCGCGCGGAGGGAAGCGGCCGGCGGCTCCGACGATGGAGGGGGTGATTTGACTATCCAGACCATCGGCGTCATCGGCGCCGGTCAGATGGGCAACGGCATCGCCCATGTGTGCTCGCTCGGCGGCTTCGCCGTGCGGCTCATGGACGCGAACCAGGAGGTGCTCGAGAAGGCGCTTCAGCTGGTCGACCGCAACATGGCCCGCCAGGTCGCGCGCGGGCTTATCGCCGCCGAGGCGAAGACCGCCGCGCTCGACCGCATCAAGACCGGCCTCGGCTACGAGCTTTTCCGCGACTGCGATCTGGTCATCGAATCGGCGACCGAGAATCTCAAGGTCAAGACCGACATTCTGCGAGCGCTCTGCCCGGTCTTGAAGCCCGACACGCTGCTCGCCAGCAACACCTCCTCGATCTCGATCACGCGGCTCGCCTCGCTGACGGACCGTCCCGAGAAGTTCATGGGCATGCATTTCATGAACCCGGTGCCGCTGATGGAGCTGGTCGAGCTGATCCGCGGCCTCGCGACCTCGGAGGAGACCTTCCGCACCGTGCGCGAGGTTGCGGTCAAGCTGGGCAAGACGCCGGCGAACGCGGAGGATTTCCCCGCCTTCATCGTGAACCGCATTCTATTGCCGATGATCAACGAGGCGGTCTACGCGCTTTACGAGGGCGTCGGCTCGGTCGAGGCGATCGACACGGGCATGCGGCTCGGCGCCCATCACCCGATGGGCCCCCTCGAGCTCGCCGATTTCATCGGCCTCGATACCTGCCTCGCCGTCATGCATGTGCTCTATGAGGGGCTCTCCGACAGCAAATACCGGCCCTGTCCGCTGCTGGTGAAATATGTCGAGGCCGGTTGGCTCGGCCGCAAGACGGGACGCGGCTTCTACGATTACGGCGGGGAGAAGCCGGTTCCGACGCGCTGAGCGCGCATCCCGGCAAGGCATGCCAGCCCTGCCCAAAGCGAGGTCGGCCATCGCTGTAAAAGCCTGAAAATTCGTCTATATTATGCTTGCAACGCCCAACAACTGCGGCCAGCATGGCGCGCTGAGCCGCAAATGGGCCAGAGTCGGGATGGGCAAGTCGGGCGGTCGAGGCGCCGAAGCGGCGACTCCCGCACCAAAAAGGTAGGCACGGAACCAAGTCATGGAAGGCAACGCGTTACACGTCGAGCGGCCGGAGCCCCCGCGCCGCGCGAGGGTCGAATCTGTCGTCGTCCGCATTGCCGGCGATTCCGGCGACGGGATACAGCTTACGGGCAACCGCTTTGCACAGGCCACGGCCTTCGCCGGCAACGATCTGCTGACCTTCCCCGATTTTCCCGCCGAGATCCGCGCACCCATCGGCACCACCTACGGCGTTTCCGCTTTCCAGATCAATTTCGGCGCGCGCGAGATCCGCACCTCGGGCGATGCGCCGGACGTGCTGGTGGCGCTCAACCCCGCCGCGCTCAAGACCAATCTGGGCGATCTCAAGCCGGGCGGCATGCTGATCCTCAACATCGGCTCCTTCAACGAGCGCAATTACGCCAAGGCGGGCTATCGCAGCGACCCGCTGAGCGACGGCGGACTGGAGGGCTACCAGCTCGTGAAGATCGACGTCTCGCGCCTGACCCTCGAGGCGGTCAAGGGGCTCGAGGTCGGCCAGAAGGAGGCGCTGCGCTGCAAGAACATGTGGGCGCTCGGTCTGCTCTTCTGGATGTATGACTACGACCGCGCCTCCACCGTCGACTGGCTGAAGACGCGCTTCAAGAACGAGGCCGTGCTGGCCGAGGCCAATATCGCGGCGCTCAACGCCGGCCATGCCTATGGCGAGACGGTCGAGCTCTCGCCCGCGCTCCCTGCCTTCCATGTGCCTCCGGCGCATCTTGCGCCCGGCCTTTATCGCAGTATCACCGGCACCGAGGCGCTCGCCTGGGGATTGCTTGCCGGCAGCCGGCTCGCCGGCCTGCCCATGGTCTTCAGCTCCTACCCGATCACGCCGGCCTCGGGCCTGCTGCATACGCTCGCGGGGCTCAAGCGCTTCGGCGTCACCACCTTCCAGGCCGAGGACGAGATCGCCGCGATCGCCGCCGCGATCGGCGCGTCCTACGCGGGCTCGATCGGCATCACCTCGAGCTCGGGGCCGGGCGTCGCGCTGAAGGCGGAGGCGCTGGGCCTGGCCGTCGGCGCCGAGCTGCCGCTCGTGCTGGTCAACTCGCAGCGCGCCGGCCCCTCGACCGGCATGCCGACGAAGACCGAGCAATCGGACCTCTACCAGGCGGTCTATGGCCGCAACGCCGATTCGCCGCTCGTCGTGCTCGCCACGCGCTCCTCGGGCGACTGCTTCGAGGTCGGCATCGAAGCGGTCCGGCTCGCGACGCGCTACATGACGCCGGTGATCCTGCTCACCGACGGCTACATCGCCAATGCGGCCGAGCCCTGGAGGATTCCCGACTTCGCGGAATTCAAGCCCTTCCCCGTGCGCTTCCGCACCGATCCGGGTGGCTTCCATCCGTTCCTGCGCGACGCGGCCACCCGCGCGCGGCCCTGGGTCAAGCCGGGAACGGCCGGGCTCGAGCATCGCCTGGGCGGCATCGAGCGCGATTACGACAGCGGGCATATCTCCTACGACCCGGAGAACCATCAGCGCATGACGACCGCGCGGGCGGAGAAGATCGCCGGCATCGCCGGCGATATCCCGCTGCAAGAGGTCGAGCAGGGCGAGACGAGCGGCAAGCTTGCCGTCCTGGGCTGGGGCTCGACCTTCGGCCCGATCAGCCGCGCGGTCGAGAACCTGCGCAGCAAGGGACATGGCGTCTCCCACATCCATTTGCGCTATATCTCGCCGCTGCCGCGCAATCTGGGCGAGCTGCTCGCGGGCTTCGAGCGCGTGCTCATGCCCGAGATGAACAGCGGCCAGCTCCTGACCCTCATCCGGAGCCGCTACCTCATCCCCGCCGAAGGACTTAACAAGGTTACCGGAAAGCCGTTCAAGATCGCCGAGATCGAAGAGGCCGCCCGGGCACTGCTGGAGAATTCGTGATGAACGTCGCGACCCCGCCGGGGAAGCTCGCCGCCAAGGATTTCGCCTCGGACCAAGAGGTTCGCTGGTGCCCGGGATGCGGCGACTACGCCATCCTGAAATCGGTCACCAAGACGCTCGCCGACATCGGCGCGCGTCGGGAAGACACGGTCTTCGTCTCGGGGATCGGCTGCGCCGCGCGCTTCCCCTACTACGTCTCCTGCTACGGCTTTCACACCATCCATGGCCGTGCGCCCGCGATCGCCACCGGCGTCAAGCTCGCCAACCCGGCGCTCGATGTCTGGGTGATCGGCGGCGACGGCGACATGCTGTCGATCGGCGGAAACCACACGCTCCATGTCCTGCGGCGCAACGTCGATCTGCAGATCCTGCTCTTCAACAATGCGATCTACGGGTTGACCAAGGGCCAATATTCGCCCACCTCGCGGATCGGCACGCGCTCGCCCTCGACCCCCATGGGCTCGCTCGACAATCCGCTCTCCGCCACGCAGCTCGCCCTCGGCGCCGGCGCGCGCTTCGTCGCGCGTTCCGTCGACACGGCGCAGCAGCATCTGCCGGCGGTGCTGCGGCGCGCCCACGCGCACAAAGGCGCCTCCTTCGTCGAAATCTTCCAGAACTGCATCGTCTATAATGACGGCGCCTATGCCAGCTTCACCGAGAAGGATGTCGCGGCGGACGCCCAGCTTCATCTCGAGCATGGCAAGCCGATGCTGTTCGGCAAGGACAAGCAACGCGGCCTCCGCATGAAGCCCGGAAGCTTCGAGCTCGAGACGGTGCAGCTCGGCGAGGGCGGGATCGGCGAAGCCGATATTTTGCGCCATGACGAGACCAACCGCATGCTGGCCTTCATGCTCGCGCAGATCGAGCCGCCGCGCTTCCCGATGGCGCTCGGGGTGCTCTACTGCGACCCTGCGCCTTCCTATGAGGCGTTGGTCACGGCGCAAATCGAGGAAGCCAAGAAGCGCGAGCCGACGGCCGACATCAATGCGCTGCTGCGCAAGGGCGCGACTTGGCGCGTCGGTGCATAGCCGGCGTCCCGCGCCGAAGCGCGAGCAATTTCAGCCAAAACCCGACATTGCCTAGAACCGTCAGGCTGTTGTGATCCCCCTGTGGCGCCCTTGCGGTTCCGCGCCGTAAAACCTATATGCCCGTTGGGGGCTCCATGCCCTCACCGTATATAAAGGCGGAAAGCTGCAAAAAAGAGGAGGTCATGGAATGCTCAAGAAACTTGCGTTGATCACGAGCGCAGCCGTGCTGGCCATTGGTGTCTCGGCGTTCGGTACCGGGGCGCAGGCGCAGCCCGCAGGCGTGAAGGCCGGCGTGTTGACCTGTTATGTCGATAGCGGGTGGGGTTTCGTTTTCGGCTCGTCGCATAACGTCCGCTGCAATTTCAGCCCGACCGGGCATCGCGGCGAGCATTATGCCGGCGTCATCAACAAGTACGGCGTCGATATCGGCTACCAGGAAGGCGGCGTGATCGTTTGGGCGGTGTTCGCGCCCACCGCCGCCATCGCGCCCGGCTCCCTCGCCGGCGAGTATGTCGGCGCGACCGCCGGCGCATCCGTCGGTGCCGGCGCCGCCGCGAATGCGTTGGTGGGTGGCTCCGGCAATTCGTTCACCTTGCAGCCCGTAAGCCTCGAGGGCATGCAGGGCGTGAACGTCGCCGCAGGCATCGGCGCCATCAGCCTTACCTTCCAGCCGTAAGGCGAGCTCGGCGGGCGGTCCGCGGATTGCCCTGTCGCAAGCTCAAGCGATTCTGAGGGAAGCCGGGCATGACGCCCGGCTTTCTTCGTTTTGGGCCCCCTGCTCGGCTGGCCGCGCCTTTTTGTGCGGGTCAGCCCGACCCTTGCGGCTATATTTGACTAACTTGACTAAATATTCATCCCGACGTATCTTGACCAAATTGACCAAGTGAATCGCATGGCGCAGACAGTCAACATCTACGAGGCCAAGACCCAGCTCTCGCATCTCGTCGAGCGGGCGGCGGCGGGCGAGGAGATCGTCATTGCCAAGGCCGGCACGCCGCGCGCCCGGCTCGTTCCGCTGCCGTCACGCGAGGAGCCGCGCCGGCCGGGATTTTGGCGCGGCAGGCTCGAGGTGCCCGAGGATTTCGATGCGCCCCTGCCCGAGGGGCTGCTCGAGGCCCTGAGCGGCGGCCGGAGATGAAGCTCCTGCTCGATACGCAGGTCTTTCTATGGTGGAGCGTCGATGCCCCCGCTTTGGCGGCGATGGCGCGCGCCAGCATCGCCGCGGCGGAAAACGAGGTCTTCCTCAGCGCGGCCTCGGTCTGGGAGATGGCCGTAAAGGCGGCCCAGCGCGGCCAAGCGCTCTCCCCCCATATCGCCGCGATGATCGAGCCTCGCGGCTTCCATGCCCTCGATATCAGCATGGCCCATGCCGCGGCCGCTTCATCCTTGCCGCCGCACCATCGCGACCCTTTCGATCGCATCCTGGTGGCGCAAGCGCAGCACGAGGGCATGACCATCGTCAGCCATGACCGTCAGCTCGCGCCCTACGACGTGCCGGTGCTGTGGACCTGAGGGCTTAAGCCGTCCGGGGCCGTGCCGAGCCGTCGGGGCGCGCCGGCGCGGGTCTGCTCGACCGGTGAGGGCGGCTTCGCTCCCTCGCGCTCGTAATATTCGATGAGCCGCGCCGCCTCGGCCGAATCCCACGGCGCCGCTCCTAGCATCTCTCCTCGCGCCAGACCGTCGCGACCGATGATGACGCTATGCGGCACGCTGTCATATCTCCAGGCATGGAAGGCGGCATGGTCGGGATCGAGATAGATGCCGAGATGGGTCAGGTCGTTCTCGGAGAAATAGGGCTCGACCGCTTCCTTGCTGCCGCGGTCGATCGAAATGTCGAGCACGACGAAATCCGGGCCGCCGAGCTTCGCCTGCAGCCGATCGAGCGCCGGCATCTCGTGCACGCAGGGCGCGCACCAGGTGGCCCAGAAATTCACCAGCACCACCTTGCCTTTGAAGTCGGCCAAGGAGAGCCCGCGCCCGCTCGCGTCCTTGAAGCTGATCGGCGGCACTGGCCGCGGCACGGGGAAATAGCTAAATTCGCCGATCTCGCCCCTGAAGGCGGGGGGCGACGCGTCTTGCGGCGCCTTGGCATGGCCGACCCAGCCCGCGACGAGCGTGACGGCGACGAACGCTGCCGCGGCGCCGGCGACGACGGTCGAAAGAAAGAGTTTCCTGCGCAACATCCTGCCCTATCATCCAACGCCATGACCGCGAGAACCAGAAGAAAAAGAGCCAGCAGCGGGTCGGCCGCCGGCGCCGGAAGCAGAAGCTCCCGGCCCCCCGCCAACCCGCTTTGGGGCGGCCGTTTCGCCGCCGGCCCCGATGCAGTCATGACCGAGATCAATGCCTCGATCGACGTCGACCGGCGCCTCTATGCCCAGGACATCGCGGCCTCCAAGGCCCATGCGGCGATGCTGGCCGCGCGCGGCATCATCTCCCGGCGAGACGGGCGCGCCATCGCCCGTGGCCTCGAGCAGATAGGTCAGGAGATCTCCGCGGGCAAGCTGCGCTTCTCTCGCGCGCTCGAGGATATCCACATGAACGTCGAGTCGCGGCTGGAAGAGATCATCGGACCTGCCGCCGGGCGGCTGCACACGGCGCGCTCGCGCAACGACCAGGTGGCGACGGACCTCCGCCTCTGGGTGCGCGACGCGATCGACGGGCTCGATACCGCGCTCAGGGATCTGCAGGCCGCGCTCATCGCCCAGGCCGAGCGCCACGCCGAGACGCCCATGCCCGGGCTCACCCATTTGCAGCCCGCTCAGCCCGTCACCTTCGGCCATCACCTCATGGCCTATGTCGAGATGCTGGGGCGCGACCGCGGCCGCTTCGCCGATTGCCGGCGCCGGCTCAACGAAAGCCCGCTCGGCGCGGCGGCCCTCGCCGGCACTTCCTTCCCCATTGACCGCGCGATGACGGCGCGCGCGCTCGGCTTCGATCGGCCGATGGCGAACTCGATCGACGCGGTGGCGGACCGCGACTTCGCGCTCGAGTTCCTGGCGGCGGCAGCCATCGCCGGCACCCATCTCTCGCGGCTCGCCGAGGAGATCGTCATCTGGTCCTCGGCGCCCTTCCATTTCATTCGGCTCGCCGACGCCTTCACCACCGGCAGCTCGATCATGCCGCAGAAGCGCAATCCCGACGCGGCCGAGCTGGTGCGCGCCAAGGCGGGCCGTCTCGCCGGCGCCTTCGTGACGCTCCTCGTCGTCCTCAAGGGGCTGGCGCTCGCCTACGGGAAGGATCTGCAGGAGGACAAGGCGCCGGTCTTCGACGCGGCGGACACGCTCGCCCTTGCGCTGGCCGCGTGCTCCGGCATGCTGCGCCAGATGCGGGTCGACGAGCCCGCGATGCGCGCGGCGCTCGACGCGGGCTTCCTCGCCGCGACCGATCTTGCCGACTGGCTGGTGCGCGAGCTGGGCCTGCCTTTCCGCGAGGCCCATAAGGTGAGCGGGCGCATCGTGCGGTTGGCCGAGCAGAAGGGCTGCCGGCTCGAGGAGCTGCCCCTCGCCGCGCTGCGCTCCATCGACCCGCGTATCGGGCGCAAGGTATATTCCGTGCTGAAGATCGACAGGGCGCTCAAAAGCCGCTCGAGCCAAGGCGGCACGGCGCCCAAGCTGGTGCGGCGCGCCATCGCCGTCGCCAAGGAGCGCTATCTATGACCAGGCTCGGCCTCGCCCTTGTTCTCCTTCTGCTCGTCGCCGGGTCGCTCGCGGCTTGCGGCCGCAAGGGGTTCCCCGAGCCGCCGCAAGGCGAGACCGACACGCTCCACCGGCATTACCCGAGCCAGGAATGAGCACGGCGGAAAGCGCGGGGAGCGCCTTCGCCTACCGCCGAGGATCGCTTGCCGCCGAGCGGGTGCCTCTTGCCCGCATCGCGAGGGAAGTGGGCACGCCCTGCTACGTCTATTCGAGCGCCGCGCTGCGCGCGCAATACCGCGCCTTCGCGGACGCTTTTGCCGGGCAGGACGCCGCGATCTTCTACGGCGTCAAGGCGAACTCGACGCTTGCCGTGCTGCGTTGCCTGGCGCGCGAGGGCGCCGGCGCCGACGTGGTTTCGCAAGGCGAGTTGCGCACGGCGCTCGCCGCCGGCCTGCCGCCCGAACGAATCCTCCTCTCGGGCGTCGGCAAGACGCGCACCGAGCTCGCCTTCGCCGTCGACAAGGGCATCTTCCAGATCAACGTCGAGTCCGCCGCCGAGCTCGAACTCCTCTCCGCGCTGGCCCATGCGCGCGGGACGCGTGTCGACGTGGCGCTGCGGGTCAATCCCGACGTCGACGCCCGCACCCACGCCAAGATCACGACCGGGCGGAAGGAGAACAAGTTCGGCGTCCCGATCGACGAGGCGCCCGCGCTCTACGCGCGCGGGGCCCTGCTGCCCGGCTTGGCGATGCGCGGCATCGCGGTGCATATCGGCTCGCAGCTCACTTCGCTCGCGCCCTATCGCAAGGCCTTCGCGCGCGTGGTGGAGCTCGTGCGGCTCTTGCGCGCCGATGGATACAAGATCGACCGGCTCGATCTCGGCGGCGGCCTCGGCATCGTCTACGGCAAGGAGACGCCGCCCAGCATGACGGCCTATGCGGCGGCGGTGAAGAAAATCACCAAGGGCCTCGGCTGCCGCCTCATCTTCGAGTTCGGCCGCTTCCTGGTCGGCAATTCCGGCCTGCTGCTGGCGCAAGTGCTTTACGTCAAGCAGGGTGCGCCCCACCGCTTTGTGATCCTCGATGCCGGCATGACCGAGCTGCTGCGGCCGACGCTTTATGGCGCCTACCATGCGATCCTGCCGTTGAAGCAGCCCGCTGCGCATGTGCCGCTCAAGGCGGTGGATGTCGTCGGGCCGGTCTGCGAGAGCGGCGATTTTCTCGCCCTCAATCGCAGGCTGCCGCCGGTCGAGCCGGGCGACTTTCTTGCCATTTTGTCGGCCGGGGCTTACGCTTCCACCATGGCCTCGAGCTATAACGGCCGGCTGCCCGCGCCCGAAGTGATGGTGCGCGGCGCGCGCTACGACGTGGTGCGCGCGCGTCCCGGCTATGACAGCCTGATCGCCCGGGATCGCATCCCGGATTGGCTCGCCGACAAAGCATGAGCAAGGAGACGAAAAGGCCGGGCGTGTCGCCCGCCGCCGGCGCAGCCGCTGGGGGTGCCGCGGGCGGACGCGCCTTGTCGCTCGCGCAAGCGGCGCTTTTCTGGGAGCGGCTCTGGCCCGCCGCCTGGCCGCTGCTCGGCGTCCTCGGAACCGCCGCGGCGCTCGCTCTCTTTGCGCTGCCGCAGCTCCTGCCCTGGCCGCTCCATCTCGCGCTGTTGGGCGCTTTCGGCATCGCGCTGTTATGGGCGTCGTGGCGGCTTGCGAGCCGGCTCCGCCTGCCCGGGCTGCAGGCGGCGCAACGCCGCCTCGAGCGCGACAACGAACTAGCCCATCGCCCTCTCTCGACCCTCGACGACGCGATCGCGGGAGGCGCGGGCGATCCCTTCGCCGAGGCGCTTTGGCGCGCCCATCTCGCGCGACTGCAGAGGATGCTGGGTCGCGTCCATGTCCGCCCGCCCCATCCGGGCCTGCCCGGCCGCGATCCGATCGCGCTCAGGCTGCTTCTTCTGCTGGTGCTCGGCATAGCCCTTCTCGACGCCGGCGGCGATGCCGCGGGGCGGCTCCACGGCGCGCTCCTGCCCGAATTCGGCCCTCTCGCGTCCCGCCTTCCCGTCAGCGCGCAGCTCTGGCTGACGCCGCCTGCCTATACCAACCTGCCGCCCATCTACCTCCATGCCGAGGAAGGCGGCGCCAAGGCGGCGGGGTCCGGAACGACGGCCACGCCCATCAACGTCGCGGCCGGCAGCCGGCTTCTCGCTCGTCTGCAAGGCGGCGGCGGCCGCCCCGAGCTGGTCTTGGGCGAGCGGCGGCTCGCCTTCACACCGGTCGACGCGACCACCTTCCAGCTCGACAGCGCAATCACGCCGGCCGCGCGCATCGCAGTCGAGCAAAGCGGCAGCGTCATCGCCGAATGGCCCATCGCGATCGTGCCCGACCTGCCGCCGACGGTCGCTTTCGCCACGCCGCCCACAGGGACCTTTCGCGCCGCGCTGCGCATCGATTACGTCGCGCGCGACGATTACGGCGTCGCCTCGGTCAAGGCGGAGATCAGGCGCAAGGACGCCCCGGACAAGGAGGCGCCGCTGGTGATCGACCTGCCTTTACCCAGCGGGCATCCGCGCGAGGCCCACGAGACGAGCTTCCATGACCTGACGGCGGTGCCTTGGGCGGGGCTGCCGGTCGCCGTGCAGCTGGTCGCCGCCGACGAGCCGGGCCAGCTCGGCCGCAGCGAGTTCGTGGATATGATCCTGCCCGAGCGCGTCTTCACGAACCCGGTGGCGCGCGATATCGTGGCGGCTCGCAAGATGCTGATCCACGACCCGGCGGCGCATGGCGAGGCGGCGCGCGCGCTCGACGAGATCGCCGAGCGCCCCTCGCGCTTCAACGGCGACCTTGCGGTCTTCCTCTCGCTCGTCACGGCGCGAAGCCGCCTCTTGATGGATCGCTCGCCCGCACCGGTCGAAACGGTCCAGCGGCAGCTCTGGGACACGGCGCTCGCGGTCGAGGAGGGTCATCTTCCGGCGGCCGAGCGCGAGCTGCGGGCTTTGCAAGAGATGCTGCGCCAGGCCCTCGCCAACAACGCGCCCGACAAGGAGATCGAGCGGCTCATGGCGCAGCTCCAGGCGGCGATCGACCGCTACGTCGCCGCCATGACGGCGCCGCAGAACGGCCAGCCCCAGCAGCAAAGCCAACCCGATTCCCAATCGCAGCAAATCCAGTCCGAGGACCTACACCGGATGATCGAGCGCGCGCGCGAGCTGGCGCGCAGCGGCGCGCGCGACGCGGCGCGGCAGATGCTGTCGCAGCTTCAGGACATGCTCGAGAACATGCGAAGCGCCAAGGGCGAGCAGGGCGGCCAGGGCAAGGGCGCGGCGAGCGGATTGATGCGCAGCATGGACGAGCTGATCCGCGAGCAGAGCAAGCTGCTCCAGCACAGCTTCCGCTCCACCACTCAGAACGGCGCCCAGAGCGGCCCGACGCAGCCCGCCGAGCCGTCCGGCGCGCCGGGCACCCGAGGCAGGCCGGGTGCGGACGATGCGGCCTCGCAGCAGGAAAACGCGCGCCACGCCCTTGGCGATCTCATGCGTCGGCTCGACGAGATGTCCGGGGGCATACCGCAGCCGCTGGGCCAGGCCGAGCAGGCGATGCGGCAGGCCGTCGAGGCGCTGCGCCGCAACTCGCCCGAGGACGCGGTCGATCCGCAGAGCCAGGCGCTCGCGCAACTGCGCGCCGGCCGGCAAAGCATGCTCGAGGGCTTGCGTCAGCAGCTCGGCCAGGAGGGCGAGCAGGAATTGCTCGACGCCTTCGGACCCGGTCGGGATCCGATGGGGCGCGTCATGCCGGGCGCGGGCAAGTTCGACGGCAACGACGTACGCATTCCCGATCACGGCGAGATTCAGCGCGCTCGCGAGATTCAGGACGAGCTGCAGCGGCGCGCCGGCCAGCGCCAGCGTCCCGAGATCGAGCTCGAATACATCGATCGGCTATTGAAGCGCTTTTAGCGGCAAGCATTGCGCGGATCGCGCGCTACCTCTTCCGTACCCGGCTCAGCATCGCCTCGACGGCGTCGCAAAACTCCTGGCGCGAGAAGGGCTTCGCGAGCAGGCCGCCCGCCGGCGGACCGCGGCCGCTCGCGCGTGCCATCTCATGATCGAAGCCGGTCACCAGCAGCACGGGCATGCCGGGCCAGGATCGGGCGACGCGGACGGCCAGCTCGATGCCGTCCATCCCCGGCATGACGATATCGCTGACGACGAGATCGTATCGCTGCTCGGCCAGCTGTTCGAGCGCGGCGAAGCCGTCCTCGACAACGGTCACCGCATGTCCCAGCCGCTCGAGCGCGCGACGCGCGAAATCGCGCGCCGCCGGATCATCCTCGGCGATCAGCACGCGCGCCATCGCCGGCTTCCCTCGAGAATGATGCGCGAAGATGTCCAGGCGGGGCGCATCACGTGCCGGCGAAGCCGATCGTGAGACCGGTCGCATCGGCGGGCGGATTGCGCAGCCGCGTCTCGAAGCTCGTGACCGCGCCCGGCGCGAGCCGGTTGTCCTTGGCCGGAAAACTCCATTGCCGCACCACCTGATTATGCGCGTCATGGAGCGTCCCTTGCAGCAACGGCACGTCCTTGGCGTCCTTCGAGACGTTGGCGACCTGGCCCGAGACGACGAGCACGGTCGCATCGCCGTCCGTTTCGCGCTTGGAGGCGACGTTGCGGAAATCGAGCCCTGCGCCCACCGCCTCGGCCGGCATGCCGAGCGCGCTATAGAGTTGCGCCGCCTGCGGCAAGGCTTGGACGATGCGATCGCGGCCCAGCACCGCGCCCACGATCATGATGGCCAGAATCAGCACGACCAGCAGCCAGCCCGCGCGGCTGCGCCTAGGCGGCGGCCGGGTCAACGCCGGAAGATTGGAGCCCGGCGCGATCGGTCGCGGCTCGACCGCGATCGGGATGGGCTCGACCGATAGGGCGCTATCGGGGGGCGAAGCCTCGCGCCAAGTATGCTGGCATTTGCCGCAACGCACGGTGCGGCCGCTGGGGCGGAGATTTGCGGGATCGACGAGATAACGCGTACGGCACTCGGGACAGGTGAGAATCATCTGATGAGCCGTTGCGGCATCGGTTCGCCCTTATAGCCACGCCACAGCGCGATAGACAAGGGATTATCTCGGGGCCGGGCGGCGTCCGCCCGCTGCCCGGGCCGGCCGGCCTTTACGCCGCACACCCCCTATGCCATCCTTTGCGCGGCAGCCGCGAGAGGCCATGGATCAGCAGGAACCGGTCGTCCGATTCGAGAATGTCGGCATGCGCTACGGCATCGGGCCGGAGGTTCTGCGCGACGTCAGCTTCTCGCTCCCGCCGGGCTCCTTCCACTTCCTCACCGGCCCCAGCGGCGCGGGCAAGTCCTCCCTCCTCCGGCTCATCTATCTCGCCCACCGCCCGTCGCGCGGTCTCATCAGGCTGTTCGGCCGCGACATCGCGAGCTTGTCGCGCGCCGAGCTGCCCGCCTTGCGGCGGCGCATTGGCGTCGTGTTCCAGGACTTCCGCCTCATCGATCATCTCTCGGCCACCGACAATGTGGCGCTGCCCTTGCGCGTGGCGGGAATGAGAAGCGACCGCATCCG
Source organism: uncultured Pseudomonadota bacterium (assembly GCA_963842155.1). Classification (GTDB taxonomy): domain Bacteria; phylum Pseudomonadota; class Alphaproteobacteria; order JACZXZ01; family JACZXZ01; genus CAWJFP01. The sequence goes on from CAWJFP010000013.1 coordinate 88,673, forward strand.
CAAGCATGTCGCCGAGCTGCTGAGCTGGGTCGGGCTGGAAGAGCATCTCGCCGCCACGCCTCCCACCATGTCGGACGGCCAGCGTCAGCGCGTCGCCATCGCGCGCGCGGTGATCAACCGGCCGGCGATCCTCTTGGCCGACGAGCCGACCGGCAACGTCGACAATGAGCTCGCCGTGCGGCTCCTCCATATGTTCGACGAGCTCAACAAGCTCGGCACCACGGTGCTGATCGCGACCCATAACGAGGGGCTGGTGCGCCGCTTCCATCACCCGTTGCTGCATCTCCATGGCGGCGCGCTCAGCGCGCCCGCGCCGCCGCGCCGCACGGTCGCCTGATGTTCGCCCCGCGCTCCGACCTGCCGCTCGACCGCGACGAATCCGCGCGCTTCATCCCATGGATCATCGCGCTCATGGTCTATCTCGCCTGCCTAGCGCTGGCCGGAGCGCTGCTCGCGCGCAGCGTCGCCGCGCATTGGCGCCAAGGGCTCGAGGGCTCGCTGACCGTGCAGCTATTGCCCGGCGACGAGGCCGACGCCACGCTGCGCGTGGCGCATCTCGAGGCGGCGCTCGCTCTCCTCCGCGAAACCCCGGGCGTGGCGAGCGCCGAGGCGTTGAGCGAGCAGCGCATCGGCGAGCTGCTGGCGCCCTGGCTCGCACCCGGCGAGGCCAAGGACCTTCCCCTCCCCGCCTTGATCGACTTGCGCTTACAGCCGGGCGCCATGCTCGATCTCAAGGCGCTCGCGGCGCGTCTCGCCGCGGCCGTGCCGGGCGCCGTGCTGGACGACCATCAGCAATGGCTGCAGCGCGCAACCGGTCTGGCCCATTCGATTCTGTGGTGCGCCGGCGTCATCATGCTGCTGGTGGGCGCGGCCGCGGCGGTGGCGACGGTGTTCGGCACGCGCACCTCGCTCGCCATCCATCGCAGCATCATCGAGGTGATGCACCTGATCGGCGCGCAGGACGACTACGTCGCGCGCCAGTTCCAGGCCCATGCGCTGCGTATCGGCCTCATCGGCGGCATCGCCGGGATGCTGGGCGCGGTCGGCACGCTGCTCGGCTTGCGCTACGCGCTGGGGCCGCCCGGCGCGGCGCCCTTGCCGTCGCCGGAACTGGGGCTGTGGCAATGGGCGACGCTGCTGCTGCTGCCCCTCGCCAGCGCCCTCATCGCCATGCTGACCGCCCGCCTGACCGTGCTGCGCACCCTCGCCCGCATGGTATGAGCGACGCGTCCCCGTCTCCGCCGCGCTCGCGACGGCTGGCGCTCGGCATGATCGCCATCGCCGTACCCGCGCTTGCCTGGCTCGGCGGGTTCATCTGGTTCGCGCAAGCGATCCCGACGCAGGTCGAGGAGCCGGCCAGGACGACCGACGCGGTCGTGGTCCTCACAGGCGGTAGCGGACGGCTCGACGCCGGGCTCGCCCTGCTCGCTCAAGGCAAGGCGCGCAAGCTTTTCGTCTCGGGCGTTTATCGCGGCGTCGAGGTGGCGGCGCTGCTTCATCTCGCGCGCAACGCGCCGGCCAATCTCGAATGCTGCATCACGCTCGGCCACGCCGCCGACAGCACGCTCGGCAATGCGCGCGAGACCGCGGCATGGATGTCGGCCGAGCATCAGCATAGTCTGCGCCTCGTCACCGGGGCCTACCACATGCCCCGGAGCCTGCTGGAATTCCGCCGCCTCATGCCGGACGCCGACATCATCGCCAATCCCGTCTTTCCCGAGCGCGTGAAGGAGGATTGGTGGCGCTGGCCGGGGACGGCCATGCTGATCGTCGCGGAATACGACAAATATCTCTTCGCGCTCGCGCGCGGCGCGCTGCTCGACGCGGCGCCGGGCGCGCGCTGAGGCCCCGCTTGCTCGCGCTCCGCTCGCTTCTGTTCAATCTGTTGTTCTTCGGCTGGACGGGAATCCTCTGTATCGTCGGGCTGCCGCTCCTCGTCCTGCCGCGATCATGGCTCGTGCGGCTCGCGCGCTTCTGGGTGCGGGGCATCGTCCTCTTGCTGCGCGCGACCGTCGGCGTCAGCCACGAGCTGCGCGGCGTCGAGCATCGCCAAAGCCGCGCCATCTACGCCTTCAAGCATCAATCGGCTTGGGAGACGCTGGTTCTCGTCCTGCTCGTGGAGGATCCGGCGATCGTGCTCAAGCGCGAGCTGACCTATTTGCCCTTCTTCGGCTGGTACCTGGTCAAGACCGGCCAGATCGCGGTCGACCGCGGCGGCGGGGCCAAGGCGCTGCGCGGTCTGCTGCGTCAAGCGAAGCGAGCCGTCGCCGCCGGCCGTCCCATCGTCATCTTTCCCGAGGGCACGCGCATGGCGCCCGGCAAGCACCGGCCCTATCAGCCCGGCGTCGCGGCGCTCTACGGCAAGCTCGGCCTGCCGGTCATTCCCGTCGCGCTCAATTCCGGGCTCTGCTGGCGCCGCCGCGGCTTCCTCAAGCGGCCAGGCCGCATCATCGTCGAATTCCTGCCGGCGATCCCGCCCGGGCTCGCGCGCGAGGTTTTCCTCGCCGAGCTCGAGCGCCGCACGGAATCCGCTTGCGCGCGGCTGCTCGCCGAGGCGGGTAAGAAAGTTTAAGCCGCGGTGCCATCAATGGCCTGTGGACAAGCCTGTGCATGGGCGCGTGGCGCAGGACTTTGGAAAACTTGACGAATCTGGGGATAATCGAGAGGCAGTCAGAGAACGCAGCGGCTTGCGCTGCGACACTTATGTGTAAACAGAACAAGAACATTTTCGCTTGATCGGCCTTCCCACGGCTCCTAGATTAAGGGACCGCCGATTTTCGCGGGATTTGGCGCTTGTCCGGCCGTTGCTGGCCCGGCCGGCGGATGCGATTCGACAGGCACGGAGCGGCTGATGGCGCGGGTCGCCTCGATCTCGCAGCAGATCTGGGACATGAAATACCGGCTCAAGGGACCGGACGGCGCTCCTGTGGATAAATCCATCGAGGATAGTTGGCGCCGGGTGGCGAACACCCTTGCGGCACCGGAGCGCGAGCCTCAGCACTGGGGCAAGGCCTTCTACGAGGCCATGGAGGATTTCAAGTTCCTTCCCGCCGGCCGCATCGTGGCGGGCGCCGGCACGGCGCGCCAGGTGACGCTCTTCAACTGTTTCGTCATGGGAGCGATCCCCGACGACATGGCGGGCATCTTCGAGCATCTCAAGGAAGCCGCCCTCACCATGCAGCAGGGCGGGGGCATCGGCTACGACTTCTCGACCCTCCGGCCCAAGGGCGCGCCGGTCAAGGGCGTGGGCGCCGACGCCTCGGGCCCCTTGAGCTTCATGGACGTGTGGGACGCCATGTGCCGCACCATCATGAGCGCCGGCCATCGCCGCGGCGCCATGATGGCGACCATGCGCTGCGACCACCCCGACATCGAGGCCTTCATCGAGGCGAAGCGCGAGCCCGGGCGGCTGCGCATGTTCAACCTCTCGGTTCTCGTCACCGACGCCTTCATGGCGGCGGTCAAGGGCGACCTGGATTGGAACCTGACCTTCAACGGCACCCAATACAGGACGCTGCCGGCGCGCGCGCTATGGGACAAGATCATGCGCGCGACCTACGGCTATGCCGAGCCGGGCGTGATCTTCATCGACCGCATCAATAGGCTCAACAACCTGCATTATTGCGAGACGATCGCCGCCACCAACCCTTGCGGCGAGCAGCCTCTGCCGCCCTACGGCGCCTGCCTCCTTGGCTCGATCAATCTTGCCGCTCTGGTACGCGATCCCTTCGAGGAGGGCGCCGAGCTCGATCTCGCACGGCTCGAGGCGGTGGTGCCCTTGGCCGTGCGCATGCTCGACAACGCCATCGACGTGTCGAACTTCCCGCTTCCCCAGCAACGCCACGAGGCCCAGGCCAAAAGGCGCATGGGGCTCGGCGTCACCGGCCTCGCCGACGCGCTCATCATGTGCCGCGCGCGCTATGGCGGCGAGGAGGCGGTGCGGTTGGCGACGGGCTGGCTCAAGGCGATCGAGCGCGCGGCCTATCTCGCCTCCTCGGCGCTCGCCGCCGAGAAGGGCTCCTTCCCGCTGTTCGACGCCGATCAATATCTTGCGGGCGAGCATGTCAGCGGCCTCGACGAGGATGTCCGCGCCGCGATCGCGCGCGACGGCATCCGCAACGCGCTCCTCACCTCGATCGCGCCGACCGGCACGATCTCGCTGCTTGCCGACAATGTCTCCTCCGGCCTCGAGCCGGTCTTCAGCTTCACCTATACCCGCAGCGTGCTGATGCCTGACGGCGAGCGGCGCGAGGAGGAGGTCTCGGACCACGCCTACCGCCTTTATCGCCGCCTCAAAGGCGAGGGCGCGGCGCTTCCCGACTATTTCATCGACGCCCAGCATCTCCGCCCGCGCGACCATTTGGCGATGCAGGCGGCCGCGCAGAAACATATCGACAGCTCGATCTCCAAGACCATCAACCTGCCGGCCGACATCGCCTTCGAGGATTTCAAGGACATCTACCGGCTCGCTTACGAGATGGGCTGCAAGGGCTGCACCACCTACCGGCCCAACGAGGTGACGGGCGCGGTGCTGGCGGTGAAGAGCGAGGCAGGCGAGCATGGCGAGCAGCCCGAGCTGGCGCTGCCCCGCCCGCCCGCGCGCCATGAAGATGCTTACGAGGCCGGCGGCGTCGTCTATATGACGCAGCCGCTCAACCGGCCCGAGGCGCTGCCTGGCCGCACCTACAAGCTGCGCTGGCCCGACAGCGAGCACGCCATCTACATCACCATCAACGACATCGTGCAGGACGGCCGGCGCCGGCCCTTCGAGGTCTTCATCAACTCGAAGAACATGGAGCATTACGCCTGGACCGTCGGCCTCACGCGCATGATCAGCGCCGTGTTCCGCCGCGGCGGCGACGTGTCCTTCGTGGTGGACGAGCTCAAGGCCGTGTTCGATCCGCGGGGCGGGCAATGGATGGAGGGGCATTACGTGCCCTCGCTCCTCGCCGCCATCGGCGAGGTGATCGAGCGCCATATGATCGATATCGGCTTCCTGCCCAACCCCAAGGAGCAGCGCGAGCATTATATCGAGGCGCGGCAGGTGGTGGGCGGACAGACGACGGCGCTGCGCCAATGCCCGAAATGCGGCCATGCCGCCCTCATCCGCCAGGAAGATTGCGACATCTGCACGAGCTGCAACTACAGCAAATGCGGGTGACGAACGGTTTGAACTTTGGATAAGGCGCCGAACACTCCGCTTGACCGCCGCGGCAGCTTCCTATCGATCTGCTTCAGACTATGCTTATGCGCCTATGGGCGCGCTTGGCCGCCTTTTCTCCGCTCCACCAGCTTCAGCAGCATATGCAGCTTGCCTTCCTTGATGCCGAGCTCGTCGAGATGGCGCACGGTGTTGGCGAGATAGTCGGCGCAGGCGCCGCGCTCGCCGCGCCCCTGAAGGATGAGCTCGGCCAGCCGCTCGAGCGGCAACCTGCCGGTATATTGCGTGTGCGCGCGGTCCACCACATAAGCCGAAGCGAGCACGCGGCCGCGGCGCAGCGTTATCGGCAGGAGCTTCTGCCGGTAGGTCTGAGCCGTCATCTCGCGCTTGTCGAGATAGGCGAAGACCTCCGCGCGCGTTTCGGGCGCGATGCGGTATGCGATGCCGCGGCAGGAGCCGCCCGGCTCCAGCCCGAGCACGAGGCCGGGCCGCTCGCGCGTGCCGCGATAGCTCCACGAATAGATGCAGAAGGCGCGGTGATAGCCGGTGAGAAGTGCCGGCTCGCGCTCGAGACAGGCGAAGCCGGGGTCCCACATCAGCGAGCCGTAGCCGAAGATCCAGGTCTCCTCCGGCGGCGGCGCTTCCGTTGCTGGGCGCTTCGGCATGCTCATTTCCCGTCTAGCGGTTGACCAGCGCGACCCCCATCGCCGCGAGGCCGAATCCGAGGAGCGCCGTCACGCCGAGCCTGTCGCCGAAGAAGAGATAGGCGAGCAGCGCCGTCGTGGGCGGCACGAGATAGAACAGGCTCACCACGCGCGAGGCGGCACCTCGCCTGATGAGCAGATAAAGCAGCGACACCGCGCCCACCGACAATACCAGGCTCATATAGAGCAGCGAGAAGACGAACGGCTCCGTCCATATGACATGTTGGTCCTCGAAGAGCGCGCTGAGCAGCAGCATCACCAGCGCCGCCACGGCATACTGGATGGTGACGCCGCTGCGGAGATCGAGGCCGGCGCAGAAGCGCTTCTGGTAGAGCGTGCCGAACGTGATGCCGAGGAGCGCCACGACGCTTGCGGCCAATCCGACGAGCCCGGTTCCCTCGAAGCGGACGGTGCGCGACACCACGAGCGCCACGCCCGCCAAGCCGAGCATCAGGCCGATCCATTGGCGCCGCGAAACGCGCTCGCCGAGCAGCGGCCCGACGAGGAAGGCGGTGAGAAGCGGCTGCAAGCCGACGATGAGGGCAGCGACGCCGGCCGAGATGCCGTGGCTTAATCCCGCGAAGACGCCGCCGAGATAACAGGCCTGCACGAGCAGCCCGGCGACCGCGATATGGAAGATCTCGCGCGGGCTGCGCGGCCAGGGCGCGCGCCAAAGCAGCGAGATCGCGCCGGTGATAGCCGCGACCAGCACGAAGCGCAGCGCCAGGAAGGTGAAGGGCGGCGCATAGGGCAGGCCGTAGAGCGCGCCGATGAAGCCGGTGCTCCAGAGCAGGACGAAAAGGCCGGGAATGGCCGCCGCGGAGAGGCTGCGGCGAGACGGGACTGCGGCGGCGAGCGTCATGGCGCCTCGAAGCAAAGGGCGCAGTCTAGCGGCGGCGCGCGGCGAGACAAGCCGCGTCGTTCCGCTATCCCCCATGCTTCCCGTGCAGGCCGTGGCCGGGACGCGCCGCCGGGGCTATAATATCCGCGTCATGCGACCCGCTATCCGCGTCCTCTCCCTCCTTGCGCTATTTCTCCTCCTCGCCGGCGGCGGCTTGTCCGCCTTCTGGTTCCACGAGGCCAAGATCGTGCGAAACGGCCTGGCCGACTGGACCGCAGCGCGGCGCGGCGAGGGTTACAAGGTCGATTATGCGCCGCCCGTCCTCTCGGGCTTTCCCTTAACGGTCGCCATCCGGCTCGATCATCCGACCGTCACCGATCCGAGCGGGCAATGGCAATGGACGGGCGAGGCGGTCGAGGCGGAATCCCATCTCTGGTCGATCGGCGACGTCACCATCCGCCCGCTCGGGACGCAGGAGGTGGTCTATCCGCAAGGCGACGGGCTCGCGCGCATCACCGCGAAGACGGCGAGCGCCGCTGGCCGGCTCTCCTTCGGCCTCGGCGGGCGGGCACGGGCGCTGCATCTGACGGCGGAAAAGCTCGCTCTCACCCTCGGGGACGCCGGCCAGCTCCTCACGGCCGACGGCGCCACGCTCGATCTTGCCTTGCCCGAGCCGGGAAATGCCAAGCCCGCGCCGGCCGCGACGCCGTCCTTGCCGCCAAGCCTCGAGATCGAGGCACGGCTCGACGATCTGGCCCTGCCGCCCGCGATCGATTCCGGACCGCTCGGCCCCCGGTTGCATTGGCTCACCTTCCGCGCCGAGATCGACGGCGCGATCCCCGCGGGCGCGCCCGCTAAGGCGCTCACCCAATGGCGCGACGGAGGCGGCACGCTCGAGATCAAGACGCTCGATATCGACTGGGGACCGATGGAGATGAATGTGAGCGCCACCCTGGCGCTCGACGGGGCGCTGCAGCCCGAGGGCGCCGGCACGGCCAAGATCCACGGCTATGCCGAGACGATCGACGCGCTGGTCGCGCGGCAGCTGGTGAAGCCGAACGAGGGCGCGCTCGCCAAGGCGGCCCTCGGCCTCATGGCGCGCACCCCGCCCGAGGGCGGAGAGAAGGTATTGACCGTGTCGCTGCGCGTGCAGAAGCAGTCGCTTTATGCCGGGCCGATCCGCCTCATGCGCCTGCCGCCAGTCAAATGGGCGGAATGGTAGCCGCTCATGCCTGCTTGGCCTCGATCAGGCTGCGGCGGACGGCGCGGGTGCGTGAGAACCAATCCTCGAGCTTGTCGCCCTGGCCGAAGCGCACCATGCGTTGCAGCGCGGTCAGATCTTCGGTGAAATGGCCCAGCATCTCCAGCACGGCGTCGCGGTTGGTGAGGAAAACATCGCGCCACATCACCGGATCGGAGGCGGCAATGCGGGTGAAGTCGCGGAAGCCGCCGGCCGCGAACTTGATCACGTCCGTGCTGGTATGCTCCTCGAGATGCGTCACCGTGCCGACGATGCAATAGGCGATGAGATGGGGCAGATGCGAGATGAGGGCGAGGACGATGTCGTGATGCTTGGCGTCCATGCGCTCGATCGCCATGCCGCAGCCGCGCCAGAGCGCCGCGACTTTTTCCACAGCGGCATCGTCCGCGCCCTCGGGCGGCGTGAGGATGCACCAGCGTCCGTCGAAGAGCTCGGGGAAGCCGGCTTCCGGCCCCGACAGTTCCGTGCCCGCCACGGGATGGCCCGGCACGAGGTGGGCATGAGCGGGAACGAGCGGGCCGAGCTCGCGCAGCACCATGCCCTTGACCGAGCCCACGTCGGAGAGGATCGCGCCGCGCTCGAGCCGCGGCGCGAATTTCTCGGCGAGCGCGCGGTAGGCGCCGAGCGGCGTGCATAACATGACGAGATCGGCGCCGGCCACGGCGTCGGCCGGATCGGCGAAGGCGCGCTCGACCAGGCCGAGCTCGAGCGCCTTGACGCGCGAGCGCTCGCTCTTGGCGCAGCAGACGATCTCGCGCGCGAGCCCCTCCTGCCTCACGCGGCGCGCGAGGGAGGAACCGATCAATCCGATGCCGATGAGCGCGATGCGCTCGAAGAGCGGGGCCGCCATCTATCGTCCCATGAACTCGGCGAGCGCCGCCACGGTCGCGCGCATCTCCTCCTCGAGGCCGATGGTGATGCGCAGGCTGTGGCCGAGCTTGTAGGGGCCCATCTTGCGCGGAATGATGCCGCGCTCGCAGAGGAACGCGTTGGCCGCGTCGGCATTGCGCCCGGCCTCCTCGGGAAAGCGTGCCAGAACGAAATTGCCGACCGAGGGTGCGACCTCGAGCCCCAGCCGCTGGAGCTCGCGCGTCAGCCAGGGCAGCCAGATGTCGTTATGGCTGCGCGCGGCGTCGACATGGGCGATGTCGTCGAGCGCGGCCAGGCCTGCCGCTTGCGCGGCGGAACTGATATTGAAGGGATTGCGCAGCCGGTTGAGCACGTCCGCGACCGAGGCGGGACAATAGGCCCAGCCCAGCCGCAGGCCGGCGAGTCCGTAGATTTTCGAGAAGGTGCGCAACATCACGACATTGCCTTGCGGCTCGACCAGCTCGATCCCCGCGCTGTAATCGTTGCGCATGACATATTCGGCATAGGCCGCGTCGATCACCAGCAGCACGTCCTTGGGCAGGCCCGCATGGAGCCGCGTCACCTCGTCCCTGGCGAGGAAGCTGCCGGTCGGGTTGTTCGGATTGGCGAGGAAGAGAATGCGGGTGCGCGGCGTGACCCGCGCGAGCAGCTCCTCCACGCTCGCCTTGAGCTTGGTCTCGGGCGCGGCGACGGGCTTGGCGCCGACCGCCTTGGCGCAGATGGCGTACATGAGGAAGCCATGGGCGCTGTAGAGCACCTCGTCGCCGGGCCCGGCATAGGCGCGGGTCAGAAGCGTGATCAGCTCGTCCGAGCCCGCGCCGCAGACGATGCGGCGGGCCTCGAGCCCGTGATGCTTCGCGAGCGCCTCGCGCAAGGCGCGGCATTCGCCGTCGGGATAACGATGCGCCTCCTGGGCGGCCGCCTCGATCGCCGCCACGGCGTGCGGGCTCGGGCCGAGCGGGCTCTCGTTCGAGGAGAGCTTGATGACGCGCGCGAGGCCGGGGACGGAGGATTCCCCGCCCTTGTAGGCCTCGATCTCGAGAATGTCCGGTCTCACTTTCAGCGCGCTCATGCTCGGCCGATCCTGTTTCTCATATTCGATGATCCCTGGACGCGCCGACCCGCGGTTACGCCTTGTCGGCCAGCTCCTCCGGCGTGAAAGGCGCCGCGTCCCCGCCGATATAAAATACGCGGCCCGCATCGCCGCCGATCTGGGCGCGAATATCGGCGACGCGCGGATCGCTCTCCGTCACGAAGTCTTCGACCTCGACGAGGTAGACCGCGTCGCCCTGCTTGGGCTTCCAAACCGTGACCCGGCGCGGCGCGAGGCCCGCCTTGCCGAGTCCCGCCGTCACCCAGGCGCGGCTCAGCTCTTGCGCCGGCTCGAAGACAAGAAAGCTTTGATCCCGCCCCGTCGGCTCCGGCGCCATGGGGCCGACGACAAGCGCCTCGAGCTTGTCGCCGCGCGCGTTGCCTTGTCCCGCGATCGGCAGGCGCGCGACGATCCAGAGGCCCTTGCCATCCTCGCGCACGAGCGAGGGCCACCAGGGATCGGGATCGTCGTCCGCGATCATCGGGAGGATGCCGACCGCGGCATTGCCGCCACTGACCGCGCTCAATACCTGGCCGGCCGTGCCATGGCCGGCAAGGGCGGTGTGACTGCCGTAATGGTCGCGGGCGAGGTCCCAATAGCCGGGCTCGCCCTTGGGCGCATAGACCGCGACGGAGAAGCTGCCCTGCAACGACAAGGGCCCGGCGATGAGCTCGCGCCAAAGACGCACCAGGGCAGGCTTGGGGAAATGCCCGCGATGGCGTGCGATCAGGCGGCGCAGGACGACGGCTTCCCGCGCCGGACGCAGGAAGCCGTTGGCCGTGCCGTTCCGATCGACCGACTTCGCCGCCGCAATCTCCGCAATAACGGCGGTCCGCCGCATGACGAGATCGTGAATGGCGTCGTCGATCCGGTCGATCTCCCGCCGGAGATCGTCCAGGGTTTTGACAGGCTGCTGCATGGGTACCCGGACGTCACCCCGCGCCATCCTGCGCGGCCGGATAGTCATAGGCGTAGAGCCCCTCAAAATCAAAGAAAAGGTTGACATGGCGGAGTCCCGATCCCTAGTTAGCGTGCAGCGCGAAAGCGTCCGCCGCCCCGATGCCGGGGCAGGTTCGCGACGCGGGAGACCGAGGCCATGGCCGCGATCCAATCGCTGTTGGAGACGAGCGCGCCGCCGTCGCGCGGCTACAGCGTCGAGTTCGGTGTCGAGCGGCCGCTGCGGCTCGATTCGGGCGCGGAGCTCGGCCCCTTCACCATCGCCTACCAGACCTACGGCCGGCTCAACGCCGCCCGCTCGAACGCCATCCTCGTCTGCCATGCGTTGTCGGGCGACCAGTACGTCGCCGGCACCAACCCGGTCACCGGCCGGCCCGGCTGGTGGGAGCATATGGTGGGGCCCGGCCTCACGCTCGACACCGAGCGCTATTTCGTGATCTGCGCCAACGTGCTGGGCGGCTGCCTGGGCACCACGGGTCCCAAGGAGATCGACCCGCGCACAGGAGAGCCCTGGGGCCTCGCCTTCCCCGTCATCACCATCGCCGACATGGTGCGGGCCCAGAAGCTGCTGATCGACCATCTCGGCATCGAGCGCCTTTTTTGCGTGACCGGCGGTTCGATGGGCGGGATGCAGGTGCTGCAATGGGCATCGAGCTATCCCGAGCGGGTGGCGACCGCCGTGCCGATCGCCTCGGCCGCGCGCCATTCGGCGCAGAACATCGCCTTTCACGAGGTGGGGCGGCAGGCGATCATGGCCGATCCTGACTGGTGCGGCGGCGAATATCTGCGCCACGGCAAGGTGCCGCGCCGCGGGCTCGCGGTCGCGCGCATGGCGGCGCATATCACCTATCTCTCCGAGCAGGCGCTCCATCGCAAGTTCGGCCGCAACCTGCAGGACCGCCTCAACATCACCTACGGCTTCGATGCCGATTTCCAGGTCGAGAACTATCTGCGCCATCAAGGCAGCGCCTTCGTCGACCGCTTCGACGCCAACAGCTATCTCTACATCACGCGGGCGATGGATTATTTCGACCTGGCGCAGGAGCATGGCGGGCTCCTGGCCAACGCCTTCACCGGCACGCCGGTGCGCTTCTGCGTCATCTCGTTCACCAGCGACTGGCTCTTCCCCACGCCGGAAAACCGCGAGGTGGTGCGCGCGCTCAACGCCGTCGCCGCCAACGTCAGCTTCGTCGAGGTCAAGAGCGACAAGGGCCACGATGCCTTCCTGCTCGACGAGCCCGAATTCTTCGCCACTCTCTCGGGCTTCCTCGCCGGAGCCTACGAGCAGCTCGGCATCGGCAGGGAATAGGCTGCTCATGGAGATGACCCGCCCGCGGCCGACGCTCGGCCAGCTTCGCCCCGACCTCCAGATCATCGCCGATATGATCGAGCCCGAGACGCGCGTGCTCGATGTCGGCTGCGGCGACGGCGCGCTGCTCGATTATCTCGTGCATGCCAAGGGGGTCGACGGCCGCGGCATCGAGCTGAGCCAGGCGGGGGTGAACGCCTGCGTGAGCCACGGGCTCTCGGTCATCCAGGGCGACGCCGACACCGACCTCGAGGACTACCCCTCCAAATCCTTCGACTATGTGGTGCTGAGCCAGACGCTCCAGGCGACGCGCGATCCCAGGACCGTGCTGCTCGCGCTGGTGCGCATCGGGCGGCACGCCATCGTATCGATCCCCAATTTCGGCTATTGGCGGATGCGCCTCCGTCTCTTCATCGACGGCCGCATGGCCATGCCGGCCTCGTTCCAGCATCGCTGGTACGACACGCCCAACATCCACCCCTGCACCATCGCCGACTTCGTGCAGCTTTGCGAGGAGCGCGGCCTCGGCATCGAGCGCACGGCGTCGCTCGGCCGCAACGGGCGCGTGCGGCAATCGCGGCGTCCCGGCACGCTCTCCAACCTGCTCGACGAGCAGGCGATCTTCCTGCTGCAGGAGAACGGACGACAGACGAAGGACGACGGATAGGCAGGTTCGCCCAAGCGAACGCCGTCGTACGCTATCCCGGCACCGGCATATAGACCCGCTGCCGCTTGCGTTGGGGCCGCGCGGGGAGCGCGCCGTAGACCTGCTTCGAGGCCTCGATGATGACGACGCCGGCGAAAGTGGGGAACCAGCGCTCGCCCGCCCCGTCCCAGGCGGGAGCCCAAGCCAGCATGAAGCGGCTCGCCGTCGGCGGCATGAAAAGCGCGGTTGCCGACTGGATCGGCGTGAACATGTTGTCTCGCAGCAGGCGCGAGAGCTGGCCTTGCGTATAGGGCAGGCCCTGCCCGAAGGGCGTGCGGTCGAGACGCGCCCAGATGCCGCGCCGGTTCGGCACCACGACGAGGAGCCGGCCACCGTCTGCCATCACCCGCCACAGCTCGCGCAGCATGGGGCGAAGCTGCTCGCTATGCTCGAGCGCATGGACGAGGAGCGCGCGGTCGACCGATAGATCGGGCAAAGGGAGCTCGGCTTCCTCCGCCAGCATCACCAGGTTCGGCTCGTCCGGCGGCCAGCGCATGACGCCCTGCGCCGCCGGCATGATCGCAAGCGCCCGCACCGCCTCGTCGCGGAAGGCGCGCAGGAAGGGCGTGGCGTAGCCGACGCCCACGAGGCTCTGCCCCGCCACGTTCGGCCAGATCATGCGCAGCTTACGGCGGATCAGCCGGCAAGCCACCTGGCCTAGCGTCGAACGGTAGAAGTCATGCAGATCGACGACGTCGCTGGACATGGCGCGGAAGATAGCATAGTGCCACCCGCCCCAGGGGCAGGGCTGGCGGGCCGTGGCACTTGTGCTAGGCTCGGCCCGCAGCGAATCAGGCATGAGCGTCCCGATGTCCGTCCTCGAAATCGATCTCGTCCCCTGCCTCAAGGACAATTACGCCTATCTCCTTCGCGACCCCGCGACGGGGGCGACGGGCGTGGTCGATCCCTCCGAGGCGGCACCGGTCGAGGCGGCGCTGGCGCGGCGCGGTTGGGGGCTCACCTACATCCTCAATACCCATCACCATTGGGACCATACGGGCGGCAATCCCGAGCTCAAGGCGCGCCACGGCGCCAAGGTCGTCGGGCCGAAGGCGGATCGCGACCGCATCCCCGCGATCGATATCGAGGTGGACGAGGGCGCTCCCTTCAAGCTCGGCGAGGCCGAAGCGCAAATCCTCTTCATACCCGGCCATACGCGCGGCCATATCGCCTTCTGGTTCCCCGAGAGCAAGGCGGTGTTTTGCGGCGACACCTTGTTCGCGCTGGGCTGCGGGCGCATGTTCGAAGGCACGCCGGAGCAGATGTGGCGCTCGCTCGGCAAGCTCAAGGCGCTGCCGCCCGAGACGCGCGTCTATTGCGGCCATGAATACACGCAAGCCAATGCGCGCTTCGCGCTCACGGTCGAGCCGCAGAACCGCGCGCTCGTCGCGCGCGCGAAGCAGGTCGATGAAACGCGCGCGGAAGGGCGACCGACCGTCCCCGCCACCATCGGCGAGGAGCGCGAGACGAACCCCTTCCTGCGCGCCGACCTGCCCTCGATCGCTAAGACGCTGGGGCTCGACGGGGCCGATCCGGTCGCCGTCTTCGCCGAGGTGCGGCACCGCAAGGACGGCTTCGGGCTCGGCTCGGCTGTACCGCGATGAAACTGCGTTATGCGCCCACCTCCCCCTTCGTGCGCAAGGTGCTCGTCGTGGCCTATGAGACGGGGCTGGAGGCGCGCATCGAGCGGCTGCCGACTAATGTCTGGGCGGCGGATACCGATATCGCGAAGGACAATCCCATCGGCAAGGTGCCGGCGCTCATCACCGACAATGGCGATACGCTCTTCGATTCGCCGGTGATTTGCGAATATCTCGATAATCTCGGCGGCGGCAAGCTGTTCCCCGCGGCGGGTGCGGCGCGCTGGCAGGCGCTCAAGCTGCAGGCCCTGGCAGACGGCATTCTCGACGCCGCGATCCTGCGCCGCCTCGAGGGCAACCGTCCGGCGGGCGAGCGCTCGGCGAGCTGGAGCGCGCGCCAGGCCGCGGCCGTGCGACGCGGGCTCGATGCGCTGGAAGCGCAGGCCCCGCTTTGGGACGAGGTGGTCACCATCGGCCAGATCGCGGCCGGCTGTGCCTGCGGCTATCTCGATTTCCGCTTCGGCCAAGAGGATTGGCGCCCGAGCCGACAGCGCCTTGCCGCCTGGTGGCGCCGCTTCGCCGAGCGCCCGTCGATGCTGGCGACCATCCATAAGGAATGATGCGGCAGGCGGGCCGAACAGTCGCCTGTGGGAGAGATGGCGGAATTGCCCTCATGACCATCCTCATGTGGTGAGGAGCGCGGCTCTCGGCCGAGCGTCTCGAACCACGAGGATTTGCTTGAGGCTATCGTCGCTTACTTCGTCACGATGAGCACGCCATGGATATCGCCCTGGCCGCCGGCACGGAAGATGTCGCGGAGAGAGCGACGCCCGTGGCCGGCCCGGGCAAGAGGGCGCTGACGCCGTTCTGCTCGGCCCGCGCCTTATGCCGCTCGCCGAACGAGGTAAGGGTAAGCCCGGCCAAAAGGAGCAGCACCAGCATGAGCCCCGATGTCAGACGACGGCTCGGCATGGGCTCGAAATCAACCATGTCGCGCCGACCGCGTGTCATTTCCGAACCGCCCACATGCGACGCGGGCGGCCGATCGAGCCAGCTTGGATAATCGAAACGCATGACGACCTCCTGGGTCCAGGACAATGAGGCGCGACCGGCGGCGCCCATAGCATGTATGCTTAACTTCGGTCTCACGCGCTTTATTCCCCAAAGGGCGAATCCCTGAGCCTCGACGAGGCGCAACGGCTCGATCCAGCGCGAAAGCGCGCGCGTGGCCATCGGCGCGCCGGTTCCCCGAAAAAATGTACCGAAGCAGGGAATAAAGCGGCCCGCTCGGAAGTATTCCCCTCATGAACCCTGTCGCTGATCCCTTTCAAGGAGACGGCCATGTCGGATGACAAATTGCTCCAATCGCGTCGCAACGCATTGAAATGCATGGCCTATGGCGGGGCCGGCACCCTCTTCGCCTTGACCGGCGGCGTCTTCACGCCGATCGACCTCGGGATGGCGGCCGCCGACGAGCCGGGCGCTGCGCGGCTTGGAAAGCCGCTGTTCGTCCAGATCAGCGACACGCACATCGGATTCAACAAAGACGCCAATCCCGACGTCAATGGCACCCTCACGCGGACCATCGACCTCGTGAACGGCATGGCCGAACAGCCCGCGCTTGTCATTCACACGGGCGACATTACGCACTTATCCAGGCCGGCGGAATTCGACCTGGCCCAGCAAATGCTCTCCCGCCTCCGCACGACCGAGATCCACACCGTGCCGGGCGAGCACGACACCGCCGATGCGACCGTCACGGAATACTTCAACCAATTCGGCAAGGCGTCCGCCAACAAGGGCTATTACAGCTTCGATCACGCCGGCGTGCATTTTGTCGCGCTCATCAATGTGTTGCAGTTCAAGCCGGGCGGCCTGGGCACCTTGGGCAGCGATCAGCTCGCCTGGGTGGCGGCCGACCTGAAGGGACGTTCTGCGAGCACGCCCATCGTGGTCTTTGCCCACATGCCGCTCTGGACCATCTATGAGCCTTGGGGCTGGGGCACCGGTGACGCGGATCAGCTCATGAGCCAGTTGCGCCGCTTCGGCTCGGTCACCGTGCTGAACGGGCACATCCATCAGATCGTGCAAAAGGTCGAAGGCAACATCACCTTCCACACGGCGCGCTCCACGGCCTATCCCCAGCCGGTGGCCGGCGTGGGCCCTGGTCCTGGGCCGCTCAAGGTGCCCGCGGACCAGCTGCCCAAGATGCTCGGCGTTACCAGCGTATCCGTCGTGGAACATCCGAGCTCACTGGCACTCAACGACAGGACGATTGCCTGACAGCTACTCGAAGGATCGAACGGAGGGGCGCTCGGATGACTCTGGGAAGTTATCGAACGTTGCTTGCGGTCGTCGCCGTGGCAACGCTGTCGCTGGTCGCGGCGAGCGGTTCGCCCAATGCGGCGCCACCGGGCGCCGCTCAGATCGTGATCAAGGGTTTCATGTTTAAGCCGATGTCATTGACGGTCAAGGCCGGCTCCACCGTCACCTGGACCAACAAGGATGATGAGCCGCATAGCGTGGTCAGCGATACAGGGCTGTTCCGGTCCGGCGCCGTCGATACGGATGAGACTTTTTCATTCAAGTTCGACAAGCCGGGCGTCTACCACTTCACCTGCGCCATTCATCCTCGAATGGTCGGGACGATCACCGTCGAGTAGATGCCATGACGAGCATTGCGTGGGCGGTAACCAGTTGTTGTCGCTGCATGACCATGAGAATCCGCCAGAATCGGCGAAATTATTTCATGCAATAATGACGCATGCTGGGATACCCTCCTTGGCGCCCACGTTTCCAGACCACGGCGTCCGGGCGTGGTCCGTCGACAGGCCGTTCCATGCAGAATCGGAGGCCGCGGCGGAAAATTCCCGCGGCCCGGTAAGACCGCATGGGAATAAATCCGTCCTTCGCCGGGTCTTGCCGATGCGGTCGGAGGCAGGGAGCATGGCGGACAAGAGCCTCAAGGCGCGGTTCGAGCGCGAGGTGCTGCCGCATCTCGACGCTGCCCATAACTTAGCGCTTTGGCTGCTGCGCAACCGCGCCGACGCCGAAGATGTCACGCAGGAGGCGATGCTGCGCGCCTTTCGTTATTTCGAGGGCTTCAAGGGAGGTAGCGCCAAGGCCTGGTTGCTCAAGATCGTGCGCAACGCGTGCTACAGTCATTTCGCGGCGAACCCCAAGGGCGAATCGTTGAGCCTCGACGAGGAGGAAGGGCTCGATCCGGCGCATGAGCGCGCGCTCGCGGCCTTCGGCACGGCGATTCCCGGCCCCGAGGAGGCGCTCTTCGCCAAGCTCGATCGCCAACGGCTCACGGCCGCGCTCGAGGCCTTGCCACCCGCCTACCGCGAGGCGCTGTTGCTGCGCGAGATCGAGGAGCTGAGCTACAAGGAGATCGCCTCGATCGCCGAGCTGCCGATCGGTACCGTCATGTCGCGCCTTGCGCGCGCCCGCGGCCTGCTCGCCCAGCGCCTCGCGGGCGAGTTAGCCGAGGAGGCCTGAACCATGGAATGCCGCGAGGCGCGCTCCATCATCGACGCCTATCTCGACAACGAGCTCGGTGCCGAGCGCGCTGTCGAGATGGAGCGGCATCTGGCGAGCTGCCCGAGCCGGCCGAGCTGTCCTGAGCTCGCCGCGGGGCGCCGCGCCTTGTCGCAAGCCCTGCGAACGACACTCCCCTATGAGCGCGCGCCCGCGCGCCTGCGCCGCAGCCTGGATGCGGCGCTCGCCGCAGAGGCGATGGACGACGCGGCCGACGCGGCCGACGACGAGGAGATGGACGAGGAGGACGCGACGGCGACGAGCGCGCTTGTCGCGGCCTTGGCGCGCTCCGCACATGCCCGGCCGGTCTGGCACCGCGCGGCGGGCCTCGCGGCCGCATTCGTCCTGGTTGCCGGCCTCAGCGCGCTCCTCACGCATAGTCTCGAGCCGCGCGGCGAGGATGTCGTCGCCCAGGAGGTCGTCGCGAGCCATGTTCGCGCGCTCCTGACCGACGACAGGATGATCGACGTCGCCTCTTCCGATCAGCATACGGTCAAGCCCTGGTTCAGTCATAAGCTCGATTTCGCGCCGCCGGTCGAGGACCTGACCGTCGGCGGCTATCCGCTCGTGGGAGGACGCGCCGACTATGTCGGCGGGGGCGTCGTGGCGGCGCTCGTGTACCGCCACCGCAAGCACCTCATCACGCTGTTCATCTGGCCGCAGTCGCGCGGCAGCGCCGGTATCGAGCACGCCGAGCTGAAGGGCGAGCATCTCGCCCATTGGTCCGACGGCGCCATGGTCTATTGGGCGGTATCGGACCTGGATGCCGCCGAGCTGACCGAGTTCTGCCGGCTGTTCCAAGCCGCCGCCGCGGCCGGCGAGCCGCCGAGCGCTCCCAAGCAGCCCTGACGCCTCAAGGCTTGGGCTTCACCTCGGCCGATTTCACCTCAATCAGCGTGCCGCGGTCGTTGGGGGTGAAATGCACCGGCACATCGACGAGCTTGCCGCAGGCCCATACCGTCCATGTCTCGCGCCACGGCCTCGCCTCGCGCCCGTGCGGCCCCTTGACCGGCCCGCCTTCCCAATCCTCGAACCTCGTGTCGGTGACCACCATGTCCTTGCAGCCGCCGGAGGCGACCGAGACATGATCGAGCACGTCCTTGACGCTGTCGCGCTGCAGCATCGGATCGGCGCGCGAGTCGCCCGGAATGAGGGAGAGGGTCATCGCGGGCTTGTCGGGCGCGACGATGGTGAGGACGGCGAAGCGCAGTGTCTTGCCGCAGCCCGCGGCCATGACGGGCTCCGCCCAGGCGCCCTCGATCGGCTGCCCGCCCTCCATCCGAACGGGCGCGTAGATGGTGACGACGGCGGAGAGCGCGAAGCTCATCGTCTTGCAGCTATCCGGGAGATTCTCGTTATGGCGCCGCGCCGCCTCGATCGCCGTCTGGCGATAGTTCTCGCCGGCGAGGTAGCGAGCGAAGGACGGCGTCACGGTCGCGGGCGATTGCTGCCCTGCAGCCCACGTCGCGCCCGCATGCAGCGCGGGCAGAATCAAGGCGAGGACGGCGCCATCGAACGCTCGCCGGACGGAACGCCATGGCGGCCGCCCTGCCCTCATGCAGGCTTCATGTCAGATATTGGCCGCCATTGACCGTGAGCGTCGAGCCGGTGATGAAGCCAGCGTCGTCCGCGGCCAGAAACGCCACGGCATGCGCCACCTCCTCCGGCTTGCCCAGCCTGCCGACGGGGATCAACGGCAGCACCTTGGTGTCGAGCACCTCCTTGGGCATGGCCCGCACCATCTCGGTCGCGATATAGCCCGGCGACACCGTGTTCACCGTGATGCCCTTGCTGGCGTTCTCCTGCGCGAGCGCCTTGGTGAAGCCCATCGCGCCCGCCTTCGCGGCCGAGTAGTTCACCTGGCCGAACTGGCCCTTCTGCCCGTTGATCGAGCCGATGATGATGATGCGGCCGAAATTGCGCGCGCGCATCCCCTCGATGACGTTGCGCGTCATGTTGAAGAGCGAAGTGAGGTTGGTCTCGATCACCGAATGCCATTGTTGCGGCGTCATGCGATGAAGGGTGGCGTCGCGCGTGATCCCGGCATTGTTCACCAAAATCTCGATTGGGCCCAGCGCGGCCTCGACCGCCGCGATGCCGGCCTTGCAGGCCTCGAAGTCGGAGACGTCCCATTTGAACACATGGATGCCCGTCTCCTCATTGAACGCCTTGGCCGCGGCGTCGTTCCCGCCATAGTTGGCGGCGACCCGGCAGCCCGCCGCCTTGAGGGCCTTGCTGATCGCCTCGCCGATTCCGCGGGTGCCCCCCGTCACCAACGCTACGCGCGACATGACTCCTCCCTCTCTTTTCTATTTGGTTCCGGCCATGAAACCATAAAACGGGCAGCTGCGCCACGTTCACCCGCCGAAGGGCGGACAGCCGCGCGGCCGCGCCATTGCATGGACGCGAAAGGAGGGGGCCGCGATGATCCGCGTCAATCGCGGCCGAAGGCCAGGCCCGCCGCCAAATGGTCGGTCGCGGCGATTTCCGGCGAGGCTAGGCGCGCTCGACGCACATGGCGATGCCCATGCCGCCGCCGATGCAGAGCGTGGCGAGGCCGCGCTTGGCGTTGCGCTTCTCCATCTCGTAGAGCAGCGTCGTCAGCACGCGCGCGCCCGAGGCGCCGATGGGATGGCCGATGGCAATGGCGCCGCCGTTGACATTGACCTTGGCGGGATCCCAGCCGAGATCCTTGTTGACGGCGCAGGCTTGCGCGGCGAAGGCTTCGTTCGCCTCGACGAGGTCGAGCTGATCGATCGACCAGCCGGCGCGCTTCAAGGCGGCGCGGCTCGCCGGGATGGGGCCGGACCCCATGATCGCCGGATCGACCCCGGCCGTCGCCCAGGAGACGATGCGGGCGAGCGGCTTGACGCCGCGCTTCTTGGCCTCGGAGGCCGTCATCAGCACGACCGCCGCCGCGCCGTCATTGATGCCGCTGGCGGTGCCGGCGGTCACCGTGCCCGCCTTGTCGAAGGCCGGCTTCAGCTTCTGCAAGGCCTCGAGCGTCGTGCCGTGCTTGGGATATTCGTCCACCGCGACCACGACGTCGCCCTTCCGCGTCTGGATGGTGACGGGCGCGATCTCCTCCTTGAAGCGGCCCGATTTCTGCGCCGCCTCGGCTTTCTGCTGCGAGCCGAGGGCAAAGCGGTCCTGCTCCTCGCGTGTGATCTGCCAGCGCTGCGCCACGTTCTCGGCCGTGTTGCCCATGTGGTAGCCGTTGAAGGCGTCCCACAGCCCGTCCTTGATCATGGTGTCGATGAACTCGGCGGAGCCCATCTTGACGCCCGTGCGCAGATACGCGGCATGCGGCGCCTGGCTCATGCTCTCCTGGCCGCCCGCGACGATGATCTTGCTGTCGCCGACCAGGATCGCCTGGTAGCCCAGCGCCACGCTGCGCAGGCCGGAACCGCAAAGCTGATTGATGCCGTAGGCCGTCTTCTCGACCGGGATGCCGGCGGCGATCGCCGCCTGGCGCGCCGGGTTCTGTCCCTGGGCGGCCGTGAGGATCTGGCCCATGACCACCTCGTCTACCTCGCCGGGCTCGACCTTGCCGCGCTTCATCGCCTCCTTGATGGCGACCGTCCCCAGATAGGAGGCGGGCACGCTGCTCAAGGAGCCGTTGAAGGCGCCCACGGGCGTGCGCGCGGCCGATGCGATCACGACATCTTCACTCATTGGAAGGCCCTCCAGAGGACGATGGGGTTGCTTGGCGTATCCTTGCGGTGTCCCTCTTTATATAGGCTTACCGCAGGTGCGAAGGCAAGGAAGCCCTGCCCTCGCCCTCAGGTCAAGGCGAAATGCAACTCACCCAGCCGTTCGATGCTGGTGACGATTTTGTCGCCCGGCTTGAGCCAGACGCGCTTTTCCTTGGGATAGCCGACGATCACCCCTTCCGGCGTGCCGGTGAAGATGATGTCGCCGGGCTTGAGCGTGATGTTCTGCGAGATATAGCTGATGAGCTGCCGGCAATTGAAGATCATGTCCGCGGTGTTCGAGGATTGGCGGACCTCCCCATTGACGCTGCATTCGATCTTGAGCGCGTTGGGGTCCGGCACCTGGTCGGCGGTGACGAGGTAGGGCCCTACGGGCGCATAGCCGTCGCAGGTCTTGCCCAGCATCCATTGGCTGGTGCGGAATTGCAGGTCGCGGGCGGTGAAGTCGTTGCCGGTGCAATAGCCGAACACATGGTCGAGCGCCTCGGCCTCGCCGACGCGACGCGCTTCCCGCCCCATGACGATGACCAGCTCGGCCTCGTAGTCGAATTGCTCGGCGCTCTGCCGCGACACGGCGATCTCGCCGCGATGGAAATTGAGCGTGCTGTTGTATTTGTTGAACAGGATCGGCGTCGTCGGAATGGGTTGACCGGTTTCCAGCGCGTGCTTGCGATAGTTGAGCCCGATGCAGACGATCTTCTCCGGATTGCCGACGCATGGCCCAAGATCGGCCTTCGCCTCGTCGAGAAAAAGCCCCGGATGGATATTGTCCTCCGTCGCCTTCGCGACCAGCCGGCCGAGCGCACTCGCGCCGCCGCCGCCATGGAGCAGCTCGTCGATCGTGGCCGGCGCATGGATATGGAAAAGCCCGGCGGCGCGCTCGACATCGAGAATGCCGCGCGCCGTCTTGACGCCGAGGCCGAGCCTTTGGCCATGACGCAGGCTCACGAAGATCATGCCCTTGGGCGCTTCGGCAGCGCTGGCGGCACCCGCCACGCCGGGCGCGGTCGCGGGTACGGCGGCGATGCTCGAGGCCGCGGCCAGCGACATGGCGCCGGCGACGCCGGCAGTCTGGAGAAATCTTCTACGGTCCCGATCCATGGCTTCCTCCCATTGCACGTACGTGACGTCGCGGAAGCCCCCTTCTTCACGACAACCGGCCCTAGCTAACCGCCGCGGCCAGGGCCGCGTCAAGCGAGCCTCAGGCGGGCAATGGTTTGCGCGTCGGCCGCGGCTTGCGCCGCTTGCGCGCGCGGGGCTTGACGGCGGTGGCGGCCAGCCAGTCGCGCAGAGGCTCCCATACGGCGCTCTGCGCCACGCCGCTCACCATCATGCCGATATGGCCGGCGGCGGGATGGCGGATGTCGGCCGCCGGAATAAGCGCACCCAGCGCCTCGGCCGAGGCCGGCGGCACGATGCGGTCCTGGGCAGGCACCATGACGAGCGCCGGGAGCCTCAGCCTGCCGGGGTCGACGGCTTGACCGGCGACCCGCCAGTCGCCGCGGCCGGGCTTGTTGAGCCCGTACCAGCCGGCAAGGCATTCGCGCGCCACGCCCGCCGCAAGCGGCACGCCGTCATTGAGCCAATCCTCGAGCGCCACGAAGGCCAGCTCGCGCGGGGAACCCGGCGCCATATCGGCAAAGCGCAGGAACTTGCGCGGCGCCAGATAGGGGTCGAGCATATAGAACAGGGCCTGGAGGAAATCGGTCGGCAGAATGCCGATCCGCTCGGCAAGACCGAGCGAGGGCTCGCAAGCGGCGGAGAGAGCGCGGGCAAACTCGGGCCGGTCGGCATGGAAGTCCCAAGGGGTGGCCAGAAGGGCCAGGCCGCTGACATCCTTGGGCCTGCGCTGTGCCGCCGCCAAAGCCAAATTGCCGCCCATGCAATAGCCGGCAAGTCCGACCGGGCCGCCGGCCTGTGCGACGGCGCAGGCGAGCGCGGTTTCGAGGCGCCCGGCGATATAGTCGCTCAAATCGAAGCCGCGCTCGGCAGCGCCCGGGGCGCCCCACTCGATCAGCAGGGGGCGCAGGCCCTGGCGCGCCAGCCAGCGCAGGAAGCTGCCGCCTTCGGCAAGATCGAGGATATAGCCGCGATTGACGAGCGAGGGAACGAAGAGCACCGCAGGCGCGCGTTCGGCTTCGGGCGCGGTCGTGCCGAAATCGAGCAGGCGCGTGCTACCTTCTTGCCAGAGGACGGGCGGATCGGCCAAGGCGCGGCGATAGGGGTGGTGGCGATAGCGCTCGACGGCGCGGAGCAGCCGGCCCAGCCGATCGCGCACTTCGCGATCGAGCGTACGCGCGAAGGCGTCGGGATCGACGTCATTCAGCCTTGCTTGAAGCTCGCTTGCCTGGAGCTGGAGCTCCGGTTTCCAGGGCAGCGAGCCGCTCCTCAAGAGCGGCAATGCGCCCCTTGAGCTCAGCCAGGTCATGGCCGCCGTCCCCAGATGGAGAGCCAGCGGACGCGGCCCCATGCGCGGCGGCGCCCTTTCCATGCTTGTCTCTTCCCTTCGCGCGAGCGCCAGGATCGTGGCGGGCCGCTTCCGCGGCAAGGCCCTGGAGGGCAGGCAGGCCCGAGGCGAATGCGGCGCCCATTTGGTTGATCATGCCGAACCAGCGCGAAAGCGATTCCGCCAGCTCCGGATCGGCCGCCATGGCCGCCCATTGCTCCTGCCACAGCTCGAGATAGCGGCGAACCAGGCTTTCGAGTTCGGGCGGCTCGGACATGGGAGCAAACTATAGCGGAGCCCCGAAGCGCGGGCCAGCGCCCGTCCCGTCGACCATGAGGCGCCCCATGACAAGACGCTTGCGCATGCGACAGGTGATGAACGTATACTGGTCGGCCGGAAGCTGGGGCCACAACTTGAGGCGCAATCGAAATGGCCAATAAAAGCCGCGACGCGCAGGCGCCGATCACGATCAAGAAATACGCCAATCGGCGCCTCTACAACACCGCGACGAGCAGCTACGTGACGCTCGACGACCTATGCCAGATGGTGAAGAGCAACGCCGACTTCGTCGTCTATGACGCCAAGACCGGCGAAGACATCACGCGCTCGGTGCTGACCCAGATCATCGTCGAGGAGGAAGGGAAGGGGCAGAACCTTTTGCCGATCAGCTTCTTGCGTCAGCTCATCGGCTTCTACGGCGACAGCCTCGGTAACATGCTGCCGCGCTATCTCGAATCGAGCATGCGCGCCTTCTCGCAGAACCAGGAAAAATTCCGCCACTATATGAAGGGCGCCTTCGACGGGCTGTTTCCCTTCGGTTCGCTCGAGGAGATGGGCAAGCAGAACGTCGCAATGATGGAGCGCGCCATGAAGATGTTCGCGCCTTTCACCGCGGGCGAGCCGCCGGAGCGAAGTTCGACGCAGCCGGGCGGCGAGACGGCGGAGCATGACCGGCTCGAGGAGCTCAAGGAGAAGATCGACGCCCTGCAACGCCAGCTCGACGAGCTGGGCAAGGCGGAAAAGCAGGAGGAGTGAGCGCCGGCCCGTTGGGCGCTTGAGCGGCCGGAGGCAAGTTATGCTAGAGCGATTCCGCGTGAGCGGATATCGCTTTAGAGCACGACCGATTTGGCCCGAGGGGGCATCGTGATCGCGGGCGCGCGTCGCCAGGCCGGCTCGACGGTCGGCTTTCCGCAATGCCAGCCCTGCAGATATGTGACGCCGTGGCTCGCCAGCAGCGCGGCGTCCTTTGCGGTCTCCACGCATTCCGCCACCGTGACCAGGCCGAAGCCCTCGGCCAGCGAAAGGAGCGTGCGAATGAAATGCTGGTTGTCGGGATTGTCGGCGACATTGCGGACGAAGGCGCCATCGATCTTCACGACATCGACGGTGAGCGCCTGGAGATGCCGGAAGGAGGTGTAGCCGGCGCCGAAATCGTCGAGCGCCACGCGGCAGCCGAGCTCGCGCAAGGCCACCACGAAACGCGCCATCTCTTCCACGTCGGGCACCGCCATCGTCTCGGTGATCTCGATGATGAGCCGCCGGGCGATGTCGGGCCGTCCCTTGACGAGCGAGGCGAGCAGACGGAACCATGAGCGATCGAAGGTGGTGATGCTCGAGACGTTGATCGCGAGCTCGAGGTCGGCATGGTCCTGCAGGTCGCGGACGGCGAGCTCGAGGGCGCGCCGATCGATCGCCGTCACCAGGCCAAGCTGCTCGACCACCGGAACGAAGACGCCGGCCGGCACGAGCTCGCCGTCCGCGCGCCGCATGCGCAGCAGGCATTCGTGGAACGCCACGCCGTTGTCGCTCGCGGTCACCACCGGCTGATAGGCGAAGAAGATGCGGCCCTCGCGCAGTGCGATCTGCACCTCTTCGGCCATGGCGACATTGCGGCGGTGGTCCTGTCGCTCTTCTTCCGAGCGCTCGTAACGGTAATAGCTGTCGCGCCCGGTGCGGCGCGCCGCCTGCAGGCCGACCTCGCCCTTGGCCATCACGTCGTGGGCGGTCTGGCTGGCCTGGGGGAAAGCCACGCAGCCGAGCGACACCGTGACATGCAGCGGCCCGCTCGGGGTCTCGATCGACGTGCTGCGAATGGCCTCGAGGACCTTCTCGGCGGCGACGGGCAGCTCGTCCTCGCCGCATTGAGCGAGCACGACGCCGAAGCTGTCGTCGCCGATGCGCCCGACCACGTCGCTCGCCCTGAGGCAGCGGTCGAGGCGGTTGGCGACCTCGATCACGACGGCGTTTACGGTGCGGTAGTCGAACGCCTCGCTGAACAGCGACAGGCGATCGATGCCGACCGTCAGATAGCCGCCGGAGATGGCGTAGCGCGTGGCATAGGCCAGCGCGCGCTCGAGGGTTTCGCGCAGCCGTGCCCTGTTATAGTGACCCGTCAGCTCGTCATAGCTTGTGAGGTATTCGAGCCGCGCCTCGGCCTGCTTGCGCTGCGTGATCACGCGCAACACACCGCGCAAGCGCGCGGCCCGCCCATCGGGCGCGAAATCGGCGACTCCCCGGTCATGCACCCAATGATACTCGCCCGCGTCGTTGCGTACACGGTATTCGCAATCGAAGGGCTGGCCCGCGGCGCGATGGTTCGCCAGCGCGACCCGGCGTAGCGGAACATCCTCGGGATTGAGCAGCCGCTCGAAAGCCTCACCCTCGATGCCGCCCTCGAGCCCGGCCACGCCGAGCACGCGTTCCGCTCCCGCGAAAAAGCGCAATCGATCGTCGGCAAGATTCCAATCGTAGATGACGTCGCCCGACGCCGCGAGCGCGGCTCTGAGGTTATTTAATTCGTCGCGCTCGCTGAAATGATCGGTCAATGCTTCCTGCACTGCCCCGGCTCCTCCTTGGTTGCGCGACCCCGCCTCTTTAGGACGAAAGATTATTTATGGCAGCAAGTTATCGGCCACACCTTAAAAATTGATGAAAAATAAGGACATTCCGACGCCAGGCCGGCCGCTGCCCGAGGCAAAGAATTTCGCCGGCACGGAGAGGCCTTGACCCTTTTCGCGGCCGCCCCCTAGCTTGACGCCGCTAAGGGGGCCTCATGCGCGTCATCCGCCATTACCAGAATGTCGCCGAAGCCGCGCGAGGCGCCGTCGTCGCCATCGGCAACTTCGACGGCATCCACCTGGGCCACCAGGCGATCATCGACGAGACGCGCCGTATCGCCGGGGCGGAAGCGCGCTTGAGCGCGGTGCTCACCTTCGAGCCGCATCCGCGCAGCTTCTTTCGACCCGAGCTGCCGTCCTTCCGCCTCACTCCCTTTCGCATCAAGGCGCGGCTAATCCAGGCGCTCGGCGTCGAATCGCTTTTTGTCCTCCCCTTCAACGCCGCGCTTTCGCGGCTTACCGCCGAAGCCTTCGTAGTCGAGGTGCTGGCGCGGGGGCTGGCGATCCGACGCGTGGTGATCGGCGACAACTTCGCCTTCGGCCACGAGCGGCGCGGCGACGTCACGCTCCTGCAGGCGCTGGGCGAGCGCGCCGGCTTCGGCGTCACCCGCCTGCAGCGGCTACGCGGCCCGAGCGGCGAGATCTACTCCTCGACTCGCATCCGCGAATATCTCCAGGCGGGCGATCCCACGCGCGCGGCGCTCCTGCTCGGTCGCTATTGGGAGATCGAGGGCCGCGTGCTGCCCGGCGACCGGCGCGGCCGCTCCCTCGGTTTTCCGACCGCCAATCTCGGCCTCGGAAGCTATCTCGAGCCCGCGCGCGGGGTCTATGCCGTACGGGCGGGGCTCGAGCGCGGCCAAGAGGTCGAATGGCATGACGGCGTCGCCAATCTTGGCGTCCGCCCGACGGTCGACGGGCGGACGCTTCTGCTCGAGGTCCATCTCTTCGACTTCGCGGAAGACATCTACGGCCGGCATCTGCGCGTGGCGCTTGTCGACCACTTGCGGCCGGAGATCAAGTTCCCCGACCTCGATGCGCTGAAGGCGCAGATCGCCGACGACTGCCGCCGCGCGCGAATCATCCTGGCAGGCGAGCGCTGGGAGCATGGCTGGCCGGCCACGCCATTCGGGCCGCCGCGCGCCTCGTAAAGTCCTCTTTCACGGCAACCCGCGCGACATCACCCAGCAACGCAGTCCGCTCGCCGGCACCGTGGATACATGGACAAGGCGGAAGCCGACATGCTCATAGATCGGGATATTACGCTCATTCTCGGTCTTGAGCAGGCAGGAGCGATGACCGCTCGCTTGCATGGCGCCGAGCGCCGCGTCGATGAGGCGCCGGCCTTGGCCGGCGCCTTGCGCCTCCGGCCTCACGCCGATCGATTCGATATAGGCGAAGCCCGGGGTTGCCTGCATCTCGACCAGGCGCGCGCAGGCGGATTCGTGCAGGTTGAGGCGCCAAAACGCCGGCAGCCCGATCACGAAAGGAATCGTGACCATGCGGCTGCGCGCGACGTCGCCGAGGCGTAGAGGGAAATGCCGGCCCGAAAGCCATGTCAGAACACCCTCGCCGCCCGCGGCGATCTCCACCCCGCCATGGCGGCGGCAGAAATGGAGTGTGGGCCGGAAGAGACGCGCCAGCCGCTTCACCCGGTCTTCCTCGCGCGGGAATACGTAACCCATCATCGGGTCTTGCGCGAAGGCCAGGGCGAGCGTCCCGGCCCCATCCGCGAAGCGGTCGGCCATCTGGCCCGTCCTTTCAGGCCGCCGGAGCGGAGGGCTCGCGGTCAATGGCGCGCGGCGCGGCCGCCATTGTCTCTTCGCGCAGGGCATCGAGGATGAGCGCGGGCAATTCATGGGCGCGCAGGTCGCGACGGGCGCCCGCCCCGCCGCTCGATCGCCAAAGGAGATAATCGGTCCGTCCATCGGCGAAGGCGAACTCGTCGAAATAGGCCGGCAGGCTGGGCAGATGATCGCCATAGAAGGCGAGCACCGCGGGCTCGCCCCGCGCGCCCAGGGAGGCGGTGAGCCCCGCGAGCATCGCATCGGCCTTTCTGAGGCCGGCGAGATAGCGCCGCAGGGCGGTATAGTGCGCGTCCGCCGCTATTCCCGGCGCGAGCTCGTCGCCGAGCGGCGGGCCCTTCGCGCGCCAGGGCCCGTGGTTCTCCATCGTCATGGCGAAGATCATGAGGCCTGGCTCCCGGTTGGCGACCAGGTCGAGCATAACGTCGCCGAGCTCGCCGTCCGAGACATAGCCGCCGCCGCGCGCCTTCCGTCCGAAGCCTTCGATGCCGATGAACTCGTCGAATCCCAGATTGGGCATGACGAGGTCGCGGCGGAAGAAGCGGCGATCGAAGGGATGGAGACAGATCGTGCGGTAGCCTTGCGCCCGCAGCCGCCAAGCGAGCGAGGCGACCGGCACGCGCGCAAAGGCATGATAAGGGTTGAAACGATCGAAGCCGAGCGCTTCGTCGCCAAGCCCGGTCAGGACCGAGAATTCCGTGCGTAGCGTATTGGCTCCCCATCCGGGCACCTCGAGCCTGCCGGAGGCGGCGCCTTCGCGGCATGCCCGGTCGAAGCCTTCGAGCAAATGCGGCGCGATGCCGGGATGCATCAGGCGCGCATCGAAAAAGGATTCGCATTGCACGATCAGCAGGCAAGGCATTGGCCGCCCGGGTGGGGCAGCTGTCGCGGAAGTTAGGGGAGGCCGCACTTGCGCCTGGCGCGCACGCCGCTCGGCTCGTGCGATGATGCCATGGACGAACAGGCTCGCGAGAGGGCCTATCTTGCGCCCGTCCTCGGCAGGGTCGCCGCTGGGGCCAAGGCCGCGCAACCAAGCGGCGACCCGCCCGAGCAGCGGCTGCCGCGCGACGCCCAGCCAAAGGCCGCCCAGAGCCAGCACGGTCGCGGCGGCCGGTTCTATCCGGCCGAACCAAAGCGGCGGCTCGAGGTAGAAGACCGCCGCCAAGGCCGCGAGGATCGCGATCGCGCCGCCGATGACGAGGATCTCGCCGGCGAAGGGCAAATAGAGCTCGGGATGGGTGAAGAGCTGCGGCAGCTCCGACATGTCGGCGAACACGACCGGCTCGCGCAGCACGGCGCGCTTGACCTTGTCGGCAAAGGCGAGCCCCGCTGCGAGCGCGAATACGAGGAGGCCCGCGAATAGCGGCCGCGCGCTCAATCCCAGGAACGCGGCCCAGCCCAATATCGCAGGCGCGGCGTCGAGCAGGACGGCGACCATGCGCCGCCCCTCGGCGCGCGCCAACCGACGCAGCAGCAGCCAGCCCAACGCGACGGGGACGAGGCCTAGGCCGATATGCATCACGACGGTCATCGCTGGAGATCGGTTCGCGGCCGAATATGGAAGCGGAAGCGGCGCAGAAGCGCATCGCCGAACGCCGCCGGCGCCAAGTCCGCGAACTGCATGCCGAGCGCCAATAGGCGCGGAAAGACGATTCGGGCACGGCCGCGGTCGAGGCCTTGTTTCACGACGGCGGCGGCTTTCTCGAGCGGCATGAGGAAGGGGCGCGGCCCGGCATAGCGGTCGCCCATCGGCGATTCGAAGAAGCCGGGGCAAATCACGCTGACCGAGATCCCGTTCTCGCGCAACAAGGCACGCAAGGCCTCGCCATAGGCCCTCGCGCCGGCCTTGCTGGCGGAATAGCCGGGGCTGAAAGGCGAACCGCGATAGGCGGCAATCGAGGCGACGATGCCGATGACGCCTGCCCGCCTCGCGCGCATGGCCGGCAGCAAGGGCTCGATCGTGTTCATCATCCCGATCAGATTGACGCGCACCTGTTCCGTCGCCGCGGCAGCGCCCTCGAGGCCGCCGTCGGGTCGCGCGCCGGCGGAAATACCCGCGTTCGC
This sequence comes from uncultured Pseudomonadota bacterium, assembly GCA_963842155.1. Taxonomy (GTDB): domain Bacteria; phylum Pseudomonadota; class Alphaproteobacteria; order JACZXZ01; family JACZXZ01; genus CAWJFP01. The sequence goes on from CAWJFP010000013.1 coordinate 119,617, forward strand.
AATCAAGCGACGAACAGGGCAGCGTCGGTCGAAATCCAGGAGCCATTCCGCGAGCGGCGCCCCATCCGCCACGTCGAGGAGACCCGTCTCGACCGCGGCGCCTCGCTTGCGACAGGTATTGGCCACGGCTTCGAGCCGCCCGGCATCCCGCCCGATCAGGCCAAGGAAGGCGTTCGGCGCGGCGTGGCTGGTCGCCAGCGCGGCTCCCAGCCCGCTCGACGCTCCGGTGATGACGATGCTCCGGGGCGGCTCATGACCGATCATCGCCGGGCATGTTATCCGAGCAGGATGAGCGACTCGACACCTAGATTGATCGTGCTGGGTCGGCGAGCGTCGCCTGCCTCGAGCCGGTCGATCGTTCCGGCGACGGCCGCTTCGACGCCCGCTTCGCTAAAGAAGCTCCCGCGAATTAGGCATCGATTAACCAACAGCCGGTAGAACCCCGCGAAGAGATCGGGGTCGGCCGATCGCCCCTCGCGCCAGAACCGATCGAGCCCATGCTGAAACGTCAAGCCGTCGATATCGTAGACCGCACTGCCCAGCGCGATCGCCGGCCGGCCCATCTTCAACGCGACGGCGCCGCAGGTGCTGTTGATCGTCACCAGGCCGAGCGAGCGCACCAGCAGGCTCATGAAGTCGCGATCGTGGATGTAGATAACGCGCTCCGCGACGCCCGCCTCGGTCGCGATGCGGCGCACCACCCTGCGCCAGCCGGTCAAGCCGCAATCCAGCGGATGGCTCTTCACGACCAGGAGCGTTTCGGGTGGAGCATAGCGTGCAAAGGAGGTGATGACCGATCGCAAGGCGGGGCGGACGCGAAGAAATTGCGAATGCAGCCGCACTTGCGAATCGCTGTCGAGCTGCATCGGAAAGAGGAAATAGCGCGCGCTGGCGTCAAGCCGGCGAAGCTGAAGGCGTGCGCGAAGCCGCTCGTAGGGGCTCCGAATGAACTTGCCGACCCATCCGATATATTGAACGAACGGGTCGAGCGGGGCGTGATGCTTGTACTTCGGGAAAGCGCCAGGCGAGAGCGACGCGCGCGACGTTGTACACGACATCGAGCAGCGCCCGCCGGGCGAAGCTGTCGGTGAAGGCTGGCCCGTTCTCCGCTTCGGGCAGAAGCGCGGCGGTGCGCAGGATCGCCGCGGGATTGCGCGGCAGCGTCGAGTAGCCGTTCACGCCGCTCTGCTCGAGCGTGATCCAGTTGGGCCGTAGATAGCCCTCTTCGCAAATATGCAGCGAAACGGGGCGACCTTTGGCGACCCTGATCGCCTCGCGATGGACAGGCCGGCAATCGCCGAAGAGCAGGATATCCGTGACCTGCAGCCGGTCGATCAGGTCCTCGAGAAACGCGGGCCATTCCTCGAGGCTGCCGCGGAAACTGATGGCGCCGGGCAGAGACCAGAACAGCACGTCGCCGCCGTTGAAGTTCACCCGGCAGACGCGATGGCCGCGCTGGCGTAGCGCGCTCCCCAGCCTTCGCATATAGCTGCTGGCGTTCCCCTGCAGAAAAAGGAAACACCGGCGGGCCGCTCCGCGTCGCATTAAACGTCCCCCTCAAAGCGCTGCCGGAACCGTCATCGCCGACGGAACGACGCGCTCCACCGCATCGTACCAACACGGTCTGCGCGGCCGCCCGACCCGCGCGTCACCGCGCCTCAACCTACTCTTGCCATAGTCCTACGCTGGCCTATGCATTTCCCGACGGTCGTCAACGTTGCTTTAACGCCGTCATGTTGCCACCTTCTCACGCGGCCTTCCTGGACGAAAGAATAATACTAACTCACGGCCGCTGCGAACGAAACGCAAATGTAACATCATTGCCCGAAATATTACAATAACCTGATGACAAAAATCCAACACCAATATGAATTTGCCGCAGGCGCGGTCGTGAATGCGCCGGCGGACGAGCGCCGCGACGATGAAGCGGGGAGCAACCCATCATCGCGACCATGGTCATAACGCCTCGCCTCTCCCCTCGCCGCCTGCTTCAGCATTTCTCCCGTCGGTCGCGGCGATGCTTAATCCCGCGGCCCAATCCCGCCAATGAGGCCGGCGGAGAAAGCGCAAGCCGTCGCGCAGCCAAGGACAGGGAGACGCGATCATGTCGCGGAGGATACGGCGCCAGGGCAAAGGCGGCTGCTCCAATTGGGGGAAATCGACGACCGCCGCCGGCGGCGCTTCGCCTTTGAGCATCGCCACGAGGCGCTCGACGCTTGCGGCGTCGTCGGTGAAAAGGTGGATCAGCAGGGCGCCGGCGAGAAAATCCTCGAAGGCGCGATAGTCCCGCGGCTCGAGGCGCCCCGAGATGCGCCCCGCCTTCATATCGACGAGGAAATCCGAGAGGCTTTCATAGTCATGGGTGAAGCCGGCGCCCTCATAGAACGCGCGGCCGAGCTGCACCGGCTTCAAGCCGGCCTGGCAGGCTTCCAACGCTCCTTGCGAGCATAGGGTGACAACCCAATCGGCCTGGCGGAAGAGAACGCGGATGGGCTCCGTCTCGAGAATACGAAGCCGCCCGCGTTGCGCCGCGGGCAGGCCGGCGGCGAATTCCCTCATGCGCTCGAGGGTGAGCGGGCGCTTCAGATTGGGCCGCCGGCGCTCCCAGGGATGCGCCTTGAAGATCACCCTCGCCTCCGTCTCGGCAAGCAATCGCCGCATCGCGTCGAAATAGAAGGGCAGCGCGAAGAGCGGTCCCGCCTTTCCCTCGATCATGCCGAAATCATTGAGTACCTGGCCGATGACGAGAACCGTGGGACCCGGCTCGCGAAAAAACGGCGCCGTCTTGCCGGCGACGGGCCGCACGTTCTTGTTGCGCATGTCGCGCAAGCGACGATGCGCCTCCGCCCGCATGCGATCGGCGTGCTCCGGCGGCAAGACCATGCGCTGGCGCCAGGCGGCGTCGGCGAGGAGGCTGCTGTTGGCGATGGGACTGTAACGCGGCTCGCAATAGAATTCGTTGCCCGTGAAGAAGCTTTCCAGCACGAAGGCGCGAAGCCCGCGGCGCTCGGCCAAGGCCAGGAGGGTGCGCGTGTAGATATAGCTGCCGGAAAATACGACAACATGGCTGAAGCCGTGCTCGTCCAGATGCCGCTCCCAGAAATCGAGCCAATCGGCGGCGGCGGCGAGGTTAAGCAGCAAATCGTCGCGATCGCGCTCCCAGGCTCGGCGCAGCAGGCTCGCGAGGTCCTTTGGCCCGTCGTAATCGAGCCAATGCTCGCGCGGCATCAACCGGCACAGCAGCTCCGAGATCGCAAGCGGGGCGAGCGCCAGGCCGCCATGGCCGCTGACAACGAGCTCCTCCACGGAGAGCGCCGAAAGCCGGTCGAGATGCCGCGCCAAGAGGCCGCGGAAGGCCCGATAATCGCCGTGACGTTTCCACCAGCGGCGCCGACTGCGCTCGCGGCGCCAGGCGATGCCCGGGCGCGCGAGAGCCGTCATCAAGCTCGGGAAATTGCGTCGATGAAAATGCCAGCTATCGGGGACGAGGAGCTTGACGGCCGGCATCTCAGGCCGCTTGCCGCTCGTCGGCAGCGACGGCGCGGTAAAGCACGTAATAGCGTGCCAGTACCTCGCTCCAATCGGCGACCTCGGTCGCGAGAGCGCCCGCCTTGAGCCGGCCGAGCAAGGCCGCATCATGCGCCAGACGCGCGCAAACGCCCGGCGTCCCGCTCGGCGTCGCCGGCGAGGATCAGCCCGTTCTCGCCGTCACGCAGCATATCCGGCACCATGCCGACGGCGGTGCTTAAGACGGGCGTGCCGCTATGGAGCGCCTCGGGGAGCGAGGCCGGTCCGCCCTCGTGACGGCTCAGCACGAGCAACGCGTCGATCGAGCGATAGAGTGCTGCGAGCACGCCATAGGGCGGCGCCTCGTAATGCTCGCATTGAAAGCCGAGGCCGCGCGCAGCCTCCGCTTCGCGCCAACGCCCGCCGCCTGCGAAAACAAAGGCGAAATCCGCGGGATCGAGCCTGCGCAACAATGTAGTCAGCGCCGTCTCGCCTTTGACGCCGCTCCAAAAGCGCCGGGAGAAGACCCCTATACGGAGCGGCCGCAGGGACGCGGGCGACGCTTCCTTGCGCGGCAGCAGCCCCTTGTCGGCGCCATGCGGGATGATCGACAGATTGACCAGGCCGAGCGCGGCCAAACGGTCGCGTTGCCGCCCATTCAAGCAGACGACATGCCGCGCCTCGCGATAACGCGGCAGGAACAGCTCGAAAGCCTGCCAAGGATCGGGATCGTCGAAATCGTGGTGCACGGTGACCACGGCGTTCGGCGGCAGACGGCACTCCCGGTTCGGGCGGTGGAAATGGTAGACATGCTGGCCGGGCAGCCGATAGGGGGAGACCGTGACGGTCATGTCCCCCGGCGCATTGTCGATGAAGCGCTGGCAGATATCCTCGAAAATGCCGCTCGCGAAAAAATGCGACGACAGCACATGGTTGACCTTGATGATGTCCAAATCTGCGCCCCCGGCCGCGATGACGGCCCTATCTAGCGGCGGCGCCTCGCCTTGTCGATACCCGCGCCGGCGCGAAGTTTCTCCTCCGCCCTTGGCGCCGCGAGGAGTGGAATCTCGGCATCGTCGAGCAGACGGTCGAGGATATCGCCAGAAACGGCTTGAGCCGTCCCGTTCGCTGGCTTGCCCCCCCGCCGCCTTTGACCTTCCTCGCCGATCCCTGCGGCTGGGCCGAGGCCGACGGAACCCTTCAGCTTCTGGCGGAGCGGCTGGATCATCGCGACGGCAAGGGCGAGATTTGGTCGGCATGCGTCCCGCCGGGCGGCGATCCCGCGCAAGCGGTCTTCCGGCCCGCCATCCGGGCGGCGACGCATCTCTCCTATCCCTTCGTCTTTCCCCTCGACGGCCTGCCGCATCTGGTGGCGGAAAGCTGGGAGGCCTGGCGCACGACCATCCATCGCCGCGAGCCGTATGGGACCTGGCGGCCGGTCGGGCAGATTCTCGAAGGTATTCCGGTCGTCGACCCGACGATCTATCGGGACCCGGCCGGAAGCCGCTGGTGGCTGTTCTGCGGGCGCGAGGACGACCGGCCCAATCGCAACCTCTATCTCTTCCACGCGACGCATCCGCTGGGGCCTTGGACGGCGCATGCCGCCAATCCCGTGAAGTCGAGCTTGCGCTCCAGCCGGCCGGCGGGCGCGCTTATCCTTGCCGGGGAGCGCCTGCTGCGGCCGGCGCAGGACTGCTCGGCGACCTATGGCGGCGCCGTCACCGTTAACCGCATCGAGCGCCTGACGCCGACCGAGTTCCGCGAGGTCGAGGAGCGCCATATCCCGCCGCCGCCCGGCCCCTACGCGGACGGCTTGCATACGCTTTGCGGGCTGGGGCGCTGGACGATCCTCGACGGCAAGCGCTGGCGGACGCATCCGCTCGAGCCGCTCAGGCAATGGAGGGTGGGGAGGATGAGCCGCCGAAGGCGGCAAGCGGCGATGCTGTCTTGACGCTAACGCGAAGGGCTCGCCTCAAGCGCCGGCGCGGGCCAAGCGCGCGCTGCGGTAGCGAATGAACCAGGCGGCGAAACGGCTCAAGACGCGGCTTAGCCGTCCGTTCGGCGTCAGGCCCACGGCCTTCAGCACCATGGCGATGCCGCGCTCGACATGGCCCGGGCGGTAATAGGAATAGGCGCGGCGCACATAGGCGGCATTATAGCGCTTGCGGTCGTAAGCGCCGTCCGCCGCGTGATTGGCGGCATAATAGGCGAAGGCGAGCTCGTCATCCTCGCTCTCGAAGAGCCGGCGCAAGGCGACCGCGAGGCGTCGCACCGGGCCGATGCGTTCGCGCGCCAGATAACGTTTGAGGTAGGAATAGAAGAGCTTGTAATGGCGCAGCTCGTCGGCCGCGATCTGCTTGCAGATGGCCTGCAACACGGGCTCCCGCGCCGAGGCTGCGAGCGCGCTGTAATAGGAGCTGGTGCCGACCTCGACCATGCAGCGCGCAACGAGCTCGCCCGAGCGACTGCCGCGCACCGAGCGCACATTGCCCACCGGCAAGACGATCTTCGCGGCGAAGAGCTTGAAGGCTGCATCGAAATCGAACGAGGGATCGGCGAGCTTGGCCCAACGCGCGAGCGCGCGGCCATGCTGCACTTCCTCCTCCGCCCATTGCCAGGCCACGCGCTTGAATTCCTCGTCGTCGGCGAAGACATGCTCGAGATAGCGCGCATATTCGTGCCCGTTATGCTCGACCAGGCTTGCCGCCTTGGCGATCTTGAGCAGGTCGGGATCGACCTTCGCGGGCTCGAAGCGGTCCCAGGGGATGTCGTCCAGCGTCCAGTGCGCCATGCTTGGCCTCTTAGGCCTTGCGCGAAAGTGGGGCTTCCGCGGCTCGACCGGTCAGGCGTTTATATAGCGCCGATGACAATATCGTGAAAGGGGCCGGCCCTGGACGGTCGCGTAAGCCGGGCAGGAGGCCGGCCATCTCAATCGGCCCCGGCGCCGGGCAGGGCGACGAGCGGCGCGCCGGGAGTGAGAACGCCGGCCGCGCGCCAGGGGTTCCGGGCGAGGCCGAGCCGCTCCGCCAGATCGAGCGCTGACCAGTAAAGCGGCACGGCACGACCCTTCACGACGGGCAGCGCCGCTGGGTCGAGCCCGGTCCAGGGCAGGAACGGATTGCGCCGCCCGAAGGCCCAGATTTCGATCCTGACGCCGGGCCGCGCGCTCCTGCCGCGGGCGTGGAAGCCGGCCATGTCGGCGACGACGAGCGTGTTCGCCGGCACGGCGAAGGCGCGCGGCTCGCCATAGCCGAGGCGACGCAGCTCCTCGAGCGATATCCGGAACGAGCCTTCGGCGTTGTGGATGTCGGGGCTTTCGGCCGCCTCGATCGACGCACGCCGCTCCCAGGCAAGGCGCCGCCGCGTCAGCCGATGCGAGCCCGGCACATAGACGAACGGCCCCTCGTCGTCGGCAACGTCGGTAAGGAAGAGCCACGCCTTCATCGACGGGTGGAAGCTGTCGACATGGTAGTTGGTCTGCGGGTCCGGCGGGCCCGGTTGCGCATGGGAGAAGATGGTCTGGATATAGAGCATCGGCTCGAGCTCGAACGAGGCGGCATAGCTCAGGAGGCCGCGCCAGCGCGGGCTCGCCAGAAGCGCCGCGAGCCTGGGCAGGCGGGCAAGGGCGGCGCGGTCGAGCGCCAAGCGTCGCGTGACGGCGTCGCCCTGCGCCATCTCGCGGGCGGGTGCGGCGAAAGACAGCACCTCGCGGCGCAGGGCGGCGAAGTCCTGCTCGGGCAGGACGCCGCGCACCTCGACGAAACCGTCGCGGCGGAAGGTCGCCACCTCCGCGGGACGAATCAGGTGAGCGAGGCGCGTCCGCCGCCGTTCGGCCATGGCATGCGCGATACGCATCCGCACCACATGCAACCCCTTGCGGTTGAGCGCGGGGCTGCCGATGAGCGGATTGTCGCGGAAGGATTTCGCCTTGCTCGCCAGCGCGGCGAGATAGATCGGCGCGAGGAACCATGAGGCGGGGCGCGCGCTCATCCCGCGCCCCGAGCGGATTTCCAACAGGTGTCGTCGAACGCCTTATGCGCCATGCTCGGCCTCATGGGCCTTTCGCGACGGAGTTCCGCAGCTCGGCCCCTCAGGCGATGATAGAGCGCCGATGATAGTATGGTGAAGGGGCGGCCCGGATGTTGGCGCCGGCCTGGCCGCCGACTTCAATGCCCCGGCGCCGTGGCGGTGACCCGGATCTTGGTCTCGGCGGCGGCGATCCTCGCCAGCAGCAGCTCCCGCGCGACCTCGTCCGCGAGCGCGGCCAAATCCTCGCGCAACGCCTTCAGCTCTGCTTCGACGAGCGCGCGATCGATCTCCTCGAGCGGTATCGCCTCGCTCGCCAGGACGGTGCAGCGCTCGGGCGTCACCTCGGCATAACCGCCGGCAACGAAGATGCGCCGCGCCAGCTGGCGGTTCGCGCCATAGACCGCGATCATGCCGGGCCGTACCATGGAGAGCAGCGGCGCGTGGCGCGGCAACGCGCCGAAGTCGCCCTCCACGCCCGGCACCACCACCATCTCCACCTGCTCGGAGAGCAGGAGGCGCTCGGGGCTCACCAACTCGAACAGAAGCGTCTCGGCCATCGCTCGTCCCTCGCCGTCCGTCGCCCTTACGCTTCCGCCATCTTCTTGGCCTTCTCCACCGCTTCCTCGATCGTGCCGACCATGTAGAAAGCCGATTCGGGCAGGTCGTCATATTTGCCCTCGACGATGCCCTTGAAGCCTTTGATGGTGTCCTCGAGCGAGACCAGCACGCCGGGCGAGCCGGTGAAGACCTCGGCGACGTGGAAAGGCTGCGAGAGGAAGCGTTGGATCTTGCGCGCCCGCGCGACGGTGAGCTTGTCCTGCTCGGAAAGCTCTTCCATGCCCAGGATGGCGATGATGTCCTGCAGGGACTTGTAGGTCTGCAGGATGCGCTGGACCTCGCGCGCCACCTTGTAATGCTCCTCGCCCACGATGCGCGGATCGAGCACGCGCGAGGTCGAATCGAGCGGATCGACGGCAGGATAGATGCCGAGCTCGGCGATCTGGCGCGACAGCACGGTGGTGGCGTCGAGATGGGCGAAGGAGGTGGCCGGCGCCGGATCGGTCAGGTCGTCGGCGGGCACGTAGATCGCCTGGACCGAGGTGATCGAGCCCTTCTTGGTTGTGGTGATGCGCTCCTGCAGCGCGCCCATGTCGGTCGCCAAGGTCGGCTGATAGCCCACCGCCGACGGGATACGGCCCAGCAGCGCCGACACTTCCGATCCCGCTTGCGTGAAGCGGAAGATGTTGTCGACGAAGAACAGCACGTCCTGGCCCTCCTCGTCGCGGAAATATTCCGCGACGGTGAGGCCGGAGAGGCCGACGCGCGCGCGTGCGCCGGGCGGCTCGTTCATCTGGCCGTAGACAAGCGCCACCTTGGAGCCCGCGCCCTCGAGATTGATGACGCCCGATTCGATCATCTCGTGATAGAGGTCGTTGCCCTCGCGCGTGCGCTCGCCCACGCCGGCGAAGACCGAATAGCCGCCATGCGCCTTGGCGATGTTGTTGATGAGCTCCATGATGATGACGGTCTTGCCCACGCCGGCGCCGCCGAAGAGCCCGATCTTGCCGCCCTTGGAATAGGGCTCGAGCAGGTCGATGACCTTGATGCCGGTGACGAGGATCTCGACCTCGGTCGATTGCTCGACATAGGTCGGCGCCTCGCGATGGATGGGCATTCGCTTCGTCGCCTTCACCTCGCCGCGCTCGTCGACCGGCTCGCCCACCACGTTGAGGATGCGGCCCAGGGTCTCGGGCCCGACCGGAACCGTGATGGGACCGCCCGAATCGCGCACCTCCTGCCCGCGCACCAGCCCGTCGGTCACGTCCATGGCGATGGTGCGCACGGTGTTCTCGCCCAGATGCTGTGCGACTTCGAGCACCAGCCGCTTGCCGTGATTCTCGGCCTCGAGCGCGTTCATGATCGAGGGCAGGTCGCCCTCGAAGCGCACATCGACCACCGCGCCCGTGACCTGGGTGATCGCGCCGACCAGGTTCTTCGCCATGAATATCCTCCGTTCGTGACCCGGACGTGCGCCGCTACACGGCCTCGGCGCCCGAGATGATCTCGATGAGCTCTTTGGTGATCGCCGCCTGACGGGTGCGGTTGTAGTTGAGCGTGAGCCGGTTCAGCATGTCGCCCGCATTCCGCGTAGCGTTGTCCATCGCCGTCATCTGCGCGCCCTGGAAGCCGGCGTTGCTCTCGAGCAGCGCGCGATAGACCTGCACCGCGATGTTGCGCGGCAGGAGATCGGCCAGGATCTCGTCCTCCTCGGGCTCGAACTCGTAGACCGCGGGCGTGCCGGGCTGGGCCGGCTCATCGCTTGCGCGCTCCGGCACGGCGAAGGGAATGAGCTGCTGGCGCGTGACGATCTGGAGCATCGCCGAGCGGAAGCGGTTATAGACGATGGTGGCGGCGTCGAAATCTCCTGCCCGGAACATCGATGCGATGCGGAGCGCGATCGCCTCGGCCTTCTCGAAGGTGACGCGCGGGCGGGCCCAATCCTGGATCGTCTCGACGATGTAGTCGCCGAACTCGCGCCTCAGCTGGTCGCGGCCCTTGCGCCCGATGCAGAGAATCTTCACGTTCTTGCCCGCGCCGAAAAGCTCGCGGATGAGGCGGCGCGACTCCCGCACCACCGAGGAGTTGAAGCTGCCGCAAAGGCCGCGGTCCGCCGTCATCACCACGACGAGATGGGTGTCGTCCTTGCCCGTGCCGGCCATCATCGGCGGCGCGCCGGGTCGGCCCTTCATGCTGACGGCGAGCGCGCGCAGCACTGCCTCCATGCGCTCGGCATAGGGCCGCGCCGCCTCCGCCTGCTCCTGCGCGCGGCGCAGCTTGGCCGCCGCGACCATTTTCATGGCCGAGGTGATCTTGCGCGTCTGCTTGACGCTGTTGATGCGAATCCGGAGGCTCTTGAGGCTCGGCATCTGCTCGTGCTTCCCGCGTTCCCCGCACCGGCCGGATCAGGCGAATTTCTTGACGAAGCCCTCGAGCAGGCTCTTGAGCTTCGCCTCGGTGTCGGGCTTGAGCTCGCCGTCCGCGCGGATCGCGTCCAGGATCGGCTTGCCTCCCGCGCGCAGTTCCAGGAGGTAAAGGTTCTCGAAGCGCTGCACGTCGCCGGTCTGGATGGTATCGATATAGCCGCGCACGCCCGCGAAGATCACCGCCACCTGCTCCTCGACCGGCATGGGCTGATACTGGTCTTGCTTCAAGAGCTCGGTCAGCCGCGCGCCGCGCGCCAGCTGCTTCTGCGTCGCGGCGTCGAGGTCGGAGGCGAATTGGGCAAAGGCCGCCATCTCGCGATATTGCGCGAGCTCGAGCTTGATGCGGCCGGCGACCTGCTTCATCGCCTTGATCTGCGCGGCCGAGCCGACGCGGCTCACCGAGAGGCCGACATTCACCGCCGGCCGGATGCCGGCGAAGAACAGGTCGGTCTCGAGGAAGATCTGCCCGTCGGTGATCGAGATGACGTTGGTCGGGATGTAGGCGGAGACGTCGTTGGCCTGCGTCTCGATGATGGGCAGCGCCGTGAGCGAGCCCAGGCCATGCGCCTCGTTCATCTTCGCCGCGCGCTCGAGCAACCGGCTATGGAGATAGAACACGTCGCCGGGATAGGCCTCGCGACCCGGCGGGCGCCGCAGCAGGAGCGACATCTGGCGATAGGCGACCGCCTGCTTGGAGAGATCGTCGTAGAAGATCACCGCATGCATGCCGTGATCGCGGAAATGCTCGCCCATCACGCAACCGGTATAGGGCGCGATGAACTGGAGCGGCGCCGGCTCGGACGCCGTCGCCGCCACCACGATCGTATATTGCATGGCGCCGTAATCCTCGAGCGTCTTCACCAGCTTGGCGACGCTCGAGCGCTTCTGGCCGATGGCGACATAGACGCAGTAGAGCTTGCGCTTCTCGTCGCCCGACTTGTTGATCTCGCGCTGGTTGATGATGGTGTCGATGGCGATCGCGGTCTTGCCCGTCTGGCGGTCGCCGATGATGAGCTCGCGCTGGCCGCGACCGATGGGGATGAGGCTGTCGATCGCCTTGAGGCCGGTCTGCATCGGCTCATGCACCGAGCGGCGCGGGATGATGCCGGGCGCCTTGACTTCGACGCGGCTCATCTTCACGTCCTTGAGAGGGCCCTTGCCGTCGATCGGGTTGCCGAGCGCGTCGACCACGCGGCCGAGCAGGCCCATGCCGACCGGCGCCTCGACGATCGAGCCGGTGCGCTTGACGACGTCGCCCTCCTTGATGGTGCGGTCGTTGCCGAAGATCACGACGCCGACATTGTCGGTCTCGAGGTTGAGCGCCATGCCCCGGATGCCGCCGGGGAACTCGACCATCTCGCCGGCCTGGACCTTGTCGAGGCCATAGACGCGCGCGATGCCGTCGCCCACCGAGATGACCTGACCGACCTCGGAAACGTCGGTCTCGGCCTCGAAATTCGCGATCTGCTGCTTGAGAATGGCGGAGATTTCCGCCGGCCGGATTTCCATCAGCCGATACCTTTCATGGCGAGCCGGAGCTTCTGCAATTTGCTTTTGAGGGAGCTGTCGAACATGCGCGAGCCGATCCTGACGACGAGGCCGCCGAGCAGCGAGGGATCGACCTTGCAATCGAGCGAGACGGTCTTGCCCATGACCTTGGCGAGTTGGGCCTGGAGCGCCGTGGCCTGCGTATCGGCGAGCGGCGCGGCCGAGGAAACCTCGGCCGTGACTTCCCCGCGCCGGCTGGCCAAGGTCGCGAGATAGGCGTCGATGATCGCAGTGAGGGCGAAGAGCCGCCGGTTGCGCGCCACCAGTCCTACGAAATGCCGGGTGAGCGTGCTCAATCCCGCCTTCGCCAGCACAGCTTCCATGGCGCGGCCCTGCTCGTTCCGCGCGAGCAGCGGGCTGCGCACGAGGCGCTGCAGGTCGTCGCTCTCCAGCAGCATGGCGCGCATGGCACGCAGATCGTCGGCCACCGAATCGAGCGCCTTCCGCTCGTCGGCCAACTCGTAAACGGCGCTCGCATAACGCTCGGCGATGCCGGACACGCCTGTCGCTTCCGAAGCCACTTGCTCCGACCCTCGCGATGCCTCTGGAGGATCCGGGAATCCGGCCGCGGACCGGCCGATCCCGGTGAGTTACGCTTGTGGCGCGGCAATCCGCGCCTGCCCCTCGCGGGCGACGCTCGAACGCCCGAAAAGCGCGGGTTTCGTAACACACAAGACAGGCTTCCGCAACCTCGCGCAATGGGGTCCGGCTGCGTCGAATCGCCTCTGCGCGACGCCCCATAAGGCGCCGGGGAAGCCGCTATCCGCCGCTGCCCGCGCGGCCCTCCATCGCCGCGCGCGCGCGATAAACGGGGTTGCGGCGGAGGATGATCATGGCGAGCCCCGGCGCGAGCCGCTGGAGCAGGGAGCGAAGGCCGCGCTTCCAAGGCATGCCGAGGCGCGCGAGATCGCAAGCCACGCACCAGCCCTTGAGGGGACCGAGCCGGGGCGCGACCCGGAGCAGCTTGAGCTCGCGTGCATGCGCCGCGAGCGCGGCGCGGATTTTTGCCTCCCTTTCAGGCGGGAGACCGACCTTGCCCGCGAGGCGCCCGAGGTCCGCGCGCATGACTGTCACGGCGGCGAGCTGCTGGGCGAGATGCTTGCCGTACCAGCGGGCGAGCTCGCTCCCCGTCCAGCTCGGGCGAAGCGGGCCGCTGACATTGTCTAGATGCACCCGTCGCTGGACCAGAATCTCCGGGATGGCGGCCATTCGGCCGAGCAGCAACGCGCGCAAGGCGAGGATCAGGTCCTCGCTTTGCCAGGCGTCGGCGAGCGGGCCGAGCGCGAGCACCTCGCGGCGATAGGCGGCGATCGCGCCGGGTGGCCCGCCAAGCCCGCGCGCCAGCTGTTCGACCGTCCAGGCCTCGGCGTTCGGGCGGCTTGTCCCGACGGCGCCGGCGACCTCGGGGAGCGGACGGCCTTGTGGATCGACCGGCGCGAAATGACAAACCACGCCCATGAGCGTCGCGCCCCCTCGCTCGAAGGCTTCGGCGACGCGGGCGGCACGGCTCGGCGCCGAGAGGTCGTCCGCGTCCGCGATCACCAGGATCGTCCCGCTCATCCGCTCGGCGATGCGCGTCAACTGCCCGCCCGGTCCGAGATTGCGCTCATTGCGATAGAGCTGGACGCGGTGCGGTCCACGATAGGCGCCGAGGCGCCGCTCGGCGGTTTCGTATCCGCCGTCGCTCGAGCCGTCGTCGGCGACGAGGATCTCGAGGGGTCTGTAGGTCTGCGCGAAGGCGCATTCCAGCGCCGCCGCGATGAAGGCGGCGTTGTTGTAAAGGCGGATGGCGTAGGTGACGAGCGGCGGCGCGCCGCCGCGCTCTGCTTCGAGGGTCACGGCGCCTGCCCGAAGCGGCGCCGGACAGCGGCCGGATACCAGAGAGTGAAGAGGACCGCGCCTGCAAGCGCCGCGGTGACGACGACAATCAGCCACCAACCGGGCAGCAGCGGCCAACGCAGCCATGCGGCGGTCGTCGCCGCCATCGCGGCGAAGGCGGCGGCCCAGGCCCAGCTGATGCGGCGGTTCACCATGAGGAAGATTGGATTATCCCAGAGCTCGCGCGGCGTCCGCTCGCGCGCATAGGCAAGCGTGAAGGGCTTGCCCAGGGCAGAGCGAGATCAGCACGATCGCAAGCAGGGCCAGATCGCTTCCGATCCGCGCCGTCGCGAGGGTCAGGAGATCGGGCTCGAGCGTCGCCGACACTCCGGCCGCGAGGAAAAATACCGCCCCGCCGATATCGAGCAGCTTGGGCGCGCCATGCCGCGCGCCCCTGACTGCCAGGACAAGGGCGACTGCGAACGCCACCCAGGCGCCCATGGCGACGGAGGCCGAGGCGGCGAGGATCGCGAAAACGATCCAAGGCACGAAGGCAACGAGCATGCCCATCGTTCGCTCCATGACAAGGGCCGCCGGCGGGGCAGGCCGGCGAAGACATTATACGAAGCTATAGGGATCGATATCGATCTGGAGGCGCAAGGGCGGCGCGATCTTGACTTTGGCGAGCCAGTCGCGGAGCAGAGTTTGGACCTGGACGTTGCGCCGCGCCTTGAGCAGCAGGCGGCGACGATGCCGGCCGCGGAGGAGTGCCAACGGGGCCGGCGCCGGCCCCAGGACCTCGACCTCGTCCGAGCGCGGCGCAGCGCGCCCCAGCGCTCTTGCCGCCCGATCGAGCTCGACCGAGTCCGGGCCGGAGAGGATCAGCGCGGCAAGGCGCCCGAACGGCGGCATTCCCGCCTTGCGCCGTTCCTCCGCCTCGGCCGCGAGGAAGCGCTCGCGCTCGCCGGAGACCAGCGCCTGCATCACCTGATGGTCGGGCAGATAGGTTTGGAGATAGACGCGCCCGGGGCGCTGCTCGCGTCCGGCGCGGCCCGCGACCTGGGTGAGGAGCTGGTAGGTGCGTTCGGCGGCGCGCAGATCGCCGCCATTGAGGCCGAGATCGGCATCGACGACGCCCACCAGCGTGAGCAGCGGAAAATGGTGGCCCTTGGCGATCACCTGGGTGCCGATCAGGATATCGATCTCGTGCTCGGCGATCTGGCGCATGAGCTCGGCCGTCTGCGAAGGCCCGCCGAGCGTGTCGCTGGTCACCACGGCGATACGCGCCTGCGGATGGAGGCTCGCCACCTCCTCGGCCAGCCGCTCGACCCCGGGGCCGCAAGCGGCGAAACTGCCCTGAGCCTGGCAGCTCGGACAATGCGCAGGCGGCGCCAGCGAATAGCCGCAATGATGGCATTGCAGCCGGCCGATCAGCCGATGCTCGACCAGCCAGGCCGTGCAACGCGGACATTGCAAGCGATGGCCGCAATGGCGGCAGAGCGTGAGAGGCGCATAGCCGCGGCGGTTCAGGAAGAGCACGGCCTGCTCTCCGGCCGCGAGCGTCTCGATCAACGCCTGGCGCAAGGTCGGCGAAAGCCAGGCCTGGGGCGGCGGCTGATCGCGCCGCATGTCGATCGCCTTGATCTCGGGCATCAGCGCGCCGCCATGCCGGTCGGGCAGCTCGAGCAAGCCGTAGCGGCCTTGCCGGACGTTCTCGATCGTCTCGAGCGAAGGCGTGGCGGAGACCAGCAGGATCGGATGCTCGCCGAGCCGCGCCCGCACCACCGCCATGTCGCGCGCATGGTAGATGACGCCGTCCTCCTGCTTGTAGGAAGCGTCATGCTCCTCGTCGACGACGATGAGGCCGAGGTCGGGAAAGGGCAGGAAGAGCGCGGAGCGCGCGCCGACCAGCACGGGCGCGCGTCCCTCGGCGACCGCGCGCCAGGCGATGCGGCGCTGCAGCTGGCTGAGATCGGAATGCCATTCCGCCGGAGGCACGCCGAAGCGCCGCATGAAACGCTCGAGCCATTGCGCGGTGAGCGCTATCTCCGGCAGCAGCACGAGCGCCTGGCGCCCGGCGGCGAGCGTCGCCGCGATCGCCTCGAAATAGACCTCCGTCTTGCCCGAGCCGGCCACGCCGTCGAGCAAGGTCACGCCGAAGCCGCCGGCGGCGATCTTCGCGCGCAAGGTGACGGCCGCCGCCGCTTGCGACTCGGAAAGGGTCACGCCCCTGCGCGACAGATCCGGCATGGCGAAAGGCGCGCGCGGCGCCACTGAGGTCGCGACCAGCGCGCCCGCATCGGCGAGGCTCCTGACCACGCTCATGCCGACGCCCGCCTCGCGCGCGAGCTCGCCGGGCAAGCGCGGCGGACCCTCGGCCACCAGCTCCAGCACGCGGCGGCGCGCGGGCGTGAGCCGCAAGCCTTCCCACTCGAAGGATGGCGGCGCCTTCAGGAAAGCCGGCTGGCGGCGCGGCGGCTCGAGCGCCTGCGGCGCGCTCATCGCCATGCGCAGCACCGCGCCGGGCGGCGAGAGCGTATATTGCGCGACCCAGTCGATGAAACGCCGCTCGACCTCGGGCAGCGGCGGCGCATCGAGCCGCTCGGCGACCGGCTTAAGCCGCCGGGCCTCGACCTCGCCCGTCGCCTCGCCCCAGACCACGCCCAGCACCTCGCGGGTCCCCAGCGGAACGATGACGAAGTCGCCCGCTGCCGCGTCGAGCTCGCCGGGCAAGGCATAATCATAGGGCCCCGGCAAAGGCAATGGCAGAAGCACCGCGATTCTTCGCGCCGCCCTCGCCGCGATGGTGTTTTCCCGATCCATTGGCTATAGAGTGTCCATCGGTTATAGAGTAGAGGGGGAGGCGGGCGGCGGCCAAGCGGCGGCAGCGAGCGCCTTAGATAAGGAAACGGCCGGCAGCCATGAAATTCTTCATCGATAGCGCCGATCTCGCCGAGATCCGCGATCTTGCGGCGACCGGGCTCGTGGACGGCGTCACCACCAATCCCTCGCTCGTCGCGAAATCGGGGCGCAACTTCTTCGACGTGATCCAGGAAATCTGCGCCATCGTCCCCGGCCCGGTGAGCGCCGAGGTGACGGCGACCGACCATGCGACCATGCTGGCCGAGGGCCGACGCCTCGCGCGGCTCGCCAAGAACATCGCGGTCAAAGTGCCGCTGACGCCCGACGGGCTCAAGACCTGCAAGGCTCTCGCCGACGAGGGCGGCATGGTCAATGTGACGCTCTGCTTCACCTCCGCCCAGGCCATTCTCGCCGCCAAGGCCGGCGCCGCCTTCGTCTCGCCCTTCGTCGGCCGACTCGACGACGTGGCGACCCCGGGCATGGAGGTGATCAAGGACATCGTCGAGATCTATCGCCGCTATCCCGCCTTCAAGACCGAGGTGCTAGTGGCCTCGGTGCGCAATCCGCTCCATGTCGTGGAGGCGGCGCGGCTCGGCGCCCATGTGGCGACCTTGCCGCCTTCCGTGCTGCGCCAGCTTTTCATCCATCCGCTGACCGAGAAGGGCCTCGCCCAGTTCCTCGCCGATTGGGCCAAGACGGGCCAATCGATCCTTGGGCCCGAGCAGGGGCCGCGCGCCGTTGCGCAAGCCTAGCGAGCAAGCCGACCGGGCGGAGGAGCCGGGCCTCGCCGAGGCTCAGGTGCTCGATTACCTCGCGGCGCATCCCGACTTCATGGGCAAGCATGTCGAGCTCCTGGCAGGGCTCGAGCCCGAGCGACGCAGCGGCGATCGCGTGGTCGATCTGCAGCGCTTCCTCGTCGAGCGGCTGCGGCGGCGCGCCGACAAGCTCCAGGGCGAGCGCGATCGGCTCATCGCGCTGGCGCGGCTCAACGTCAAGAGCCAGGCGCGCGTGCATCGCGCGGTACTGTCCTTGATGTGCGCGCCGAGCTTCGAGCATCTCATCCAGTCGGCGACCATCGATCTCCCCGCCTTTCTCGGCCTCGACGCGGCGAGCCTCTGCATCGAATCGGCAGAGGAATCGGCGCCGGGCGGCGAGGCGCAAGGAGTGCGTCTCTTGGAGCCGGGCACGGTCGACCGCATCCTGGGACGGGAGCGCGACATGCTGCTGCATGCCGAAGCGCCGGGCGAACGCGCGGTCTTCGGCCCGGCGGCGAGCCTCGTGCGCTCGGACGCGCTGCTGCGGCTCCGCATCAGCTCCGCCGTACCCGTCGGCCTCCTCGCGCTGGGCAGCCGCAAGAGCCAGCGTTTCCATCCCGGCCAGGGCACCGAGCTCCTGGGCTTCCTCGCTCGCGCGCTCGAGTGCAGCGTTCGGGGATGGCTCGACCTGCCGCGCTGAACCTGCCTCCCGCGACGGCCGCGCCCGATCTCGGCACGGCGGTGGAGCGCTGGCGGGACTGGCTCGCCGACGAGCGGCGCGCATCGCCGCATACGCTCGAAGCCTATGACCGCGACCTGCTCTCGTTCCTCGCCTTCCTGAGCGGGCATTTCGGCGCCCTGCCCGACCTCGCGACGCTCGAAGCGCTGCGCCCGGCCGACGTGAGGGCCTGGCTCGCGCGGCGCAGCCAGGACGGGCTGGCCCGCAGCTCGACCGCTCGCGCGCTTTCGAGCCTGCGCGGCTTCTTCCGCTTTCTCGAGCGTCGCGGCCTCGCCTCCTCCGCGGCGCTCGGCGCCGTGCGCACGCCCAAGCTGCCGCACGCCGTGCCCAAGCCGCTCAGCGTCGTCGACGCGCGCGCCGTCATCGACGAAGCCCCGGCCTTCGCTTCCGCGCCTTGGATCGGTTTGCGCGACGCGGCGCTCCTGACATTGCTCTATGGCTGCGGCCTGCGCATCGGCGAGGCGCTGGGACTGGCGCGCCGCGACGCGCCCGCGGGCGACACGCTCCGCGTCATGGGCAAGGGGCGCAAGGAGCGCATCGTGCCGCTGCTTCCGGTGGTGCCCGAGGCGGTCGCCGCCTATCTTGCCGCCTGCCCCCATGACCCCGGTCCGGACGGCGCGCTCTTTCTGGGCGCGCGCGGCGGACCGCTCGATCCCGCGATCGCGCAGCGCCTGATGCGCAAACTGCGCATGGCGCTCGGCCTGCCCGAGACCGCGACGCCCCATGCCTTGCGCCACAGCTTCGCCACCCATCTGCTGGCGGCGGGCGGCGATCTGCGCGCCATCCAGGAGCTGCTCGGCCATGCCTCGCTCTCGACCACCCAACGCTATACCGAGATCGACACCGAGCAGCTGATCGCCATTTACGAAAAGGCCCATCCGCGCGCGCGCGGCTGAGGCGCGTCACGTTGCGGGCGGCCGCGAGCCGCGAGGCGGGCGAAGCAGAGCGAGCGCCAGCGGCCCGCAGGCGACGGCGATGCCGAGCGTCGCGAACCCGATGCCCCAGCCAAGAATCGTCTTGGCGCCGCCGCTCCGATCGAGCACGACCCCGAAGAGCAGCGGCCCCAGGAAAGCGCCGAGGAAGCCGATCGAGGAATGCACCGCCATGGTGGCGCCTCGATAGCCCGCATAGGCCCGCTCGATCGCGCCCGCGGTGAGCGAGGAGGAATCCGCCATCACGAGCGCGCCATAGGCTACGCAAAGTAATGCCACCAGGCGGTAGTCGAGCGCGGCGGCGAACCCGATCGCGCAGGCGCAGGCGGCCGAGAGCAGCATCAGGATCGTGAGCGTGCGCCGCCGGCCGAAGCGCAGGCAAAGCTCGTTGCCGCCGATGCTGAAGAAAATGCCGAGCAGCGCGAGCGCGGTGGCGATCCAGGTCGGGTTCCAGCGCGCGCCGCCGGCCGGCTGCAGGCTCGCGCTGAAGGCGAGGAAGGCGACGATCCAGGCGCGCATGCCGAACAGCTCCCAGACATGGCAGCCATAGGCGACGACGAAGCCCATCGCCGCGCGATTGGCGAAGACGGGGCGGAAATCGAGCAGGCGGGTCGCGGGCGGCTTGGTCGCCAAAGCTTCGACCGGGAGCGGCTTGGCAAAGGCCCAGGCGGCCAGGCAGAACGCCGCCGCAGCACCTGCCGACGCGGCGAAATAGGCGGCATGCCAGCCGAAGGCGGGGCCCAGCTCGCCCGCGACGAGGAAGGACAGGCTGGTGCCGAACGAGAAGCCGCTGGTGTAGGTCGCAAGCGCGCGCGATTGATGCGGGCCCGAGACGCGGTCGGTCAGCGCCTTGAGGCCCGGCATATAGGTTCCCGCGAGGCCGATCCCTGCGAGGATCTGCCAGCCGATGGCGCTCCAGAACCCTGCCGCTGTGAGCGCGAAGCCGAGATTGGCGAGGCAGCCGAGCGCCATGCAGGCGAGGTAGACGCGGCGCGGCTCGATCCGGTCGGTCAGGCTGGTGAGGACCGGCACGGCCGCGACATAGCCTGCATAATAAAGCCCGCTGATCCAGCCGGCCTCGGTCGCCGAGAGCCGCCAAACGGTCGTGAAGCTCGGCAGCAACGCGGGAAAGGCGGCATTGCCGAGCATGCCGAGCACCTCGGCGCCGACGATCGCGATGATGAAGGGAAGCTGGGAGGGCACGGCGATCGAGGCGGCGGGACGGCGGGCGGCGGGCATGACGCCATGCTAGCCTCGGCCCGGCCGGCCCGCGAGCGAATATCCCAGCGCGCCGGGTCCCGCGTTGTTGCGTCGCGGCGCAATTCCTTGATAGGGTCGCGGCTGTTCCAATTCGTTCGCGATATCGAGCCAGGGACGCGCTCCATGACCCAGAACGCAAGGCCCCGCCGCAGCGTGCTCTATATGCCGGGTTCGAATGCCCGCGCGCTCGAGAAGGCGCGGACCCTGCCGGCCGACGGCCTTATTCTCGATCTCGAGGACGCCGTGGCGCCGGACGCCAAGGCCGCCGCGCGCGAGCAGATCAAAAACGTGGTCCAGGCGGGCGGCTATGGCCTGCGCGAAATCGTCGTCCGCATCAACGGGCTCGACACGCCCTGGGGCGGGGAGGATCTCGCCATGGCGGCCAGATCGGGCGCGCATGCCGTGCTCGTCCCCAAGGTCGAGAGCGCCAAGATGGTCGCCAAGGTCGAGCAGGCCCTCGTCTCCTCCGGCGCGCCCACCCAGCTTGCCATCTGGTGCATGATGGAAACCCCGCTCGGCATGCTGCATGCAGAGGAGATCGCCGCCGCCTCCAAGCGCCTCGGCTGCTTCGTCATGGGCACGTCCGATCTCGCCAAGGACTTGCATGCCGCCCATACGCGCGAGCGGCTGCCGATGCTGACGAGCCTCGGCCTGTGCCTTCTCGCGGCGCGAGGCTATGGGCTCGGCATACTCGACGGCGTTCATCTCGATCTCGCCGACGACGAGGGCTTCGCCTATTCCTGCGGCCAGGGCAAGGAGCTCGGCTTCGACGGCAAGACCCTCATCCATCCCAAGACGATCGCCAAGGCGAACGAGGTCTTCGCGCCCACGCCGGAGGAGGTCGCCTGGTCGCGCCGCATCATCGAGGCCCATGCCGAGGCCACGACGGCGGGCAAGGGCGTCGTGCTCGTCGACGGCAAGCTGATCGAGAACCTCCATGTCGAGAGCGCGCGGCGGCAGGTGGCACTCGCGGAGGCGATCAAGGCGCTCGAAGCCTCGACGGCGCCCGCCGCGTGACGCCATGACGGCGGAAGGCGCGCGCGAGAGTCCCGACGGCAAGGCGAGCGCCGGCAAGACGAACGCCGGCAATTTCTTCGAGGATTTCCGGCTCGGCGGCGAGATCCACCACGCCACGCCGCGCACGGTGGGCGCAGGCGAGGTCGCGCTCTATACCGCGTTCACGGGAACCCGCTTCGCCGTCAATTCCTCCGACGCGTTCGCGCGCGCTCTTGGCCTGCCCCAGGCGCCGCTTGACGACCTTCTTGCCTTCCATATCGTTTTCGGCAAGACGGTGCCGGACATCTCGCTCAACGCCATCGCCAATCTCGGCTACGCCGATTGCCGCTTCCTGGCGCCCGTCTATCCCGGCGACACGCTGGCGACGCGCTCGACCGTCATCGGCCTGCGCGAGAACGCGAACCGCAGAAGCGGCATCGTCCATGTCCGCTCGCAGGCCGCCAATCAGCGCGGCGAGCCGGTGCTCGACTATGTCCGCTGGGTGATGGTGCGCAAGCGCGACGAAGCAAGCCCTGCGCCCGAGCCCGTCGCGCCGGCGCTACCGGAGTTCGTGCCGCCCGCCGGCCTCGCCTTGACGCCGGGGCTGCGCCTCGAGGGTTACGACTTCGCGCTCGCCGGTGCCGCCCATGCCTGGGAGGACTATGCCGCCGGCGAGCGCATCGACCATGTCGACGGCATGACCATCGAGGAGGCGGAGCATATGATGGCGACCCGCCTCTACCAGAACACGGCGCGGGTCCATTTCAACCAGCATGTCCAGAAAGACGACCGCTTCGGGCGTAGGCTCGTCTATGGCGGGCATGTCATGAGCCTCGCCCGCGCCATCAGCTTCAACGGCCTCGCCAATGGCTTCAAGATCGCCGCCATCAATGGCGGCCGCCATGTCAATCCGACCTTTGCCGGCGACACGATCTATGCCTGGAGCGAGGTGCTGGAGCGCTGGGAGTTGCCCGGGCGGCGGGATGTCGGCGCGCTGCGGCTGCGTACCCTGGCGGCGAAGGACCGCGCTTGTGCGGATTTCCCGGACAAGGGAGCCGACGGCAAGGCCGATCCCGCGATTGTTCTGGAGCTTGATTACACGGTCCTGATACCGCGGCGCACGGGCGGCGCGTCGCACAGGTGACCGAAATCGCTTCCGCCGAGGGCGGAAAGACGTAGAATTCAACATCGATGAATCCTTTGCAGGGCGCCGCCGCGCGCAGCAGAGGCGTGGCGTGCGAACGGCGGTCGGAGAGCATTCATGTCCTTGTTCGACTGGTGCCCGCGAAGCCTTCTTTGGCGCGGGGCAAGCGCGCCGGTCATCGCATTGCTCATCTCCTCGCTCGCGCCGGCGGGCGCGCGCGCCGACGACACCGGCCTCTCCCTCGAGGACGCCAAGCGGATCACGGCGCAGATGGAGGCGCAGGGTTTCGCGGCCCCGCCGCGCACGATCTCCGACATTACGGCCGTCCTCGAGCAGACGAAGCCCGATCCCGCGAAGGCGGCCGCGGCAAAGGCCGAGGCCGATGCCCAGCCGGCGGCAGGAGCTTCAGGAGAGACGGCCGCGCGGTTCTATTTCGAGCGAGGCACCGCGGCCGGCGATATCGGGCGCAGCGCCCAGCGCCTCGCCGATTACCGCAAGGCGGTCGAGCTGCTTTCGCCCTCGCGCGGCACCTACCTCGACGAATATCTCGTCGATAGCAGTCTCTTGGCGATCGCCGAGGTACGCGCCGGCCATTTGCGCAACGCCATCGCCGTTCGCGAGGCGGCGGTCGACGCGGCGCAGTCGGGCACGAAAGTTTGGGGCCATCTTTTCGCCGAATATTACAACCTGACCAGCCTCTATCTGCAGCTCGGCGACCTCCAGACGGCGCACGCCATGGTCGCGAAGATGGAGTCGTTGATGAGCTACGCGCGCCAGAACGCGCGCGGCAGCAAGCCCTGGGTCCTATGGCGCTCCTTCGTCGATTGGGCGCAGGCGGACGTGCTGAACCGCGAGGGCAAGCTCGCCGAGGCCGAGACGACGTACCGCCGCGTGATGGCCGAGCTCGTCATCGTCATCGAGGATGCCAAGTCGGGAATGGACAAAGCGCCGCCCGGCACGCGCGAGACGAGCCTCGATTTCGTGACGCGCGATCTCTCGCTCAATTTGGCGCGGCAGGGCCGCCTCATCGAGGCCGAGGTCGCGGCGCGGAAAGCGCTATTGGGCGAGCTTCACATGCGCGGCAGCGCCTCGGACGAGGTGGCGATCATGGTAATGAACCTGGGCGCCGTCATCGCCGATCAAGGACGCAACGCCGAAGCAGAGAAGCTCGACCGCGCGGCGATCGACATCTATCTCGGACTCGGCCATGGTCCCGACTCCGTGGTGCTGAGCTACGCGCGGCGCAATCTCGCCGGCACCCTCGTCGACGAGCAGAAATGGAACGAGGCCCTGCAGCAGTTCGACCTGATGCGCCAGGGCCTCGCGGGCGACCCGCAGCTCCTGCACGGCCTCGTCGGCGCCAACATCAACTACGCCATCGCGGCCAGGCGCGCGGGGCGGAGCGAGGAGGCGGTCGCCGTCGCTCGCGCGGCCTATGAGGGTCGCGCCAAGACGCTTGGCGAGAAGCATTACGATACGGCGGAGGCGCGCGGCATCTATGCCGCGGCACTGGCGGCGAAGGGAGACCGTCAGTCGGCGCTGACGGAATTTCGCGCCGCCATCCCCCTCCTGCTGCAGGCCTCGCGCCAATCGGCTGACGACAACGAGGCCGGCGGTACGAAGGATGTGCGGTTGCATCTGATTCTCGAGGATTACTTGGCGCTGCTCGCCGATCAGCGCGGCGCCGACACGATGGCTGAAGCCTTTCATATCGCCGACGCGGCGCGGGGCGGGGCGGTGCAGCGCGCATTGGCGGCATCCGCCGCGCGGGCCGCCGCCGGCGCGCCCGACCTCGTCGACATGGTGCGGCGCGAGCAGGATGCGCAGAAGCAGGCGGCGGCCTTGACCGGCCTGGTCGCAAACGTGCTTGCCCTGCCGGCCGATCAGCAGGACCCCAAGGCGATCGACGCGCTGCGCGTCCAGATCGATCAACTCCGGGCGGCGCGGGCCACTTTGCGGGCGGAGATCGGGCGGCGCTTTCCCGACTACGCCAATCTGATCGATCCGCGGCCGGCGACGGTGGAGGACGCGCAGAGGGCGCTCGAGCCGGGCGAGGCGCTGATCGCGACCTACGTGGCGGAGGACCGCACCTATGTCTGGGCGGTGCCCAAGCAAGGCGCCTTGTCCTTCGCCGCCGTGCAGCTCAAGCGCGCGGAGGTCGAGAGCATCGTGGCCAAGCTGCGCAAGGCGCTCGACCCCAACGCCTCGACCTTGGCCGAGATCCCGCCATTCGACGTCGCCTTGGCCTATCGGCTTTACAGCCTGCTGCTCAAGCCGGTCGAGGCGGGATGGAGGGGCGCCAAGAGCCTGCTCGTCGTCTCCCATGGCGCGCTGGCGCAGCTTCCCTTGGCCTTGCTCGTGACCACGCCCGCGAGCCTCGAGCCGGAGCAGAAGGGTCAGCCGCCCTTCTCCTCCTATCGCAAGGTGGCGTGGCTGCTGCGCCAGGTGGCGATCACGGATTTGCCGTCGGTCACCTCGCTCGCCACGTTGCGCGCCCTCCCGCCGGCCTCGGCCGGGCGCAAGCCCTTCGCCGGCTTCGGCGATCCCTGGTTCAGCGCCCAGGACGCCGCGCGCGGTGCCACGCAGCTGGCGCAGGTCGAGACGCGGGGCGCCGCCAGCCCTCGGCATGCGCGGCATTCCCCTGCATCTGCGCAACGTCCCCAAGACGGAGAAGATCGACGACGCGCAGCTCGCGCTTCTGCCGCGCCTGCCGGAGACCGCCGAGGAGGTGCGCGACGTCGCCCTCGCCCTCAAGGCCGATCCCGTGGCGGACGTGTTCCTCGGCGCCAAGGCGAACGAGCATCAGGTGCGGACGATGAAGCTCGACGACCGCAAGGTGGTGATGTTCGCGACCCATGGGCTGGTGCCGGGCGATCTCGACGGCCTCGCCGAGCCGGCCTTGGCCCTCTCGGCGCCGCAGGTCGCGGGAGTCGAGGGCGACGGGCTCCTCACCATGACGAAGATCCTGGGCCTCAAGCTCAATGCCGACTGGGTCGTGCTCTCGGCCTGCAATACGGCCGCAGGCAATGGCGCCGGCGCCGAGGCGGTCTCGGGCCTGGGCCTAGCATTCTTCTATGCCGGAACGCGGGCGATCCTGGTGTCGAACTGGCCGGTCGAGACGACCTCGGCGCGGGCTCTGACGACGGACCTGTTCCGGCGCCAGGCGGAGAATCAGGCGCTGAGCCGCGCCGAAGCCCTGCGCCAGGCGATGTTGGCGATGGTCGATAGCGGCGGGCGGACCGATGCGCAAAAGACCGTGATTTTCAGTTATGCTCATCCGATATTCTGGGCGCCCTTCTCTCTCGTCGGCGACGGCGGCGGCGGGCGGGCAAGCTGAGGCAGGCCGAAAAGAGAGTTGCAAGATGAGACGCATGGCATCGATCGGCGCGGCTGTGGTTGCCGGTATCCTCGTCGCGGGCCCGGCGCTCGCGGGCGGTCCCGTGGCGCTCGTCGAGGACGTCATGGGCACGCCCCCCGGCGTCGTCTCCATGGATTATCTGGCGGCGGGCAAGGTGATCAAGCTTGGGCCCAAGGACGGCTTGGTGGTGGATTATCTCGGCTCTTGCGAGCGCGAGACGATCTCGGGCGGCATCGTCACCATCGGCACCGAGGAAAGCAGCATCGCCGGCGGCAAGGTCAGGCGCGAGAAAGTGCAGTGCGACGGCGGCAAGCTCAACCTCACCGCCGAGCAGGCCTCGCAAAGCGGCACCGTGGTGTTTCGCGCGGCACCGGGCAAGCCGGCGGAAGGGGCTGTGGCAAAGACGCTCTACGGCCTCTGCCCCCTTATCGATCTCGCAGGCGGCGGGCGGCTGGTGATCGAGCGCCTCGACCAGCACGGCGAGCGCATCGAGCTCGATATCGCCGCGGCGCGGCTCATGCGCGGGACATTCTATGATTTCGCCAAGGACGGCAGGTCGCTGGTTCCCGGCGGCGTCTATCGCGCCAGCGCCAACGGCCGCAGCATCGTCTTCAGGATCGATCCGGACGCAAGGCCGGGCGCGTCGCCGCTCGCGGGACGGCTGCTCCGCTTGTGAAATCGCGCGGCAAGACCGAGGCACCGCGCCCGCGCGACTGGCTGGCGGCAGCGCTCATCGCCATCCTGGTAGCCGCCTGCGTCGGGCTTTTCGCCTTGCGCCCGCTGGCCGGACTCTCCCTCGATCTTCTGTTCTGGCTGCGCCACGAGATAGCGCCCTCGGTCCGCGCGGCGGCGGCGTCGCCGGCCGTGGTCGTGGCGATCGACGAGGAGACCTACCGCACCCCGACCTTCACCGAGCTGCCGAGCGCGCTTTGGACGCACCAGATCGCCGAGGTCCTCGACGCGCTGATCGCGGCAGACGTCAAGGCGGTGGGCTTCGACGTCATCTACCCCACATCGATAGAGCGCCTCGTGCCGGGCTTCGATCGAGACTACCTCATGGCGCTGCACAATGCGGCGCGCGCGGACAAGGTGATCCTCGGCGAAGTGCAGCACCAGCAGTTTCCCATCCACCCTTACCCGGCGCAGATCTTCGCCGTGGGAGAGCGCAACATCCGCTCGGTCAATCTCTTCCGCGACCTGGACGAGGTGATCCGCCGCGTACCGCTCACCTTCGAGCGCGAGGGCAAGGCGGCGGCCGCGGTCCCCGAGCCCTCCTTCGCGCTCGATCTCGCAGCGCGGGCGGTGGGCATGGCGCCCGAGCGCCTGGCCGACGGAGGATACAGGCTCGCGGGCTACGAGATCCCCGGCGCCGAGCGCAACGCGATGATCGTCAATTTCGCCGACGGCGACGCGATTCCCACTTATTCCTTCGCCGATCTGGAAGCCTGCGCCGCGAAGAAGGACGCGGATTTCTTCCGCGCCCATTTCACCGGCAAGGTCGTGCTGCTCGGCGCCGTGCTCGACGTCGAGGACCGCAAGCTCACCTCGAAGCGCTTCATCACCACGGCCGAGCACCCGGCCACGGGCGCGCGCTGCGTCCTGCCGCCGCGGAACGACCTCTTCCGCCGCGATCTCGTGCGCGACACGATCCCTGGCGTCTACGTCTTCGCGACGGCGATCGACAATCTCCTGCAGCATGACGCGCTACGCGCGGCGGGCCCGACCGCGGATTGGGCGATCCTGCTTTTGCTCACGCTCTGCGCCGCCTGGCTCGCGCTGCGGCTGCCCCCGCTCAGTGCGGCCGCAGCACTCCTCGCCGGCGCGCTCCTTTGGGCCATGCTCGCGACCGCAGCGTTCCGCGCGGGCCTCGTCTTGCCGCTCTTGGCGCCGGCGCTGGGCGCGGCCCTCGCCTTCGCGCTCCTGTTCGGCTACCGCATCATCGTAACGGATCGCGCCAGGCGGCTGCTGCGCTCGAGCTTCTCGCTCTATCTGACGCCGGCGCTGATCGATCGCATGCTCGCCTCGGACCGGTTGCCCGAGCTCGGCGGCGAGCAACGCGTGGTGACGATCTTCTTCTCCGACCTGGCGGGCTTCACCGCGCTCTCCGAGCATATGGCGGCGGGCGAGCTCGTCGCGCTCATGAACGAATATCTCACCGCGATGACCGAGATCATCGAAAGCGAGGGCGGCTATGTCGACAAATATGTCGGCGACGCCATCATGGCGATATTCGGCGCGCCGCTCGACGATCCCCGGCACGCGCTCCATGCCGCGCGCGCGGCGCTCGCCTGCCGCGGCCGGCTCGAAACGCTCAATCGCGAATCCCCGGCCTTCAAGGGCCGTCATCTGCGCGCGCGAATCGGGCTCAATAGCGGCGAGGCGCTGGTCGGCAATATCGGCTCTCGGCGGCGCTTCAACTACACCGCCATGGGCGACAACGTGAACCTCGCCGCGCGGCTTGAGGGAGCGAATAAGCTCTACGGCACGGCCATCCTCGCGGCCGCCTCGACGCGGGAGGCGGCGGGCGACACCATCGAATGGCGCGAGATCGACCGCGTGCGCGTCATGGGCCGCGGCCAGCCCGTCACCATCTTCGAGCCGCTGGCGCTCGCGGGCGCGACTAGGCCCGAGCGCGCCCAGGCGGGGCTGGCTTTCGCCGAGGCGCTCGCCGAATATCGCGCCGGGCGCTTCGAGGCGGCGGCGCGGCTTTTCGAGGTTCTCGCGACCGAGGATGCGGCGGCGCGACTATTTGCCGAGCGCGCGCGGCGCTGGCTCGCCGACCCCCCGCCCGCCCCTTGGGACGCGGTTACGGTCCTGGAGACGAAGTAGCCGTGCGATCGCCCTGCACGAAGTAGCCCGCGATCCTTGCGCTTCCCCCCGACAATCGATATAAACCCGCCTTCCCACGAGCGGCAGGGCTGAAAGGGCATGCCTCCCCGCTCCGAAGCGTCACCAACTCGAGGATGCGCAAAATGCCCAAGCTGAAGACCAAGTCCGGGGCGAAGAAGCGCTTCGCGCGTACCGCCACCGGCAAAATCAAGGTGGCGCATGCCTTCAAGCGCCATAATCTGCGCAAGCGCTCCCAGAAGATGAAGCGCACGGCGCGCGGCACGACGACGCTGCGCAAGGGCGACGAGCGGCAGGTCAAGTCCTACATGCCCTATCTCAGAGGCTGACCATGGCACGCTCAACCGTCTCCCCCGCCCGGCACGCCAAGCGCAAGAAGCTTCTCAAGCTGGCCAAGGGCTATCGCGACCGCAATCACAGCTCCTTCCGCATCGCGCTGGAGAAGGTCGAGAAGGCGCTGCAATACGCCTATCGCGACCGGCGCAACCGCAAGCGGGATTTCCGCGCGCTATGGATCCAGCGCATCAATGCGGGGGCGCGCGAGGCCGGCATGACCTATGCGACCTTCATGCATGGGCTCAAGGCGGCGGGCATCGAGCTCGACCGGAAGGTGCTGGCCGATCTCGCGGCGCGCGAACCCAATTCCTTCAAGGCGCTCATCACCCAGGCCCAGGCCGCACTCGGCAAGGCAGGCTGATCCAGCCCCACCGACGAGGCGACAAAGGGGCCTTGGCGACAAGGCCCCTTTTTGCTTCTGTGAGACCCTGATTCGATCCGCAAGCGGCGGCAATCCGGCAATGGAAGACATCCAGACCCTGAAAGACGATCTGATGAATGCGGCGGCGGCGGCCTCGAGTTCTCGCCGCCCTCGAGGAGCTACGCGTCGCCGCATTGGGCCGCAAGGGGCGGATCACCGAGCTCATGAAGGGTCTGGGCGCGCTCGATGCGGAGGCGCGCAAGGAGGCCGGCCGCGCGCTCAACCTGCTCAAGGATGCGCTCGCGGGCGCGATCGAGACGCGCAAGGCCCAGCTCGACCGCGCCGAGCGCGAGGCGCGGCTCGCGCGCGAGCGCGTCGACGTGACGCTGCCGGCGCGACCCGAGAGCCAGGGCCGTGTCCATCCCATCAGCCAAACCATCGACGAGATCGCCGCCATTTTCGGCGAGATGGACTTCACGATCGCCGAGGGGCCGGACATCGAGGACGATTTCTACAATTTCACCGCCCTCAATATTCCGCCCGAGCATCCGGCCCGCCAGATGCACGACACCTTCTATCTGAAGGAGGGCGTCCAAGGGCAGCGCAAGCTGCTGCGCACCCATACTTCGCCCGTGCAGATCCGCACCATGCAGGCGCAGAAGCCCCCGCTTCGCATCATTGCGCCCGGCCGCACCTATCGCCGCGACAGCGATATGACCCATACGCCCATGTTCCATCAGGTCGAGGGCCTGGTGGTCGACAAGACGACCCATATGGGCCACCTCAAGGGCTGCCTCATCGAGTTCTGCCGCGCCTTCTTCGAGCTGCCCGACGTCCCGGTCCGTTTCCGCCCCAGCCATTTCCCCTTCACCGAGCCCTCGGCGGAGGTCGATATCGGTTGCAGCCGCGCGGGCGGCGAGCTCAGGATCGGCGCGGGCGGCGATTGGCTTGAAATCCTCGGCTGCGGCATGGTCCATCCCAAGGTGCTCGAGGCGGGCAATATCGACCCCAACGAATATCAGGGCTTCGCCTTCGGCATGGGAATCGAGCGCATCGCCATGCTGAAATACGGCATTCCCGACCTGCGCACCTTCTTCGAGGCCGACCTGCGCTGGCTGCGCCGCTACGGCTTCATGCCGCTCGACGTGCCGAGCCTCGTCGGGGGCCTGAGCCGATGAAGCTGACGCTGGGCTGGCTCAAGGACCATCTCGACAGCGAGGCGGGGGTCGAGGAGATCGCCGCCCGCCTCACGGCGATCGGCATCGAGGTCGAGGCGGTGATCGACCGCGCTCGCGCGCTGGCGCCCTTCGTGGTGGCCCATGTCGTCGAGGTGAAGACCCATCCCAACGCCGACAGGCTCCGCGTCTGCATCGTCGATACGGGCCACGCGCGGGTGCAGGTGGTCTGCGGCGCGCCCAACGCGCGGAGCGGGATGAAGGGCGTCTTCGCGCCCGTGGGCACCCATATCCCGGGCACCGGGCTCGATCTGCAGAAGGGCGTGATCCGCGGCGTCGAGTTCGAGCGGCATGCTCTGCTCCGAGCACGAGATGGGGCTTTCCGAAGACCACGAGGGCATCATAGAGCTGCCGGCGGATGCGCCCTTGGGCGCTCCTTTCGCCAAGATCGCAGGCCTTGACGACCCGGTGTTCGACGTGGCGATCACGCCCAACCGCGCCGATTGCCTGGGCGTTCGCGGCATTGCGCGCGATCTCGCGGCAGCCGGCCTAGGCAGGCTCAAGCCCGATCCGCGTACCGAGCCGTTGCCGGGCCGCTTCGCGAGCCCGATCAGATGGCGCCTCGCCTTGCCCGAAGGCGAGGAGCGCGCCTGCCCGTTCGTGGCCGGGCGATATTTTCGCGGCCTCGAGAACGGCCCGAGCCCGCGCTGGATGCAGGATCGGCTGCGCGCCATCGGCCTCAGGCCGATCTCGGCGCTGGTCGACATCACCAATTACGTGACTTTCGATCTCAACCGGCCGCTCCATGTCTTCGACGCCGGGAAGCTCGCAGGCGATCTCGCGATGCGTTTCGCGCGCAGGGGCGAGAGCTTCGCGGCGCTCAACGGCAAGGGCTACGAGCTCGACAAGGGCATGACCGTGATCTCGGACGGCGACTGCATCCATGGGCTGGCCGGCGTCATCGGCGGCGAGGCGAGCGGCGTCGGCGAGGCCACTCGCGAGGTCTTTCTCGAGGTGGCCCTCTTCGATCCGGTTCGCACCGCCGCGACGGGGCGCAAGCTGCAGATCGAATCGGACGCGCGCTACCGCTTCGAGCGCGGGCTCGACCCGACCTCGGCCCTATGGGGGGCAGAGGTGGCGGCGCGCCTCATCCAGGAGCTTTGCGGCGGCGAGGCGAGCGAGGTCGTGAGCGCGGGCGCCTTGCCGGAATGGCGCCGCGAGTTCGCGCTCAGGCCGGAGCGCTGTCGCACGCTCGGCGGGCTCGACCTGCCGCCGGCGGCGCAGCGCCGCATCCTGGAGGCGCTCGGCTACGAGACGCGCGAGGAGGGCAAGCGCATCGTGGTCGTCCCCCCGCCTTGGCGCGGCGATGTCGGCGGCGAGCCGGACCTCATCGAGGATGTTCTGCGTATTCACGGCTATGACGCGATCGAGCCCGTGCCTTTGCCCTCCGAGACGGCGTTGCCGCGGCTTGCCTTGACGCCGGGCCAGCGCCGCGTGCGCGCGGTGAAACGCGGCCTCGCCGCGCGCGGCCTCATGGAGGCGGTGACCCCCTCCTTCATGCCGAAGCGGCTCGTCGGCCATTTCGGCGGCACGATACTGCTCGAGCTCGCCAATCCCATGTCGGGCGACCTCGACGCCATGCGCCCCTCGATCCTGCCCAACCTGATCGCGGCGGCCGGCCGCAATGCCGATCGCGGCTTTGCCGATCTGGCGCTCTTCGAGGTAGGACCGCAATTCGTTCACGACACTCCCGACGGCCAAGCGACCGTGGCCGCGGGCTTGCGCGCCGGGCGCACGGGTCCACGCCATTGGGCACAGCCGCCGCGCGTCGTCGATTCCTTCGACGCCAAGGCCGACGCCATCGCCGCCATCCTCGAGGCAGGAGGCCCAGCCGAGCTCCAGGTCCTGACGGAAGCGCCCACTTGGTACCATCCCGGCCAATCGGGCGCGGTCATGCTCGGCGACGTGATCCTAGCCTGGTTCGGCACGCTGCATCCCGACGCGCTGGAGCTGATGGATGTGAAGGGGCCGATGGTGGGCTTCGAACTTTTCCTCGACCGCCTGCCCTTGCCGCGCGCCAAGGCGAGCAAGACAAGGCCCTTGCTCAAGGCCTCGCCGTTCCAACCGGTCGAGCGCGATTTCGCCTTCGTGGTGGACGAGCAGGTCGAAGCCCAAGCGCTGCTGCGCGCGGCGCGCGGCGCGGACCGCACGCTTATCACCGAGGTCTCCATCTTCGACGTCTATAGCGGACCGGGCGTTCCGGCGGGCAAGAAGTCCCTCGCGCTCGGCGTGCGCCTCCAGCCCATGGAGCGGACGCTGACCGAGATGGAGATCGACGCCATCGGCAAGAAGATCGTCGCGGCCGTGGCGAAGGCCACGGGAGCCACGCTCAGGACCTGAGCGCTCGTTTCATGCTCATCCTCGGCATTCATTCGGGCTATCACGACGCCTGCGCGGCCCTGTTCGACGAATACCGCATGGTCGCGGCCGTGGCGCAGGAGCGGCTCACGCGGCGCAAGATCGACGGCGGCCGCCTGCCCGTCGAGGCGATCGCCGAATGCCTCGCGATCGCCGGACGCGACGCTCGCGCGGTCGACGCCGTGGCACTCGGCCGCGCCGCCTTCCCCGCGCGCTACTATACCCATCTGCCGCTTGGAAGACTGATCGAAAGCAAGCTCCGCGCCGCCGTCGGCAAAGAGAAGCAGAAGAGCATGGAGCGGGAATGCATGCGCTATGCCCGCACCGATTCCGAGAACATGCTGGACGGCGCCGCCTTGCGCGCCGATCTCGGCCTGCGGCCTGGCCTCCCCCTTCGCTTCTTCAACCACCATCTCGCCCATGCGCTGCCGACGCTCTTCCATACCGACTGGCACGACGCGTTGCTTTATACCGCCGACGGCGGTGGCGACAACGCGCAATACAGCATCCGTGTCTTCCGGGAGGGCCGACTGCACACGCTCTTCGGCGGCGACGAGGAGCTGCAACGCCCCACGCGCATCGACAGCCTCGGCCTCGTCTACGGCTACGCCACCCAGGCGCTCGGCTATCGCATCAACCGCCATGAAGGCAAGCTGACCGGGCTTGCCGCGATGGGAAAGCCGGTCCTCCTTCGGCAGCTGGCCGAGCATTTCTCGATCGACGCCGCCGGCGAGATCCGCAGCGACTTTCCGAGCTATCCCGCGATGCGGCAATATGTCTTCGATCTTGCCAAGGGCGTGGCGCCGGCGGACGTGGCCTGCTCGGTGCAGCGGCTCCTCGAAGATGTCGTGCTCGAGGCGGTGCGGCGGCTTCTCGCGCAATATCCCGTGCGCCATCTCGGCCTCGCGGGCGGCGTCTTCGCGAACGTGCTGCTCAACCAGCGCCTTGCCGAGGAGATGCCGGTCGAGGAGATCTTCGTCTATCCCGCCATGAGCGATCAGGGGCTGGCCGCGGGCGGCGTATTGCAGTACCTGCTCGAGCGCGACGGGCTCGAGGCCTGGCTCGCCGCGCGCAGCCGGCTCGAGCATCTTTATTACGGGCGCGATTGGGGTGCCGCGATCGATGCGCTCCTCGGCGGCGATGCGCGGTTCGCGAGGATCTCGGAGCGGCCGGTCGAGACTTCGGCCGAGCTTCTGCAAGCAGGCCGCATTCTTGGCCTTTTCACGCAAGGCATGGAATACGGCCCACGCGCGCTGGGCGCCCGCTCGATCCTCGCCGCACCCGTCGATGCGAGCATCAACCGCACGCTCAACCAGCGCCTCGAACGCACCGAATTCATGCCCTTCGCGCCGGTCGTGCTGGCGGAGGAAGCGGAGCGCGTCTTCACGCTCGATCGGCGCACGCTCTATGCCGCGCGCTTCATGACCGTGACCTGCGCCGTGCGCGAGGGCTGGCGCGAGCGTATCCCTGCCGTCGTGCATGTCGATGGCACGGCGCGGCCGCAGCTCGTCGCGCGGCCCCAGAACCCGCTCTATTACGACATCATCGCCGCCTATCGCGCACGGACGGGCCTGCCGGTTCTGATCAACACGAGCTTCAACGTGCATGAGGAGCCGATCGTCAATCGGCCCGAGGAATGCGCACGGGCGCTGCTTGACCGGCGCATCGACTGCGTCGTCACCGCGGCGGGCGTGTACGAGCGCGCGGCATAAGGGGTGGCGCCCTCATGTTGCGGTGCGGCGAGCGCGATGCTACAAGCCGCGCCATGGACATGCCGACCGTCCCGCCCGGCTTCATCGAGATTCCGATGACACAATTCCTCGCCGTCAACGGCCCGCTATACGGCCGCATGCGGGAGGGCCGCTTCACGCTGGGCTTCCGCGTCGAGGAGCGCCATTGCAATCCGCGCGGGGTCTGCCATGGCGGCATGCTGATGACGCTCGCCGACATGCTGCTGGCGATCGGCGCCAATCTCGAGAAGAAGCTGCAACGCTTCCTGCCCACCATCAAGCTGGAGGCGGACTTCATCGCGCCCGCCGAGCTCGGCGATTGGATCGAGGGGACATGCGAGGTGCTGCGGGTCACGCGCAATCTCGTCTTCGCGCAAGGCCTGCTGGCGGTGGGCGAGAAGATCGTGCTGCGCACGAGCGCGGTGATGCGCCTGCCGCCGGAGCCGGACCCGCGGCTCAGGCTCGACAAGCTCTTCCCCTCGACGGCGAAATGACCGACCTCGCCCATATCCGCAACTTCGCCATCATCGCCCATATCGATCACGGCAAGTCCACCCTGGCGGATCGCCTGATCCAGCATTGCGGCGGCGTGTCGGCACGCGAGTTCCGCGACCAGATGCTCGACAGCATGGATATCGAGCGCGAGCGCGGCATCACTATCAAGGCGCAGACCGTGCGGCTCGTCTATCTGGCACGCGACGGCGAGACCTATGAGCTCAACCTCATGGACACGCCCGGCCATGTCGATTTCAGCTACGAGGTGAGCCGCTCGCTCGCCGCCTGCGAGGGCTCGCTCCTGGTGGTGGATGCGAGCCAGGGCGTGGAGGCGCAGACGCTCGCCAACGCCTATCTCGCCGTCGAGGCCGGTCACGAGATCGTGCCGGTGCTCAACAAGATCGACCTGCCCGCGGCCGAGCCCGAGCGCGTCAAGCAGCAGATCGAGGAGGTGATCGGCCTCGACGCGAGCGACGCCATCCCGATCTCCGCCAAGACGGGCCTCGGCATCGAGGAGGTGCTCGAGGCGCTGGTCAAGCGCCTGCCGCCGCCCAAGGGGACGCGCGACGCCCCGCTCAAGGCGCTACTGGTCGACAGCTGGTACGACCCCTATCTCGGCGTCGTCATCCTGGTACGCATCAAGGACGGTGCGCTGCGGCGGAACATGAAGGTCAGGATGTGGGCGACCGGCGCCGTGCACGAGGCCGACCGCGTCGGCATCTTCACGCCCAAGATGGCTACGGTGGACGAGCTCGGGCCCGGCGAAATCGGCTTCATCACCGCCGGCATCAAGTCGGTCGCCGACTGTCGCATCGGCGATACCCTGACCGAGGACCGGCGGCCCTGCGCCGAACCCCTGCCCGGCTTCAAGCCGAGCGTGCCGGTCGTCTTCTGCGGACTCTTCCCGCTCGACAGCAACGATTTCGAGCAGCTCCGCGACAGCCTCGCCAAGCTCAGGCTCAACGACGCGAGCTTCCATTTCGAGCCCGAGACCTCGGCGGCGTTGGGCTTCGGCTTCCGCTGCGGCTTTCTCGGCCTTCTCCATATGGAGATCATCCAGGAGCGGCTCGAGCGCGAATTCAACCTCGAGCTCATCGCCACCGCGCCGAGCGTGGTCTACCGCATCCACCTCAACAATGGCGACGTGATCGAGCTGCACAATCCCGCCGACATGCCGGACCCGGTGCGCATCGACCATATCGAGGAGCCTTGGATCCGCGCCACCATCCTGCTGCCCGACGACTATCTCGGCGCCGTGCTCGCGCTGTGCACCGAGCGCCGCGGCGAGCAGGTCGAGCTCACCTATGCCGGCAGTCGCGCCATGCTGATCTACAAGCTGCCGCTCAACGAGGTGGTGTACGACTTCTACGACCGGCTCAAGTCGATCAGCCGCGGCTATGCCAGCTTCGATTACCAGATCGAGGGCTATCGCGAGGGCGACCTCGTCAAACTCTCGATCCTGGTGAACGCCGAGCCGGTGGACGCGCTCGCCATCATCGTCCATCGCAGCCGCGCGGAGCAGCGCGGCCGGCTGCTTTGCGAGCGGCTCAAGGAGCTGATCCCGCGCCAGCTCTTCAAGATCGCGATCCAGGCGGCCATCGGCGGCCGCGTCGTGGCGCGCGAGACGGTCTCGGCGCTGCGCAAGGACGTGACCGCGAAATGCTACGGCGGCGACGTGACGCGCAAGCGCAAGCTGCTCGAGAAGCAGAAGGAGGGCAAGAAGCGCATGCGCCAGTTCGGCAAGGTCGAGATCCCGCAATCGGCCTTCCTGGCCGCGCTCAAGATGGGCGACTGACCGCTCAGCGGAAGCTGCGCGGCTTGCGTGGCGCGCCCTGCGCGGTGGCGACGAAGGCCGAGCGCAGGCCGATCAGCACGCGTAAGCACACGCCCGGCACGCCGAGCACCATCCAGGCCGGCATCAGAAGCACCGGCTGGATCGCATGATCCCACAGCCAGGGCGAGAGATGGCGCTGCACGCCCGCCTGAAAGAGATTGAGGCTCTCGCGGTTGAGGCTGTACCAGAGCTCGCCCAAAGCATGGACGTGAAAGCTGCCCGAGACGGCCCACACATAGGCCTCCTCGCCCACGACGAGAAACGCCGCCACGATGAGAATCCAGGCAATGATCTGTAAAATGATCATCACGTCTCCCCGCCGGGTTACCGCCCGGCCGTGAGGGGAATTTGCTATCGATGGCGCCCGATGGCAATGGAAATCGCCGACCTCGCGCTTGGCGCACGTTCGCACGCGCGCTTTATTGGCGCACGGATGCTCCTTTGCTAAGCTGCCGCGCCTTTCCGGAGGGGTGGCCGAGTGGCTTAAGGCGCACGCTTGGAAAGCGTGTATAGGGGAAACCCTATCGTGGGTTCGAATCCCACCCCCTCCGCCAGCCTGTCGCTTGTCCGGCCCGGAGACATGGGTAACGGAACGTACCTAAGACATGGGTGACAACCCTGGGCCGAAGGGGTTGTCGAGGGGTTGCAAGGTCTTCTGCTCCAGGTCGATGAAGCCGAGATCGTAGCGCATGTTGGGTTTCGGCTTTTGGTGCTGTCCCGGACAGCACCCGGCTTTTCGCTTCAATTTCCCGTCTATAAAAAGGGGGAAACTCAGGACTCCGGGAGATTCCTGAACCAACGGACGATTGGACGGCGTTGCTTAGCTTGCGCCACGCCACCGGGCGGTTGATGGTCCTAAGCCAAACGTCGTGGCCATGGATTGGATCCGAATATTGGCGCCTGCGTTATCGAACAGTCGCATATCATTGTCTAATATCAACTATTGCGGGGGACAAATAATCCTCCAATCTGGTGCTATTTTGTGACCGGTCCATATACTCGCGCGTGATCGCCAGGCAGAGTGCGGCCAGCGCGGCAAAAGCGACACATATAGCTGCGGCTTTATGAGTCCACATATGTCCACGTCTTAGTTTACAAGCTTGACGTTTC
The DNA here is from genome assembly GCA_963842155.1 of uncultured Pseudomonadota bacterium. Classification (GTDB taxonomy): domain Bacteria; phylum Pseudomonadota; class Alphaproteobacteria; order JACZXZ01; family JACZXZ01; genus CAWJFP01. The sequence continues at coordinate 157,855 of CAWJFP010000013.1, forward strand.
GACCTAGACTTACAATAATTCTGAAAAGCCTGTCCAATAGGCTCGAAAGCCGAACGAGGCGTTTCGCATCCTGGCAATTGTCCCCATCTGGCGGCGCTGAAGAGAGGCTAGCGTGGGCGAGGAGACGCAAGCGAGCGCCCTTGGGCGCCGCACCCTAATCAAGACGCTTTGGGCAGGCGGGATCGGCCTTATGGGCCTCCCTCTCGCCGCGCCCCGCGCGATCGCCGAGAGCGACGAGCCCCTAGCGCTCGTCACCCGGCTTGTCGGCAGAACACCCCTCGAATCGGACCGCGTCCGCATCGAGATGCCCGCGGTCTTCGAGAACGGCTACGGCGTTCCCTTCGCGCTCGAGGTCGCAAGCGCGATGACCGAGGCCGAGCATGTGCGCGGGGTGCGCGTCTTTGCGCCGCAAAATCCGCTGGTCGAGGTGGCCGGCTTTCAATTCACGCCCGGCAGTGGCCGCGCGCGCGTGACGACGCGCATTCGCGTCTCACAGCCCCAATTCATCTTCGCGGTCGCCGAGATGAGCGACGGCACGCTTCTGATGGCCAAAAAATGGGTCAAGGTGGATAAAGACGGCTGCGCTTGAGGCCGCTCGGGGAGGCGAAATATGGTCGAGCCGACGAAACGCGTGCAAGTGCAAGGCGCCGCCGCCAAGGGCGAGATCGTGAAGGTGCGCAGCTTGATCAATCATCAGATGGAGACCGGCCTGCGCCACGACAAGCTGGGCCGCACAATTCCGCGCGATATCATCAACAAATTCACCTGCCGCTACAACGGCCGGGCGGTCTTCAGCGTGAATTTGCACGAGGCCGTCGCCGAGAACCCCTATTTCGAGTTCTTCCTGCGCGCGACCGAGAGCGGACGGCTCGAGTTCCTCTGGGAGGAGGATGGCGGCGCGGTCTATAAGCTGGAATTGACGCTGACCGTCGCCTGAAAATGCTGCGCAGGACGCGCCGGGAATTCGGCCTGCTTGCCGGCGCGGCGTGGCTCGCGACCGCGCTTCCCCTGCGCCCGGCACGCGGCGGGGCAAAGCCGCGTGTTCTGGTCGTCGGCGGCGGCGCCGGCGGCGCCTCGGTCGCCAGATATCTGGCGCTCGGCGGCGGAATCGACGTGAGCTTGATCGAGCCCCAGCCGCTTTACGTCACCTGCTTCCTGAGCAGTCTCTATCTGGCGGGGCTGCGATCGCTCTCATCGCTCACGCAAAACTACGACGCGCTTGCGGGGCGGCATGGCGTCACGGTGATTTACGAATCCGCCGAGGCGATCGATGCCGAGCGCAAGTCGGTGCGGCTCAAGGGCGGCAAGCGCCTACCCTACGACCGCCTCGTGATCGCTCCCGGCATAGCGTTGAATTTCGCAGCCATCCTCGGCTATGACGAGGCGGCCGCCGAGACGATGCCCCACGCTTGGAGGGCCGGGCCGCAGACCTCGCTGCTTCGGCGGCAACTGGAGAGCATGGAGGATGGCGGGCTTTTCCTCCTCGCGGCGCCGCCGAACCCCTCGCGCTGCCCGCCCGCGCCCTACGAGCGCGCCTCCCTCGTCGCCTTCTATTTCAAGCGCTTCAAGCCGCGCTGCAAGATCCTGATCCTCGATGCCAAGGACAACTTCGTCGAGCAAGATCTGTTCCAGGACGGCTGGCGGCGGCACTATCCGGGAATGATCGAATGGCTGCCGGCGCAATTCACCGACGGCGTCAAAGCCGTCGACGCGAAGAACCGTTCGGTCATCACAGGCGGCGACAGCTTCAAGCCCGCCGTCGCCAACATCATCCCGCCGCAGACCGCCGGTCGCCTCGCGCTCGAGGCGGGGCTCACCGATGGCTCGGGCTGGTGTCCGGTCGATCCCGTAACCTTCGAGTCAACACGGCAGCCCGGCATTCATCTCGTCGGGGATGCGATCAACGCGGGCGAGATGCCGAAATCCGCCTTCGCCGCCAACAGCCAGGCCAAGGCCTGCGCGCTTGCCATCGCCCGAACTTTCAGCGGAGCGTCCTATGCCGCGCCGCCTCTGGCCAGCAGCTGCTTCACCTTTATCGCGCCCGACGACGCGGTGCGGAACGCCGGCAGCTACAAAGCGGTGGCGGGGAGGATCGAGACGGTCGAGAGCTCGACGAGCAAGCTCGAGGACGGCGCCGAGGAGCGCGCCCAGGCCGCCCGCGATGCGGCGGCGTGGTACGATGGATTGATCCGAGACATATTCGGCTAGGGCCGCCGGCATAGAGCGTTTTCACGTCAAGTGGAAACGCGACACGCCCGTGCGTCGCTCAAGCGGCCGGAGACAAGTGAAATAGAGCGACGCCGCGTGCGGCTATCGCTCTACGCGTCGAGGATCGCTTGGCGCGCCGCGGGAATGGCGGCGATCTGGCGGCTGGATGGGGCTTCCTCGCGCAGAACGCCCTCCTCGATCGCCGGGAGCCGCGCGAGAGCGAGAGCGGAGGGCGTAGGGCCGGGCAGGCGCTCCAGCCTGAGCGAGTTCATCACCACGAGAAGGCTCGAGCCCGCCATGATCCCCGCCGCGAGGATCGGCTGCAACAGGCCGCAGGCGGCGAGGGTCAAGGCGATGAGATTGTAGCCGAAGGCCCAGGCCAGGTTCGTGCGGATAGTCGTGCGCACCGCCCGCGCCATGCCGAGAATCGAAGGCAGCAGCCACAAGCCTTCCGCCGGCAGCACGAGCTCCGCGGTTTCGCGCGCGAGATCGGTAGCGGAGCCGACGGCAATGCCGACATCCGCGCCGGCCAGCACCGGACCGTCATTGAGGCCGTCGCCGACCATCGCCACCATCCCATGGGAGCGGCGCCGGCCGTCAAGGCTGGCGCGCTTCGCCTCCGGCGACAGCGTCGCCTCGACATCGTCGATCCCGACCGCAAACGCGACGCGGCGTGCCGCCTCGGGGAGATCGCCCGTCAGAAGCGCCACATCAATTCCCATGCGGCGAACCGCCGCGATGACCGACCGCGCCTCGGCGAGCGGCGTATCGTCGAGCGCGAGCACGGCGTAGACTCGCGCGCCCCAGCCGACATGAACGACCGAATGGCCGCTCGCCTCGAACGACCGCGCGCGCTCGTCCAAGACCGGCGAAAGCGGCCAGTCCAGCTCGCGCATCAGCTTGGCCGTCCCGGCCGCGACGACCTGCCCTCGGCTCCGGCCGCGCAAACCCCGACCGGGCAGGACATGGACGTCCTGGATCGCGGCCGGTTGCAGCCCGCGCGCCGCGCACGCCGCCACGATCGCGCGCGCGAGTCCATGCTCGGAATGAAGCTCCAGTCCGGCAGCCCGTGCCAGCACCTCATCGGTCGAGGCGCCGTCGCTCTCGATCGCGACGAGGCGCGCACGGCCCGAGGTGAGCGTGCCGGTCTTGTCGAAGGCGAGCAGGCCAATGCCGGCAAGGGCCTCGAGCGCGCCGGGGCTGCGCAGGATGCAGCCATGCCGCGCCAGCCCGCCGACACCGAGCGAGGTGGCAAGCGGGGCGGCGAGGCCGACAGCGCAGGGGCAGGCCACGACAAGCACCGCAAGGCCCGCGAGCAGCGCCTGATCGAAGGACCCATGCTGCGCCCAATAGAGCACGGTCCCTCCTGCGAGGACTAGCACGACCGGGACGAAGGCCGCAGCCACATGATCGGCGATGCGCTGGGTCGGGCTGCGGCGCAGCAGCGCCTCGCGCACGGAGCGGCAAATTTGCGCCCAGCGGGTCTCGCTGCCGGCGCCGCTGCTGCGGACGATGAGCGTGCCATCGAGGTTGATGCTGCCGGCTATTACCGCGGCCCCCGGGCCCTTCGCCACCTGCCGGCTCTCGCCGGTCATCACCGCCTCGTCGACATGCGATTCTCCCACGACGACGATACCGTCGACGGCGATTTGCTCGCTCGGCTTGGCGCGCACCAGCATTCCGGCGGTGACCTCCCGCACCGGCCGGCGCCGCTCCGAGCCCCCTTCGAGCACCATCGCCCACTCGCTCTCCGCCGCGAGAAGCGGGCTTAAGTCGCGCGCCGCGCGGGCGCGGCCGACCGCATCGAGATAGCGGCCCAAGGTGAAGAACATCAGCACCATGGCGGCGGTATCGAAATAGATATGCGTGCCGTGCTGGAGCACGCCGAGAACGGAATAGCCATAGGCGGCGCCGACGCCGAGCGCGATGAGGGCAGCAGGGTTCGGCCGCCCCTGCAGGAGACCCTGCCAGGCCTCGCGGAAGAACGGTCCGCCAAGGATGACCAGCACCGGAGTTGCCAGAAGCCATAGCAGCAGATCGATGCCGGGAACGATGCGCGCATCCGCGCCGGTAAGCGCGTCGGTATAAAAAAGGAGGCTGAACAGCATGATGTTCATCGAGAGGAAGCCCCCGATGCCCAGGCGGATCAGCAGCCATGCGGCCTCGGATTCCTCGCCGCTGCCGGCCTTCACCTGGAAGGCGATGCAGCAGCCATAGCAGCAGAAGGCGCGGGCCTCGCCGTTGAGAACGCGCCGCATCGGGCGCCGGCCGAGCGGCAGCAGACAATGGCTGCAAAGCGCCTCGGCCGAGGCCGTCATAGGAAATGGGCTCCGTGCAGCCCGGCCTCCATATGCATCACGTCGGGCAGGATGCCGCGACCGAGCGTGATGAGGCCGAGCACGAGAATGAAGCCCCCGGCGACCCAGACGCCGCGCCGCCGCGCCACCGGGCCGACAAGCCTGCCGATGCCCCCCATCATCAGCATCGCGGGGAAGGTGCCGGCGCCGAAGGCGGCCATGGTCAAGGCACCCGGCAGCGCGCCCGCGCTGCTCGCGGCCTGGGCGACGAAGGCATAGACCAGGGGACAAGGCAGGAAGCCGTTGAAGACGCCGAAGGCGAGGGGTGCGGCGCGCGAATGCGTCGTCAGCAGGCTGCGGAGCGAGCCCGCAAGGGTGCCGCCGCCGAAGCCGAGGGCGGCGCGGTGGAGCCCTTGCAGCAGGCCGAAAAATTGCAATGCCATGGCAATCATGAGGAGGCCGGCGACGGCCGCCAACAGGCGCTGGGCGGCATCGAGGGAGCCGCCCATGAGCGGCACGGCCAAGCCGCGTGGGGTGCAGAGCACCTGGCCGAGCGCGCCCGCAAGCACGCCGAGGAAGCAGTAGGTCGTCAGCCGGCCGCTATTGTAGAGGAGATGGCGTGCGACGGTCGCCACGCGACCCTGCGGGTCGCGGCCGAGCGCGCAGGCGAAGCCCCCGCACATTCCCATGCAGTGGAAGCTGCCCGCGAAGCCGGCGGCGAAAAGCAGCAGATAGTAGGTCATCGCGGTCGCCCTGCCGGGTCGCCCAAGTCCTCCGCCCGCGCGGCGCCGCTAGGCCGTGCCTATTTCTTCCAGTGGAGGTAGGCGACCCAAATGAAAAAGCCGATGGTGAAAGCCCCGAAGCTGAAGAAAGCGATGAGCTGCGAAGGGGTGGCATTCGCCAGCGAGAACATCGCGTATGCGGGATAGCTCATGGCGACCGCCTCCTCCTCAACCGAAATGGGTGCGGAGCACGTTCATCGTCAGCTCGGAGAACAGAAACAGCAAATTCAGGGCCGCGACGGCAAGAACGATCTTGGCGGCTAGCATCTCTTCGCCCTCCCTTGCGCAATCTCATGCCTGCCCGTCGAGGACAAGCATCTTCTAGCGAATTTGCTCCGGTCCGATCCCACCCCAATAGACAACCAGATAGTAGAGCGCCCAGAGGAACAACACCAGATACACGGCCAGCAGCCAGGCCGGAATGTAGCCGTGCCGCGCCTGGATGTAGCCGCCGGCATAATCCTCCAACTCATGATCCGCACCCTCACTTGCGTGATGGTGCGGGCCGTTCTCTCGCTCCGTCATCGCCTACCTCCGCGCGATAGAAATTGATGGCTGCGTCGTCGACATTGGTGAACGCCCCCGACAGCACGCCCCAGATGAAGACGCAGAGCGCGCCCATGCTCATCATGAAGGCGATCACGTAGGGTCCCATGACCTCGAAATCCATGGTCAGTCTCCTCGTGCCGGATTGGAATCGCGCACCTCGGACAGCTGCCCGCTCGCACGCAGGTTGCCGCTCGGCGCCTGCACGTTCTGCAGGAGTGGCTCGGTGGGCACATAGGCATGCGCCGAGGTCGCGGCCTCGAGCTCGGGATCGTCGAGCATTAAGCGATCGCCGTCGGACACCTTGAGCGGCTGCCCGGTGAGCGGGTCCTTAAACGCCGAGAGGGAGAGGACGTAATAGGCGAGCGCCCAGCGATCGGCGTCGGGGAAGGAATCCTTGAAGGTGGGCATCGGCGTGCCGCTCAGCCCCGTGCTAATCGTCCGGAAAATGTCCTCGACGGCCGGCCCCGACTTGAATTGGCCGCTGGTGAGGTTGGCCGGATGGATGGGGAAGCCGAAATCGTCCTTGAGCCCGGCTGCCTTCTGGCCGTCGCCCTTGCCGTCCTGGCCGTGGCACTCCCAGCATTTGGCCTGCGTCCAGATCTCCTTGCCGTGGCTGATGATTTCGGTCGACGGCGCCGGCGGCTTGGCGATGAACAAAGGCGCGCTGGGCGGCTCCTCGACAAAATAGGCGTAGGGCTTCTTCGGATCCGAATGATCCACCGCAAGAACATATTTGATGTACTGGACGACGGCGAGGCGGTCGTTGAGCGGCAGATCGTACCAAGGCGGCATGGCGGTACCGCGCACGCCGCGGGTGATCGTCCGCAGCAAGTCGCCGTCGGTCGGCACCGGCTCCTTTGTCAGCCGGAACTTGAAGACGCCCAAAGTGAAATTGCGCGGGCGCTGGTTGTACATGAAGGTCGCGGCGGTGCCGTTGCCGTCGCCTTTCTCGCCATGGCAGCCGACGCAGCGGCGATCATAGACCTCCTTGCCATAGGCGATCCATTCGTCGGAGCGCGGCAGCAACGCGCCGCCCACCTCGAGCTCCTGGGGCTCGAACAGATCGCGCCACTTGCCGCGATCCATCCCGAGCTTCTGCACATAGGCGATGAGCGCATGCAGGTCCTGCGTCTCGGCGGCGAGCTGGACGGTGGCGCCGTCATATTCGTGGTTCGGCGTCCAGATCACGGGGAATTTGCCCTGCGCCGC
>CAWJFP010000014.1:0-135934 GCA_963842155.1 uncultured Pseudomonadota bacterium
GGCGACCGATACCACCACCGGGGCGATCGATTTCGGCAGCACGGTCGACGGCGCCCACGCGCTCACCGTGACCACGGGCGGCCTCGCCACCTTCGCCAACACCGTCGGCGGCACCACCCACCTCACCAGCCTGACGGTGAACGGCAGCGGCACCACCGCCCTCGATGCCGACGTGACGACGACCGCGGGCGGCCAGAGCTACGGCAACGCGGTGACCTTGGGCGGCGATGTGGTGGCGACCGATACCACCACCGGGGCGATCGATTTCGGCAGCACGGTCGACGGCGCCCACGCGCTCACCGTGACCACGGGCGGCCTCGCCACCTTCGCCAACACCGTCGGCGGCACCACCCACCTCACCAGCCTGACGGTGAACGGCAGCGGCACCACCGCCCTCGATGCCGACGTGACGACGACCGCGGGCGGCCAGAGCTACGGCAACGCGGTGACCTTGGGCGGCGATGTGGTGGCGACCGATACCACCACCGGGGCGATCGATTTCGGCAGCACGGTCGACGGCGCCCACGCGCTCACCGTGACCACGGGCGGCCTCGCCACCTTCGCCAACACCGTCGGCGGCACCACCCACCTCACCAGCCTGACGGTGAACGGCAGCGGCACCACCGCCCTCGATGCCGACGTGACGACGACCGCGGGCGGCCAGAGCTACGGCAACGCGGTGACCTTGGGCGGCGATGTGGTGGCGACCGATACCACCACCGGGGCGATCGATTTCGGCAGCACGGTCGACGGCGCCCACGCGCTCACCGTGACCACGGGCGGCCTCGCCACCTTCGCCAACACCGTCGGCGGCACCACCCACCTCACCAGCCTGACGGTGAACGGCAGCGGCACCACCGCCCTCGATGCCGACGTGACGACGACCGCGGGCGGCCAGAGCTACGGCAACGCGGTGACCTTGGGCGGCGATGTGGTGGCGACCGATACCACCACCGGGGCGATCGATTTCGGCAGCACGGTCGACGGCGCCCACGCGCTCACCGTGACCACGGGCGGCCTCGCCACCTTCGCCAACACCGTCGGCGGCACCACCCACCTCACCAGCCTGACGGTGAACGGCAGCGGCACCACCGCCCTCGATGCCGACGTGACGACGACCGCGGGCGGCCAGAGCTACGGCAACGCGGTGACCTTGGGCGGCGATGTGGTGGCGACCGATACCACCACCGGGGCGATCGATTTCGGCAGCACGGTCGACGGCGCCCACGCGCTCACCGTGACCACGGGCGGCCTCGCCACCTTCGCCAACACCGTCGGCGGCACCACCCACCTCACCAGCCTGACGGTGAACGGCAGCGGCACCACCGCCCTCGATGCCGACGTGACGACGACCGCGGGCGGCCAGAGCTACGGCAACGCGGTGACCTTGGGCGGCGATGTGGTGGCGACCGATACCACCACCGGGGCGATCGATTTCGGCAGCACGGTCGACGGCGCCCACGCGCTCACCGTGACCACGGGCGGCCTCGCCACCTTCGCCAACACCGTCGGCGGCACCACCCACCTCACCAGCCTGACGGTGAACGGCAGCGGCACCACCGCCCTCGATGCCGACGTGACGACGACCGCGGGCGGCCAGAGCTACGGCAACGCGGTGACCTTGGGCGGCGATGTGGTGGCGACCGATACCACCACCGGGGCGATCGATTTCGGCAGCACGGTCGACGGCGCCCACGCGCTCACCGTGACCACGGGCGGCCTCGCCACCTTCGCCAACACCGTCGGCGGCACCACCCACCTCACCAGCCTGACGGTGAACGGCAGCGGCACCACCGCCCTCGATGCCGACGTGACGACGACCGCGGGCGGCCAGAGCTACGGCAACGCGGTGACCTTGGGCGGCGATGTGGTGGCGACCGATACCGCCACCGGGGCGATCGATTTCGGCAGCACGGTCGACGGCGCCCACGCGCTCACCGTGACCACGGGCGGCCTCGCCACCTTCGCCAACACCGTCGGCGGCACCACCCACCTCACCAGCCTGACGGTGAACGGCAGCGGCACCACCGCCCTCGATGCCGACGTGACGACGACCGCGGGCGGCCAGAGCTACGGCAACGCGGTGACCTTGGGCGGCGATGTGGTGGCGACCGATACCACCACCGGGGCGATCGATTTCGGCAGCACGGTCGACGGCGCCCACGCGCTCACCGTGACCACGGGCGGCCTCGCCACCTTCGCCAACACCGTCGGCGGCACCACCCACCTCACCAGCCTGACGGTGAACGGCAGCGGCACCACCGCCCTCGATGCCGACGTGACGACGACCGCGGGCGGCCAGAGCTACGGCAACGCGGTGACCTTGGGCGGCGATGTGGTGGCGACCGATACCACCACCGGGGCGATCGATTTCGGCAGCACGGTCGACGGCGCCCACGCGCTCACCGTGACCACGGGCGGCCTCGCCACCTTCGCCAACACCGTCGGCGGCACCACCCACCTCACCAGCCTGACGGTGAACGGCAGCGGCACCACCGCCCTCGATGCCGACGTGACGACGACCGCGGGCGGCCAGAGCTACGGCAACGCGGTGACCTTGGGCGGCGATGTGGTGGCGACCGATACCACCACCGGGGCGATCGATTTCGGCAGCACGGTCGACGGCGCCCACGCGCTCACCGTGACCACGGGCGGCCTCGCCACCTTCGCCAACACCGTCGGCGGCACCACCCACCTCACCAGCCTGACGGTGAACGGCAGCGGCACCACCGCCCTCGATGCCGACGTGACGACGACCGCGGGCGGCCAGAGCTACGGCAACGCGGTGACCTTGGGCGGCGATGTGGTGGCGACCGATACCACCACCGGGGCGATCGATTTCGGCAGCACGGTCGACGGCGCCCACGCGCTCACCGTGACCACGGGCGGCCTCGCCACCTTCGCCAACACCGTCGGCGGCACCACCCACCTCACCAGCCTGACGGTGAACGGCAGCGGCACCACCGCCCTCGATGCCGACGTGACGACGACCGCGGGCGGCCAGAGCTACGGCAACGCGGTGACCTTGGGCGGCGATGTGGTGGCGACCGATACCACCACCGGGGCGATCGATTTCGGCAGCACGGTCGACGGCGCCCACGCGCTCACCGTGACCACGGGCGGCCTCGCCACCTTCGCCAACACCGTCGGCGGCACCACCCACCTCACCAGCCTGACGGTGAACGGCAGCGGCACCACCGCCCTCGATGCCGACGTGACGACGACCGCGGGCGGCCAGAGCTACGGCAACGCGGTGACCTTGGGCGGCGATGTGGTGGCGACCGATACCACCACCGGGGCGATCGATTTCGGCAGCACGGTCGACGGCGCCCACGCGCTCACCGTGACCACGGGCGGCCTCGCCACCTTCGCCAACACCGTCGGCGGCACCACCCACCTCACCAGCCTGACGGTGAACGGCAGCGGCACCACCGCCCTCGATGCCGACGTGACGACGACCGCGGGCGGCCAGAGCTACGGCAACGCGGTGACCTTGGGCGGCGATGTGGTGGCGACCGATACCACCACCGGGGCGATCGATTTCGGCAGCACGGTCGACGGCGCCCACGCGCTCACCGTGACCACGGGCGGCCTCGCCACCTTCGCCAACACCGTCGGCGGCACCACCCACCTCACCAGCCTGACGGTGAACGGCAGCGGCACCACCGCCCTCGATGCCGACGTGACGACGACCGCGGGCGGCCAGAGCTACGGCAACGCGGTGACCTTGGGCGGCGATGTGGTGGCGACCGATACCACCACCGGGGCGATCGATTTCGGCAGCACGGTCGACGGCGCCCACGCGCTCACCGTGACCACGGGCGGCCTCGCCACCTTCGCCAACACCGTCGGCGGCACCACCCACCTCACCAGCCTGACGGTGAACGGCAGCGGCACCACCGCCCTCGATGCCGACGTGACGACGACCGCGGGCGGCCAGAGCTACGGCAACGCGGTGACCTTGGGCGGCGATGTGGTGGCGACCGATACCACCACCGGGGCGATCGATTTCGGCAGCACGGTCGACGGCGCCCACGCGCTCACCGTGACCACGGGCGGCCTCGCCACCTTCGCCAACACCGTCGGCGGCACCACCCACCTCACCAGCCTGACGGTGAACGGCAGCGGCACCACCGCCCTCGATGCCGACGTGACGACGACCGCGGGCGGCCAGAGCTACGGCAACGCGGTGACCTTGGGCGGCGATGTGGTGGCGACCGATACCACCACCGGGGCGATCGATTTCGGCAGCACGGTCGACGGCGCCCACGCGCTCACCGTGACCACGGGCGGCCTCGCCACCTTCGCCAACACCGTCGGCGGCACCACCCACCTCACCAGCCTGACGGTGAACGGCAGCGGCACCACCGCCCTCGATGCCGACGTGACGACGACCGCGGGCGGCCAGAGCTACGGCAACGCGGTGACCTTGGGCGGCGATGTGGTGGCGACCGATACCACCACCGGGGCGATCGATTTCGGCAGCACGGTCGACGGCGCCCACGCGCTCACCGTGACCACGGGCGGCCTCGCCACCTTCGCCAACACCGTCGGCGGCACCACCCACCTCACCAGCCTGACGGTGAACGGCAGCGGCACCACCGCCCTCGATGCCGACGTGACGACGACCGCGGGCGGCCAGAGCTACGGCAACGCGGTGACCTTGGGCGGCGATGTGGTGGCGACCGATACCACCACCGGGGCGATCGATTTCGGCAGCACGGTCGACGGCGCCCACGCGCTCACCGTGACCACGGGCGGCCTCGCCACCTTCGCCAACACCGTCGGCGGCACCACCCACCTCACCAGCCTGACGGTGAACGGCAGCGGCACCACCGCCCTCGATGCCGACGTGACGACGACCGCGGGCGGCCAGAGCTACGGCAACGCGGTGACCTTGGGCGGCGATGTGGTGGCGACCGATACCACCACCGGGGCGATCGATTTCGGCAGCACGGTCAACGGCGCCTACACCCTCGCGGTGGACACGGCGGGCACCACGACCTTCGGGGGCGCGGTGGGCGGCGGCACGCCGCTCGCCAGCCTGACGACGGACGCGCCGGGCACGACGGACCTCAACGGCGGCACGGTGAGCACCTCGGGCGTGCAGAGCTACAACGACGCGGTGGTGCTGGGCGCCGACACCACGCTGAGCTCGAGCGGGCACGGGTGCCGCGGGCAACATCACCTTGGCCAGCACGGTCAACGGCGCCTACACCCTCGCGGTGGACACGGCGGGCACCACCACCTTCGGGGGCGCGGTGGGCGGCGGCACGCCGCTCGCCAGCCTGACGACGGACGCGCCGGGCACGACGGACCTCAACGGCGGCACGGTGAGCACCTCGGGCGTGCAGAGCTACAACGACGCGGTGGTGCTGGGCGCCAACACCACGCTGAGCTCGAGCGGCACGGGTGCCGCGGGCAACATCACCTTGGCCGGCACGGTCAACGGCGCCTACACCCTCGCGGTGGACACGGCGGGCACCACGACCTTCGGGGGCGCGGTGGGCGGCGGCACGCCGCTCGCCAGCCTGACGACGGACGCGCCGGGCACGACGGACCTCAACGGCGGCACGGTGAGCACCTCGGGCGTCCAGAGCTACAACGACGCGGTGGTGCTGGGCGCCGACACCACGCTGAGCTCGAGCGGCACGGGTGCCGCGGGCAACATCACCTTGGCGAGCACGGTCAACGGCGCCTACACCCTCGCGGTGGACACGGCGGGCACCACCACCTTCGGGGGCGCGGTGGGCGGCGGCACGCCGCTCGCCAGCCTGACGACGGACGCGCCGGGCACGACGGACCTCAACGGCGGCACGGTCGAGACCGCGGGCGTGCAGAGCTACAACGACGCGGTGGTGCTGGGCGCCGACACCACGCTGAGCTCGAGCGGCACGGGTGCCGCGGGCAACATCACCTTGGCGAGCACGGTCAACGGCGCCTACACCCTCGCGGTGGACACGGCGGGCACCACGACCTTCGGGGGCGCGGTGGGCGGCGGCACGCCGCTCGCCAGCCTGACGACGGACGCGCCGGGCACGACGGACCTCAACGGCGGCACGGTGAGCACCTCGGGCGTGCAGAGCTACAACGACGCGGTGGTGCTGGGCGCCAACACCACGCTGAGCTCGAGCGGCACGGGTGCCGCGGGCAACATCACCTTGGCCGGCACGGTCAACGGCGCCTACACCCTCGCGGTGGACACGGCGGGCACCACCACCTTCGGGGGCGCGGTGGGCGGCGGCACGCCGCTCGCCAGCCTGACGACGGACGCGCCGGGCACGACGGACCTCAACGGCGGCACGGTGAGCACCGCGGGCGTGCAGAGCTACAACGACGCGGTGGTGCTGGGCGCCGACACCACGCTGAGCTCGAGCGGCACGGGTGCCGCGGGCAACATCACCTTGGCGAGCACGGTCAACGGCGCCTACACCCTCGCGGTGGACACGGCGGGCACCACGACCTTCGGGGGCGCGGTGGGCGGCGGCACGCCGCTCGCCAGCCTGACGACGGACGCGCCGGGCACGACGGACCTCAACGGCGGCACGGTGAGCACCTCGGGCGTGCAGAGCTACAACGACGCGGTGGTGCTGGGCGCCGACACCACGCTGAGCTCGAGCGGCACGGGTGCCGCGGGCAACATCACCTTGGCCAGCACGGTCAACGGCGCCTTCACCCTCGCGGTGGACACGGCGGGCACCACCACCTTCGGGGGCGCGGTGGGCGGCGGCACGCCGCTCGCCAGCCTGACGACGGACGCGCCGGGCACGACGGACCTCAACGGCGGCACGGTGAGCACCGCGGGCGTGCAGAGCTACAACGACGCGGTGGTGCTGGGCGCCAACACCACGCTGAGCTCGACGGGCACGGGTGCCGCGGGCAACATCACCTTGGCGAGCACGGTCAACGGCGCCTACACCCTCGCGGTGGACACGGCGGGCACCACCACCTTCGGGGGCGCGGTGGGCGGCGGCACGCCGCTCGCCAGCCTGACGACGGACGCGCCGGGCACGACGGACCTCAACGGCGGCACGGTGAGCACCTCGGGCGTGCAGAGCTACAACGACGCGGTGGTGCTGGGCGCCAACACCACGCTGAGCTCGACGGGCACGGGTGCCGCGGGCAACATCACCTTGGCGAGCACGGTCAACGGCGCCTTCACCCTTGCGGTGGACACGGCGGGCACCACCACCTTCGGGGGCGCGGTGGGCGGCGGCACGCCGCTCGCCAGCCTGACGACGGACGCGCCGGGCACGACGGACCTCAACGGCGGCACGGTGAGCACCTCGGGCGTGCAGAGCTACAACGACGCGGTGGTGCTGGGCGCCGACACCACGCTGAGCTCGAGCGGCACGGGTGCCGCGGGCAACATCACCTTGGCGAGCACGGTCAACGGCGCCTACACCCTCGCGGTGGACACGGCGGGCACCACGACCTTCGGGGGCGCGGTGGGCGGCGGCACGCCGCTCGCCAGCCTGACGACGGACGCGCCGGGCACGACGGACCTCAACGGCGGCACGGTGAGCACCTCGGGCGTGCAGAGCTACAACGACGCGGTGGTGCTGGGCGCCAACACCACGCTGACCGGGGGCACGATCACCTTCGGGAGCACGCTGGACGCGGCGACGGCGGGCGTGCAGGCTCTGACCGTCGACGCCACGGGCGCGGCGACGTTCGGGGGCGAGGTCGGCGTCGGCGCAGCGCTCGCGAGCCTGACAGTGGCGACGGGCACCGTAGCGAACGTCAACACCGACAAGATCACCACCACGGGAAACCAGACCTACGACATTCCAGTAGAGTTAGGCGCCACCACGACCCTGACCTCGACGGGTGGCGGCATAACGTTCGCCAGCACCCTCAATGGAGCTTTCGGGGCGACCGTCGATGCCAGCACGGGCACCGTCACCTTCGACGGCGCGGTGGGCAACACGACGGCGCTCGCCTAGCTGACGGTCGATCCTGCACTGATCTACATCAATGGGGGGGTGGTCACCACGACGGGCATACAAGATTATAGAGCTCCGATCTTGGTCGGTCTGACACGACATTCACGAGCACCGACGGCGGCACCGGCCGCGTCAACTTCGAAGGCACGGTGGACGCCGGTACCTACAACGTGACGGTCATCGCCGACAACATGGAGATGCTCGGCAAATGGACCGGCACCGGCGTCTGGACCCTGGAGCCCGAAACGGCGAGCCGGCCGATCCTGCTGGGCGCCGCCACGGACGATCCGAGCAGCCTCACCCTCACCCTCACCGACCTGGCCGACCTCAACGAAAGCACGCCGCTCTATGTGGCGATAGGCGTGCCGATCGGCAACGCCGCCGACGCCGCCGACCTTGACGCAGGCGCAAGCGGTCACGGGGCCCTTGGGCAACGTCACCATCGATAGCTTCGAGTTCGAACTCGCCGCTCATCATCACGGGCAATGACATCAGTGTGTCCGGCCTCGCAAAGACATCCGGCAATCTCGGGCTCTACGCTCTCGGCAACATCAGCGGCAGCCTGGACCTCCAGACCGACCTCTTCGCCGGCGGCCAAAGCCTGCAGCTCACCGGCACGATCGGCGGGGCAAGCGGCTTCGCCGCCGCATATGGCGTGACGCTCGTCTACAATCTGGCGAGCGGCACGCCTTTCGAAGTCAACGGCGCCTACCAGTCGAGCTGGAGCAGCTTCGAGTCATCCACCGTCCTCAGCTCGTTCCAGGAAATCCTCTCGAAGGGCGGGACCTCCTCCTTCCTGCCCCCGCTTCTCAGCGGTCAGGCGGAGCTCGACGCCGCCGAGCGCGAGCTCGTCCTCGCCGGAACGGCGAGCGTCGACCAGATCGTCCCCGGCCTTCTCGAGCTGATCACTCCCGAGGCACCGGAGGATACCGGCACGCCCGACAGCAATCGCTCCTTCCCCATCCTGGGATATCCGGAGCTATGGGAATAGCGCGCCGATCCGCACGTGCCGCATGGATCCTGCTGCCGCTCCTCGCCGCATTCGCCCTGCCGGTCGCGGCGCGCGCGGCGGGCGAGGAGGCGACGCTGAAGCTCGAGCTCGGCAAGGATCTTGTCAACGAGAGCTGCTACGGCAGCGAGCGCCATATTCCGAATCTCGATCCCACGCAGAAGCTGCCTCTCGATATCTATTGCGGCGACGGACGGACGGCGGTCGGCACCTTATGGAGCAGCACGCTCTCGCTCGACGTTCCGCCCCAGGACGGTCCCGAGCGGCGGCAACGCATCGAGGCGGCGGCGTCGGATAGCGCCGCGGGGCGCTCCTTCGCCATCAGGCTGAACTGCAAGCCCGGCAAATGGATCGACAACGCGGGAGGCGCACCCTTCCTTGTCTCGAGCTGCGTCCTGAGAAGCAGCGCCTGGCCCTATCTCACCGTTGCAGCCGCCATCGGCGCGCATCTCTATCAGGGCGAGGGCATACCGGCGATCCTGCCGGTGCTCGACGCGGCGATCGCGGCGCGCAACGGCACGGTGACGAAGGGCGCCGCGGCAGCGGCGGATCACGAAGCCCTGCTGCACCGGCTCGAAGCGGCGACGGGCTCAGGCGAGAACTCGTTGTTCGGCAGCAGCGATCTCAATGCCTATGACCATATGACCGAGGTCGCGCGCCTCCTCGACAGCGAGCAGGATTTCGCGGGCGCCGAGCGTGCCTATCGCATCGCGCTCGGCATCAAATCGAAAGTCCTGGGCGAGGAATCGAGCGCGTTGGGCGACGTGCTGATGGACCTCGCGATCGAGACCAGCAACCAGGGCCGCTTCCAGGAGGCCGAGGCGCTGCTTCGGCGCGCCGAGCCGCTGGTGCAGCGCGCGGTCGATCGCGCGGACGCGGCGCGACTCCTCGCCTATCGCGGCCTCAATGCCGCGAACCAGCATAAATTCGCCGAGGCCCTTTATCTCGCGCGCGCGGCGCAGGGCGAGATCATGGCGCTCGACACCCCTTCGACGAAACCCAACGCGCAGCAGCGCGCCGCCAGCGTCGGCCGCGCCGAGCTCGCGCTCAGCCTCTACATCCAATCGGCGATGGCGCTAAAGCTCGGAGATCTCGTCACCGCCGATCAGACGATCACGCAGGCCCTCGGCCTGCTCGACGACATTCACGACCCGCCGCCCTGGTGGCGCGCGCAGATGCTGGTCGTCCAGGGCAAGGTCGAGACGCGCAAGGCGAAGGCCGGGGCGGCCGAGAAGTACTATCTCGAGTCGCTGCGCATCCGCAGCCGGCTTTTCGGCAAGACCGCGCCGGCCGCCACCGCCAATCTCGATCTCGGCGCATTCTACGCCGACCAGGGCAAGTTTACCGAGGCGCTCGATGCCTACCACGCGGCGTTCGAGATCATTCCCAAGGACGCGGCTGCCCGCGCCACGCTCACCGCCGACAACTTGCTGCCCTTCCTGATCGCGTCCTACGTGCTCGGCGAGCGCGAGCCCGCTCGCCGCGACAAGCTCAACGCGGACGCCTTCAGCGCCGTGCAGCTCATCCGCTCGGGCGTGCTTGGGCAGACCATCGCCAAGGCCTCGGCGCGCCTTGCCGCCGGCAACGAACGCATCGCCGATATGGCGCAGGAGGCGCAGAAGGCGGAACGCGATCGCGATCTCGCGCAGATCGACCTCGCCAACGAGACGGCCAAGCCCGACGACCAGCGCGATCGGGCGCGCGAGGCCGATCTGACCCGCCGCGTGCGCGAGAAGTCGTCGAGGGCGGATGCGCTCGAGCAGCAGATCGAGGCGAGCTTCCCCGACTACGCCCGGCTGACCGAGGCGCCCGCGATCGCGGCGGCCGAAATCCAGCACATGCTGCATTCCGATGAGGCGCTCGTGGCCTTCCTGATCGGCACCCGAGGCGCATTCGTGCTCCTGGTCCGGCCCGACGGCGTCACGATCCGCCCGATCAGGACCGACGACGCCGAGGTCACGGGCGCGGTGACCACGCTGCGGCGCGGGGTCACCTATATCGCGGGACGCGTGCCCGAATTCAATTTATCTGCGGCGCATGCGCTCTACGCCAAGCTACTCGGCCAGCTCGATCCGCAGCTCAAGGGCGTCGACCACCTGATCGTGGTGTCGGGCCACACGCTCTCGAGCCTGCCCTTCAGCCTGCTCGTCACGGAGGCGCCCGGCCCCGGCCATGATTATGCGAATGCGGCCTGGCTGGTGCGACGGACCGCGCTCAGCCAAGTACCCTCGGTGCAATCCTTCGTCCAGCTGCGGCGCGTAGCCGCCGCGCCCCTGGCGCCGGAGCCCTTCATCGGCTTCGGCAACCCGAGCTTCACCGGCCCTGCGGCACAGGAGAGCGGCTCGGGCCTCACCGCGCTGCTCAAGGATTGCCGTCAAGGCGGCGCCATGCCGGCGGCGCTGATACGCGCCCTGCCGCCGCTGCCGGAGACGGCCGACGAGCTCACGCGGGTGGCCAGCGTCATGGGCGCCGGGCGGGACGATGTGGTGCTCGGCGCGGCGGCCACCGAGGGGGCGGTGCGCGCAAGGCAGCTCAACCGTTTCAGGGTGGTCTATTTTGCGACGCACGGGCTTCTGCCCGGAGAGCTGCGCTGCCAATCCGAGCCGGGCCTGGCTCTATCGCCGCCCGAGGGCGAGCCACGCTCGACCGAGGATGACGGCGTGCTGGAGGCAAGCGAGATTGCGGGCCTCAAGCTGGCCGCCAATCTGGTGGTGCTGTCGGCCTGCAATACGGCCGTCGAGCCCGGCCAATTCGGCGGCGAGGCGCTGTCCGGCCTGGCCGACGCCTTCTTCTATGCCGGGGCGCGATCGGTATTGGCAAGCCATTGGCAGGTCCCTTCGGTCGAGACGGTAAGGTTAATGACAGAGCTTTTCCGCCGGCTTGGGCCGGCGATGCATAACGGGGTGGCGGAATCCTTACGCCAATCCGAGCTCGCCTTGATCGGCCAATCCGCCACCGCCCACCCCTTCTATTGGGCGGCCTTCACATTGATCGGCGACGGTGGTAAGATCGGTCCGGATGGCGTCGCAGACGTCGCCGCGAACCCCAATTCAAGAGATCGGCCTTAGCCATGTGGGGGCTTCCACGAACCGGATCGGCGTTTGTCGCGGCCGCAGTGCTGGCCATGATGGGCGTGCCGTGCCTTGCCGCGGCGAGCGAGCTTGTGATTGTCGAGGCGCATGGGGTGTCGCTCGCCCCTGGCGCCACGATCGACGGCACGAAGCCGCTCAAGCTCGAGCTGGGCCAGCAGGTCACGCTGATCGGGCCTTCCGGCGACACCATCAAGCTCGATGGCCCGTACAACCAGGCGCCGGAAGCGGCCGGTGCGTCAAGCGAGAGCGAGAACGGGGTCGTAAGCTCGCTCAAGACGCTGGTCGCCACGCGCGACGCCTCCACGACGACCTTCGGCGTCGTGCGCGGCGCCACGACCGCCGGCCCTGACGATCCCTGGCTCATCGATGCCACGACCACCGGAGATCGCTGCCTCCGCCCCGGCGACAAGCCCTCGCTTTGGCGCGGCGAAAGCGGCAAGTCGGCCGAGCTGCAGATCACCCCGGGCGACCATAGCTGGCGGGCGAACGCCACTTGGCCGGCCGGCGCGAATTCGATCGGCATCAACCGCCTGCCGATATCGGACGGCTTGATTTATCTGATCGATCTGGACGGCAAGGAATCGGTGTTGACCTTCCATTACATCCCCGACCGGCTGAATACCAACGCTATGCGCGCGGCATGGATGGCCTATATCGGCTGTTCCGGCCAAGCGGCCCAGCTCGCGACGCAACTCTCCGTCGCCCGTGCGGCCAGCCATTGAGCGGTACGTCGGCGAAGCTCCACTGATTGTTCGGAAAGCTCAATTTTCGCCGGCCTCTCAAGCAGCGTGAGGCGCTTGCGCTGATCGCTCTCCTTGCGGCCGCGCTTGCGGTCGCGGCCATCCGCTATGTTCCGTACCTCACCGTGGTCGAGCGCTTCTTCAGCGATTTCCGGATCGCGACCTTGCAGCCGCCGGAGCCGCAGGACCCGGACGTCGTGATCGCCGCCATCACCGAGGACACGCTGCGTCTCTTCCCCTACCGTTCGCCGGTCGACCGCAAATTCCTCGCGGATCTGGTCGACACGCTGGCCCAGCGGCAGGTCAAGGCCATGCTCCTCGACGTGCTGCTCGATCAGCCGACCGAGCCGGCCAAGGACGCGGCGCTCAAGGCCAGTCTGCGCGCCCTCACGATACCGATCGAGGTAAGCTATGTGCGCGACCCGAACACGGTCACGCCGCAGCAGCTCGCCTATCTCGATGATTTCGTGCCGGCGAGTGATCGCGGCCTCGCCAATCTGGTGACCGACAGCTTCGACGACGTCGTGCGGCGCGTCTTTCGGGGCGAGATGGGTCCCGACGGCAAATTCGACTATGCGGTCGCCGTGGCGCTCGCGAAGAAGCTTGGCGTCGAGCCACCGCGAACCCGGGTCCCCATCGCCTGGCACGGCTCGCCCGATGCGGCGACGAAGCCCTTCCGCGAGTTTCCCGCCCAAGCCATCAAGCTCCTGCCGCCGGCATGGTTCAAGGACAAGGTGGTGCTGATCGGCGCGGACGAGACCCTTGTGGATCGGCACCGCACCCCCTTTGCCGCGGCGGCGGGCGGTGCCGCGGGAATGCTTCCCGGCATCGTCATCCAGGCGCATATCGTCTCGCAGCTCCTCCATGGGCGACAGTCGCCCGATCTCCCCTGGTATGGCGTTTGGGCGCTGACGCTCCTCCTGGCGGCGGCCGGCGTGGCGCTCGGGCGGCTCGACATTCCGGTCCTTCCCCGCCTGGGGCTGGCCACCGGGACGGTGCTGCTCTTCTATCTCGCCGGCTTCGCGATCTGGCGCCATGGCGGCCTGATGATCCCGCTGGTGACGCCGTCTTTGGGCCTCATCATCGCCCATGGCATCACCGACGCCTATACCGGGCGCCAGCTCCGCCAGCAGAAGCAATTCGTGAAGCAGGCCTTCTCGCGCTACGTGACGCCGCAGCTTGTCGACCAGCTCGTGGCCGATCCGAGCAAGCTCTCCTTGACGGGCGACCGCCGCGAGCTTTCGCTCCTCTTCACCGACGTGGCTGGCTTCACCACGCTTTCCGAGCGGCTCGATCCAACGGTGATGACGACGCTGCTCAACGAATATCTCGGCGGCGTATGCGACGCCATCGACCGTCATGCCGGCACGGTGAACAAGTTCATCGGCGACGCGGTCTTCGCCATTTTCGGCGCGCCGCTCTCCCAGCCCGACCATGCCGCGCGCGCCCTCGCCTGCATGCGCGACATCGACGCGTTCTCCGAGAGCTTTCGCTCCGCGCAGCGCGCTGTCGGGGTCGATTTCGGCGTGACGCGCATCGGCGCGCATGCCGGGCGGGCCATGATCGGGAATTTCGGCTCGCTCAACCGCTTCGACTACACGGCCCTCGGCGATGCGGTGAACACCGCTTCGCGAACTCGAGGGCCTCAACAAATATTTCGGCACGCGCATGTGCGTAAGCGGCGCCTTGCACGAACAATGCGCCAACGAGCTCTTTCGGCCGATGGGCAACATCATCCTCAAGGGCAAGACCGAGGGAATTGCGGTTTTCGAGCCGCTCACGGCGGAGCGCGCCGCCTCGCCCTTCATCCAGCGCTATTGCCGGGCCTTCGAGTTGCTGCAAAATGGCGATCCGGGCGCCAAGGCGGCTTTCGAGGAACTTTCCGCCGAGGATCCCGACGACGGCTGCGTCGCGCTCCACCTGGAACGCATCCGGGAAGGCGCCTGCGACGTCAACATTGTCATGACCGAGAAATAATCGGCGCGAAGCTTCGCTCACCGTTGCAAGTCAAACGGTTCTGGCATAAAAGCGCTTTGCGACAGGTTGGAGGGGCGCGAGAAGCATGGGGGGCTTGGCGCTGCCGAGCGATCTTACGATGCGGCGTCGGTGGCGCGTAGCAAGCACAACGCGCGCGCGCGACGCTTTTTTCGCGTCTCTGCTGCTCCTGGCACTCGGCATGCCGGACGCGTTCGCCCAGGCGCCGCGCCAAATCCCACCTTCGGCGGAGACAGGTCGTCAGCCGCCGCCCTTGCCGCCGCCGGCGCCCGAAGCCGATTTCATCTTCACCATTCCGACGCCGCAGCGCGCCCCCGGCGGGCAGCAAGGCGAGCAGCTGCGCCTAGAGGTCAAGGACATCGTCATCGAGGGCGCCACGCTCTACAGCCGGGCGGAGCTCGAGCCCTTGTTTCGGCCACTTATCGGCAAGATGGTGACGCTTGCCGATATCGCGAAGGTAGCCACGGCAATCCAGGACATGTATGCGCGCGACGGCTATGGCCTGACGCGAGCCTTCGTGCCGCCGCAGCGCGTCAAGGAAGGACGCTTCGTCATCCGCGTGGTCGAGGGTTATGTCTCGGCCGTCTCCGTCCAGAGCAACGAGATGGATGTGAGCGATCGGGTCAAGCATTTCGTCGAGTCGGTCACCACCGAGCGGCCGGTACGCATCTCGACGATCGAGGAGGCGCTGCTCCATGTCACCGATCTGCCGGGGGTCACCTTGCAGAGCGTGCTGCGGCCGGCGCCGGGCGAGGTCGGTGCAGCGGACCTCGTCATCGACGCGAAAGAGAAGCCGATCGACGTGAGCATCGGCGCGGACAATCGCGGCTCGCGCTATATCGGCCCGCTCGAGCTCTACGGCAACGTCAACTTCAACGACCGCCTAAGTCTTGGCGAGCAGATCGGCATCGGCTACTCGACGACGCCCAACAATTTCCGCGAGGAGAAGGCGTTCACCTTCAATTACATCCAGCCGATCACCGCCGAGCTCGACTTCTCGTTCAACAGCTACTACACGACCGGCAAGCCGGGCTTCTCATTGCAAGCGCTCAACGTCGCGCCGAACGCCCTCGTCGTCGGGCCCCGGGTAAGCTACTCGTTCGAGCGCACCCGGCACGAGAACATCTCGATCGACGCCGGCTTCACCGTGCATGAGGAAAGCGCCGACGTCGAGGGCCAGCCTTTCTACGACGATCACTACCGGACGATCGATCTGCGCGGGAACTATTCCCAAGCCGGCTTTCTCGACGGCGTGACGACGGTGACGGCGGACATATCGCATGGTCTGGAGATACTGGGCGCCAGCCAGCCGGGCGCGCAGAATCTCTGCGCGCCGACGGTCGGCCGGACTTCACGAAGCTGACGACGGAGGTGCGCCGGCTGCAGACGCTGCCGTGGGATTTCAGCTTCCTCGTCGCGGGCTATGGCCAGGTCTCCGCGGATCCCTTGCTCGAGGGCGAGGAATTCGGCCTAGGCGGCCCGCAGATCGTCCGCGGCTACGACCCCTACGACGTGGTGGGCGACCATGGCATCGCCGGCACCTTCGAGATCCGCTTCGATCACAGGGTCGCGCTGAATTTCATCCGCAGCACGCAATATTACATCTTTTACGATACGGGCGAGGTATGGAAAATCCACGGCCCGACCAACCAGGGCGTGGTGGAAACCTCGATCGGCGGCGGCGTGCGCCTCGTGCTGGAGAACGAGCTCAGCGCCAATGTCGAGATTGCCCAGCCGATCGGCCGCTCGCCGAGCGCCGATCTCGGAAAGCGTCCGCTGATGGTCTATTTCACCGTCATCCAGCGGTTTTGAGAGGAGGGCGAAGGGCCGGCCGTCTTGCCCGTTTTCGCCTTCCGCGCGCCTCCTCTATAATGGCTTGAATAGCTTGCGAGCAAAGCGCTACGGCCACGATCCATTGTTGGAGCGACGATGCGAGCCTACCGCCCCGATGCGATTCTCTATTGGCTGATGACCTTCCTCGCGGCAGCGACCATCATCCTGGTCCTCGCCAACGGCATCTTGGTTCTGGGGAACCAATCCTATGAGGCGGAGATCAGCCAGCGTCAGCAGACGATCAATCAGGGCTCGCGCATGAACCAGGTGGGCAACGTGGTGGCTCGCGTGCTGGCGGCGGAGGCCGTGTCGCATCAGGACGAAGCCTTGCGCGATCTGCTCACGCAAAACGGCATTCCGGTGAACCTCCATCCGGCGCAACCGGGTGCGGCACCTGCCTCGGGCGCCAAGACCCCGACTTCGGCTACTCCCGCGAAGTGAGCATGAGCGAGCAAAAGAACATGGCCACCCGGCCGGACACAGGCGGCGCGTCGAGCAGCGCCGCGAGCGGGGGCGCCCGGTCGTTGCAGCTACCGCTCGCGCTGATCGTGATCGCGCTATTCCTCCTGCTTGCGTTCCAGAGCGTGCAGCTCTTCCGCCAGCGCGAGAATCTGATCGCGGCGCGCGCGGCGCAGACCCCTCTCCTCGAGGACGCCGCCAAATTGAGCCAGCAGCTCGACGCTCTGGTCGCGGGTACCTTGAAGCTCGCCGGTTCCGGCAACGCCAACGCCAAGGCCGCGCTCGAGGAGCTGCATCGGCAGGGCATCTCGCTGACCAGCAAGAAGTAGCCGGCCCGCCGGCGGAGCCTGCTTTCCAGCCCGCAGCCGAGGGTTGACAATCGCGCCGGCGTCGGATGAAAACTGAACGGTTTAGTATGGCCCTGGAAAGGGACGCGGACGATGCGCGGAGCGGCTGGCGGATGAACGACCGCATCGAGGCGGACAAGGCTGCGCCGACGCCGCTCGAGGACAGAGGCGCAGCCTTCGGCCCGTCGGGCGCTTCACCTCCCGCGAAGGCCAGGCCGGCGCGAAAATCCGGTGGCCGCTGGCGCCTGATCGTCGGCGCGGTGCTGCTCGTCGTCCTCATCGCGGCGGTCTCCTATTGGTACGCGAACCGAAACTACGAAAATACCGACGACGCCTTCATCGACGGCAACGCGGTCCAGCTCAGCCCGAAGGTCTCCGGCACGGTTGTCGAACTTCACATGACGGACAATCAGGTGGTGCATAAGGGCGAGCTGCTGCTGCGGATCGATCCGCGCGATTACGACGTGGCGGTCGAGAACGCGCGCGCGACGCTGGAGAACGCCCGTGCTCAGGCGGCGGTCGCGCGGGCCAATCTCGCTTACATCAAGGCTAACACCGCGGCCACGCTCGTCCAGGCGGAGAGCGGCGTCGCCTTGGCCAAGGCGGCGCTTCTGCAGGCGCAGGCGCAGATCACGGTCGCCGAGGCCGAGGCCGAGCGCGCCAAGCTGGATGCCGCGCGCTACGAGAAGCTCGTGCAAAGCGACGTCGCCTCCCGGCAGCGCTCCGAGCAGGCGCATGCCACCACCCGCAGCGCGGACGCGCAGCTTCGCGCCGCGCACGACGCCGCTCGTCTTGCCGAAGCGCAGCTTGGCCAAGCGCAAGGCAAGCTCGAAGAAGCCAAAGCCGGAACGCAGCAGCAGGTGACGGTCTACGAGGCGCAGGTCACGGCGGCGGACTCGCAGGTCGACGTCGCCAAGGCGGCGCTCGACCAGGCCGAGCTCAATCTCTCATATACGAGGATCACGGCCCCGCAGGACGGCGTGATCACCAAGCGCAACGTGAACGTCGGCGACGAGCTGCAGAAGGACCAGAACTTGGCGGCGCTCGTCTTCGGCACGCCTTGGGTCACCGCGAATTTCAAGGAGACGCAGCTTACGCGGATGCGCGCCGGTCAGCCCGTCGAGGTGAGCATCGACGCCTATCCCGGCAAAGTCTTCAAGGCGCGCGTCGACAGCATCCAACCCGGCACCGGGGCGCATTTCGCGCTGCTGCCGCCGGAGAACGCCACCGGCAACTATGTGAAAGTGGTGCAGCGCGTGCCGGTGAAGATCGTCTTCGAGGAACCGCCCGACCCGCATTTCGTGCTCGGCCTCGGCATGTCGGTCGTGCCGACCGTCGACGTCGCGGCGGCGCCCCGCTGAGGCGGCGGAGGGCCGCGCCGCTCATGGTGGAAACAACCCTCGATCGCGCTCCCGGTCCGGTCGCCAGCGCCGGCCCCCTGCCCTGGGTCATCGCGCCCGTCGTGGCGCTGGCCGCCTTCATGGAAGTTCTCGATATCTCGATCGCCAATGTGTCGCTGCGGCATATCGCGGGAAACATGTCGGCGAGCCAGGACGAATCGACCTGGATCCTTACCTCGTACTTGGTGACCAACGCCATCATCCTACCGGCGAGCGGCTGGTTCTCGTCCGTGTTGGGCAGGAAGCGCTTCTACATGACCTGCATCGTCGGATTCGGCGTGAGCTCGCTGCTTTGCGGCCTGGCGCCGAGCCTGGGGCTGCTCATCCTCGCGCGTGCGGTGCAGGGGCTCACGGGCGGCGGGTTGCAGCCCACCTCGCAAGCCATCCTGGCGGACGCCTTTCCCCCGCAGCAGCGCGGCATGGCGATGGCCTTCTACGGCGTCGCGGTCGTCTTCGCGCCGGCGATCGGACCGACGCTCGGCGGCTGGATCACCGACAATTTCTCATGGCGCTGGGTCTTCCTCATCAACGTGCCGGTCAGCGTCGTGCTGCTCTTCCTTGTCAACTCGATCATCCACGACCCGCCGCACTTCATCGCCGCGCGGAAGGCGCAGCTGCGGGAGGGCTTCACCATCGACTATATCGGCTTCGGCCTCCTGGCCGTGGGGCTCGGCTTCCTGCAGGTCGTGCTCGACAAAGGTCAAGAGGATGATTGGTTCGCTTCCAATTTCATTGCCGTCTCCTCGGCGCTCTCCGGCTTTTCGCTCGTGGCCTTCGTCTTTTGGGAGCTGCGCGACAAGCATCCCATCGTCGATCTCGCGCTGCTTAAGAGCACGAATTTCGCCATGGGCAATCTGCTCATGCTCATGCTCGGCTTCATCCTGCTCGGCAGCACGGCTCTCCTGCCGCTCTACGTGCAGCAGCTATTGGGCTATACGGCGACGGACGCCGGCATGGTGCTCTCGCCGGGTGGCTTCGCCATCATGCTCTTGATGCCGCTGATCGGGCGCCTCGTCACCCGCGTCGACGTGCGCTATATGGTGGCGTTCGGCCTCGCCGTGTCTGCGGGGTCGCTCTTCGCCATGACGCGCTTCACCTTGGAAATCGACTTCTGGACCATTGCGTTCTACCGCATCATCCAGGCCGCCGGCCTCGCCTTTCTTTTCATCCCGATCAACACGGCCGCCTTTGCCGGCGTGCCGCCAGGCAAGTACAACAACGCCTCCGCCATCATCAATCTCTCGCGCAATCTCGGCGGCAGCATCGGAATCTCGTTGCTGACCACCATCCTCGCCCAGCGCAGCCAATATCACCAGAACATGCTGGTCGATCATATCTCGCTCTATTCGCAGCCCTATGTCGACACGGTGCAAAGGCTGCAAGAGCACATGATGCGGCAAGGCGGCACGGCGGCCCAGGCGCTGCAGAAAGCCCAGGGGATGATCGCGCAATCCCTCCAGGATCAGGCGCAGCTCTTATCCTATCTCGACGATTTCCGCCTGCTCGGCGTCATTTTCCTGGTCCTCATTCCCTTCGTCTTCCTGATGCGGCGGCCCTCGGTCGCCGTCGTGCCGATCGGCTTGGACTAGCGCCGCGCCGGAGGAGACAATCCTGAATTCGCGCGCGACAAAAGCGGTTGAAGCAACGAGCGGCGGGGCGACGACGGGTTCCTCGCGCGAGATTATGACCCCCGACGCGCTGTTGGACCGCATCCTCTATCGCGACGGCCTCGTCCTCATCATCGACAAGCCGGCCGGATTGCCGGTGCATCCGGGTCCTGGCGGCGGGGCCAATCTCGAGCAGTATTTCGATGCTTTGCGTTTCGGCTTGCCCAATCCGCCTGCCCTCGCCCATCGCCTCGACCGTGACACGAGCGGCTGCCTCGTGCTTGGCCGGCATCGCAAGGCCCTTGCCCGGCTTGGACGGCTGTTCTCCGGCGGGCTCGTCGGCAAGACCTACTGGGCGGTGGTCGAGGGCACCCCGCCCGCGGCCGCCGGCCTGATCGACTTGCCGCTTCGCAAGCTGACGCCCAAGAGCGGTTGGCGCATGGCCGTCGACCCGGCGGGGCAGCCGGCGCGGACCGACTACCGTCTGCTCGGAGCGAGCGGCAAGTTGAGCTGGCTCGAACTCAAGCCGCGCACCGGGCGGACCCATCAGGTCCGCGTCCATTGCGCTGCACTGGGCTGCCCGATATTGGGCGACCCCATTTATGGTCGGGCAGACGCGGCGGCGCCGGCCTTGCCTCTTCATCTTCATGCGCGCGCGCTCGTCTTGCCGCTTTACCCGAAGAAGCCGCCGATCGAGGCGGTCGCTCCGCCGCCCCGCCATATGATGGCGGCCCTCGCGGCCTGCGGCTATGTCGAGGAGGCGAAGGCCGAGGCCGTTCGCGCGCGCCAAGCCGAGGCGCGATGAGGACGGAGGGGCGCTATCTCCTCGCGATCGACCAGGGCACGTCGAGCACCCGGGCGATGCTGTTCGACGCCGAAGGCCGTCCGCGCGCGGGGGCGCAACGCGAGCTCACGCAATTCTATCCCGCGCCGGGCTGGGTCGAGCATGATCCGGAGGAGATTTGGACTTGCACGCTCGCCGTCTGCCGCGAGGCGATGATGCAGCTTCCGGCTCGAGCGAGCGAGATCGCGGCCATCGGCATCGCCAATCAGCGCGAGACCACGGTGCTTTGGGAGCGCGCGACGGGACGGCCGATCCATAAGGCCATCGTCTGGCAGGACCGGCGCACGGCCGAGGAATGCCGCCGTCTCGCCGCCGAGGGATGGGGCGCGGAGGTGCAGGCCCGCACGGGCCTGCTGCTGGATCCTTATTTTTCGGCGACCAAGATCGCCTGGCTGCTCGACAAGGTGCCGGGCGCCCGCGCGGCGGCCGAGCGCGGCGAGCTCGCCTTCGGCACGATCGACAGCTTCCTGCTTTGGCGCCTGACCGGGGGCCGTGTCCATGCGACCGACTTGACCAACGCCTCGCGAAGCCTTCTGCTCGACATTCATCGCTTGGATTGGGACGAGACCCTGCTCGCGGCCTTCCGCGTGCCGCGCGCCGTCCTGCCGGCGCTCCGCGCCAACGATGCGTCCTTCGGCGAGGCCGAAGCCGAGCATCTCGGCGCACGGCTGCCCGTCGCCGGCATGGCGGGCGATCAGCAGGCGGCCTCTTTCGGCCAGGCCTGCTTCGCGCCCGGCATGATCAAGGCGACCTACGGCACGGGCGCTTTCATCCTCCTCAATACCGGCGAGCGGCCGGTGAGCTCCCGCCACCGGCTTCTCGCCACCATCGCCTGCCGGCTGGGCGGGGAGGCGCCGCAATACGCGCTCGAAGGCAGCATCTTCGTCGCGGGCGCGGCCTTGCAATGGCTGCGGGACAAGCTCGGCCTCATCGCGGACGCAGGCGAATCCGAGGCCCTGGCCGCGAGCCTGCCGGACAATCGGGGCATCTATCTGGTGCCGGCCTTCACCGGGCTCGGCGCGCCCCATTGGCGGCCCGACGCGCGAGCCGCCATCTCGGGCCTCACCCGCGACAGCGGACGCGCCGAGATCATCCGAGCGGCGCTCGAGGCGGTGGCTTATCAGACCCATGACCTGATGCGCGCCATGGGCGAGGACGGCGCTGCGCGCCCGACGGTCCTTCGCGTCGACGGCGGAATGGTGCGGAACGACTGGCTGCTGCAGTTCCTCGCCGACATTCTCGACCTGCCGGTCGCCCGGCCCGCAGTGGCGGAGACGACGGCGCTCGGCGCCGCCTACTTGGCCGGTCTCGGCGCAGGATTCTACGAATTGCGGGACGCAATCGCGCGCTATTGGCGCCAGGACCGGCTCTTCGAGCCGCGCATGGGCGCCGACCAACGCGAAGCGCTCATCGCGGGCTGGCGCGGCGCCGTGGCCGGGGTGGGCGGGTAAGGTCGGCGCGGTTCAGGTCAGGGCGGCTCAATAGATGCCGGGGATGATCCGCGCGGCGCGGCGGCTATAGGCCTCGTAATCGGGGAAGGCCTTGCGCAGCACCTGCTCCTCGCATTCCATCCGAATGAGTTGGAAGGCGAATTGCGCGATAACAAGGAGCGCCGCCCAAATCGAGAGATATTGGATGAAGATGCCGATGGTGGCGACCGCCTCCGCCAGATAGAGCGGATGGCGCACCAGGCCGTAAGGGCCGGTCGTCACGAGCCGGCGCGCCTCGGGCAGGATGCTGAAGGAGCGGCCGAGGCGGCTGAGGATCACGACCACCGCGGCATTGCCGACGATCATCAGGATGCTCGACAGCGCCTTGGCGGCGAGCGGCAGTTCCGGTTGGCGCGGCAGGAGAAGCAGCCCCATCATCAGAAAGCCGCCGAGCAGCGCGGCGGCGCGCGGCCACAGACCGTCGGATTTCCGTATCGGCTTGAGGCGGACGACGAAGAGCCAGGCGGTGAGCACGGTCGAGATGCTGATGGCGCCGAGCGAGATCGCGTCGGCAACCCGCATCGGGTCCGGCTGCGCGAAATCGATTTCCTGGACGGCCGTGAGCGTGTTGTGCAGATATCCGGCGCCGAGCACGGCGAAGCCGACGCCCAGCAGGATACGGATGAGCAGGTCGACCGCCGCCACCCGGTCCAGACCCGGCTGCAGAACGGGTGTCGCGGGCCGGCTCACGCTTGCTGTCTCGATCACTGACGCTCTCCCGGTGATTCCGGACCCATGGAAGCATCGCAACGTTAAGAATGTGTAAAGCCGGGCTTCCGGCGACCTCCGCACAAATTTATGCGGCGCTATTGCCGAAGCAAGGCCCCTGATATGTTTTCGCGCCGCCGGCATCCGGAAGAAAGAGACCGCCGTGCAAAAATTCGAGATCAAGATCGCCGACGCCTTGCTGGAGGACCTACGGAACAGGCTCGACGCCACGCGCTGGCCGGACGAGCTCGCCGGGATCGGCTGGGAAAGCGGCACCAGCCTGGGCTTCATGAAGTCGATCGCCGCCTATTGGCGGGAGGGCTATGACTGGCGGCGGCAGGAGGCCGAGCTCAACCGCCTGCCGCAGTTCCGCCACGCCATCGACGGCTTGAACATTCATTTCGTCCATATGCGCGGCAAGGGCCCAAGGCCCCTCCCCCTCATCATGACCCATGGCTGGCCGGGAAGCTTCGTCGAGATGGTGAAGATCACCCCGCTCTTGACCGACCCGGCGGCCCATGGCGGGAAAGCGGAGGATGCGTTCGACCTGGTGGTGCCGTCGCTGCCCGGCTACGGCTTCTCCGACCGGCCGCGCGAGCGCGGCATGAATCCCACCCGTATCGCCGCGCTTTGGGCCCGGCTCATGGCGGAGCTCGGCTACGACCGCTTCGGCGCGCAAGGCGGCGATTGGGGCGCGGCTGTTTCCAGCGCGCTCGGACTCGACCATGCCGAGCGCATGGTCGGCATCCATCTCAACTTCATCACCGGTCGCTTCCTGCTCGGCGGCACGCTCAACCAGCCCCAGCAGGACAAATTGGCCGAGGTCTATCGCGCCCAGCTCCGCGACTGGTGGGACGCGGAGGGCGGCTATAATCATCTGCAGGCCACCAAACCGCATACGGCCGGCTATGCGCTCAACGATTCGCCTGTCGGCCTCGCCGCCTGGATCCTCGAGAAGTTCCGGAGCTGGAGCGATTGCGGCGGCGCGATCGAGCGCGTCTTCAACCGAGACGAGCTGCTGACCAACGTGATGATCTATTGGGTCACCGGCACGGCGCCTTCGTCCATGCGGCTTTACTACGAATTGCGCGAGCAGCCACTGCAGATCTCGCCCGAGAACCGCGTCGCCCCACCCGTGGGCGTCGCGGTTTTCCCCAAGGAAATCCCGATGCCGCCGCGCGCCCTTGCCGAGCGCGGCTATAATATCCAGCGCTGGACTGCCATGCCGCGCGGCGGCCATTTCGCCGCCATGGAGCAGCCGGAGCTTCTCGCCGAGGACATCCGCGCCTTCTTCCGCCCGCTACGCTAGCGGCGCTACCCCTCCAGGATCGCGAGCCCGTATTCCCGTGCCGCCGTCTCGAGCCAGCTCCAAAGATGCTCGCCAAGGCTTCGTTGCACATAGAGGTCGTAGATCGGGCTCGCGTCGCGTTGATGCAGGATGACGGGCATCTGCGCGAAATGCGTCTGGGCGCATTGCCCCGGGCCGAAGACGCGCGGATGAAGGTCGAGCGGCGTGCCGTGGCTCAGAAGCTCGCGCGCCTTCGGGCCAGCAAGGCCGATCACCGCGCGCCCCTCGCTCACCTCGGTGACGGCGGCGAATTGACCGGCCAGCCGCTCGATGAGCCGCCGTTGCAAGACCGGCGCCTCGTCGGGCTGCGTCACGAGCAGCCATTCGTCGGGTCCCAGCCAAAGCATCCGCCGCTCGCCCTGCTCGACCGCGCGGTTCGGCTCGAGCGGCGGCGTCATGCCGAGGACGAAATGGACCGCGGCGGCGAAAGCGCTGTCGCCCGGCCCGCGTAGATTGAGCATGCCCAAAAAGCGCCGTTCGCAGATCCAGACAGCGGCCTCGCCCGGAGCTTCGACCCAGCGCGCGGCGAGCCGGAGATGCGCCAGCGGACTTTGGCGCGGATGATGCTCAGCCATGAAGCCTCGCGCCCGTCGAATCATAGAAGCGCGCATCGCAAACCTCCGCCTCGGCGATGCTGCCGTCGAGCATGGGCAGCCGCACCGTTTCGCCATGGCGCTGACGGCCGCTCTCGAGCAAGGCGAGAGCGATGCTGCGGTCAAGGATCGGGCTGCGATAACTCGATGTCACATGGCCGATCATCGGCAGCGGCGGGTGGCGCTTGAGCGCGGCGACGATCTGCGCGCCCTCGGGCAGCAGGCGTTGCGGATCCCGGGTCAGCAACCCGACCAGCTGCTTGCGATTCGTCCGTGCGCTGTCGGGCCGCGCCAAGGAGCGCTTGCCGATGAAATCAGGCTTGGTCCTTGCGACTAGGCGCGCGAGTCCAAGGTCGTCGGGCGTGACCGTGCCGTCGGTCTCGTGCCCGATCGCGAAATACCCCTTCTCCGCGCGCAGGACTTCGAGCGCCTCGGTGCCGAAGGGCGTGATGCCGAACTGCTCGCCCGCATTGAGGCAAGCGGTCCAGAGGCCGAGCGCATGGCCCGCCGGCAGGTTGATCTCGTAGGCGAGCTCGCCGGTGAAGCTCACGCGGAAGACCCGCGCGGGGAAGCCCGCGACATGCCCGCTTCGCACACTCATATGCGGGAAGGCCTGGGGCGCGAGGTCGATATCCTGCGTGAGCTCGACGAGTAGGCGCCTGGCATGCGGGCCGGCGATGGAGACCGTCGCCCAATGCTCGGTCACGGAGGTGCAATAGACCCGCAGAAGCGTGAGCTCGCATTGCAGCCATTGCTCGATCCAGTCGAGCACGCGGCCGGCATTGCTCGAGGTCGTCGAAATGAGGAAATGGCTCGGACCCAGGCGCGTGGTGACGCCGTCGTCCATCACCATGCCGTCCTCGCCCAGCATCAGCCCGTAGCGTGCGCGGCCGATCTCGAGATCGGCCCAGCGGTTCGTGTAGAGCATGTCCAGCAGCTTGACCGCGTCGGGACCCTGAACGTCGATCTTGCCCAGGGTGGAGGCGTCGAGGATGCCGACCGCCTTGCGCACGGCGAGGCATTCGCGCTTCACCGCGGCCGCCATGTCTTCGCCGGCTTGCGGGTAATAGCCGGGCCTGAGCCATTGGCCCACGGTTTCGAAATGGGCGCCCGCCGTCTCGTGCCAATGATGTAGCGGGGTGCGCCGCACCGGATCGAAGCGCTCTCCCACCTGGCGCCCGGCGATCGCGCCGAAGCCGACCGGCGTATATGGCGGCCGGAACGTGGTCGTCCCGATCGAGGGGATCTCCGCCCCGAGATCCTGGGCAAGCAGCCCGATGGCGTTCACGCTCGCCGTCTTGCCCTGATCGGTGCCCATCCCGAGGGTGGTGTAGCGCTTGAGATGCTCGACGGAGACGTAGCCCTCGCGCACGGCGAGCGCCAGGTCGGCCGCCGTAACGTCATTTTGGAAATCGATGAAGACGCGGCGTCCGCCCGCCCCCTCCACGTCGCGCCAAGGCACGGCCCAAAGGATGCGCATGGGGCCTTCTTCGACGCGCTCCGCGCGCGGGGGGACTACGGCACCGGCCGGATGGCGGAAGCCCGCGGCCTCGGCCGCCTCGGCCCCCGCCTGCGCGCCTTGATAGAGACAATCCACCAGCGCGAAGGCGCCGTTGGCGGCCCCGGCGGAGCGCTCGCGCTGCGGCGCCTTGCCGGGGAGGAAGCAGCCGCGGCCGTCGTCGTAGCGCAAATGGCCGGGGGATTGCGCGAAGAGCTGCACGCTCGGGCTCCAGCCGCCTGAGACGGCAAGGAGATCGCAGGCGACGCGGCGCGGCGAGCCGATGAGCCGCTCGGCGTTCTCGTCGAGGACGCGGACCTCGGCGCTGCGCAGGCACCGCCCGCCCAAGGCTCGCGCCACCACGCGGCCGCTCAAGATCTCCAGCCCGGCCTCGCGCGCCCGCGTGACAAGCGCGCCCGCGGGCGCGGGCCGCGCGTCCACGATGGCGACGACGTCGATTCCCGCCGCCTTGAGATCGAGCGCCGCGCCATAGGCGCTGTCGTTGCAGGTGAAGACCAGCGCGCGCCGCCCCGGCCGCACGGCATGGCGGTTGACATAGCTCTGCGCCGCGGAGGCCAGCATGATGCCGGGCAGATCGTTCTGCTCGAACGGAATGGGCCGCTCGATCGCGCCGGTCGCCAGCACGACCTCCTTGGCCCGCACGCGCCACAGGCGCTGGCGCGGGCCGGGGCCGCCCGGGGGCAGATGATCGCCGACCCGCTCATGAACGCCGAGGAAATTGTGGTCGTAATAGCCGAAGACGGTGGCGCGCGTGAGCAGCCGCACCTCCGGCATGGCGGAGAGCTCCGCGATCGTCGCGGCCACCCAAGCGAGCGCCGGCACGCCGTCGATTGTCTCATGCCGGCCGAGAAGCGCGCCGCCGAGCTCGTTCTGCTCGTCGACGAGAAGCGTACGCGCGCCGCAGCGGCCGGCGACAAGCGCCGCGGTCAGGCCAGCCGGTCCGCCGCCCACAACCAGAACGTCGCAATGGAAATTGCGCTTGTCGTAATCGTCCGGATCTGGCTCTTGCGGCGCGCGGCCCATGCCGGCCATGCGGCGGATGACATGCTCGTATCGCGGCCACATCCGGCGCGGCCATTTGAAGGTCTTGTAATAAAAGCCGGCCGGGATCAATGGCGCGATCAGCCCGTTGACCGCGCCGAGATCGAATTCGAGGCTCGGCCAGCGATTCTGGCTCTGCGCGGTGAGCCCGTCGTAAAGCTCGACCTGGGTCGCGCGCAAGTTGGGCTCGCTGCGCCCGCCTTCGCCGAGCTGGACCAGGGCGTTGGGCTCCTCGGCACCGGCCGAGAAGATGCCGCGCGGGCGATGATATTTGAAGCTCCGGGCGACGAGCTTGACGTCATTGGCGAGGAGCGCCGAGGCCAGGCTGTCGCCGGCATAGCCCTCGAGCGCCTGACCATCGAAATGAAAGCGCAGCGGCCGTGCGCGATCGATACGGCCTCCTTCCGCCAAGCGCATCTTTTGCCGCGTCACCGTGGCGCTCCTCGCGTCCGGATCGCGCAGCGCCTCGCCCACCTTGCCGACGCCTTTGATCTCATGGCTTACCGTGTCGCGCAGCAAGATGAACCAGCGTCGGCAACCGAAGCGGTGAACCCAGCGCTCGCGCTCAAGACCCTTGGCATTCCTGCGCATGTAGAGGTAGTCCGCCCAAGCCTCGTCGCTCGTGGCTTCGGGATGCTCGGGACGCAGGATGTCGGCCTCGCCGCCGCAGGCGAAT
This sequence comes from uncultured Pseudomonadota bacterium, assembly GCA_963842155.1. Classification (GTDB taxonomy): domain Bacteria; phylum Pseudomonadota; class Alphaproteobacteria; order JACZXZ01; family JACZXZ01; genus CAWJFP01. The sequence continues at coordinate 28,648 of CAWJFP010000014.1, forward strand.
TCCGTCTCCTCGCGCGGGCCGCACCAGGGGCAGGGAATGAGGTGCATGACGCCGCTCCGCCCCTCTAATGCGCCACGCCGGCCGCGCCGTGCTCGTCGAGCAGCCGGCCGGTCGCGAAGCGGCCGAGCGCGAAGGGGGCCGCGAGCGGATGCGGCGCGTCATGCGCGATCGTGTGGGCGAAGACATAGCCCGAGCCGGGGATGGCCTTGAAGCCGCCGGTGCCCCAGCCGCAATTGAAATAAAGTCCCTCGACGGGCATCTTGCCGATGATGGGACTGGCGTCGGGCGCTATGTCGACGATGCCCGCCCATTGCCGCAGCAAGCGCAGGCGGCTCACGATCGGGAAGAGGGCCTTGAGCGCCGCGATCTGCCCCTCGATGACGTGGAAGCTGCCGCGCTGCGCGTATGAATTATAGCCGTCGATGCCGGCGCCGAGGACGAGCTCGCCCTTGTCCGACTGGCTGACATAGACATGGATCGCGGGCGACATCACGACGCAATTCAGCACCGGCTTGATCGGCTCGGAGACCAGCGCCTGCAGCGGATGGCTCTGGATGGGCAGCCGCAGTCCCGCCATCTCGGCGAGAACGCTGGCATGGCCGGCGACGACGACCGCGAGCTTGCCCGCGCGGATGAAGCCGCGGCTGGTCTCCACGCCGGTAACGCGACCGCCGTCGATGCGGATGCCGGTGACCGCGCAATTCTGGATGATGTCGACTCCGCGCGCGTCGGCCGCCCGCGCATAGCCCCAAGCGACCGCGTCGTGCCGCGCGATGCCGCCGCGCCGTTGCAGCGCCGCGCCATGGATCGGGTAGCGCAAGTCGGGCGAGAGGTTGATGATCGGGCAGAAGGCCTTGACCCCGTCGCGGTCGAGCAGCTCGGCATCGATGCCGTTGAGGCGGAGGGCATGGACGATGCGCTGTGCGGCGCGCATCTCGTGCGGGCTGTGCGCGAGATGCATCACGCCGCGCTGGCTCAGCATGATGTTGAAGTTCAGCTCGCGGCTGAGTTTCTCGTAGAGCTTGAGCGAGGTCTCGTAGAGCGCCGCCGTGTCGTCGAGCAGGTAGCTGGAGCGGACGATCGTGGTATTGCGCCCGGTGTTGCCGCCGCCGAGCCAGCCCTTTTCGAGCACGGCGATGTTCCTCACGCCATGCTCCTTGGCGAGGTAGTAGGCGGTCGCCAGGCCATGACCGCCGGCGCCTACGATGACGACCTCGTAAGCGGGCTGCGGCTCGGGACTGCGCCAGGCCCGTTGCCAGCCCTGGTGATAACCGAGGGCATTCCGCGCCAGGCTGAAAATGGAATAACGCCGCACGCCGTGCCCTCAAGGTCTGCATTTTCTTCAAGCCGTCGCGCTAGCGCCGCGCCGGCGAGAGCCCGACATATTCTTGCATTCGAGCGGCGGTGCCACAACAGCGAAGCCGGAGAGCAGGATCGGGCCGCAACGATCGGGCGCCGCTCAGATCAGCTGCCCTTGCTCCGCCGCCGGCGCGATGCAGGCGGCATCGTCGTAGCGCACATTGTTGACGCGGGCCGAGATCGGATAGAACGTCATCTCCTCGGCGGGATAGGGGCGCAGCAAGCCGAGGGCAACCGGAAGGGGAGTCGCAGGGTCGAGCCAGGCGGCATAGTTGTGGGGCGCCAGAATTGCCGGCATACGCTCATGAATAGGGCGCAGCAGCCTGTTCGCCTCGGTCGTGACGATGGTGCAGGATTCGACGGGAACGCCGTCAGCCGCCTTCGTCCAACGCTCCCACAGGCCGGCGAAGGCGAAGAGAGGCATGGCCTCCGGCTTTCCGCCGACCAGGCCGATCCGATAGGGCCGCTTGCCGCGCGGGCTTGCCTGCCATTCGTAGAAACCGTCCGCCGGGACAAGGCAGCGCCGCGCCGCCAGCGCCGCGCGGAAGGCCGGACGCTCCGCCAGTCCTTCGGCGCGGGCATTGATCAGCTTCGCCCCGATCGAAAGATTCTTGGCCCAGGACGGCACGAGGCCCCAGCGGAGCTGGACGAGCTCGCGCTCGGCCGCCGGCGCCGCATCGCGGGCCTCGCCTTTATCCTTCCGCCTCAGGCGGCGGACCACCGGCACGAGTTGCGTGGGCGCGATATTGTAGCGCGCGGGCCAATTGGGCAGCGGGCCGGTGAAACCGAAAAGCCGCAGCATCGCCTCGGTGGGCGAGGTCAGCGAGTAGCGTCCGCACATGGCAGGACGCTATGCGGATTTCATTTGCCTGTGAAGACGGGTCATGCCGGCTCGACAGGCCTCGTCCTGCGAGCTCAGGCGTCGAGGGCGGCGAGCCGCACGGGCCGACGCCGGGCGCCCCAACTGCCCGGCCGAGCCTCAAATATGCCGGCGCAAGGCGCGCCGCAGGCGCGGCAACGGCCGTCCGCGGCCAATCCCCAGCCATGAAGTTCATAGCCGTCGCGTGCGATAAGCGAGCCGCCGCATTGATGGCAGCGGGTCGTTTGACCGGCGGGATCGCGGATATTGCCCGTATAGGCGTAGCGGATGCCGCAATCCAGGGCGATGCGCCGGGCCTGGATGAGCGTCGAAGGCGGCGTGGCGCCCCGGTCGCGCATGCGCCAATCGGGATGGAAGGCGGTGAAATGCACCGGTACGTCCGGCCCCAGCCGCTCGGCGATCCAGCGGCACATGGCCTCGGTCTCGGCCGGCGAATCGTTCTCGCCGGGGATCATCAGGTTGGTGATCTCGAGCCAGACCTTGGTCTCGTGCTTGATGTAGACGAGCGTATCGAGCACGGCGCCCAGTTCGCCCGAACAAACGCGGCGGTAGAACGCCTCGCTGAAGGCCTTCAGGTCAACGTTCGCCGCGTCCATATGCCGGTAGAATTCGGTCCGCGCGGCGGGGAGAACGTAGCCCGCCGTGACCGCGACCGACTTCACGCCCCGCGCGCGGCAGGCGTCGGCCACGTCGATGGCATATTCGTGGAAGATGACGGGATCGTTGTAGGTGAAGGCGACGGAGCGGCAGCCGAGCGCCTGGGCCGCCTTGGCGATCGCCTCGGGCGACGCGGCGTCGGCGAGCGTATCCATCTCGCGCGACTTGGAGATGTCCCAGTTCTGGCAGAAGCGGCAGGCGAGATTGCAGCCCGCCGTTCCGAAGGACAGCACCGGCGTTCCGGGGAGGAAATGGGCGAGCGGCTTCTTCTCGATGGGATCGATGCAATAGCCGGAAGACCGGCCATAGCTCGTCAGAACCATGCGATCCCGCGCGCGCGCCCGAACGAAGCAAAGCCCGCGTTGTCCTTCTTGCAGCTTGCAGGCGCGCGGACAGACGTCGCATTGAATCCGCCCATCGTCGAGCGCATGCCAAAAGCGGCCCTCGACGCCGTCGACGAGATCGGCCTGCGCCTTCTGCTCCATTGTTGCGATCTGGGTCACCGTTCTGCGATGGCTGCCTTGGGGGGCTGGCGGCCTATATGCCGTCGGCCGGGGGCTCCCTATATTATCGAGGAAGCTTGACTATTATGGGGTCGGCGAAGCCGTCTCGCAACGCCGGCTCAGGCTTTTGATATTTTCGCGGGGCCGCATGTGAACATGGCATCGGTGCGCGCGCCGGCTGTCGCCGGCCTGTTCTATCCCAAGGACCCTCAAATCCTCGCGCGCGAGGTCGGGCGGCTGCTCGACGAGGCGGCGGGAAGCGGCAAGGCCGAGCCGGCGCCGAAGGCGATCATCGCGCCTCATGCGGGCTATATCTATTCCGGGCCGATCGCCGCTTCGGCCTATGCGCGGCTCAGCCCGGCGCGCGGTCGGATCCGTCGCGTGGTGCTGATCGGGCCGGCCCATCGGGTCGCATTCAGGGGTCTCGCCCTTCCCGCGGCCGAGAGTTTCGCGACGCCGCTCGGTGTCTTCCCGATCGACCAGGCGGCTGTGGCCCGGCTGGCGCAGCTGCCGCAGGTCAAGCGGCTCGACGAGCCGCACCGGCTCGAGCATGCCATCGAAGTCCAGCTGCCTTTCGTCTTTGCGGCGCTCGGCCTGGTGCCGATCGTGCCGCTCGTGGCCGGCGAAACAAATGCCGCGGAAATCGCCGAGGTCATCGAGGCGCTGTGGGAGGGGCCGGAGACGCTTATCGTCATCAGCTCGGATTTGAGCCACTACCACGACTACGCCACCGCGCGGCGCATGGACGAGGCAACCTCCGCGGCGATCGAGGCGCTCGATGAGCAATCCATCGGCTGGGAGCAGGCTTGCGGCCGCCTGCCGATCGCGGGCTTGCTCGCGGTGGCGCGCCGGCGCGGGCTCAAGGCGCGGTTGATCGATCTGCGCAGCTCGGGCGATACGGCGGGACCGCGCGACAGCGTCGTCGGCTATGGCGCCTATGTCGTGGGTTGAGCGGTCCATGGCGCCGCCGCTGGCAGGCCCGGCGGCTGCAACCGCGGACGAAACTGACCGTGCGCTCCTGGAGCGCCAGGGCGTTCGGCTTTTGCGCCTCGCCCGCGACAGCATCGCCTATCGGCTGGCGATGGGCCGCACCCGCGACGCCGACGCGAGCGAATTTCCGGAGGAGCTGAGGGAGCCGCGCGCGGCCTTCGTCACCTTGAGCGAGGCCAATCAACTCCGCGGTTGCGTCGGTACACCGAAGGCCTGGCGGCCTCTCGTCGTCGACGTGATCGCGAATGCCGCCGCGGCGGCCATCGCCGATCCGCGCTTCGCGCCCATGACGCCGGCCGAGCTTCCCGGCATCGCGATCGAGATCTCGCTGCTCGGTCCGCTCGAGCCGGTCGCGGCGCGCGACGCGAGCGAGCTCGTCGCCGCGCTCGATCCCGGCCGGCATGGGCTCATCTTGTGCGAGGGCGAGCGGCAGGCGCTCTTCCTGCCCAAGGTCTGGGAGCTGCTGCCCGATCCGCATGCGTTTCTGGCCCGTTTGCGGGAGAAGGCGGGACTGCGGGCCGATCATTGGTCGCCTCGTCTGGAGCTGCATCGCTTCACGACACTCTCGATCGCCGAGCCCGCGCGCGCCTAGCGCCTCGTGCCTTGCGCCCTTTACAGCCAGGCCCATTGCCAGCAAAGTGCGCGCGGAGGTGCAAGGAATGAGCCCACCGCGGACACTACTCGACATGGCCGGCCTGCCGGCGACGCCCAGCCCGATCGACAAGGCGGCCCTGCTGCTGATCGATTGCCAGCGCGAATATGCCGACGGGAGGCTGCCGCTGCCCGGCATCGATGCCGCGCTGAGCGAGGCCGCGCGGCTGCTCTCGCTCGCGCGCGTCGGCGGGGCGCCCGTGATCCATGTCGTGCATCACGGAGCAGCGGGCGGCGCATTCGATCCCACCGGCCCCTATGTCGAGATCCTCGACCCCGTGAAGCCACGCGGAGAGGAAGCCATCGTCGTCAAGAGCAAGCCCAACGCCTTCGCGGCCACCGACCTCGATGCGCGTCTCAAGGCGCTCGGCAAGCGCGAGATCATCGTCGCCGGCTTCATGACCCATATGTGCGTCAGTTCGACCGTGCGCGCGGCCCTCGATCTCGGCTATCGTGCGACAGTCGTGGCCAAGGCGGTCGCTACCCGCGACCTGCCGGACGGCCATGGCGGCGTCGTCAAGGCGGAGGCGCTCGATCGCGCCGAGCTGGCGGCGCTCGCCGACCGCTTCGCCGTGGTCGTCGACGACGTCTCGGCTTGGGCAGGCTGAGGCGCGCCGCCGCGCGCCTTCGCGCGACAATCGCCGATTTCCACTCAATAGCGTCCGCTGGCCGGGCATCAGGAGACGAGGCGTTCGATGGGGCAATTTGGCATGGGGCAGCCGGTACGCCGGTCCGAGGATCAGCGTTTCTTGACCGGCAGCGGCCTCTATACCGACGACATATCCCTCCCCGGCCAGGCCTATGCCGTGGTGTTGCGCTCGCCTCTCGCCCATGGCGCGGATCAAGGGCATCGACGCAAGCGAGGCCAAGGCGCTCCCGGGCCTGCTCGCCGTGCTGACGGCACGGGAGCTCGCGGACGACGCGATCGGCACGCTGCCTTGCGGAGCGCCGGTCAAGAACCGCGACGGCTCGCCTTGCGTGACCCCGCCGCGGCCCCTGCTGCAGGGCGAGCGCGTGCGCCATGTCGGCGACCCCGTCGCCTTCGTGGTTGCCGAGACCGCCGCGGCGGCGCGCGAAGCGGCCGAGCTCGTGCAGGTCGATTACGAGGAGCTGCCGTCGATCACCTCCACGGCGGGCGCCGTCGAGGGCGGCGCGCCGCGCGTTTGGGACGAGGCGCCCGGCAACCTCTGCTTCGATTGGGAGGCCGGCAGTAAAGAGGCCACGGAGAAGGCCTTTAGCGCCGCCGCGCGCGTGGTGACGCTCGATCTCGTCAATAACCGGGTGGTACCCAACTCGATGGAGGCGCGCGCGGCACTCGGCGCCTATGACAAGGAGGAAGACCGCTACACCCTCTACACCTCGAGCCAAGGCGGCCACAGCCTTCAGCATGTCTTCGCCGACGACGTGCTGCATATTCCGACGGCGAAGCTGCGCGTGGTGACGCCGGACGTAGGCGGCGGTTTCGGCATGAAGATATTTCCCTATCCCGAGCAGGCGCTGGTGCTGTGGGCGGCGCGGCGGCTCGGCAGGCCGATCAAATGGACGGGCGACCGGAGCGAATCCTTCCTCTCCGACAGCCACGGCCGCGACCATGTCTCGCGCGCCGAGCTGGCGCTCGACGCCGACGGCCGCTTCCTGGCGCTGCGCGTGGCGACGATCGCCAATCTCGGCGCCTATCTCTCCCAATACGCGCCCTTCGTCGCCACCATGGCTGGGGTGGGCATGCTGGCAGGCGTCTATACCTTCGCGGGCGTCCATGTCCGGGTGAAGGGCGTCTTCACCAATACCGTGCCGATCGACGCCTACCGCGGCGCCGGGCGGCCGGAGGCGAATTATCTCGTCGAGCGCATCGTCGATGCGGCGGCGCGCGAGCTCAAGCTCGAGCCCGACGCGATCCGCAGGCGGAATTTCATTCCGCCGCAAGCCATGCCCTACACCACCGCCATGGGCCTCACCTATGACAGCGGCGATTTCGCCAGCAACATGGACAAGGCCATGAAGGCCGCGGACTGGGGCGGGTTTCCCGCGCGCCGCACCGAGGCGCGCAAGCGCGGCAAATTCCGCGGCATCGGCATGGCGACCTACATCGAGGCTTGCGCCGGCGGCGGCGACGAGCGCGGCCATATCCGCTTCGAGCCGACAGGCGGCGTCACGCTTCTCATCGGCACGCAATCGAACGGCCAGGGCCACGAGACGGCCTATGCGCAGCTCGCGGCCGACCGGCTCGGCATCCCGTTCGACGAGATCGAGGTGCTGCAAGGCGACACGGACCTGATCGATTTCGGCCGCGGCACGGGCGGCTCGCGCTCGATCCCGGTGGGCGGCGCCGCCGTCGTCAAGGCCGCGGACAAGATCATCGAGAAGGGCCGCCTCATCGCCGCCCATCTCTTCGAGACCAGCGAGCGCGACGTCGAGTTCAGCGACGGCATCTTCGCCGTCGCCGGCACCGACCGCCGCATGGCGATGGCCGAGATCGCCAAGGCGGCCTTCGATCCCGCGCGCCTGCCGCCCGGGCTCGAGCCGGGCTTGGAGGCCAAGGAGTATTTCAAGCCCTCGAACGCCACCTTCCCCAATGGCTGCCATATTTGCGAGATCGAGATCGACGAGGCGACGGGCGGCGTCGAGATTCTCCGCTACACGGTGGTCGATGATTTCGGCGTCACGGTCAATCCGCTGCTGTTGGCGGGCCAGGTCCATGGCGGCATTGGGCAGGGCATCGGGCAGGCGCTGCAGGAGCGCACGGTCTATGACCCGCAGTCGGGCCAGCTCCTCACCGGCTCCTTCATGGATTACCAGATACCGCGCGCGGGCGATCTGCCGAGGATCGACTTCACCACCAACAACCTCCCCTGCCGGACCAACCCGCTGGGCGTCAAGGGCGCGGGCGAGGCCGGCGCCATCGGCGCGCCGCCGGCGGTGATCAACGCCGTGGTCGATGCGCTCTCCTCGCTCGGCCTGCGCCACATCGACATGCCGGCGACGCCCGAGCGCATCTGGCGCGCGATCACGGACGCCAAGGCGAAGGCCGGCTAGATGGCGCCGGATGCCGGCGCGCTGATTGCCGAGGTCTCGCGCCTGGCCGAGCGCGCGGGCGACCGCATCATGGAATTCTTCGCAGCCGGGGTCGAGGTCGAGCGCAAGGCCGATGCGAGCCCGGTGACGGAGGCCGATCGCGCGGCCGAGGCGATCATACTGCCTGCTCTCGCCGCCCTGGCGCCGGACATACCCATCGTGGCGGAAGAGGCGGTCGCGGTCGGCATCTGTCCGGCGGTCGGGCGGCGCTTCTGGCTGGTCGATGCGCTCGACGGCACCAAGGAGTTCATTGGGCGCGTCGGCGAGTTCACCGTCAATATCGCGCTCGTCGAGGACGGGCTACCCGATCGCGGGCGTGGTGCATATTCCGGTGACCCGCGAGACCTTCGCCGCGAGCGGGCCCGGCCGTGCGACAAGACGCGTCAAGGGCGGCGGCAACCGCCCGATCGCCGCGCGGGGCGCGCCGGCCGACGGCATCGTTCTTTTGACCAGCCGATCGCACGCCAATGCGCCGCGTCTGGAGGCCTTTATCGCCGAGAATATCCTCGCGCGCGGCTTGCTGCTCAAGGAGCGGCGCTCGGCCGGCAGCTCGCTCAAATTCTGCCTGATCGCGGCGGGCGAGGCCGATCTCTATCCCCGGCTGGGCCCCACCATGGAATGGGATACGGCGGCCGGCCATGCCGTGCTGGCCGCGGCGGGTGGGCGCGTCGACACCCTCGACGGCGCGCCGCTCCGCTACGGCAAGCCGGATTTCCGCAATCCCGACTTCGTGGCGCGGGGACGCTAGTGTGGTGAATGCGAAATTCGCCATACCTCGGGGCAAGTCCGCGAGCGAATTTCGGATTCAAAGTCACACCAGCAATCTGTTGAATCTAGTGTGGTTCCCGAATTTGAAGTTCCTAAACGCGGATGCCATAGAAATCTTAGGAACTTCAAATCCACCACACTAGCGCCCTCCGCAGATCGCTCGGCACATGGCCATTTCGCGTATCCTCCCTCCCACCGACGACGCCATCGCCGAGGCCGCGCGGCTGATCCGCGAGGGGCGCCTCGTCGCCTTCCCGACCGAGACGGTCTATGGCTTGGGCGCCGACGCCACGAGCGACCGCGCCGTGGCCGCGATCTTCGCCGCCAAGGAGCGGCCGAGCTTCAACCCGCTGATCGTCCATTGGCCCGACGCCGAGGCTGCCCGGAACGCCGTTATGTTCGACCCGCGCGCCGAGGAGATGGCGCGGCGATTCTGGCCCGGGCCGCTCACCCTCGTCCTCGCACGGCGCCCGCACTGCGCCATCTCGCTTCTTTGCAGCGCCGGGCTCGACAGGCTTGCCGTTCGCGTGCCTGCTCATCCCGTGGCGCGCCGGCTGCTGGCGGCGGCGGGGCGGCCGGTGGCGGCGCCGAGCGCCAATCTCTCGGGCAGGGTCAGTCCGACCAGCGCCCAGCATGTGGCGCAGTCGCTCGGCGACCGCGTCGATCTCATCCTCGATGGCGGGCCCTGCCCGATCGGCATCGAGTCCACCGTGCTCGACCTCGGCGGCCCGCGGCCCGTTCTGTTGCGGCCCGGCGCCGTCACCTTGGAGATGCTGGAGGCGCTGCTTGGCCCCATCGCTTTTTCGGGCGAGCGGCCGGACAGGCCGCGCTCGCCCGGCCAGCTCGAGAGCCACTATGCCCCGCGCCTTCCTCTCAGGCTCGAGGTGACGGGCGAGCCGCGCGTCGGCGAGGCGCTGCTCGCCCTCGGATCCGATCCGCCCTCGGGCTTCGTCTTCACGCTGAACCTGTCGCCGCGCGGCGATCTTGCCGAGGCGGCAGCCAATTTTTTTGCCATGCTGCGCGCGCTCGACCGGCCGGAGCATTCCGGCATCGCGGTCATGCCGATCCCGGAGCAGGGGCTCGGGCGCGCCATCAACGATCGCCTGCGCCGCGCCGCGGCGCCACGACAATAGGCCAGCGAGGGGTCGCTTACCGCGCCGGAAGCCCTATGCTAGAGTTGCGCGACCATTCTTTGATATTGACCGCGGCATCGCCGGGAGCCTCGCTTTGACCGCCCTCGCCAAACTCGTACCGCCCGACGCCATCGCCGAGATCAAGGCGGCGCTAGGGCCGACCGGCTTCATCGACGAGCCGGCGGCGATGGAGAAATATCTCGTAGACGAGCGCGGGCTCTATCGCGGCCGCGCGGCGCTCGTGGCGCGGCCGGCGACGGTCGATGGCGTCGCGAGCCTGGTGGGGCTCTGCCACAAGCACGGCGTCGCGTTGGTGCCGCAAGGCGGCAATACGGGGTTGGTCGGCGGATCGGTGCCGCAGGAGCATGGCGGCGAGATCCTGCTCTCCCTCGCGCGGCTCGACCGCGTCCGCTCGATCGACCCGCTCAACTACACCATGACCGCCGAGGCCGGCTGCGTCCTCGCCAATCTCCAGCAGGCGGCAGAGGCGGCCGACCGGCTTTTCCCGCTCTCGCTGGGCGCCGAAGGGAGCTGCATGATCGGCGGCAATCTCTCGACCAATGCCGGCGGCGTGCAGGTTTTGCGCTACGGCAATGCCCGCGATCTCGTCCTCGGCCTCGAGGTGGTGCTGCCGGACGGGCGCGTCTGGGATGGGCTCACCGCGCTGCGCAAGGACAATACCGGCTACGATCTGAAGCAGCTTTTCATCGGCGCCGAGGGCACGCTCGGCGTGATCACCGCGGCCGTCCTCAAGCTCTTCCCGCGGCCGCGCGAGGTGCAGACCGCCTTCGTCGCCGTGCCGACGCTCGCGGCGGCGATCGAGCTTCTCGCCCGCGCACGCGAGGGCTCGGGCGACCAGCTTTCCGCCTTCGAGCTCATCGAGCGCTTCGGGCTCGAGCTGACCATGCAGCATGTGGCGGGCACGGTCGACCCGCTCGCGCGGCCATACGCGCATTACTGCCTGCTCGAATTCACCTCGCCCGACCCGGCGGGCCGTCTCGGCGAGCGGGTCGAGGCGCTGCTCGGCGCGGCGCTCGAACGCGGGACCGTGCTGGACGCCGTCATTGCGACGAGCGAGGCGCAGAGACGCGCGCTCTGGCATATTCGCGAGCGTATCCCCGAGGCGCAGAAGCGCGAGGGCGGCGGGATCAAGCATGACGTCTCGGTTCCGGTATCGCGCGTGCCCACCTTCATCGCCGAAGCGCAGGCGGCCTGCGAGGCGCATCTACCCGGCGTGCGCGTGCTCGCCTTCGGCCATGTCGGGGACGGCAACGTGCACTTCAACCTATGTCGCCCGCCCGGCGCCGACGCGGCGGCCTTTCAGGCGCGCTGGGGCGAATTCAACCGCATCGTGCATGACATCGTCATGCGCCTGGGCGGCAGCATCTCGGCCGAGCACGGCATCGGCCGGCTGAAGCGGGAGGAGCTCCTCCGCTACGCGGCGCCCGTCGAGCTCGACCTCATGCGTCGCCTGAAGCAGGCCTTCGACCCGCAAGGCATCATGAATCCCGGCAAGTTGCTCTGAGGCCGCCCGGAAGGACCGCGCCATGTACAAGCCCCCCATCGACGAGATGCGCTTCGTGCTCGATCTGGTCGGGCTCGACCGGGTGGCGGCGCTGCCGGGCTATGGCGACGCCACGCCCGAACTCGTCGCCGCCGTGCTGACCGAGGCGGGGAAGCTCGCCGCCGAGGTCCTGGCGCCGCTCAACAGGAGCGGCGACGAGGAGGGCGCGCGGCTCGAGAACGGCGTGGTCTATACGCCCAAGGGCTTCAAGGAGGCCTATCGCGCCTATGTCGACGGCGGCTGGAACAGCGTGCCCTTCGATCCGGCCTATGGCGGCCAGGGCCTGCCCGCGCTGGTGCAGACGCCGCTCACCGAGATGTGGAACGCTGCGAACATGTCGTTCGCCTTGTGCCCGCTCCTCAATGTCGGCGCCGTCGAGGCGATCTCGACGCACGGCTCGGAGGAGCAGAAGCGGCTCTATCTGCCCAAGCTCATCGCCGGCGAATGGACCGGCACGATGAACCTGACCGAGCCGCAAGCGGGCTCCGATCTCGGCGCCCTGCGCACCCGCGCGGTGCGGGAGGGCGACCATTACCGCATCACGGGGCAGAAGATCTTCATCACCTATGGCGAGCATGATCTCACCGACAACATCATCCATCTCGTGCTCGCGCGCACCCCGGAGGCACCCCCCGGCAGCCGCGGCATCTCGCTCTTCGTCGTGCCGAAGATCATGGTCAAGCCGGACGGCTCGCTCGACGGCCGCAACGATCTGCGCTGCGTCTCCCTCGAGCACAAGCTCGGCATCCATGCCAGCCCCACCGCCGTCATGGCTTTTGGCGACGCCGGCGGCGCCACGGGCTATCTCGTCGGCGAGGAGAATCGCGGGCTGCACTACATGTTCACCATGATGAACACGGCGCGGCTCGGCGTCGGGCTCGAGGGCGTGGCGATCGCCGAGCGCGCCTATCAGCAGGCGCGCGACTATGCCCGCCAGCGTATCCAGGGCCGCGACATCGCGGGCGACGGCAATCAGCCCGTGGCCATCATCCGCCATCCCGACGTGCGGCGGATGCTGCTCGTCATGCGGGCGCAGACCGAGGCGGCGCGCGTGCTCAACTACCATACCGCCGCCCTGCTCGATACCGCGAAGCGCCATGAGGACCCGGCCAGGCGCGAGGAGGCCCAGAACGAGGTCGATCTCCTTATCCCCGTATGCAAGGCCTGGTCGACCGATCTCGGCGTGGAGACGGCCTCGCTCGGCATCCAGGTCCATGGCGGCATGGGCTTCATCGAGGAGACGGGCGCCGCCCAATATTACCGCGACGCCCGCATCACGCCGATCTACGAGGGGACCAACGGCATCCAGGCCAACGACCTGCTCACCCGCAAGCTCGGCCGCGACGGCGGCGAGACCGCGCGGCGCTTCATCGCCGAGATGAGGCGGCTCGAGCCAAGGCTGGCCGCCTCCTCGCAAGACGAGATCGCGGCCTTCCGCGTGCCGCTGCGCGCCGGGCTGGACGCTCTCGGCGAGGCGACGCAATGGATGGTCGATACCATGCAAGGCGACATCAGCCGCGCCGCGGCCGGCGCCGCAGATTATCTCCGGCTTTTCGGCCTCGTCACCGGGGGCTGGCTGATGGCGCGGGGCGCGCTCGAGGCGGCGAGCCGCCTTGCCCAACGCAAGGGCGACGCCGACTTCTACCGCGCCAAGCTGGCCACCGCGCGCTTCTATGCCGATTGCCTGCTCGCCCATGCGCCCGCCGCGCTCGGGCCCATCACCCGCGCGGGAGACAGCGTGCTGGCGCTCGCCGATGAGTTGTTCTAAGCGACGGCATCGGCCGGACTTCACGAATCCGTGACCACCGTCCGCCCTGTGACCGCGGTCACTGCGCCCGCGACGCCATAAACGCATCATTGGGGCGCTTCCACAGAGGCGCCCACTCTGTGACCCTGAGGCGGATATCCCTTCGGATATCCGCCTCTTTTCTTTCGCCCGAGCGGCGCCCCAATTAGCGATCTTTCGCTTTGCGCGCGAGCCGGGGACTATCGTCCGAAGAGCGATCCCGCTAAGCTCGATTTTTCCAGCAGCCCGCAGAGACGGGCCTGCCAATGGCCCGTGCGGACGGGCATGAAGGGGGGAACGCCATGCCCGCAACCATCCCCAATCTGGTCAATCGCCGCATCCTCCTGGCGAACCGTCCCAAGGCGGCGCCGCAGGAAAGCGATTTCAAGCTGGTCGAGGAGCCGGTGCCGGATTTGGCTCCGGGCCAGCTTCTCGTCCGCGCGCTCTATCTCTCGCTCGATCCCTATATGCGCGGCCGGATGAGCGATCGCCCGTCCTATGCCCGCCCCGTCCAGATCGGCGAGGTGATGACGGGCGGCGTGGTGGGACGCGTGGCCGCCTCGCGCAACGAGCGCTTCAAGGAAGGCGACATCGTGCAAGCCATGCTCGGCTGGCAGGACTACGCCATCAGCGACGGGCGCGATCTGGTGAAGGTCGATCCCGCGCTGGCACCGATCTCGACCGCGCTCGGCGTGCTCGGCATGCCGGGCCTCACGGCCTATTTCTGTCTGCTCGACCTGGGCAAGCCGAAGAGCGGCGAGACGGTGGTGGTGTCGGCCGCCTCGGGTGCGGTGGGCGGGCTCGTCGGCCAGATCGCCAAGATCAAGGGTTGCCGCGCCGTGGGCATCGCGGGCTCGGAGGCCAAGCTGCGTTATATCCTCGACGAGCTCGGCTACGACGCCGGCATCAATTACCGCACCACCAAGAATATCGCGGAGGATCTCAAACAGGCCTGTCCCAAGGGCGTCGACGTCTATTTCGACAATGTCGGCGGCTGGATCAGCGACGCCGTGATGTTTCGGCTGAACTTGCGCGCGCGCATGCTGATCTGCGGGCAGATCTCGCAATATAATCTCGAGAAGCCCGAGATGGGGCCGCGCCTCCTGACCCTCCTCATCCCCTCGCGCGCGCGCATCGAGGGATTTCTCGTGACGGATTATCTGGACCGCTTCCGCGAGGGTATCGCCGAGATGGCGGGCTGGCTCAAGGCCGGCAAGCTCAAATACAAGGAAGACATCACGGACGGCCTGGAGAACGCGCCGCGCCGCCTGATCGGCCTGCTGCAAGGCGAGAACTTCGGCAAGACGCTGATCAAGGTCGCCGATTAGGCGCGTCTCTCATGGCCTCGTACGAGATCTCCGCCGTCGATCCCTTCGCGCGCAAGCGCGTGCCCGTGCTCGACAGCCAGATGGAATTCATCGACGAGGGCGCGGGCGACCCCGTCGTCTTCCTGCACGGCAATCCGACCTCGAGCTATCTCTGGCGCAACGTCATTCCGCTTGTGCAGAAGCTGGGGCGCTGCCTGGCTCCCGACCTGATCGGCATGGGGCGCTCGGCGCGCGCGCCCTCGGGCAGCTACCGCTTCGTCGATCATGCGCGCTATCTCGCGGCCTGGTTCGAGGCGGCAAGCGTGGGCGAGCGCGTCGTCCTCGTCGGCCACGATTGGGGCGGGGCGCTGCTCTTCGACTGGGCGCGCCGCCATGCGGAGCGCGTCGCCGGCATCGTCTATATGGAGACCATCGTCCGCCCTTTGACCTGGGATGAATGGCCCGAGAAGGCGCGCGGCATTTTCCAGGCGATGCGCTCGCCCGCCGGCGAGGATCTCGTGCTGCGCAAGAACATGTTCGTCGAGCGCATCCTGCCGGCGAGCGTGCTGCGCGGCCTCGGCGAGGCCGAGATGGAGGTCTACCGCGCGCCCTTTCTCGAGCCGGGCGAAAGCCGCCGGCCTACCTTGACCTGGCCGCGCGAGATCCCGGTCGACGGCGAACCGGCCGACGTCGCAGCCATCGTCGAATCCTACGATCGCTGGCTGCGCGCAAGCCCGCTACCCAAGCTCTTCATCAATGCCGAGCCGGGTTCGATCCTCGCCGGAAAGCAGCGCGAATTCTGCCGCCGCTGGCCGAACCAGATCGAGGCGACGGTCGTCGGCAGCCATTTCATCCAGGAGGATTCGCCGCGCGAGATCGGCGAGGCGATCGCGGCCTTCCTCCACCGCGTTCGCAAAGTCTGAGCGAGGCTGCCATGACAGACCCCGTCCTCGTCGCGCAAAGCGGGCCGATCGCGACCGTCACCCTCAACCGGCCCGCTTCGCTCAACGCGCTCGACCACGCCATGACCGAAGGGCTGCTCGACATCTTCACGCGGCTGGAGACGGACAGCGCCGTTCGCGTCGTCCTGCTCAAAGGCGCGGGCGAGCATTTCATGGCGGGGGGCGATCTCAAGAGCTTCGCGCAATCGCTCGGCCTCGAGCCGGCCGAGCGCCGCCGCCGCTTCGAGCATTTCATCCACCAGATGCATCCCCTCGTCGTCACGCTCCGCCGCATGCCGCAGCCCGTCATCGCCAGCATCCGCGGCGCGGCGGCGGGCTTCGGCCTCAGCCTCGTCATGGCGACGGACCTGGCGATCGCGGCGGAGGACGCCTACTTCACCCTCGCCTACAGCCTGATCGGCACGAGCCCCGACGGCTCCGGCACCTATCATCTGCCGCGCCTCGTCGGCCAGAAGAAGGCGATGGAGATAGCGCTGCTCGGCGAGCGCTTCGACGCCAAGACGGCGCTTGCCCTCGGCCTGGTGAACCGCGTCGTGCCGGGGGCCGAGCTCGAAAGCGCGACGACGGCGCTCGCCGAGCGCCTCGCCGCCGGGCCGGCCCATGCCTACGGCAATACCAAGCGCCTCATCAACCGCTCTCTCGGCAGCACGCTCGAGGCCCAGCTCCAGGCCGAGGCCGAGAGCTTCGCCGACTGCGCCGCGACGAGCGACTTCGCCGAGGGCATCCGCGCCTTCATCGAGAAGCGCAAGCCGAAATTCACCGGGCGGTGAAACGCAAAGGATAATCTTCAACCCCGCGCCGCGCGGTAGCCCAGGGAGGATCGCATCATGTCCAGCCTACGCGGCAAGACGCTCTTCATCACCGGCGGCAGCCGGGGCATCGGGCTCGACGATCGCATTGCGGGCGGCGGCGGACGGCGCCAACATCGCGATCGCGGCCAAGACCGACGGAGCCGCATCCCAAGCTGCCCGGCACCATCTATTCCGCGGCCAAGGAGATCGAGGCCGCCGGCGGCGCCTGCCTGCCGCTGGCAGTCGATATCCGCTTCGAGGACCGCGTCTATGACGCGGTCAAGGAAACGGCCGGAAGCACTTCGGCGGCATCGACATCCTGGTCAACAACGCCAGCGCCATCAGCCTCACGGGCACGCTCGCGACGCCGATGAAGCGCTACGATCTGATGAACGGGGTGAACGCGCGCGGCACCTTCCTCTGCTCCCAGGCCTGCCTGCCGCATCTCAAGCATGCGGCGAACCCGCATATCCTCACGCTCTCCCCTCCGCTCAACATGAATCCGCGCTGGTTCGCTCCGCACGTCGCCTACAGCATGGCCAAGTACGGCATGAGCATGTGCGTGCTCGGCATGGCGGAGGAATTCCGCACCGCCGGCATCGCGGTCAATGCATTGTGGCCGCGCACGGTGATCGCCACGGCGGCGCTCCAGATGATCCCCGGCGTCGACCCGCGCAAAGGCCGCAAGCCGCGCATCATGGCCGACGCGGCCCATGCCATCCTGCTGCGCGACAGCCGGCGCTGCAGCGGCAATTTCTTCATCGACGAGGATGTGCTGCGCGAGGAGGGGATCACCGACCTCGCCTCTTACGCCGTCGAGCCCGGCCAACCCCTCCTGCCGGATCTTTTCCTGGACTGATCGGCCGCGCGGCGCGTGGCCTGCGCCGCTTGGCGCCGTCACGGATTTTTCCCTTGCCTCGTGGGATCGACCGCCTTAAGAGGCGCGTTCGAGCCGCCGCCGCGATGCCGCCGCGACCGGTTCGAATGGGTTTCACCGGCGAATCGGGCTTCACGGGGGCGGACAAGCATGGACTGGTATCAAGAGACGCTTTACAGCGACGTCCATCAAGGCTTCGCCGTCACCCGCGTCATCCATCGCGAGAAGACCGAGCATCAGGACCTGGTGATCTTCGAGAATGCGCGCATGGGTCGTATCCTGGCGCTCGACGGCGTGATCCAGACGACCGAAGGCGACGAGTTCTTCTATCACGAGATGATGGGCCATGTGCCCCTCTTCGCTCACGGGGCGGCCGAGCGCGTGCTGATCATCGGGGGCGGCGACGGCGGGCTGCTTCGCGAGGTGCTCAAGCACCGCAACGTGAGGCGCGCCGTGATGGTCGAGATAGACCCGCATGTGATCGATCTCTCGCGGCAATATCTGCCAAGCCTCTCGGCGGGCGCCTTCGACGACCCGCGCGCCGAGTTGGTGATCGCGGACGGCGCCAAATATGTCGCCGAGACGGACGAGCGGTTCGACGTGGTGATGGTCGATTCGACCGATCCGCACGGCCCGGGCGAAGTGTTGTTCACCTCAGAGTTCTACGGCAATTGCCATCGCTGCCAGACGGAGCAGGGCATTATCGTGACGCAGAACGGCGTGCCCTTCTTCCAGCCCGACGAGCTCACCACGAGCTGGCGGCGGCTCGGGCCGATCTTCGAGGATGTCGGTTTCTACGTGGTGCCGGTGCCGACCTATTACGGCGGCTTCATGACCTTGGGTTGGGGCGCAAAGACAGCGGCCCATCGCGCCACCGCCGGCGCCGAGCTGGCGCGGCGCTACGGCGCCGCCGGTTTCGCCACGCGCTACTACAATCCCGCCATCCACGCGGCCTGCTTCGCGCTGCCCAACTATATTCGCGACCGCATCGGCTGAGCGCGCGGCGCGGCGCTCTCAGCCGCCGAGGATGCCGGCGACGCAGCCGGTCATGCAGGTCGCCAGCGAGCCCGCGAAGATGGCGCGCAGGCCGAGCGCCGCAACCTCGCCGCGCCGGCTCGGCGCCATGGTGCCGATGCCGCCGATGAGGATGCCGAGGCTGCCGAAATTGGCGAAGCCGCAGAGCGCGAAGGTCATGATGAGCTTGCTGCGGGCGTCGAGCGCGCCGGACGGCAGATGGGAGAGGTCTAGATAGGCCAGGAACTCGTTGAGCACGATCTTGGTGCCGAGCAACGAGCCGGCCACGCCCGCCTGATCCCACGGCACCCCCATGAGCCAGGCGACAGGCGACAGGGCGAAGCCCAGGAGCCGCTGCAATGTCACGGGCGCGCCGCCCCACGCGGGCAGGATCGCGAGGATGTGGTTGAGCAGCGCCACCAGCGCCACGAGGACGACCAGCATGGCGATGATGGCGATCAGAAGCTGCACGCCATCCATCGTCCCCTTGGCGATGGCGTCCATCGTGCCGCGATAGTCGTCGGGCGGCGTCACCTCGCCCGCCGTGGGCTCGCCGCTCTCCGGCAGCATCAGGCGCGCCACCATGATCCCGGCCGGCGCGGAGATGATCGAGGCGGTGAGGAGCTGGCCGATCGGATCGGGCACCACGCCTGCGAGGAAGGTGGCATAGATCACCATCACGGTGCCGGCGATCGTCGCCATGCCGCAGGTCATCATGGTGAAGAGCTCGCTGCGCGTGAGCGAGGCGAGATAAGGGCGGATGAGGAGCGGCAATTCGATCATGCCGAGAAAGACGTTCGACGATACCGCGACGCCGAGCGCCCCGCCGATGGCGAGCGTCTTCCTCAGCGCCCAGGAGAACGCCTTCACGATGCGCGGCAGGACGCCCCAATGGAAAAGCACGGCCGAAAGCGCGCTCATGACCAGCACGAGCGGCAGCGCCTGGAAGGCGAGAATGAAGCTGGCGCCGGGATGTGTCTCCGCGAAGGGCAAGGCGGCGCCGCCAAGATAGCCGAAGACGAAGCCGGTGCCGGCGAGGGTGGCGTCCTGGAGCGCGGCGATCGCGCGGTCGAGCAGCAGGAACAGCAGCCTGGAGCCGGGAAGCTTGAAGAGCACCAGGCCCAGGGCGAGCTGGACGGCGAGCCCGGCCGCGACCCCCTTGAGCGCCACGCCGCGACGGTTCTCGCTCGAGAGCCACGCGATCGCGGTCAGCGCCAGCAGCCCGAACGCGCTTTGTATCATCGGCCGTCCCCCCGGGGCACATGATGCCGGGAAGACGCGGCCGAGAGAAGAGGCCGCGTTTCAGCCCGTGGCGGCCACCGGCGACTCGACGAGGCGATCGGCCGGAAAGCGCAGCGTGACGCGCGTGCCGCGGCGGGGTGTGCTCTCGATGATGAATTTGCCGCCCATCGCCTCGGTGAGCTTGCGGGCGATGGGCAAGCCGAGCCCAGTGCCTTCGTGCCTGCGAATAAGCCCGCTTTCGATCTGGCTGAAGGGCTCCATGGCGCGGGGCAGATCCGCGGCGGCGATGCCGATCCCCGTGTCCGACACGACGATCGCAAGCGACCCCGACGCCTCGAGCGCCACCGCCAGCGTCACCCGTCCGCCCGGCGCCGTGAACTTGATCGCATTGGCCAGGAGGTTGAGAAGAACCTGCCGCAGCGCGCGCTCCTCTCCGTGCAGAAGGGGCAGGTCCGCCGGCAGTTCGAGGTCGAGCGTCAGCCCCGCCGCCTCGGCCTGCGTGGCCAGGATACGGGCGGCACTCGACATCACTGCCGCTACAAAAATCTTCTCGTCGGCGAGCGAGAGCTTGCCGGCTTCGATCTTGGAGAGGTCGAGGATGTCGTTGACGACGGCAAGGAGATGCTGGCCGCTGCCGCGGATATCGATCGCGTATTGGACATAGTTCGGGTGGCCGCAGGGCCCATAAGTCTGCTGCGCTATGAGATCGGAGAAGCCGATGATGGCGTTGAGCGGCGTCCTGCAGCTCGTGGCTCATGTTGGAGAGAAACTCGCTTTTCGCCCGATTTGCCACTTCGGCCGTCTCTTTGGCCTGTCGCAATTCGGCCTCGCGCGCCTTGAGCGCGGTAATGTCCGTGCGCGTGCCGACCGTGCCGCCGTCGCGGGTGCGCATTTCGTCGACGAGAATCCAGCGCCCGCCGGGAAGCTCCTGCTCGACCGGCTGATGGGGCTCGCGATGGGCTGCGAGCCGCTCGGCCAGCCACTCCTCCTCGCGACCGACGGCCGCCGAATATTGGCCGTGCTCGAGCCCGTATCGAAGAATATCCTCGAAGCGCGCTCCCGGCACGTTGGCGGAGCGCGCGAGCGGATAGAACTCATGAATCTTTTTGTTGCACAAGACGAGACGGTCCTCCGCATCGAACAACATGAAGCCGTCCGGAATCGATTCGATCGCTTCGAGGAGCCGCAGCTCCGCGGCTTTGGCGCGGCTTTGGCTTTCGTAGATGCTTGTCTCGTCCGACACGCAGCCGCGATAGCCGCGGAAGACTCCGGCCTTGTCCAGGAACGGGCGGGCACTCATCCGCCGGTGAGCAATTGAGCCATCGGGGCGCGGCACCGTGTAACGGAAGTCACGGAATGGACGACGTGCCTCGATGATGGCCTTGTGGGTCGCCCATATAGGGTCCGCCGCCGGATCGGCAACAGGGCCCTCCCACGGCGTTTTGCCGATGGCAAAGAGGTAGGACTCGTCCTCGCGGGTCTCGCGGGGAACCGCGCGATAGGTAAGGCGGTGCTCCTCGTCCGTCTCGTAGAACCAGTCTGCCGCCGATTCCGCAAAATCGCGCATGCGTTGCTCGCTTTCCCCCATCAGGTCGAGCATGTGATTGAATCCCCGCGCGACGTCGCTGATCTCGTCCGCCCCGATCTCGGGCGCTCGAACCGACCGATCGCCGGCCTGCTGGCGCGCCGCGACCTCGCTGAGCTTCTGAAGGGGATGGAAAACATGTCTGCGCAACAACAGATAGGCGATCATCATCATGCTAGCGATCGCCGCCATCTCCGTGATCAGGAAACGCCAAAAGGTCATCCAGGCGGCATCTTGCGCGCGCGTCTCGTTGAGCAGAATCGCGATGCCGCCCCCTGAAGGCCCGATAAGCGCCTCACCAAGCGAAAACCGACTTGCCGGCGCCTCGAGGGTCGGCTGGTAAGGCGCCAGATACAGGAGTGGCTGCCCCGCGTCGTGATCTTGCTCGCCGAACGCGCGCTTTGACAGCGCAGCGCGCAGCCCATCACGCAGGCGGTCGTCGGTGAGCTCGGTCAAAGACTTCCCTGCCAGCTTCGCATCGTTTGCCGCGACGATCTTCATGTCTCGCGCCGAGACGATCAAAATGCGTTCGATGTCTTGCTGGTTTTTTGCCGTCGCCTTGATGAAGTTCTGAAGCTCCGCCGGATCGTCGGTGACGGCCATCACGTTGCTCAGAACCTCGGCCAGCTCGCAAGCATCCTTGACGAGGCGCTCATGGGCGCCGAGCGACGCCACGTGATAGGTCGCCCACGCTCCTACGGCTACCACCATGGCACCCCCGAGGAAGAGCAATGCCAGGAATTTGCCGCGCAAAGACGTGAAAAAATGCAACCTCAGTATCCTGCGCAATTAGATGTTCAAGCCGGGCAATTGTCGAAATCCGCGGCTTCTTCCGGATGCTGGCGCTTTGAGGTTAATATTTCCTTTCGGGGCTCCCTGGGAAACCCGCTTGTCGCGGGGCGGCACGGGCGTCAAGATCGGTCGTTTGAAGGAGCAGGAGGGCGGCGACATGGACGACCGGACCAAGCGCGGCGTTCAAGGCCCGGGCCGCACGGGCGCCGCGTGGATATCAGGGCGCGGCCGTTGAACCGGCGGGACGCAGCCGAGCGGATAGCGCCGCGGACGATCCGCGTCGAGGCGTCTTCCTTTTGTCAATTGAGATGTCCCTCATGTCCGACCGCGTCGGGTGCCATCGGACCCGCAATCGGCAGCGGTTTCCTCAGGCTCGCCGATTTCCGCAAGCTTCTCGACGACAACCCATGGCTGCGCCAGGTCGAGCTGTCGAACTATGGCGAAGTCTTCCTGAATCCGGATCTTCTCGCAATCCTGGAATATGCGGCTCGAAAGAGCGTCTTCGCCAGTCTCGGCAACGGCGTCAATCTCAATCATGCGCGGCCCGAGGTTCTGGAGGGCTTGGTCAAATATCGCGTGCGGAATCTTACCTGCTCGATCGATGGCGCGAGTCCGGAGACATATCGGCAATACCGCGTGCGCGGCGATTTCGACAGGGTGATCGACAATATCAAGCGCATCAACGAGTTCAAGAAAAGCCACAACTCTGAATTGCCGCGCCTACACTGGCAATTCGTCGTCTTCGGCCATAACGAGCATGAAATTCCCGCCGCGCGGGAGATGGCTTGCATCCTCGGCATGACCTTCCGCACCAAGCTGAGCTGGGACCCGGATTTCTCTCCCGTCCGCAACAAGGACTTGGTGCGGCGGCAAACCGGCTCGGCCGCGGTAACGCGGGAAGAGCATGAGCGGATTCACGGGCAGAAATATCTGGATAACATTTGCCACCAGCTCTGGGATGCCCCGCAAATCAACTGGGATGGAAAAATCCTCGGCTGTTGTCGCAATTTCTGGGGTGATTTCGGCGGCAATGCCTTCGCGAGCGGGCTTGCCGAAAGCGTCAACGGCGAGACGATGGTCTATGCGCGCGACATGCTGCTCGGCAAACAGCCCGCGCGCGACGACATCCCCTGCACCAGCTGCGAGCTCTATCATTGGCGACGCGACCACGGGCAATGGGTGACGCGGCGCAAGCCCGATATGCTCGCGGCCATGCCCCATGATGATGCCGGCATGCAGGCGGAGGCAGAAAGGCTCCGTCGCGAGGTGTTGGCCAAGCAGCCGAACGATCTGGAGACCATCCACCGTCTGGGCAGCATCGCTTACCGGCGCGGTCAATATCGACGGGCGGCAGAGTTCCTCGGTGCTGCGGTCGCGGTCGAGCGCGACAATGCGCTTTACCATTTCGAGCTTGGACAGGCATTGGAGGCGCTCGGCCGTCCCGACGATGCCATCCTCAGCTACCGCTCGGCCCTTGGGCTGGACCCCGGCCGCGGCGAGGCGCGCGAGGCACTCGCCGCCTTGCTTGCGAGACAGGACCGGATCGATGAGAGCGGTTCCGCCGCTTGCCCGCCGGCGGAGCAAGCGCCAAAGTGAGCTCGATGCGATCAGAGAAAGGGTCGTCATGACGGAGCCGACGAAACGCGGCGTGCACGACCTGGGCGGCCTGCCGGCCGGCCCCGTGCCGCGCGCCGAGCATGAGCTGGCCTTCTGGGAGAAGCGGGTGGATGCCATGCTGCAGCTCCTCGCGCGCAAGCGGCTCATGACGGTCGACGAGCTGAGGCGCGGCATCGAGAGCCTGCCGGCCGAGGATTATGACCGCATGAGCTATTACGAGCGCTGGATCGCCTCCATCGCCCGCATTATGGTCGAGCATGGTGTGGTGACGCAGCGCGAGCTCGACGAGCGCGTGGCGGCCCTCGAGGCGCGCGCCAAGGCGGGCGGACAATGAGCGCGCGTTTCGCACGCGGCGACGAGGTCGCCGTGCGGCTCGCCTTTCCCGCCGGCCATATCCGCACGCCCGTCTATGTCCGCGGCCATCGCGGCCTGATCGAGCGGATTTGCGGCGTCTTCGGCAATCCCGAGAGCCTGGCCTATGGCGGCGACGGCCTATCCAAGCAGCCGCTTTATCGCGTGCGGTTTCGCCAAATCGAGCTATGGCCCGACTATGCCGGCGCGGCGCGCGATCATGTCGAAGTCGAGATCTACGAGCATTGGCTCGAGCCGGTCGCGGCCGGAAGCGGGAATCCCGGAAAGGAACGCGCATGAGCGGCCATGACCATCCGCATGCCCACGAACATGACGAGCATTCCGGCCACTCGCCCTTTCAGCCCGACGACAAGGACGAGGGTCCCTATCAGCGCCTCGCCGCGGCGCTCGTCGATCTCCTGATCGACAAGGGCGTAATCGAGGCGGAGGCGCTGCGCGCGCATATCGAGCGGCTCGACGGCATCACGCCCGCGCTCGGCGCCCGCGTGGTGGCTCGTGCCTGGACCGATCCGGCCTTCAAGGCGCGGCTGCTCACCGACGGCAGCGCCGCAGTCGGCGAGCTCGGCATCGATATGATGGGGGTGCGCCTGGTCGTGGTCGAGAACAAGCCCGGCCTGCACAACCTCATCGTCTGCACGCTCTGCTCCTGCTATCCGCGGCCGCTCCTCGGCAGGCCGCCCTCCTGGTACAAGAGCCGCGAATATCGCGCCCGCGCGGTGCGCGAGCCCCGCGCCGTGCTGGCCGAGTTCGGCACGGCGATCCCGCCCGAGGTGGAGCTGCGCGTCCACGACAGTACCGCCGATATGCGCTACCTCGTTTTGCCCGAGCGCCCGGCCGGGACGGAGGGCATGCGCGAGTCCGAGCTGGCCGCGCTGGTCGGCCGCGACGCCATGGTCGGCGCGGCGGTCGTCGCGGGCCCGCCGAGCGGCGCGGCGGCGTAAGCCTACGTTCCCCCTCAAAGCAGGATGACGGCGAGCGAAAGGATGCCGGCCGCCACGCAATAATAGGCGAAGGGGTCGAGCGCCTCGAAATCATGCCGACGGAAATAGCGCATCAGGAAGGCCGTGCTGAGATAGGCGGTGATTGCCGCCGCGATGCCCGCGGCAAGGGCCACCGCGCCGAGGCCGTTGCCGCCGCCCGCATGCAGCAGCTTCGGCGTCTCCAGCAACGCCGCCCCGCCGATCACCGGCGTCGCGATCAGGAAGGAGAAGCGCGCCGCCTCCTTGTGATGCAAGCCGACCAGAAGCCCCGCCACCATGGTGGCGCCCGAGCGCGAGATGCCGGGGATGAAGGCCGCGCATTGGCATAGCCCGATGAGAAGCGCCCCGCGCCAGCCGAGGCGCTCGAGCTCCCCGCCGCCGCCCCGCTTGAGCCGCTCCGCGAGAAAGAGAACCAGGCCGTTCACGATGAGGAAGCCTGCCGCCACGGTGGGCGTGCCGAAGAGCAGCCGCAACGGCTTCTCCAGAAGGAAGCCGAGGATGGCCGCCGGGATCGTCGCCACCACGATGAGGAACAGTAGCCGCAAATGATCGGCCCGCTCCTCGCGCGGCCCGAGTCTGAGCACCGCAAGCAGGATGTCGATCCAGTCGCGCCAGAAATAGGCCAGCAGCGCCACGGCGGTGCCGACATGGAGCACGACGAGGAAGGGCAGAAAATCGGCCGCGCGCTGGTCGATATGCCAGCCGAGAAGGGCCGGCAGCACGACGGCATGGCCAAGGCTGCTCACAGGGAAGAGCTCGGTCACGCCTTGCAGCACGGCGAAGAGGATCGCTTGGATTGCGGACATGAGGCGGCTCCGGGGACGAGCGGCGAGCTGAGGCGCGGCCTTGTAGCCGCAGGATCGCGCGCTGGCAAGAAGCGTTAACGCCGCCGGCGCGCATGCAGGACGCGAATATGGCTTTGCATGTTGCCAATCTCGCCACGCGCCGCCGCGTGGCCGTTAACCAAGCCCAGGGGTGATTGGCGCGCGGCCCCTAGCCGGCTCGCGGCAACCGCACGGTAAAGCGCGAGCCGCGCCCGGGCTCGCTTTCGAGAAGAATGTCGCCGCCCATCATGCGGGCGATCTGGCGCGAGAGGGTGAGGCCGAGCCCAACGCCGCCGGGACCGGCGAGCCGGCTGTCCTCGGTGATCTGATGGAAATGCTCGAACACGAGATCCTGCTGCGCGGCCGGGATTCCGATGCCGTCGTCGGTCACCACGACGTCGATCATGCCGTCGGGGCCAAGCTGACAATCGATCGCGGTGCGACCGCCCGGCTGGCTGAATTTGATCGCATTGTCGAGCAGGTTGACGAGGATCTGCTGCGTCCGCATCGGGTCGGCGCGCACGGACCAGCCCTCGGGGACGGCGGCGGCCGCGATCCGTACCGACTTGGCGGCCGCGCGCGCGTCGACCAGCCCCGCAGCGCCGCGCACCAGGTCGGACAGGCGGACCGCGTCCGCCTCGAGCCAGAGCTTGCCGGCATCGAGCCGGCTCGCCTCGAGAATGTCCGAGACCAGCGTCAGAAGATGACGGCCGGCGCGCAATATGTTGCCGAAATAGTCCGCATAGCGGTCGCTGAGAGCGCCGAAGATACGCTGCTCCGCCGCTTCCGAGAAGCCGATGATGGCGTTGAGCGGCGTCCTGAGCTCGTGGCTCATGCGTGCGAGGAATTGCGATTTGGCCGTGGCCGCGATCTGCGCCTGGCCGAGGGCCAGCTCGAGCCGCTGACCCTGCTGGCGCAGCTCTTCGTTCGCGCGACTCAAGGCCTCGCGGCCGGCGATGCGTTCCCGCTCCGCCAGTACGGTGCTCGTAACGTCGATGCCGATGCCGCGATAGCCTCGGAATTGGCCGTTTGTCGAATTCGAACTGCGGCAAGCCCGAGAGCTGCACATAGCTGGGCGCGCCGCCTTGCGTCCTGTTGACGACGAAACGGCGATTGCGGAAGGGAATGCGCGCCTCGACGAGCTTGGCGACCGGCCGCAGCTCGAGCCCGGCCTCCTCGAAGACCCCGAAGCCGAAAAGCGGTCGGCCCTTGAGACGCTCGGGCGGCAATCCGACCACCTTGGCGATGGAGAGCGAGGCATAGGTGAGATTCAGATCGGCGTCGGTCTCCCAGATCCAGTCCGAGATCGAGCGGGCAAGCTCGTCATAACGCTCCTCGACCTCGGCCGCGCGCTGCTCCGCCAGGCGATGGTCGGTGACGTCGTCATAGAAGCCCACGACGGCGGCGAGCGCGCCCGCCTCATCCACCACGCGGCGATGCCGCCCCGTGAAATGGCGGAGCTGGCCATGGATCTGGAAGCTCTGCGCCGTGGCGAATTCGGCCTCGCCCGCCGCAACCCGCTCGAAGGCCTCGGCGACGGCGGGAAGCGTGGTCACGGCTACGCCCACATCGCTTCCCGGCGCCAGGCCAAGGAGCGCGCGGCAGGCCTGGTTGGCATAGGCCAAACGGCCATCGGGCGCCACGACATAGATCGGCAGCTCCGCCGACCATAACACGGCCTGCAGCACGGGACCGGCGGCAATTCCGGCTTCGTCAAGAGCCGCCGCGCCGGGCAGCGCGCGCGCCAAGGTGACCTCGCGACCGGTTGGTGGGGCCGGGCTCTCCTGCCCATCAGCGTCCGATATGAGCCGTGGAAACAAGGCGATTCCCCTCATTCGGCTCCCGGTCTCCCCTGTCAACCGGGCCTCTTCGGCCAGCCTTCGCCGTCAACCTCGATCGCCAGCTTTTGCGCCAAGAATCGCATCGCAAAGGCGCGGCGCTCGGACAACGAGCGGCCAAATTAAACGAAAAATTAAGAATGTCAAGTAAGGCGTTGATTCGCTGACTCTATAGCAAGCGATCCACAGCGCGCTATGGGGAGCCCTGCTTGTCCGCCTTGAGTTTGGCCAATTCGGCTGGATCCAAACGGGGCTTGATGCCGCCACGGCGCTTGTCGGCCCAGGCACGAGCCCGGTGCTGCGCCTCGGCAAGGCCCGAGGGTGTGAGCAGACCGTCGATACGGCTACGCAGCTCGACCGCCTCGTCGAGCTCACTGCCGGGCGGCAGCCCGGTAATGGCGAGGTTCATCCAGATATGTGCCTGGACATAATCCTGCAGCACGCCGAGCCCAAGGAAATAGAGACTGCCCAGCGCGACCTGGGCCGGAGCATGATCCTGCTCGGCGGCGCGGCGATACCATTCCGCGGCCTCGCCATAGTCGGCCTTCACCCCAGCGCCCTTGGCGTAGTTCTGTCCCAGCTGAAATTGGGCCTCGGCGCTTTCTTGCTGGGCAGCCTGCTGAAAGAGCTTGGCGGCCTCCCCGGGATCGCTCGCTTCGCCGGTGCCGCCTTCGAGCAGGCGCGCCAACGCGGCTCGCGCCTCCGTATGGCCTCCCTCCGCCGCCTTGCGATACCAGCGCACCGCCTCGTCGATGTTCTTAGGCATGCCCTGGCCGTCCTCGGAGGCGCGACCGAGCTCATATTGCGCATCGGCATAGCCGTTCTCGGCGGCATGGCGAATCCACTCGACCGCTTCGGTCAAGCTCTTCTTGCTCTGATCGGCCGGATCGCGCTGCTTGGTGGCTGCCATCTTATTGACGACCTCTTCCGCGGATGACGCGGTCGCATTCAG
This sequence comes from uncultured Pseudomonadota bacterium, assembly GCA_963842155.1. Taxonomy (GTDB): domain Bacteria; phylum Pseudomonadota; class Alphaproteobacteria; order JACZXZ01; family JACZXZ01; genus CAWJFP01. The sequence goes on from CAWJFP010000014.1 coordinate 57,164, forward strand.
CCTTTGCCTGCCCTATGCCGTAAACCATAATTGTGGCATCCCCTGCTCCCGAACCCTACCCGGTTCCGCCTTGAGGTCGCAAGTTTTGTGCCGTGTCCCTATGGTGAATTTCGCAGCCCAGCCGGATCTGCCAGCCGGACTTGTCGGCAAACCGCCATTATGGTGAACTCAATCGATGGCAGTGGAGGATCCCTCAGACGGTCCCGAGCGGAAAACCGCCGAAGAGGCCGCCGAGGAAAGTACCGAGTTCGGGAGATGAGACGACCGCCGAGGCGCTTGGGCCTTGGCTGAGACGTCTCTTGCGGCTTGCCGGTGCCGCGTCGTCGGCGCCGCCCGCATCGAGCGAGAGGGAAGGCGAGGAGAAGGCGCTGGCCGAAGAGCGCGAGACGGCGAGACTCGCGGCCCTCGCGGCTGGCCTTCCGGAAGGCGAATGGCTCGACAAGCTGATGTCGGCCGAAGATCCGGCCCAGAGCGAAACAGCAGCATCAAGCGAGGCAGCGCCCCAGAGCGAGGAGCCCGGGGAGCCGGCCGTCGCGATTGAAGATCCCCCGCCGGCCGAGGAGGCCGAGGATCCCGAAGCGGCGCGGGCGCGCCTGATGGCTGCCGTCGAGATCTTGCGAAAATCGAGCGAGCCGGAAACCGTCCAGGAAGAAACAGCGCCTACGCCCGAAATCGAGCGCGAGCCGGCGAGCGAGGCCGTCGAGGCGGTCGCGCCCACGACGACGCCCGTCGAGCCGGCGCCCAGCGCCGAGACCGCGGTGATCATCACCTTCCCGGCCTCCGTCGATGACGCGCCCGAAACCGAGGAAACGCTCGAGCCGGCGTTGGAAGCTACGGCGCCGAACGCGCCTATTGCGCTCGCCGAGACGGAGCATCCGCCATCGATCGAGCCCGAGGCCTTCGTCGAGCCCGGTCCGGCGCTCGAACCCGATCTGCCCTCGGCGGCGCAACAGGCGGCGCCGGAGCCTGACGAGGCGCCGGCCGAAACGCCGCTGCGCCCGTCGCAGGAGCTGCCGGAAGCCTACACGGAGGAGGCCGAGCCCGCGCTGGGGGTCGGCGGCCGGGAGCCCATCGACGAGCCGGAGAGCCTCGGCCATGACGCCTGGCCGGAAGATGCCGAACCGCCGGAGAAGGTCTTCGAGGATGAGCTCGCCGCTCGGCCGGCGGAAGAGGAAGCGCGCGCCTTTCGCGGCGATCTTTTGCGCGACGAAAGCGAAGCGGACGATCTGCCCAGGCCCTGGTGGGCAGAACTGGAACTTCGTCCGTCTTGGTTCGCCATTGGCGCTGCGCTGCTCCTCTTTGCCGTCATCGGCGCGGTCATCTTCTGGCCGAACGCGCATCGGCCGCAGAACCCGGCACCCCTAGCCGAGAGCGAGCAGGGTGCCAAGCAGAGCACGTCGGCTGTCCCATCGCCTCAAGCCGAGACGAAGCCCGGCGCCGCCTCCCAGCCCGCCCCGGCAGCGCCCACGGCCAGCTTGGCGCCCCCGTCCCAGACCGCGCCGCCGACGGCGCCCGGCGCCCTACCGGCGCCGAAGCAACCCTTGCCGCCCGCGGCGACAATAAATCCGCCGAAACGAACGGCGGCGCTCGAAACCCTGGCGCGGAAGGGAGACGTGCACGCCGAGAACGAGCTCGGCACGCTCTATGCGCGCGGGGACGGGGTGCCGCAGGATTTACACGCGGCCGCCCATTGGTTCCGCGCGGCGGCGCTCAAAGGCTATGCGGGAGCGCAATATAATCTCGGCCAGCTCTACCAGCTCGGGCTCGGCCTGCCCGCGAATCCGATCGAGGCTTATAAATGGTACAAGCTGGCCGCGCGCGGCGGGTCGGACAGCGCGGCCGAGCGCATCGACGAACTGGACAAGGCTCTGAGTCCCGCCCAGCTCGCGACAGCCAACAAGGCCTATCAGAAAGCCCTGGCAGAGCTTACGGGCAAGACGAGGACGCGAGCCGCCGCCAGAGCGGAATCGGTCGCCGTCGACGACACCGAGCCATTGCCGGCAAGGGCTGCGGCGAGCGTCGAGAAATCGCCCCGCGCGACCACGACGCATATCCAACGCATCCTCGGCATGCTCGGTTACGAGCCCGGCCCCGCGGACGGCATCATGCGGGCCAAGACGGCGAAGGCGATCAGGCTCTTCCAGCGCGACGTCGGGCTGCCGGTCAATGGCCGCTCGACGCCCGCCCTCTTCGTCTTCATGCTCGCGATTCTGCGCTATTCCTGAGGGGCTTCGCCTCAGCCCTCGCTCTTCGCCACCCCGGCGACGCCGAAATGCGCGGCGGGAACCTCGCGCAGGATGACGCGGACCGAGGGAGGCGGTGCGCCGATCGATTCCTCGGCGGCCTTGGTCAGGGCGGCGATCAGCGCGCGCTTCTTCTCGGCCGTACGGCCTTCGATCAGGGTCACTTCGATGATCGGCATTCTCAAGCCTCCACGCTGAAGCCGGCCGAGCCGAGCCGCTCGACCTGATTGCGGAAATGGGCGCCGGCGACGAGCGGATGGGCCGCGGTGGCGCCGCCGGCGAGCACGATCCAGCCGGCCTCGAGCCGGCCTCCGGCGCGGCCGACGAGACGCGCCGCCGCCGCGAGCGAGCGCGCGGGATGGCAGAGGATCGCAGCCGAGGAGCCGATCTCGACGGCCCGGCCGTCGATCTCGAGGATCATGGCCAGATTGTCGATGGGCGTCGCGGGATCGCACCAGGAACCGACGACGAAGCCCGAGGAGGAAGCGTCGTCGGCGATCACGTCCGGCAGCGTGAACTTGAAGTTGCGATAGCGCGAATCGATGATCTCCATGGCCGGCGCGACCGCGGCCACCTTCGCCATCGCCTCGGCCGGGCTGACCTCGCCCGCGAGCGGCTCCTTCATGAGGAAGGCGATCTCCGGCTCGACCCGGGGATGGACATAGCGCGAGAGGGAGAGCTTGCCCCCCTCCTCCACCCGCATGGCGTCGGTGAGCCGGCCCCAGATCACCTCGTTGACGCCCACCTGGATCATCTTGGCGCGGCTCGTGAGCCCCATCTTGACGCCGACCTGCCGCTCGCCGCGCTTGATGCGCAGGCCCACCATGGCCGCCTGGATGGCATAGGCGTCGGCGACGGAGAAGTCGCGCTCCTCGGTGAGCTGCCGCACGGCGCTCGCGCTGCGCGCGGCGCCATCGAGCTCGCGGGCAAAGCGGGCGACGTCGGCGGAGGAGAGGCCGCCGGCCTTGGCGGCCCGCGGTGCCGCGGCTGCGGCGCGCTTGGCGGCGGGCTTGGCGCGCAATTTCGTGACGGTCGTCATGCTCATGCCCTCGCGAAGGCGGCACGGGCCGAGCCCAGGCCGGATATCCTGAGCTCCGCCGCGTCGCCCGGCGCTATGGCGGCCATCGGGCCAAGCGCGCCGCTCATGATCACGTCGCCGGCCAGAAGCGGGCGGCCGATCTCGACCATCTTGCGCGCCAGCCAGATGGCGGCGTTGAGCGGATGGCCGAGGCAGGCGGCGCCCGCCCCGACCGAGACCGGCTCGCCGCGCTTTTCGATCACCATGCCGCAAAGCCTGAGATCCAGCCCATCGAGACGCCGCGGCGGGCCGCCCAGCACGAAGAGGCCGGAGGAGGCATTGTCGGCGATGGTATCGACGATCCGGATGTCCCAATTGGCGATGCGGCTGCCCACCACTTCGATCGCCGGCACGGCATAGCCGACCGCGCGCGCGAGATCGGCAAGGGTCGGCTGCTCGACGGTGATGTCGCGATCGAGCACGAAGGCGATCTCGCCCTCGATCTTGGGCTGCATCACGCGATGGAGCGCGATCTCCTCGCCGTCGCCGAGCGCCATGTCGGCGTAGAGCATGCCGAAATCCGGCTGATCGACGCCGAGCTGGCGCTGCACCGCGAGCGCGGTCAGGCCGATCTTGCGCCCGACGGGACGGCGTCCGTCGGCGATCCATCGCTCGGTGTTCGTCTCCTGCACGGCATAGGCGGCGGCGAGATCGCCTTGCGGCAGGAGATCGCGCACCGGCGCACAGGGCTTGCCCGTGGCATGGGCCTCCCGCAGGCGCTCGGCCGCCTCGCTGACGCGCGAGTCTTGCTTGCTCATTCCCCCCTCACAATTTGATGCAGACGTTATGCAGTTCCGTATAGAACTCCAGCGAATGCACGCCGCCTTCGCGGCCGATGCCCGATTGCTTGGAGCCGCCGAAAGGCGTGCGCAAGTCGCGCAGGAACCAGCAATTCACCCAGACGATGCCGGCCTCCATCCGCCCCGCCACGCGGTGCGCCCGCGAGAGATCCTGCGTCCAGATCGAACAGGCGAGGCCATAGGGCGTGTCGTTGGCAAGCGCCACCGCCTCATCCTCTCTGTCGAACGGCCTGATATGACAGCAGGGCCCGAAGATCTCCTCGCGCACCACCGGCGACTCGTCGGACAGGCCGATCCAGATGGTGGGCTCGATCCAGGCGCCGTCGGCGAGCGCCTGGGGCATCTTGGGAACGCCGCCTCCGGTGACGATGCGCGCGCCCTCCTCCTTCGCCTTGCGGTAATAGGACAGCACTTTCTCGCGATGCTCCCTGCTGATCAGCGGGCCGATTCCGGTGCTCTTGTCCCAAGGATCGCCGGGCTTGAGGCCCTCGGCGCCGGCCTTGAGGCGCTGTACGAAGGCGGCGAAGATCGGGCGCTCGACATAGACGCGCTCGGTGCCGAGGCAGACCTGGCCGCAATTGGCGAAGACCGAGCGCATGGTCCCCTCGATCGCCTTGTCGAGGTCGCAATCGGCGAAAACCAGCGCCGGGTTCTTGCCGCCGAGCTCGAAGGACACGTCGCGCACGCCATGAGCGGCCTGCCGCATGATCGCTTCGCCGGTGCGGGTCTCGCCCGTGAAGGTGATCGCGTCGACGCCTTGATGCTGGGTCAGGAGCTCGCCGGCCGATTTGGGGCCGAAGCCGTGAATCACGTTGTAGACGCCCTTGGGCACGCCGACGGCGTTCATCACCTCGCCGAGAAGCGCGGCCGTGGAGGGCGTTTCCTCGGATGGCTTCACCACCACCGCATTGCCGCAGGCGAGCGCCGGCGCCACCTTCCACGTCATCAACAGAAGCGGCAGGTTCCAGGGCGAGATCACGCCGATCACGCCCTTGGGGACGCGCAAGGCGTAATTGAGCGCGCCCGCACCGTCGGGCGTCGCCGTCTGAAAGAACTCGCTCGGCGTCGTGCGCACCACGTCGGCGAACATCTTGAAGTTGGCCGCCCCGCGCGGGATGTCGAGATGCGAAGCGAGGGAAGCGGGCTTGCCCGTATCCGCCACCTCGGCTTTTAGAAAATCGTCGAAGCGACGGTTGATCTCGTCGGCGACCTTGCCGAGCAGCTCGGTGCGCTCCTGCACACTCATGCGGCCCCAGGGACCGGCGAGGGCGGCGCGCGCCGCCATGACCGCAGCGTCCACCTCGGCCGCGCCCGCCTCGGCCACCTGGCCGATGGGCTTGCCCGTCGCCGGAGAGAGGTTGGTGAACCATCTGCCGGTCGTGCCCTCGGTATAGGCGCCGTCGATGAAATGCAGGATTCGCGTCCCGCCCTCTGCGCTTTTTGCCGCCCGCGCCGTAGCCGCTCTTGGCATTGTCATGTTGGATTCGGCTCCGTGATCGCCCGCCTGAGGCCCGCAAGGGCCAAACTTGCCTATAGCACGAACGAGGATGCTTAAGGAATTTGCTTTCGCTATATCGGAGGGGACGATGGCGCGTGGCAACGGGAAATCACCGGTGCGAATCTCGCGCGAAGAGGAGGCGAAATGACCGCGCAGCCGCAGCCTTTCCGTCCGATGCTGCCGGCCGCGTTGCTTTGCATCGTCGCCGGCTATGTCGACGCGGTGGGCTATCTCGCGCTCGGCCATGTCTTCGCCGCCAACATGACGGGAAACACCGTCCTCCTTGCCATCGCCGCCGCGCGCGGTGAGATGCACCTCGCCACCATCTATGTGGCGACGCTGGTCGCGTTCTTCCTGGGTGCGCTGCTGGCGGCCGCCATCAAGCGGGTCGGGCCCGTCTATCTGCCGCTGCTCCTCGCCGCGGCGCTATTGGCGCTCGCGCCGACAACGAGCGCGCTGCGCATCTCCTCGCTCCTGCTGCTCGCCGCTTCCATGGGGCTGCAAGGGAGCAGCCTCTCGACCTTCGGCACCACGAGCCTTCATACCGTCGTCGTCACCGGCACGATCATGAAGCTCGCCGACGGGGTGATCGATCGGCTGTGGCGCACGGCCTCGACCCGCGCCAAGCCCTCGAGCGAGACCTTGCCGCTCCTGACCGTCGCCTGGGTCAGCTATGGGGTGGGCGCGGCGGCGGGCGCCGTCGCGATCGACCATATCGGCCGCTCGCTTCTTGTTCCCGCCTTGCTGCTGCTGCTGACCGCCGGCGATCTCGCCTTCACGCAAGCGCGCGGGAAATAGCGGCGACGCGCCGCTCGCCCGGCATCAATGCGGGCCGCGGGACGCCGCGCTCTCGCCGGAAGCCGAAGACCGTTCGTCGGCGCCGGGCCGCGCCTCGTCTCTCCCCGCGCCCGCGCCGCCATTGCGCTCGCGCACGATGGCGGCGAGGATGGAAAGCGCGATCTCGGCGGGAGTCACGGCGCCGATATCGAGTCCCGCGGGCGCTATGAGCCGCGCCAGGGTCTCGGCGGGCACGCCCTCCGCGGCCATGCGCGCGCGCAGCACGTCGGCCTTGCGCCGGCTCGCCACCAAGGAGACGCGGGCCGCCGGGGAAAGCAGCGCCGCGCGCAAGGCCTCGCGATCGCGCTTGCCTTGCGTGGCGACGACGATCTGCACATCGTCCCGCCAAGGGCGGTCGGCAAGGCCAAAGCCCTCGATGAAGCGGTCCGCGCCGGCGAAGCCTTCGCGCTCGGCCGCATCGGCTGCGACCGTGACGACGAAGCCGAGACCGCGCGCGAGACGGCTGAGCGCGTGGGCGACCGGCGAGGCGCCGAGAATGACGATCTCGGGCCGCGGCAGCACGGGCTCGATGAAGAGCTCGAGCGTGCCGCCGCTCGGGCAATTGTTGTTATGCGCCTCCATTCCGGGGAACCGCGCATCCTCCTCCGAGCGCTCGCTGGGGCGCACGCGGATGAGGCGCGGCTTGCCGTCGGCAAGCGCCTGGGCCGCCGCCTTGCGCACCGCCGTGGCCGCGCAGCCGCTGCCGAGCCAGCCGACCAGGCTGCCATCGGCGCGCACCACCGCCTTGGCCCCTGCCTTGACCGAGGTCGCGTCCTCGGTGCGCAGCACGGTGGCCAGCGCGAAGGGCTGATAATCGTCCTTGAGATGCCGCATGCATTCGAGGATGTCGTCGTCGCGATCGGTCATCGAGATCCTCCCGATCATAGCCGGGCGAGCAGCGGCTCGAGCGCCGCCAGCGAGGCCAGATTATGCGCCGGCGCGAAGAGGTCGATATGCGGCAGCGCCGCGGCCATGCCCCCCGCGACCGGCTCGTAGCCCTGCCATCCGGCCATGGGGTTGAGCCAGACGATGCGCCGCGCGCGGCGCCTTATGGCGGCAAGCGCCTCGGCCAGTGCTGCGGGATCGCCGGTATCGTAGCCGTCGCTCACCACGATCACGGCGGCGCGGCGGCCAAGCAGGCGTGCCGCGTGGTGACGCTCGAATTCCGCCAGGCTTTCGCCGATACGCGTCCCGCCCGACCAGCCGGCCGAGATCAGCGACAAGCGATCGAGCGCGCGTTGCGGCTCGCGCTCGCGCAGCACCTCGCCGATCGAGACCAGCCTGGTGTGGAAGACGAAGGCCTCGGCGTCGGCGAAATGCGCCAGGATGCCGCGCAGGAAGCGAAGGAAGAACGCGCTGTACTGGCTCATCGAGCCGCTCACGTCGAGCAGCACGACGAGCCGCAAGGGCTTGGGGCGGCGCCGGCGGAACAGGGGATTGAAGGGCGCCCCGCCGGTGGCGATGCTCGCGCGTATGGTGCGGCGGAAATCGAGCGCGCGGCCGCGGCGCGCGGCGCTGCGCCGGCGCGTGAGCCGGTCGCGCATGCGCGCGGCCAGGCGCGCGGCCAGCAGTGCCGCCTGCTCGAGCGCGGCCGGATCGTTGAGATGGCGCAGATCGGTCGTCGCGAGCGATTCCTGGTCGCTCGCGCCCCGCGTGCGCCCGCGCCCGTCGGCGGGCGCGCCATGCTCGCCGCGCTCGACCGAATCCGGCAGCCCGGGAACGCCGCGCGGCGCCGCTTCATCCGCCGCGCGCTTGAGCCCCTTGGCGAGGCCGGGCGCCGAGCCGAAGACGCGGGACTTCATGCCGCGACCGAGCCAATAGGCATCGAACAGCTCGTCGAACTTGGCCCAATCCGTTTGCCGCCCGCAGAGAACGGCACGGAGCCCCGCGCGCAGCTCCGTGGGCTGCGGCAAGCCGTCGGCGCGCAGCCAATCGAGCAAATCCATCGCCTCGGGCAGGCCTACGGGAAAGCCGTTATGCCGCGCCTGGCGCACGAAGCCCACGACGCGGCGCGCCACGGCGCGACCGCCCTCCGACAAGCTCGACCGCAAGGGCTCAACCACGCGCCGCGGCATGATCCCGTCCTCCGGCCGCCGCGGCGGCGAGCCGCTCGGCCAGCACCGGCGGCACCCGCCCGCGATCCTGCTGCGTCTTGAGCAGGCAGAGCAGCGTCTCATAAAGCAGCTCGGGCTCGTCGCGCAGATCCTTGATGCCGAGGCCGACCAGGGCCGCGGCCCAGTCGAGCGTCTCGGCAAGGCCCGGCCGCTTGCGCAGCTCCTCCCGCCGGATGGCGTGCACGAAGCGCGCGATCTGCTGCGCCAGCTCGATCTCGATATGCGGCTGATGTGCGAGGATGATGCGCAGCTCCTTGTCCTCGCTCGGGTAGTCGACATAGTGATAGAGGCAGCGCCGGCGCAGCGCGTCGCCCAGCTCGCGCGTGCCGTTCGAGGTGAGCACCACCATCGGGATCGAGGTCGCCTTGACGGTGCCGATCTCGGGAATGCTGACCTGATATTCGGAGAGCAGCTCCAGGAGGAAGGCCTCGAACTCCTCGTCGGCGCGGTCGATCTCGTCGATCAGCAGCACCGGCGAGCGCGGGCGCGTGATGGCCTGCAAAAGCGGCCGCTCGAGAAGATATTCGCGCGAAAAGAGATGCCGCTCGCGCTCTTCCGCCGAGACGCCTTCCTCGGCGCGGAGCTGGATGGCGAGAAGCTGGCGGCGATAGTTCCATTCATAGACCGCGGTCGCCGTGTCGAGCCCCTCATAGCATTGCAGGCGGATGAGCTCGGTGTCCCAAAGCCGCGCGAGCGCCGCCGCGACGGCCGTCTTGCCGACACCGGGATCGCCCTCGAGCAGCAGCGGCCGCTCGAGCTTGCGCATCAGCAGAAGCGCCATGGCGAGCTGCGGATCGGCAATATAGCCGGCGGCGGCAAGCCGCTCGGCAATTTCGGCGCGGGACGGCACTTCGCTTGACATCAGCAACCCGGACGCAACCTGCGATACCTGGAAATAGTGCGCCTGCGCCCGCGGTTCCAGAGGATTTCGCCGCCCGGCTTGCCCGGGCGGCGAACTCGGGCAGGCGGCGGCGCGGTTGCGAGCATCAAGATGCATGCGGCGGCTTGCGCGCTATTCGCCGATGCCGTGCTTCTTGCAGACTTGCCAGACCTTCGGCGCCGTATGCGGCATTTGCATATGCACGACGCCGAGATGGGCGAAGGCGTCGATGACCGCGTTCGAGAAGGCGGAGACGCCGCCGACATTCGGGCTCTCTCCCACGCCCTTGGCGCCGATCGGGTGATGCGGCGAAGGCGTGACGGTGAAGTCCGTCTCCCAATGCGGCGTCTCGACGGCGGTCGGCATGAAATAGTCGAGCAGGCTGACGCCCTGAACATTGCCCATGGCGTCGTAGACGATCTCCTGGCCCATGGCGATGCCGAAGGCCTCGGTCAGGCCGCCATGCACCTGGCCCTCGATGATCATGGGATTGATGCGGGTGCCGCAATCGTCGAGGGCGTAGAAGCGGCGGGTCTTCGTCTCGCCGGTAAAGCGGTCGATGTCGACCACGCAGATATAGGCGCCGAAAGGATAGGTCATGTTGGGCGGATCGTAATAGTCGACGGCCTCGAGCCCAGGCTCCATGCCCGGCGGCACCTTGGTGTAGGCGGTGAAAGCGATCTCCTTCATCGTCGCCGACTTCTCCGGCAGGCCCTTGACGCGGAAGCGGTCGACCTCCCATTCGAGATCCTTCTCCGAGACCTCGAGCATATGGGCGGCGATCTTCTGCGCTTTCGCGCGAATCTTGCGGCCGGCGCGGGCGGCGGCGGCGCCGGCCACGGGGGTCGAGCGCGAGCCGTAGGTGCCGAGGCCGTAGGGCGCAGTATCGGTGTCGCCCTCCTCGATCTGGATCAGCTCCGAGGGAATGCCGATCTCGCTCGCCAGGATCTGGGCATAGGTCGTCTCATGCCCCTGGCCTTGGCTCTTGGTGCCGAGCCGCGCGATGGCGCTGCCGGTCGGATGGATGCGGATCTCGCAAGAATCGAACATGCCGATGCCGAGGATGTCGCAATTCTTGGTCGGCCCGGCACCGACGATTTCGGTGAAGAAGGCCACGCCGATGCCCATGAGCTCGCCGCGCTTGCGCTTCTCCGCCTGCTCCTTGCGCAGGCCCACGTAATCGACGGCCAGCATCGCCTTCTTCATCGCGGTATGGTAGTCGCCGCTGTCATATTCCCAGCCCAGCGCCGACTTGTAGGGGAACTGGTCGGCGCGGATGAAATTCTTGATGCGCACCTCGGCGGGATCCATGTTCAGCTTGCGCGCGAGCACGTCCATCATGCGCTCGATGAAGTAGGACGCCTCGGTGACGCGGAAGGAGCAGCGATAGGCGACGCCGCCCGGCGCCTTGTTGGTGTAGACGCCGTCCACCTCGAGATGGGCGGCCGGGAAGTCGTAGCTGCCGGTGCAGATGTTGAAGAAGCCGGCGGGGTATTTGGTGGGGTCGGCGCAGGCGTCGAAAGCGCCATGGTCGGCCAGCACATGGCACCGGAGGCCGAGGACGCGGCCGTCCTTGGTCGCCGCGATCTCGCCCGTCATGTGATAATCGCGCGCGAAAGCGGTGGTCGAGAGGTTCTCGATGCGGTCCTCGACCCATTTCACCGGACGCCCGAGCACGATCGATGCCACCGTCGCGCAGACATAGCCGGGATAGACGCCAACCTTGTTGCCGAAGCCGCCGCCGATGTCGGGGGAGATGACGTGGATCTTCGCCTCCGGCACGCCCGATAGGAGTGCGAGCACGGTGCGGATCACATGCGGCGCCTGGAAGGTGCCGTAGAGGGTGAGCTCGCCCTTGATCTTGTCCATCGAGGCGAGGCAGGCGCAGGTCTCGAGCGGCGCCGGATGCACGCGCTGATAGCTCACCAGCTCCTTGACCTTCACCTCGGCCTTGGCGAAAGCGGCGTCCGTCGCCGCCTTGTCGCCGATCTCCCAGGTGAAGATGTGGTTCGGATGCTTGCGCTTGCCGTGCGCGCCGTCGAGCTTGTCCTTGATGTCCTCGCGCAGGATGGGCGCGTTCTTGTCCATCGCCTTGAAGGGATCGGTGAGCGCGGGAAGCTCCTCGTACTCGACCTCGACGAGCTCGGCCGCGTCGGCCGCGATATAGCGGTCCTCGGCGATGACGAAGGCGATCTCCTGGTTCTGGTAGAGCACCTTGTCGGCCGCCAGCACCGCCTGCACATCGCCGGCGAGGGTCGGCATCCAGTCGAGCTTCACCGGGCGCAGATCCTTGGCGAGCAGCACCGCGACCACGCCCGGCACCGCCTGCGCCTTCGAGATGTCGACGTTCTTGATGCGCGCATGGCCGTAGGCGCTGCGGGCGAAATCGCCGAACAGCATGCCGGGCAGCTTGATGTCGTCGACATAGCGGCCCTTGCCCTGGATGAAGCGCGCATCCTCCTTGCGCTTGCGGGCGCAGCCCAGCCCTTGCAGCGCGGCCTCGCGGCTTTCGCGGGGTTCGATCGTGTCTGGCATTATTCGGCGGCCTCCTTGGCCCCTTGCAGCTTGATGGCGGCGTATTGGATCGCCTTCACGATGTTCTGATAGCCGGTGCAGCGGCAGATATTGCCCGAAATGCCGAGGCGGATCTGCGCCTCGGTCGGGTTCGGGATCTCCTGCAGCAGGCGATAGGCGCGCAGCACCATGCCGGGGGTGCAGAAGCCGCATTGCAGCCCATGCTCCTGGGCGAAGCCCTCCTGGAGGGGATGGAGCGTGCCGTCGGCGGCCGCCATCCCCTCGATGGAGAGAAGCTCGCCCCCGTCCGCCTGCACCGCGAAGACGGTGCAGCTCTTGACCGACCTGCCGTTGAGATCGACCGTACAGGCGCCGCAATGCGAGGTATCGCAGCCGATATGCGGGCCGGTCAAATAGAGCTGTTCGCGCAAGAAATGGATGAGCAGCGTGCGCGGCTCGACCAGCGCCTCGACGACCTGCCCGTTGATCTTGAGCTTGATCTGCTTCTTGGCCATCGCCTTATGCTCCTTTGGCGCGGGACAGCGCGCGCTCGATGGCGCGACGGACCACGACGCCCGCGACATGGGTCCGGTATTCGGCCGGACCGCGGAGGTCCGAGGCCGGCTTGGTGATGGCGCGCGCGGCGGCGGCGGCCGCCTTGATGGCGTCCGGCCCCGCCTTGCCGCCGACGAGCGCCTTGGCCGCGTCGCCCGCGAAGAGCGGCGTGTCGCCAAGATTGGTCAGGGCGATCGCGGCGCTTTTGCAATTGCCGCCCGCGAGGGTGAGGATGACCGCGGCGGCAGCCACGGCATAATCGCCGATCTTGCGCTTGATCTTCTCATAGGCCCAGCCGTGGCCGGCGGGGGGCGCCGCGAAGGAAATCTCGGTCAGCACCTCGCCGGCTTTGAGCGAGGTGAAGAAGGCGGCCTGATAGAAGGAGCGCGCCGTCAGCTCGCGCTTGCCGCCGGGGCCCACCGCCAGATAGGTGGCATCGAGGGCCTGCATCACGGCCGGGAGATCGTTGCCCGGGTCGCCGTTGGCGACATTGCCGCCCACGGTGCCGCAATAGCGCACCTGGGGATCGGCGATGACGAGCGAGGCCTCGCGCAGGATCGGGCAGCGCTTGGCGAGCAGCTCGGACGCGATGATCTCATGCTGGGTGGTGAGCGCGCCGATCCTGATCCGGCCGCCCTCCTCCTTGATGCCCTTCAGCTCGCCGAGCGCGCCCAGGTCGACAAGATGGCTGGGCGTGGCGAGACGCAGCTTCATCATCGGGATGAGGCTATGGCCGCCCGCGATCGCGCGACCCTCGTCACCGAAGCCGGACAGCAGCTTGACCGCCTCGTCGACCGAGCGCGGCCGATGATATTCAAAGGTACCTGGTATCATGCGTCCTCCCACCGAAACCGGCGCCGGCGCTTGAAACAGGCCGGTCGCTCAGCAGAAAAGCAAGGCGGCGGACGGCGTGAAGGGACAGATCGGCCCTTCGGCAAACAAGGATACGCCTCGCCCGCGGCGACCTTTTTGTCATTCCTTGCGGCAAGCATATCCGCGGCCGCTCGCCGGGTGGCAGGTGAAAGACCGAAAAGCGCCGCTTTTGCACGAAATGCGGCAAAATCCGCACGAACGGCGGGCCCCCCGCTAGCCGTCGATTATCGAGGAGGAAATACCGGCGGTTCGCCGATGCAAAGGCCCGGGATTACCCGTCCAAATAGACAGGGCCAAGCCGGCACCACAACTTGGCGCCCAAGTGATAATCGAAATATTACCAAAGCATTACGCCGACAGTTACGCAATGACAATATTTACATCGCCGGCTTTCTTCAGGCTGCTCCATCAGGCCGAATGGCCATCAATTCCCTGCGGGCGCGGTATGTTATTTGCGAAGACTCCTGCTTTGCTTCTAGGCAGCTATGCGTCGCGCATGTTATAGGGGCCGATCTCCCCCGGACCCGACAGGAAGACCCCATGCGCCTGCTTCAGAACGGATTGCTTGGCCTCGCAGCCATCTCGGCGGCGATGATTTTTGCTGCTCTCGCCGCGGCCGAGGCGGCGGAGGCGGATCTCATCGTCGCGCAGATCGATTACGCCAATGCTGCCGTGCTGGTGGAGGTAAACGGCGTGCCGGCCTTTCTTGCTGGCGAGCCGACCGATGCTCACCAGTCCAACGGCGACAGCCGCGGGCTGCTCAGTACCTGGATGATCGCCGGCGCGAACGCGGTGACGGCGCGCGCCGAGAAGCGCGGCCAGGGCGAGCTCAAGGTCACCGTCACCATCATGTCCCGCGGAGCGGCCGAGCCGCTCGCCAAGGCGGAGTTCACGGCGCCAGGCGCCAAGACGCTCACCGTCAATGCGCAAAACCTGCCGCGCTGGTCCTGGCAGGACGCCGCCCCCTGGAATGGGAAGGACGAGGAGGTGATCGCCTCGGTGAACAAGTTCTATCAGGCGGTCTTGACCAAGGACGATGCCGCGGTAGCGAAGATGACGGCGTCATTCTGGGCCGACATGCGCGCCCTGTTCGGGCCGTCGATGGACGAGGCGCACCGGGTCTTCAACGAGGAGCTCGCTAAATCCGCAGTCAGGCCCCTGCCGCCGCTTCGCGTGACGCGCTATCAGAACGGCCGGATCATTCATGTAGGCCCCTCCGACGGCACCACCGATGCGCCGGTCGCCGCCGATCTTGGCAATGGCGATCGGCTCGAGACCGGCGAATGGTGGGCGCTTATCGGCGGCAACTGGCAGGTCATCCATTAGGGCCGCCAGCGGCGGCCCTGCTGCGGCGTCTTGCGATCGAGCTAAATCCCCAAGGCTTCGCGCAGCTTCGGTATCTTGCCGCGGCTGACCGGCACCTCGCGCCGCGAGGCGCCGTCGAGCAGGATGACGCCATGATCGTTGCGCCGGGCAAATCCCAAGGCATGGTGGATATTCACGATATGGCTGCGATGGACGCGAAGGAACTTGGCCGGGTCGAGCCGCGCTTCGAGCTCGGAGACCGAGAACGAGCAGAAATAGCTGTCGCCCTGGCCATGCACGGTCGTGTAATGGGCATTCGCGTCGATGGCGATGATGTCGTCGAGGTCGAGCAGCATCGTGGTTCGGTTGCGCAGCACCGGCAAGCGGCGTAGCCGCAGGGGACCGCCGTTCGAGGGTACGCCGTTCTCGGCGCCGTCGGCCGGCTCGGTCGCGGATGCCAGGAGCGCGGCGGCAGCGATGGGCGAAGGCGGCGCCGGAAATGGATGGGCGCCTGCCGCCGCGCCGGCGAACGCGGGGCCGGGATAGGGAGCGGCGTCGGGCGCCTCGGCGCCCGGTACGTCCGGCAGCGCCGCAAGCATCGTGCATCCCACGATGAGGAAAGTCACGATGGCGACGACGATCGCCAGGAGCGGCTGGCTCAAGGCCGGTGCTGCAAACTCGACCCTGCCATCGAGGGGAAAGAAGGAAGCGCCGGCCATGGCGGTGTAATGCATGCCCGACACGGCAAGGCCCAACACGATCGCGGCGGAGATCTTGCGGAAGCGGCCATGGCGGCGGAAGAGCAGCCAGATGGCGAGCGTCGAGGTCGCGATCGCGATCAGAATAGAGGCCGCGACCAGCGGGGGGTAGTGGCTCACCGCGCAGTTCCCGCGGATCGCCGCCATCCCGATATAGTGCATCGAGACGATGCCAAGCCCCATGAAGCAACCACCGCCCAGCGTGCGGACCAGCGATTTCGGATCATGGACGGCGATCGCCAATGCCGTACCGGTGGCGAGGATGGCGACGAGCGCGGAGACGAGCGTCTCCAACAGGTCGTAATTCACCAGGACCGGCAGCGCCAGCGCGAGCATGGCCACGAAATGCATGGACCAGATGCCGCCGCCGATGGCGACCGCCGCCGCCGCTAGCAGAAGCTTCCGCCGCACGCCGCGCGCGGACAATAGCCGGCCCGCCAGGTGGAATCCGCTATAGGACGCTACCGTCGCGATCAAAATCGACAGGAATACGAGGCCGCTATCGTAGTCGACACTCATCCCTAACGCATTTGTTGCCGGAGCCGGACTGCACAACAACTATGCGTGATTTGCGCCTCACCCGCAAGCATCAGGGTGGCGGCCGGGGGCCATGGCTCCCCCCTTTTGCCGCGTCCCCGGCTTGTCTTTTCCATCGCCACCCGAGGTGGAGGCAGGCCGGGCGCCAGCGACGGGGCTATGGGTTAGTGAGTTATTGCGCGAGGCCTTCGGCCTTGAGCGTGGCATGCACCGCGGGCCGCGCCGCAACGCGCTTCAAGTAACCCTCGATTCCCGGCCAGGCGCTGGTGTCGAACTTGAGGAAGCGGGTCCAGCTGAGGATGGTGAAGAGGTAGCAATCGGCCACGGTGAAGCCCTCGCCCATGATATAGGGCTTGCCTTCCAGGCTCTTCGCGACGAAGGCCATCTTGCCGCCGAGGATTTCGACGAGCACGGCCTTCCAGGCATCGGTCATCTTCGGGTTGAAGAGCGAGCCAAGCCCCTTATGCAGCTCGGAGGTGGTGAAGTTGAGCCATTCCTCCAGCCGGTAGCGCTCCCAGCTCGCCGCCGGCGGAGCGAGCTTCGAGCCCGGCTTCTGGTCCGCGATATATTGCACGATGACCGGCCCCTCGGTGAGGGTCTCGCCATTGTCGAGCTTGAGCACCGGGACCTGGCCCTTGGGATTGATGGCGCCGAAATCGCCGCCGCTTTTGGTCGTCTTGGCCTTGAGGTCGACCTGCTCGGTCTCGAATTTGAGGCCCGCTTCGTGCAACGCGATATGGGGCGAGAGGGAGCAGGCACCGGGGCTGAAATAGAGCTTCATCGAGTTTTCTCCTCATTGCAGTTTGATCTGGGCTGTTCGATCTTGCCGAGAAACCGGCCGGGCTGCGCCCACGCGCGCTCCTTGGATTGTTCCGAAAGTTCCATGAGCAGGGCGCAAGTTGGTTGGGCGGGAAAATTCGCGCGGCGATCCGAGCGATAATCCCGTCTGCCCCACCCCGATCGTCAACTCGGCCGCCGAGGATCGACGCGGTGATGACCCTTATTAATCTCCCCCCGCGGGAAGGGTCGCGGGCCGCGCGACGGGCCGGATTATCTGCATGACGGTCGGCGCGGCAAGCGCGAAGGCCAGCGCGAGCGTGAAGAACACCGCATGGGAGGCGTGCCGATCGAGCAGCGCGCCGAACAGCAAGGGCGCGGTCGAGGAGCCCAGATCGAAGCCGGAATAGACGAAGCCGAAGACGCTTCCTATGCCGAGGCCCGTCGCCGCGCGGCGGACCAGCACGTCGCGCGAGGGCGCCGTGATGCCGCTGGCGATCCCCGCGCATGCCATTACCGCGACGATGACGAGCGCGTTGCCGACGGCGCCGGCCAGCAGCAGCATCAGCGCGCTCGCCACGACCATCCCGCCCATGGCCACGCGATGATGGCGCTGTGTGCGCTCGGCGAGAAAGCCGCCGATCACCATGCCGGCGATGCCGCCCACGAGATAGGCGCTGAGGCCCACGGTCGCCACGCGAAGCGCCATGCCGTAGCCCGAGGTGAAAGCCGTGATGGCGAAAGTCTGGATACCCGTTCCGGCGAAGGCGGTGAGGACGAAATAGGCGAAGGCCATGACGATGACCGGCGAGCCGATGACGCCGAGATAATTGCCCAGGCCGCCCCTGGTAGCATGGCGCGGCACGACCGCACGCGCCTCATAGACCAGCATGGCGCGGTTCGCATGCACGAGCGCCGCGACGACGAGGCCGAGGATACCGAGACTCAGCAGCGCCACGCGCCAGCTCGCCAGCGCGGCGATGGTGGTGACGGCAATCGGCGCGCTGGCGTAGCCCAACATGCCCGAGATGCCATGGACCGCGAAGGCGCGGCCGAGCCAACTCTCGCTCACGCGATGGCTGAGAATGGAGAGGTCGGCGGGATGGAACACGCTGTTGCCGAGCCCCGCCAGCAGCGCCAAGGGCAGCAGCATCCAATAGGCGGTGACCAGGCCCGCCAAAGCCGTGCCGAGCGAGAGGGAGACGAGACCGCCGAGCAGCAGCCGCTGCGCACCGAAGCGATCGACGAGGACGCCCGCCGCCGCCTGCCCGACCCCGGACGCCACGAAGAACAAGGTGATGACGAGGCCGAGCTCGGTGTAGCTCACCTCGAACTGGGCATGAAGAATAGTAAAGAGGGGTGGCAAGGCGAGCTGCATGATATGGCTGCAATAATGCGCCGCACCCACCAGCGCGATAATCCAGCCGTTACGATTCTTCTCCGCCGCTGCGGCCGCTGACATCGCCGATTTTCCGTCATTGCCCAAGGAGCCGGCAATATAGCTCGAAACCATGCCACGGCACTAATATTCGCCGGTATGGCAGCCATGTCCGGATGGTCGCCCTCGGCACTCCGCTCGATCATTACGCCGCCAGGCTCAGCACCGTCTTGGCGATGGCGTGGCGTGAGATGCCGTGACGCTCCAAGAGCTCCTCGCCCGAGCCGGAGCGCGGTGCCTTGTCGACCGCGAGATGGTAGAACGGCGCGAGCGGCCCGATGCTCGCGGCCACCGCCTCTCCCAACCCGCCCTCGCGCCAATGATCCTCGACGACGATGACGCCCTTGGTCTCGCGCGCCGCTCTCGTCATAGTCTTCGCGTCGAGCGGCTTGATCGAATAGGCGTCGATGACGCGCAGCAGGATCTTCCGCCTCTTGAGCGCCTCGTAGGCCGCGAGCGCCTCGTGGACCGTCACTCCGGCAGCGACGACCGTATAGGCGTCCTGTTTCGACCGGCGCAGGATCTTGCTGCCGCCCAGCGGGAACGGCTCGTCGTTCGCATAGAGCACCGGCGACTTGGGTCGCGCCGTACGGATATAGACGATGCCGTCGACCCGCGCCGCCTCCTCGGTCAGGCGCGCCGCACTTACCACGTCCGAGGGGCAAAACACCTTGCTGTCGAGCAGCGCGCGGAACATGGCGATATCCTCGAGGCCCATCTGCGACGGCCCGTCCTCGCCGACCGAGACGCCCGAATGGCTGCCGCAGAAGACGAGATGCGGCGGCCGGCTATAGGCCGCCATGCGGATGAAATCATAGGCGCGGGTGAGAAAGCTCGCGAAGGTCGCGACGTAGGGGATTCTTCCGGAGACGGCGAGCCCCAAGGCGGCGCCCACCATGTCTTGTTCGGCGATAAAGCCTTCGAAGAAGCGCTCGGGGTGGCGCTTGCCGAAGGCGGCCGTGTAGGTCGAGTTCTTCACGTCGCCGTCGATCACGACGATCTCGGACATCAGATCGCCGAGCTGCTCAAGCGCATGGCCAAAGCCCTCGCGCGTGGCGAGCTTGTCGCTCGTCTTATAGGCGAGCTTGATGGGCGGAACCTTCTTGCGCTGCGGCGGATGGAACGCGCCGATCCGGCGCGGCCGCACCTCGATATCCGTCTTCGCCTCGCCGAGCTCGGCGAGCGCCTTCTTCATCTGCGCGCGATCGAGCGCCTTGCCGTGCCAGCCCGGTGCGCCTTCGAGGAAGGAGACTCCCTTGCCCTTCTCCGTGCGCGCGATGATGGCGACGGGTCCGCCCTTGCGCGCGGCGGCCAGCGCATCGAGGATCGCGCGCATGTCGTGGCCGTCGATCTCGACGGCACGCCAGCCGAAAGCCTCGAAGCGGCGCGCGAAGACGCCCGTATCGTGGTGATAAGGCGCGTCGCCGCTCTGCCCCAACCCGTTCACGTCGACGATGGCCACGAGATTCTCGAGCTTGTTGAGCGAGGCGAACTGCGCCGCTTCCCAGACCGAGCCTTCGGAGCATTCGCCGTCGCCCATCAGGCAAAAAATGCGCGCCGCTATGCCGTCGAGGCGGTTCGCGAGCGCGACGCCGTTCGCCGCCGCGAGCCCCTGGCCGAGCGAGCCCGTCGCCACCCGCACCCAGGGATTGTTCGGCGTCGGATGGCCTTCGAGCGAGCTGCCGAGCTTGCGGAGGGTCATCGGGTTCTCGTCGATGGCGCCGGCCTCGGAGAGCACGGCCCAGAGGATCGGAGCGGCATGGCCCTTGGAGAGGATGAAGCTGTCGACATTGCGCGCCTCTGGATCGCGCGGGTCCCAACGCATCTCATGAAAGAACAAGGCGGCGACGAGGTCGGCGCAGGACATGCAGGAGGTGGGGTGGCCGGAGCCCGCCGCCGTCGTCATTCGGATGACGAGCCGCCGCAGCTTGCGCGCCATCGTCTCCAGCGCCTTGATGTCCCGCCGCGCAGCGAAGCACTCCCCCTTCTCGGCGAGGCTGCGCGTGAGCGCGTCGAAGGGATCGACGAATTTCTGGATGGCCTCGTCCTCGAGCCGAGCGGTAACGGCGGTGAATTCGATGCCTGCCGCCTCGATGGCGCGCATGGTCTGACGCGCCTCGGCGATCTTCTCGTCGAGACGGTCCTCGACTTTGCCGTGATCGGCGAAGGCGGCGGCGGTGGCCGGCGGCAATGTCGTCACCGTATCGGGTCCGATCAGCGATTCGACATACATCACGTCGCTGTAGCGCGGATTCTTGGTGCCGGTGCTCGCCCAGAGGAGACGCTGCACGCGCGCGCCTTGCTTCGCCAGCGCGCGCCAGCGGCCGTTTTTCACGATCTTGCTGAAGCTGTGATAGGCGAGCTTCGCGTTGGCGATCGCCGCCTTGCCCTTGAGGGCTGCGAGCCGCTCGTCTTCGTTCGGCCCAGCGCCCATGCGATGGTCGAGGAGCTGATCGATCAGCACGTCGATGCGGCTCAGGAAGAAGCTCGCGACCGAGGCCACGCGCTCGATGGGCTTGCCTTCCGCCATCCGGCGCTCGAGTGCGCGAAGATAGGCTTCTGCCACGGCCTCGTAATGCGCCACCGAGAAAAGCAGCGTGATATTGACGTTGATGCCCTCGTAAAGCAGCACTTCGATCGCGGCGACGCCTTCGGCCGTGCCGGGAATCTTGATGAGAAGGTTCGGGCGGCCGACCGCCTTCCAGAGGCGCCGCCCCTCCTCCATCGAGCGCTCCGCGTTGCGCGCCGCATGGGGCGACACTTCCAGGCTCACATAGCCGTCGCGCCCGTCGGATTCGTCATAGACGGGGCGGAGGATGTCGCAGGCGTCGCGGATGTCGCTCGCGACGAGCCTCTCGTAGAGCGCGTCGGTGGAGAGCCCGTCCTTGACGGCCTTCTCGATCGCCGGGTCGTAATCGCCGCCATGGGCGATGGCATGCTCGAAGATCTCGGGGTTGGACGTGATGCCGCGAAGCCCCTCTTCCACCACGCGGCGCTTCAGGCTGCCATCGGCGATCATCGCGCGCGAAAGGCTGTCGAGCCAATAGCTCTGCCCATGCTCAAGCAGCTGCTTTAGGGGATTCATGGCGTTCTCCTTCGCTTACTCGATGCCGGCGCCCGCGCGCTCGGGCAAGGCGGGATCGGAGGTCGCGGGCAGCTTCGCGGCGGCCGCGTCATCGACCAGCCAAAGCAGGCGGCCTTCGCTCGGCCGAACGCGCGCGGCCGGCAATGGCCCGGCCGCTCCGCGCGCCCGCTTCTCCATCGCGCGCGCGAGGATTTGTGCCTTCTCGGCGCCCGTTACCAGGAACATGATGTTCCGCGCCGCGTTGAGGACCGGCAGGGTGAGCGTGACGCGCTTGACGGCCGGCCCCGCGCTTCCCGTTGCCGGGCCATCCGTCGCAATGGCGAAGCGTCGGCGCTCGGAGAGGCCCTTGCTGCCCGGAAAAAGCGAAGCGGTGTGGCCGTCCCCGCCCAGGCCGAGCGAGATCAGGTCGAAGACCGGAGGTCCGCTGAAGGTGCCGCGCAGCTCCGCCTCGTAGCGGCGGGCCGCCTCCTCGGGATCGAGCTCGCCGAGGATGCGATGGAGGCGAGGCCGCTTCGTCAGGCCCGCGATCAGGGTGGTCTCGACCTGACGGAAATTGCTTCGTGGATCGTCCGGCGGCACGCAGCGCTCGTCGGCGAAGAAAAGCTCGACCCGCGACCAATCCAACCTGTTGCAATGCGGCGGTTCGGTGAGACGGCGATAGGCCGCGCGCGGCGTCTCGCCGCCCGAGAGCGCCCAGATCGCGGCCCCGCGTTCCGCGACGGCTTCGCCGAGAGTGAAGGCGATGGCATGGGCGGCCGCGTCGGCCCATTCGGCCGCCCCTTCAACGATCTGCAGCTGCGGCTGCATTAATATTCCTGCTCGGGGTTGTGCCAGGCCTCGCCCTCTTCGGCGAGCAGCCTGTCGGCCGCGCGCGGGCCCCAGCTTCCCGCCGCGTAGGAATGCACCTCGTGCGTGCGCTCCAGCAGCGGCGTGTAGAGCGCCCAGGAAGCCTCGGCCTCGTCGGCATGGACGAAGAGCGTATGGTCGCCGAGGAGGATGTCCAGAAGCAGCGTCTCGTAAGCGTCGGGTATCGCGCCGAAGGCCTCGCTGTAGCGGAAGTGCAGCGGGATCGAGCGGATGGCAAGCGGCTCGCTCGGCGCCTTGACCTCGAGATAGAGCTGGAACCCCTCGTCGGGCTGAAGCGTGAGCAATAGCAGGTTGGAGCGCGTTTCCCGCAAGCCGAGCGACTGGAAGAGAAAGACGGGCGGACGCTTGAAGCGCACGGCGATCTGGGTGAGCGGCCGCTTCAGCCGCTTGCCGGTGCGAATGTAAAAGGGCACGCCGTGCCAACGCCAGCTGTCGATGCGAAGCCGAATGGCAACGAAGGTCTCGATGCCGGATCGCTTGGCGACGCCTGGTTCGGCGCGATAGGCCCGCACGCGCTTGCCGGCGACCTCGCCTTTGCCATATTGGCCGAACACCACGTCCTTCGGCCGGATCGGCACCACGGCGCTGAGCAGTTTGGTCTTCTCCGCCAGCACGGCGCCCGCGTTGAACGCGGCGGGAACCTCCATGCCGATCAGCGAGACGAGCTGCGTCATGTGGTTTTGCACCATGTCGCGCAGCGCGCCGGTCTTGTCGTAGTAATCGGCGCGCCGCTCGACCCCTAGCGTCTCGGCCGCGGTAATCTGCACGCTCGCGACGCGATCCCGGTTCCACAAGGCCTCCAGCGCGAGATTGGCGAAGCGGAAGACCAGGAGGTTCTGGACCGTCTCCTTGCCGAGATAGTGATCGATGCGGAAGACCTGCTGCTCCTCGAAATGGCGATGCACCAGCTCGTTGAGCTTGCGCGAGGAGGCCAGGTCATGGCCGAAGGGCTTCTCGATCACCAGCCGGGTCCAGCCGCGGCTTCGATTGAGCCCGGCCTCGCCCAGAAGCGTGATCGTCGTGGCGAACGCGCTGGCCGGGAGCGCCAGGTAGAAGACGCGGTGGCCGCCGAGCTTGCATTCCTTGTCGAGCGCGTGGATGCGCTTGGCGAGCCGGCCGTAATGCTCGTGCGTGGATTTCGCCACACCCTGGTGATGGAGCCGCGCACGGCACCAGGCACTGACCTTCCCGGCGGGCAAGCCCTTTTCGATAAGCGCTTCGGCCGCCCATTTGCGGAAGGCCTCGTCCGTCATCCGGACGTCGCGCGATACGCCGAGAATGGCGAACCGCGTGTCGCGGCGCCAACCTGCACTGAGCCGAAAGAGGGCGGGCAGCAGCTTGCGGCGGCAGAGATCGCCGGTCGCGCCGAAGATCACGAAGAGATGCGGCGGCACCGCGCGCTCGGCCATGCTTACCCCTCGCGCTTGACGGGATGTCCGCCGAATTGATTGCGCAGCGCAGCGAGAAGGCGATCGGCGAAGGATTTCGCGTCGCGCGAGCGCAGCCGCTGGATCAGCGACAACGAGATGACCGGCGCCGGAACCTCGAGCTCCAGCGCCTCGGCGACGGTCCAGCGCCCCTCGCCCGAAATCGTCGACATAGGGCGCGATCGCGGCGAGCGTCTGATCGTCGGCGAGCGCCCGTGCCGTCAGATCGAGCAGCCAGGAGCGGATCACGGTGCCGTAGCGCCAGATCTCCGCCACCTGATGAAGATCGAGGGCGAACTCGTCCTTATGCTGCATGATCGAGAAGCCCTCGGCATAGGATTGCATGAGGCCGTATTCGATGCCGTTATGCACCATCTTGACGAAATGGCCGCTGCCGACCGGGCCGACATGTCCCCAGCCCTTGTCCTTGGCCGGGGCCAGGCTCTCGAAGAGGGAACGCAGGCGATCGACCGCTTCCTTGCGGCCTCCGATCATCAAGGAATAGCCTTCCTCCAACCCCCAGATGCCCCCGCTCGTGCCGGCATCGACCAGCTCTATTCCGCGGACGGCCAGCTCCTTGGCGCGGCGCATGGTGTCGCGATAATTGGAGTTGCCGCCGTCGATCACGATGTCGCCCTTGGCAAGCAGGGGCGCAAGCGAAGCGAGCGTCTCGTCGACAGGCGCTCCGGCGGGCACCATCAGCCAGATTGCGCGGGGCGCCTTCAGCGCCTTCGCGAGCGCCGCGAGCGAGCCCGCGCCGGCGGCGCCCTTCTGCTCAACGCGAGCGATCGCCGCAGCAGCGCGGTCATAGGCGACGATCTTGTGTCCCGCCTTGATCAGCCGCTCGGCCATGTTGGCGCCCATGCGCCCCAGGCCGACAATGCCGAGCTCCATGCGCCTGCTCCTGATTCCGTGAGACAGCTCTCGGGCGAGTGGGACACGAACGACAGCGGCGAGTCTCCGGCTCGCGCAGAAAGACCCCCGCTCCGGCGCAACGGCGCATGAGCGGCAAGCTTGCTCTCATTCTTATTCTTCTCAGACGCCAGATGCGATGATTTATTCCTTTGCGGTCCGGCGCCTATCGAGCTCGGCCTAAGCCATTGAACGATCGCAGCAACGGGGAATAAATTCGTCCTATGCGAAGTCGATAGTTCAAACGCCAATCCCGTCGTGAAGCGTGATCTCCGTCGCGCGCCATCCAGGATTTTCGCAAAGAGATCTCCAGGCTCCATGCCCTCGCCTGCCCAAATTCCCGCCCGCATCGAAGACTACGCGCTGATCGGCAACTGCGAGACAGCGGCGCTGGTCTCGCGCACGGGGTCCATCGACTGGCTCTGCCTGCCGCGCTTCGATTCCGCCGCTTGCATGGCGGCGCTCTTGGGCGACTCGCGCCATGGCCGCTGGCTCATCGGGAGCGCCGCGAAGCCCCGCCGCATCGCCCGGCGATACCGCGAGCGCACGCTCGTCCTCGAGACCGAGATCCGCACTTCGACGGGCGAGGTTCGCCTCACGGAATGTATGTCGCGCCTCGACGGCCGATGCCTGCTCGTCCGTCTGCTGCGCGGGCTGCATGGCCGGGTTCGAATGGAGATGGAGCTTGTGCTGCGCTTCGACTATGGCGCCTATGCGCCTTGGGTGACGCGGCTAGAGGACGGCCGGCTCAATGCGATCGCCGGCCCGGATCGCATCATGCTCGATACGAGCGTGGAGATCGCGGGCAAGGATATGCGGACGATCTCCGAATTCGAGATCGCTGCCGGCGAGGAGATACCCTTCGTGCTCTCCTGGTCGCCGTCACATCTGCCGGCGCAACCCAAGATCGACGCCCGCAGGGAGATCGAGGAGATCAGCGCGCAGTGGCGCCGCTGGTCCGAGCCCTACCGGGACGGCGGGGGCAAATGGTCGGAGGCGGTGCTTCGCTCGGTGATCACTCTCAAGGCGCTCACACATTTCGAAACCGGCGGCATCGTCGCGGCACCGACCACCTCGCTGCCGGAGCGGCTCGGCGGATCGCGCAATTGGGATTACCGCTTCTGCTGGATCAGGGACGCGACATTCACGCTCTATGCGCTTCTGGAGGCGGGCTTCCGCGAGGAGGCCAAGGCGTGGCGCGAATGGCTCTTGCGCGCCGTGGCGGGGCAGCCCCTCCAAGATGCAGACTGTCTACGGCGTGGCGGGGGAGCGGCTGCTGCCGGAATGGGAGGTCGGGTGGCTGCCCGGCTATCAGGGCTCGGCGCCGGTCCGCGTCGGCAACGGCGCCTTCAGCCAGCTTCAGCTCGACGTCTATGGCGAGCTTGCCGACGCGCTCTACCAGGGTCGCAAGATGGGGCTGGGCCGCGCGCCGGCGGCCTGGGACATGACCCTCAACCTCATCGAATATCTTGAGAATATCTGGCGCGAGCCCGATGAGGGCATCTGGGAGATCCGCGGCAAGCCGCAGCATTTCACCCATTCCAAGGTGATGGCGTGGGTCGCTTTCGACCGCGCCGTGCGGGGGATCGAGGAGTTCGGGCTCGAAGGGCCGATCGACCGCTGGCGCGCGCTGCGCGATACCATGCATCGCGAGATTTGCGCCGCCGGCTTCGATGGCAAGATCAATTCCTTCGTCCAGCATTACGGTTCGCGCGAGCTCGACGCGAGCCTCCTGCTGCTGCCGCTGGTGGGCTTTCTGCCGCATGACGATCCGCGTATCCGCGGCACCGTCGCGGCGATCGAGAAGCGACTTGTGGTGGACGGCTTCGTACGGCGCTACGAGACGGCGAACGGCGTCGACGGCTTGCCGCCCGGCGAGGGAGTCTTCCTCGCCTGCAGCTTCTGGCTCGCCGACAACTACGTTCTGCAGGGCCGCAAGCGGGACGCGCGGCGGCTCTTCCAGCGCCTTCTATCGATCAGGAACGACGTGGGCCTCCTCGCCGAGGAATATGACCCCGTCGCCGGGCGCCAGATGGGGAACTTTCCGCAGGCCTTCTCTCATGTCGCCCTCGTCAACACCGCCTACAACCTCGAGAAGGCGGCGAGCCCCGCGCGGCGCCGGGGAAAGCAGAAGCCGGAAAGGACAAGACAAAGATGAAAAGCCGAACTCGGCGCCGACAGCATGCGCGGCCTGCCGGCGGAAATCCTGACCGATCTCCGCTTGCTATTCTCCTTCCTCGTGCTCGGCCTGATCCTATTGCTCTCGGTTGCGGCCTTGCTTACCAGCACGTTCGTGCTCGCGATCGAGCGCCGCATGCATCGCAGGATTCCCTGGGGCGGCGGCAGGACGCGAGAGGAGACCTGACGCTCGTCCTACGGCCCGCCATAGAGCCAGGCCAAGCCCTCGTAATTCCGCTCCGGCGGCCGTCCTCCGAAGACCTGGTTGCGCAGGAGACGATAGACGCCCTTGGCGTGGTAGATCTCGCCCAGCATGCGCGACGACCATTGCACCCGCGCGGTGCGTACGATTCTCGCCTGCTGATAGGCGAGGAAGGCCGCCGGGAAATCGCCCTGGGCGGCGGCGGCGATCTCGGCCAGCGCCACCGCATCCTCCAACGCCATGCAGGCGCCTTGCGCGAAATATTGCAGCATCGGATGAGCCGCATCGCCGAGCAGCGTGGCGCGGCCCTTGCTCCAATTCTCGACCGGCTCGCGATCGCACAGCACCCAATAGCGCCAACTCGACGGCTTCTCCAGGATCGAGCGCGGCTTGGCGACGACGTCGCGGAAGGCATGCAGAATCTCGTCGCGGCTGCCGGGCTCGTTCGTGGCCGGCTTCTCCGCGCTGCTGTGGAAGGTGGCGACGATATTGAAGAGCTTCCAGCCGCGTAGAGGATAATGGACGAGATGGGTATTTGGCCCGGCCCAAAGCGTCGCCGCGTTCCAGCGTAAATCTGCGGGCATCTCCTCGATCGGCAGCACGGCGCGGTAGGTGGTATGGCCCGCCACGCGCGGCTCTCCGTCGCCCACGATCGCCTCGCGTATCCGCGAGCGCAGCCCGTCGGCGCCTATAAGCGCATCGCCCTTGTAGCGCGTGCCTGGATCCGTCCAGACCTCGATCCCTCCCGCCGTCTCCTCGAAACCGGTCACGCGCTGCCGACTGAAGAGGGCTATCATCGGCGTGGCGCGACAGCCTTGCAGCAGCAAGTCGTGAAGATCGCCGCGATGGATGACGGCGTAGGGATTGCCGAAGCGCTTGCGGAAGGGCTCGTCCACCGGAATATCGACGATCTCCTCGCCCGACAGGCTGTCCATCATCACCAGCCGGTCGATGAAGACCGCGTTGGCGCGCAAGGCGTTCCCGAGGCCGAGCCGATCGAGGGCGCGGAAGGCGTTTGGGCCGAGCTGTATGCCGGCGCCGATCTCGCGAAACTCCTCGCCCTGCTCCAGGACCGTTGCGCGAAAGCCCTGCTTGGCGAGAGCGAGTGCGACAGCGAGGCCGCCGATCCCGCCGCCGACGATGATGAACGAAGCGCCGTCCGTCATTACTGCCCATCCGCGAGAAGGGACCTAACGGCCCGAGGCGGATTGCGATAGGCTGGCGGGTTCAGTTCGTCAAGGAGGGCCCATGCGCAACAGACCATGCCTCACCGCCGCCGACGTGCAGAAAATCATGGCTGCCTGCAAGGCGGAGGCGGAGAAGAACAAATGGATCGTCTCGATCGCCGTCGTCGACAGCGGCGGCTTCCTGCTTCATCTCGAGCGCATGGACGGCGCCGGGCCGCTGACGGCGGAGGTGGCGGCGGGCAAGGCGCGCACTGCGGGCCTCACCGGGCGACCCACGAAATTCTGGGAAGAGCGCGTGAAGGAGCGGCCGGTCTTCCTGAAGTTCCCCATGAGCCTGCCGATCCAGGGCGGCGTTCCGATCATCCACCAGGGCGATTGCGTGGGCGCCGTCGGTGTCTCGGGCGTTCAATCCAGCGAGGACGAGCAGATCGCCAATGCCGGAATAGCGGCTCTCGTCTGAGCGGATCGGCCGGGTTTACGGGCCGGCGGTCGGCGTGTGGAAATGGCTCGTGCTCAGGCCGCCGGTTGCGCCGTTCTGCATGGCTGTCCCCGTGTTGATGGGGGGGAGGCCATTGAGGCCCGCGGCGTTCCTGTTGTCGGGGATGTCGAGGTCCGGCGCATCGGAGCCGACGTTTGAACCTGGCGGGCCCTGGAACTGCAGCAGCAAATCCGCCATGAATTCCCCCGACACGGGCGAGGGCGAGGACGGCGCTTGCCCTGCGCCGGCGACCGTTATCTCATAGCCCGGCTTCCGCGCGCATTCCGTGGCGCCGCCGGCGGTCACGCAGAGATGATAGCCATAGGCGAAAATCGCCCTCGTGCCGCCGTCCGGCGCGACGATGAGGTAGCCGATGCCGCCCCGGACGCTGACAACGCTGCTCGGCGTGTTGAAGGTGACGTCCGATTGCTTGCTGATGCGGCCGCCGACATAACGCAGCAGACCCTTGCTGATCGTCGCGGCCATTTTGCCCCTGCCCGCGGCCGGATCGTAGACGAAATTGTCGATCACGACATCCGAGTTGGGCGCCACGGTCAGCGAGGATTGGTCGATGAACAGGAGCTGCACCTGTCCGCGGCCCTGCGTCGCAATCCGCTCCATATGCAGAACATCGTTGCCGACATGGAGCGTGCGTGTCGGTTGCGCCTGCGGCTGACCCATCGCGTCCGGGGTGACCGCCGCGGCCACACCCACTTTCGCGTCGCCGGCAATCGCCGGAACCGCCGCGCCGGCAAGGCCGACGGCGAGAATCGCGAGTCCAATGCGCATGGCTTGCATGGCCGAACTCCTCAAGATTGAAGCAAGTGTCGCTTCATGCTTTAGGCTACGCTAATCCCTTTGGTCGCAAAAGTCAGTGATTGCGATCACAGAGAGGGACGGCAGCCTGGAGGAGATGCGTTAACGGCGCGTCAATAGCCTGGACCAGCCTGGCTGCGCCTCATCGTTCGGGCGATATCAGCCCGTGTTTTATGGCGTAGCGAACCAGCCCAGCGACATCATGGATCGCGAGTCGCTTCATCAGGCTTGCGCGGTGAGTCTCGATGGTCTTGACGCTGGTGTCGAGCACCGCCGCGATTTGCTTGGTCGACTTGCCCTCGGCGATGAGCTGAAGAATTTCGCGCTGGCGCGGCGAGAGCCGCTCGAGCGGCGTGATCTCGTCGGCGACCTGGGTGAGATAATCGTCGATGACGCGCTTCGAGATCGCCGGGCTGAGAAAGAGCTCGCCGCGCGTGACCGCCTCGACGGCGAATTCGAGCTCGCGTGGCGCGGCCTCCTTGAGGATGTAGCCACGGGCGCCGGCGCGCAGCGCCTGAATGACATACTCGTCGTTCGAATGCATCGAGAGGATGATGACGTGAGGGCCTGGAAATTCCTTGGCGATCTGGCGCGTCGCCTCGATGCCGTTGAGATTGGGCATCGAGATGTCCATGAGCACGATGGTGGGCCGATGCTCGACGATCTGCGCGAGCGCTTCGCGCCCGTTATCCGCCTCCGCCACCACCTCGATGTTGGGAGAGCCTTCGAGAAGCGCGCGCAAGCCCGCGCGAATGAGCCTGTGGTCCTCGACCAGCAACAGCCGGATAGGCTTCTTCTCGCTCATCGCATGCGCCCGCTCTGTCGACCGATGGAAATCACGATCGCCGCCGCCTCGGCGCCTTGCCAGCGGCGGATTTTCCAGCGTGCGCGGAATCTTCGGCGAGGCCGATCAAGGGAAATTCGGCCTTGATGCAGGTGCCCTTGCCGGGGGCGGCGTCGATATCGATCTGCCCGCCGAGGAGCCGCGCGCGCTCCTGCATGCCGAGAAGCCCATGGCTTCGCCCATGCTGCAGGTTCTCCCGCGCCTCGACGGGATCGAAGCCGATCCCGTCATCCTTGACCTCCAGCTCGATCTTGGTTCCGCTATGGCTGACCGTGAGCTTGACATGCTTGGCCTTGGAATGACGCGCGATATTGGTCAAGGCCTCTTGGGCGATGCGGAAGCAGGCGGTCTCGATGGGCGGCGGGGCGCGCGTCGGCGTGCCCGCCTCCATCAGATCGATCACCACCCCGGTGCGTTCCGCCTGGCGCCTCGTGTACCAGCGCAGCGCCGGCATCAATCCGAAATCGTCCAGGATCGACGGACGCAGGGCCAGCGACATGTCGCGGATTTCCTGGATAAGCTGCGCCACGATCTCGATGCTCTCGCCGATGCGCGGCATCTTGGCGAAGGCGGGAGCACTGCGCTGCAAGCCCTCGAGATTGATCTTGAGCGCGGTGAGCGATTGGCCGATCTCGTCGTGAAGTTCGAGCGCGATGTGCCGCCGCTCGATCTCCTGAAGGTCGATGAGCCGCGCGGAGAGCGACTTCAGCCGCTCGGCATATAGACGCAGCGCCGCTTCCGCGCGCACGCGCTCGGTGACGTCCCGCACCACCTTCGCGAAGCCGCGCAGGCTTCCCGACTCGTCGTAGAGCGTCGTGACCACGACATTGGCCATGAAGCGGCTGCCGTCCTTACGCAAGCGCCAGCTGGTGTCCTCGACTCCACCGTCTCTGCTGGCAAGCTCGAGCTGCCGCGCGGGCTTGCCCAGCTTCGCGTCCTCGCTCGGGTAAAAGCACGAGAAATGCTTGCCGAGAATCTCGTTCGAGCCGTAGCCGGTGATACGCTCCGCCCCCTCGTTCCAGCTCATGACGCGACCTTGCGGATCGAGCATGAAGATGGCGTAGTCCTTGACGCCGGCGATCAGGAGTCGAAACCGCTGCTCGCTGTCGCGCAATGCCTCCGCGACGCGCTCGCGCTCCGTCACGTCGCGGGTGATTTTGGAAAATCCGCGGAGCTCGCCCGTCTCCTCGAACAGCGCCGTCAGCACGACATTCGCCCAGAAGCGCGAGCCGTCCTTGCGCACGCGCCATCCGGTGCTCTCCACGCGCCCCTCGGCGCGCGCCCGCTCGAGCTGAAGCTCGGGCTTGCCGGCCTCGATATCCGCTTGCGGATAGAAGCACGAGAAGTGTTGGCCGATTATTTCGTCGGAGCGATAGCCCTTGATGCGCGCCGCGCCCTCGTTCCAGCTCACCACGCGGCCGTCCGGATCCAGCATGAATATGGCGTAGTCCTTGACGCCGGCGACCAGCAGGCGGAAGCGCTGCTCGCTCTCCCGCAGCGCGTCCTCGGCGCGCTTGCTCTCGGTGATGTCGCTGAGCGAGCCCGCCATGCGGTAGATTCGGCCGCCGGCGTCGCGCCGCGCGGTCGCGCGGTCAAGCACCCAACGGTAGCTTCCGTCGATATGCCGAACCCGGTATTGCAAGCTGAAATGGTTGCCTTTGCTCTTGAAGAGATCGCTGATCGCCTTCAAGTAGCGCGCGCGGTCCTCGTCATGGATGAAGTCGGGCCAATCCCGCGCCGACGCCATCCGGTCCACCGGCCGGAGGCCGAGAATCTCCTGTACGCGCCTCGAGCGGAAAACGCCATCCGAAGCCGCGTCCCAATCCCATAGCCCATCGTTCGCACCCTCGATGGCGAGAGCGTAAGGGTTTTCCTGGGGCGTCTCGTTTTCAATCGGTTTTGGCCTTTCTAGCCGCCGCTTCTCGCCGGGCGTTCGCCTTGCCATGAATTCGTCAAGCCTCGATATGCCGACCGCGTCGGCCTTTGAGATGCAATCAGCGACTGCTGAGCCAACGCTGAGATACCAGCGCCAAGTCGCTCAGTAGTAACGTCTTTTTCGGATACGCCTTATTCCATCTTCAGCCGCCTATTTGATCGAAGCCTTTTCGACTGCCCGAACGCGTCCGGCGACGCGTTCATAGCCTAGCGCATTGTATACGGCCGCGCGCTTCCAAAACTTCCCCGATGATTTTGGGGTTTTCCCCGAATATTCCGAGCAGGGCAGAGCTGTTAGCGTGCTGACAACGCAAAAGTCAACCAGACAGCCGCCATGCGCAGAAACAGTCTAACAGCCGTCTACGACAATCCCACGTGCGCCACGCTCCGCCAACTCGTAGGCATGGCGAGCCGCGGCGGTCTACTTTTCGCGCTGTCGGGCGCGCGCAGGGAGCGCGTCCGGCTGTCATAGAAAGACGAGGAAGCGTCGGCAATACCGCCAAACAAAGCTGTGCATCGATCCCACGGGAGATCACACAATGACAAGCGAGACATTGCATTCGATCGAAAGCGCGACCTATCCGCGGGTCCTCGACGAAGGAATTGCGGATTCGTCGTCGCATTCGCCGATCCACATTGTCCTCGTCGGCGGCGACGATAATTTCCGCAAGGCGCTCTGCAACGATCTGGCCGAGGACGAGACGGATGTCGTTCGCTTCGCAACCGCCTTGTCGGCCTTCCCCTATCTCGTCGCCGGCAACCGCTGCGACGTGCTCGTGGCGGACCTGAAGGCCTATGACCGCTCGGGACTGGAGCTCCTCTTGCAGCTGCAGCGCTCGATCAATCCGCTGCCGGTCGTCATCTTGGCCGAGAACGACGCCCTTCCCCGCGCGGCCTGCGACGGCACCTACAAGCGCGGCAGCACCGATATCGTGGACAAGTCGCGCGGCCTCAAGATCATCGCCAAGACCATCGAACTCGCGGCGGCGCGCGCCAAGACGTCCGAGGAGGCCGTGCTCGAGACGCAAGACCTCGAGATCGGCCCGCTCGCGCTGCGCTTCGACACCCATGCCGCCTTTTGGCACGGCAGACTCGTGCCTCTCACGGTGACGGAGTTCAAGACGGTCTGGCTGCTGGCGAAGAACTACGGCGACAACGTCTCCTATCGCGAGATTTACGACTTCTTCCGCGGCAAGGATTTCGTCGCGGGTCGCGGACCGGAAGGCTACCGCACGAACGTTCGCTCGGTGATCCGCCACATCCGGCGAAAGTTCCGCCAGATGGACGCCGAATTCGCGGAAATCGAGAATTTCTCCCGCTACGGCTATCGCTGGCGCGCGCCCATGGCGATGGCCTTGCATCGGCATCGGGCCTGAACGCCCGGCCGTCGGTTCCACAAAAGCAGAGAAAGGAAAGAGTCATGGACAAGGATCGCGTCGCCGGAGCAGCGAAGAAAGTCAAGGGATCCGTCAAGGAAGCGGCGGGCAAGGCCCTGGGCGATTCGAAGCTCAAGACGGAAGGCAAGCTCGACAAGGCTGCCGGCAGGGTGCAGAACGCCGTCGGCGGCATGAAGGATGCCGCGAGGGACGCAGGCCGCAAGCTGAGCAAGTAATCTCCAGCACGCAGCTTGGGCGCGGCGTCGGTTCAGGCGCCGCGCCGCTTGCTTTCAGTGACCGCTCGCGGCTTGCGTCCGACATGGCGCCGCGGCGATCCGCCTGTCGCCGCGTCCCCCGGCGTGGCCTGCGCGAAGATGTCGTCCTCGTCGGCGTCCCATAGGCGCGCGCCGCCGGTAATGCCGGCCAGGTTGGAGACGATCCTCACGTCGCGCGGCAGCTCGATATCGAGTTGCCTCGCATTTCCGCCGCCGAGATAAAGCCTGTCGAAATTGATCAAGCTGCGGACGATGTCGATCGCCTTGCGCACCCTGCGGTTCCATTTCTTGCGACCTTTGGCCTCGAGCGCCGCATGCCCGATATAGTCGTCGTAGGTCTTCCGCTTGCGGATGGGATGCTGGCCCAGCTCCAAATGCGGCGCCAGCCGCCCATATTGGAACAACGCGCTGCCGACGCCCGTGCCCAATGTGAGTACGCATTCCAGCCCGCGGCCTTCGATGACGCCGAAGCCTTGCACCTCGGCATCGTTGAGCACGCGCACCGGCTTCTTGAGCCCCTGCCGCAGCGCTTCAGCCAGATGGAAGCCATGCCAGGCGCGGGTGCCGAGATTGGGTGCGGTCAAGACGCGGCCGGCGCGCACGACGCCCGGGAACCCGACCGAGATACGGTCGAATGCCGCCAAGGCGTGTGCCATGCTCATGAGCAATTTCACGACATGCCCGGGCGTGCCGGGATGCGGGGTCGCCGCGTGAAGCCGTTCCGACATTATCCTACCGGCCTCGTCCAGCAGGGCCGCCTTGATGCCCGTACCGCCGATATCGAAGGAGAGCGTTTGCGCCGCGTCCGGCTGATGGCTCCCGTTCCACCGGCGTTCCTTCATCGCTGCAAATTCCTCGTTCCCGCCGGGCTGCCGACGATCACCTGCGAGGCCAGGCCGAGAAACAGCCCCGTCTCGATGACGCCGGTGATGGCGGCGAGCCGGCGCTCGAGCCCGGGCGCGTCGGCGATATCGCCGCAGTCGCAATCGGCGATGTAGTTTCCGTTGTCCGTGCGGAAGGGTGCGCCGCCCAGCCGTCGCAAGGTTCCGCGCGCACCGGCCTCGCTCAGCCTCTCCAGCACCACCTCGCAGCCGAAAGGCAGGATTTCGACCGGGAGCGCGGTGTCGCCGCCGAGCCGATCCACCAGCTTGCTCTCGTCGACCACCACGATCATGCGCCGGCTGGCCTTGGCGACGATCTTCTCGCGCAACAAGGCGCCGCCACGCCCTTTGATGAGGTCGAGCGTGCGACGCTCGACCTGATCCGCGCCGTCGATCGTCAAATCGAGACGGCGATGCTGCGCAAAGCCGGTAAGCGGCAGGCCGAGCCGGGCGGCAAGCGCCGCCGTCGCGTCGGAAGTCGGCAGGCCCAGCATCCGCAAGCCTTGGGCGACGCGCCGGGCCAGTGCCTCGATCGCCAGCGCGGCGGTGTTGCCGCTGCCGAGGCCGACCACCATGCCGTCCTCGACCAGCGCGGCGGCGGCTTCCGCGGCTGCGCGCTTCGCTAGCTCGAGCGGGCGCAAGTGCGGCTCAGCCGCTGCGTTTCGGGGGCGAATCGGCTTCCTTGGCGACCGAGGGATCCAGGCGGCGCAGCGCATTGCGAACCCGAGCCAGCCGGCTCTCCTCGCCGCCGCCCATGCCCTCGCCCTCGGCGATGGTCAGGCCCACCGCGTCGCGTTCCCATTGACGCAGCAGCCGCAGCTTCTGCTCCGACGACAGGCGCCGATCGCGCAGGATGTCGTCCGGCTCCGCAAAGGCCGTCGAAGGATCGGACAGTGCCTTTTCCATGTCGATCGCGTCTTCCCGCTTCATCATCGGCTCGGCCCTTGGTTGTCGTTCCAAACCCGTATATGGGCAATTAGTCAACGCGGCGCGCGCCGCTCGGTTCCGTGCCGGTGCAGCCCCCGTCACTTCGCGCCCTCGACGAGGGCGCGCAACCGCTGCGCGTCGGCCGGTGCGCGTACTTTAACGTCATTGTCGAAATAGACGAAAACGTCGCGCGGTCGCCTGTCGGGCACCGGGCGCTTGATCACCCGCTCGCCGTCCTTGGGCGCGCGGCCGGCGGCCCATGCCTTGACACGCCGCGCCCAGCTTTCGAGCGACTTCTCGTCATAGCCGCTTGCATAAAGCTCCTCGGAGCCATGCAGACGGCAATAGACGAAGTCGGATGTCACATCCATCAGTCTCGGCCATTCGACCGTGTCGGCACAGACCAGCGCCACGTCGTAAGCACGTAACAGCTCGATGAATTCCCTCGCGACGAAGCTCTCGTGGCGGATTTCCATCGCATGGCGCAAGGGGCGTTTTGCATCGGTTTTAAGCCACCCCTTGCTGCGCAGCTTTCCGTCATGGCGACGCGCGAGCCGCGCCGCCGCCTCCGTGTCATGCGGCAGCAAGCTGAAGAAGGCCTCGAGCCGCGCGGGATCGAAACGAAAGTTAGGCGGAAACTGCCATAAAAGGGGTCCGAGCTTGGGGCCGAGCCGCAGCAGGCCCGAGGCGAGGAAATTGGCGAGCGGCGACTCGATTTCCTTGAGCCGGCGCAGATGGGTGATGTAGCGCGGCGCCTTGACGGAGAAGACGAAGTCTTCCGGCGTCTCCTCTGCCCAGTGGGCGAAGCTTTCGGGTCGCTGCTGGCCGTAGAAGGTACCGTTGATCTCGATCGTGTCGAAGACAGTGCTGGCATAGGCGAGCTCGCGCTTCTGCGGGAGCTTCTCGGGATAGAATTTGCCGCGCCAGGGCGCGTAGGTCCAACCGGAGATGCCGATCCGCACAAGCCCCGCCGGCGCCATCGAAGAGCCCTTTCGTTTTAGGAGCGCAATCCCGCGGTGCGGCGCGCGGCCGCCGAGATGGATTGGTGCAAACTCGACATCCCGCGCCAGGGGTCCCGCCTTTGCGACGCCAGCCGCCGCGGCACCGTTTCGAGGTTGAGCGCGGCGGGCTCAAGCTGCGGCTTCAGCTCATCCCAGGCGAGCGGCGTAGCGACCGGCGCGCCGGGCCGCGCGCGCACCGAATAGGCCGCGACCGCGGTCGAGCCGCGATCGTTGCGCAGATAATCGAGGAAGATCTTGCCCCCGCGATTGCGCTTCAAGGAACTCGTAGTGAACCCCCCGGGATCCAGCTTTGGCCAAGGTTTCCGCGACGGCGTGCGCGAACTCCTTGACCTCCGGCCAGCCGGGCCCGCGACGCAACGGTACGACCACATGGAGGCCCTTTCCACCCGTCGTCTTGACGAAGGATTGGAGGCCGACATGATCGAGCAGCTCCCGCATGGCGCGAGCCGCCTCCATCACGCGGGGCAGTTTCACGTCCGGCGCGGGGTCGAAGTCGAAAATCAGCCGGTCCGGCTTGTCGGGATCCTCCACCATTGCGCCCCAGGGATGGAGCTCGACGACGCCTTCCTGGATCAGCGCCACGAGATCCCGCGCGTCGCGCACATAGACATATTGGTCGGTGCCATGCTTTTCCGTGATGGCGATGCGCGGCAGCGATTTGGCCCCCGTGGGCCAATGCTTCTGGAAGAAACACTGGCCCGAGATGCCGGAAGGGCAGCGCAGCAGGCTAAGCGGCCGGTTGGCGATTTCCGGGAGCATCAATTTCGCGACGGCGCCGTAATATTCGGCGAGCTGCTCCTTGGTTGCGCCGATATCCGGGAACACCTCGCGATCGGGATGCGAGATCACTCACGCCTTCGACAACGTGGCTGGCCCCGGAGGACTTGCGGGAGGCGACTTCGCGTCGCGCCGCCAAGGCTATCTGCCCCCCGCCGTCGCGCTCGCGAGATTGGGAGGAATCGCGCCCGGAGACGCCGTGCCGGCGCTTGGCGCCGCTTAGACTGCCCGGCCGATCGCGTCCGACGCTCGCGGCCGGCTTATCCTCGCGCAGGCCTTGGAAGGAGGGGTGACGCAGCATGCCGTCGCTCGTCCAGGAGAGGAATTCGACCTCGCAGACCAGCTTGGGCTGCACCCATTTGGCCCCGCGCAGCGCCGCGGCCGGAATCGACGCGAAGGGCGGGCGCTCCATTGTGAGGCGGTCGAGCTTCGCGTAAAGGTCGCGCGACAGTTCGGCGGTGAAGCCGGTGCCGACGCGCCCCGCATAGCGCAGCTCCTCGTCCTCGTAATAGCCGAGAAGAAGCGCGCCGATGCCCGCGCGGCCCTCCTTCTTCGGCAAGGTGAAGCCGCCGATGACGAATTCTTGCCGGCTCACGCATTTGCTTTTGAGCCAATCCCCGCTGCGGCCCGATTTGTAGGGCTCGCAGGCGCGTTTCGAGATGACGCCCTCGAGGGCAAGACGGCAGGCATGCTGGAACACGTCGTCGCCCGCCGCCTCGACATGGTCGGAGTAGCGGATCGAAGCCGGCATGCGCGCCGACTGGCAGAGATCGTGGAGGATTTTCTTTCGCTCCGTCAGCGCTGCGTCGCGCAGATCATAGCCGTCGAGATGCAGAAGATCGAAGACGATGAAGGAAAGCCGCCTGTCATCGCCGCCGCCGAGCACATCCTGGAGTGCCGTGAAGCTCGAGACGCCCTTCTCGTCGAGCACGGCTACCTCGCCATCGATGGCGAAGCGCTTGGCGGAGACCGACTTCATGTCCTCCGGCGAGCCGGACGAACCGCTTGGTCCAGTCCAGGCCCGTGCGGGTGAGGAACCGCACCTTGCCGTCCTCGCCGCGGCAATAGGCGCGATAGCCGTCGATCTTGATTTCGTGGATCCAGCCCGCTTCGCTCGGCGGCCGCTCTACGAGCGTAGCCAGCTGGGGCGGCACGAAATCCGGCAACGGGCCGCGCTTGACGCCTGGGATTTTCGCCAGAGCGCGGCTCGCGTCGCCACGAGTGGCCGGCCTGCGCAACGCGCCTTGCATGGCGGCGGATTCATCCGGCGTGCCCTTCCGCGCGCGGCCCGACACCCATTGCGCGGCCCTGCGCGGATCGCCGAGCTCTTCCATGGTCTTGCCGCTCGCGACACTGGTCTTGACGCGGTCGATCAAGGCGTTGCCGTGACCGGGCCGCGCGAATTCGTCGCGCTCCTTGATGAGCAGCCAGTTGTCGTGGCCCTTCTCCTGCGCGCGGCCGCCCATCCGCACGAGCATCCAACCGCCGCGCAGATGCTCGCCGTTCAGCTTGAATTTGAGCTTGCCCCGCGCATAGTCCTTCCGCGCGTCGCCTTGCGGCTCCCAGGTGCCGCGATCCCAGAGCATGACGGTGCCAGCGCCGTATTGCTTCGGCGGAATGATCCCCTCGAAGCCGCCATAGGCCAGCGGATGGTCTTCGACATGGACGGCAAGGCGCCGGTCGGCGGGATCGAGGCTGGGTCCCTTCGTCACCGCCCAGCTTTTGAGGACGCCGTCGAGCTCGAGACGGAAATCATAATGCAACCGCCGCGCCGCGTGCTTCTGGACGAGGAAACTGTTGCCCGTGCCTCGGGTACGCGCCGAATCGTCGGGCTCGGGCGTCTGGTCGAATTTGCGTTTGCTGCGGTAGCGCGCGAGCTGCCGCGTCCGGGAGGACGCCGGTTTCGCGCGCGGCCGAGTCGCCATGGCAGGGCTCAGTGGAACACGAAGAAATAGACCGCGACCAATGCCACGACGCTGACGGCGAGAGATACCCCCAGCACATAGCGCATCGCGCCGAGCTCGACGCCTTGCCGCGCCTCGTTCGTCGGCAAGGTGACATGGCCTCGCCGAGGCGCATCGCGCTCGATTCCATTCGCATTCGAATTCGCATTGTCCGGCATGGGCAGGCTCCTTGCGATCGGTGGGGCGTTCGCCTCCGGAGATCGGCTTCCTGGCCGAGCCGGCCCGAGACTTAGGCCGACAAGGCCGGGACACGCCTATCGCCAAGGCGTCAGTGGAGCGACCAGGATTCCACCATATTTCGGCAGCTTGCGGAAGCGCCGCCGCAAGCGACGATGCAGGAATCCGCCTCTTCGTCGTTGAAGAGCCGCCCGCATTCGGTGGCGCAGCGCTCGCAAATCTCGATGCACAGCGAGCTGAGCGGCAGATTGATCCGCGCCTCGCGATTGAGCAACGACATGGCGAGCATGAGGCTGATCTCGGCGCAATCGGCCAGGAGCGCCGACAGACCGGCGGGAAAGCCAGGCGCTGCGTCGCGTCCCGCCGCGAAATCGAGGCAGATCACGTGGCAGAGGAGGCATTTCTCGAGGCAGTCCTGCCGTCGCTCGGCGTCTACATGACGAAGCAGGTCGATCTGCTGAAGTTCCATCGCGTCCGCCTTTATTCTCCGACCGGTTCCTCGACTCGGCCCTACGCGCCAACGTCGAATCAGCCGTCGGCTCCGGCGCCGCCCGGCAGACAGACGCCTTCGAGCGCGGCTCCGGCCTTGCCCGGGTCATGCCGGAGAGCGATGTCGGCGAGCGACACGACGCCGACCAGACGCTTTTCGCGATTGACGACCGGCAGGCGGCGCAGCTGCAGCTCGCTCATGCTCTCGACGGCTTCGTCCGCGTTCTCGTCGTCGAAGCAATAGCGCACCTTCCTGGTCATGATCTCGCGCACCTTGGTGCGAGTGGGGTTTCTTCCCGTGGCGGCGCTCCGCAGCGCGATATCGCGGTCGGTGACGATGCCGACCAGCCTGTCGTCCTCGTCGACCGGCAAGGCGCCGATGTCGGCCTCGGCCATCTTGAGCGCCGCCTCCTGCACCGTGGCATCGGAGGCGATCAGCTCGACATTGGCCGTCATCACGTCGCGGACCTTGGTTTCTCCTGCTTCGCCCATGGCCATGATCGGAATCCTTCGTCGGCTCGCTCTCGCGCCGGCTGTGCTTGCGATCGGGCAATCGAGCCATGCCGTTCCACTTGCGATTGGGTTCGCCATTAAACGGCCGGTTGCGCCGACGGTTCCGAGCCGAATCCGGCCCCACGGGCGCATGCAGCGACCGCCGCCGAGGCCGGCCGAGAGCCCCGGTCACGGCCGTGACCAATCGTGGCGGCAGGGAAGCTTTCAGGGAGGGGGGCGTCTACTAGACGTGGGTCGCCGATCAGCAACTTGTTGCGGTGCGAGAACCGGGTCAGCGGGTGCGGCGCCTTTTCGAACTCGAAATCGCCCGGGTGGAGCCGACATGGATCGCGAACTGCATGAGAATATCGCCAGCTGCTTTCCCCGCCTGCGCATTTTGGCCAGGCACCTGGCGCGCGACCGCGAGCTCGCCGACGATCTGGTTCAGGAGGCGATCTTGCGGGTGCTGACCTACGCGCATCATTTCGAGCCTGGCACGAATTTCGAGGCCTGGGTCGCCACGATTCTGCGCAATTGCTACTACACGGAAATGCGCCGCAAGGCGCGGGTATCGCGCGCTGACATGGGCAGCCGCTCGGAAGCCATGTCACTGAGCGGAGGCCAGGAGGAGAATTTGCGGCTCCATGAATGCGAGCGCGCCTATCTGTCCTTGCCGGCGGCGCAACGCGAAGCGATGGCGCTCGTGGTCGGGAACGGCCTCTCCTATCAGGAGGCGTCGAAGATGGCAGGCTGCGCCCCGGGCACGGTCAAGAGCCGCATCTCCCGCGCGCGCGTCCAATTGCAGCGCGCCTTGGGCGAAGAGGCCGTGCGCGGGACCGTGCCGAACTAGCTTTTACCCGCGCGGCGCTCCGCCCGATTTTGTCACAGAGTTCATGATGATCAGCGGCCTCATTCGGCGCGACCCAAGTAAAACCGCGACGCATTGTCGCATTCTCTTTTATTTGCAGGCACAGGCTTGGTCATCGGCGGCGGAATCCCTATTTCCATGACGCGTCTTAACGCCCAGCCGCGCAATCCACTGTAACAATCCTGACAGGTTATCTGCGAATACCAATAGCTCCTGGGAATATTTATTTGCCAGGAACGTCTTATTACCCCGATACCTGCCCATTCCCACCCGGTCTTCGGTGCGACCCCTTGTCGCGCCGTAAAACTGGAGATCAAGGGATTCAAACCATGCCGCCAACTCTTGCATCGCTCTCCGCGCGCTTCTGCTTCCTGCCCTGGCAGGGACATATCGTGCGCCGCGCGGCAATCATCGCCGCACTCTTCTTGATGGGCCATGTCGCCGCTACGACTTCGATCGAGGCGCATGGCCTCGCGGAAGCCCCTGCGGTCAGCCCTCCTACGAATGACGCGGAGCCGCATATCGAGCGGCCCTTGGATCAGATCGGCATTGCCTCGCATTACGGCAGGTGGCATCGCGGAAGACAGACCGCGAGCGGCGAGCGCTTCGACGATCGCAAATTGACCGCGGCGCATCCGACTCTGCCGCTCGGCACCAAGATTCGCGTCACCAATATCAACAATGGCCGCAGCGTCGATGTGCGGATCAACGACCGTGGGCCTTATGTGAAGGGCCGCGTCCTCGATCTTTCCAGCCGTGCCGCGAAGGAGATCGGGATCATAAAAGAGGGCGTGGCACCCGTGCGCATCGAGATCGTCGCTCGAGAGGGCACCGACTAAAATCCCGCAACGGGAAGGCCCGAGGCCGGCGACAAAGCCCGTGGAATGAGGAATGTCCTTGTCCGCGGGGAATCGCCGTTGATAAATCGTCAAAAGACCACGGGTAATCTGTGACCGTGCTCTCGCCCGGGGCAGGCGCGCGAATTGAATTAGTCGGCGCGAATTGGTCACATTATGTCGCGCAATATTTCTTTCCCCGGGCGGTCTACCAAAAGCGGACTATTCGCGGCGAGCATCGCGCGCCAATTCGCTTGCGCTCCTCGTCCACGAGAACGATTGGAGCGGCCGAGTCCAGCCGCTAAATGTAGAGGCGGCCCCGGGCGAGTGGTGCGACATGAGTGGATTGCCGCTCGGTCGCCGAACTTGACCTAACCGCTGATGAGCTGCTCGCGGCGACGGCGTGGAGCGTGTCTGTTCGGCCTCGACGAGCGGACCCCCTCGGTGCTCATCGACACTTCTCAAAAGTGCCACTTCAGTACTCATGCACCGCAAAAAACGTTCGCCAGCAAGAGGCATTCCCCTGGCCGCTCGAAGCATCCGTGAAATAGGTCACATAGCTCCATTTTGAGGCGTGATGCGTGGCCCGGTGAAGGACGAGAGTGGTATCGCCGCTGCCGCTCCGGAAAACCGGAGACACGCCGAGGCACGCTCAGCCGAAACAGCGCAGCCCATGCGGCCTTCGTTGCCGGTGATGGCGCATCCTCTCGGCCGCTGAAGAAAGTTGCGCGTCACCGTTCATGTCGGCGTGTCTGCGTCTCGACGCGTATCATGCCGGCGTCGTATTCGCGTATAGCGGCACGTGCTTCAAATTCGGGATCGGGGGAGCCGGGACCACGAGGGGTTCTCGCGTCTGTGCCGTTTTTGTCGCCGCTGCCACCGGGCATAGGACCGCCGGATTGAGCGTAAGGGTCACGATGCGTTGCTTTGAAGATTCCAGCGAAGCATTCAAAGT
The DNA here is from genome assembly GCA_963842155.1 of uncultured Pseudomonadota bacterium. Taxonomy (GTDB): domain Bacteria; phylum Pseudomonadota; class Alphaproteobacteria; order JACZXZ01; family JACZXZ01; genus CAWJFP01. Next base: position 100,341 of record CAWJFP010000014.1, read on the forward strand.
CGGAGCCATCCGTTCGGCTGGCGCTTCGCGGGCATACAGGCAGGCTCCTTGCTGCGCCGTCCCTTTGCCACCGCTTCTGCTTCTTGCACCACCTTGATCGTTCGGAGCAGGATTGAGGGATTCACGCTGATCGAATCGATGCCGATCTGTGCCAGAAAATTGGCGATCTCCGGGTAGTTGGCGGGCGCCTCGCCGCATATGCCGATCTTGCGGCCGTTGCGCTTGGCCCCGGTCACGGCGAGGCGGAGCATCTCCAGCATCCCTGGATCGCGCTCATCAAAGTCGAAGGCTACGACCTCGGAATCGCGATCGACCCCGAGAGTGAGCTGCGTGAGATCGTTCGAGCCGATCGAGAAGCCGTCGAAGACCGCCGCAAACGCATCAACCAGGATGACGTTGTTGGGGATTTCGCACATCACATAGACCTCGAGCCCATTCTGTCCGCGGGCCAAGCCGTTGCGCGCCATCGCGGCCAAGACTTGCTCGGCCTCGGTCACGCGACGGCAGAAGGGCACCATCACCACGAGATTGATAAGACCCATATCATCGCGGACCCGCCGCAATGCCTCGCATTCAAGTGCGAATCCCTCTGCGTAGGCCGGGTGCGCGTAGTGGGAGGCGCCGCGAAAACCCAGCATCGGATTGGCCTCTCGGGGTTCGAAAGCTGCGCCCCCGACGAGCTCGGCATATTCGTTGGTCTTGAAATCCGACAAACGCACGATCACGGGTTTCGGATAGAAAGCGGCGGCGATCATGCCGACACCCTCCGCTAGATTGCGGACAAAATACTCCTTGAGGCAAGCGTATCCGCCGGCCCGCTCGCCGATTCGCGCCCGTTCGGCGGTGGTTACCCGCTCCGGGTGCACGAGCGCCATGGGATGCACCCCGATATGCTCGCTGATAATGAACTCCATGCGCGCCAGACCGACGCCGGCGTTGGGCATCATTGCCGTGCGAAACGCCATATCCGGATCCCCGAGATTGACCATGATCTGCGTCTTCGGAAGCGTGAGCGCGCTGGCGTCGGTGCGGGTCACCTCGAACGGAAGGTCGCCTCCATAGATGGTGCCCATCTCGCCTCCTGCGCAGGATACGGTTACGCGGGCCCCGGTCTTGAGCGTAGTCGTTGCCGACCCTGTGCCGACCACCGCTGGCACACCGAGTTCGCGGGCTACGATGGCCGCGTGGCAGGTGCGCCCGCCATGATCCGTCACGATGGCGCCGGTAGTCTTCATCACGGGCTCCCAGTCGGGGCTAGTAGAGGCTGCAACCAGCACCTCGCCTGGCCTAAAGGTCCCGAGGTCTTCGGGCGACGCAACCACATGGACCACGCCGACGCCGATCCTTTCGCCGATGGCCTTTCCCGTGGCAAGCACGATCCCGGTCCGCTTCAGCGCATAAGTCTCGAGCATCGAGGGGGATTTTAGGGAAGCGACGGTCTCTGGCCGTGCCTGGACAATATAGAGACCTCCGTCGTCGCCATCCTTCGCCCATTCGATGTCCTTTGGTACCGGATGACCCGCGTGCCGCGAATAATGGTCCTCGATCGTAAGCGCGCACCCCGCGAGGGTCAGGACCTCATCGTCTTCAAGACAAAAACGCGCCTGCTTCTCGGCTGGCGTCGCCTCATCCCGGGTGGTCGAGCCGGTATGCCCTTTTGCCAGGACCATCGTGAGCTGCTTGCGTCCAAGCGAGCGCCGCAGCACGGCCCGATGGCCCTGACGAAATGTCGGTTTGTGGACGAAGAACTCGTCGGGATCCACTTTCCCCTGCACGACATTTTCGCCGAGTCCATAGGAGGCGGTGACGAGAACGACATCACGAAAGCCGGATTCAGTATCGAGCGTGAAGATCACACCGCTTGCAGCGCGGTCCGAGCGGACCGTCTTCATCACGCCGACGGAGAGAGCGACCTTGAAATGATCGAATCCGTTGCCTGTCCGATATACGATGGCGCGGTCGGTAAAGATCGACGCAAAGCAGAGGCGGCAGGCTTCGAAGAGGTCATCCACGCCGCTGATATTGAGATAGCTCTCATGCTGACCAGCGAAACTTGGCGTCGGCAAATCCTCGGCAGTGGCTGAACTGCGGACTGCAACCGCCACATTGGGACCATATTGCTTCTCGAGCAGGCGATAAGCTGCGACGATTTGCTGTCGCAGCGCATCACCGCCGGTCGCGGCATGGACAATCCGCCGCGCCTCTGCGGCATGTTTCGCGAGGAGGGCGACATCGGTGATGTCCAGGCCATCCAGCAGCGCGTGCAACGCCGGCCAAGCGTTCGCGGCTTGTAGCGCATCGCGGTAGACGCGAACGGTAAGCGCAAATCCGTTGGGCACTTGGACCCCCTGCGGGCCAAGCTCGCGAAACAGCTCGCCAAGCGACGCGTTCTTTCCACCGACCGATTGAACGTCGTCGAAACGGATGCTCTCGAACCGTTCGTTCGGCATTTCGCGGAAGACCGGTTACAAGATCTTCGATCGCTACAAGGAGCACGGCCTCGAGGCGCTGAGCGATCGGTCGCGTCGGCCGGTGCGCTATGCTAATCAGCTGGCGCCACAGATCGAAAGTCTCATCGTCAAGCTCAAGCGCGATAAGCCGCATTGGGGCGCCCGCAAAATCCGGGAGCTTCTGGTCCGGCAGACTCGATGGCGACATTCGCGTTCCGGCCAAGAGCACGATCCACGCCGTTCTCCACCGGCACGGCTTGGTCAAGCCGATCGGCCGTAGGCGCAATCATGCGAGCGGAACGCCGCTCTCCGCCGGCGCCGCGCCGAACGCGCTGTGGTGCACCGACTTCAAGGGCGAGTTCAAGCTCGGCAACGGGCGCTATTGCTATCCGCTGACCGTCACCGACCACGCCTCGCGCTACCTGCTGCTCTGCGAAGCCCTTGAATCGACACGCGAAAACCTCGCCATCACCGCCTTCGAGCAGCTCTTCCAGGAGCGCGGCCTGCCGCAGGCGATCCGCTCCGACAATGGCGTCCCCTTTGCCAGCCCCAATGCGCTCTTCAACCTCTCGAAGCTCTCCGTTTGGTGGCTCAGGCTCGGCATCGCCATCGAGCGCATCAAGCCCGGCCATCCGCAGCAGAACGGGCGCCATGAACGCATGCATCTCACCTTGAAGAAGGAGGCGACCCGCCCGCCAGGCATGAACAGCCTGCAGCAACAGGCTCGCTTCGACGCCTTCGTCCAGGAGTTCAATGCCGAAAGACCCCATGAGGCTCTGGCGATGAAGCGCCCCAGCGAGGTCTACTCAGCCTCGCCCAGGCCCTATGAGGGGCTGCCCGAGCTCACCTATCCGTTGCATGATCGCGATGTCCTCGTCACCGCCTGCGGCCGCATCTGCATGCACCGCAAGCGCATCAACATCTCGACGGTCCTCGCCGGTCAACGCCTCGGAATCAAGGAGGTCGACGACGGTATTTGGATCGTAAGCTTCATGCGCTACGATCTCGGCTTCATCGACCTGGAGCAGAAGACCTTGCAACCCCTCGACAACCCCTTCGGCCCAGGGTTGTCACCCATGTCTTAGGTACGTTCCGTTACCCATGTCTCCGGGCCGGACAGGCTTGAAATGGTGGGCGCACCAGGACTCGAACCTGGGACCCGCTGATTAAGAGTCAGCTGCTCTACCAACTGAGCTATGCGCCCCTCGAGCCCGCCGCCCGATCAGGAGGCGGGGATATAGCAAAGCCTTCCCCGCTTGTCGATAAGGGGTTTCGCGAGCGTAGCGCACGGGCCGTTAAAGCGGATCGGAGCCGCGCCGTCCGATCTTCACGTCGCGATGGACATAAACGCTCATCACGAGCCCGAAGCCGAAAAGGAGGGTCAGCATCGCCGTGCCGCCATAGGAAATGAGCGGCAGCGGCACGCCCACCACCGGGATCAGCCCCATTACCATGGCGATGTTGACGAAGACATAGACGAAGAACGTCACGGCCACGCCGATACCGAGCAGGCGGCCGAACTGGTTGCGGCTGCGCAGCGCGATCGCGATGGCATAGGCGAGCAGCAGCGTATAAAGCGCGAGCAGCACGAAGCCGCCGACGATCCCGAACTCCTCGGCCAGCATGGTGAAGATGAAATCGGTCTGCTTCTCGGGCAGGAAATTTAGATGGCTCTGGCTGCCCTGGAGGAAGCCCTTGCCGAAAATGCCGCCCGAGCCGAGCGCGATCTTCGATTGCAGGATGTGATAGCCGGAACCCAGGGGATCGCTCTCGGGATTGAGGAAGCTAAGAATGCGTGTGCGCTGATAGCCATGGAGAAAATGCCAGGCGACCGGCACGGCGCCCACGCCGGCCACGATGACGATGGCGAACATCCAGAGCCGCACCCCCGCCATGAAGAAGATGGCGCCCCCGCTCGCCAGCAGCATGACGGCGGTGCCGAGATCGGGCTGCTTGAGCACGAGCGCCACCGGCGCCATCACCATCAGAAGCGGGATGAGCAGCACCTCGACGCGCCCGATGCGCTCCGGCCCGACGCTGTGGAAATAGCGCGCGAGCGCGAGCACGAGGGCGATCTTCATCACCTCCGAGGGCTGCAGCTGGAAGAGCTTGAGGTCGATCCAGCGCTGCGCCCCCATGGCGTCGGAGCCGATCACGCTCACCGCGCCCAACAGCGCGAGCGCCACGAAATAGGCGGGGAAGGCCGCGCGCATCCAATAGCGGATATCGACGAGCGCCGCGCCCAGCATGAGGGCGAGGCCGAGGGCGAAGCGCGCCATCTGCCGCGAGGCCCACGGGCTCCAGCTGCCGTTGCCGGCCGAATAGAGCATGGCGAAGCCGATGCCGGCGATGGCCGAGACGAGCAGCACGATGGTCCAGTTGATCTGCCAGAGCTTCTCCGCGAAGGACATGCGGACCTCGCGGCTGACATGGCCCTGCAGCGCCATCAGCCCTGGCTCCGCTCCGCTCCGCGCTCGACCAGCGGCGGCAAGGGCCGGCCGCGCAGGGGATCGCGCTGCTGCGCTTCCATGAGCGCGTCGCGCACGATGGGCGCAGCATTGGCCGAGCCGCCGCCGCCATGCTCGATCACCACGGCGCAGACATAGCGCGGGGCCTGGATGGGCGCGAAGGCGATGAAGAGCGCGTTGTCGCGCTCGCGCCAGGGCTTGTCCTCCGGCCGGCGGTGCTTGTTCTCGCGCTCGGAAAGCGTGATGCGGCGCACCTGCGAAGTGCCCGACTTCCCGCCCATCTCGAAGCCGGCCTTGGTGATGCGCGCGCGATAGGCGGTGCCGCCCTGCTCGTTCACCACCGCGATCATGCCGGAGAGCAGCACGTCGATGTTGGCGCGGTTGAGGCCGACGGAGGGCGGCTCGTCCGAGGCCGCCGCCTGGATCGGGCCGTCGCCGGCGGCGAGCTTGTGCGTGACCCGCGGCACCACCGCCTTGCCGCCGTTGACGACGCGCGAGAGCATGAGCGCCAATTGCAAGGGCGTCGCCAGCACGAAGCCCTGACCGATGCCGGTGACCAGGGTCTCGCCTTGCGTCCAGGGCTGGCCGAAGGCGGCCTGCTTCCAGTTCCGCGTCGGGATCAGGCCGGGCCGCTCGCCGGTCAGGTCGATGCCGGTGACGGCCCCCAGGCCGAGCTTGCGCGCCATCTCGGCGATGCGGTCGATGCCGACCCGCCGCGCCGTCTCGTAGAAATAGACGTCGCAGGAGTTCTTGATGCCGCCATGCATATCGAGCAGGCCATGGCCCTGCGGCCGCCAGCAATGGAAGCGCGAATCGCCGAGATCGAGATAGCCGGGACAGAAGACGCGCGTCGCCGGCGTGCTCGTGCCCGATTCGAGCGCGGCCAACGCGACCGCGACCTTGAACGTCGAGCCCGGAGCATATTGCCCTCCCACCGCCTTGTTGGTGAGCGGGGAGAGCGGATCCGTGATGAGGGCCTGCCATTCGGCTGCGGTCAATCCCTCATTGAAGGGATTGGGGTCGAAGGCCGGGCTCGAGGCCATCGCGAGTACTTCGCCGCTATGGCAATCCATCACCACGCCTGCGGCGCTGCGCTCGTCGGCGAGACGCTTGGAGAGAAACTGCTGCAGGCCGGCGTCGAGGGTGAGTGCCACGTCTTGGCCGGGCTTGCCCTCGTCCCGGCTCAGCTCGCGGATCACCCGACCATGGGCGTTGACCTCGTCCTGGCTCGTGCCGGCCGAGCCGCGCAAGGCCAGATCGTAAATCTTCTCGACCCCCGCCTTGCCGATGCGAAAATCCGGCAGCTCCAGCAGCGGACTGCCGTCGAGCTCGCGTTCGGACACGGCGGCGACATAGCCCAGCACGGCGGAATAGATGTTGCCCGAGGGGTAGTAGCGGCTGCGTCCGACCTCGGTGCGCACGCCCGGCAGGTCGGGCATATTGACCTCGACGCGGCTGAACTCGTCCCAGCTCAAATTCTCGCGCACGGTGATGGGCATGAAGGGGCGCTTGCGCTCGGCCTCGCGAAGCGCCTTGCGCCGGTCGCCCTCGCTGATCGGCACGAGCTGGCCGAGCAGATCGAGCGTCGCCTCGAGCTCCCCCGTCTCCTCGGGCACCACGACGATGCGGTAGTTCTGGCGGTTGATGGCGATGGGCACGCCGAAGCGGTCGAGGATGCGGCCGCGCGGCGGCGGCAGCAGGCGCACGGAAATGCGGTTGTCCTCGGCGAGCGTCTGGTAGCGGGCCAATTCGACGACCTGGAGATAATACATGCGCCCGGCCAGCACCGAGAGCAAGGCGAGCTTGCCCCCCACCAGCAAGGCCGCGCGGCGGCTGAATTGCCGGCCCTGGAGCTGGTCGAGCTGCATATCAGCGCGTCCTCAGAAAGGCGCGCTGCGCCGCCGCCAGCAGCCAGGTCAGCCAAGGATAGATGGCAAGCATGAGGAGGAGCTGGATCAGCGGCGCCTCGAGCGGCACGATCTGGCCTTCGAGCGCCGAAGCGAGCAGCCAGCGCCCGAATGTCGCGGCGGGAGCGACGATCAGGAAGCCGAACCACATCACCGGAAAGGGCTTGCCGAAGAAGGGCCGGCGCTGGTTGCGCATCGCGCCGTAGACGACCAGGAGCGTCAGCGCGCCGAGCCCGATCGGCGTACCGGTGAGGATATCCTCGAGCAGCCCGATGGCGAAGACGGCGGGCGCCGGCATCAGATCGGGGCGATGGATCGCCCAGTAATAGACGGACATGAGCCCGAAGGAGGGCACGACGAGCGCATAGCCCGGGACGGGAAGCGGCAGCACGCTGAGCGTGACGAGCAGGATGGTGAGCGCGAAGGGGAAGAGCCGCCGCGCCGAGCGATCGAGCTGGTTGGCGACCTCGCCGATCACGGCTTGCCCGCCGGGGCCAGGATGCCCTTGAGCTCGTAATCGATGATGCGCACGAATTCGATCTTGTTCCAGTCGGCGAAGGGTTGCACCCTTACGCCGCTGTCGCTGACGGAGGCGACCATGCCGACCGGTAGGCCGGGCGGGAAGACGCCGCCCGTGCCCGAGGTGACGATGCGATCGCCCGGCGTGAGGCGGAGGCTCGGCGGCAGATAAAGCAAACGCGGCTGGTCGCTGTTGTCGCCCGCGAGGATGGCCTGGTCGCGCGTCGATTCGACGATGACGGGAATGCGCGAGTTGAGATCGGTGATGAGCAGGATGCGGGCCGAGAGGTCCCCCACCTCGGCGACGCGACCGATGAGCCCGTCATTCACCACCGCCGCCTGGCCGCGCGCCACGCCGTCGCGCGCGCCGGCATTGATGAGCAGGCTGCGCACGAAGGCGCCTCCGGAATCCGCGATCACCCGCGCGGCGAGGCTGCGCCGCGCGCCGTCCGGCACGAAGCCGAGCGCCGTGCGGTAGGCCCTGTTCTGCGCGGCCAGCTCGCGCGCCGCCTGCTCCCATTCGCGCAGGCGGGCGTTCTCTGCCTTGAGCCTGAGATAGTCCTCTCGGAGATTGATCAGGTCGCGCGTGTCGGCGACGAATTGCTCGGCCGTGGCGATGGGCTCGGCGAGAGCGGCGAGGATGGGCGCGAAGGCGTCGATCACCGCCACCCGCATGCGCTCGACGATCAGCGCGTCGGCCTTGCCCAGAATGACGAGGCCCACGGCGAGGCCGACGAGTGCCAGGAACGCGAAGCGCTGCGCCACCGCCTTGAGCGGCGCAGCATAGCGCAAGATAAAACCGCCCCGCGGCCTCATGCTGCCCTACCTACGTCCCCGGGCCCCACTTGCGCCCCCAGCGCCCCATCGGACCCGCCCCGGCCGCATCCGGCGCCCGGCCGTCGCCGCGCCTAACCCGCCTAAACCGCCCTAGCGCTCCGACCGGCGGGCACCCCCGCCGCCCTCAGTATGTCGAAATCAGTACGTTCTTCAACGTCTTCATCTCTTCGAGGCAGCGTCCCGTGCCGAGCGCCACGCAGGAAAGCGGATCGTCGGCGATCGAGACGGGCAGCCCCGTCGAATGCCGCAGCACATGGTCGAGATTGCCGAGCAGCGCGCCGCCGCCGGTAAGCACGATGCCCTTGTCGACGATGTCCGCGGCGAGCTCCGGTGCCGTATGCTCGAGGGCCACCTTGACCGCCTCGATGATGGCGCTCACCGGCTCGGCCAGACTTTCGGCGATCTGCCGCTCGCTGATCACGATCTCCTTGGGCACGCCGTTCATCAGGTCGCGTCCCTTGATCTGCATCAGGCTGCCGTCGCCGTCGCCGGGCGGACAGGCGGAGCCGATCTCCTTCTTGATGCGCTCGGCGCTTCCCTCGCCCACCAGGAGGTTATGGTTGCGCCGGATATAGGCGATGATCGCTTCGTCCATCTTGTCGCCGCCGACCCGGACCGAGCGCGAGAAGACGATCCCGCCGAGGGAGAGCACCGCGACCTCGGTGGTGCCGCCGCCGATGTCGACCACCATCGAGCCGGTAGGCTCGGTCACCGGCAGGCCGGCGCCGATCGCCGCCGCCATCGGCTCGGGAATGAGAAATACGCGCCGCGCACCCGCCGCCTCGGCCGATTCCTGGATGGCGCGGCGCTCGACCGCCGTCGAGCCCGAGGGCACGCAGACGATCACCTGCGGGCTCGCGAAGCTGCGCCGGTTATGCACCTTGCGGATGAAATGCTTGATCATCTCCTCCGCCACCTCGAAATCGGCGATGACGCCGTCCCGCAAGGGTCGGATGGCGGTGATCTGCGCGGGCGTGCGGCCCAGCATCATCTTGGCCTCGTCCCCGACAGCGAGGACCTGCTTGCGGCCCTTGATCTCGGCGATGGCCACGACCGAGGGCTCGTTCAACACGATGCCCTGGCCCTTGACGTAGACGAGTGTATTTGCCGTGCCGAGATCGATCGCCATGTCGGCGGACAGCATGCCCAGCAGTCTTGAAAACATACGAAACACTACTCCAATCGCTTCCTTGAAAATCGGGCATGCCGACCCGCCATCATGGCGGCCGAGCGGGAAGCTGCTCGCGTCAGGCCGAGAGTGCGGCCGGCGCGGTCTTCTCCCGCTTGACCAGGAGCTTGTTCAATGCATGGACGTAAGCACGGCAGGATGCCACGAGCGTGTCCGTGTCCGCCCCCTGCCCGTTCACGCTCTTGCCGTCCTCCTCGAGCCGTACGGTCACCTCCGCCTGGGCGTCGGTGCCCCCGGTCACGGCGTGGACTTGGAACAGCTGGAGCCGCGCCGTGTGCGGCACAAGCTGCTTGATGCCGTTGAAGGTGGCATCGACCGGCCCGTCCCCACTCGCCTTCGTGGCGCGCAGCGCGCCGTCGATCTCGAGCTCGAGTTCCGCGGTCTGCGGCCCCTTGGAGCCGCAAACGACCTGGAGTGAGACGAACTTGATGCGGTCCTTGCTGCGCATGACCTCGTCATCGACGAGGGCGACGATATCCTCGTCATAGACCTCTTTCTTCTTGTCCGCCAGCTCCTTGAAGCGTCGGAATGCCTCCTCGAGCATATTGTCGCCCAGCGCGCGGAAGCCCAGTTCCTTAAGCTTCTCGCGAAAGGCGTGGCGGCCGGAATGCTTGCCCATGACGAGCGTCGAGCGGCTGAGGCCGACCGATTCCGGCGTCATGATCTCGTAGGTGCCGGCATGCTTGAGCATGCCGTCCTGGTGGATGCCCGATTCATGCGCGAAGGCGTTGGCGCCGACGATCGCCTTGTTGGGCTGCACCTGGAAGCCGGTGGTGGTCGAGACGAGCCGCGAGGCCTTGGTGATCAGCTCGGTCTTGATGCCGGTGCGGTAGGGCATGGCATCGTGGCGCGTGCGCAACGCCATGACGATCTCCTCGAGCGAGGCGTTGCCGGCGCGCTCGCCGATGCCGTTGATGGTGCATTCGACCTGGCGCGCGCCGGCCTTGACGGCGGCGAGCGAGTTGGCGACCGCCAGACCCAGATCGTTGTGGCAATGGACCGAGACCACCGCCTTGTCGATGTTGGGCACCCGGTTCATCAGCATGGCAATGAGTCCGCCGAACTCGTCGGGCACGGCATAGCCCACCGTGTCGGGGATGTTGATGGTGCGCGCGCCGGCCTTGATGGCGCTCTCGATGCAGCGGCAGAGGAAATCATGCTCCGAGCGCGAGCCGTCCTCGGGCGACCATTCGATGTCGTCGCACAGATTGCGCGCGTAGGCCACGCTGTCGACGATCGCCTGATGCACCGCCGCGGGCTCCATCTGCAGCTTGTATTTCATGTGCAGCGGGCTGGTGGCGAGGAAGATATGGATGCGCGGCTGCTTGGCCGGCGCCAAGGCCTCCCAGGCGCGGTCGATATCGCGGCGCGCGGCGCGGGCGAGGCCGGCGATGCGGCTGCCCGTGACCGCCTTGGCGACCTCGCGCACCGCCTCGAAATCGCCGTTCGACGCGATGGGGAAGCCCGCCTCGATCACGTCCACCCGCATCTCCTCGAGGAGCAGGGCCACGCGCAGCTTCTCCTCGAGATTCATCGAGCAGCCCGGGCGCCTGCTCGCCGTCGCGCAGCGTCGTATCGAAGATGATGACGCGGTCGTTATCCGTAGCCATGGTCTGAATCCTCCGTAACGAACATAATGCGAGATAGGCTTCGACGGCTACCCCTGAACGCCCGGACGCATCCGGGATGCCCGTTCAGGGGCGAATAAGTCGAAGCGTCTCGCTTCCGCGGAGGAGTCGGAAGGAGGTCGAGGCGGAGCGCAGCCGACGGTCCCGCGCCCCAGTCGGGAGCGCGCCGGCGCAAGCTCGATCGAATGCGTTCCGGTCCATCACGTCGTCCTGTCGGCCCGCGCTGGCGCCACAGCACCGCGGCAAGCGTTCGCCACATAATCGTTCGTAACGCCAAGACGCTAAAAAATCGTTGAGAATCAAGGCGCGCATATCTCTACGACGTTCGGGCCGGCCCCGCAACGGTTTTCTGCATATTTAGAGGGCTTGAGTAGCCACGGCTACCCGGCGAGCCAGCACAGGGCGGGCCGAGCAGCCGGGATGCCGGACGCCCTAATTTCTCGCCTTGTCCACCAGCTTGTTGGCGGCGATCCAGGGCATCATGCTGCGCAGCTTGGCGCCGACCTCCTCGATCGGATGCTGGCCCGCCCGCTTACGCATGGCCTTGAAGCTGGGCTGGCCGGCGGTGTTCTCGAGCACCCATTCGCGGGCGAACTTGCCCGACTGGATCTCCTCCAGCACCCGCTTCATCTCGGCCTTCACATGCTCGTCGATGATGCGCGGCCCGCGCGTGTAATCGCCATATTCGGCCGTGTTGGAGATGGAATAGCGCATGTTGGCGAGGCCGCCCTCGTAGATCAGGTCGACGATCAGCTTGACCTCGTGCAGGCACTCGAAATAGGCCATCTCGGGCGCGTAGCCCGCCGCGACGAGCGTCTCGTAGCCCGCCATGATGAGCGAGCAGAGCCCACCGCAGAGCACCGTCTGCTCGCCGAAGAGATCGGTCTCGCATTCCTCGCGGAAGCTCGTCTCGATGATGCCGGCCCGCCCGCCGCCGATGCCCGAGCCGTAGGAGAGCGCGATCTCGAGCGCGTTGCCGCTGGCGTTCTGCGCGATCGCAAGCAGGCAGGGCACCCCGCCGCCGCGCACATATTCGCTCCTGACCGTGTGGCCGGGGCCCTTGGGCGCGATCATGAAGACGTCGAGATCCGCGCGCGGCTCGATCAGGTTGAAATGAATGCTCAAGCCGTGCGCGAAGGCGAGCGCCGCACCCTTCTTGAGGTTGGGCCCGAGGTCGTTGCGGTAGAGTGCCGCCTGCAGCTCGTCGGGCACCAGCACCATGACCACGTCCGCCCATTTCGCGGCCTCGGCGGGTGCCACGATCTTGAAACCGGCGGCCTTGGCCTTGGCGGCGCTGGCCGAGCCCTCGCGCAGGCCCACCACGATGTCGGCCGTGCCGCTGTCGCGCAGATTCATCGCATGGGCGTGGCCCTGGCTGCCATAGCCGAGGACGGCGACCTTCTTGCCCTTGATGAGGCTGACGTCGGCGTCGCGATCGTAATAAACGCGCATGGCGATATCTCCCGAAATATCCCGGCGCGACCGATGCCCGGCCGCGGGTCTTTAGTCAGAGGTTGCTGTCAGGCGGCTGCTATTAGACCGTCTTGGCGCCGCGGGCAATCGCGACAACGCCGCTGCGCACCACCTCGATCTGGCCCAGCTCCTTCATCAGCGCGATGAAGGCGTCGATCTTGTCGGTCGAGCCGGTCATCTCGAAGACGAAGGACTTGGTCGTGCTGTCGACCACGCGGGCGCGGAAGACGTCGGCGATGCGCAGGCTCTCGACCCGTTTCTCGTTCGCGTTCGCCACCTTGATGAGGGCGAGGTCGCGCTCGATATGGCTGCCTTCGGCGGTGAGATCCTGCACCTTGTGGACGGGAACCAGCCGGCCGAGCTGGGCCTTGATCTGCTCGATCACCATGGGCGTGCCCGAGGTCACGACGGTGATGCGCGAGAGGTTCTCTTCCGTCTCGACCTGGGCGACGGTGAGGCTCTCGATATTGTAGCCGCGCCCCGCGAAAAGGCCGATGACGCGCGCCAACACGCCCGGCTCGTTGTCGACCAGGACGGAGATGGTGTGTCGTTCGATCGGCTCGACCAAGAACTCTCTCCCCACCCGTTACGGCGCGGGCATTCTCCACGCATAATCCCGGCTTTATCGCCCGGCTCGGCCCTCTCGCCCTGGCGGCGAGGACCGGTGAATTTCAGACCAGCACCATGCCTTCCTCGGTCACCGGTTTTTCGGACTTTTCCTCCGGACCGAGGATCATCTCATGATGCGCGCGGCCCGCCGGGATCATGGGGAAGCAGTTCTCGGTCTGGTCGACGCGCACATCCGCGATGACGGCGCGCGGGATGCGCAGCATCTCCTTGATCAGGTCGTCGACCTCGCCCGGCTTCTCCGCGCGCAAGCCCACCGCGCCGAAGGATTCGGCGAGCTTCACGAAATCGGGCAGCGAATCCATGTAGCTTTCGGCATAGCGCCCGCCATGCAGCAGCTCCTGCCATTGCCGCACCATGCCCATCCATTGATTGTTGAGGATGAAGGCTTTGACCGGCAGCTTGTATTGCTGGATGGTCGACATCTCCTGAATGTTCATCAGGATCGAGGCCTCGCCGGCGATGTCGATGACGAGCGCTTCGGGATGCGCCACCTGCACGCCCATCGCGGCCGGCAGCCCATAGCCCATCGTGCCGAGCCCGCCCGAGGTCATCCAGTGGTTGGGCTTCTCGAACTTGAAGAACTGCGCCGCCCACATCTGGTGCTGACCGACCTCGGTGGTGATGTAGGGCTCGCGGTCCTTGGTGAGCGCATAGAGCCGCTCGATGGCGTATTGCGGCTTGATGATGTCGGGACCTTGCTTGTAGCGCAGGCAGTCGCGCTTGCGCCATTCCGCGATCTGCGCCCACCAGGCGTCGAGGGCCTTCTGGTCCGGGCGCTTCTGCCGCGCCTTGTAGAGCTTGATCAGATCCTCGAGCACATGGGCCACGTCGCCCAAAATCCCGACATCGACCCGCACGTTCTTGTTGATCGATGAGGGATCGATGTCGATCTGGATCTTCTTCGAGTCGGGCGAGAATTCGGCGAGGCGCCCGGTCACGCGGTCATCGAAGCGCGCGCCCACCGCGATCAGCAGATCGCAGTCATGCATGGCGAGGTTCGCCTCGTAGGTGCCGTGCATGCCGAGCATGCCGAGGAAGCGCGGATCGCTCGCCGGGAAGGCGCCGAGGCCCATCAGGGTGTTGGTGCAGGGGAAGCCGGTGAGGCGCACGAGCTGGGTAAGCAGCAGCGACGCGCCGGCGCCCGAATTGATCACCCCGCCGCCGGTGTAGAAGACCGGCTTCTTGGCCGCGAGCATGAGATCGATCGCGCGCTCGAGGGGCTCGCGGTCGGCCTTGAGCTTCGGCTTGTAGCTGCGATGCTGCACCCGGTCGGGCGTCAGATAGGGCGCCTTGCCCTGCAAAATGTCCTTGGGCAGATCGACCACCACGGGGCCCGGCCGGCCGCTGCGGGCGACATAGAACGCCTCATGCACGACGCGCGCGAGATCCTCCGGCCGCTTCACCAGGTAGTTATGCTTGGTGCAGGGCCGCGTGATGCCGACCGTGTCGGCCTCCTGGAAGGCGTCGTTGCCGATGAGGTGCGTCGGCACCTGGCCGGTCAAGCAGACGACCGGGATGCTGTCCATCAGCGCGTCGGTCAGGCCGGTGACGGCATTGGTCGCGCCCGGGCCGGAGGTCACCAGCACGACGCCCACCTTGCCCGTCGAGCGCGCATAGCCTTCGGCCGCGTGGACGGCACCGCCCTCCTGCCGCACCAGGATGTGGCGGATGGCGTTCTGCTGGAAGATGGCGTCGTAAAGCGGCAGCACGGCGCCGCCCGGATAGCCGAAAATGACCTCGACGCCCTGATCGCCGAGCGCCCGCAAGACCACCTCCGATCCCGTCAACTCCGCCGCCGCGTTCATATTGTCGCCCTCCTGCACCCCGGGAATTCGGCCATCCCCTTGGGCGCAAACGCTTGTCCGGCGGCCCGAGACGGGTGGCCGGGTGTGCGCAAACTAGTCGCTCGAATCCAGCCGGTCAACAGAAATGACGAATAAAATGAAAGATTTTACCCAAATTTCTTTCCGAAAATTGCGCGTTGAATGGCTCCGACACCGAAAGCAGCGCCTTTGCCGGCGGGTGGCCGCGGAACCAGGTCGCCTGGCGCTTGACGTAGCGGCGGGTCGCCTGCTTCGCGAGTGCGACAGCCTCCGAGAGCGGAAGCTCGCCGGCGATATGGCGTGCGAGCTCGGGCAGACCCACCGCCTTCATCAGCGGCCAGTCCGGATCGGGGTCGCTCGCCAGGAAGGCGCGAAGCTCCTCGATCACGCCCGCCGAAATCATGCTATCGAGACGATGCTCGCAAGCCCGATACAAGGCGGCGCGCGGCGGATCGAGCAGGATCGCCGCGAAGCGAAGATGGCCGGGCGGCCCTTCCGCGGCCTCCCTCTGCCAGAGGGCCAGTGGACGGCCGGTCGCCTCCAGCACCTCCCAGGCGCGGATCAGCCGTTGGCGGTCGCTTGGCCGCAGCTGGCTCACCGTCAACGGGTCGCGCAGGGCAAGCGCCTCATGAAAGCTCTTCGCGCCCAAATCCTCATAAAGCGCGCGAGCCGTCTTCCTGATGGCCGCCGGAACAGGCGGCAAGGCGGCCAGCCCTTCGGTCAATGAAGTGAGGTAGAGGCCAGTGCCGCCGCAAAGGATGGGAAGCCCGCCGGCCTCGCCTACCGCCGCGATCTCGGCAAGCGCCAGCTCGCGCCAGCGTCCGGCCGAGCATGGATCGGAGGCTGGCAGGGTGCCGTAGAGACGATGCGGCACGCGTGCCAGGGCCTCGCCGCCCGGCCGCGCGGTGAGGATGGGCAGCTCGCGATAGATTTGCATGCTGTCGGCATTGATCACCACGCCCGAATACCGCTCGGCCAAGGCGAGGGCCAAGGCCGATTTGCCGCTCGCCGTGGGGCCCGCGACGATCAGGACCGGAGATGATTCTCGCGCCATCGACTTCCTTGGCGGCGCTGCGGCGCTAAGGCGCAGGGCAACAAGCCATTATATGTTGCGGCCGCCCCTGCCCCGCCCCTAGATTTGGCGCCGCACAAATCCGTTTCGCACATGCAGCAAGTCCTGACAATCGTGGCGAGCTCAGAGTTGGTGCTCGAGGATAGCATCCCCAATTCGGCCCGGCGCGCGCTCGCCGCGGCAGGCGGGCAGTGGGACGATGGCGACGGTGCCGCACGATGGCTGGCGCCCGGGCGCGCCGTGGATATTCCCTATGACGCCCTCGAGCGCGACAGGGCGGAGAAGGCGGTGCGAGCGACGCTCGACCGCGCGCCCTACGACCTCCTCGCGCAGTCCGCCGCGGGGCGGCGCAAGCGGCTTCTGATCGCCGACATGGATTCGACGGTTGTGACGATCGAGACCCTCGACGAGCTAGCCGCCTTCGCCGGCGTCAAGCAGGAAGTGTCGGCGATCACCGAGCGCTCGATGCGCGGCGAGATCGATTTCGTCCAGTCGCTGGTCGAGCGGGTGGCGATGCTCAAGGGGCTGACTGCCGAGGCTTTGGAATGGACGCAATCGCGCGTGCGCCTCGACCCCGGCGCGCGCACGCTAGTCGCCACCATGCGCGCCCACGGCGCCTATACCGCGCTCGTCTCGGGCGGCTTCCGTTTTTTCACCGAGCGCGTGCGGCAAGCGGTCGGCTTCGACTACGACGAGGCCAATATCCTCGAGATCCAGGGCGGGCGGCTTACCGGGCGCGTGGTGCCGCCGGTGATCAATCGCGACGGCAAGCTGAGCGCGTTGCGCCGGCTTGCCGCGGAGCACGGCGTGCCGCTGGAGGACACGCTCGCGGTCGGCGACGGCGCCAACGATCTCGCCATGATCCAAGGCGCGGGGCTCGGCGTCGCCTTCCACGGCAAGCCCGCGCTCGCCGCCGCATCGCGCGCGAGGATCGACCATGGCGACCTCTCCACGCTGCTCTATTTCCAGGGTTACGCCGCGGAGGAGTTCGCGTGCTAGGGCGCGGACTCATAAGCACCTAGCCAAATCCGGATAGATGCGAGCTTGACGAAGGCGAGATAGTCGGCCGCGCTACCCGCTAACCGGACATACGGCGGACATTGAAGAATCGACGTGTTGGGGCTATGCGTTCAACGCCTCCTTGACCAGCGTCGCCGCTTGACTCAGCTTCTTCGACCGGACAGCGAAGTCAGCCTTCGCGTCGGCAATGCGCTTGTCGATGCGTGCCTTGGCCCGGTCGCTCGTGCCCTTGGCCTGGTCCTGAAGCGTCTTGACCCTCGCCTCCATTTCCGCCTTCGCCTCGTCTAGCCGCGCCTTGGCCTGGTCTTGCGTCACCTTGAGCTGCTTCTCGACCGCGTCGATGTCCTTCTGGATCGCGGCCTTGTTTTCGTAACTAGCCTGCCTCAGCTCCTCGCGCAGCGCCTTCAGGTCCGTCTCAAACGCAGCTTCTTCCCGGTTGAGTTGATCTTCGACGACCTCGGAGCGGAGCCGGCGGAAAACGATGCCGCCACACTTGTGAAGCCGCGCATCGACCGGGGTCGTCCAGCTCTCTTCCACGTCGGCAATAATTGCTGCCTTGCCGGGAGTGAGAGCCCTTGAGACGTCATCGAGAAACGTTACGCCGATCCCGCTCTTGTCGAGATCGAAAAGAAGCCCGGTCAAGCCGCCAATCGCGGCCCCGATAGGCACGCCAGCCGGCCCTGCGAGGAGGCCGATCAGACCACCGGTCAGCAAGCCGACGGCAGTCCCCGCCGCTCCCTGATCGGCAGCTTGCCTGACGCTCATCTTGCCGGCGTTGTCTTTGACCAGCACCGTCGTTGCGTAAAGCGTGATATCGCCGTTGTTGTGCAGGTCCTTAAGGGCAGTCAGACCCTCGAAGGCCGCGGCTTCGGTATCGAAGACCGCCACAAGCATCTTGTTCATCGGCAACCCTCCACCTTGTTCATCGGCAACCCTTCCACCTTGGGGCCGTTCTCAATTACCGGCAATTTTGGGCTACTTGGGCAGCACCAGCATTGACCTGCATCAAACGATCAGACAATTGTTCGCGGCGTTGCGCTGTTGGGACGTTTAGATCATTTTGACTTATCAGACATAAGTCAGGTGAGTTGGTGGGAACGGCCATATGGCGAGGGTAGACCCGGTACGTCGTGCGCAGATCGGCCAGGAAAAGCGCGCCAAGACGCGGGCACAGCTCGTTTCGGCGGCGAATTCGCTTTTTGCCAAGGGCGCTGTGGAATCCGTCACGGTTGATGACGTCGTGAAAGAGGCGCGCGTTGCGAAAGGGACGTTTTACGTTCATTTCGACGACTTGCCCGATCTTACCGCGGCCGTCGCTGATGAGCTGATAAGGACCTTCGACGAACTCCTGCAGCCTCAACGCCTGTCCATGCGTGACCCGCTCATGCGGATCGCCTTCGGATGCAATTCCTTCATCGAAAAGGCCCTGGAAGATCCATCCTGGGCCGCCGTCGTCGCCCGGATGGCGTGGTCTTATCCCAAGGTCGGCCAAGTAGCGCGAAAGCGGCTACGTGAGGACCTGGAGCTGGTTCTCAAGGAATTGCCGCAACAAGACTTCTCGCTGGAGCTGAGCCTCGAGGTGGTGCTCGGCATCCTACTTCAAGTGTTGGCGGCACTCGGCCAAGGGCGGCTCTCTTTCCACCATCGACAAGCCGCGATTGGCTCTATCTTGCGCGCAATCGGCGTTGGAGGTCAGCAAGTGAGATCGGTGCTCGCACGATTGCTGCAGATTAGACCGACCGAAGGCGGCGCGATGCCTCTCGATCGTCAGACCGACAATCCGCGCCATCAAAAAGCATGTCGTCGGACGACACCGGGCTAGTTGGAAAAACAATGCGCGCCACGTTTTCAGCCCCGCCGCCGGATCGACACCCTGAGGGAGGCGGCAGGCCGACGATCCTCTCCGCAAATCAGTGTTCAGCCCATGACGTTGGTCGTCTGCTCGCCCAGGTCCACCTGGCGATCGGCGCTGTGAATCTGAGCGGTGATCTTGTCTCCTGGATGGAGATATTGCGAGCGACGCCTTTGCGCTTTGAGAAACAAATTCCAGAACTGGCGTTCCGGAAGCAGCTGGAGGATTCGACGGATCGGCGCCGGCGGCACGCGAAGCGCACATCCGGAGGGCGTTCCGGTCAGCAGCACATCGCCCGGCATAACGTTCGCGAAGGTCGACAATTCGGAAATCGTTTCAGCTGGCTTGAACACGAGATTTCTTGTTGTATCGCGTTGGCGCAGGGAACCGTTGACGGCGAGCTGCAGTTCCAGCTGGTCGAGGTAGGCGAACTCGTCGGGTTCGAGAACTGTCAGCCAAGGGCCAATCGGGCAAAATCCGCGATAGCTCTTGCCCTTGAAGAATTGCATTTGCGGAAGCTGGACGTCCCGCGCGCTGAGGTCGTTCGCGATCGCGACCGCGAACACATAGTCCTTCAACGTCTCCTGGGTGATGGTCGACCGCCGACGAGATGGGCCGACGAAATACGAGGGCCAGTTCGATTTCGTAGTCGAGCAGCATGACGTGTTTCGGCCGCTCGACCGAGCCTCTTGCGCCGGGCTGACCGACGCGTCTGACTTTGTGAAGAACATGTTGAACAGCTTTGCATCTGGATCCATCCCGGACTCGATCATGTGTTGTCGGTAATTCGCACCCTGACAGTAGACGCGGCAGGGCGTCGTCACCGGTGAAAGAATCTTCACCGAACCCATCGGGACGCTCGCCGTTTGCCGGATGCCACTCGCCAGTCGGCCTCGCCGCACTCGATCAAGGCGGCTGTGGTCGGATAGACGCCGTCCAGGGGTGCATATTCCCGACGACGATACGACACCCCAATGCGAGCCTCCCTCAACTTGGAAGCGCAGCTAGATTGATTGCCATGTGTTCAGGTCCTTCGTGCGTGCGGTTGCTGTTCTGGTCAATCGAGAGCGGCGATCGGAGCGAATTTAGCGCGTGTTTTCGTGAGGTAGGGCGGTTCAGGGAGACGACGAACGATTTGATCGGCCTCATCGGCGGCCACACCGAGCCCGCGCAAGACGCCGGAAACGACCGCCGCCACGATCCGAGCGCGATAGTCGCTTCTGACTGGCTGAACGCATCGCCTGAAGAACAATACCAACGGCGATATCGAACCCGACTTCCGCGGAAATCGGCGCTATGCGTCCTTGTGCTATCGCGGCACGCAGGTCCTCGCTGAGTCGCTTGCGGGCGGCGGTGCGCGATCGCCGGGAACGCCCAACCCCCCGGGCGGTCAGTCCTCCCCAGGCCGGATCGTGTAGCGCTTGCCTAATGAACGCTGTGCAGCCCGTGGCGATCCGTTCGACTGGGTCGGCGATTGCGGTCCGATAAGGTTGGAGCAGATCGTCGAGTTCGCTGCGCCAGTTCATCCGCCACGGCCGCACGCAGATCGTCGAGATGCTGAAAGTGAACGTAAAAAGTCCCTTTCGCCAATTCGGCCTCCCTCGTCACGTCATCGACAGTGATGGAATCGACCGGCCGGATCGAAAACAACGCACGCGCCGCCCGTATCAACTGTGCGTGGCTCTTTGCGCGGCGCTTCAGCCCAATTTGCGCCCGGCGCACGAGGTCGACCCTGGCCATCCGGTTACCTTTTTTCGCCGTCCTAACATTTTCGTATTGACTTTTTAGTCATTTTGACGAAATAGTGCAACATAAATTGGAGCCAATGAGCCCGACGTCGGAGGAGGCGCAAATGTCGAGGGAAATCGAACGTCAATATCCGGGCCATTGCAGGAGCGCGAGGTCGCGATCGTAGGCGCAGGCCCGGTCGGGCCTGATGGTCGCAAACCTGCTTGGCCTGGCGGGCGTTCGAGTTGTCGTTTTCGAACGCAACAAGGGACTTCTAGGACTGCCGCGAGCAATTGCTTATGACGCCGAGACCCTGCGTCTCTTCACTCAGGTCGGCCTGTTCAACGAGATCGCGCCAGGCCTAATTCAAAGTCCGCATGTGCGCCACGTGAATGCGCGCAATGTCACATTGATGGCAGCGGACTTCCCTGTCCGAAGCCAATTTGGTCACTCGGCGTTCGGCACCTTCTATCAGCCGGAATTCGAAAAAGTGCTGCTCAAGGGATTGTCCAGGTTCGACAATGTTCGTATGCTCTTCGAACACGCTGTCACCGATCTCGAACAGGACTCGAGCGGAGTCAATCTGAAGATTTCGACGCCAGACGGCCCACGTCAGCAGCGCGCAGATTACGTGATCGCTTGCGACGGAGGCGCCAGCGGCATCCGCGATACTGCTCGGATTGAAGCTCGAAGGCTCGACCTATTCGGAGCGCTGGTTGGTGATCGACGCTATCGTCAAAAATCACGACGTAAATCAGATCACCTTTCGCTGCGATCCGCGTCGTCCGACGGTGGAATTGCCGGCCGTCGGCGAGCGGGTTCGCTGGGAATTCATGCAATTGCCAGGCGAGACTGAGGAGGTGCTCAAGAGCGACGAGAAGATTCGCTCTCTCGTCATACAGAACACTAAATACCGCTCGTTCGAGATCGAACGGAAGGCCGTCTACACGTTCCACGCGCGCGTCGCCGACCACTGGCGTCGGGGGCGCGTCTTTCTGGCGGGCGACGCCGCGCATTTGATGCCGCCATTTGCTGGTCAAGGCATGAATGGGGGCATGAAGGACGCGGTTAACCTCTCGTGGAAGCTCGCGTCAGTTCTTAGAGGACAGGCGCATGAAAGCATTCTCGACACATACGATGTCGAACGCGCACCGATTGTGCGCAAAATGGTCGATGTTTCCCGCCGTCTCGGCTCCGTCATCATGCCGACGAGCCGGATCGCTGCCGCGGTGCGCGACTGGATCTTTGCCTGCCTTAACTTATCAAGCCGGTTCCGGACCTTCATCGGCCGGGGCGGGGTTTTGCCGCCACCCGCGATCCATCGAAGCGCTCTGACTGGAGCGGAGCGCGGCGCCTTGATCGGGCAGATGATGCCTCAGCCAAGCGTCTCTTCGGCTCAGGGGAAAGCGCAACTGGACCAATTCCTTTCGAGTCACCAATGGATGGCACTCGGCCTTGGCGTCGATCCCATCTCAATGCTGTCCAAGCGCGATCTCGCGATCCTCGAAGCGTTGGACGCACGTTTCATTTGTCTGAACGGTGCATGCAGCGACCCCAGGACGCTCACCCTGCAATGCGACGATCGCTCCTTTGTCGACTGGGCCAAACGCCATGATGTTCGGGCCGTTCTCGTCCGTCCGGATCGATTCATTGCCGACCGGCTCGATCTACGCAAAGACCTCAAAGTCCTTGCCCCGTTCGCTCTTGCCCAATCCGCGAACCTACGACGCGTGGCGGCCTAGCAAGTTTGAATGGGGAGAACGTACATGTCACAAGCTGCAAAACTCGACGGTGGACCCGGCAGTATCGAAGTGCCGCGCAGCCGAGCGCCGGTGGTCAAGGCCAACGAACTCGTGTTCGTTCATTTCGAGCGCCCGGACATCAAGCAGGCCGAGCGCTATCTGCGAGACTTCGGCCTGACGGTCATCGCGCAAAGTGAAAACGAAGTCTTTATGCGAGGAATGGGTTCGCAACCTTATATCTATCGCGTCACCCACGGTCCACGCGCCCGGTTCCTCGGTCTTGGATTCTCAGTCCCGGCCCCAGAGGATCTCCAGAAGCTTTCTAAGGCCGCCGGTCGCCCTGTAGAGCAATCAAATGCTCCGGGCGGAGGATCGGTTGTTCACCTGCGAGATCCGGAAGGTGTGGCAGTCGACGTTATATGCGGTTTCACACCGAACAAGCCGCTGCCGACCCGACCAGCGATCCCGCACAACGCACCGAACCAGATTGTTCGGGTGAACGCGACCCAGCGGCCCACGCTTGAGCCGCCGCAGGTAATCAAGCTCGGACATCTTGTCCTCGAAGCACCCGACTTCGACGCGACCGTGCGCTGGTACATCGACACGCTGGGGTTTATTCCGTCGGACGTCATGTGCCTGCCCGATGGCACCCCGGTAGGTTCATTCATGCGCCTGGATCGTGGCGACGTGCCTACTGACCATCATACGTTGTTTGTGACGATGGGATTGGAGTCGAAGGTCGACCATGTCGCGTTCGAGGTCGTCGATCTCGACGCAGTGCAAATGGGACAGCAGGTCCTGTTCGCCAATCGCTACCGCCATTCCTGGGGCGTCGGCCGCCACCTCCTCGGCAGCCAGATATTTGACTACTGGCGAGACCCTTGGGGCCAGAAGCACGAGCATTATGCTGACGGCGACCTATTCGATTCCGCACAAAAACCTGGCTACCACGTGCTGGACCGTCACGGCCTTTATCAATGGGGTCCGGATCTGCCGAAAGACTTCATCGACACAAGGCTGACGCCGCGGCGCCTCTGGACGGTCTGCAAGATGGCGGTGAAAGACAAAGCGCGGCTAAGAAAGATGCTGGCTCTCACGAACAGCCTGTCGAAACCGGGGCGCCCCTGGCAGCGTTGACTATATTATTCCGACGTTAAATCCGAAGTCTTTGTTCTCCATAGAAGATTGGCCGGAACCGGACCTGGCTTGAAGAGCGCCTCGCGGCCCGGCCATTGGCCTTGCACCGGCCGGTTCTGCTAAAGTTTATGCCCTTCCAGACGGAGCCTTCCGCATGAATCGCCTCGCTGCTGCGCTATTTGGATGCCTCGCCGTCTGCCTTTCGACGACGGCGCAAGCTCTGGCGCAACAGGCACCGGGACAGCAAGCCGCACCGGGAGCAGCGCCATCGGCCGCGGAGGAGGTTCCGGTCGTGCATGTCCCGAAGGACTTCTGGGGCATGGAGCTGCGGGCCCGCGCGCCCTTTCACCGGCCATCCCGACATCTACAGCCTGTGGAAGCTCGCCGACGGGTCGCTTGCCGTCGGTATTTTCTGGAAGAACGCGGGCGAGTTGCAGCCGGCCGCCGCCAGCATCCTCAATCTTTCGACCGGTGCGCCCGCCTTGCCCGACGAGGAGGCTTGGAAGGCCGCGAACGACGACGGCGAGATGGCGCGGATGGAGGAGCGCCACCAGATGACGCCCTTCAAGCCGTCCGAGGCCGGCATTCGCCTCGCGGGCAGCGGCGCCCCGGTCACGATGATCGAGAACAAGAGCAAGCCATGCCGCGCGCCGATCTTCGATTCGCTGGCGAGCGGCGCCGCGCGGATCGCCATCCTCAAGCCCTTCTCGCGACCCTACCGCTTCGAGCTCGCGGGTTGCGGCGAAGGCCTCTCCGGCAACGCCGTCACGCTCTACAAGACGGTCTATCTCATTCTTGTGCCGGTGGAGGACGGGACCTTCCTCGGGCTGGAGATCAACTTCCCCGAGGCGGACGATACGCCGGCCACGCTCATCGCACGCTTCCGGCCCGACCTAAGCTCGCCCTTCTTCGAGCAGAAAAGCGACTATGTCCGGGTCGACTATGCCCGCATCGCGCGATATCTGGAGATGGATTTCCGCGACAACCCGCAGCAGGCGCTGCTCGACCTGCAACAGATCGCGACCGGCAATCAGCCCAAGGGCAAGTGAGGCCGGGCGCCTATGGCCGATCGATCGGCGCTCAGCCCGCGCCGATACGTACCGCGACAAAGCGCAGGTCGCCCGCCCGCTCGACCAGCAGCAACACGGATTTCTGGCCGGCGCTGCGCGCCGCGTCGACATGGCTCGCGACTTGAGAAGGTGTGGCAACCTCCTCCTGGCTTACCTCGACGATGACGTCGCCGGGCTTCAGGTCCTTCTCCGCCGCCGGGCCGCCATCCTTCACCTGGGTCACCACCACGCCCTTGACCTCGGCGCCGATCTCGAACTGGTCGCGCAGCTCCTGGGAGAGCGGGGCGAGCGAGACGCCCAATATATCGAGCTTCTGCTCCTTGCTCGGCGTCTCGGGCTTGGCCTTCGGTTTCTCGCCTTCGGTGGTGGCGGCGGCTTCCGTCTCCGGCAGCTCCCCGACCTTGACCTTGAGATCGATCTTCTTGCCCTTGCGCCATACCTGCACATCGACGGGCTTGCCGATATCGGTCTCGGCCACCATGCGCGGCAGGTGGCGCATCTCGGTGACCTCGCGGCCGTCGAACTGGATGATGACGTCTCCCGCCTGGATGCCGGCCTGCTCGGCCGGACCGCCGGCGCTGACGCTCGCCACCAGCGCGCCGATCGCCTTGGGCATGCCGAGCGTTTCCGCGATCTCGTCGCCCACCGTCTGGATGCGCACGCCGAGCCAGCCGCGGCGCGTATGGCCATATTTGCGCAGCTGCTCGATCACCGGACGGGCGAGCGCGGAAGGAATGGCGAAGCCGATGCCGACGCTGCCGCCGCTCGGCGAATAGATGGCCGAGTTGATGCCGATCACCTCGCCCGCGAGGTTGAACATGGGGCCGCCGGAGTTGCCCTTGTTGATCGCCGCGTCGGTCTGCAGGAAATCGTCGTAGGGCCCGGAATTGAGCTCGCGCGCGCGCGCGGAGACGATGCCGGCGGTCACCGTGCCGCCGAGTCCGAAGGGATTGCCGATCGCGACCACCCAGTCGCCGACGCGCGCCTTGTCCGAAATCGCCCCAGCTCACATAGGGGAGAGGATGACCGGCCTCGACCTTGAGGAGCGCCAGATCGGTCTTGGAATCGCGGCCTATCACCTTGGCCTTGAGCTCGATATTGGCGTCGTCCTGCAAGGTCACGGTGACTTCGTCGGCGTCGGCGATCACATGGTTGTTGGTGACGATATAGCCGGCCGGGTCGACGACGAAGCCCGAGCCGAGCGATGTCACCTTGCGCGAGCGCTCCTGGTTCTGCTGCTTGTCGAAATAGTTCTTGAAGAACTCCTCGAAGGGCGAGCCGGGCGGGAATTGCGGGATATCGAGCCCCGGGCCGCCATGGCCTTTGATCGTCTGCGACGTCGAGACATTGACCACGGCCGGCACGAGCTTCTCGACCAGGTCGGCGAAGCCGTCCGGCGCCGGCTTTGCGGCGAGCCCCGAGGTCCAAAGCAGCGCGCCCAGGGCCGCGAGCGCGGCGAGGCTGCCGAGCCGTCGAGGCCGGGCGTCGCGTCGCCCGAGTTGGCTGTCCGGCTTCCCGCCGTCGGGGATGGTCTCGATCTCGATCACGCGTCACTCCGTTCTATGGATTGCCGATCTCCGCGGCGCGCCCTTTGGGCGGCGCCCGCCGAAGGCCGGTTGTCAAATATACATGATAATGCGGCGAAGTCATGGCTTGGCGCCTCAGCCGCGCACGAGCCAGACGAGCGTGACGCCCAGCGCCGCCGCTCCCAAGCCGGTTGCCCTCAAGATGCGGGAGGGCTGCGGGCCGACCATTATCATCATTCGCTTCATGCTCTCGGGGAAGAGCGCATAGAGCGCCCCCTCGATCACCAGCACGAGACCGACAGCGGTCAGGAAATCCGCCACGCGCGCTCCGTCGCTCTGCCGCCGGCCGAGGCTCAGGGCTTGGCCGGCTCGGGTGCCGGCGCAGGCGCGCGGCCGCCCGCCGGATTTCCCGTTTGGGAATAGAAATAGCGGAAGAAATCGCCGTCCGGCGAGCCCACATAGGTCGTCGTTTCCTTGGGCAACGCACGCAGCATCGCCATCGTCGTGCGCCAGAAATCGAAGAATTGCGGATCCTTGCCGAAGGTGTCGTTGTAAAGCCGCTGCGCCTCGGCGTCGCCCTCGCCGCGCGTGACCTCGGCCTTGTTGCGCGCCTCGGCCAAGATGACTCGCTCCTGCTTGTCGGCGTCGGCATGGATGCGCCGCGCCTCCTTGTCGCCCTCGGCGCGGATCTTGCGCGCCTCCTGACCCCGTTGCGTCTGCATGCGCCTGATGATGGCCTGCATGTTCTCCTCGGGCAGGTCGACGCGCTTGATGCGCACGTCGAGCACGACGATGCCGAAGCCCTTGGCCTCGTTGTTCGCGATGTCGGTGGTCTTGCGCATCAGCCCCGCGCGCTCCGGCGTGAGCACGGTCGAGAGCGGCACGTCGCCGAGCACCGAGCGCAAGGCGGAATTCATGATCGAGCCGAGCCGAGCCTCGACGCCCCGCTCGTTGCCCACCGTCTGGAAAAAGAGCAGCGGGTTGATGATGCGGTAGCGCGCGAAGGCGTCGACCACGAGCTGCTTCTGGTCGAGGGTCGGGACCTCCTGCGACTCGGCGTCGTAATCCAGGACGCGCTTGTCGAAATAGATCACCGACTGGATCAGCGGCACCTTGAAGCGCAAGCCGGGCTCGGAAATGTCCCTCATCGGAAAGCCGAACTGCACCACCACCGCCTGCTCGCCCTGCTGCACGGTGAAGACGGCCGAGGAGAGGATGAAGAGCACGACGAGCGCGATGACGCCCACCGCCAAGGGGCCGAGCCGCCTCATGGCTGGCCTCCCTTCCCGCTCTTGCCTTGCTCCTTCTTGAGGTAGTCCTGAAGCGGCAGGAGAGGCAGCACGCCCGAGCCGGCATGGCTGTCGATCAGCACCTTGTCCATGTCGGCGAAGAT
Source organism: uncultured Pseudomonadota bacterium (assembly GCA_963842155.1). GTDB lineage: Bacteria > Pseudomonadota > Alphaproteobacteria > JACZXZ01 > JACZXZ01 > CAWJFP01. Next base: position 127,805 of record CAWJFP010000014.1, read on the forward strand.
GCTCGCCATGGTCTCGAGATAGATGCGGCGGGTCGTGATTTCCTTGTTCTTGAGATATTCGGCGTAGATCAGGTTGAAGCGCTGCGTATCGCCTTGCGACATGTTGATCTTCTCGGCCTTGTAGGCTTCGGCGTCCTTGAGCACCTGCTCGGCCTGGCCTTGCGCCTTCTGCGTGATCTCGTTGAGGTAGCCTTGCGCCTCGTTGATCGCGCGCTCCTTGTCGGCGCGCGCGGCCTGCACGTCGCGGAAGGCGTTGATGGCGCCCTCGGGCGGATCGACCTTCTGCAGCCGCACGCCGGTGACCAGAATGCCGGCGCCGTAGCCGTCGAGGATCTTCTGGATCAGCTTCTGCGTGTCGAGCTCGATGGTGTTGCGCCCCTGAGTGCGGGCATATTCGAAATTCGTCTGGCCGATGATCTCGCGCATCGAGGCCTCGGCCACGTCCTTCACCGTGCCGTCGCCGTCGCGGATATTGAAGAGGTACTGCCCGGCGTCCTTGATGAGCCAGAACACGACGAACTGCACGTCGATGACGTTCTCGTCGCCCGTCAGCATCAGGCTTTCCGGCGGCACGTCATGGCCCGATTGCGGCCGGCCGAGCTCGGACTGGCTGCGGAAGCCGATCTCGACGCGATTCACGCGCGTGACCTTGGGCGTATAGACCGTGCCGATCGGGGAGGGGAAATTATAGTTGAGCCCCGGACCGGTCTTGTCCACCCATTTGCCGAAGATCAGCGCGATTCCCTCCTCGTCGGGCTGCACGCGATAGGCGCCGGTGGCGAGCCAGAGCAGCACGGCGACGCCGGCGAGGATCGCGATCAGCCGGCCATTGCCGCCGCCGCCCGGAAGAAGGCGCCGCAGCTGCTCCTGCAGCCGGCGCAGGAACTCCTCGAGATTGGGCTGCTGCGAGCCGGGACCGCTGGGCCTGCGGCCCCACGGCCCAGGGCCGCCTCCGCCCCAGGGGCCGCCCCCGCCTTGATTGCTCCACGGCATGATTCGATCCCTTTGCGCTTGAACCTAGGCGGCGCGGGGCCCGGACAGCGAGTGTCGCGCGGCATGTTCCCAAACGCGCCCGATGGCCTTATATGTCAGCGAGGCCGCCCGTGCAAACCCGGCTCGATGTCGGGGGCGCCGGGCTCTGCCCGCATGTCGTGCCCCACACGGAGCTGTCAAGCATGCCCGCCGCCACGGAGCAGCAGATTCTCGATGCCCTGCGCGGCATCAGCGATCCCGATCGCGGTGCGGATATCGTCAGCCTCGGCATGGTCTCCGGCCTCGTCATCCGCGAGGGCAATGTCGGCTTCGCGATCGAGGTCGATCCGCGCCGCGGGCCCGCGCTCGAGCCCCTGCGCAAGCAGGCGGAGGCGGCCGTGTTGCGGCTCGAGGGGGTAAGCTCGGTCACGGCCGTCCTGACCGCGGAGCGGCAGCCGCCCGGCACGGGGAACGAAGGCGCGCGCAGCCACGCCGGCCAGGCTCATTCCGGAGGCCCGGCTCATCGCGGCCCGCAAGCCGCGGGGGCCGGCGCGGCCAAGGCGCTCGTGCCGGGCGTGCGCTCGATCGTCGCCGTGGCGAGCGGCAAGGGCGGCGTCGGCAAATCCACCACCGCGGCCAATCTCGCCCTAGCCCTGCAGACGCTCGGCCTCCAGATCGGCGTGCTCGATGCCGACATCTACGGCCCCTCGATGCCGCGCATGCTCGGCATCAGCGGCCGCCCCACGACCAAGGATGGCCGCCTGCTCGAGCCCATGCGGAATTACGGCCTCAAATGCATGTCGATGGGCTTCCTCGTCGCCGAGGACACGCCGATGATCTGGCGCGGCCCGATGGTGATCAGCGCCATCCAGCAGATGCTGCGCGACGTGGATTGGGGGACGCTCGACATGCTGGTCATCGACCTGCCGCCCGGCACCGGCGACGCGCAGCTCACGCTGGCGCAGCAGGTGCCGCTCACCGGCGCCGTCATCGTCTCCACCCCGCAGGACATAGCGCTGCTCGACGCGCGCAAGGGACTCAACATGTTCCGCAAGGTCGACGTGCCCGTGCTCGGAATCGTCGAGAATATGAGCTATTTCCTCTGCCCCCATTGCGGCGGGCGCAGCGAGATCTTCAGCCATGGCGGGGCGCGGCGGGAGGCAGCGAAGCTCGGCACCGACTTCCTCGGCGAGCTGCCGCTCGACATGGAGATCCGGGAGACCTCGGACGGCGGCAAGCCCATCGTCGTGTCGAACCCGACGAGCCCGCTTACCGAGGCCTATCTCGGAATCGCGCGCGCAGTCTGGGAGAAGGTCCAGGCCATTCTCGAGGAACGCACGCAGAAGGCGCCGCGCATCGTGATTCAGTAGGCGGCAAAACCGGCGCGGGACTCAACGTCGCCGGCTACGCCCGTCCCAACAGCGCCATCAGCTCGCGCCATTCGCGCGCCGAGAGCCCGCTTTGCGCCTGCTCGACTTTCTCGCCGGCGAGCAGACGACGGACCACCGCGAGCCCGCCGGCCGAGAGATGCGCGCCCCCCATGCCATGTTGCAGGAAGGCCTCGTGCACGAGCGGCATCCAGCGCTTGACCGTCTCGAGCATCACATCGGCATAGGCGCGGATCTCGTATTGGGCGTGGGCGTCGGCGCGCAGCGAGAGGAAATGCAGCAGGTTATGCAGGTCGCATTTCCAATACCATTGCGTATAGACGTTGAGCGTCAGGTTCATGCGCGCGAGCTCGCGCGCGAGGCCGAGGCGGTTCTCGTCGAGCGGCTCGCCGGCCTCGTTCTCGTTGAGCATCTCGGCGTAATGGGCGTAGCAGCGCTCGGCATCCTCGCGCAGCAAGGCGAGCACGTGCGCCGCTTCCTCGCCTTCCAGAAGCTCGCCGCGGCCCTGGCGATTGGCGCGCGACTGGGCCGCGAGCTGGGCCGGCGCAGGGATGTAGAACTCCTTGTCGAGGATCGAGTAGCGGGCCGAATATTCGTTCACGTTCGCCGTGCGATGCCTGATCCATTGCCGCGCCACGAAGATCGGCAGCTTCACATGATATTTGATCTCGCACATCTCGAAGGGCGTGGTGTGCCGGTGACGGAGCAGATAGTTGATGAGGCCGCGATCCTCGGAGACACGCCGCGTCCCCTTGCCGTAGGAAACGCGCGCCGCCTGCACGACGGCCCCGTCGTCGCCCATATAGTCGATCACGCGGACGAAGCCGTGATCGAGCACCGGAACGGGCTGGTAGAGAATCTCCTCCAAGGCCGGCACGGTGGCGCGCCGCGTCTCCGCGCGCGCCGCACGTTGCACCTCGATCTCGGCCTCCTGCTCGGGGCTCAAGCTCATGTCTGCATCCAGCGTCGTTCCGGCGCCAAATCGGGAAGCGCTCCGACCCTCTCTATGTTGTGGAGCCCTGCTAGCCTATCCCCAAGATACGGGAGGCCGCAAGCCGGCAGAGGGGTGGCGTTCTGCAGGCCTTCCGCTGAAATGATGAATTCTTCCGGCCATTTTGGCAGTGCTCTCGCCGCAGGAGCCGCTTTTCAAAGCCGTGGGCAGCGCATATATTCAAAAGGCTGGGGCAACCCGGCTATGGCGATAAACGGTACGCGTAATAACCGCTGCGGACCCGGGGGCAGTACCCGGCGCCTCCACCAGTTTTGCTCGCGACGCCCGTGATCGGCGGGCGGTGCGCCCAATGGGGGCGAAATAGGATCGACGCGTGGGTAAAGGCGTGGCTTTCGCTCGGAATGGTACCGCCGTTATCGGGCCGATAGCATAGTTGCGAACGACAACTACGCTCCGGTCGCCGTCGCTGCTTAACGCAGCGCCGACACCGAAAATCAAGTCCTAGGCCTTTGCCGGTCTAGGCGGGGTTCGGAGGGCACCTGGCAACAGAAGCCCTCCATTATCGCCCCGGCAGAGGGCGACAGCGTCCCTTGAGAGGACGCCATAACGGGCTGGCACAGGGCGACGAGGCGAACGGGGGGAGTGTGAACGCCATGGCAGCGGATCCGTTACGTTATGACAAGATGGTCGAGCAGGCCTTGCGGGGCGTGGTTCGGCAATCGCTTGCGGTCGTCGCGCGCTCTGGCTTCCCCGCAGACCACCATTTCTATCTCACCTTCCGCACCGACCACCCGGGCGTGAGCTTGCCGCCGCAGCTCAAGGCGCAATATCCCGACGAAATGACCATCGTCCTGCAATATCAGTTTTGGGGCCTCGAGGTGACCGACGAGGCCTTCGAGGTCACGCTCAGCTTCAACAAGGCGCAAGAGCGCTTGCGCGTGCCTTTCGCGGCACTCACCGGCTTCGTCGACCCCTCGGTGCAGTTCGGCCTGCAGTTCAAGGGCGAGGTGCGCCCGGGCGAGCTCGCCGCGCCGGGTGCCGAGCTGCGAGTCTCGGGCGAGGCCCCGTCGCGGGTGGGAGCGCTGCCGGGCGCCGGCGGCGAGGTGGTGGCGCTCGATGCCTTCCGCCGCAAATGACCGCGCGCCGTCGAACGTCGTGCAGGTCGTGACGAACGCCGGTCCTCCGGCCGTCCCGCTCGGCGGCGCGCCGACCGTCGTCTACCAGTCGTCGGTCACGGCCGCGTGGGCGCTGTCGCCGAGCGCGACGGACTACATCCTCAACGCATCGCTGAGCCCCACGGACTCCCCGATCGCGGCCTCGACGACGACTTTGACGGGCACGGGGACGGTGACGGGCCTCGGCGCCAACACGACGTACTACTTCTTCGTCTCGGCCTGCGACAACGGCTGCTCGGCGTTCGGAACGGCGGGCTCGACGGTCACGCTCGCGGCACCCGCGGTGGCGCTGTCGACGACCGCGGTCTCGAGCACGACGGTCTCGCTCGCGTGGAACGGGGGCGTCAATCCGCCCGGGACCGAGTATGAGCTCGAGATCAGCACCGACCACGTCGATTACTCGATCGTGTTGACGTCGTCGGGGACGACCGCGAACGTGAACGGGCTCGCCGCGGGCACCTCGTACTTCTTCGAGATCGTCTCGCTGAACTGGGCGGGCAATCCTTCCGGGCCGTCGAACGTCAAGAAGGTCTACACGACGCCCGCCGTCGACTCGGGCGGCTCGCCGATCGCGGTGTATCAGTCGTCGGTCACCGTCTCGTGGGCGCTCGACATGGGCACGACGGACTACATCCTCGTGGCGTCGACCAGCCCGACGAGCTCGCCGATCGCCGCCTCTACGACCACGCATAAGAGCACGGGGACGGTCACGGGCCTCGGGGCCAACACGACGTACTACTTCTTCGTCCAGTCGTGCGGCGACGGCTGCTCCCCGTTCGCGACGGCGGGCTCGACGGTCACGCTCGCGGCACCCGCCGTGACGCTGTCGACGACGGCGGTGTCGAGCGCCACCGTCTCGCTCGCTTGGGGCGGCAGCGTCAATCCGCCCGGCACGAGGTACCGCGTCGAGGTCAGCACGGACGGCGTCGATTACACGATCTCGCTGACCACGGCCGCCCTCTCGGGCACGGCGGCAGGGCTCTCCCCCGGCACGACCTACTCGTTCGAGATCGTCGCGATCAACGCGGCGGGCAATCCGTCGGCGCCGTCGAACGTCGTGACAGTCCAAACCGCCCCCGCCGCCCCGACCGGCGGAGCCCCGATCGCGGTGTACCAGTCGTCGGCCACCGTCTCCTGGAACCTGTCCACGGGCGCGACGGACTACATCCTCGTGGCCTCGCCGAGCCCGACGCGCTCGCCGGTCGTGGCCTCGTCGACGACGGTCATGAGCACCGCGACGCTGACGGGCTTCGGCCCGAACGCGACGTACTACTTCTTCGTCGAAGCCTGCGGCGACGGCTGCTCGGGGTTCGCGACGGCGGGCTCGTCGATCACGCTCGCCGCCCCGGCGGTCGCGCTGTCGACGACCTCGCTGACCTACGACTCGGTCGGCCTCGCGTGGGCGGCGGGCGGCAACCCGGCGGGCACGCTCTTCCAGCTGATGATCAGCACCGACGGCGTCGACTTCTCGACGCAGACGCCCGCCTCGGTCGCTCTCTCGACGACGGTCGTGAGCCTGCAGCCGGCGACGACTTACTTCTTCGAGGTCGTCTCCTTCAACTTCTCGGGCTCGCCGACGCTCTCGTCGATCCTGAAGGTCGTGATCCTGCCGCTGCCGATCCTCCCGGAGGTCCCGATGGAGCCGATCGGCGTCACGATCGCGGCGTCGAGCACGTCGGTCACGCTCGGCTGGTCGCCGGTCGGGCGCTACACGGACGGTACGCCGTTCGTCACCACCGGCACGCCGATCCCGACCCAGCTCGAGGGCTATCAGGTCTACCGCTCGACGGCGATCTGCTCGCAGTTCGTGCAGATCTCGACGCTGACGATCTCCTCGACCTCGCTGGTCAACGCGACGGGCGGCGTCAGCTACTTCTATCGCATCTTCTCCTATAACACGATCGGCCAGTCGACGGGGCCGATCACGCTCTCGACGCTCGGCGAGCGCTACTTCTTCATCGACGACTGCGTGACGAACCTCGCGGTCGATCCGAACGTCGCGACGGCCGCCGGCGGCATCATCGGCGCGACGAACGGCCTCGGCGGCGACATCCGCATCGTGCGAACGCGCCGGCCGCTCGACGCCGGCAACGGCGTCTTCCAGTCCGCGCAGTGGCTCGCCTACATGAACGGGGCGACGCCGCTGCCGAACTACTCGCTGCCGCAGCCGGGGCACTACACGATCCACTTCTCGACGCAGGGCGCCGACGCGGTCCCCGACAACGTCCCGCTCAGCACGGCCACGCCGTTCGACGAGAACCTGAGCCCGCTGCCGCCGGAGACGTTGGCCGGCGGCCTCAACCTCGTCGCGATCGGCGACCTCGGCGCCTGGTGGTTCAACAACCAGAACTGGGCCGCGATGTACGGGAAGATCGACGCGCTCGACATGAACGTCGACTTCGACACGACGAACCTCGGCATCTACCAGCTCCGCGCCCAGTCGCGCACGAACAGCGGGCCCGTCTTCGACATCTCGAACATCTCGAGCCGCGTGATCACGCCGGACGCCCCCGGCTTCAACTCGACGCTGATCTTCACCTACGACCCGGGACCGAACAACGTGGTGCCGACCGGCCGCATCTACGACCTGCACGGGGAGCACATCGCGGACATGGCCGCCGGCCTGGTCCCGAACACTTTGACGTGGGACGGCCGGATGAACGGCCGAACCGTCACGAGCGGCGTGTACATCTATCGCATCAGCGGTGGGGGCAAGACCCTCACCGGCACTGTGGTGGTCGCCAAGTGAGCAGATCGAGGAGATCGAGGAGATCCGACATGAGAGCATCGACGATGAAGGCGCTGGCCGTCGCGGTCGTGGCCTTGGCGGCGGCCGCGTACGCGCAGAGCGGCTTGAGCTTCACTTGGTTCGGCCCGGCCTCGCGCATCATCACGCCGACGGCCCCGAACGGACTGAACGCGGTCGCGTTCTTCTGCTTCGACAATCCGGCCCCGTCGGCGGTCGCGGGGCAGATTTTTAATCTCGCCGGCCGCGAGGTCACGACGCTTGGCGCCCCACAGCAGGCGCCTTTCAATCACGTGTGCAACCGTTCTTCGTTGGGGTACGGCTATTCCTCCTACTTGCCGTGGGACGGTACGAATAACGGCGCCGTCGTGCACAGCGGGGTCTACATCTACCGAGTCCAGTCCGAAGGCAAGAGCTATACCGGCACTCTCGTGGTGGTGAGATAAGCCATGCGAACACAGAACCGAAAGCTTCGCATGAAACTCGCCGCCGCCGCGGGCGCGCCGGGAGCCGGCTCCGCACACTATATAAAGGAACACCATGATCGACGAGAGGCCGCGACGGTGAAGAACTGGCTCGTGGTCCGCGCTTGTCTCGTCGCGGCGCTGGCTGCGGCCGCGCTTGTCGCGCCCGCGCGCGCGGCCTACGACGACCTCGGCAACAGCGCGCGCGTGAGCGGCATGAGCAACGCGTTCACCGCGGTCGCCGACGACGCGTACGCGATCTACTACAACCCCGCGGGCCTGGCGCTGCTCGACCGCCCGGAGATCGCGACGACGTACTCGCTGATCGTCACCGGTCTGTCCGACAACTCGAGCGTCCAGAACTCGTTCCTCGCGTACGCGCAGCCGATCAAGGACGGCGAGTACGGCACGGCCGGCATCGGCTGGAACTACT